>NC_014958.1:1282500-2482500 GCF_000186385.1 Deinococcus maricopensis DSM 21211
GCGCTGAGGGCCGCGCCGCCGCGCGCGTCGCCGTCCATCTTCGTGATGATCAGGCCGGACAGGCCGATGCGGCTCTCGAACGTTTCGGCGACGTTCAGGGCCTCCTGGCCGGTCATGGCGTCCACGACGAGGAGCGTTTCAGTGGGGGAGAGGGCGCCCTTGAGGTCCGCGAGCTGGTCCATGAGCGCTTCGTCGATCTGGAGGCGGCCGGCGGTGTCCACGATGATGAGGTCGCGGTAGTCACTCTGGAGGTGCGCCTCGAGTTTGCGTTTGGTTTCGGCGGGGGTTTCGCCGTTGGCGACCTCAAGGACGGGCACGCCGACCTGCTGGCCGAGGATCTTCAGCTGGTCGCGCGCTGCGGGACGCTGGGTATCGGCGGCGACGAGCAGGACGCGGCGGCCTTTGCTTTTGTAGTACTGCGCGAGCTTGCCGGTGCTGGTGGTTTTGCCGGCGCCCTGCAGGCCGACCATGAAGAAGATGTTCCCTTCGTTCTTCAGGGTGGGTTGCTTGGCCTGCCCGCCGAGCGTTTCGATCAGTTCGTCGTTGACGATCTTCACGACCATCTGGCCGGCGTTGAGGCTGCCCATGACTTCCTGCCCGACGGCCTTTTCAGTGACGCGCGCGACGAAGTCCTTGGCGACGCTGAAGTTCACGTCCGCTTCGAGGAGCGCCATGCGGATTTCGCGCATGGCCGCTTTGACCTGCGCTTCGGTGAGTTTGCTTTCGTGGCGGAGTTTATCGAGGATGTCTTGCAGTTTGTTGCCGAGCGATTCGAACATCGTCACGCTTTCGTGCCTCCACGGGCCCGGGGGCCCTTGATGTTGGTGCTGCGGCCCGTGCGGGCCTATCTCTCTACGCTAGCACGGGGGGATTTTGCGCACTGAGCGGGTCGTCACTCGCCTTTGCGGGGGCGGCTGGCGAGCAGGCGCGCGAGGGCCGCTTCGGCGCGCGTGAGGCCCTCCAGCGAAGTGGGGAGTCGGTTGGCGCGCGGCTCGAAATCGTCCAGCACCCGCCCTTCGGCGTAGCGGTCGAAGATGACCGGGCAGACGTAGTGCGCGCGGACCACGGCGGGCGTGTTGCCGAGGTCCTCCGCGACGGCTTTCACGCACTCGACGATGCCTTTGCGGGCGTCTCGTTCCGTGGCGGGCGCGCCGAGTTCCGCGAGGTACTCCGCGGCGAGCAGCGTGCCGCCCCACGTCCGGAAGTCCTTCGCGGTGAACGGGCCCATGACGTCTCGCAGATAGGCGTTCACCTCGGGCGCGTGAATGCGGCAGGGCGTGCCGTCCGCCTGCACGGCCTGGAAGAGGTGCGGGCCAGGCAGCTCCAGCAGGCGCTCGACGGCGCTCGCCACCGTGCGGTCGGTGATGAAGCGGTGCTGCTGCACGCCGTGTTTGCCCTTGAAGTTGAATTCCACGGTGGTGCCGTCCACGCGGACGTGGCGTTTGAGCAGTGTCGAGAGGCCGTACGTGCGGTGCGCGCGCGCGTACGCCTCGCTGCCCACCCGGAAGCGCGCGACGTGCAGCACGCGCGTCATGATGGCTAACACCTTGCGTTCCGGCAGGCCGGTGCGGCGCAGGTCCGTGGTCGTGGCGGTCCGGAAGGCCGGCAGGGCCCGCGCGAAGCGGCCCAGGCGCGCCCACTTGCGGCCGGCGCGGGCCTGCAGGAAGTCTGCGTGGTACCGGTACTGCAGGCGCCCGGCGGCGTCCCGCCCAAACGCCTGCAGGTCCGCGTCCGCGTCGGGGCTGACGTACACGTCCTGGTAGCCGGGCGGAATGGCGAGCTTCGCGATGCGCGCGAGGCCGGCCTCGTCGGTGTATGGGGTGCCGTCGGGGTGGGTGTAACGGAAGCGGCAGGGGTGATCGCCTGCGCGGCGCAGGTAGGTGTCTTGCAGCAGGGTGGTGGCGGACGCGCTCATGCCTGCAAGGTACGGGCGGCGGACATGAAGGACCGTGCTTTCTGGTGCGAAAGGGCGTCACGTTACCCTGAGCGCATGTTCATGAATCTGCTGCTGCTGTTCGTACCAGTGTCACTGGTGCTGGAGTACGTCGTGCACGCGCCGCCGCTGTGGGTGTTCATCACGTCCACGCTGGCGGTCGTGCCGCTCGCGGACTGGTTGCGCAAGGCAACGGAGCACGTCGCGCATCACGCGGGCCCGACCATCGGGGGCCTGCTGAATGTGACGTTCGGGAACCTGGCGGAGCTGATCATCGCTATTTTCGTGTTGATCGAGGGGCAGCAGGCGGTCGTGAAGGCGCAGATCACCGGCAGCCTGATCGGCAACGCGCTGCTGGGCCTGGGCCTCGCGATTGTGGTGGGCAGCTTCGGGCGGCACAAGCAGACGTTCAGCCGCGAGAACGCCGGGCAGCTGAGCGGCATGCTGTTTCTGCTGGTGGTGGCGTTACTGCTCCCGGCGTTTTTCGATTACACGGAGCGCCTGCCGGGGTTCACGCCGAGTGACGCGGCGGAGCGCGCGCGCCTGAACGACGCGCTGAGCCTGGGCGTGGCGGTCGTGCTGATCGCCGTGTACCTGCTGAACCTCGTGTACACGCTTGTCACGCACCGCGACGTGTTCGCGTTGGACGGCGGCGAGGAGATGCACGGCAGGCCGTGGCCGCTCGCGCGTGCCCTCGCGGTCCTGGTGGGCGGCACGGCCCTGATCGCCCTGGAATCCGAGATGCTGTCCGGCGCGCTGGAGGCGACGAGCAGCACGCTGGGCCTCAGCCCGTTCTTCTTGGGGATCATCGTGCTCGCGGTCGTGGGGAACTTCGCGGAGTACCTGGGCGCCACGTACTTCGCCCGCAAAGGCCAGATCGGCCTCGCGGTGAGCATCGCCGTGGGCGCGACCGTCCAGGTGGCGCTGCTGACCGCGCCGCTGCTGGTGCTGATCAGCCATCTGCTCGGGAAGCCCATGAACCTGATCTTCACCAGTCCGCTGGAGTTGGTGGCGATCGTGGCGGTCGCGTTGATCGTCACGGCGGTCACGAAGGACGGCGAGACGACCTGGTTCGAGGGCGTCATGCTGATCGCCGTGTATATCCTGCTGGCCATCGCGTTCTATTTCGTCACGCCGCACGAGGCGCCTGACCACCGTACGGGCGCCGTTCTGGCGCCGCCCGCTGTGACGCAGCGGGCCTGAACGAACAGGGAGGAGGGCGGGACACTTGGTCCCGCCCTCCTCCTTGCCAGGGGGCGGCGCCCTCAGTACGTGTAGAAGCCGCGGCCGCTCTTGCGGCCCAGCAGGCCCGCCTGGACCATCTTGCGCAGCAGCGGGCTGGGGCGGTACTTGTCGTCGCCGAGGCCGCGGTGCAGCACCTCCATGATCGCGAGGCACGTGTCGAGGCCGATGAAGTCCGCGAGCGTGAGCGGCCCCATCGGGTGGTTCATGCCGAGCTTCATGATCCCGTCGATCGCTTCGGGCTCCGCGACGCCCTCCATCACGCACTGGATGGCCTCGTTCAGCATGGGCATCAGGATGCGGTTGCTCACGAACCCCGGGAAGTCGTTGCACGACAGGGGCGTCTTGCCCATCTTGCGGGCGGTGCTCTCCACGAACGCGGCGGTGTCGTCGCTGGTGCTGTACCCGCGGATGACTTCCACGAGCTGCATCAGCGGCACGGGGTTCATGAAGTGCATCCCGATGAACCGCTCCGGGCGGCCGCTGGCGGTGGCGAGACTCGTGATGGGGATGCTGCTGGTGTTGCTCGCCAGGATGCCTTCCGGCTTCACGATGCCGCCCAGGTCCCGGAACAGCTGCGCCTTCACCCCCTCGTTCTCCACGATGGCCTCCACGACGAGGTCGCAGTCCGCGAACGCCGCGAGGTCCGTCGTGAATGTCATGCGGCCCAGCACCTCCTCGGGCGTGCCGTCCAGTTTGCCTTTCTCGCTGAGTTTCGCGAGGCTCCGCTCGATCACCTGACGGCCGCGTTCCAGGAAGCGGTCCTCCATGTCGCGCAGCACGACCGTGAAGCCACTCTGCGCCGCCACCTGCGCGATGCCCGCGCCCATCTGCCCTGCACCGATTACACCGAACTTCATGCGTTGCTCCTTACCGTGCGGAGGCGCCCCGCGGGGCGCCTCCGCGTCACTGTTACTGAACGAGAGGAATGTCGTCGAGGTGCACGGCCGCGCCGCGCTTCACGGGCGTGAATGCCGTGATGGTGTACGCCGCGCAGCCTTCCAGCACGAACGGGTCGTTCGCCATGAGCGCTTCGAGCGCCTCGCGGCTCTGCGCGCGCGCCACGATGACGCCGCCCGTGGGCGGGTCCTGGCGGCCTGACACGAGGAACGTGCCGGAGCGGTAGTGGTCGTCCAGCCACGCGCGGTGGCGGGGCGTGACCACGTCGACGTCGGCCTGGGGTTTCAGGTACTGGCTGATCAGCACGAACAGGTTCATGCGCGCACCTTACCCCAGGCGCCGCACGGCGAGCGCGAGGCCGTTGCCGCCGCCCATGCACAGCGTCGCCACGCCTGTTTCCTGCCCGCGCGCCTGCAGGGCGTGAAGGAGCGTCACGAGGATACGCGAGCCGCTGTTGCCGATGGCGTGCCCGAGCGCGACGGCGCCGCCGTTCACGTTCACGCGGGCGGCATCGAGGTCCAGTTCGCGCATGACGGCGAGGGCCTGCACACTGAACGCCTCGTTTAGCTCCCACAGGTCTACGTCGGCGGCAGTCCACCCGAGGTTCTTCAGGAGCTTCTGGGTGGCTGCGACGGGCGTCATCATCACCCATTCGGGGTCGAGGCCGCCCGTGGCGTACCCGACGACTTCCGCGAGGGGCGTGAGGCCGTGCGCGCGCGCGGCGTCCTGACTCATGATCAGCAGGCTGCTCGCGCCGTCGTTCAGGCCGGGGGCGTTCCCAGCGGTGACGCTGCCGTCCGCCTTGAAGGCCGGTTTGAGTTTCGCGAGGGCCTCGGCGGTGGTGTCCGCGCGGATCGCTTCGTCCTGCGTGACGACCAGGTCGCCCTTGCGGCCAGGGACGGTGACGGGCACGATTTCCGCGTCGAACGCGCCGCTCGCCTGCGCGGCGGCAGCTTTGCGGTGCGAGTCGGCGGCGTACGCGTCCTGCTCCGCGCGGGTGATGCCGTACTTGTCGGCGACGCGCTCGCCGGTCAGGCCCATGCCTTCGTTGTTGATGCTGCACCACAGGCCGTCGAGGGTGTTCGCGTCGAGGACTTCCGCGTGTCCCAGGCGGTAGCCGAAGCGTGCGCGGGGCAGCAGGTGCGGGCTGTTGCTCATGCTTTCCATGCCGCCGGCGAGCACGGCCGTCTGGTCGCCCGCGCGGATGCTCTGCGCGCCGAGGATCACGGCCTTGAGGCCGCTGCCGCACACCTTGTTCACGGTGAGGGCGCCGGCGCTGCTGGGGACGCCCGCGTGGATGGCGGCCTGGCGGGCGGGGTTCTGGCCGCTGCCGGCCTGAACGACCTGACCCATGATGACGTCGTCGATGAGGTCGCCGTTCAGGCCGGCGCGCTGGAGGGTTTCGCGGAGGGTGAGGGCGCCGAGTTGCACGGCGCTCACGGGGGCGAGGGCGCCCATGAATTTTCCGACGGGCGTCCGGGAGGCGGACACGATGACTGCCTTCATGCGTGCAGTCTACCGTGAGCGAACAAACGAGCGTTAGGGTGTCCCGTCCGCTGGTAACACCGACAGGAACGCCGGCGGCACAGTGTCCGTCAACCACACGCCGTTCTCGCTGCAGTAAAACCGGTGCCCGGCCGCGTGCATGCCGGCGGCGTCAACCCGCAGCACCACAGGGCGGCCCCGGCGCGCGCCCACCCGCACCGCTGTCGCCGTGTCCGGCGACAGGTGCACGTGATGCCGCGCCATCGGCCGCAGCCCCTCCCGAAAAATGTCCCCTGTCGCCGCGCGCACCGTGCCGTGGTACAGCGCGTCGGGCGGCACGCTGGGCGTCAGCTCCAGGTCCACCGGCACGCTGTGCCCCTGATTCGCGCGGATCCGCTCGCCCGCGCCGTCCAGGCTGAACCGCCGCTTGTCGTTCGTGCGCACCACTGTCTCCACAGCCTCGCGGGTCGCCGCGACGCCCAGGCGCCGCAACCCCGCCAGCAGGTCATCCACGCGCACCCACCCGCCCGGCTCCAGCGTCAATCCCGCCTCGTGCGGCGCGTGCCGCAACAGGTACGACAGGCGCCGACTCAATTTCGTCTGCAGATCGTTCATGCCTCCAGCCTGCCGCGCCACCCCACACCCCCGCATCCGCCGCGTGGCGGAACGCCGCCGCGCATCACCGCGTACCGTAAAGCGTATGTCCCTGGCGTTCCTGGTCTTTCTGGTGGTGTGGCTGATCGGGCTGGTCGCCACCTTTATTCCCGTCCTGCCCGCCACCTTCATCATCTTCGTCGGCAGCGTCGTCGCCACCTTCCTTGACGGCTTCCAGGTCTGGCCGGACCTGCCGTTCCTGATCACGCTTGGCGTCGTCACCATCCTTGTCGGCTTCGTCGACAACCTCGCGTCCGCGTGGGGCGCGCGCCGCTACGGCGGCAGCAAACAGGCCATCTGGGGCGCCTTGATCGGCGGCCTGGTCGGCATCCTGCCCATCATTCCGTTCGGCCTGATCATCGGCCCGTTGCTGGGCGCCCTCATCGCCGAACTGTTCATCGTCCGCAAGCCGTTCCCGGAAGCGCTCCGCAGCGCCTGGGGCACCCTCATCGGCCTGCTCGCCGGCATCGCCGCGAAGTTCGTCCTGCACGTCCTGATCGGCCTGTTTGAACTGTGGCGCCTGTACGACCCGGCCAAGAGCGTGTTCGCATGACCGCCGCGCCCACGCTCACGCTCTACACCCGCGCCGGCTGCCACCTCTGCGAGGACGCCGAGGCGACCCTCACGCGCCTCGGCGTGCCCTACACGCCCGTGGACGTGACCGGCCACGCCGACCTCGAAGCGCGCTACGGCTGGGACGTCCCCGTCCTCGCGCGCGGCGATCAGGTGCTCCTCAAAGGCGTCCTGAGCGCCGCGCGCATCACCGCGAAACTGCGCGTGCACCGTCTCACCTGAACCTCGCCCGCGCGCGCCGTGCGCCCGGTTACACTGGGGCCAACCTATGGACCCCGTTGCATTTCAGATCGGCAGCTTCACCGTTGCCTGGTACGGCATTCTCATCACAGCCGGCATCCTCCTCGGCAGCTTCGTCGGCACGCGCCTTGCCCGGCAACGCGGCCTGAACGCCGACCTGCTGCAGGACATGATCCTGTGGGCGGTCGTGTGGGGCGTCATCGGCGCGCGCATCGTGTTCGTCGCCACGTCCTGGCACCTGTTCGCCGGGAAGAGCGGCGTGCCGCTGCTGGTGGACATCATCAACATCCGCCAGGGCGGCATCAGCATCCACGGCGGCCTGATCGCCGGGATTCTCGTGCTGATCTACTACACCCGCCGCTACCGCCTGAACTTCTACCAGTACGCGGACCTGTTCGTGCCGGGCGTGGCCTTCGGCATCATCGGCGGGCGCATCGGCAACATCATGAACGGCAGCGACACCGTCGGCCGCGTCACCGGCTGGCCCGTCGGGTACGTCTGGCCGGACAGCGCCCGCGCGTTCCACGACGCCATGTGCAACCCGCAGACCGCGCTGAACCTCGCGCAGTACTGCGTGAACAAAGGCGGGCAGATGGTCATGACCGCGCCCGTGCACTTCACGCAGATGTACGGCGTGATCATCGGCATCATGCTGTCCGTCGCGGCGTTCTTCTGGCTGCGCTCCCGCATTCCCGGCTGGACGTTCTGGCAGTTCTGGCTGTGGTACAGCCTGCTGCGCGCCGGCTGGGAGGAAACCTTCCGCCTGAACCCGCTGCCGCTCAAGTCGTACCTCAGCGAAGGCCTCGACAAACCCGGCATCGGCCTGTGGACCGAAACGCAGCTCATCAGCATCCCCCTGATCCTCGTCAGCATCTACTTCCTCATCACGCTGCGCCGCAAAGCCAGAACGGCTCCCGCCGACAGCGGCCCCACCGATCAGCTCGCCGCGCAGCAGTAACGTGACGCCGCCAGAGGGGGGTGAACGCCGCGCGTTCACCCCCCTCTGCGCACACCGGGCGTTTGTGCCTTGTCTCGCTTTGGGACGCGCCGCCCACCCGCACCCCGCTACACTGAAACCGTACACGCTCACTTGTACGCAGGTAACCCATGACTGAACCCCAACCCAGCACGCGGCGCGTGCCGCTGGACGTCGTGATTCTCGCGGCGGGCCAGGGCACGCGCATGAGAAGCAAACTCCCCAAAATGCTCCACCCCGTCGCCGGCCGCCCCATGGTCGGCTGGAGCGTGAACGCCGCCAAAACGCTCGGCGCGCGCGACATTATCGTCGTTACCGGACACGGCGCGGACCAGATTGAAACGGCCCTCGCGCCCGAAGGGGTCCGCTTCGTCCGCCAGGACCGCCAGCTCGGCACCGGCCATGCGTTCCTCGTCGCCGCGCGCGCCTTGCAGGGCGGCGCGGACGTGCTGCTGCTGTACGGCGACACGCCCATGCTCCCCCCGGAAACGCTCGCGCGCATGCTCGAACAGCACCGCACGCACGGCAGCGCCCTGACGGTCCTCACCAGCGAACTGCCGGACGCCACCGGGTACGGCCGCATCATCCGCGACGAGAACGGCGAAGTGGCGCGCATCGTGGAGGAAAAAGCCGCGAACCCCGAAGAGAAACGCGTGCGGGAATTCAACAGCGGCGTGTACGTCATGGACGACCGCGCGCCCGCCCTCGCGGAACGCATCACCGACGACAACCCCGCCGGCGAGTACTACATCACCGACCTGATCGCCCTGTACCGCGGCGAGGGCGCGCCCGTGCAGGCCTTCCGCATTCCCGACGCGGGCGAGGTCATGGGCGCCAACGACCGCGCGCAGCTCGCTGTGCTGGAGCGCCTGATGCGCGAACGCATCAACGCGCGCCACATGCGCGACGGCGTGACCATCACCGACCCGGCCAGCACGTACATCGAGGACACCGTCCGCATCGCCCGTGACGCCACCATCCAGCCCGGCGTGATCCTGCGCGGCCGCACCGTCATCGGCGAGGACGCCGTCATCGGCGCGTACAGCGTCATCGAGGACAGCGAGATCGGCGCGGGCGCCGTCATCAAGCCGCACAGCATGCTGGAAGGCGCCGTGGTCGGCAGCGGCAGCGACGTCGGGCCGTTCGCGCGCCTCCGCGCCGGCGCGAACCTCGCGGGCGGCGTGCACATCGGCAACTTCGTGGAAGTCAAGAACGCCACCCTGCACGAGGGCGTCAAGGCCGGGCACCTCGCGTACCTCGGCGACGTCACCATCGGCGCAGAAACGAACGTCGGCGCGGGCACCATCATCGCCAACTTCGACGGCGTCAACAAGCACCGCACCGACATCGGCGCGGGCGTGTTCATCGGCAGCAACAGCACCCTGATCGCCCCGCGCGCCGTGGGCGACGCCGCGTTCATCGCGGCGGGCAGCACCGTCCACGAGGACGTCCCCGAAGGCGCCCTCGCCGTCGCCCGCGGGAAGCAGCGGACCGTCACCGGCTGGAGCCGCCGCTACTGGAACGGCGTGCGCGCCCAAGTGGAACGCAAACTTCCGTGGCTGGCCGGTTGGCTCGCCCGCCAGAGCGAGTAACCACCCAGGTGGGGGAGGGGCGGGCACGCGCGCGTGCCCGCCCCTCCCCGCGCCCGTCCGGGCGCGGAGGTTCAGGAACGGCCAGGGTCCGTGCCTCGCGGCACATCCGTCCGGCGAGCCCGCGCGTATAACTTGAACACAAGCGAGCGCGCGGCAAGGCGCTCACGTAAGGAGAACCCCATGGGCATTCTGGAAATTGGTCTGATCATTCTGGTGCTGGTCCTGCTGTTCGGCGCGAAGAAAATCCCGGAAATCGGCCGGGGCCTCGGGCAGGGCATCAAAGGCTTCCGTGAGGAAACCCGCGACGGGCGCGGCGACACCACCGTCGTGACCCGCGAAGACGGCACGCCGCGCGCCTGAACCGGGAGGCGAGTATGGCCAAGGACACCACCGCGCCCCTCCTCGACCACCTGGAGGAGCTGCGTTCACGCATCATCTACGCACTCATCTTCCTGGTGATCGGCGCGGGCGCAGCGTGGACGTACCGCACGCAACTCATCGAACTCCTCAAAGAGCCGCTCACGCACACGCAGCTGTACCAGTCCGGGAAACTGCAACTCGTCGTGATGCAACTCACGGACCAGTTCATCCTCAGCTTCAACGTCGCCCTGTGGGGCGGCCTCGCGCTCGCGCTGCCGTTCATCCTGCATCAGGTGTGGCTGTTCATCGCGCCGGGCCTGTACCCGGAAGAGCGCCGGTGGGCCGCCCCGTTCGTGATGGGCGCGGGCCTGTCGTTCCTGGCGGGCGGCGTGTTCTGCTACTTCGTGATTCTCCCGCCCATGGTCAAGTTCCTCGCGGACTTCCTCGGCGGGCAGGTGGCGGGCATGTTCAACCTCAGCGCGTACCTCTCGCAGATCGTCACGTTCCTCGTGGCGTTCGGGATCTTCTTCGAACTGCCGATCCTCGCCGTGGTCCTCACGAAAATCGGCATCGTGAACCACACCCTGCTCGGCCGCGCCCGCAAGGTCGCGTTCATGGCGATCCTCGTGCTGGCCGCGGTCATCACGCCCACGCCCGACCCGTGGAACATGATGCTCGTCGCCCTGCCCATCTACGCCCTGTACGAACTCGGCGTGGTCCTGTCCCGCATGAGCGCCCCCCGCGAAGCCGCCACCGGCGCCCTCGAGTAACCCATCACCCCCCACGAAAAACGCGGCTCCGAGCCGCGTTTTTCGTGGGGCTGTTAGACATTCTGGCTAGTTCACGCGGACGCGCGCCCCAGCGCAATCACTACACTGTCTCAATGACCAGGATTGATGACCTTCGTCGCCAAGTTGACGACATCAACAAAGAACTGCTGAAGCTGCTGAGTCAGCGCGGCGAGATCGTCGCCGAGATCGGCCGCGCCAAAACGCAGGAGGGCCGACCTAACCACTACGACCCCGCCCGCGAGGAACAGCAGCTCAAAGAGATCGAAGCGCTCAACCGCGGCCCGTTCACGACCGCTGCCGTAAAAGCCATCTTCAAGGAAATCTTCAAAGCCAGCCTCGACCTCGAGGAAAGCAACGACAAGAAGCAGCTCCTCGTGTCCCGCAAGGTGCAGCGCGACGACACCGTCCTGAACATCCGCGGCGTGACCGTCGGCGGCGGCGGCGCGCCCATCATCATCGCCGGGCCGTGCAGCATCGAAAGCGAAACGCAGATGGACACCACCGCCGCGTTCCTCGCCGGGAAGGGCGTGCGCATCCTGCGCGGCGGCGCGTACAAGCCCCGTACCAGCCCGTACGGGTTCCAGGGCATGGGCGTTGACGGCCTGATCCTCGGCGCGGGCGCCGCCAAGGAAAACAACCAGCTGTTCGTCACCGAAGTGATGGACACGCGCGACGTGGAAATCGTCGCAGAATACGCGGACATCCTGCAGGTCGGCGCGCGCAACATGCACAACTTCAGCCTGCTGCGCGAAGTGGGCCGTGCCGGGAAGCCCGTGCTGCTCAAGCGCGGCTTGTCCGCCACCATTGAGGAATGGCTGTACGCCGCGGAGTACATCCTCGCCGAAGGCAACAAGAACGTGATCCTGTGCGAGCGGGGTATCCGCACGTTCGAGAAGTGGACGCGCAACACCCTCGACCTGTCCGCCGTGGCACTCGCGAAGCAGGAAACGCACCTGCCCGTGATCGTCGACGTGACGCACGCCGCGGGCCGCCGTGACCTGCTGATCCCGCTCGCGAAAGCGGCCCTGGCGGTCGGCGCGGACGGCATTCACGTGGAGGTGCACCCCAGCCCCGCCACGGCCCTGAGCGACAACGAGCAGCAACTGGACTTTGCCGGGTTCGAGAAGTTCATGGCCGCGCTCGAACCGATGCTGCGCGCGCCCGTCCGCGCGGGCTGACCAGCACTGAAGCAGGGGGCGCCCGTTTGGGCGCCCCCTGCTCCGTGTATACACTGCATACACGAAGCGGCCGAACGAAGTCACTCCCGTTGAGCAGAACGCTCATGCCCCCTGTGGGTGTGAGCGTTTCTGCATAAATAACGGCCCCGCGTGAGGAACCTAACCGCTTTTCTGGAGCGGTTTTCCTACCATAAGAGCATGTCCCCCCGCCACCTCCTGCCCATCGCCCTGACGGCTGCACTCGCCGCCTGCAGCGCCACCCCCACCCCGGCTCCCTCCGACACCACACATAACGCCGGCGGCACCCCCGCGCAAACCACGCCCGCCACCGCCGAAGCGCAGGCCATCCTGAACCTCGTGAACGCCGTCCGCAAAACCGGCGCCACCTGCCCCACCGACAGCGAACACACCCAGGCGAACTTCGGCCCGGCCACCCCCCTCACCCTCAACGCCAAACTGACGATCGCCGCGCAGCAGCACAGCGACGACATGGCCACGCGCAACTACTTCAGCCACAACAGCCTCGAAGGCGTCACGCCGCAGCAGCGCATGGTCGCCGCGGGCTACACCAACTGGAGCGTCCTCGGCGAGAACATCGCCGCCGGATACGGCGGCGCCCAGGCCACCTTCAAGGCGTGGATGGGCAGCCCCAGCCACTGCCCGAACATCATGGACCCCGACTACCGCGAACTCGGCGTCGGCTACGGTATCGGGCTGACCAGCAGCGGCAATCAACGCGACTACTGGACGCAGGACTTCGGCGCCCGGCAGTAACACCCCAAGAGAAGGGACCGCGTGCATACACGCGGTCCCTTCTCTCCTGCATTTACCTCGCGGCGCGCTGCTGCGCCACGAACGCCAGGAACGCCTCCCGGTCCAGGCTGTTCACCACATCCTCCGGCGTGAGGCCCGCCTTGCGCGCCACCATCACGCCGTACCGCGCGTCCCCCAGCCCCGCCGGCACGTGCGCGTCCGTGTTGATCGCGAACCGCACCCGACCGCGCCACGCCAGCGCCACGCGCCAGTCCACGTCCAGCCGGTACGGACTCGCATTGATCTCCACCACCGTTCCCGCCGCGGCGCACGCCGCCATCACCGCGTCCAGGTCGAGCGCGTACCCGGGCCGGCGCACCAGCAGCCGCCCCGTCGGGTGCCCGAGGATTGTCACGAGCGGATGCTGCGCCGCCCGCACGATCCGCGCCGTCTGCGCGTCCGCCGGCAGGTCAAAGCGCGAATGCACGCTCGCCACCACGTAATCCAGCTCCGCGAGCACGTCATCCGGGAAGTCGAGCGTCCCGTCCTCCAGGATGTCCACCTCGGAGCCCGCGACCAGCGGCACGCCCGCCCGCTGCAGCTCCCGCACCTCCCGCAGCTGCTCGCGCAGGCGCGCGATACTCAGCCCGTTCGCGTAATGCGCGCTCACCGAGTGGTCCCCCGTCCCCAGGAATGCGTGCCCGCGCCGCACGGCCTCCTCCGCCATCTCCCGGATGCCTGCGGTGCCGTCCGACCACGTGCTGTGCGTGTGCAGCATCCCGCGGATGTCCCGCACCGTGATCAGCGCCTCCGCGCCCGGCAGGGCGTCCAGCAGGCCCTCGTGTTCCGGCTCTCGGTACTCCGCGGGTGGGCACGTGCGCCCGAGCGTAGCGAATACGTCCGCCTCCGCGGGCGTGGGCGTCAGCGCGTCCCCGCGCCGCAGGCCGGTGGCGGTCAGCGCGAAGCCCTGGCGGGCAGCGTCCTGCACCAACTTCTCGCGGAACACCCGTCCACCGCCATACAGAACGTCCAGCGCACCCCGCGCGTCCGAAGCCGCGTACCCGACCTCCACCGGCACGCCATCCAGGCGCCCCGTAAGGGCTGGCAGGTCCGGGTGATCGGCCACGTCACTTAGTAGGCCCGTCAGGCGCGCCCGCACGGCCTCGGCGGTGCCCGTCACCGTCACCTGCGCGTCCTCGATCGTCTCCGCCGCGCGCCGCACGCCCCCGGCCGCGCGCGGCTCAAGGCCCGCCAGCGCCTCCGTAAGCGTTTCCACGATCCGGACGCCCACCGACAGGTGCTGCCGCGCCTGCATCGCCAGCGCGAACTCCGCACCTTCCAGCAGCTTCACGGCGGTTTTCGCGCCGAAGCCCTTCAGGGCCGCCAGGCGCCCATCGCGCGCCGCCTCCCGCAACGCCTCCAGCGAATCGATGCCGGCGTCCCACAGGGCCCGCACCTTCTTCGGCCCCAGGCCACGCACGCGCAGCAGCGTCAGCACGCCCGGCGGAATCAAGGCGGCCGCCTCCTCGAACGGCATGAACACGCCCGTCTCCGCGAGCGCCTGCAGTTCTGCGCGCGTGCCCGGCCCGACGCCCCGCACCCCCGCGAACCCCGACGCCAGCAGCGCCGCCCAGTCCTCCTCGGTCGCCTCCAGGCCCCGCACCGCCCCACGGTACGCCCGCACGCGGAACTCCGACTCGCCCAGCAGCTCCAGCACCTCCGCCGTCGCCTCCAGCACGCCCAGCACCTGCTTCTTATCCATCCTGCCGCTCCCGCCCGCGGTACGTCACAACCCGCGCGCCCGCACCACCCAGAATCTCCAGCGCCTCCGCGAACCGGTGCCCGACCTCGCCGGGCGCGTGCGCGTCACTGCCCAGCACGAACGGCACACCGCGCGCTGCTGCGGCCTGCACGAGGTTCACCGCCGGGTACGCCTCCGCCACCGGCTTCCGCCACCCCGCCGTGTTGAAGTCCAGACTCAAGCCGCGCTCCGCCACGACGTCCAGCGCCCGCAGCGCCGCCGTCCCGCCCGGGTCGCGGTGCCCGAACTTCTTCGGGAGGTCCAGGTGCCCGATGCTGTCGAACAGCCCCGACCGGGCCGCGCCCTCCACCAGCGCGTAATACTGCCCGTACAGCTCTCCCAGATCGCGCGCCGCGTACTCCGACTGGAACTCCGGATTATCGAAACCCCACGCGCCCAGGTAATGCACGCTGCCGATCACGTAATCCCACGGATGCGCCGCCAGCACCTCCGCCACGTACCGCTCCGTGCCCGGGTGGAAATCCGCTTCCAACCCCAGACGCACCTCCACGCGCCCCGCGAACGCCGCGCGCGCCTCCAGCACCAACGCCACGTACTCGTCGAGCTGATCGCGGCGCATCCGCCACGGCGCGTCATACCACGCGGGCATCGGCATGTGATCCGTGAACACCACGCCTGCCAGGCCCGCCTCCAGCGCCGCTTGCACGTACGCACGCGGCGACCCGCTCGCGTGCCCGCACAGCGGCGTGTGCAGATGCGAATCGAACAACCCAGCCCGTAACGAATCAGTTCCCATCAGGTGTACTCCATTGGCAGGTCCGGTGCGCCAGGCCCACGGTGCCTGCGCTGACTTGAGCGCGCATGATCGCCATTCCAACACTTCCGCGACATCTGCGAAAGCCTCAGAAGCTCAGACGTAAAGCTCATCAAACGCCGCGTCATCACCCCTCCCACTATCCGCGCCCACCGCAGGGACGAACGCTGCCTGAGCTTCACGCCCGACGGTCGTCACCGATCGCTCCCGCCAGAGCGTCCAGAACTGTCGCCTCAAACTCAGCCGAGATGAGGGCCAGCCCAGGGTAACGCGCGTAGAACGGACGCTGAACCCCATACGGGTTGCGTGGCTGACCCGCCCGCAACGGGTATTCGAGGTACCACGGGTGCTCCGGAACGCGCACCCACCCCACCCGAAACTCCACGAACTGTACACCATGCCAGGTGAGCCGCAACTGATGGAACCACTCCTGCCCCTCCGTGCCGGACGTGATAATTTCGTGCGTCACGCCGAGCGCGTCAAGCCGGGACGCATGAGTTGCGAGGCACCGCTCGAGATCCCTGCGGCTGCGATCTTGTTTCGACTCCCAGAAAAACATGTACTGCCCAGTCTGACGCGTGCACCGGTAGGGTGTCACGAAACAGCCCTCCACCGTGAGCGCCCGCACCGACGCCCCGCCGGGCGAACCGCGGAACACCGTGGTCAGCCCGGCGCCAGTGATCAAGAGCCGCAGCCACCAGCGAGGCGCCGACCACGACTGGCCATCACCCGTCTGCCCAGGACTCCAGGTGCGCCACATCACTGAACGTCACGAGGTCCCACCCGTGCGGCGTGCGGTGCAGCCGCGTGAGGCTCGCATGCGCGATGCGCAGCGGGAACGGGAACGCCGCGCCGCCCCGCGCCGGCACCGGAATGCCCAGCGCCGTGCAGATCAACGCCCGAATGAACACACTGTGCGCGAACGCGATCACACGCTGCCCGGACGGCAGCTCATTCGCCCACGCCAGCGCCCGCGCGCCCACCTCCTCGAAACTCTCACCGTCCGGCATGCGCTCCCGCCAGGGGTCCGCGAGCCACGCCGCCCACCCGGCATGCGCCTCATTCTCCGCCTGCGTGCGCGCATCGAACGCCCCGAAATGCCCCTCGCGCAGGCGCGGGTCCAGGATGATCGGTGCCCCCGGCAGCGCGAGATTCGCCGTGCGCACCGCGCGCTGTAGGTCACTGCAATGCACCTCGTCGAAATCCGACGCGCGCAGGCGCCGCGCGAGCAGCCGCGCCTGCGCCTCACCCTCCGCCGACAGGGGCGTATCGCTGTGACCCTGCCAGCGGCCCTCGGTGTTCCACGCGGTCACGCCATGCCGCACCAGCGTCAGGTGCAGCGGCGCGCCCTCGCCCGCGGACGTCACTGCGCCGCGTCCGCCAGGGGCGCGAGCGGCGGCACCGGCACGGGCCGCCCCTGCGCGTCCACCGCCACGAACACGAAACTCCCACTCGTGGCGAGCTGCTGCTCCCCGCTCGCCAGGTGCTCACGGTACACGTCCACGCGGATCGTCATGCTCGTCCGCCCGACCTTCACGACGTGCGCCTCCAGCGCCACCGCGTCACCGACGCGAATCGGCACGTGGAAATCCACCGCGTCCATCCGCGCCGTCACCACGCCACTCTTGCTGTGCCGAATCGCCGCGACCGACGCGACCTTATCCATCAGGCTCAGCACGAACCCGCCAAACGCCGTCCCGTGGTAATTCGTGTCCTTCGGAAAGACCAATTCCATCATCCGCGCCGTCGCGGGACGCTGTTGTTCCTGCTGTTCAACCATCTCGTTACCCCTGTTTCACCCCTACGCAATGTCGGGGATCAAGTGTTCGAAGCCTGTTGCCACTTGCATCAGGGCCGCTTTGCGGCCTTCCGCGCGACTGTGAGTGTATAGCCTCAACGTAATGGTCGGGTCGGCGTGCCCTACGATGGCCACCACCGTGCGCGGGCCTGCGCCGCTCTCAAGCAGTGGCGTGATGGCTGTGCAGCCCAAGGCTTGCATGCGGCATAGAGAGGGGCTGGGGCAGCGTTCGAGTGCACACTGCCAAGTGCCGCGGACAACGGGTTGCCGTTGCGACGGGGAACGTCCAGGCGCCCCAATAGTGCGCGGGCCGTCATCGGAAGCGTGCTGCTGGTCGAGCGGAGGTACAGGGTGCAGCTCGCGTTGACGGTCTTCCCGCGCATTGAGAAGAGGCAGCTGTTGATCAGCATGAGACCGCCAGCGACAGTGCTAGTGCCCGGGTTGAGGTTCAAGTCACTCTATTGCAAGCCAAGCGCTTCGCCGTGCCACAGGTCCAGCAGGACGATGATGGCAAAGTTGTGCCTGACGCGCCCTTCCGTTCGAGCGGGCGCGGGAGCTTCGGCGACGAAGGCAGGATGGTTTCACTCCACGCCGTCTCCCTGAAGACCCTAGTGATGAAGACGCGCAGGTGCCGGACGGTGGCGGGCACTTAAGTGACGCTGAAGCCCCGGGACCCGTGAGGGGTTCAACCCCACATGAACCTCCCATGCTTTCCTCCAGCACCCTGTCCTGCTGCATGATCTGCCGCCACATCAACGCAACCAGCACCGGCCTTCCACCACGCGCGCACGGACCAGCGTGGGCAGCGCAGGAATCAGGAAGTGCCAGCTCGCGAATCCGGGCCATAGAACCTTCCACCACGACTTCCACCACGAGCGGAACACGGCCGCCTTCATGACGCCTCCAGCAGTTCAGGCAGGAGCATATAACTGCCCATCAACGCCATGGCGCCAATGAAAATGCCCCACGCTTTCCAGGCGGGCAGGGGTCTTTCTCCATGAGGTCATATTGGAGGAGTAGCACACGCCCCCACCAGAGGGGAGCACCTCTGCGCCCACCTTGGGCCCAGGGAGTGGTATGCCCGCTGATGCCGACCACACTGCCGCCCATGACGTGCGCGGGGCCTTACTCGCCCAGCGTGAACGACCATTGGCACAGTCGCCTGCTCATCCCTGCAGACCCCGCACCAGGATAGTTGCTGGGCCGCGCTCACGTTGGGGCGCGCCTCGCCACCCTGGTACACGCTGTGGCTGGAGACAGCACCGTGAGCAGGACATCCGGAACGTACCGTTCGAGATTCGCTGCGTCAATGGCGACGAGTTGACCTGGGAAACCGTCTGCAGGGTGCTCACTCATGACGATGACTTCCAGTGTATGGATTGATAGATCGCGGACCGGCGCCAGCAGGAGAACAGGACTTGACCCCTACCGCTCCGGAACTCTTCAGGGATCGATGGCCCGCTCATGCAGACTGAACCACGCGTGCGTAGGCAATCACGCGGTGCGCACTCCCGCGATGGTGAAGCCCACGTATGCGGAGGTGAGTGGGGCGGTCGGGTTATTCAAGGAGGTTCTGTACCTGCTGGGGCGGAGCTATGGCCTCACGGTGGTTACGCACTCAACATCATTGAGAGGCAACGCCGATCCGCCCTGAGGTTTCACGCGCTCGCTAGCAGGAGTGTGGCCTGCCCTGGGAGGGACTGAGCCGCCCATGAACATGATGGCGTTCGAGCATTGCTGTACGCGGGCGTGCGCAGGGGACACCGCAGGATCCAGGAGGAAGCTCAGCGCGAAGGGGATGCGGAGCAGGCTAGGCCCCAAATAAACAAGGCCCGGTCGCCGGGCTGTGCCATTCGTTGAATTTTCCACAGGTGAGCGGAATTTAAGGTTACGCTGAGCGGGTAATGAAGAAACGGTGGCTTGTCGTGGTCAGCGCAGCACTTCTCCTCACGTCCTGCGCCAACTTCACCCTTCCGTCTCCCACCAGCGTCTGGAACAGCAGTACCTGGAACACCGCCACCTGGCAATAAGGCACCCCATGACCAAAACCCCCTGGATCAACTTCCGCTCCGTCGCGCTCGGCCTGACCCTCGGCCTGGCCGGCGCCTACGCCGCCGGCGAAGCCCCTGCCTTCATCGCGCACGTCTTCAAACCCCTGACACCCATCAGGGCCGACGAAGTCAACCAGAACTTCGCCAACCTCAGCGCCGCCCTCCAAGACACCCGCAACGCGCCCATCACCACCGAGCGTCTCGCGGACGGCAGCGTCACCACCAGCAAACTTGCTGCCACCGCCCCGCAGGACGGCCAGATGCTCGCCTACAGCAACGGCAAACTCCTCTGGCTGCCTGCCGGCTCCGGCGCGCCCGGACCGCAAGGGCCACAAGGTCCGCAGGGTGCCACCGGTCCCCAAGGGGCACCGGGCGACACCGGCCCGGCAGGACCGCAAGGGCCGAAAGGTGACACCGGCGCGCAAGGCCCGGTGGGCCCAGGTGGGACCGGCTCGGTCGGCCCACAAGGGCCCCAGGGCGAAAAAGGCGAAACTGGCCCCCAGGGCGTTCCTGGCCTTCAGGGCCTGATGGGCGCCCAAGGCCCCCAAGGTGAAAAAGGCGAAATTGGGGCTCAAGGCCCGCAAGGTGAAAAAGGGGAGACGGGCGCGCAAGGCCCCATGGGCCTGCCTGGACCAATGGGCATGGCTGGACCCGCCGGCCCGGCTGGCCCCGTTGGTCCAGTCGGCCCACAAGGCCTTCAGGGCCAGGCGGGCGCCGCAGGGCCGCAAGGCCTCAAAGGCGACACGGGCGCGGCGGGAGCCACGGGGCCCGCTGGTGCAACCGGACCGCAAGGCGCCAAGGGGGACACGGGCGCGACCGGACCGCAGGGGCCGAAGGGTGACACCGGCGCGACGGGCGCCACTGGCCCGCAAGGCCTCAAGGGCGATACGGGCGCACAAGGCCCGATGGGCGCCACGGGCTCTACAGGCGCACAGGGTCTCAAAGGCGACACCGGCGCGGCGGGAGCCACAGGGCCCGCTGGTGCAACCGGCCCGCAAGGCGCCAAAGGGGACACGGGCGCGACCGGACCGCAGGGGCCCAAGGGTGACACCGGTGCGACGGGGGCCACTGGCCCGCAGGGCCCCCAAGGCGCGACTGGCCCGCAAGGACCGCAGGGCGCCTCCGGACTGACGGAGCTGAACTCTCGATTCGGCGATGGTGGCGGCCTTCAACCCGGACGGTCCTCGAGCGACTGTGTCCTGGGCGACGTGCGCCTGAGCGCTGCCTCGTACGGTTCGGGTCTGCCCGCCGAAGGTCAGCTGATGAGCATCGCGCAGAACACCGCGCTGTTCTCGCTGCTGGGCACACAGTACGGCGGGAATGGGCAGACGACGTTCCGCCTGCCGGATCTGCGCAACGCCGCGCCGAAATCCGCCACGGGGGGCGTTGTGCGGTATTACATCTGCACGGAAGGCATCTACCCCAGCCGGGACTGACACCCGTCAAACCGAACTGACCGCCCTCAGGGGCGGTTTTTTCATGCTCCGAAAGGCCGCCCACTTGAAATGAGGCGAGATCGCCAGACCCGAAGCCGACGGTCGCTGGAGAAAGACTGGGGCGTTCCTACCCTGTACCAGCCTGCTCTTGGAGAGGCGTTCCATGTGCTGCCGCAAGCTTCCGCGCAAGTGCTCTAGGTCGCGAAGGTGAGCGACCCTGACGCCTAGAGCGTGACCCGAACAGTCCGGGGAACCGGCGGTCCCGACGGCTGAAGCCTGCCGAGGGGGCAGCCCAGAGATCTCCTATCGGTACACCGTCAATGCGGTGGAGTACATCAGCAACGTCATCGGGCCCATCCCATCGACGTATAGCCTGAACGCCAAACGTGACCGTGATCGACGGATGGGCTGCTGAACGAGTTCAAGGTCGGATTAAGGGTGCGTGCCCGATCTAATCCGCTGCTGCCGTCGAGGGCGTATCGGATCTCTGGTTTGAGCGTGCTGTAGTCGGTGGGCCGATTGCTGCTGGCGGTGCTGGACTTCTCGGTACTGCCTTAACTGTCTGGCAAGCCAGGCAGGTTAGAGGCGATTCTGACTGCTCCCGGGGCGGTTTTTCATGCCCGTAAGGACGTGTGCATGCCCAGCGCGCGCTGGGCAACGTGGCGGACGCGCACTGCGGTACGGGTGCCTACGACTGCCGGGTGGAAGCACCCGTGCCTCCATCGTCATAGCTGCGTCCTTCGAAATCTACCGCCAGGATGCGCGCACCTGACCGCCTCGGAACGGGAACACCTAATGCATGGCCTGGGCCGTTTTAATGGGAAGCTCGCGTCACACTGCGTGCGCATCCATAGGCGGCGTACAACGCTCGGATCGTTGCGTGGAGGCTGTCGGTACAGCGCTCTGCACGCATCACCCCTGGCGGGCTGAGAGCCCTGGCTGGGGGCTCATCAGGCGTCAGCGGGCCATGGTTATCAGGCCAGCGCGTGCTACATCACCACGCATGACGAAGGCCCGCCTGGATGGCGGGCCTCGCTGTTGACCACGACCGCGTGAGGGGAACGTCCAGCGCGTCCCTGCGTTCGCGTACCCGCAGGATAGGCACGCGCGCGTCAGTGCCGCATATGCCTTAAGGCTTGCCCAACGCTCAAGGATGCCTCACGGCGCCCCATAGATGTGCACAGCGCATCACCAAGGACATGAGTGTCGGAAAGTCCAACAGCAACGCGGTGGGCGTGCACCGTCTGAGGCTGCCGCAAATCCGTCAGCGCGAGCTTCGCAAAGCCCGCATGGTGGATCCGCGCGGGCACCCCACTCAGCCGCCACAGGCTCCTCAAGCACCATGGTCAGGTCCCCAGGTGATCCCGCGTGTACGTCCGGGCGTGCTACCCGCGAGGGGTGCCCGCGCAAACAAATCATCCGCTGCCGACCCTACTGCGCCAGCGACGTCATGAGGCAAGGTCGGCTTCATCTGCATGAACCGCGTGGCAAGCACATAACGACCAACCAGATGCGTCACCAGTGCTCACGAGCGCAGCGCCGCTCACTTCTGTACCCCCAACTCCGACAACGCGAGGCCAGACCCACCAAAACGCAGGCGCCTTCCGTTCACCCTAAACGTCGTCTACAGCGAAATTCCAGCGTGAGTTTCAGCAGGCCGCACCGTCATGAACTGCATCCTCCGGAAAGACCAG
The DNA here is from genome assembly GCF_000186385.1 of Deinococcus maricopensis DSM 21211. NCBI lineage: Bacteria > Thermotogati > Deinococcota > Deinococci > Deinococcales > Deinococcaceae > Deinococcus > Deinococcus maricopensis. The sequence continues at coordinate 1,304,733 of NC_014958.1, forward strand.
AACCATCATCCGCGCCGTTGTGGGACGCGTGCCCATTGGGTTCTTGCCCGTAGCGGCGCTCCTATAAGGGCCTCGCCCATGGGGGCGCCCCCGGCGTGAGGGGCATGTCCCGCCTGGCCGCTCAGGCGTGCGGGGGGCGGCGCAGGGCGCCGTGCAGGAGCATGTCGAGGTTCAGGCGCCACGCATCGCGGAAGCTCAGGGCGCTGGTGTCGGGGTTCCAGCGCAGGACCGTGATGAGGTAGGAGTCCATCATGGCGGTGCTGACCTGGCGGGGTGAGACGTGCTCTCGCAGCAGTCCCCGTTCGTGGAGGGCGTCGGCGACGACGTTCAGGACGTTCATGAGGGGGGAAGTGGCAGCGCGGCGGAAGGTGTCGCCGGCGTCGGTGGCGAGGACTTCCTGCACGAGCGGGGCGATCAGGGTGCGTTCGCGTTCGCTCGCGGCGGATACCTGGTTGCACAGGGCGTCGAGCACGTCGGGCGGCGCGACGCCCTCGTGGAGCAGGCGTTCTACATGGCGGCGGAGGTCGGCGATGAGCGGCTGCACGTGCGCGAGGATCACGGCGGCTTTGCTCGGGAAGTACTTGTAGAACGTTCCGCGGGACACGTACGCGGCGCGGGCGATGTCCAGGGTGGTGGTCGCGTGGTAACCGAACTGCTGGAAGAGGTTCAGGGCAACGCGGTGAATGCGTTCTCGGCGTTGCGAGATGGCCGCTCGGTACGGGGAGACGTCCAGGTCGCGCATGACGTTCAGTGTGCCTGCGTTTGAGCTTCACGCTCAAGTGTTGTTTGGCCCGGTCGTCCTGAATGACCCTTTACGTGCGCAACATCCCGCGCTCGCGCGCGGCGGGTATCACTGGGGCACAAGGAGGCACCATGACGGACCACGATGCACGCAACGACGACGCGAAAACGCAGGACCTGATCGATCCGAACGGCACGGGCGAGGAGGTGGACCGCGCGCGCGGCGGGAATGGCGCGAACACCGCTGTCGGCGATACCAGCCGTGGGGTGCTGCCGGACGAGGACGCGGTCGAGAATCAGGAGGAGTTCCGGGGCAGCCACTGAGGGCGCGCTCCGCGGGGCCCCGGGCATGCCTTGCCCGGGGCCCCGCGCGTGCGGCCCGGGAAGCTGTTAGGGTGAGCGCATTCGCAGAGGAAGTGACGTGCGCGCCTGCACGGGTGCGCGGGGGGTGACGCATGACGACGGACGGCGCGGACGCCATCGTGGTGGGGGCGGGGCTGGCGGGGTTGGTGGCCGCCGCGGAACTCGCGGATGCCGGGCGGCGGGTGCTGCTGCTCGATCAGGAGGGCGAGGCGAACCTGGGTGGCCAGGCGTTCTGGTCGTTCGGCGGGTTGTTCCTAGTGGATTCGCCGGAGCAGCGGCGCCTGCGCGTGCGTGATTCGCGGGACCTGGCGTGGCAGGACTGGGTGAACACGGCCGGGTTCGACCGGGCCGAGGACCACTGGCCGCGCCGCTGGGCGGAAGCGTACGTGGATTTCGCGGCGGGCGAGAAGGGCCCGTGGTTGCGCGGCATGGGCGTGCAGTTCTTCCCGGTGGTCGGGTGGGCGGAGCGTGGCGGCGCGCTCGCGGGCGGGCCGGGGAACAGCGTCCCGCGGTTTCACATTACGTGGGGGACGGGGCCGGGCGTGGTCGCGCCGTTCGAGTGGCGGGTGCGCGCGCACGCGCTGGCGGGCCGCATTCAGTTGCGGTTCCGGCACCGCGTGACGGGCCTGAGCGTCACGAACGGGGTCGTGGATGGCGTGCATGGGGAGGTGCTGGAGCCGGACGGTGCGGCGCGCGGAGAACGGAGTTCCCGGGTGGTCGTCGGTGAGTTCGCGTTCGGGGCGGGCGCCGTGATCGTCACGAGTGGCGGCATCGGCGGGAATCATGACCTGGTGCGCCGCGTGTGGCCTACGGAGCGGCTCGGGCCTGCGCCGTCGTTCATGGTGTCGGGCGTGCCGGCGCACGTGGACGGCGCGATGCAGGGCGTGGCCGAGCGGGCGGGCGGGCACGTCATCAACCCGGACCGCATGTGGCATTACACGGAGGGTCTGCGGAACCACACGCCGATCTGGGCGAACCACGGGATCCGCATTCTGCCCGGGCCTTCGTCGCTGTGGCTCGATCCGAGCGGGCAGCGGCTGCCCGCGCCGCTCTTCCCGGGGTTCGATACGTTGGGCACGCTGGCGCACATCACACGGCAGGGCTTCGCGCACACGTGGTTCCTGCTGAACGAGCGGATCATCGAGAAGGAGTTCGCGTTGTCCGGGTCGGAGCAGAACCCGGACCTGACGGGCCGGGACGTGCGGGGCGTGCTGGCGCGCGCGCTGCCGGGCGTGGGCGCGCCCGTGCGGGCGTTCATGGAGCGCGGGCCGGACTTCGTGGTCCGCGATGACCTGCGCGCGCTGGTGCGCGGCATGAACGACCTGATCGGCGATGAGGCCGTGCAGTATGAGGTGGTGGAGCGGGAGGTGCGCGCGCGTGACGCGCAGCTCATCAACGGGTTCGGGAAGGATGCGCAGCTGGCGGCGATTCGCTCGGCGCGGGCGTACCTGGGTGACAGGCTGGTCCGTGTGGCGAAACCGCACGCGCTGCTCGACCCGGCAGCGGGGCCCCTGATTGCGGTGAAGTTGAACATCCTGACGCGCAAGTCGCTGGGGGGCCTGGAGACGGACCTTCAGGGGCGGGTGCTGCGGGCGGGCGGGGCGGTGCTGCCGGGCCTGTACGCGGCAGGGGAGGTGGCGGGCTTTGGCGGGGGGGGGATGCACGGGTACCGTGCGCTGGAGGGCACCTTCCTGGGCGGGTGCCTGTTCAGTGGGCGCGTGGCGGGCCGCGCCGCGGCAGCGGCGGTGTCCTGAACCGCAGGGGGGGCAGGGGAGGGGCGAGGCGCACCGGTCCGCAAGGGGGGTGCGCCTCGCCTATGGTTTGCTCGGTGCCCTGATCGCATGAGGTTCTTCTGCATAGGCAAACACGGAAAATCTGCCGAATGAGGTCGAAAATTCGTTACTTGTCGGGCGAAAGTATCCATTTTTGCAGTGAAAGGAAGCAAATGGAAGGTTCAGAAATACATCTAGATGTATAACTTTGAACTTTCGTGTGGGCCCTCAATACTCCACTCGTCAGACCACAACTTCACCTGCGTCAGACCTGGCCTGAACACCACGTGTCCTTGGGAGGGAACACGCATGCACAAACAGCTCACCATGACCGCAATCCTCGGCCTCACGCTCGTCCTCGCCGGCTGCCAGAACACCACCAGCCAGGCGCCCACCGCGACCACCCCGGCGCCCACCACGAACGCCGCAGCCATCCCCGGGCAGTACATCGTCGTCCTGAAGGACGGCGCGAGCAGCGTCCGCGCGCAGAGCGCCGGGCAGCTGGTCAGCGACCTGGGCCTGGAGGCTGCGGGCGTGAGCGTCCTGCAGGTGTACAGCACGGCGCTCAACGGCTTCGCCGCGAAACTCAGCGACGCCAACCTCGCCAAGCTCAAGAGCAACTCCGCCGTCGCCTACGTCGAGCAGGATCAGGTCGTCAAAGCCACCGCCACCCAGACCGGCGCCACCTGGGGCCTCGACCGCATCGATCAGCGCAACCTGCCGCTGAACGGCACGTACACCTACAACTACACCGGCAGTGGCGTCACGGCGTACATCATCGACACGGGGATTCGCACGACGCACAGTGAGTTTGGCGGCCGCGCCTCGTGGGGCACGAACACCAGCGGGGACGGGCAGAACACCGACTGTGCTGGTCACGGGACGCACGTGGCCGGCACGGTCGGTGGCAGCACGTACGGCGTGGCGAAGGGCGTGAAGCTCGTGGCGGTGAAGGTCCTGAACTGCCAGGGCAGCGGGAGCAACAGCGGCGTGATCGCGGGGATCGACTGGGTCGCGCGGAACCACAGCGGTCCCAGCGTGGCCAACATGAGCCTCGGCGGTGGGGCCAGCAGCGCCGTCGACACCGCTGTGAACAATCTGGCGACCGGCGGGGTGACGGTGGCGGTCGCGGCCGGCAACGAGAGCCAGAACGCCTGTAACGTCAGCCCCGCCCGCGCTGCGAACGTCATCACGGTGGGGAACAGTACGCGCACGGATGGCCGGTCGACCAGCTCGAACTACGGCAGCTGCGTGGAGTTGTTCGCGCCGGGGAGCAGCATCACCAGCGCGTGGAATACCGGTGATACGGCCACGAACACCATCAGCGGCACCAGCATGGCCAGCCCGCACGTGGCGGGCACGGCCGCGCTGTACCTGCAGCGCAACCCGGGGGCCAGCTTCAGCGCGGTGCGTAGCGCCATCGTGAACGGCGCCACCAATAACGTGCTCAGCAACATCGGTACTGGCAGCCCGAACAAGCTCCTCTACACCCTTTTCTTCTGAGCGTCATGCGGAGCGGCCCCGGAGTGTTCCGGGACCGCTCCGCTGTGGGGTGGGTTCAGGCGGCGCTTTGGTGCGGGTGGGGGAGGGCGCGGCGTGCCTCGATGGCCTGAATGGCGCGTTCGGCTTCGTCCCAGGCGCGCTGGGTGTCGGGGGTAGGGGCGGTGAGGTGGTCGAATTCGGCGCGCGCGGCGCGCAGGTAGGCGAGCAGCAGTTCGGCGTCCATACCGTATTATGTCTTTTGCATAATAAAAGCGGATGAGTCTGCATAAAGGACAGGTAGGCTGGCACGGTCCCCACCGTCCCACCCTGCTAGCCTGAACAGGTGATCGACCTGTCCACCCGCACGCCGAGCGTTACCCCCGAGGACCTCCTGACCTCGTTCGTGCCCAGCCGCCGCTTCCAGGACGTACGCTTCAGCACGTACCGCCCCAACCCGGCGTTCCCGTCGCAGGCCGCCGCCCGCGACCACCTCACGCAGTTCGTGGACAGCCTGCGCGCCGCCCGCGCCGAACCGCGCGGCCTGCTGAGCTTCCTGCGCCGCCCCCGCCCACCCGAAGGCCGCGGCGTGTACCTCGACGGCGGTTTCGGCGTCGGCAAAACCCACCTGCTCGCCAGCACCTGGTACGCCTTCGAAGGCAAAAAAGCCTTCATGAGCTTCCAGGAACTCCTGTACGCCCTCGGCCTGCTCGGCATGGAACGCGCCCAGGCCGCCTTCGGCGAATTCGAGCTGCTGTGCATCGACGAGTTCGAACTCGACGACCCCGGCAACACGCACATGGTCAACACCTTCCTGGGCGCCCTCATGCCGAACGGGCTGAACGTCGTCACCACCAGCAACACCGAACCTGGCGCTCTCGGGCAGGGGCGCTTCAACGCCCGCGATTTCGCCCGCCAGATTCAGGAAATCGCTTCGCGCTTCGAGACGCTGCGCGTCGACGGCCCCGACTACCGCCAGCGCAGCAGCACCCCCGAAGGCCCCCTCGACCCACCCACCTACGCCGCGTGGAGCGGCGCCCAGGACCCTGCCACGTTCACGGAAAGCAGCGCGAGCGACCTGAACCGCCTGATGCTCACCGTGCACCCCGCCCGCTTCGGCAAGTGGCTGGAGGGCGTGCAGGCCCTCGGCGTCACCGACGTGCAGCCCATGCGCGACCAGAACGTCGCGCTGCGCTTCGTGCACCTGGTCGACAAGGCCTACGACCTGGGGTTGCAGGTGGCGTTCACCGGGGCCCCGCTGGGCACCCTGTTTGCCGAGGAGTACCGGCACGGGGCGTTCGCCAAGAAGTACGCGCGCTGCCTGTCGAGAATGTCGGAGCTGTTGGTGGAGGCGCGGCAGGCTCTGCCCACAACCACCCGCTAAACCCTCGGTGCGCGCCGCACGCTGCCCCTCCTGAAGGGCAGCGTGCGGCGCGGCCACCTATCATTCCTCCTGTAATCCAGGTTACGCTCCCTAAAGACCCGAACGTGACCTGTATCGTTTTTTTGCGTCCTGGTGGGAGCGGTTCCGTATGAGTACATGAAGGGTCCCCCAAGCGGACTGACATGCGCGCATCATCAGACCCCCGTAAGCTTTGATTGTCGCGGTGTAGCACCGAAGCAGGACAGCCGCGCGATACGCCATCGCGCCATCCCACCCTGGAATCCCACACCCAGGGCTGTCCCGCTCCGCCGCGCGGGGGAAACGAACATGAAAAACTGGCAATGCTCCTGGGTGCCCGGCACGATGAACCGCGTTCAGATCAAAGGCGAAAACGCCAGCACCGAAACCACCATCGACAAACTCGTCCGCGCCTTCGGCGCGCCGATCCTCACGGACCTGTACCTCCGGGGCCGCGCGGTCATCAGCACCGAACGCGACCTCCTCAAGATCCTCGCGTAAGCCAAGACCCCACGCCGCCCCGGCCCGCGCCGGGGCGGCGTCGTCATTCCCGCGCGGTACGATGCCCAGCATGACCCGCCCCGACACGTTCGACGTGCCCGCCATGCTCCGCGACCTGCAGACCCTCGTGGAACTCGAATCGCCCAGCGACGACCTCGACGCCGTCATGCGCGTGCAGGACCACGTGGACGCCTGGATGCGCGACCTCGGCGCCGACGTCCACACCCTGCCTGGCAGCACCCGCCGCTACACCCTCGGCCCGCAGGACCGGCCCGTGCTGATCCTCATGCACGCCGACACCGTCTGGCCGCACGGCACGCTCGGCCGCCTCCCGTTCCGCATTGAGGACGACCGCGCGTACGGCCCCGGCACGTACGACATGAAAGGCGGCATCGTCATGGCCGTCCACGCGCTGCGCGCCGTGCGCGGCCAGCTGCCGCACGGCATCGAGGTGCTGCTCACGCCCGACGAGGAAACCGGCTCGGCCAGCAGCCGCGCCCACATCGAGGACGCTGCCGGGCACGCCCGCGCCGTCCTCGTCGTCGAGCCGCCTGTCGCGGACACGCACGCCCTCAAGACCGGCCGCAAAGGCGTCGGCGACTACACCCTGCACCTGCACGGCGTCGCCTCGCACGCCGGCAACCAGCCGAAACTCGGCGCGAGCGCCGTCGCCGAAGCCGCCCGCCTGATCCTGCAGGTCAACGACCTCGGCAACGACGACCTCGGCACCACCGTCAACGCCACCGTCATCCGGGGCGGCACCGCCCGCAACGTCATCCCCGCCGACGCCACCGTCGACATTGACGTGCGCGTGCAGCGCATGAGCGAAGCCGAACGCGTCCACGCCGCCCTGCACAACTTGAAAACCACCGACCCGCGCGTCACGCTCAGCGTCGCCGGTGACATCAACCGCCCCCCCTTCGAGCGCACCGACGGCACGGCCCGCCTGTACAGCCGCGCGCAGGCCGCCGCCCGCGACCTCGGCTTCGAGGTGAGTGAAGCGTTCGTCGGCGGCGGCAGCGACGGCAACTTCACGGCGCCCATCGCTCCTACCCTCGACGGCCTCGGCGCGCCCGGCGACGGCGCCCACGCCGACCACGAGCACGTCCGCATCGACCGCCTCGCCCTGCACACCGCGCTGCTCGCGCGCCTCATCCTCGACCCCGGCGTCGAATCCGCCTGAGGTCCACACCATGTTCTTCAAACGCACCCCCAAAAACCCGTACGTCAAACAAGACGACCAGAACACCTTCCGCGTGCGCCTCCGCACCGCCCGCCACGGCGACCCCATCGAGGTGCGCTTCACCAAAAGCGCCCACATCGGCATCGACGACGACGGCACGTACGTCTTCCGCAAGGGCTTCGTGAGCGACCCGCACTTCGACCGTGGCGAGTTGACGGTCCGTTTCGACCGCAAGTACAACGTCACCAGCGCCGACGCGGACGGCGCGGAACTGCTGCCCATCAGCGACTGGGCCTGACCCTCTCCGGGCGGGCCGATGAGCAACGGATACTCGGCCTGCCCCGCCCCGTACGATCACCGCGGTATGCGAAAACACGCCTCTCTGCTGGCCGCCCTGCCGGTCCTGCTCGCCGCGTGCGGCACGACCACCTCGACCCTCACCACGCCCGCCGTGACGCCCCAGACGCTGAGCGGCGCCGCCACCAACCCGTACGAACGCGGCCCCGCTCCCACCACCGCCCTGCTCGAAGCGGCCCGCGGACCGTACGCCACCGCCTCCACCACCGTGCCGCGCAGCAGCGTCAGCGACTTCGGCGGCGCCACCATCTACTACCCGACTAGCACCGCCGACGGCACCTTCGGCGGCGTCGCCATCTCGCCCGGGTACACCGGCACGCAGGCGAGCGTCGCGTGGCTCGGGCCGCGCCTCGCGTCGCACGGGTTCGTGGTCATCGTCATCGACACCCTCTCCCGCTACGACTACCCCTCCTCACGCGGGGACCAGCTGCGCGCCGCGCTGCGCTACCTCACGACCAGCAGTGCCGTGCGCACGCGCGTGGACGCCACCCGCCTCGCCGTCATGGGCCACAGCATGGGCGGCGGCGGCGCCCTCGAAGCCGCCAAGGATAACCCCGCCCTCAAAGCCGCCATTCCGCTCACGCCCTGGAACACCGACAAGTCCTGGCCGGAACTCACCACGCCGACCCTGATCTTCGGCGCGCAGAACGACAGCGTCGCGCCCGTCAGCTCGCACGCCATCCCGTTCTATACCAGCCTCGCCAGCACGCTTCCCAAGGCGTACCTGGAACTGCGCGGCGCCAGCCACGGCGCCCCCACCAGCACGAACACCACCATCGCCAAGTACGCTGTCGCGTGGCTCAAGCGCTTTGAGGACGCCGACCGCCGCTACGACCCGTTCCTGTGCCCCACGCCCGCCGTCAGCACCCTGCTGTCCGACGCGCGCAGCACCTGCCCGTTCAACTGAGCGGCACCAGGCGCGCGGCCGCCCACCCGGGCGGCCGCGCGGTCCATGACGGGCCACTCCCCGGGTTCACGGCGCGGCCGCGACGGCCTCCACCTCGATCAGCAGCGCCTCGTGCACCAGCCGCGACACCTGCACAGCGCTGCTCGCCGGCGGCGCCGCCGTGTTCACGAACTCGTCGCGCACCTCCCGCATCGCCGCGAGGTGCGCGAAATCCGTCAGGAAGAACGTCAGCTTCACGACCGCGTCGAACGTCAGGCCCACCGCCGCGAGCGCCACGCGGAGGTTCTCGAACACCTGCCGCGCCTGCGCGCGGAAGTCGCCCTCACCCACCACGCGGCCCTGCGCGTCCACCGCGATCTGACCGGACACGTACACCGTGCGCCCACCGCGCACCTCCGCCACGTGCGAGTACCCGGGCGCGCGCCCCAGCGCGGGCACCTGCACCAACCGAACGACCGGCCCTTCAGACGTCATGCTGCATCCTACCCGTCCGCGCCCGCCCCTGCTCTAGCCAACCCACCGGCCCGCTCGGGCGCGCGTGGTACACAGGGGCATGCGCGCGAGCTTCGTGTATTTCGCCTGGTGGTTTACCTGACCGCCGGGAACTGATCCGCGTACCTCGCCTGATCAACGCCGCCCGGACCCACCCCCGGGCGGCGCGTTCTTTTCCTCGCCCTCACCCCAGGAAGGACCCCGCCATGACCACACCGGGAACGCCCACCGAGAACCTCCACGTCACCACCTTCGAACCCGTCATCACGCCGCGGGAACTGAAGACGGCGCTGCCGCTGACGGCGCGCGCGGAACGCACGGTGCTCGCCGCGCGCGACGCCATCCGCGCGATCCTGCACGGCCACGACGACCGCCTGCTGCTGATCCTCGGACCGTGCAGCATCCACGACGAGCACGCCGCCCTCGACTACGCTCACCGCCTCGCGCACCTCCGCGAACGCACCCGTGACCGCCTTGAGCTCGTCATGCGCGTGTACGTCGAGAAGCCCCGCACCACCGTCGGCTGGCGCGGCTTCCTCACCGACCCTCACATGAACGGCGCCTACGACCTCAGCACCGGCCTGCACCGCACGCGCGCACTGATGGGCCGCATCAACGAACTGGGGCTGCCCGTCGCCACGGAACTGCTCGACCCGTTCGTGCCGCAGTACCTGTTCGACCTGCTCGCGTGGGGGTGCCTGGGGGCGCGCACCGTCGAGAGCCAGACGCACCGCGTCATGGCGAGCGCCGTGAGTGCCCCCATGGGCTTCAAGAACGGCACGGGCGGCAGCGTCAAGCTCGCGGTGGACGCCATCACCGCCGCGAAGCACCCGCACGCATTCTTCACCATCACCGAGGACGCCCGCGCGTGCATCGTGCACACCAGCGGCAACCCGGACGGGCACGTGATCCTGCGGGGCGGCACGCCGGGCCCCAACTTCGACGCCCACAGCGTCGCCGACACCGAAGCCCTGCTGCGCGCTGCCGGGCATCACCCCGCCATCCTCGTCGACTGCTCCCACGCCAACAGCCGCAGCGACCACACCCGCCAGGCCCACGTCTGGCGCGACGTCCTTCAGCAGCGCGCCCGTGGCACCACCAGCCTCAAGGGCCTCATGCTCGAAAGTCACCTCCACCCCGGCAAGCAGCCCCTCACCCCCGCCGGTCAACCCCTCCAGTACGGCGTCAGCGTCACCGACGCCTGCCTCGGCTGGACCGACACCGAAGCCCTCGTCTGGGACGCCTACGAAACCCTCCAATAACGGCTACGCGAGAAGGCCCCGCCACTTCTGGCGGGGCCTTCTCGCGCCGGTCAGGGGCGCTCGACGAACAGCGGCCGGTCGCTCGCGCGCGCCACGCCCGCCTGCACCGCGCGGCGGTACAGTTCACGCACGGCCCGCTCCCCCTCCGCGCCCACATCCAGGCTGAAATCGTTCACGTACAGGTCGATGTGCGCCTGCATCACGTCGTCACTCATCTCCAGCGCGTGCTGACGAATGTACCCCTTGGGCTCCTGTGGATGCGCGTACGCGTACTCCAAGCTGGCGCGCACCGCCTCGTTCAGCGCCCACTGCGTCGCGCGCGGCAGGTCGCGGCGTACCAGGATCGCGCCCAGCGGCAACGGCAGGCCCGTCTCGCCCTCCCACCACGCGCCCAGGTCCACGAGCCGCACCAGGCCGTACTCGTGGAACGTGAAACGCGACTCGTGAATGATCAGGCCCGCATCCACCTCGCCGCGCGCGACGGCGGGCATCACCTCGTCGTAGCGCATGCGGACCACGCGCACGTCCGGGTGCCGCACGCGCAGCAGCATCTCCGCCGTCGTGAGCGACCCCGGCGACGCCACCAGCTTCCCGTTCAGGTCGCCGAGCTGCTCGCGCGCCACGATCAGGGGCCCCACGCCCCGCCCGAGCGCCCCGCCCGCCCGCAGTGCCACGTACTGATCCATCACCTCGAAGTACGCGCGGTAGCTGATCTTCGTGATGGGCAGGCGGCCCTCGCGCGCCCAGTCGTTCAGGGTCTGCACGTCCTCCAGCACCTCCCGGACGGGCATGGGCGCCGGCACGCGGCCGTGCGCGAGCGCGTAGAAGATAAACGTGTCGTTCGGGCAAAACGAGTACCCCAGGTCGAGGGACGGTGTGGCGTGCGTCATGGTGTGGTGGGTCCTTTCTGACGGGCGGCGGGCGGCAGGGCCGGCGGGGCGGCGTGACGACGTTCCAGCGTCTGCACGAACGCCGTGACTTCCCGCGCGAGGTCCGCCGTGAAGTGCGCGCCGCCCAGGTGCGCGCCCGTGAGGGTCACGAGGCGGCTGGTGGCGGGCTGCGCCGCGCGCAGGTACAGGCGCAGCCCGTTTTCGGTGAACGGCACGGTGCGGTCGTCGTGACTGCCGATGATGAACAGCGGCAGGCGCTCCTGCGCTTCCGCCTGCACTTCCGCCGTGATGAGCGGGTCGAGGTCCGGCGTGGGTGGGCCGCTCAGGCCGTACGCCGCCTCGATTTCCGCGCGGCGCCCGCCCGGCGCGCCCCACGCGCCCAGCAGGTCCACGCGCCCGTCCAGCAGGATCACGCCGCTCACTGCATACGGGCCGCGCTGCGCGCTGCGCAGCGCCATCAGGCCGCCCATGCTCAGCCCGAACGCGTATGTGCGCCCGTTGAAGCGGAAGTGCGTGACGCTGTCGGCGTGCAGCGCGCCCAGCTCCGCCAGGGCGGCCGGGCTGCCCCATGGGTTCGGGCCGCCGTCGTTGCTGAGCAGCACGGCCATGTTCGCGTTCGTGAGCGCGAGGGTGTACTGACTGACGTACGGGCTGGCGTGCAGCCGCTCCGCACTCTGCCCGCGCGGGTGCGACACGACCACCAGCGGGCACGCGACGTCCCGCACGCACGCCTTGGGCACCAGCAGGAAGGACAAACCGTCCGGGCGGTCCAGGCGGACGGTCTGCACGCGCTCCCACGGCCACGCGAATGCGGGCGCGGCGAGCAGGACAGTGAGCAGCAGAGCGAGGGCGCGGCGCATGCCCGCCCAATGTAGCGACTCGCCCGCGCCCGAAACGGGTCCCCGCTCACTGCCCGCGCGCGCTCACCGGCCGAACAGCAGGGTGCTGACGCGCGTGCCGCGCAGCAGCCGCCCGAACGCCGCCGGCAGCGCCAGCGCCATCAGCGCGTACCCGGCCACGCGCAGCAGGAACGGCGCCGTGCCGCTCGGGAACCCCTCGCGCTCCAGCAGCTGCAGCAGCATGGGGTGAATGAGGTACACCTGAAGGCTGACCGTACCGAGCAGCGCGAGCGGGGCCGTCAGCCATTTCGGGAAGCGCGCGGCGCTCGTGGCCACACCCAGCAGCGTCACCGCCCACAGGGCCGTGTACACCCACGTGAGGCCGCTGTACACAACCGGCGTGACGCTCTCGCCGCGCACGTACGCGAGCGCCACCGGCAGGTACAGCGCGTACGTGACGGCCAGCAGCGGCAGCAGCACCACGCGCCGACGACGCCACCAGCCCGCGAACTCGTCGAACCGCGCACCCACCGCGACGCCCAGCACCACCGGCAGCGCGTACCACAGCAGCGTGCTCGCCGGGAATGGCAGGCGCAGCACCTCGCGGTTCAGGGTGTACAGCGCCAGCTGGAGGGCCAGGCCCGCCACGAGCGCCACGCTGATGCGGGGTCGGCGCCGCGCGAGCGGCAGCAGCAGCGGCAGCACCACGTACAGTTCCAGCGCCACCAGCAGGAAGTACAGGTGGTAGCTGGCCTTGCCGTACAGCAGCCACGTCTCCCAGCGTTTCGGGTCGCTGAGCGTCGCTTCGGGCCGCAACTCCAGCCACACGTACCACGCGGCGTACAGCGCGCTCCACAGCAGGTACGGCCAGCCGCCCCGCACGAGGCGGCGCGGGAAGTACCGCGCGGGCTCGAAGCGTTTCAGGAGGCTGCGCGTGAGCACCACGGCGCTCAGGAACACGAACGCCGGCACGGCGAAGTGCAGCGTGCGGTTCAGGACCGTGAGGAGTTCGTGCGTGGTGCTGCCGGGCGTGACGTGCCGCAGGGCCATGCCGCTGACATGGTGCCCGATGACCTCCAGAATCGTGAGGCCACGGAAAATGTCGATGGTGTTGAGGCGTGCCGGCGCGGGAGTGTGAATCGTCATTGAAGCGCGTCCACTCTAGCCCGCGCTCCCTGAAGGTCGTCTTGGCCTGATGCTCATGTCGGGCGCTTGCACGCGCGCGCCCCGGCGGGAGTATGTTTAGACCGAGATCAAAAACAAGGGCCGGGCGCGCTCGGCCCGCGCAAAGGAGCGCCATGAGCTTCGTCCACGCCGCCCGCACCCCGCACCCCGCATGACGCCGTTCCTGAACCGACGCGACCTGCGCTTCCAGCTGTTCGAGGTTCTGCGCGCGCAGGACCTCACCGCCCGCGAACGCTACCGCGACCACGACCAGGCAACCTTCGACGCCGTGCTCACCCTCGCCGCCGACCTCGCCGAAACGCACTTCCTGCCGCACCGCCGCGACACCGACACCTTCGAGCCGCACATCGTGAACGGCCGCGTGCAGCTCGTCCCCGACGTGCAGAAAGCCATCCACGCCTTCCGCGACGCCGGGTTCTTCAGCGCCCATCACGACGAGGCGCTCGGCGGCCTGCAACTCCCCTGGCTCATCACGCAGGCCGCGCTCGCGTGCTTCCAGGCGGCGAACATTGCCACCAGCGCCTACCCCTTCCTGACCATCGGCAACGCCAACCTCCTGCGCGCCTTCGGCACGCCCGAACAGCAGGAGAAGTACCTGCGGCCCCTGCTCGAAGGCCGCTGGTTCGGCACCATGGCCCTCAGCGAACCGCACGCCGGGTCCGGCCTCGCGGACATCACCACCCTCGCCACCCCCCGCGACGACGGCACGTACACCGTCGCCGGCACCAAAATGTGGATCAGCGGCGGCGAACACGAACTCAGCGAGAACATCCTGCACCTCGTGCTCGCGCGCACGCCCGGCGCGCCCCCCGGCGTGAAAGGCATCAGCCTCTTCCTGGTGCCCCGCTACCGCGTGACCGACGACGGCCGCGCCGGGGCGAGCAACCACGTCGTCCTCGCCGGCCTGAACCACAAACTCGGGTACCGCGGCACCACCAACACCCTGCTGAACTTCGGCGAGGGCGGCGACAGCCTCGGCGAGCTCGTCGGCACGCTCGGCGGCGGCCTGAACGCCATGTTCCACATGATGAACGAGGCCCGCATCGGCGTCGGCCTGGGCGCCACCATGCTCGGCGTCGCCGGGTACCAGTACAGCCTCGCGTACGCCCGCGAACGCACCCAGGGCCGCGCCGCCAGCACCCGCGACCCCAGCAGCCCGCCCGTGCCGATCATCGCGCACGCCGACGTGCGCCGCATGCTCCTCGCCCAGAAGGCCACCGTCGAAGGTGCGCTCGCGCTTGGCCTGTACGCCGCGCGCCTCGTCGACGACGAACGCACCGCCGACACGCCCGAAGAACGCGCGACCGCCACCCTGCTCCTCGACCTGCTCACGCCCCTCGCGAAAGCCTGGCCGAGCAGCCACGTGCAGACCGCCCTCGACCACGCCCTCCAGATTCTCGGCGGCGCCGGGTACACCCGCGACCACCCCGTCGAGCAGCTCTGGCGCGACAACCGCCTCAATCCCATCCACGAAGGCACCAACGGCATCCAGGGCCTCGACCTGCTCGGCCGCAAGGTCACCGCGCACGGCGGCCGCAGCCTCCAGCTGCTCGCGCAGGCCGTCACGCAGGACCTCGCCGCCGCCGAAGGTCTCCCCGACGTGCAGGTCATCCGCGACGCCGTACGCCACGCGCTGACCACCAGCGCCCAGGCCCTCCAGGCGATTCTCACGCAGGCGCCGGACCTCGGCCCGGACCGCTTCCTCGCCAACGCCGACAGCGCCCTCGAAATGCTCGGCGGGACTGTCATCGGCTGGATGTGGCTCCGCCAGGCGACCGTCGCCGCCCGCGCCCTCCCGGACGCCACCGGCCCCGACGCGGACTTTTACCGCGGGAAGCTGCACGCCGCGCAGTACTTCGCGCGCTTCGAACTTCCCCGCGTCGACCACCACGCCCGCCTCCTCGCGAGCGCCGACCCCACCACCTACGACATGCAGGACGCCTGGTACTGAACCCCCAGCCCGACAAGGAGCACCCATGACCACCCCCACCCTCCCCGCCCCGCAGTACGTCACCCTCCCGGACGGCCGCCGCCTCGCGTACGACGAGGTCCGCCCCGACGCGCCACGCGGCACGGTCCTGTTCCTCACCGGCCTGGGCGGCACGCGCCTCGCCTGGCTCCGCCAGCTGCCCGTCCTTGGCCGCACGTACCGCGCCCTTGCCCTCGACCACCGCGACGTCGGCCACAGCGACCCCTACACCGCCGACTACGCCATCACCGACCTCGCTGACGACGCCGCCGACGCCCTGCGCGCCCTGAACGCCGCGCCCGCCTTCGTGGTCGGCATCAGCATGGGCGGCGCGGTCGCCCAGCACCTCGCACTGCGCCACCCGGACCTCGTGCGCGGCCTCGTCCTGCTGTCCACGTCCGGCAGCTTCGTGCGCGGCGAACGCCCCACCCCCGAAGCGCAAGCCGCCCTCGTCCCGGACTTCACCCTCACCCCCGAGGACCGCGCGCGCCGCATGTACGCCGTCCTCAGCGGCCCCGGCTTCGTGGACGCCCACCCGGAAGTCGTCGCGCAGATCGCCGCGCTCGGCGAGCTGCTCCCCGTCCGCCCCGACAGCTTCGTGCGGCAGTACCGCGCCGTCGGCACGCACGACGCCCTCGACGACCTCCACCGCCTTCAGGTGCCCACCCTCATCCTGCACGGCGACGCCGACGCACTGATCCCCCACGCGAACGCCGAAACGCTCGCTGAGCGCATTCCCGGTGCGCGCCTCGAAACGTACCCGCGCGTCGGGCACCTGGCGCCCATCGAGGTGCCCGACCGCCTCACCAGCGACCTCCAGACCTTCCTCGACACCCTCACGGAGACCCCGCAATGACCCTCAACAAGCTCTTCGACCTTACCGGCCGCGTTGCCCTCATCACCGGCGGCAGCCGCGGCCTCGGCCTCCAGATCGCCGAAGCGCTCGGCGAGGCCGGCGCGCAGGTCATCCTCACCGCCCGCAAACAAGACGAACTCGACGCTGCCAAAGCGCACCTCACGGACCTCGGCATGATCGCGCACGTGTACGCCCACGACCTCGGGCAGCTCGACACCATCACCCCGCTCGTCGAAGGCCTCGTCGCCAAGCACGGCCGCATCGACATCCTCGTGAACAACGCTGGCGCCACCTGGGGCGCCCCCAGCGAGGACCACCCCCTCGACGCGTGGCTCAAGGTCGTGAACCTCAACCTCAACGCCGTGTTCGCCCTCACGCAGGCGGTGGGCCGACTCAGCATGATTCCCCGCCAGCAGGGCCGCGTCGTGAACATCGCGTCCGTCGCGGGCCTGCAGGGCAACGACCCCAAAATGATGCCCACCCTCGCGTACAACACCAGCAAGGGCGGCGTCGTGAACCTGACCCGCGCGCTCGCCGGCGAATGGGCGAAGTACGGCATCACCGTGAACAGCATCTGCCCCGGCTACTTCCCCACCAAAATGACCAAAGGCACCCTCGCGTACGCCGAGCAGCGCATCCTCGAACACACCCCCCTCGGGCGGCTCGGCGGGGACCAGGACCTCAAAGGCCTCGCCCTGCTGCTCGCCAGCGACGCCAGCGCCTTCATGACCGGGCAGAACATCGCCGTGGACGGCGGAGCCAGCATCATATGACGCCCCTCACGCCCGCCGACCTGCGCGCCCGCCTCGGCCAGGAGATCGCCACCAGCGACTGGGTCACCGTCACGCAGGACATGGTGAACACCTTCGCGGACGCCACCGGCGACCACCAGTTCATCCACGTTGACCCCGACCGCGCCCGCCAGGGCCCCTTCGGCGGCCCCATCGCGCACGGCTTCCTCACGCTCAGCCTCCTCGCCGGCACCTTCCTGAATGCCGGCGGGTTCCCCACCCTCCAAACGCGCGTCCTGCTGAACTACGGCCTGAACCGCGTGCGCTTCCTCACGCCCGTCCCGGTCGGCGCGCGCCTCCGCAACCACGCCGTCCTCCAGGCCCTCGACGAAGGTGACGGGTACGTGCAGCTCACCGTCCTGAACACCATCGAACTCGAAGGCGCCCCGAAACCCGCCGTGATCGCCGAGAGCATCTTCCGGGCGTACCTGTGACGCCCGCCCGCGCCCTGCCCACGCACGCCCCGGAGGCCCCGCATGTTTGACCACTCGCCGCGCACGCAGGACCTGCTCGGGCGCCTCACGGCGTTCATGGATGAGCACATCTACCCGAACGAGGCGGAATTCCGCCGTCAGGTGAACGCCGGGGAGCGCTGGGCGCACGTGCCACTCCTCGACGATCTCAAGCCCAAAGCGCAGGCGGCGGGCCTGTGGAACCTGTTCCTGCCGCCCCTCACCGACCCCGAGGCGCGCTTCGGCGCGGGCCTCACGAACCGGGAGTACGCGCCGCTGTGCGAGGTGATGGGCCGCGTGTGGTGGGCGCCGGAGGTGTTCAACTGCAACGCGCCCGACACCGGCAACATGGAAGTCCTCGCGAAGTACGGCACGCCCGAACAGCAGGAGACGTGGCTGCGCCCCCTCCTGAACGGCGAGATCCGCTCCGCGTTCGCCATGACCGAACCCGACGTGGCCAGCAGCGACGCCACCAACATCGAATCCAGCGTCGCGCGGGACGGCGACGAGTACGTCATCAACGGCCGGAAGTGGTGGACTTCGGGCGCGGGCGACCCGCGCTGCACAGTGGCGATCTTCATGGGCAAAACCGACCCGGACGCCCCCCGGCACCTGCAGCAGAGCATGATCCTCGTGCCCATGGACGCGCCCGGCGTGACGGTGCAGCGCATGCTGACCGTGTTCGGGTACGACGACGCGCCGCACGGCCACGCGGAAATCACCTTCGAGAACGTGCGCGTGCCCGCCGCGAACCTGCTGCTCGGTGAGGGGCGCGGGTTCGAGATCGCGCAGGGCCGCCTCGGGCCGGGCCGCATTCACCACTGCATGCGCCTGATCGGGCAGGCGGAACGCGCCCTCGAACTGATGGTGCAGCGCGCGGCGGGGCGCGTGGCGTTCGGGAAGCCGCTCGCCGGGCACCAGCACGTCCGCGACCTCATCGCGCAGAGCCGCATCGAGATCGATCAGGCGCGCCTGCTCACGCTGCACGCCGCGCACATGATGGACACCGTCGGCAACAAGGCCGCGCGCGCCGAGATCGCCGCGATCAAGGTGGTGGCGCCGAACGTCGCGCTCGCCGTGATCGACCGCGCCATTCAGGTGCACGGCGGCGCGGGCGTGAGCGGCGACACGCCCCTCGCGGAGATGTACGCGCAGGCACGCACGCTGCGCCTCGCGGACGGCCCGGACATCGTGCACCTCGAAACGGTCGCAAAAGAAGAACTCAGGCGGCAGGGCGTGGACCTGCGCGGAGGGCAACGTGGACGTTAACGGCAAAGTGGTTGTGGTGACGGGCGCAGCGAGCGGCATCGGCCTCGCGCTCGCCACGCGATTCGTGCGGGAAGGCGCCACCGTGATCGCGTCCGACCTGAATGCGGAGGCCGGCGCAGCCAGGGCCGGGGAGATCGGCGCGCGCTTCGTGCCCGCGAACGTGCGCCGCGAAGCGGACATCCAGGGCCTCATTGACGACGTGCTCGCGCGTGAAGGCCGCATTGACCTGTTCTGCTCGAATGCCGGCATTGGTGTTGGCGCGGGCCCGGAAACGCCGGATGAGGTGTGGGCGAAAATCAATGATGTGAACGTCATGAGTCACGTGTGGGCCGCGCGGCACGCGCTGCCGCACATGCTCGCGCGCGGCGAGGGGTACCTGCTGAACACTGCGTCGGCGGCGGGCCTGCTCACGGAACTGCACAGCGCGCCGTACGCCGTCACGAAGCACGCGGCGGTGGCGTTTGCGGAGTGGCTTGCCGTCACGTACGGGGACCGCGGCATCCGCGTGTCGTGCCTGTGCCCGGAAGGCGTGTGGACGCCCATGATTGAGCACACGCCCATCCTGCAGGCGACCGCCATCACCACGGATCAACTCGTGGAGACTGTTCTGGCAGCGCTGCGTGAGGAGCGGTTCCTGATCACCACGCACGAGACGACGCTCGCGTCGTTCCGCGCGAAAGCGAACGACTACGACACCTGGATCAGCAAGCTGCGGCACCTGCGCAAGAAGGCCATGGCGCTGCTGGGCGGCGGGCACGCGTGACCCGCGCCGACACCGCCCCCGTGCGCGCCGGGGAGGAACTCGACCTCGCGGCGCTGCGCGCGTACCTGCACGGCAAGGTCCCCGGTGACGTGAGCGCCCTGGAGGCGGAGCAGTTCCCGGGCGGTTTCTCGAACCTGACGTACCTGCTGCGGCTCGGGACGGCGGAGTACGTGCTGCGCCGCGCGCCGCTCGGCCCAGTCGCCGCGAAAGCGCACGACATGGCCCGCGAGTACCACCTGCTGGGGCGCGTCGCGCCGGTGTTCCCCGCCGCGCCCACGCCGGTGCTGCTGTGCGAGGACGCGGCCGTCATCGGCGCGACGTTCTACCTGATGGAGCGCCGCCGGGGCGTCATCATCCGCACGAAGATGCCACGCGAGTACGCGGACGTTCCCCACGCGGCCCGCAAGGCCAGCGAAACCCTCGTGGACACCCTCGCGGACCTGCACGCCGTGGACATCCACGCCACCGGCCTGAGTGCCCTCGGGAAGCCCGAGGGGTTCAACGCGCGTCAGGTGGAAGGCTGGGCGGGCCGCTGGCGCCGCGCCCGCACCGACGACACCCCGGGCACCGAGGTGCTCGGCGATGAAGCCGTCATCGCGTGGCTCACCGCGCACACGCCCGCCGAGAGCGCGCACACGCTCGTGCACAACGACTACAAGCTCGACAACCTCATGCTGGACGCGCACGACCCCGCACGCGTCGTGGCGCTGCTCGACTGGGAGATGACCACCGTCGGCGACCCCCTCGTGGACCTCGGGCTGACCCTGTGCTACTGGACGCAGCGCGGCTTCCCGGACGGGTTCCGCACCCCCATCGGCGAGCCGGGCGCGGCAATGGGCTTCCTCACGCGCGCGCAGTTCCTGGACCGCTACGCGCAGCGCAGCGGCCGCGACCTCGGGAACATCGTGTGGTACGAGGTGCTGGGCGTATTCAAGCTCGCGGTGATCGTGCAGCAGATCTACGCCCGCTACCACGCCGGGCAGACCAACGACCCGCGCTTTGCGCACCTCGGCCGGCAGGCGCAGGCACTCATCCGCGAGGCGCAGCGGCAGCTGGAGACCTTCTGAGCACGCTGCTGCTGATCCGGCACGGACAGGCCACCCCATTCGAGGCGGACACCGACCGACTCTCGGCGCTGGGGGAGGCGCAGGCGCGCGCCATCGGGACAGGCCTGCGCGCGGAGGGCGTGCGGCCCACGCACGTCCTCGCGGGGCCCCTCGTGCGGCAGGCGAGCACGGCCGCGCTCGCCCGCGAGGGGAACGACTGGCCGGAAATCACCATTGACGCGCGCCTCGCCGAGTACGACGGCGACGGCCTCGTGCGGACCCTCGCGCCGCTCCTCGCGCAGCACGACCCGCACTTCGCGGCCCTCGCGCGGGACTTCAGGGATCGACGTCACGCGCCGGACCGCAACAAACCCTTCCAGGCGATGCTCGAAGCCCTCGCGGACGCGTGGCAGCGCGGCGTCGTCATGCACGACACCGTGGAGCCGTGGGCAGCGTACCGCGCCCGCGTGCAGGCCGCCCTGCACGACCTGCTGACCCTCCCGTCCGGCAGCACCGTCCTCGCGTTCACGTCCGGCGGCGTCATCGGCCTCGCCGTCGCGCTCGCCCTGGACGCCCCGGACGCGTCCGCCCTCAAGCTCAACTGGCGCGTCCGGAACGGCAGCCTCACCCGCTTCACGTTCGGCGCGGGCCGCGTGAGCCTCGACCGCTTCAACGACACCGCACACCTCACCCCCGACCTCAACAGCTGGCGCTGACCCCACCAGGAGGCCCCTATGCCACTCGACCCGCACCTCGTCCCCTTCGTCGGCCTCGCCGCCGCGAACGAGGACGCCGCCCGAAACCTCACCCCGCAGCAGACCCGGCAGGCCGTGGCCGCCGCGAGCGCCCGCCTGCCCGTGCGCCCCACCCGCATTGCCGGCACGCGCAACCTCACCATCCCCGGGCCGGGCGGGGCCCTCCCCGCCCGCGCGTACACGCCCGCAGGGGACGGGCCGTTCCCGGTCGTGGTGTTCTTCCACGGCGGTGGGTTCGTCGCGTACGACATCGACACGCACGACCACGTCTGCCGCGAGCTGTGCCAGGGGGCCGGCGCGCTCGTCGTGAGCGTCGCGTACCGCCTCGCGCCCGAGCATAAGTTCCCCGCCGCCACCGACGACGCCCTCGCCGCCGTCCGCTGGGTGGGCGACCACGCGCGCGACCTGGGCGGCGACCCCGCCCGCCTCGGCGTCGCGGGCGACAGCGCCGGCGCGAACCTCGCGACCGTCACGGCCCTGCGCGTCCGCGACGAGGGCGGCCCGCGCCTGAGCGCGCAGCTGCTCATCTACCCAGCGGTGGATATGGCCGACGAAACGTCCCCCAGCATGCGCGAGAACGCCAACGGGTACTTCCTGACCGAGGAGCGCCTGCGCTCCTTCGGCGACGCGTACCTCCGCACGCCCGACGACGCCCGCCACCCACACGCGTCACCGCTGCGCGCCCCCAGCCTGCACGGCCTCCCACCCGCCCTGATCGTGACCGCAGAGTTCGATCCGCTGCGCGACCAGGGCCGCGCGTACGCGGACGCGCTCAACGCCGCGGGCGTGCCCGCCCGGTACCTGCCCGGCCCGGGCCTGATCCACGGCTTCGCGAACCTCACCGGGTTCGTGCCCGCCGCCGCGCAGGTCATGGACGCCGCAGCCGCGTGGCTGCACACCGCTCTGCACGAGCAGGTCAGCGCGTGAGCACCGCGCTGGACGGCACGCATTACCGCGCGTGTAACCTGTGCGAGGCCATCTGCGGCCTGATCCTCACCGTGCAGGACGGACGCGTCACGAGCGTGCGCGGCGACCCGGACGATCCCCTGTCGCGCGGGCACATCTGCCCGAAAGGCGCGGCGCTGCCGGACATTCACGCCGACCCGCGCCGCCTGAAAAGACCCCTGCGGCGCGACGGCGACACCTGGACGGAACTCGGCTGGGACGAAGCGCTGGACTACGTCGCCACCCGCCTGCGCGACGTGCAGACCCAACACGGGCAGGACAGCGTCGCGGTCTACCAGGGCAACCCGAGCGTGCACAACAGCGGCACCATGCTGAGTTCCGGCGGGCTGTGGCGTGCGCTCGGCACCCGCCAGCGCTACAGCGCCACCAGCGTGGATCAACTGCCGCACCACTACGCGGCGTGGCAGATGTTCGGGCACCCACTGCTGCTGCCCATCCCGGACGTGGACCGCACGCACTTCTTCCTGATTCTGGGCGGGAACCCGCTCGCCTCCAACGGAAGCATCATGACGGCGCCCGGCATGCGCGCCCGCCTCAAGGCGCTCCGCGCCCGCGGCGGACGCGTGGTCGTCGTGGACCCCCGCCGCACCGAAACGGCAGACGTGGCGGACCTGCACGTGCCCATCCGCCCGGGCACGGACGCGCTGCTGCTCCTCGCGCTGCTGCACGTGATCTTCGAGGAAAACCTCGACCAGGGGGGCCGGACCGCCGCCTTCACCGATGGCCTTCCGGAGCTGCGCCGCGCCAGCGCCCCCTTCACGCCGGAACGCGTCGCCGACCGCACCGGCGTGGACGCCGCCACCATCCGTAATCTCGCGCGGGACTTTGCCGCAGCCTCGCACGCCGTGGCGTACGGCCGCATGGGCGTCAGCACGCAGGCCTTCGGCGGGTTGTGCCAGTGGCTTGTGAACGCCCTCAACGTCGTGACCGGCAACTTGGACCGCGAGGGCGGCGCGATGTTCCCCACCCCCGCGTTCGACACGCTCGCCCGCGTCCGCAAAGGCGAGCAGGTCATGGGCCGCTGGCACACCCGCGTCCGCGCCCTGCCTGAATTCGACGGGGAACTGCCCGTCGCGGCCCTCGCGGAAGAAATCCTCACGCCCGGCGAAGGCCAGGTCCACGCGGTCATCACGAGCTGCGGCAACCCGGTGCTCAGCACCCCGAACGGCGCCCAGCTCAAGCGGGCGCTCGGCACGCTCGACTTCATGGTGAGCATCGACATCTACCTGAATGAAACGACCCGCCACGCGCACGTCATCCTGCCGCCCGCGACCGGCCTGGAAACCGAACACTACGACGTGATCTTCCACCACTTCGCGGTCCGGAACACCGCCCGCTTCAACGCGCCCGTGCTGCCCATCGGGGAAGACCAGCGCTTCGACCACCAGATTTTCGAGGGCCTACGCACCCGTCTCGCCGGCAACGATGCCCGCCCCGCCAGCACGCCCACCGAACGCCTCGACTTCGGCCTGCGGCACGGCCCGTACCGCACCAGCCTGGAGGAACTGCGCACCCATCCACACGGCATCGACTACGGCCCGCTGCAACCACGCCTGCCTGAACGGCTCGCCACGACGGACGGCCGCGTGCACCTCGCGCCCCCGCCCCTCCTCGCGGACCTCGCCCGCCTGGAAGTCACCCTCCACAACGACCCCCCGGAACTGCTGCTGATCGGGCGGCGGCAACTGCGCCGCAACAACTCCTGGATGCACGGCGTGCAGCGCCTCACCCGCGGACCAGCCACCTGCACCCTGCAACTCCACCCGCACGACGCCGCGCGGCTGGGCGTGCATAACGGACAGCACGTGCGCGTCGCGTCACGCGTGGGTGCCGTGACCGTCCCGGCCGAAATCACCGACCGCGTGATGCCGGGTGTGGTCAGTCTGCCCCACGGGTACGGACCGGCACACGGCCAGCAAAGCGGCGCGAGTGCCAACGACCTGACCGACCCGGACACCCTCGACACCCTGACCGGCAACGCCGTACTGAACGGCCTGCCCGTGCAGCTCACGGCACTCGCACCAACCTGACCCAAAAGACCGCAGGCGTAACTGCGTGGGGAACGTCTGAAACGGTTCACGTTCCTGCGCGCGCCTGCCGCCTATCCTGCGCTGTTGCGACCGCCCCGCACGCAAAGGAGCCCCCTTGACCGTCCGCGCTGACCCATACGCCGCCCTCCGTTTCCCCGAATTCCGCGCCTTGCTCGCCTCCGGCGTCGCGTCCAGCTTCGCCAGCCGCGCACTCGCCGTCGTCATCGGCTACCAGATCTACCAGCTCACCAAAAGTCCCCTGGCGCTCGGCTGGCTGGGCCTCGTCGAGGCGGCCCCCGCCCTCGGCCTCGCCCTGATCGGCGGGCACGTCGCGGACCGCCGCGACCGAAGGCGCATCCTGCTCATCACCCGCGTCATCATGCTCGTCACCGCCCTCATGATGGCCTTCGTGGGCGGCACCAGCCTCGCCGCGCTCTACACCCTGGTGTTCATCACCGGTCTCGCCCGCGGCTTCGGCGACCCCGCCAGCAGCGCCTTCGAAACGCAGGTCGTCCCCATGGGCGCGTTCGTGAACGCTGGCTCATGGCTGGGCAGTGCCGGTCAGGCCGCCGCCATGGTCGGCCCCGCCGTCGGCGGTTTCGCGTTCGACCTGATGGGCGCGCGCGGCGCGTACCTCATGATTGCCGTCCTGCACGCCGTCTCCCTGGTCACCCTCGCGCTCATCGCCCCGAAACCCCTTCCCGTCATGCCCGGCGACCCTGAACCCATCGGCCAGAGCATCCGCACCGGCGTGCAGTTCGTCGCCCGCGACCGCGTGCTCGTCGGCAGCATGGCCCTCGACTTGTTCGCCGTGCTGTTCGGCGGCGCCGTCGCGCTGCTCCCCGTGTTCGCGCACGACATCCTGAAGGTCGGCGCCACCGGCCTGGGTTTCCTGGTGGCCGCCCCGAGCGTCGGCGCGCTCCTCGCCATGCTGTGGGCCACGCGCCACCCGCCGCTCGCCCGCGCGGGCCTGTCGCTGCTGCTCAACATCGCCGGATTCGGCGTGAGCATCATCGTGTTCGCACTCTCCCGCTCCCTGTGGCTGAGCCTGGTCGCCCTCGCGCTGAGCGGCGCGTTCGACGGTGTCAGCATGGTCATCCGCCGCGCCATCGTCCGCCTGCGCACCCCCGACCACCTGCGCGGCCGCGTCGCCGCCGTGAGCCTGCTGTTTATCGGCAGCAGCAACGAAATCGGCGCGTTCGAGAGTGGCGTCGCCGCGAACCTGCTCGGCACGGCCCGCAGCGTCTGGGCGGGCGGCATCGTCACGCTGCTCGTCGTGGCCGCCACCGCCGGGCTCGTTCCGGAATTGCGGCACCTCAGCCTGATAGAACCCCAGGATGACTAAGCGCTTGCGGACAACACGCGCAGCGTTTCGGAGCGTCAGCGTCAACAACGGTCCATTTTGACGCCGCCGACCGTGTTGTTCGCAGGCGCGAAGACCCACCCTCGGGCCCACGGCTGCGCACGCTGCTGAGACTCGCCCGGCCCTGGCCGCGGGAGGCTGCGCGCTCATGACAGCCACCACTAACCCCCGCAGGCGGTGCTGGACGCTTTGATGGAAGCAGCCATCCGCCATGACGTCAACGCCATGGCCTCCTGCTGGGTGAAACGGCAGGGGGGAGGGAGTGATCGAACAGACATTCGGCTCGCTGTTCAGGGAGGCCCTGCCGGGACAGGCGCGTACGCAGGCGCAGGACGCGCGGCGCTTCAAGTGGACGGTCACGGACCTGAAAACCAGTGGGGCCTTCGCCCACGCGACGGTGCCCCTGCACGTCCCAGCGTCCGGGGGATGGCGCGGCGCGCCGATGAGCTGATGGGGGTGGAGTCCGCGGCGGACGGCTCCGCGCACCTGCCGGAGCGGCGGGCCATGGGCGAGGACGAAGCAGACCGGCGCGGCGGCGGACCCCAGCATGCCTCCACGGAAGTGCCGGGCGCGCGTCGAATGGGTGCAGCGGCATGGGCGGTGGATCATCAACCCGAACGTGCCGCAGAATCTCGCGCTGGTTCGGATCCTGCAGGCGGGGAACACGCGGGCGGAGAACGGGCAGTACCGGCAGCGGCCGTAGAGTGATCGGATGTCCCTTTCCTCGCCGCTGGTGGTGTACGTCGATGTGGATGAGACGCTGGTCCGGAATTACGGCACGGCGCGGATTCCGGTGCTGGCGGTGATCGCGCACGTCCGCGCCCTGTTCGAGGGCGGCGCGGAACGGTACTGCTGGAGTTCCGGCGGGGCGGCGTACGCGCGGGCGAGCGCGCAGGAGGCGGGCCTCGCGGAGTGTTTTGTGGCGTTCCTGCCGAAGCCGCAGCTGCTGTTGGATGATCAGCACGTGCGGGCGTGGCGGCGTCTGCTGCACGTGCATCCGGCGTCGTGTGACGCGGCCGCCACCGTGGAGACGTACCGGGCGGCGCTCAGGCCGGGGAGAGGGGAAGCGGAGAGGGGCGGGCGATGATCGCCCGCCCCTCCTTGGTGTTGTGGTTCAGAAGTTGAAGATGGCTTCGTCGACGGCGAGGGCGTCGTTCCCGGCCTTGATTGTGGCGCTCAGCGCCTTGGTTTCGGGGAAGAGCTTCTCGAAGTAGAACTTCGCGGTGGCGAGCTTCGCGGCGTAGAAGCCGGTCTTGTCGTCGCCTTGCTTGTCGAGGGCGATTTTCGCCATGCGCGCCCAGAGGTACGCGTAGGTGACGTGGCCGACGTAGCGCAGGTAGTCGACGGCGACGGCGTTGGCTTCGTCGGGGTTCTGCATGGCTTTCTGGCCGACGACCATGGTGAGCGTGCCGACCTGCTGCGCGGCGCGGCTGAGGGTGTCGAGGTACGGGGCGAGGTCCTCGTTGCCTTCGTTTTCTTCCAGGAACGTTTCGAGCATGCCCGCGAGTTTCTGGAGTTTGCGGCCGCCGTCCATGAGGACCTTGCGGCCGATCAGGTCGAGTGCCTGGATGCCGTTGGTGCCTTCGTAGATCTGGCCGATGCGGGCGTCGCGGACGAACTGCTCCATGCCCCATTCCTGGATGTAGCCGTGACCGCCGAAGACCTGCTGGGCGAGGACGGCGCTCTGGAAGCCGTTGTCGGTCATGAACGCCTTGGCAATGGGCGTGAGGAGCGCGACGAGGTCGCCGGCTTCCTTGCGTTTGGCGTCGTCGGGGTGGTGGTGTTCCACGTCGAGGCTGAGCGCGAGCCACATGGCGAGGGCGCGGCCCGCTTCGGTGTACGCCTTGGCGGTGAGGAGCATGCGGCGCACGTCGGGGTGCACGATGATGGGGTCGGCGGCCTCGTCGGGGCGGACGCGTTGCGGGGCGCGCATCTGGAGGCGGTCCTTGGCGTATGCGACGGCGTTCTGGTAGGCGACTTCGCCGATGCCGAGGCCCTGCAGGCCGGTGCCGAGGCGGGCGGCGTTCATCATGATGAACATGTGGTTCATTCCCTTGTTGAGTTCGCCGACGAGGTAGCCTTTGGCGTCGTCGAAGTTCAGCACGGCGGTGGCGTTGCCGTGGATGCCCATCTTGTGCTCGATGCTGCCGCACACGACGGTGTTGCGTTCGCCGAGGGTGCCGTCGGCGTTCACGAGGTACTTGGGCACGAGGAACAGGCTGATGCCCTTGGTGCCTTCGGGGCTGCCTTCGAGGCGCGCGAGGACGAGGTGGAGGATGTTGTCCGCCATGTCGTGCTCGCCGGCGCTGATGAAGATTTTGGTGCCGGTGATGGCGTAGGTGCCGTCGCCGTTGTCGCGCGCGCGGGTGCGGATGATGCCGAGGTCGGTGCCGGCGTGCGGTTCGGTGAGGCACATGGTGCCGGTCCACTCGCCGTTCACGAGTTTGGGCAGGTAGGTGGCCTTGAGGTCGTCGCTGCCGACGGCGGCGAGGGCGCTGTAGGCGCCGTGGCTGAGGCCGGGGTACATAGACCAGGCGACGTTGGCGCTGTTCATCATTTCGACGAGGGCGTTGCCGACGAGGTGGGGGAGGCCCTGGCCGCCGTACTGCGGGTCGGCGCTGAGGGCCGTCCAGCCGGCTTCGCGGTACTTCTTGTACGCTTCCTTGAAGCCTTTGGGCGTGGTGACGCTGCCGTCCTCGTGGCGGGTGCAGCCTTCCTGGTCGCCGCTCTGGTTGAGGGGCTGCAGTTCGTTCTCGGTGAAGCGGGCGGCTTCGTCGAGGATCTGGTCGAGGAGGCTGGCGTCGTGCGTCTCGTTCTCGGCGTAGTAGGGCATGGCCCCGAGGACGTCCTGGGCGCCGAGGAGTTCGTGCATGATGAAGCGCATGTCGCGCAGCGGTGCTTTGTAACTGGGCATGGGGTTCCTCCGTGTGGCCGGCGAACGAGGCCCGCGGGGAGCCAAGCGCCAAGAGATTGAACTCAGTCTAAACCTTCAGGATCAGTTTTGCACGCAGTTCAAAAAAGTACCAGAGGGCCGCCGCACAGTGTCCCGGCTCAGGCGCCCGCAGCCACGCCGGCACGCGCCGCAATCGCCCCCGGCGTCACCGGACGCGTCAGCAGCCACTGGAACGCCGACCTGCGGTCCTCCGCCCGGAACAACGCGTCCAGCAGCGTCCCCCCCACGCTGTACGTGAACAGGTACGCGCGGAACATCGGGTTCTGCATGAACGACAGGTTCTTGCGCGCCTGCTCCTCGCTGCGCAGCCCATACGTCCGCAGGTACTCCACGACCTCCTCCTCCGAGGCGCCGTCCGCGTGCAGCCGCAGCGCCGCGTTGCCGCTCACGTGCAGCAGCCCCTGCCGCGCCTCACTCGCCGCGAGGTGCGCGCGCACGTCGTCCGGGTCAATGCCCGCCCGCGCCGCCAGGTCCCCGGTCAGCCACGCCCGCAACTCGTCCTCGCCCATCACGGCCCCCAGCGCGCGCACCGCGATCCCCTCGCTCACCACGCACTCCGGCGCGTTGATCAGCTGAATGCGGAACTCATCCCAGCCCTCACCGTCCGCCAGCAGCGCCTCCTTCACCGCGTGCTCCGTGTGGTGCCCCGGGTACCCCTCGTGCGCCATCAGGTCCGGCAGGGCCGTGAGCAGCACCGGCAGGTCCGTGTTGATGTCAATGCGCGAACGGTAGTGCCCGAGCGGCCAGTTGTACCCGCCCCACGGCTTATCCCGAACCAGCTGCACGCTGAAGTCCTCGCCGTCCGGCAGCGGAAACAGCGCGCGCGCGCGGCCACGCAGCTCCGCGAGCACCACGTCCGCGAGCGGCAGAATCAGGTCCTCGCGCAGCGTCAGGCGTTCCCGCAGCGCCGCCTCACGCGCCGCCAGCGACCCCGCGCCGGGCAGCGCGGCGTCCAGCGCGCGCAGCGCCGCCTCGAACGTCGCTTCCGGCTCGCGCGGCGCGTCAATGTCGAACAGGCCGCGCACCTCGTCCACGTACGGCAGAACCTCGCCGCCCAGCGTGCGCGTGATCGTCACCATCGCGCGCACCTGCGCCGTCAGAAACGCACGCCGCTCCGCGTCCTCCACGCCTGCCACGTCCGCCAGCAACGCTTCCGCCTCGGCGCGCAGCGCGGCCGGGTCACGCGCCGTCCGGTCCGCCCAGGCCTCAGGGCCACCGTACCCGTCGATATACCCGGGGGCGTGCGCATCGATGGCGTGCGCGAGACGCACGTACCGTTCGGCCAGAGCAACTGTCGTCATGCGCGGAGTGTAACAAGCCCGCGGGCGGCCCGGCGGGTCAGACCTCGCCGCCCCAGCCCTGCCCCTCGCGGGCCCACGCGGCGTCCACCTCGGCCAGCAGGTCCGCCGGCAGCGGGCCGGCCGCCAGCGCCCGCGCGTTCCGCTCCAGGTTCTCCACGCGCGCGGTGCCCGCAATGACGCTCGACACGCCCGGCTGGAACGCACTGAAGCGCAACGCGAACTCGTCCCACGGCAGCGCGCGCGGGTCGAGACCGAGGGCCTGCGCGCGTACCCAGTACGTCTCCACGTACTGCCCGACCGGGCGTTCGGCGTGCCGCCACGGCGCGTTCGCGAGCGGCCGTTTCGCGATGACGCCCAGCCCACGCGCCGCCGCGTCCGGCAGGACGTGCCGCGCGCTCCACTGGTCCGCGAAATTCACGCTCGTCTCGACGCTGCCGAAACGGCCGCTCTGCACGGCCCACGCGAGCGCGTCGTTCTCGCCGCTGTACGCGACGACGCGCACCTGACCGGCGTCGCGCGCGGCGTCCAGTGCGCCCAGCAGGTCGTCACGCTGCAGGGTATCCAGCGGGCAGGAGTGCAGGTGGA
Source organism: Deinococcus maricopensis DSM 21211 (assembly GCF_000186385.1). Taxonomy (NCBI): domain Bacteria; kingdom Thermotogati; phylum Deinococcota; class Deinococci; order Deinococcales; family Deinococcaceae; genus Deinococcus; species Deinococcus maricopensis. The sequence goes on from NC_014958.1 coordinate 1,335,205, forward strand.
AGACGTCAATTACGTCAGTGCGCAACGTCCGCAGGGCCCGCTCGATGCCCAGCCGCAGGCACTCCGGCGTCCAGTCCGGCACGCCGTCCACGCCGTACCCGCCTTTCGTGGACAGCACGAACTCATCACGGCGCCCACTCAGGAACCGCCCGATGCGCTCCTCACTGCGGCCGTACCCGCGGGCCGTGTCGATCAGCGTGACGCCCAGATCGAGCGCCCGGTGCAGCAGCCGCTCAGCGTCCGCGTCACTTACGTCGTCCGCACCCACCTGCCCCGCCCCCAGGCCCAGCACGCTCACGGTCAGGCCGGTCGTTCCAAACGTTCTGCGTTCCATGGCGCCATCGTAAACCGCTCACCTCCACGAACCTGACCTCTGGATGAGTGGGATGAGCGGCAGCGGGTGCTACGCTAAGGACATCACGTGCCGAATTCACAGGAGACCAGGGTGTACAAGCTGCAAATCCTCGGCCACGTCCACCTGACCGCCGACGGCCAGCCCGTCCCGCTGTCCGCCAAAGCCCACGCGCTCCTCACGTACCTCACGCTCGAGCGCGGCTCACACCACCGCGAATTCATCGCCGACCTCCTCTGGGACACCCCCGAGGCGCTCGCGAACCTGCGCGTCGAACTCACCCGCCTGCGCCAGAAGCGCCTCCCGTTCTTCCCGGCGCGCACGCCCATGCTGCACGTCAACTGCCCCACCGACCTGCACACCTGGCTGCAGGAAGCCGACCACGTCTCCGACGACGCCGTTCCCCAATGGCTCGCGGCGCTGCGCGGCACGCCCCTGAGCGGCCTGGAGGACCTCGGGTCCGCCGAGTTCCGCGACTGGGTGGAACTGCAGCGCCAGCACCTCGGCACGCACCTCGAACGGGCCCTCGGGCGCGTCTACACGCGCCTCGCGCAGGCCGGGCACACCACGCACCTCGACCTGATCCGCGCGCGCGCCGACCGGCTCGGCCTGGACCTCACCGCGTCCACGCCCACGCCCGCCCCCAGCCCCACCAGCGCCGCGCCCGTCGCGCTGCCCAGCGCGCTCGCGCCCCTGCACGCCGCCCTGATCGGCGCCGCGAACGCCGCGCGGCACGCGCCGCAACTGCTGCTGCTCGGCGCGCGCCTCGGGTCCGGCGAGCGGCAGCACCTCGACGCGACATTCAGCGGCACCGAATGGAGCGTCATCCACATGCACGCGAACAGCAGCCCGCTGCTGTTCATGACGGCCCTCACGCACCAGCTCGCGCGGCTGTGCCCACCGGAACTGCAGGAACGCCTGCTCGGCGCGGTCGGCGGCGGCAGCCACCAGCACGACCTGCAGCGCGTCGCGAGCCTGTTCACGGCCGCACGACGACCGCTGGTGCTGGTCATCCACACGCCGCAGCCGGACCAGACGCTCGTGAACGACGGCGTCCGCTTCGCCCTGGAACTGCCGGTGCCGCTGCTGATCGTCCTCACCGCCACGTCCGCGCTCGGCCTCGACGCCCTGCGCGACGCGCTCGGCCCGATGGACCTCTCACGCGTGCACCGCGTGGACGTGCCGCCCCTCAGCGTCCGCGACGTACGCGCCATGCTTGAGGCGCGCGGCAGCGCGCATGATCCGGACGCCCTGCATGCCCGCGCCGCCCGCATCAACCAGCAGGCCGAAGGGTGGCCGCTCCACGTCGAGGCGCTCATGGACGGCCCCGACCCCCGCCTGCGGCTGCCGCTCCCGCCCGTCGTGCGCGACACCCTCCTCGGCGACCTCGCGCACCAGACGCCGCGCCTGCGCCGCCACCTCGCGCTTTGGAGCCTGGTGTACAGCAGCCTCAACGCCGAACTCGCCGACGAACTCACCCGCACCCTGGGTGGCGACGGCGGCCTCGACACCTTCGCGCAGGCCGTCGCGCTCGGACTGCTGCAACAGGCCACGCCGCAGGAGACGCTGCGTCTCGACACCTTCACGTACCGCACCAGCGACCTCGACACGCACTTCGGCTTCGCGCACGAACCGCTCCGCACCGCCCTCGCCGGGACGCTCACCAGCAGCGAACGCCGCGAACTGCGCGCGCACCTCGCCCGCCACTACCTCAGCACGCACCCGGCCCTCGCGCGCCTGTACGCCGAACACGCGGGCCTCACGGACCTCGCCGCGCAGGCCCGCGCGGCCCTCCCACCCGCCGAGGTCCCGCAAGCGCACGCGGCCCCGCACCAGCTCACGCCACCCCCACGCCCGCGGGACACCGCGCGCCGCGAAACGCGCACCCCAAACGGCTACCGCGTGGCCCTCGACGGCGGGCACCTTGAGGTGAGCCGATACGGGCGGTACGCGCCCGCGCCGACCCTGCGCCTCAGCGGCCCCCCCGTGCGTGGCGGCGCGTGGCACCTCACCGCCCGCATCGACGCGTTCAGCAGCGCCCCCGACCTGGAAGGCGCGCCGCACATGTACCCGCTCGCGCTGCGCACTGCCCCAGATGCGCGCGTCGTGTACTCCACGCAGCCATTCGCGCCATTCACCGAGGACGGCGTCACGCACACCTTCGGCGGCCTCGTCCCCGAAGGCCGCTGGTTCACGCTCAGCGGGCACGGCGATCCCGGCACGCTGGAACTCACGGTGCGCGCCCTGGACGTCGCCCTCAGCGTCGCGCAGTTCACCTGGTCAGGCGCAGACGTCCTCTAAAACGCATTCAGGACCGCCATGCGCCCCGTGCGGACCCCGACTCCACACGCGCGCACGACCTCACCATCCGTGCTGCACCCGCCGCCACTGCACCCTCCCGGGTGCCCTCGACCGCGTGACCCTGCACCGCTGGCTCAGCATTCGCGTGTTGCTGCTGGTGTGCCGCTTCACCTGCCAGATCCCAGCCCATTCGTGGGCCTGATCGGCAGCCCCCGCAGAACACCCTCGCCGGGTGGTCGACGGTGCGGCTCGGCACCATCATTCCCGGCGTCGGCACCGTCCCGAGCTTCCTGTCGGCCCTGTCCCTCAACGACCGTCATGGCCCTGTCGCACTTCACCACCGACACAACCACCGACTCGCAAAGCCCTTGAGAGTGTGGTCACGCTCAGGGCGGGCCTCGCGTTCGTGCTGCTCTACAGGCCGTGCATTGCGACCGTCGGCGCGCTCGCTGCCGAGCACGGCCGCTGCGATGCTCGCCGTGTTCGGCGCGGATGGGTGCAGCTGCGGCGGATGCCGCGCCGCCGACAAAGCCTCCACCCTGCTGCACCTCACGCCGCGCGGCGAGGCGTGAGGTGCAGCGCCACGCCTCCTGCCCGCCCGCGCCCTGGCCAGCGCCGGGCGGGGGAGAGGGCGCACGGCCGCACACCCGAGTGTGCGGTCCTTCATACTGAGCAGGTGCCCACCGCCGACGCTCCACTCATCGTCACCGGCGCGCCCGCGTGGCGCGCCCGCATCGCCGATACCCTGCGCGACGCGGGCCTCCCCACCCCCGATACCCCCACCCCCACTGCCGCCCTCAGCCGCCCCGGCGTCCTGATCACGGACCCCGGCACCCTCGCGCGCCTCACGCCGAACGCCGGCCGCGCCACCCTCGCGCTCGTGCGCCTCGAACGGGACCTCGCACGCGCCCTCGACCTCGGCGCGGACGATGCGGAACTTGAAAGCGCCTCGCCTGCCGCGCTGCGCGCCCGCGTGCATGCCGCCTGCGCCCTCGCTGCCGCCCGCGCGCACCGGCCCACGCCGCTGCACGACGAACCCACCGGCGCATACCGCGCCGACGTGTTCGACTTGGCGCTCGCCCGTGACCTCGCCACCGCCGAACGCCTCGGGCTGCCACTCAGCCTCGTGTGCGTCGCCCCGCGCGACCACGCGCCGGACGCGGCGGCCGTCACGGCCCTCAAGCGCGTCGTGCGCCGCCGCACCGACCTGATTGGCGCGTCCGACACGCACCTCAGCGTGCTGCTGCCGCACACGCCGCACGCCGACGCGCTCCGCCTCGCGCGCGACATGCGCGAAGCCCTCCGCGCCCTCCCCGCCACGCGGGGCCGCCGCGTCACGTACGGCATCGGCGTCGCCACCACTGTCGAGGACGACGCCGCGCGCCTCACGGAACGCGCCCTCGCGGGCTGCCGCGCCTCGCAGGGCGCGCGCGGGCACGTGAACGGCGACAAGCCCCGCTGACTGCCGTTCAGCGGCGCGTGGTTCCGCCGGTCACGTGCAGTTCCGGCTCGTACCGCTGCGCGTACCCGTCCGTCACGAACGAGAAGGTCCCCGCCGCCTCCCGCGCGAGGACGCCCCGCATGGGGCCGCTCACCACCCGGTACGCCGGCGCGTTCCCCCAGGTGCCCACGCGTTGCAGCGGCGCGTCCGACAGGCTTGCCAGCGTGAACTTCGGGCCGTCCACGTCGACGCGCCACGTGGTGGAGCGGGTTTCCGTCTCGTACGTCACCCGCACGGCCCGCCCTGGCAGCGGCGGCTGCCGCGTGAAGATCACCGCTCGGCGTGTGCGCGGCGCGAGGCGCTCCACGCGGTCCGCCTGACGGTCGAAGCTGCCCGCGCCGGTCAGCATGACCTTCCCGGACGTCGTGATCGGCGCGCGCGGCGCGCACGAGAACGTCAGCAGGGCCGTGGCGAGCAGCAGGGGAGCGTGAAGGCGCATGCCCGCACGTTAGCGCGCGCCCCGCCGGGCAAATGCACCATCCGCAACGCCTGGACTGCCCGGCGCGTACTGCAGGGTATGAGCGAGAACCTGCAGGGGCGCGTGGGCGGGCGGCACGTCGGGTACGGCGTGCACGCCACCTGGGACGGCGCGACGCTGAACGGCCGCCTCGGTGGACACTTTCAGGGCAAGGACGTGCACCTGCGCGTGCAGGACGGGCGCGTGCGCGGCCGCGTCGGTGGGCGCATCGACGGGTTCGACGCGCACGGTGAGCTGACGCACGCGGCGCTGCACGTCCGCCTGGGCGGCACCCTCGACGGTGACGACGTGCACGTGCGCGTCACGGGCGCGCGTGCTGAGGGGCGCTTCAGCGGCCGTCTGGACGGGAAGGACGTCCTGATCCTGGCCGCGGGCGCCCGTCTGACCGGCCGCATCGGCGGGCACGTCGAAGGCAAGGACGTCGACCTGAACGCGCGCGACGTGCCGTTCGCGCTGGCGGTCCTCGTCGCCGTGTGCGCCTACAAGGCCCTGGAGGACACCCAGAACGCCGCCGCCAGCAGCAGCTCCTGAGGTGCCTACCCCGCCGTTGACAAGTTCCTCACCCCCCGCTAAACTTAACGCCGCTGAAAGGTTCAACCGGACAGCCACAACACATCTGGTCCGGTAGTGTAGCGGTTAGCATATCTGCCTGTCACGCAGAAGGTCGCGGGTTCAAATCCCGTCCGGACCGCCAGAACCAAGAAGAGCACCCCACGGGTGCTCTTCTTCATGTTGTCCACCCTGACGCGCACCTCACGAACAGGTGACCAACAACCCCCGGCTACGCAGTATGATTTCTTTTGGTTTCGCACGGCGTGTGCCCCCACTTCCGGAGGGCTCCCGCGCGCACGGCGAGCCGCATTCCCGGTCAAGCGACCCTCCCGCCCCACACGCACGGGCGAGCGAGCGGGCTACTGGAATCCGGCCCCACCGGACATCTCGCCCAACCGGCCGCTCTGTTGGGCGCGCACCTCCCGGAGCGCGCAACACCCCCACTCAGCACCCCCGAGGACGCCTGCATTGAAAACCACCCCGTACTCCACCACCGACGCTGCTGAACTCTACGGAATCCCCTCCTGGAGTGGCGGATGGTTCCGCGTCAACGACAAAGGCCACGTAGACGCCACCCCCGCCCCCGGCCTGCACGCTACCCTCCGCGACGTCATCGACGAACTCGTGCAGGAACGCGGCGAGAGCCTCCCCGTCATCCTCCGCTTCCCGCAGATCCTCGCCGGTCGCGTCCGCCAGCTCAACGAAGCCTTCCGCAAAGCTATTCAGGAATACGGCTACACCGGTAACTACCAGGGCGTGTTCCCCATCAAGGTCAACCAGCGTCGCATGGTCGTCGAAACCATCGCGCAGGCCGGGTACGACTACGCGCACGGCCTCGAAGCCGGCAGCAAAGCCGAACTCGCGCTGTGCCTCGCGCAGGACATGCACCCGAACGCCCTGCTGTGCTGCAACGGCTTCAAGGACGACGGCTTCATCAAGCTCGCCCTGTGGGGCCGCACGCTCGGTAAGAACGTCGTCATCACCATCGAGAAGTACAGCGAACTCGACCGCATCCTCAAGCAGGCCCGCGCGCTCGGCGTGAAACCCGCCATCGGCGTGCGCTTCAAACTGCACGCGCGCGGCAGCGGCATGTGGGAAGAGTCCGGCGGGGACCAGGCGAAATTCGGCCTGAACGCCTACGAACTGCTGCGCGTCGTCGAACGCCTCCGCGAAGAGGACATGCTCGACAGCCTCGTCATGCTGCACACGCACATCGGCAGCCAGATCACCGACATCCGCCGCGTCAAGGTCGCCGTACGCGAAGCGACGCAGGTGTACGCCGGCCTCGTCGCCGACGGCGTGCCCCTCAAGTACCTGAACGTCGGCGGCGGCCTCGGCGTCGACTACGACGGCAGCAAAACCACCTTCTACGTCAGCACGAACTACACCATGCAGGAGTACGCCTCCGACATCGTGTACACCGTGCAGGAAACCTGCAAGGCCCGCGAAGTCGCCGAACCCACCATCGTCAGCGAATCCGGCCGCGCCCTCACCGCGCACCACGCCGTCCTGATCGTTCCCGTCGTCGACGTCACCGGCCCCACCCTCGACGTGCAGGCCATCCCGCCCGCCCAGGAAGGCCAGCACCAGGTCGTCACCGACATGGAAGAAATCCTCGGGAACATCAGCGGCCGCAACTACCGCGAGATGTACAACGACGCCGTCGGCGACAAGCAGACGCTCCACAACCTCTTCGACCTTGGCTACGTCAACCTCTACGACCGCGCGCGCGGCGAAGCGCTCTTCAACGCCATCCTCCGCAAGGTCAGCCGCCAGCTCATCGGCGAGAAGTACGTCCCCGACGAGCTCGAAGACCTCCAGAAGGTCCTCGCGGACAAGTACATCTGCAACTTCAGCCTGTTCCAGAGCCTCCCAGACAACTGGGCGATCGGCGCGCTGTTCCCCATCACGCCCCTGTCGCGCCTGAACGAGGAACCCACCCGCCAGGGCACCCTCGTGGACATCACCTGCGACAGCGACGGCAAAATCGAGAAGTTCATCGACCTGCGCGACGTCAAAGCCACCCTGCCCCTCCACGCCCTGGACGGCGACCCGTACTACCTCGGGTTCTTCCTGATGGGCGCGTACCAGGACGTGCTCGGCAGCGCCCACAACCTCTTCGGGAAGGTCAGCGAAGCGCACGTGACCGCCCGCCCCGGCGGGAAGTACCACATCGACCTGTTCGTGCGCGGTCAGAAAGCCCGCCGCATGATCGAATCCATGGGCTACGAGGAAGCCATGCTGCGCGAAAGCATCCAGGAGCAGAGCGCCAAGGCCCGCAAGGGCGGCACCCTCGACCCCCTCCAGGAACACGAACTGCTCGAGGACTACGACGAGGAACTCCTCGGGTACACGTACCTCGAATACGAAAACGAGTAAGCAGGAGAAAATTAAACGAGGAGGGCTCCTTTGGGAGCCCTCCTCGTTTAAAATCAGTGCTTTAGAAATGGTGGATATTCGCAGTAGTGGACCCGATCGTCTATCAGGTCTTGAATCATTTTTAAGAATCCAGGAAGACTGTTTTCTGAAAGTGTTAGATTGCTCCATTTACCACAAATTGAATAATTGATATTGAATTGTGGTGAATAATCTAGCAGAGAATATCCAACCCATGAAGCTTGAACGGTATCTTGAGTGGCCACTTGGTCAGTGTTCATTTGAGGCGGGTAATAATATTTCTGCTGTACATCTAATAATTCCTTAGGTTCATTTTTGCGGTAACCAGTTGGGTCATTGACATGATTTGACGGATAAGAAATCTGGCAATTTACATCAACACCAATAATGCTCAGAGGGTTTTCTGGGTCATTAGTTTGGAGTTTAAATTGTCCTTTTTCGTCACGTAGCGCCCAGGGGCACTCAAACTTCGCTTGAATAGTGGCGCTTTCGCCTGGAAGGAGGCTAGAGGCGTACTGCGTGTTTTGCGGGAAAGTTACGTAGGGCGTCTGATAGGAGAGGAAGGAATACTGCAGCGGAGCTGTACCCGTATTCGTGAACGTAATGTTTTCAGTGGAAGACTCTAGGCCTTGGAGTTGGCGTTTGATGGACAGGGGAGTCGGCCCGGATAAGTGGGGAACACCTTCACACTGGACGGAGACATCGACGTTGGCTGAGGGGCGTTGGGGGTCATCACTGGTGAGGGCCACTTGGTGCTGGGTGGTGCCGGGTTCTTTGCAGAGGTAGCTGACATTGACCGTGGCCGTGTCGCCGCCGGCGAGTTGAGTGGTGGGCGCGCTCGCCTGGAGGGTGGGGCTGCTGACAGTGAAGTTTAAGGGCACTTGAGTGCCGTCGGGCATGGCGTCCGTTTGGTTCTGGAAGGTGAAGGCGCCCTGCGCGGTCTGCCCGACTTTGCCTTTGAGAGCAAGAGGGTTGGGGGTGGGGTCGGTCATGTGCGGGGCGTAGCAGTGCAGGGTGACCGTGAAGGTGGTGGGGTCGGTGTTGCCGGTGGGGTCAACGACATCAAACGTGAAGGGGGTAACGTCTGGGAACGATCCGCACTGGGCTTTGACCGTGATCTGGTTGTTGATGCCTTGGATGGTGGAGGCGCTGGGGGTGACGTTGGCGGTGGGGTTAACCAGGATGCTGAGGGGTTGGATGGAGGATGTGGCGTTGTTGAGGGAGGTGATGATGATGTTGTCTTTAGGCTTGAAGGCGAATTGGCCGGTGGGGGTCAGGGTGTCAGTGAGGACTTGGAGGTTGACGGATTCTTCTTTTACGGCATTGACTTTGTTGTAGATGTCAAGGCTGATGATTTTGAATTGCTGATAAATTTTGAGCGGTGTGCACGTAATTTCAATTTCTATTGGGTATGTGTAGAAGAGTAGGTTTCCGCTCTTGTACAGGTTCTCCCTTTCATATTTTAAGGGAATTTCCTTCGATTGAACGTTGAAGTATTTACCATATTTATCCATGTATTCTTTGTCTTTAGAATCGGCGAAGTCGGCCATGCTAAAGAGTGTTTCATTCAGCGAATAATACAAATTGAAGCTCTTTTTATAAACTGTTGATGATCGGGGATCTCCGTTTGGTTCACAGTGAAAGCTGTATGGAATCTCAGAGCTTTGTCCGCCAGAAAGCGCCCCCGAAAGCATGTCCGTGCTTCCCAAAGGAATTGACCTGTACGTCAATACCGACTTCGAGACTCCTGTGTTTTTCAGCAGGTATTTCCCAGTCAAAGTATCACCGTATTTCCCCAATAGGATGATCTTCTGTGACTTGGGGGGGACATTTGATGAAGCTTCGACTCTCAACGTAAGAGCGGCCGAGTTGTTCGAAGTGGGCTTTACAATATCCTTCGGTTCAGTGCAATCCAAGCTCTTGGCCCGTACAGAATCCCAGGCGACACCTTTTTTGGAGAGTTTCGCGATAGCGTCATTGACCGTGAGTTTCTCGTCGTTGAAACCGACTTTGATGTTGAACCATTTGACGCCCGAGAGCGCAAGAGCGTTATTAGGTTCCACAGACATGTCGACCGTTTTATCCAGTGCTAGGGTCGTCATGAGCTTGATGACCTGATTCGTGCCTTGGAACTTCCAGGTACCGGCCGGGGGGGTGTACACCACTTCTCGGGTGATGAGTTGCTTGAAGGCCGGGCGCGGGGCGGATATGGATCCGAAGATATAGGCTTCCGTGGTGAAGACGAAATGGACTTTGTTGTCCTGAGAGATGTACATGGCGAAGTCTACGGAGGTGTTCGCCGGGATTCTGATAATGTCCGGAATCTTTTCATCTGATTTGGCACCCTTGAGGAATGGCCGCCAGTAGGGGCCACCGTCTTTGATAATAGGATCGCCGTTGAAGCCGGCATCTAATTCGCCCCCATATCCAGCTGTATCTCCGCCGAAATACGCTGATGAGATCGTGCGATTGCGGTATTTAACTGGGTTATCTTTTTCTGGATCTCCCCGTACGATAGGGGCAGGAAGGAAGACCCGACCGGTGATGAAGTTCACCTTCGGTAGCTTCTTTAAATCGGTCTGCTCTCGATAGAGGGGACCTGTAGGGTGCATTTCGCAGGGTATAGGGGTGATATTGGGGCCTAAGTGATCATCGAATTGGCTTCGATCAATTCCAGGCAGATCCATGCCCTCTGTGGCGGCAGGGGCATCCTGGCCCTCCATGAGCGACTCAGAGGCTGGGATGGGAATGTAGGTATTGGGCTGCGAGCAGGCCGAGAGGATCGCAAGGGATGCGATGAGGGGGAGGGCTCTACTGTTAGTGCGTGTTCTTCTGTTCATTGATGATCTTTCCTTTAAAATCGAGTGTGACTTGGTAATTGCATTTATCTAAGGTGCTTTCGAGAATGATATTTCGCCCTGAAACACCCTTAAATCTCATGAAAGAGTTTGAGGATTGCATAGGTTCGCTGCAAAAATTCCCTAAGTTGTTTGATTGAAATCTGAGGAATAGTTGTGGTATGGACTTAAGGACGCCTATTGGTAATCTGTAGAGTTCCAGCGTTTGCTGACTAGGAAGAAGTGTGTCGTTACCCGAGTCGTCATAAATGTGGAAATAAATGTATTTATCATCGTAGAAAGTCAATACGCCATTTTTGGTGTTAAATGCCTCTCCTGAAGAGAACTTGATGCCTGCAATATGTATTCCTCTCTGACTCCGATCATCACAATTCGCGTAAAAAATATCGTCAAAAATAAATATGGGACTATCTTTATCGATGAAGCAGCCTTGTTTGAACCCCCAAATCTGCTTGCCGTCCTTCACGCCGTACAAGCCATACCTATCGCCGTACACTGTGACATCACCCTTGTAAATCTTGAACGTGGTGCCGTACTTCCCCACTTTCACGGACGGGCTCAATGGCCAGCCCGTCCGGAGCCTCCCAGTTTCCGCAGACGCAAACATCAACGCCTGACCAAGGACCCAAGTGATCAGGAAGCCTCTTCTCCACACCATCAACGACCTCCAATGCACCAAACACGAGAACGCTGTGCGTCAGAATGTTGATCTGACGCACCCACTATTGAGTTGCTCTCGGGATGACCGCCGTCACCCCGGAGACCTGCACAGTCTAGACGCGGTCACCCCGCCGCGCTGCTGCACTTCCGCACCCCCCGCCGTGCCGTCCTTGCTATCCTGCCCTCCCTGATGTTCACCCCTCGGGTGCGCTAGCCTGTGCGGGATGCCTGCGGTGACGCTCAAGATTGAAAAACTCGTGGCGGGCGGCCTCGGCCTCGCTCGGGATGAGCACGGCGTGCTGCTGGTGCGCGGCGCCCTGCCGGGCGAGACGGTCCGCGCGGACGTCCGCGAAGCCAAAGGGGTGCGGCAGGGCCGCGTGGTGGACGTGCTGGAGGCCAGCGCGGACCGCGTGCGCGCGCCGGACATGCCGACGGTGGACCTCGCGCACGCCACGTACGCGGCGCAGCTGCGCTTCAAGCGGGATTTCGTGGCGGAGGCGCTCACGCGCATCGCGAAGCTGGAGCACGCGGTGGGGGAGACGGTGCCGAGTCCGCGCGCGTGGGCGTACCGGAACGGCGCGCAGTACCTCGTGACGCCGCGTGGTCTGGCGTACCGGGAGCGGCGTGGGCATGAACCGCTGACGTTCACGCGTGACCCGCTGGTGATGGAGGCGGTGCAGGACGTGACGGTGCGGGTGGACGCGGCGTTGCTCGCGCCGGCCACGGAGGTGGCGTTCCGCGCGAGTCGCGATACCGGTGAGGTGGTGGCGGCGCTGATCGGCGCGGGTCGCCCGGCGGAGCACCTGCGCGCGGCGGATCACCTGATGGACGCGGGCGTGGTGGGCGTGAGTCTGGCGCAGCCGGCGGGGCGGCGGTTCAGTGCGGGCGTGAAGTTGATTGCGGGTGAGGGGGAGGTTCGGGATCATTTCGGGCGGGTGACGTTGAGCGTGAGCGCGACAGGGTTTGCGCAGGTGAATCCGGAGGCGGCGGGGTTGGCGTACGGGCGCGCGGCGGAGTTGGCGGGGCGCGGGCGAATTGCGCTGGACCTGTACGGTGGGAGTGGCGCGATCGGGCGGCACCTGGCGGGGCAGTTCGAGCGGGTGGTGGTGGTGGATGTGGCGCAGGAGGCGTTGGCGCGTGGGCGGCGGGACGCGCAGTTGGAGGGGTTGCGGAACGTGTCGTTCCGGCACGTGCATGATGCGGCGTTCCCGGACGCGGACGTGATTGTGGTGGATCCGCCGCGTGCGGGGTTGGACGCGGCGACGCGGGACGGCATTGATGGGAGTGTGGCGGGTCGTTTGGTGTACGTGAGTTGTGATCCGGCGACGTGGGCGCGTGATGTGGGGGATCTGGTGCGGCGGGGGTGGCGTTTGGGTGAGGTGACGCCGCATGATTTCTACCCGCAGACGAGTCACGTGGAGGTCGTGAGTGTGTTGTCGCGTGGGTAGGGTGGGTTGATGAAGGGGACGCCGCTGCTGTTCGGGGCGGCGTTCATGTTTTTGTGGTGCTGGACGCTAGGGTGGGGCGATGACGGGTGTGCGGGTGTGGTGGGGCGTGGCGGGCGCGGTGGTGGTGGCGCTGGGGGCGTCGTGGGTGGGGATGGAGCGGCGGTTGGATGAGCAGGCGCGGACGATTACGCAGTTGCGGTCGACGGTGTCGGCGTTGCGTTCGCAGGTGGCGGCGCAGGATGCGTCGAGGGTGACGGCGCGGGCGTTGGGGGAGAATTGCGCGTTTGAGGTGGTGCGGGATTTCGAGGAGGTGCGTGAGGGGACGGGGCGGTATCCGGGGGTGGCGGAGGTGTCGTTGCCGGAGGCGTGCCGGGAGGTGCGGGTGCAGTGGGTGATGTTGGAGCCGCGGGCGTACCGGTTTGTGGTGGAGGATACGCAGGGTCGGGTGTTGGCGAAGGAAGGCCGACCCTGACCGAAAACTTAAAGTACTTTGCCGAACAAAGTGATCTAATTGTTGATCGGTTTTATCCTTTTTTGTTACACTGTTCCTCGTTGCCTGCCACCCGAGCAGGCCAAAAGGAGAACCTCATGCGTCACCAACGCACCCTGATGATCGCCGCGCTCGCCCTCATCACCAGCGCCAGCGCCGCCACCCTCGAAAAAGGCGTCCTGAAAATCGGCATGGAAGGCACCTACCCGCCTTTCACCTACAAAGACGAACAAAACCAGCTCGTCGGCTTCGACGTCGACATCGCCAAAGCGGTCGCTGCGAAACTCGGCCTGAAAACCGAATTCGTCCTCACCGAATGGAGCGGCATCCTCGCCGGCCTCCAGGCGAACAAGTACGACGTCATCGTCAACCAAGTGGGCGTGACCGCCGAACGCCAGAAAAGCATCGCGTTCAGCACCCCCTACGCCTACAGCAGCGCGCAGATCATCGTCCGCAAGAACGACAACGCCGCGTACAAGACCCTCGCGTCCCTCAAAGGCAAACGCGTCGGTGTGGGCCTCGGCAGCAACTACGAGAAGATGCTGCGTGACGCCGGCGGCATCAACGTCGTCACGTACCCCGGCGCCAGCGAGTACCTGCGTGACCTTGCCGTCGGCCGCCTCGACGCCGCCCTCAACGACCGCCTGATGGTCGGCTACTTCGCCAAGAGCCAGAACCTCCCGGTCAAGGGCGCGGGCGTCATCGAGGACCCCCAGGCCATCGCCATCGCCCTCAAGAAGACCAACACGGACCTCAAAGCCAAGATCGACCGCGCGCTGCTGCAGCTCAAGGCCGACGGCACGTACGCCAAAATCAGCCGCAAATGGTTCGGGCAGGACGTCAGCAAGAAATAACGCGCCCCACTCAGCGAAGCGCCCCCCCGTCGGGGCGCTTCGCTTGCTGAACGTGGCACTGTAGGACTGGAGGTCCGCGTGAACATCACCCAGAGCATGATCGACGCCCTGCCCGTCCTGCTGACCGGCGCGCGCATCACCGTGCTGTACGCCGTCGGCGCCATGCTGCTCGGCCTGCCGCTCGCCTTCCTCGTGGCCCTCGGCCGCTCCGCGCCGTGGCCGCCCGTGCGGTGGCTGCTGGACCTCTACGTGTCCTTCATTCGCGGCACGCCCCTGCTGGTGCAGATCTTCGTGCTGTACTACGGCCTGCCAGGCCTCGGCGTGACCCTCGACCCGGTCACGAGCGGCGTCGCGGCCCTCAGCCTGAACGTTGCCGCGTACATGAGCGTCACCATCCGCGCGTCCCTTGACGCCGTCGGCCGCGGGCAGCGCGAGGCCGCACGCAGCCTCGGCCTGAGCAGCAGCCAGACCATGCGCTTCGTGGTGCTGCCGCAGGCGCTGCGCATCGGGCTGCCCAGCCTCATGAACAGCCTGATCGGCCTGATCAAGGACACGTCGCTGGTGTCGGTCATCACTGTCACGGAACTGCTGCGCAGTGCCCAGCTCGTGATTGCGCGGACGTTCGAGCCGTTCGGGCCGTACCTCGCGGCGGCGCTGATCTACTGGCTGATCAGCAGCCTGCTCGGGTTGGTGCAGAGCCGCCTGGAGCGCCGCCTGCACCGCCCTGGGCCCGCCTGAGTCCTGGCACACCAGGGGCCCGGTGCCGTACAGCACCGGGCCCCTGGTGTGTCCTGAGCAGGCTGCCCTAGGAGCGGGCAGCCCCCAAACATGAGCATTAAGTTAAGGCCCCTTCATGTTGAGCGCTGACTTTCGGCAGTAGGCGTCCTGACACGCGCGGCATACTGTAGGCACAGACCAGCACCGCAACCAACGCCAATCCGGGGGGAGGGGCCAAGCAGGGTGCTGCGCACCACGGCACGCGCACGCGTCCGTCCCCTCGGCATTCCCACACCCAGGACGGACCCATGCCCGAACTGCCCACGCCCAACGCCGAACTCCGCACCATCATCCGCTGGACGGGCCTGGCCACCTGGGTCGCCGTCATTGCGCAGGCCCTCCTCGCCCTGCCCGCCAAACCCGGCCGCCTCACCCCGGACGAAGTCCTCCCCTGGACCCTGTGCCTGCTCGGCTTCGCCGGCGTCTTCCTGCTCGCCACCCGGCCCTGGCGTGGCCGCGCCGCGCACCTCACCCCCCTCACGCTCATCAGCGTCGAAGTGCTCCTCGCGCTGCTCGCCAACCACATCTTCAACGGCAACAGCCTCCTGTCCGGCCTGCTGCTCGTTACCGCCGCGCAGGTGGGCCTGCTGCTCCGCCTCGGCCACTCGCTGCTGTGGGTGCTCGCGCAGACCGCCGGCCTCGCCGCCGTCCTCCTCGGCAACTGGCCCGCCCTGGACGCGTGGGCGTACACCAGCGGCATGCTGTGCTTCCAGGGCTTCGCGGTCGCCAGTGCCCGCGTCGCCGCCCGTGAGGTGCAGGCCCGTCACCAGCTCGCCGCCGTCGTCCGCGAACTCCGCGCGACCCGTCAGCGCCTCGCCGACGCCAGCCGCAACGCCGAGCGCCTGCACATCGCCCGCGAACTCCACGACCTGCTCGGCCACCACCTCACCGCCCTCACCATGAACCTCGAAGTGGCCGCGTACATCACCCAGGAGGACCAGACGCGCACGCACGTCATGCGCGCCCAGGCCCTCGCGAAACTCCTGCTCGGCGACGTCCGCGAAGCCGTGCAGTCCATGCGGGACCGCGCCGCCCTCGACTTCCGCAGCGAACTCACCCTCCTGACCGACGCCGTCTCCACCGTGCAGGTCATCGTCGAGTACCCGGACGGCCTGCCCGAACCGGACGACGTCCGCAAACAGGTCCTGCTCCGCTGCGTGCAGGAGGTCCTCACGAACACCGTCCGGCACGCAGGCGCGGATCACCTGTGGCTCACGTTCACCGACACGCCCGGCGGCCTGGAGTTCCGCGCGCGCGACAACGGCCGCGGCGCCGCCACCCTCCGGCTCGGCTGCGGCCTGCGCGGCATGCGTGAACGCCTCGAAGCCATCGGCGGGCATCTGAACATCGAAACGCTCGCCGGTCGCGGCCTGCGCCTGCACGCCACCCTCCCACACCGCCTGGAGCACCCGTGATTCGCGTCGCGCTCGTCGAGGACCAGACGCTCGTCCGTCAGGGCCTGCGCAGCATGTTGGACCTCGCCGGCGACATGCAGGTCATCGGTGAGGCCGAGGACGGCGTGCAGGCTACCGAGCGCCTCCCGGAGCTGCGCCCGGACGTCGTCCTGCTCGACCTGCGCATGCCGCACCTCGACGGCCTCGGTGTCCTGCAGCGCCTCAGCGCCCATGGCACCCTGCCGCCCACGCTGGTCCTCACGACCTTCGACGACGACGAACTGATCCTGGAGTGCGTGCAGGCGGGCGCGCGCGGCTACCTGCTCAAGGACGTCGCCCTGCCGCAGCTCCTCCAAGCGATCCGCACCGTCGCGGGCGGCGGACGCTGGCTGCAACCCGCCGTGACGCAACGCGTTCTGCGCGGCCTCGAGGCGTTCCGACCCGCCGCGGAACCCTTCACGCCGTGCGACGCCGTGACGCTCACGGACCGCGAGTGCGACGTGCTGCGCCTGCTCGCGGGCGGGTACAGCAACCGCGAGATTGCGGGCGCGCTGCGCACCACCGAAGGCACCGTGAAAAGTTACGTTTCGAACGTCCTCTCGAAACTCGGTGTCCGCGACCGCACCCGCGCGGTCCTGAAAGCCCTCGAGCTCGGCGTGCTGTAACGCCCGCTCAGGCCCGCGCGAACGCGCCTGCCTGTGCGAGCAGGCGCTCCAGGTATACGGCGACGCCGTCCTCCGCGTTCGTGCCGGTGACGGCGTCGGCCGCGGCGCGCGCTTCCGGGTGCGCGTTCCCCATGGCGACGCCCGTGCCCGCCCACGTGAGCAGCTCCACGTCGTTCGCGGCGTCCCCGAACGCGAGGACGTCCGCCGCGCCGAACCCCAGGTGCGTGCACAGCTGCGCCACCCCCCACGCCTTCGTCACGCCGGGCGCCATGACCTCCAGGAACGGCGCGCCGCTGTGCGTCATCTCGAAGCCGCGCACGCCCAGCGCGCGCACCTCGGCCATCAGGGCGCGCGGGTCGAGGGTGGCGTGCCGAAGGATCAGCTTCAGGCTGGGCGCGTCCGTCACGCCGAGCGCGTCCGTGAGGGTCATGTCGTGCGGGTGGCGTTTATGGTCGCTGAACACCGCGAGCTGCTCGTACCCGCGCTGGGCGACGAACGTTTCCCCGGCGTCGCGGATGCTGACGCACAGCGCGTCCGGCACGCGCGCATGCAGGGCCGCCACGAGGGCGCGGGCCGTGTCGGCGCTCAGGTGCGCCTCGAACAGCACCTCGCCGGTGCGCAGGTGCAGGCCGTGCGCGCCGTTCCCGCACAGCGCGTACCCGTCGAAGCCCGCGTCGGCCTGCAGGAGCCGCAGGCCACGCGGCTGCCGCGCCGTGACCGGCACGACGAGCACGCCGTGGGCGCGCAGGGCGTCCAGCGCGGCGCGCGTCCGGGCACTCACCGTGCCGTCGGGACGCAGCAGCGTCCCGTCAAGGTCCGTCGCGATCAGGCGGGGCAGGCCGGTCATGCGCGCGCCTCCAGCACCACCACCGCCGACGCGTGCTCGTTCGTGTGCGTCAGCGTGAGGTGCGCGACCCAGCCGCGCTCGCGCATCTCCTGCGCAATCACGGGCGCGAAGCCGAGCGTGGGCGGCGAGAACGGAAACGGCCCGTCGGGCGTGCGGTCCCGCTCGACCCACACGTCCTGCCAGCCATGCGGGCGCGGCCAGACCTTCTGGAACGCCTCCTTGGCCGCGAAGCGTGCCGCGAGACTCGGCGCGGGGTCCGCGAAGCGCGCGGCGTACGCCAGTTCGGTCGGCGCGAACAGCTTGTTCGCGCGCGCGCCCTCCCGCGACAGCAGGCCGCGGATGCGTTCGATCTCAATCAGGTCATGGCCGACAGCGACGATCACGCGCCCATTGTGGCACGCCCCTCCCGCTCCGCTATCTTGAACGCGCATGACGATTCCCGGCCCGCGCCTCGCCCTGATCGCCGCGCTGCTCCGCGAGCGGGCGGCGGACGTGCGCGCCCTCGGGGTGCGCCGCGTGCGGGTATTCGGGTCGGTGGCGCGCGCGGAGGCGACAGCCGCGTCGGACGTGGACGTCCTCGTGGAGTTCGCGGAGCCGGCCGGGCTGCTGACGCTGGTGCGCGCCGAGGCGTGGTTCGAGGGCGCGCTCGGGTACCGCACGGACACCGTCACCGAAGGGGCCCTGAAGTCCGCGTTGCGCGGGGACGTCCTCGCGGACGCCGTCGACCCGCTCACGGGGGAGGCGCCGGGGGCCGCGCCGCGCCGGAAGCGCTGGCGGTGGCGCGCCGCGGAAATGCTGGACGCGATCGACCGCGCGGAGCGGTACACGGACGGATTGACGCTGGCGGCGTTCCGCGCGTCGGACCTGCACGTGGACGCGGTGCTCCGGCAGCTGATCCGGCTGGGGGAGACCAGCAAGTTCGTGCCGGACACCGTGCGGGTGTTCTACCCGGACGTGCCGTGGGCGGACCTGCGCGCCATGCGGAACCTGATCGCGCACGACTACTTCGGCGTGGACGTGGCGCTGGTGTGGCACACCGCCCGCGTGGAACTGCCGGCGCTGCGCCCGGCCCTGCGCCCGCTGGTGGCGCCGGACGACGCCTGAACGCCCGCGAACAGGGAAGAGGGCGACGCGCTGCGCGTCGCCCTCTTCCCTGGAGGAGTTACTGCGCCTGGCCTTTGAGCTGCTGCGTGACCTGCACGAGGCGGCGCGCCTGGTGCTGGATGCTGGCGAGGTCCTGCTCGCTGAGGGCGCCGCCGGTGGCGGTAACGCTGGCGCCGTAGGGGTTCCCGCCGGACGCGAAGATGACCGGGTCGGTGTAGCCGGGGGGGACGATGATGGTGCCCCAGTGCATGGCGGTGACGTAGAGGGTCTGCAGGGTGGTTTCCTGGCCGCCGTTGGGGTTCTGGGCGCTGGTCATGGCGCTGAAGGTTTTGTTGGCGAGTTTACCGGTGGCCCACAGGCCGCCGAGCGTGTCGATGAACGCGCGGATCTGGCTGGCGGTGCCGCCAAAGCGGGTGGGGCTGCTGAACAGGTAGGCGTCGGCCCATTCCATGTCGGCGGGGGTGGCTTCGTCGATGTGCGCGGTGCGTTCCTGCTGCGCGAGCCAGGCGTCCTGGGTGTTGATGACGTCCTGCGGGGCGGTCTCGCGGACTTTCAGGACGCGCACTTCTGCGCCGGCTTCGCGGGCGGCCTGGGCGGCGGCTTCGGCCATGGCGTGGTTGGTGCCGTAGGTGCTGTAGTAGACGATGGCGAGTTTGATGGGGGTCATGGCTGGAGCGTACACCGAACGGTCAGATAATTCAACATTAAACGATTGTCATGTGTGAATTTCCCTGCGACGACACCCCTGCAGGCCTTCGTGGTCCCGAGACACGCCACCCTCAGGCGCCCCGACCGCACACGCCACCCGCACCCCCACCTGAGATTCCACCCTGCCCCGGCAGGCACGAAGTCCATATGCCACACTGGCTCTGTGTCACCGACCTTCCTGGACACCCTCACGGGCCTGCCCACCCGGTCGGACTTCCAACACGATCTGCGCACCCACCTGCACGAGGGCGCCTGCACCCTGATCCTGTGCGACCTCGACCACCTCAAACTCATCAACGACACCTTCGGCCACCGCGCCGGGGACGACGCCCTGCGCGACCTCGGCCTCACCCTCACCGCGCACCTCCCCGCCGGCTGGCACGCCTACCGCCTCAGCGGCGACGAGTTCGCGCTGCTCACCCGCGCGCCCCTCGCCGACGTTCCCGCCTGGGCCGCCACGCTCCTGAACGCCCTGGCCGCGCGCCCACACCCGCTGCGCGTCAGCATGGGCGCCGCGCACGCCCCACAGCACACCCCGCCCGACACCCTGTTCGACGACGCCGACCGCCGCCTGTACAGCGCCAAACGCGGCGGCCGCGGACGCGCCGTCATCGACGACGCCCCCCACACCCCCCCGCCACGCAGCCGGGGCGCCTGCTCGAACGCGACGACGCACACACGCACGCCGCCACGTTCCTGAACGCCCCCACCCCTGGCGAACTCCGCGTACACGCGCCGCCCGGCGCGGGCCTCAGCGCGTACCTCTGCAACCTCGAGGTGCTCGCGCAGGCCTGCGGATACGTCACCGTCCGGGTCCCCGGGCACGACGTCAGCGCCCGCCGCGAAGGCGGCGCGTGGGCGCACGCCACCTGGAACGGCGAACCCCAGAGCGCCCCGCCCGAAGCCCTTCTTGAGCGCCTGCGGCCCGGCGATCGCCTCGCCGTCATCCTCGACACGCCTGAACGCTTCGACCCGCACACCCGCGCGCTGCTCGGCCCGCTGCTCGCCCGCGCGGACGCCACCATCACGGGCAGCGCCACTCCCGCTGCGGCACCCACGCCCGGCCCGCGCACCGTGATCCTCGCGCCGCTCAGCGCCCAGGGCGCCCGCAGCCTCGCGGAGGCGCGTGCAGGCCGCGCGCTCGCCACGCCCGTGCACACCTGGCTGGCCGCGCGGGCCGCGCACCTGCCCGGCCCACTCATCACCTGGACCGACGCGCTGCTGCTCGAAGCGCACCTGCGCCGCCTCGACCCGGACGATCTGCCCACCGAACCGGACCCCGCCTGGGAAGCCGCCGTGGCGCAACACGTCACCCTCGCCGCCCGCGCCCTCCCACACCTTCCGTACCTGTACGGCCGCGCGCACGAACTGCGCGCCGCGCGCGACGTCCTGCACCGCCAGCCCATCCTGACCTTCACCGGCCCGAGCGGCCGCGGGAAAACCCGCCTGGCCCTGCAGCTCGCCGGCGAGGCCCGCCCGGACTTCCCCGGGGGCGTGCACGTGGTCTCGCTGGCGGGCGTGCCGTCCACGGACGTCGCGCTGGTGCGCATCGCCGAGGCGCTGCTCGGCACGCCCCCGCCAAGCGCCGACGCCGCCAGCGTCGCCCGCCTGCTCGCGCGCCGCCCGACGCTGCTGGTCCTCGACGCGCCCGAAGGGCACCTGCTGAGTGCCCCCCTGCTCGAACACCTCCACCACCTCAGCCCCTCCATGCGCCTGATTGTGACGGCGTCCACCGCGCTCGGCGCGCGCGGCGAGGCACTCCTGCCGGTCCCGCCTCTCCTGCCCGCCGCGGTGCGCGCGGCCCTGCACGACCAGACCCGGGACGAGCCCGCGCCCGACGAGGCCGACCTCGCCCGCCTGGTGGACCTGATCGGCGGTGAGCCCTTCACGCTGGAACTCGCGGTGCCGCTCGTGGTGACGCTCGGCGCGCGCGGCGCCGCCCAGCACCTGGAGCGCGTCCCACCCGCGGACCGCGCGCCCGTCACGTCCCTGTGGCGGCAGCTCGGCACGCACGAGCAACGCGTCCTCACCGCCCTCGCGACGTTCGACGGGCCGTTCCACCCGCAGTGGGCCGAGCGGGTCGCGCAGGCCAGCACCTTCCTGCTGTCCGCGCTGATTCACCACCGGCACCTGCACGCGGTCGGCGGCGGCCTGTACCGCTACCCGGGCGCACTGCACACCTTCGCGCGCGCGCAACTGCACCACCAACCCGCCTGGCGCGCCCGCGTGCAGGGCCGCGTGTTGCGCGAGGTGCAGGCGACGCTGCGCGCCGCGCCCACCGGCACGCCCGCGTGGTTCGCAGCCCTCGACGCTGCCTACCCGACGGTGCGTTCCGCTCTCGGCGGGCTGCTCGCGCACCCGCCCGCGGCGCCCACCCTCAGTGAGGCGCTGGTGGACCTCACCACGTACCGCGTGGCGCGCGGGCACCTGTATGACGCCCGCGAGGACCTGCGCCGCGCGCTGCGCGCCGAGCCGCCGGACGCCCCGCGCCTGCAGCTCGCGCTCGCGACCGTGCTGCAGCACCTCGGGGACCACGAGGCGGCGCAGGCGACGGCAACAGCGCTGCGGGACGCGGCGGAGCGCGCGGGCAACCCAGCGCTCACGGCGCACGCCCTGATCGTGGAAGGCCGGGTCCTGCACCGCCGCAGCCGCTACCCGGAGAGCCGGGCGCGGTTCGAGCAGGCGCTGGGGCTGGCGCGGGCACTGCGGGACGTACCGCTCGCGGTGCGGGCGTTGGACGGCGTGGCTCGCAGCGCGCTGTACTTCGGGGCGCTGGACGCCGCGCGGCAGGCGGCGGCGCGCACGGTGCGGCACGCGGAGCGGCTGGGCGCACCGCTGCTGCTCGCGGACGCGCTGAACACGGCCGCGCTCGTCGCGACGGACGAGCGTGACCTTCCGCGCGCCCGTGAGCTGTTCACGCGGGCGCTCGCGCTGCACGCGGCGTACGACGGCGTGACTGGTCTGACCCTGAACCGCACGGGCCTGGCGTGGGTGATGCTGCTGAGCGGGGACCACAGAGGCAGCGCGGCCCTGAGCCGATTGGTGCTGCGGCAGGCGCAGGACACCGGGAGTGCCTGGGAGGTCGCCAATGCGCTCGTGAATTTCGGGCATGCGACGGCACGGGCCGGGCAGCTGGACGTGGCGAGGCGCGCGCACCTGGAGGCGGCGCGTCTCGCGCAGCGCTGCGACGCGCCGTCAGTGCTGGCCGAGGCACTGGGCGGCGTGGCGGACGTGCTGGCGCGGCTAGGGCAGCGGGGTGCGGCGCGCACGGTGTTCGGGGTGGCGCGCGTGCATCCGGGGGCGAATGCGGAGTTCCGGCAGTTCTTCGCGCCGTTGCGGGTGGAGTTGCGGGGGGTGCCGCCGGAAACGCCTGACGCAGACGTGCAGGCGTT
The DNA here is from genome assembly GCF_000186385.1 of Deinococcus maricopensis DSM 21211. Lineage (NCBI taxonomy): Bacteria > Thermotogati > Deinococcota > Deinococci > Deinococcales > Deinococcaceae > Deinococcus > Deinococcus maricopensis. The sequence goes on from NC_014958.1 coordinate 1,357,983, forward strand.
GTGTGCGGAGGTGCGGGGGGCCCGGCGGGGCCGCGCGCAGGCCTCCACAACCTGAGGGTGCCTGCCGGGGGGATGGCGGGCGCCCTCAGGATGGGGGGGCAGATTCAGGGGACCAGCAGAAGGTGCGGGCGGGCGAAGCGCACCTGAAAGACGTCGCTGCGCGGGTCGGCCTGGCCGGTGATCCACCAGAAGCCGGGGGGCAGGGTGGGGCCATGCAGGCGCAGGACGTCGCGGCTTTCCGTGAGGCTGGTGCCGCAGGGGAGAACGTGGATGAGGAGGCTGTAGAGATTGCCGCCGAGGGTGGTGGTGAGGCTGGGGGCCAGGCGGGTATCGCCGCGCTGGCGGGCGTTGTGCAGGTGGATGGTGGGGCCGTTCGGGGTGTAGCGCAGCAGCCCCCAGAGTTCGAGGTCCTGACCGTCGAGCAGAGGGCGGTCGAAGGTCGTGCCGTGCACGCGGACGTGGTGGGTGGGGGTGTGGAGGGTGCCGTCGGCGCGGGCGGGGTCGGGGGTGTGGCGGGTGTAGTGACCGCTGATCAGGACGGGGGTGCGGTCGGGGAGGTCAGGCAGGAGGTGCAGGGAGGTGGGGGTGTAGTGGGGAGCGGGCATCAGAGGGGACGGTGACGTCATGGGGCAGTGACCTCGGGCCGCGGGGGCGGCTGGAGTGCGGTGGGGTGGGGATTGGCACCGTCTGGCGGTGGTGTGTTCAGGGTAGAAGATGCCTGGGATAAAGTTGGATAAAAAGGTGTGGCAAAATGAGAAGAACCGCCGACAGGACAGGCCAGTCGAACCGTGGGCGAGGGTGCTGACAGCACGCCGGGCATTTGCTAAACTTGTACTCAGTACAAATTTGGCACACTGTGCTACGGAGGACGCATGAAGATTCTGACCCTGGTACGCCAGGTCCCCGACGCCGAAGCCCGCGTACGCGTGCAAGGCACCACCGTGGACCTCGAAGGCACCACCCTCGTCATGGACGGCATGGATGAATACGGCGTGGAGGAAGCCCTGCGCCTGCGTGAAAACGGCGCGAACGTCGAAGAGATCGTCGCCCTCGCCGTCGGCCCCAAACGCGTGGAGGACGCCCTGCGCACCGCCCTCGCCATGGGCGCCGACCGCGCCATCCACGTTGAAACCGACACCCCCCTCGACCCCATCGCCCTCAGCCAGGTCGTCGCCCAGGTCGCCCAGACCGAAGGCGCCCAACTGATCCTCGTCGGCGGTCAGGAAGCCGACTGGGACAGCCAGGCCCTCGGCGCCGCCACCGCCGAACGCCTCGGCTGGCCGCAACTCACCTGGACCAACGAACTCAACGTCGACGGCGACACCCTCACCGGCCGCCACGACGTCGACGAAGGCAACGAAAGCTTCCAGGCCACCCTGCCTGCCGTCGTCACCACCCAGCAGGGCCTCAACGAACCCCGCTACCCCACCCTGCCGAACATCATGAAGGCCAAAAAGAAGGAACTCCGCAAGGACGACCTCGGCCAGTACGGCGCCACCCCCAAAGTCCGCGTCGTCAGCGCCGAAATCCAGACCCGCGCGCGCCTCAACAAGGTCATTGACGGCAAGGACCCGCAGGCCGCCGCACAGGAACTGCTCGGCCTGTTGCGCAACGAAGCGAAGGTGATCGCGTAATGATCCTGATCGTCGCCGAACACACCAACGGCAAACTCAGCAAAAGCACCCTGGAAATGGTGAGCGCCGCCCGCAGCGCCGGCCGCGAGGGCCCCATCACGGTCCTCGTGCTCGGCCAGGGCGTCGCGGCCATCGCCAACGAGGCCGCGCAGGTCGCCGACCAGGTGCTCGTCGCGGACCACGCCGCGCTCGCGCAGTACAACGCCGAGCTGTGGGCCGCCGCCACCACCCAGATCGCGCAGGAAGGCGAAGCGCACACCATCCTGATCGGCGGCAGCCGCTCCGGCCGCGAGTACGCCCCCCGCGTCGCCGTGAAGCTCGACGCGCCGTACCTCGAGGACGCCATCAGCCTGCAGGCACAGGGCGCCGCCCTGCGCGCGCAGCGCTACACCTACCTCGCGCGCGTCACCGAAACCGTCGAGGCTGAAGGGGCCGTCGTGGTGGTCAGTGTGAAGCCCGGCAGCTTCCCCGCTGCCGAAGCGACCGGCGCTGCCGGCGAGCAGTACGACGTGGACCTCGACCTGCCCGCCGCGCGCGTGCAGGTGACGGGCAAGACCGTCGAGAAGACCTCGCGCGTGCCGCTCGGCGAGGCGGACGTCGTCGTCACGGGTGGCCGCGGCGTCGGCAGCCCCGAGAACTTCAGCAGCCTCGTTGAGGGCCTCGCGGACGCCATCGGCGCCGGCGTGGGTGCCACGCGCGCCGTTGTGGATGCCGGATGGCGCCCCTACGCCGAGCAGGTCGGGCAGACCGGCAAGACCGTGCAGCCCAAGGCGTACATCGCTGTGGGCGTGTCCGGCGCCGTGCAGCACCTCAGCGGCATGGGCAAGAGCAAGTACATCGTCGCGATCAACAAGGACGCCGAGGCGCCGATCTTCAAGGTCGCCGATTACGGCATCGTCGGGGACGTGAACGTCATCGTGCCCGCCCTGATCGAAGCGGCCCGCAAGTAACGCAGGTCGGCCAGGGGCGCCCCCCACACTGGGGGGGCGCCCCTGGCCATTGAAGGGGTGGTGGGCGGCGCTGGCGCGGGGTGGAAGCACGTTCCAGCACGTGGTGTGGACATTTACCTACCTAGACAGGTGGTGAGGAATTCGTGTGTTTTCTCCCTCTAGAATCCCCTCAAGCCCCTCACACCCCCACTGGTCATGATGGCCCCACCGGACCGGACCCGCCACCCACACCGTGAATCACCTGACGCCCCCCACCCCCGACAGCGACGCCTTTCAGGCGTCGTACGACCAGGCCATTCACCACCGCGACCAGAACGCCGGCGTCGCCCGCCCCCACGCCCTGCGCGCCCTCGACGCGGCCCTTGACCTCAACGACCCCCACCGCACCGTCCTGGCCCTGAACGTCCTCGGCGTCATCGAATCCCGCCTCATGCACCACCAGGAAGCCCTCACGCGTTTCTCGGTCGCGCTCACCCTCGCCCGCGAACACCGTGACCTCGACGGCCAGGCCCGCGTCCTCAATAACCTCGCGCTCACCAAACTCGCCTACGGTGACGAACAGGGCGCCTTCGAGGACCTGCGCGCCGCCGACGACCTCCTGCGCGACCACGACGGCATCGTCCGCGACACCATCCTCGTGAACCTCGCGTACCACGCCAACGCCCTCGGCCACCACAAGGACGCCCTCCACCACCTCCACGTCCTCGAAGAAACCCTGCACGCCCGCGGCGACACCGACCCCAACATGCGCGGCTACCTCCTCGCCAACCGCCTGCGCGCCCTCGTCGGGCAATTCGAGGACGCCACCAGCCGCGGCCGCACCGAACAGGCCACCCAGGACCTCCGTGACGCCCGCACCACCCGCAGCGCCCTGCTCACCACCCTCGCCACCCAGGAGGACCGCGTGCTCGCCACGCTCGCCTGGCACGCCATCGCCGGACTCGAGCGCGCGCAGCAGCACCTCAAGGCCGCCCTCAACGCCGCCCGCCGCGCCGTGCGCATGAGCCGCGCCTCCGGCGACCGCGGCCTCGAAGGGGTCGCCGTGGCCGACCTCGCCCGCAGCTACGCCGCCCTCGGCGACCGCCAGCGCGCCACCGAGCAGTACCACGCCGCGCGCACCCTGTTCGAGCAGCACGGCGCCCGCCGTGACGTCCTGAACCTCCTCGCGGAACTCAGCGACCTCCACGAACGCAGCGGCGACCACCGCGAAGCCCTGCGCGTCCACAAGGAACTGCTGGCGCTCACCATCGAGCAGCTCGAAGCGCACGCGCGCCACCGCGCCGTCATGCAGGACCTCAACGCCGAAGCCGACCGCATCCGCGCGGAAGTCAACGCCCTGCGCGACCGTAACGCCCTGCTGAACCTCCAGGCCGAACGCTACGCCTTCCAGGCCCGCCACGACCCCCTGACCGGCATCATGAACCGACGCGGCGCCGAGGACGTCCTCGCCACCCTCCCGGCCACCACTCCGTCCGCGCTCGCGCTCGTGGACGTCGACCATTTCAAACGCGTGAACGACACCTACGCCCACGCCACCGGCGACGCCGTCCTTGTCCGCGTCGCCCACGCGCTGCAAAGCGCCATCCGCGCCGGCGACACCGTCGCCCGTTACGGCGGTGAGGAATTCCTGCTGATCCTGCCCGGCACCGCCCACCCCGAAGCGGACATCCTGTGCGAACGCCTGCGCGCCCACATTGAAACGCTCGAACTCACGGACCTCGGCGCGGACCTGCGCGTCACTGTCAGCATCGGCTGCGCCAGCGGTCAGGGCGACCCGGCCGCGCTGCTCAACCTCGCCGACGACCTGCTCTACACCGCCAAGCACGACGGGCGAAACCGCGTCGTCGCCCGGCCCCTCCTGCCGTCCACCACCCCGGAAATCCCCTGACGTCCGGCGCGGCCGCCTCGTGCGCGCCGCGCCTACGCGAACTCGAGCGTCACCGGGTGATGCAGCCCCAGCGTGCGCGCCGCCGTGAGCGCCGCCCGGCGGTCCCCACGACCGACCGCCGCCATGAACGCCTCATCGAGCGCCAGCGTCGTGAGCGTCCAGAAATCCCCCCAGACCTCTACCCCCCACGCGCGCCGCATCGCGCGTGACGCCGCCGTCCACACCGGCTCGCTCATCTCTTCGAGCGGCGCGATGAAATGCGTCTCGCCGTCCGTGCCGGGCGTGCGGCGTACCTCCGCACGGTACGCCCGGCGCTCCCCAGCATTCATGCCCTCCCACACGCCCACCGTGCAGAAGCGCGCGCTCATAGCGCTGAACGTATCCCGGCAGCGCGTCGGGCGCACCGCGTACTGCGTGCACTGCCCACTCTCGCGGTCCAGCAGCGGGCAGTACGACACGTCCTCGCGGTGCCCCTGCACGTACTCGTCATCGTCACGCGCGGCGCGGGCGTTGCGCGCCACCTTGCGGGCGTGCGCGCGCACCGCCCGGACCTGCGCGGGCGTCAGGGCGCGCGCCACCACCAGCGCTTCTGCCAGACTCACCCGGATCGGCATGTCGCAGCAGTGGTAGCAGCCGGCGCCACACGCCACGCGCCCGCCGGCACGCGTGAACTCCGTCAGCCACGCGCCCGCCCGCGTTCCAAACCGCGCGTACGCGCTCTCCACCGCCGCCGTTACCGCCGCCACACCGTCACTCACCCGCGCAAGATAGCGCCCGCACCCGGCGCGGACCGTTCGCGCGCTCACCAGCGCACGCGGAAAACTTCCAGTCGCGCGCCGTGAGCGCGCCGTATACTGAACGGACCGTGTTCAGGCGCCCCCAGCAGAAACCGCCCACGCCGGCCCCCAGCAGCCAGGCGCCCACCCCGTCCACGCCCAGCGCGCCGGACGACGGCAAGCTCCTCACGCACCTCCTGGCGCGTCCCACCCTGGACGGCATCATGGAAGCGGCCCTCGCGCACGCCGCGACCCTGGTGGGCGGCACCTCTCGCGGGTACGCCGTCGTGCGCCGCGGCCAGGACCGCGTGATCGCCGTGTACAGCTACGACCGTGAACTCGTCGGCGTCGCCCTGAGCGGCCCGTGGTCCGCCGGGCGCGCCCGCATCACCGACGGCAGCGGCGAACTGCTCGGCGCGAACCCCCCTGAAGTGCGCGCCAGACTCGACGTGCTCGGCATGCACGAAATCCGCCACAGCCTCATCGTGCCCCTCAAGGACAAGTCGCGGCAGCTCGGCGCGTTCGTCCTCGACCGTTACACCAACGAGGGCTTCACGCCCACCCAGCAGGAAAGCGTCGCCCGCTGGGCCAAGGCCGTCGCGCCGCTCGTCAGTCTGTTCGACACCCGCGACGACTGGCGCGAAACGTCCCGCCAGCTCACCACCGCCCTCGTCGAGGCGGTCGAAAGCCTCGATTTCGACGCGGTCGGTCACGCCCCCACCGTCGCCAGCCACGCGCAGAAACTCGGCCGGGCGCTTGGCCTCAGTGAACGCGAACTCGAGGAGGTCTGGTACGCCGCCATGCTCCACGACGTCGGCAAGATCGGCGGCGAACCCGGCCACGCCCTGATGGGCGCGAACTTCCTGCACGGCGCCCCCACCCTCACGGAAGTGCAGAAGGCCGTGCGGCACCACCACGAACGCTGGGACGGCCAGGGCGAACCTGACCACCTCACCGCCGAGGACATTCCTCTGTACGCGCGCATCATCGCCGTGGCGAACACGTACGTGCGCGTCGGCGACGTCGCCCGCCTCCAGCAGCAGGCCGGTAAGGCCCTCGACCCGCGCCTCGTCACGCTGTTCGAGAAGATCCTGCAGCAGGAACACGACCGGGCCGCCCCGCCCGCCGACGAGTAACGCCCGACCTCCCCCCGGACGGCGCACGCGCGGACGCTATGATGAGCGCCGTGACGCCCGCGACCTTCCCGACCCTGCAGGCGAAATACGGGCCGCTCACGCCCGTCGACGCAGGCATGCAGTCACGCGTGTACGCCGCCGGCGACGTCGTCGTGAAGGTGTACCGCAACCAACGCGGCGAGCACCGCACCGAAGCGGCCAACATGACCTACGCCGGCTTCCGCGACCGCATCATCGACGTGCTCGAAGCGGACGGCGTGGAGGTCCTCGTCACGCGCCGCTTCCCCGGGCACGCCCTGCGGCCCGACGACGTGCCCCGCGCGCACCCGCACGTCGCCGCGTTCATTCGGGGGCTGCACGCGCACCGCGAAGGGCCCGTGGATCTCGCGCGCCTCCACGAGCGTCTCCGCCGCTTCCGCAGCGCCCTCGCCCCCTACCCCCTCGACGACCTGTTCGACGCCATCGAGGGCCCCCTCGCGCGCGGCGTGCTCGACGTTCCCGCCGCGTTCTGCCACCTCGACCTGTGGCAGGACAACATCCTGATCAACGACGCCACCGGCGAGGTCCTGATCATCGACTGGACGCGTGCCGCTGCCGACGACCCGCTGCGCGACATCGCCCTGTACAAGACCGGCACCCTCGACCTGCTCCCGCCGGACGACAGCCTGCGCCTCGCGACCCAGCTCGTTCCGGACGAACCGCACGCCCTGCTGCGCCTGCGCGCGTACCTCGCGCACACGTACCTGCACGACCTGTACTGGTTCCTGATGAACGAACCGTACGCCTTCGAGCCGCAACTCGGCGAGAAGGTCCCCCGCGCCCGCCACGCCCTCGCCCGCCTGCCCGAAGAGTAAGCGCGGCTGGCCACCGGCGTCGCTGCGCGCCCAGGGACCGGCGTAGGCCGGACGCGCACCCCAGGCTGCGGAGCCTCACTCGCGTTGCCGGGACGCCTGGAGCGGCGGGCCATGCCAGGACGGTATGTTGAGGGTCATGAAGGTCACCGTCGTTCAACACCCGCTGCTGCAACACAAACTGACGCTGATGCGCGACCGCGAGACGGGCGTGAAGGAGTTCCGAGAGCTGGCCTCGGAGATCAGCATGCTCCTGGCGTACGAAGCCATGCGCGACCTGGAAACCGAGCCGGTGCGACTGCACACGCCCATCGCCGAAGCGGACCTGCCGATGCTCAGCGGCAAGAAGCTCGCGCTCGTGGCGATCCTCCGCGCGGGCCTCGTCATGACGGACGCCGTCGTGCGCCTCGTGCCCGCCGCGAAAATCGGTCACCTGGGCATGTACCGCGATCCGGAAACGCTGGAGCCCGTGGCGTACTACAGCAAACTCCCGCACGACATCGCCGAGCGGCGCGTGTTCCTCACGGACCCGATGCTCGCCACGGGCGGGAGCGCCGTGGCCGCCATCGACACGCTCAAGGCGGCGGGCGCGCAGAGCATCAAGCTCATGACGATCCTGGCGGTGCCCGAAGGCATCCGCCGCGTGCAGGACGCGCACCCGGACGTGGAGATCGTCACGGCGGCCGTGGATGAACGCCTGAACGACCACGGGTACATCGTGCCGGGCCTCGGTGATGCCGGGGACCGCATTTACGGCACCAAGTAACTGGGGATACGGCGTGGGCGAGGGGCGGACGCTCAGGTGTCCGCCCCTCGCCCACGCCCCCTCAGGCCTTCAGTTTGGCTTCGGCGGGCGCGTCGGGCACGTCCACGTGCCCGCTTACGCGCTGCGCCGCCTGCTTCTCCAGCTGTGCCGGGGTCTTCTCAGTGTCGTCTGCGCGGGTGTCGCGCAGCTGCTCCAGGCTGTGCGCCGCCGCGTCGCGCACGTCCCCGGCCTTCTCGGCGATGGTCGCGCCAGCCTGCTGCGCCGCTTCGCGCACCTGCGCGGTGGCGTTGCGCGCGGCGTCACGCAGGCCCAGTTCGTCCATTTTCGCGTTGAGGGCCGCGCGGGTCTGCTCGCGCCCCAGGTAGTACGCGGCGGCGCCCAGCAGCGCGCCCAGCAGCAGCAGGCGCAGGGTCGGAATGGAACGGCGGTCGTGGGTCATGGAAGCTCCTCTCGTGGCGCGCGGGGGCGCACCAGCATCGCCTCAGGGTAGGTGGCGCCACGTGGAGCGGGATGAGGTGGCCTTAAAGGAGGTTCAGGCGGCGCGCGAGCGCTTCGGTCAGCAGGTACTCGTCATCGCCGACGTGCAGCGCCACGCAGCCGCGGTCCAGGTAGAACGCGCGGATCTTGCGCCACGCTTCGTCCTCGTCGGCGGCGGTTTCGTCGAGGTCTTCCAGGGCGTCCCACAGGTCCCCGTCGATGTCCTCGGTGCGGAGGGCTTCCACGTGCCCGCTCAGCACGTAGGCGTCGACGGTTTCGCTCGGAAGGACGTGCGTGGTGTCGGCGCGCAGGCCCAGGCGGTCGTCGCGTTCGTAGAGGCTGTTCAGGAACGTTTCGAACTCGGCGGGAGTCAGGTGAATATCCACGCCCCAGTGTAGCGGGGCGTTGTGGAGCGCCGTCAGGTCGCGTTCACGCGTCCTTGAAGTCACGCTGCGTCCGAAAGGGCGGCGACTACAGTGGGGGCATCATGGTTCGTTTCGTGCACCTTTTCGTGGCGCTGGTCATCACGCTGGGCAGCTTCGCGGCTGCGCAGTCCGGGGGTGGGTTCGGCGGTTCCAGCAGCGGGTCGTCCGGTGGCGGGTACTCCGGCGGGGGCGGCGGGTATTCGGGTGGCGGGTCACGCGGCGGGAGCTACAGCGGGGGCGGGTACATCCCGGTGCCGGTCGGCCCAGGGTACGGGTACGGGTTCGGTGGCGGGTTCGGGGTGGGCGGCATTGTGCTGTTCCTCGTCATTTTCGGGGTGCTGAGCGCCATGCGGCGAAGCGCGCGCAGTCGCGGCTTCGCCGGGAGCGTCTCGGGAGACACTGCCGAGGCCGTGATGGTGCAGCTGCTGCTCAACGAGGGCGACGAGGTGAAACGCGCGCTGCAGCGCGTCGCGCAGGAAGGCGACCCGGACTCCGACGCGGGCCTGGCCCGCATGCTGAACGAGGCGGCCCTGGCGGTGCTGCGCCACCCGGAACGCTGGACGTACGGTCAGGTGCGCCGCGCCGAGGGCGGCGCCGCGCAGGTCGCGGCGCAGGTGGGGGCGTGGGCCACCCAGGCGCGCGCGGCCTTCACGGAGCAGACGACCAGCAACTACCAGAACCGGGACGTGCACAGCGGGTACGCGCACCGCACGGATTACGAGGCGACGCGCGGCGGCCTGTACCTCGCGGTGACGCTCGGCGTGGCGGCGCGCGCCCTGCCGCCCCTCCCGGCGGAGGGCGCACCGAACGCGCAGGCGGCACGCGCGGCGCTGGAGGCACTGAGCAGCGTGACCGGCGAGAACCTGCTGCGCGCCGAGGTGATCTGGAGTCCGGACGCAGAAGGCGAGTACCTGAGCGAGGACGACGCCATCCGGAAGTACCCGGACCTCACGAAGCTCTGAAGGTCCCCTGGGAGCGGCCCCACGTGCGTTGGGGCCGCTCCGGCGTTGCGCTCGGGGGTGCGGGCCGCGAAGCGTGAACTTCGTCTAAGGGGAGATTGCGGCAACAGCCGTTGCATTTTGTCGGTGCAGGCCCCACACTAAGGGCGTTCCATGCAGATGAAGTTCACGGCGGTGCACGGTTCTGTACGTGCACCGCTTTTCTGCTGGTAAAGGAGTTGAGTATGGCTGTTGGTAAAGTGAAATGGTTCAACGCGGAAAAAGGCTTCGGCTTCATTGAAGTGGCGGGCAGCCCCGACGTGTTCGCGCACTTCAGCGCGATCAAAGGCACGGGCTTCAAGAAACTGAACGAAGGCGACGAAGTCGAATTCGACATCGAAGAAGGCCAGCGCGGCAAGGGCCCCCAGGCCGCGAACATCGTCGTGACCAAAGCGGCGCCGGAAAGCGGCTACAACAGCCGTCCCCAGCGCAACGACCGCTGGTAATCACGAACGTGTGAACGCCGCGCCCCCGGACGGGGGCGCGGCGTTCGTTCAGGCGTGGATCGCCTGAACAGGTAACGCAGGGCCCCGGAAGTCCCGGGGCCCTGCGTTACCTGGGTGTTACTCCTTGGGAACCTTGATGGTGCCGTTGATGATGAGGCGCTGCACGGTTTCGAGCTGCTTCTGCAGGCTTGCGGGGATCAGCGCTTTGTTGTAGGTGTCGAGCGCGTACTCGACGCCGTCGTTCTGGAGGCTGAAGCCGCGCTCGCCGGTGCGCCACGTCTGGCCGCGCACGGCGTCACGGATCAGCGCGTACACCGCGTTGTCGACGCGCTTGACCATGCTGGTCAGGCCGTGGTTGAGGGTGCTGCTCTTGGTGTCGGTGTCGCCCAGGTAGTTCTGGTTGCTGTCCACACCGATGAAGAACATCGGGCGGCTGTCGTCACCGCACGCGGCCTGGTAGCTGGCGCTCTTGGGGACGTTCGCGAACTGGTCGTTCTTGAAGAGCATGCCTTTGGGCAGCTCGCTGCGCTTGAGGCACTGCGTCTTGTTGACGTAGTCGATGACGCCCTTGCCGCTGCCGCCGGCCGCGGCGAAGATCACGTCGGCGCCCTGGTCCTTCATGTTGTCGGCGATGTTCTTGGCCTTGTCGGGGTTGTTCCACGCGGCAGGGGTGTCGCCGATGTACTTCACGAGGACCTTGCAGCTGGGGCAGCTGAACTTCACGCCCGCGCGGAAGCCCGCTTCGAACTTGTGGATGACCGGGACGTCCATGCCGCCGACGAAGCCGACGACGCCGGTGCTGCTGCTGCGCGCGGCGATGTAACCCACGAGGAAGCTGCCTTCCTGCTCGCGGAAGCGCAGGCCCGCAGTGTTGCCGCCGCTGGGGAGGTCGTCCACGACGGCGTAGCGGCTGCTGGGGTGGCTCTTGGCCGCTTCGGTGATGGCGGCGTTGCTGGCGAAGCCCACACCGATGATCAGGTCCTTGCCGGCGTTGCTGAACTTGTTGATGCCGGGGGTGGATTCGGCGCTCTTGGCCGGCTCGTAAATGTCGAGGGACACGCCGAAGTCACGCTTGGCGCGCAGGGCACCCTCGTAGGCCGCCTGGTTGAAGCTGCGGTCGTTTTTCCCACCGGAGTCCAGCACGAGGCCGACGCTCAGTTTGCTCTGGGCGGAGGCGGTCGCGAGGAGGGCGGCACACATCAGGGTGATGGCTTTCTTCATGCGCGTAGCCTACGGGGTGATCTGTCACAACAGACTTACTGCGGAAGTGCGAAAAACCTCACACCAGACGCGGATTTCCGCGTTGACCTTCCCCTGACGCCCCCTTGACGCTCCCCTGACGACAGCACCTGAAAGCCGTCCGTAAAGGCACGCCGAAAGGGGCTTCACCACGCGGTGAGGCCCCCTCCAGCAGCTATGGATGACTGCCGCTCAGTCGTGCGACAACGCGAACTGCTGCGCCTCGGTGCTGCCCGCGAGCGCGGTCGTGCTGCTGTGCCCGCCGCCCGCCGCCGTCGCCACGAGGTCGAAGTACCCGGTGCCGACCTCCCGCTGATGCTTCACAGCCGTGAACCCACGCTCCTGCGCCGCGAACTCCCGCTCCTGCAACTCCACGAAGCTGGTCATCTGGTTGCGGGCATACCCGTACGCCAGGTCGAACATGCCGTAATTCAGGCTGTGGAAGCCGGCGAGCGTGATGAACTGGAACTTGTACCCCAACTCGCCCAGTTCCCGCTGGAACCGCGCGATGGTCGCGTCGTCCAGGTTCTTGCGCCAGTTGAAGCTGGGGCTGCAGTTGTACGCGAGGAGCTTGCCCGGGTACTGCGCGTGCACCGCCTCCGCGAACCGGCGGGCGTCCTCCAGGTTCGGGACGCTCGTTTCGCACCACAGCACGTCCGCGTACGGCGCGTACGCGAGGGCGCGGCTGATCGCCTGCTCAATGCCCGGCCGCACGTAGAAGAACCCCTCGGGCGTACGCTCACCTGTCAGGAACGGCCGGTCGTTCTCGTCGATGTCCGCCGTGAGGAGGTTCGCGGCGTCCGCGTCCGTGCGGGCGATCAGCACCGTTGGGACGCCCTGCACGTCCGCGGCGAGGCGCGCGGCGTTCAGGGTGCGGATGAACTGGCTGGTCGGCACGAGCACCTTCCCGCCCAGGTGCCCGCATTTCTTCTCACTGGCGAGCTGGTCCTCGAAGTGTACGCCCGCCGCGCCCGCCTCAATCATGGCCTTCATCAGCTCGAACGCGTTCAGGGGGCCCCCGAAGCCTGCTTCGGCGTCCGCGACGATCGGCGCGAACCAGTCAATGCTGTCGTCCCCTTCGGCGTGATGAATCTGGTCCGCGCGGCGCAGCGTGGCGTTGATGCGCCGCACGACGTCCGGGACGCTGCTCGCCGGGTACAGGCTCTGGTCCGGGTACATCTGCCCGGCGTTGTTCGCGTCCGCCGCGACCTGCCAGCCACTCAGGTAGATGGCCTTCAGGCCCGCCTTCACCTGCTGCATCGCCTGGTTGCCGGTGAGCGCGCCGAGGGCGTTCACGAACGGCTCCTCGCGCATCAGGCGCCACAGCTTCTCCGCGCCACGCTTGGCGAGGGTGTGCTCGATGTGCAGGCTGCCGCGCAGCTTCACGACGTCTTCGGCGCTGTAATTGCGCTGAATGCCCTGCCAGCGACTTTCGGTCATCCAGGTCTTTTCGAGGATCTCGGCGTGCGTACGGGGCGTCTGCGTCATGGTGGTGCCTCCTTGCGGGAATGGGTGGGGCGCGGCGCGGGCCAGGGCCTGCGCCGGTGAGCAACTGAACGGGCGGAACGACAGGGGAGAGGCCGGACTTACGCGCCGCACCGCGCGGCACCGCCACGCCTCACTGGAGGCGTGCGTATCCGGGCAGCGTCAGGAACTCCTCGAACGTGTCACTCGTGATCAGCGGCTTCAGGAGCTCCGCGGCCTCCGCGAGGCGCGCGGCCCGCTCCGGCTGCTCCGCCTGCAGGCGCGCGAGGTGCTGATCCACGAGGCGCGTCAGGCCGTCCGGCGTGATGGGCGTGCCGTCGTCCGTGCGGACGTCGTACCGCGCCCACTGCCACAACTGCGCGCGGCTGATTTCCGCGGTGGCGGCGTCCTCCATCAGGTTGTGGATGGGGACGGCGCCGCGCCCGTCCAGCCACGCTGCGAGATACTGCAGGCTCACGTCCACGTTCGTGTTCACGCCCGCTGCCGTGACCGACCCTTCCGGCGGCGTCAGCAGGTCAAGAGCCGTCACGGTCAGGTCCGCCTGCTTGCCGCTGCCGATCTGGTTCGGCTCGGGCATCAGGCGGTCGAACACCTCACGGGCCAGCGCGACCATACCCGGGTGCGCCACCCACGTGCCGTCGTGCCCGTTCGTCGCCTCCCGCTCCTTGTCCGCACGCACCTGCGCGAACGCGCGCTCGTTCGCGGCTCGGTCGTTCTTCACGGGAATGAACGCGCTCATGCCGCCAATGGCGGGCGCGCCGCGCTTGTGGCACGTCTGCACCGCCAGTTTGCTGTACGCGAGCATCATGGGCGTGCCCATCGTGACCTGCGCGCGGTCCGGCAGGAGCCTGCCCGGATCACTCCGGAACTTCTTGATGTAACTGAAGATGTAATCCCAACGGCCGCAGTTCAGGCCGGCGGAGTGCGCACGCAGCTCGTACAGGATCTCGTCCATCTCGAACGCCGCGAGGATCGTCTCGATCAGCACGGTCGCCTTGATGGTCCCGCGCGGAATGCCGAGCGCGTCCTGCGCGTACTCGAACACGTCATTCCACCACCGCGCCTCCAGGTGCCCCTCCAGCTTCGGTAGGTAGACGTACGGCCCGCTGCCGCGCGCCAGCAGCTCGCGGGCGTTATGGAAGAAGTACAGCCCGAAGTCGAACAGGCTGCCGCTCACCGGCTGACCGCCGAGCGTGGCGTGCTTCTCGTCGAGGTGCAGGCCACGCGGGCGAACGATCAACGTGGCGACCTGGTCGTTCAGGCGGTACGTTTTGCCGCCGGCGTCCAGGGTGATGGTGCGGCGCACGGCGTCCTGCAAGTTCACCTGCCCCTGCACGCAGTTGTCCCAGGTGGGACTGCTGGCATCCTCGAAGTCCGCCATGAACACGTTCGCGCCGCTGTTCAGCGCGTTGATGATCATCTTGCGGTCCACGGGCCCGGTGATTTCCACGCGGCGGTCCTGCAGGTCCTGCGGAAGTGGGTTGATGCGCCACTGCCCCTCGCGGACGCCGCGCGTGGCGGCCAGGAAATCCGGCGTTTCACCGGCGTCCAGGCGCGTCTGACGTTCCTGGCGCGCGTCGAGCAGGTGGCGGCGGCGCGTGCCGAAACGCGCTTCGAGCGCTGTGAGGAATTCCAGCGCGTCCGGCGTGAGCACGCGGGCCGCGAGGGGGTGCGCGGTGGTGGTGATGGTCTGCGTTTGCGTCATGTGCCCTCCCTTGATTGAGGGCATTGTGGTCGCCGCCGAGTTTCAGGCGCGCGGTGTACCCGGCTGAATGGCGTAGGGGCCGGAAACGCGGCGTACACCACCACGGAGGTATACCGAGCGGAAAAGTACACCACGTAGCCTCTCTGAACACGGCGAGCGCTGCGCGTGCCTGCGCCGGTCCTCCGCTGGTGCCGCGCACAGCCCCGCCGATGGCCCACAGCTTGTTCGTGTCCTGCCCACGAGGTTTCGGCACGTCACCGCACGGGCTGCTGCTCCGCCCGTGCGGTGCCCATGCCCGCCGCGAACCGCAGCGCGTCCGGGAGGCGCGGCACGTCCGGGAGGTGCGGGAACGTCGCGCGCGCGGCCGCCCAGCCGGCTGCTCCGTAAGCTTCCAGCGCCACGCCCACCTCGCGCCACACGCCCGCGCGGAACGGCGCGAGCGCGTCGCCACTCAGCGTCTCGTGCAGCCACGCGACGGTGTGTTTCGGGTCGTCACCGTCGCGCATGAGGGCCCGCGCTTCCAGCGTCAACAGGTTCGCGGTGAGGCCCGGATCGGGCGTGGCCTGCTCGCCCACCAGACCGGCCGTGACGCGCCGCGCCAGTGCGTGCGCGCGGTTCACGAGGGCGAGCGTGCCCGCTGCGTCTCCGGCGCGCCAGCGTACGTCCGCCATGGCGGCGCGCGCCTGCGCTTCCGCGTACGGCTGGTCCGCGAGGTCCATGGCGGCGTCCACGAACGACGCGGCGCGCGCCGCGTCCGGCTCGGCGAGCGCGCGCGACAGCAGCGCGTCCAGCCTTAGCGTCCGGTCGCGGTCCGCGTCCCCCCACGGCAGTGCGAGGTGCGCGTCCAGCAGCGCCCGCGCGGCCTGCAGGTCCGGATGGTCGCTGAGCGCCCCGGGAAAGGGATTCAGGTACGGCACGTTCATGGCGCGCGTCAGGTACGCGAGGGCCATGCGGTAGCGCGTGCGGCGCGCGCGGTACGCGGCCTCGTCCGGCCGGAACGGTGCGTCCGCGAGACGCGCCAGGGCGCGCGTGGCGCTCAGCAGCGCCTCGTCTGCCT
The DNA here is from genome assembly GCF_000186385.1 of Deinococcus maricopensis DSM 21211. Lineage (NCBI taxonomy): Bacteria > Thermotogati > Deinococcota > Deinococci > Deinococcales > Deinococcaceae > Deinococcus > Deinococcus maricopensis. Next base: position 1,373,816 of record NC_014958.1, read on the forward strand.
GACCGCGCGCCAGCAGGAGCGGCACCGTTTCGCTCTCGATGCGCGCCATCAGCACCGGGTCGGTGTCCTGCGCGAGGCGCGTGGCGTCCTGCAGGCGCGGCCACGCCTCGTCGAGGCGCCCGACGCGCCGGAGGGCCGTGCCCAGCCGCGCCGTCACGCGCGCGCGTTCTTCGGCCGCGGCGTGCGCCGCTTCGAGCATGCCGAGCGCTTCGCGGAGCGCCGCGAGCGCCGCGAACGGCTGCCCGAACCTCAGGCGCAGGTCGCCCGCCTGGTACAGTGCCCGCCCGCGGCTCAGCGGGTCCCGTTCCGCCACGGCGGTCAGGTCCGCGACGGCTGCCGGGTAGTCCCCGCGGTCCTTGGCGATCAGGCCGCGCCACAGCAGCACGCGCGCGTCCAGCGGTGCGGGTGCCACGCGCGTGGCCTCCTGCACGGCGCGCGTGGCGCCCGGCAGGTCCCCGCGCCAGCGCAGCACCGCTGCGCGCACGAGGGCGGCGTCCACGCGGGCTCCGCGCGCCCAGGCGTCCTGCCCGCCGGGCGGCACTTCGGCGTCGAGTGCGGCGAGTTGCGCGTCCGCCGCGTCGAACGCGCCGCGTTCGACGGCGCTCTCCGCGAGCTTCACGCGCGCCCAGGCGCGCACGGCCGACGCGGGGTGTTCCAGCAGGACGCTCAGCGCCTCGCGCGCGTCCGGGTGGTCGTACTGCCCGAGGCGCGCGTGATGCCGGACGGTTTCGCGCGCCAGCACCTCGCGCGCGGCGCCCTGCGCGGTGCGGCGCGCGAGGCTCCACGTGCGCGCCGCGAGCGCTTCCGGGGTGCTGTGCAGCGCCATGGCGTTCACGGCGCCGTCCCAGTCGTTGAGGTGCGCGAGGTGCAGCACGGCCGCTTCGGTGCGCGCCGCGTCCGGGGTGCCTGCCAGGAGCGCGGCGGCGGCGCGTCGGTGGGTGGTGTGCAGTTCGCTGCTTTTCAGGTGCGCGCGCAGTGTCGGCACGAGCGAGCGCGATACCGGGCGTGGCGCGGCCTCGTTCACCTCGTCGAGCAGCTGGCGTGCGTGCGGCGGCAGGTCCGCGATGGGTCGCCCCAGCGCGGCTTCCAGGTGCCAGCGGGGCACGCTGATCGCGCCGTCCGGCAGCGTGACCGCGAGCGCTGCGATGAGGGCGCGGGCGTGCGTGTCCCGCAGCAGCCGCGCCGCGCCCTGCGCGTCCCCGCTTTCGAGGCCGCGGACGCTCGACAGCAGCGCCAGCCGGTCGAGGTTGCGGCCGGCGGCGCGCAGCAGCGTGTCCGCTTCGCCCGGCGCGAGCGGCAGGCGCGCCATGAGGTAGCGCCGCGCTTCTTCGGCGGTGGGTGGTTTCAGCGGCAGTACCTCCGCGGCGGGGCTGACGAGGTCAACGGCGTCATCGAGAGCGAGCAGCGCGGCCACGTCATCCGGCAGGCCCCGCAGCAGGTGCTCGTGCGCCCACACGCCCAGGCTCGTGGCGGCGCCGCCGGGCAGTCGGGGCGGCACGCCCGCGAACGTCCCCTGCGTGCCCGCGCGGATCAGCAGCACTCCCCGGACCCTGCCGCGGAGGGCCCGCGCGGCTTCCGCCTGCCATTCGGCCTGCACGGCGTACGGGAGGCGTTCATGCAGGCGCGCCAGTGCCCCGCCGTCGCCGCCCACGCGGTCGAGTGCGGCCTGCAGGGCCGGGGCGGATTCGCCTTCCAGCAGCAGCCGCGTGACGCTCGGTGCGCCGCGCAGCCGCGCGATTTCCCGTTCCAGGTGCTCGATCAGCAGCGTTTTGCCGACGCCGGCGCGTCCCGTGACGATCAGGCGCGGCGCGCGTCCGGCTTTCAGGGCGGACATGAACTGACGGAACGCGAGGCGTTTGCTGCGCCCCAGCAGTTCCACGTGGGCCACGCGGTCTTCGAGCGGCTCGGGCGCGTCGGGGGTGGGCAGGCCCGCTTCGGCGTGCAGTTCACGCAGGAGTTCGAACAGGGCGCGCTTGTCGCCGCCCGTGCCGACGCCGCGGTACAGGACGTTGCGGACGGCGTTGGGGTTCGCGCCGCGCTCGCGCATGGTGTGTTCGAGCCAGCGCAGGCTGCCGCGCATCAGGCCCGTGGCGGGGTCCGGGGGCAGGCGCCCTCGCAGGGCGTCGAGCAGAGGACGCCACGCGCTCAAGACCTCACCACACCACGAACCCGCGTGCGCGTCATGTCTGGGTTATAGCAGGCGGAAGCGCGTCCACGCGTGCCCGTCGGGCCGTCAGGTTCCGAACAGATCCACGGTGTATACTCACGCCTAAACCAAGTTCAAAATTCCCCTCCCGGAGGTACACTCATGCGCCACTTCTTGACCCTCACGCTCGCCGTGTCCGGCCTCGCTTTCGCTGCCAGCGCCCAGGAAGCCAGCACCCTGCTCGACCAGGGCAACTGGAAAGCCGCCGCCGACATGGCCCTCGACCTCAAGACCAGCGACGGGTACACCATCGCCGCCAAGGCCACCACCCTCGGCGCCAGCCTCAGCCCGGACAACCAGAAGAAAACGATGCTGGAAGCCGCGCAGAAGTACGCGAAGCAGGCCATCGCCGCGAACGCGAACAACGCCGACGCGCACTTTGAACTCGCTCGCGCCGACGGTCGCCTCGCGCAGTACAGCGGCATCCTTCAGAGCCTCGGCCTGGCCGGCGAAGTGAAGAAGAGCCTCGACACCGCCATCAAGCTCGACCCGAAGATGGCCGGCGCGTACGTTGCGCTGGGCCTCTGGAACGCCGAACTGGCCAGCAAGGGCTTCATCGCCACGGCCAGCACGGGCGCCAGCAGCAAGAACGTCGTGCCGAACTTCGAGCGCGCCATCGCCCTGGAGCCGAGCAACCCCACGCACCGCCTCGAGTACGCCAACGCCCTCCTGAAGCTCGACAAGAACCGCAACAAGGCCGCGGCGCTCGCGCAACTCCAGAAAGCCGTCAGCCTCAACGCGGGCACGTACTGGGAGAAGCAGGACCTCGCTGCCGCGCAGAAGCTCCTCGGCACGCTGCGCTGACCCCACCAGAAGGAGGCCCCGTGCATCACGGGGCCTCCTTCGCATGAGGAACCTAAGGAAGCTCCCCGTTCTTCTCATTTGTCTCGTATAACCGGGATATGCCGAAGACCCAGCTCAAGCACCTCCTGGAATTCCTCCACGCCAACCAGCCCGAAGACGGTCAGGAACTCAGCTTCACGCTGCCCAACGGCGGCACCCTGATCATGGCCCGCAGCGGCGCTCTGCGCCGCAGCGTGGACGGCAGCGCCCCCGAGCAGCAGGTCACCCACATCACCCTGACGCTCGTGGAAGCCGTGTCCGGCAGCCGCGGCGAACACATCGAACCCGACCCTACGTAAGACTCGGGTTCAGGCCCAGGCGGCGCTCCTGCAACGCGCCGCTCAACAGCCGTTCCATCAGCAGAGGGCTCGGGCCCTCTGCTGACGCATTCAGCTCTACCGGCAACGCCCACGAGGACACCAGCGCCGACACCGCCGTCCGGATGTTGTTCGAGCACCCCGGGTGCGCCACGACCGCGCGGAGCATCTCCGCGGCCCCCGCAGTATTCCCCCGGAACAGCTCCACCTCCGCCAGGCCAGTCAGGCAATCCAGCAGCAACCCCACGGAATCCACCTTTTTCGCGGTCTTGAGGTTCAGCTCGAAAATCTTCGAGGCGTTGCCGATGTCGCCGTCCAGCAGCTTGGCGCGCGCGTACGTGTCCATGATGTAGTAGATGATCGTCTTGTCCTCAATGGCGTCACTCAGCCGGATGGCTTCATCGCAGAACTTGAGGGCCTCCGCGGCGTTTTTCATGCACAGCGACAGGTACGCGAGGTTGTTGAGAATCTGAGGTTTGATGCTGGGGTTGCTGTGCCGGTCCGCGTAGCTCAGGGCCTCCAGGAACCCGGCGCGCGCCTCCGGGTACTTGCCGTCGTCCTGCAGCAGCAGGGCGTAGTTGCTGATGGAGCTGGAGATCTTGTCCGGGTTGTCGAGCGCCTTGAACGCCTCGGCAGCCCTGAGCGCGTGGTCCTGCGCCCGCGGAAAGTCCCGCCTCTTGCGGTGGATGGCCGCCAGGTAATCATGAATCAGGGCCACGTCGGACAGCTGCTCGAACGCTTCGGCCGCGGGCAGAAGCGCGGAAAACAACTCGGCCGCCGCCTCAAGGTGGTTCTGGCGCTTGAGCAGCATCGCGCGGGTCAGCTGACCGACGTACGGCGTCCACTCGTCCTCGGGGGTGACCTCGCGCAGGACGGTCAGCGCCGCGTCCAGACGCTGCCGGACGTCCTCCAGCGCCCCCCGGCGCATCCGCAGGCCCGCTTCGTAGATGAATACGGTCGCCTGCTCCACCGCGCCGTGGAAGCGGCTGCGCGCGTCCTCGAACCACGCGATGCCTTCCGTGAGTTTGCCGTTGCACATGAAGTAGTTGCGCAGTTCACGCGCGGCGCCCCGGACCTCCGCGAAGGCCCGCGCCTCACAGGCCCGCAACCACGCCAGGTGCAGGTTCGCATGCTCGTCCTCCAGCTGCCGGAGCACCTCACGCTGCCTCGCGCCGCTGAGCGCGCCCGCGTGGGTCCGCAGGACCTGAAGGTAATAGCTGCGGTGCTCGTCGCGCGCGCTGTTCAGGACGTCCTCAGCGGCGTTCAGGCGGACGTACTGCCGGATCAGCGGATGGAAGTCGTAACGGCCCGGGTGGCGCAGGTGCAGCAGCGTCCGGTCGGTCAGGCGCACGAGGTCCGGGAGGGTCGCGCGGGCGATGCGGGCGGCCGCTTCACGACTGAACCCGCCTTCCGTAACGCTCAGGCGTGTGAGCACCGCCCGCTCGCGGTCCGTGAGGCGCGCCCACGTCTGGTCGAACACGGCGCGCATGCTGCGGTGGTGCGACGTGACGCTCGCCGGGTCGTCCAGCAGGTCGGTGCTGCGCTGCAGCTCCGCGAGGATTTCCGTGGGCGTCAGGACGCGCGCCCATGACGCGGCCAGTTCAATCGCGAGCGGCAGGCCGCCGGTCAGGTCGCACAGGTCCAGTACGGCCGGCCATTCGTCCGGCGGGAGCGTGAACGCCGCGTTTGCGCGGCGCGCGCGGCTGAGGAACAGCTGCGCGGCGGCGGGCAGCTCCAGGTGCGTGCCGTGCGGGTGCGCGGGCGTGACGTTCAGGCCGCTGAGCGGCAGCACCCATTCCTCGTGCAGCCCGAGAGGCTCCCGGGACGTGATGAGCGTGCGGACGTGCGCGGTATGCCGCAACAGGTCCGCGATGACCGGCGGAAGGTCAGGCAGGTGCTCGGCGTTGTCGAGCACGAGCAGCACGCGCGCGTCCTGCAGCTGGGCGTGGAGGGCGGCGCTGGGGTGCGCGTGCTCCGCGGTGCCCGTGAGGGTCTGCACCAGCCGCGCCGTGACGGCCGCGGCGCTGGTGAGGTCCGCGAGTTCAATGAAGTGCACGCCGTCCGGGAAGAGGTGCGCGGCCTGGGCGTGGTGCGCCGCCTCGATGGCCAGGCGGGTTTTGCCGGTGCCGCCCAGGCCCGTGAGGGTAAAGCAGCGGCAGGTGAGGTCCTGCACGCGTTCCGCGAGCAGGTCGAGTTCACGTTCGCGGCCCACGAAGTACGTCGCGGCGGGCAGCGGCGCAGGCGTGACCCGGGCGGGCCCGGTGACGGGCTCGCGGGGCGGCGTAGGTGTGAACAGCGCCCTCGCGTCGTCCGGCGTGACCGGCAGCGTCAGGTCGTACGCGGCGGCCTCGCGGCGCACGTCGGGCGCGTGGACGCTGTCGCCGGCCAGCAGCAGCGCGTGCAGGCGCCGCAGGTCCTCCGGTTCCGGTTCGGGCGCGCCGGGCAGCAGGTACGCCGTTTCCGCCTGACGCGCCGCCGCGCGGAACTCCCCGTGCCGGGCCTGCGCCTCCGCGAGGTGCAGATGCGCGTCGCGCACGCGCGCGGCGAGGATGTCACGTGTGCCGTACAGCCACTCGCTCAGCTCCTCACCGAGGTCCGGCAGGTCCACGCCCGCGAGGAACGCGCCCGTATGTAGGCGGACGACCTCGTCGTACCGGGCGTGGTCGTGCGCGTCGAGCAGCGCCTGCGCGTCGCACGGCGCGGCGGCGCGCAGGCGCGTGCCCTCCACGTGAACGGCGTCCGGCAGGCCCTGCCGGAGCCGCCCCAGCGTGACGCGCAGGTGCGCGGCGGCGTTCTCGTCGCCGGGCCAGAACAGGTCCCGCAGGACGCGGCGTTCCTGCGCCCCCTCCAGCGCGAGGTACGCGAGCAACAGCAGCGGCTTGGGCCGCTGGAAGTCGCTCCCCACGATGCCGAGCCCCCCCAGCGTGCGAAGCATGCCTCTACTGTACACGGGCGTATCCGCCCCGGATACGCCCCGGCGACGCCCCCACGTGCAACCTATGGGCACGAGGAAGGCGAGGCACGCCAACCTCGCCCACCACAGGCCCGAACTTCATTCCGCACAAGGAGCACCACCATGAAAACCCCCAAAGTGATCGCCGCCCAGTCCGCCGCCCTTCTCGGTCTCGTCCTCACGCTCGGCGCCTGCGGCGCCACCGCCACCGTCCCCCAGGACAGCAAAGCCGCCGAAGCGCAACCCGCGAAGGCCACCCTCGCGGCGCAGAACGTCACGAACTACCGCGTGCGCGTCGTCGTCGACAGGGTGTACTGCAAGGACACCGAGGACATCACCGGCGCCGACGAGTTCTACGCCGGCGGGGACCTGGTCGTCAGCAAGCCTGACGGCACCAAGAAGTCCGTGCCGTTCCTGATGTCGCCCCCGGTGGACCTGAACAACAAGATGACCTGGACGGCCAGCTACACCGTGCTCGATGAAGTCGTTCCCGCCGACTCCGACGTGGTCGGGAAGCTCGTGGCGTACGACGAGGACGCCGGCAAGGACTGGAGCAACGTCGGGCCGAAGTTCATGGAAGCCGCGCGCGTCACCGGCGAGGAACTCATCAAGACCGGCAACAGCAAGGCCGCCATCGCCGCGGGCGCCCTGAACGCCGGCATGAGCATTCTCGACGCGGCCATGAGCGCCGACAAGGACGACGTGCTGGGCCTGTTCGGCTTCCAGGGCACCACCATCAACAGCAGCACGCCCACGTACATCTCCCGCAGCCAGCGCATGTACAAGACCAGCACGTGGGGCTGGAGCACCTGGGACTACACCATGTACTACCACCTGGAAATCGAGCCGACCACCGCGGCGCCCACCCTCTAACCCCCGCACGTGCGGGCGGCGCGCCCTCCCCCCGTCCGGACAAGGCCGGCCACGCTCCTGCGTGGCCGGCCTTCGTAGGTGAAGCGGGGCGTCAGTGCGGCAGGGACAGCAGTTGCAGGGCGCCCGGCAGGATGCGGGCGTGCAGCGCCGTGACCTCCCCGGCGAGCTCACCGTCCACGTGCGCGTGCATCGGCTGCGCCCACGTGACCTGCACCTCCCGGCCGTGCCCGTGCACGACGCGCGCATCGTGGAGGTGTGTGCCGCGCAGCACCTTCGTGAGCAGCGCGAGCAGCGTCACGCGCGTCAGTGCCCGGCCGAGCACGACGTTCAGCTGCCCGTCCTGCACGTCCGAGGTGGGGCTGATCCGGAACCCGCCGCCGTACCGCACGCCGTTCATGACGGCCACGAGGCACGACGGGCCGACGTACACCTCGCGGCCGTCCACGTGGACGCGAACCTGCCCGGTCCGCAGGTCCCGCAGGCCCGCCAGCACCGCCCAGAAGTACCGCCCGAACCCGGACAGCCGCGCGGGCGCGCGTTTCATCAGCGCGGACACCTGCGCGTCGAACCCCATGCCGAGGCCGTTCAGGAGGTGATGCGTGCCGAGCGGCGTGCGCGCCTCCAGGAGGTCCACGGCGCGCGCTGCGCGCGTCACGCGGTCCAGCGCGGCGTCCACGTCGCCGGAACGCAGGCCGAGCAGGCCCGCGAAGTCGTTGCCGCTGCCGAGCGGAACGATGCCGAGCGCCCGCCCGGTGCCGACGAACGCCGGCAGGACGCCGTGCACGGTGCCGTCACCGCCAGCCACCAGGACCGCCACGTCCGGCGGAAGGGCCCGCACGCGCGCGCACGCCTCGTCGGCGCTGCGGGTGCGGATCACCTCGTACTTGAGGCCGCGCGCGCGCATGGCCGCTTCCAGGCGCGGCCACGCACGCGCGGCGAGCCCACGGCCCGCCCCATCATTCACCACGACCGCGAAGGCGTGCGGTCCGTCCACTGCTGTGCTCACGTGCGTGCAGGATACCGCTCCGCCGCACCATGAGAAGCGGGCAGGGCCGAAGCGCGCTTCGGCCCTGCCTCCGGTCGGCGTTTACGCCCAGTCGTCCGGGCGGGGTGCGAGGCCGAAGTGCCACGCGACCGCCTGGGCGATGCGCACGCTCGCCTGCCCGTCCCCGTACGGGTTGCGGGCCGCGCGCATCCGCACGAGCCGCTCCGGGTCGCCCAGCAGCGCCAGCAGCTCGCGCTGCGCGCGCGCGCCCTCGTTGCCCACGAGCGTGAGCACACCCGCGTCCAGCCCTTCCGGGCGCTCGGTGACGTTGCGCAGCACCGCGACGGGCACGCCCAGCGCCGCGCCTTCCTCCTGCAGCCCACCACTGTCCGTGATGAGCAGTTCGCTGACGCGCATCAGCGGCGCCATGTTCGCGTAATCGAGCGGCTCCGTCAGTTCCACGTTCGGCAGTTGGCCCAGCACCGGCACGACCGCGTCGCGCACGGCAGGGTTCAGGTGCATGGGGTACACGAAGTGCAGCTCCGGGTGCGTGAGCGCCACGACGCGCAGCGCCTCGGCGAGCTCGGTCATGAACGGCAGGTTCTCGCGGCGGTGCATGGTGATCGTCACGAGGTGCTGCCCGGCATCCAATTTCGCCTGCCACGCGGGGTTCAGCGGCACGCGCTCCGCGACGCTGCGCACGGCGTCCACGGCCGTCTGCCCGGTCACGACCACGCCGTCCGCCACTTTGCCTTCGCGCAGGATGTTCGCCTTGCTGAGGCCCGTCGGCGCGAAATCCAGCGTGGTGAGCACGTCCGTAAGCTTGCGGTTGGCCTCTTCCGGGAACGGTTCGCGCATGCTGCCGCTGCGCAGGCCCGCTTCCACGTGCCCGACCGGAATGCCTTCGTAGAACGCGGCGAGCGCCACGCAGAACGTCGTGCTGGTGTCGCCGTGCACGAGAACCATGTCGGCGTTCATCTCGCGGAGCTTCACGGCGGCCTGCGGGACGATGCGGCCCGTGAGTTCCGGCAGGGTCTGCCGGTGCGTCATGACGTTCAGGTCCTCGTCGGGCGTCAGGCCGAACACCGCCAGCGCGGAGTCGAGCTGCTCACGGTGCTGCCCGGTGCTGAGGATCAGGGGCGTCAGGCCGGACTGCGCCTGAAGGGCGGTGTACACGGGTGCCATTTTGGTGGCTTCGGGGCGCGTGCCGAACGCGAGCACGATGCGTTTCATGCAGGTCAGGGTCCTTTCCGGGGCGGGGGAGGGCAAAAGGGGGGCGCCGCACTCGCGGCGCCCGTCGGTCAGGGGGCGGTGCTCGGCCCGGGTGGGCGCTCGCGCTCCACGGCGCGCACGCGGCGGTACGCTACCCACGCGAGGCACACGACGACGAACACGACCATCCCGAGAATTGCGGGGAACGCCACGCGCTGCGCGAGCATGCCGAGCACGCCGAACGCGAGCGCGACGCTCCACAGGATGATGGCGGTGCGGCGCGCGCTGGCGGTGCGCGCGAGGACGCGGTGGTGCAGGTGCGTCTTGTCGGGGTGGCCGAGCGGGTTGCGGATGCCGCGCGCGAGGCGGCCGATCACGACCTGCGTCGTGTCGAGGATCGGCAGGGCCATCACGAGCAGCGGCACCAGCACGGACGCGCCGACGCTGAACTTCAGCGTGCCGAGCATGCTGACAGCCGCGAGCGTGTACCCGATCAGGTACGATCCGGCGTCCCCCATGATGATGCGGCTGGGGTTGAAGTTGTGCCGCAGGTACCCGAGCGCGGCGCCCGCGAGGCCCGCGAGCAGCACGACGGCCGCGGCGCGGTCCGGGAACTGCGCGGCGGTGACGAGCAGCACGACGCTCGCCACGAACCCGACGCCGCCCACCACGCCGTCCACGCCGTCGAGGAGGTTCACGGCGTTCGTGAGGCCCACCACCCACAGGACCGACACGACCACGCTCAGCGGCGCGTTGATGGCGTCCGGCAGGACCGGCAGGAACGGCATGGCGTTCAGGTCGAGGTGCAGGCCGTTCACGACCAGCAGCACCGCTGCGAGCGCCTGCACGATCAGGCGGAACAGCGGCGACAGGCCGAACTGGTCATCGATGAAGCCAGTCAGCACCAGCACCGCGCCGCCCAGCAGGATGGCGAGCACCTGAATCTGCACGCTCTCGATGATGATGGGCCGCAGCGCCCAGGCGACCACCACGCTCAGGATGAACCCGGCGAAGATCGCGAGGCCGCCCGCGTTCGGAAGAGGCTCCTTGTTGAGGCGGCGTTCGTTCGGCTGGTCCGCCCAGCCGACCTTTATGGCGAAGGCGCGGACGCGCGGAATGAACCGCCACGTGAACACCGCGGCGGTCAGGAAGGTCAGGACGACACTCAGGAATCCACGGCCCCACAGGTCCGCGATACCGAGCGCTTGAGCGAAAGAGTGCAGGGTCTCCATAACGGTCTTAGCCATCCCGATTGTACGCGCGCGTGCGTGAGGAAGGCCGCGCCCCTGCGGATGTACCCCTGGATTACTGCTCTTCGGGGACGTAGCCGTGCAGGGTGGTCCGCACGAACCGGACTTCCAGCGCGGTCACGTGCGCCTCGATGCGCTCCAGGAGGGTGCGGCCCGGCGGCAGGAGGTGCGTGGCGGCCGCCTCGAAGGCGCGCAGGTGACGCGCGTGCCACGGCGCGCCCCACGCGAGCGGGTAGAGTTCCACGCCGAGGACGATCACGACGTCCGGTTGCGCTGTGACGAACTGGCACTGGCGCGGGGCGATGGACGACCAGCGCAGCAGCGGCAGCAGCACGTCAGCGTGCTGCGGGTGCCGTTGCCGCTGGAAGGCGAGCGTGAGGCGGGCGATGGGCTGGGGAACGCGGCGCCGCGCGAACCGCGCGTTGTGACGCCAGGTGTCCAGCACCCGCTGTTCCTGGGGGGTGGGGGGGAGCGTGGGCATAGTGGGGGGCGTGCAGCGCCCGGGCGCTCACGTGCTGCTCATGATGCGCGCCTGACTCTTCCGCGGCTCTTACAAGCCCACGCCACCCCGCCGCCCAGGCCTCCGAAACAGGGGAGAGGGCCGCGCCCGGCGCGGCCCTCTCCCCTACAGATGCCTTAGAGGTCCACGCGCTCGTTGCGGCCCATATCCTCGGCCTCGGTGGGTCGGCCCGTCAGCGCCGCGCGCGCCATATGGAAGAGCTCCTTGGCCTTCCCGTCACTCTCCCAGAACTCCGCGCCCTGGGCCTCCACCTTGATCAGCTGGATGTTCGGGTCATCCACGCCCTCCGGGAAGTACGCCTTATAGAAATCCGTCCAGAGTTCCTCCACCTTCGCGCGGTCCTCCAGCAGGAGCGCGCGCCCCTCGATGCTCACGTACGCACCCTTCCCGGGATCCGCGAAACCGACGTTCACGTTCGGGCGGGCGCGCATGTTCCGCACCTGCTCGGTGTCCTTGCCGCCCAGGAACCACAGGTCCCCGTCGAACTCCGCTTCCTGCGTCGTCATGGGGTGCGACTTGAGCTTCCCGTCGTCGGTGATGACGGTCAGCATGGCGAACTTCAGGTCCTTGATGATCTTGGTGATGTGCTGCAGGCTCTGCTCACGGGTCATCTCACTCATGCCCGCGATGCTGACACGCCCCACCGCGCGCGCTTTGCAGGGAAGCACACCGGGTGAAGGACGACTTCAGGAACCGTAACGAAACCCGCAGGGGAGGAAGCTCAGGGTTTGTAGCGCGCCGCCCGAACCTCCGAGCGGCTTTACACGAAGTTCACCAACCCCGCACGACCCGCGCGAAAGCTGAGTGGCGCGAAAGGAGTTCCACCATGCCCGACCAGCAGCAAACCGTCACCCCCCTGCCCGAACCGCAGGACTACCGCCACCGCGGCCGCCTGGAAGGCCGCGTCGCCATCGTGACCGGCAGCGAGTCGGGGATCGGGCAGGCCACCGCCGTCGAGTTCGCCCGCGAGGGTGCGGACGTCGCCGTCACGTACTTCAAGGACGAAGCGGGCGCGCAACAGACCCGCGCGGACATCGAAGCGCTCGGGCGGCGCGCCATCGTCGTGCACCTCGACCAGCGCGACGAAGCGAGCGTGAAGGCCCTGTTCGACCAGACCGTCCGCGACCTCGGCACGCCGGACATCCTCGTAAACGACGCCGGCATCGACGCGACTGGGAAGCAGGTCGCGGACATGACCGCGCAGGAATGGGACGACCGCATCCGCACGAACCTGTACGGCCCGTTCTACGCCTGCCAGCAGTTCATCCGGCTGCGCCGCGTCGCGGGCGGACGCGGGAAGATCATCAACGTCACCAGCGTCCACGAGGACATCCCCCGCGCCGGCGCGTCCGGGTACGACAGCAGCAAGGGCGCCCTGCGCAACCTCACGCGCACGCTCGCGCTGGAACTCGCCCCGGACCTCATCAACGTCAACAACCTCGCGCCCGGCATGGTCCTCACTCCCATGAACCAGGAAGCCATGGACGACCCGAAGGTGTACGCGGAGCAGGTGCAGAGCATCCCGTTCAAACGCGCGGCGCAGCCGTGGGAGATGGCACGCCTCGCCGTGTACCTCGCGTCCGCCGACGCGGACTACGCCACCGGGCAGACCTTCACGCTCGACGGGGGCCTCACCATGAATCAGGGCCAGGGGGCCTGAGCGCTTGCACGACCCGGACGCCCCGCGCGTGCCCCTGCGGGACCTCGCGCTGATCAGCGACCGCCGCACCGGCGCGCTCATCACCCGCGACGCGCAGGTCCTCTGGTACGCCCCGGACCGCTTCGAGGCGCCCACCCTGCTGGCCGGGCTGCTCGACGCGGACCAGGGCGGCACCTGGACGCTCCACGCTGACGGGCTCACCCCCGAGCGCCGCGCGTACCACGCCGACAGCGCCGTCCTGCACACGCACCTGAACGGCCCGCACGGGCCGCTCACCATCACCGACTTCCTCCCGTATGCCCCCGGCACCCCCCGGGGCCTCGCGCGCCTGCTCAGCCCCGCCCCCACGCCCCTGACCCTCACCCTGCACGCCGCCCCGAACTACGCCCGCACCCCCGCCCACCCGCGCCTGCTCACCCCGCACGCCGCGCACCTCCACGGGAACCTGCACCTGTACGCCTCGCACCCGCTGCGCCTCGACGGCCCACGCGTCCACCAGGACGTCCCCGCCGGCGAGCGCGGCTGGGCGTTCCTGGCCACACGCCCCACAGCGCACATGGACGGAGCGCAGCTGAACGCCTGGCACGACGCCACCGTGCGCGCCTGGGCCGCGCTCGGCACCACGCCCGACCACGGCGCCTACACGGCCGCCGTTCGCGCCGCCCTGCGCGCCCTGCGGATGCTCACCGACGAGGACAGCGGCGGCGTCCTCGCCGCGCCCACCTTCGGCCTGCCCGAAGTGCCCGGCGGGCCCGCCAACTGGGACTACCGCTACGTGTGGCTGCGCGACGCCGGCATGATCGTCAGCGCCCTCACCCGCCTCGGCGCCCCCCGCGAAGGTGAACGCTTCCTCGACTTCGTGTGCGGCCACGTGCCCGAAACGCGCGACCTGCCGCGCGCGCCGTTCACGACCGCCAGCGGCCAGCCCGTCCCCACCGAACAGACCCTGCGCCTGCGCGGGTACGCCGGCAGCCACCCCGTGCGCGTCGGCAACGACGCCCGGCAGCAACTGCAACTCGACGCGTACGGCAACGTCCTGCTCGCCGCGAAACTCGTGTACGAACGCACCCCCGACCGACCCCACTGGGGCGTCGTCCGCCGCCTCGCGCGCTTCCTCGCCGACCACTGGCACGAGGACGACGCCGGCATCTGGGAGGAACGCACCCCCCGGCCGTACGTCGCCGGAAAGGTCATCGCCGCGTGCGCCCTCGAACGCATCGCCCCGTACAGCACCGACCCGCACGAACGCGCCACGTGGCAGGGCGCCGCGCGCGCCATCCGCACGTGGGTCGCCACGCACGGCCTCACCCGCGACGGCGCCTACGCCTACGTCGCCGGGCAGGACCACGTCGACATCACCGCCGCGCTCTACCCTGTGTGGGGCTACTGCGCCCCTGACACGCCCGAAATGCTCGCCACCGCCGAGGCACTCGAACGCGACCGCCAGCGCGGCCACCTGTACTGGCGCACCATCCACGACGACGCGTACCAGCAGCAGCACGAAGGCGCGTTCCTCGCCGGCACCTTCTGGATGGCGCAGTACTGGGTCATGCGCGACCCGGCGCGCGCCCGCACCATCATCGACGCCGCGCTGCGGCACGCCAGCGACCTCGGCCTGCTCGCCGAGGAAGCCGACCCGGACAGCGGCGCGCTGTGGGGCAACTACCCGCAGTCCTTCGTGCACGCCGCGCTGATCGGCGCCGTCATTGACCTGCGCGCCGCCGAAGCGCGCGGCGCGCACCCCACGCCCTCCTAAGCAGCGGGGGCGCCCACAGGCGCCCCCCGAGCCCGCGCGGCTACTTCACGCCGCGCACGCGCGTCACCAGCAGCATCGCCAGCACGAAGAACGACGCCGCCACGCCGAACACCAGCGTGTACCCGAGGTTGTGCCCGTGCGCGTTCCCCCAGTCGAGCAGCAGGCCCTGCGGCGCGCTGATGAACTGCGGCGCCGTGAACGCCACGTGCCACACGCCCATGTCACGCGCGTAACTCGCGGCGCTCGGCATCGCGTCACTGCCGAGCGCCCAGTCGACGCTCGTGAACGCCCCGAACCCCAGCCCGAACACCACTGCGAGCGCCAGCACCACCGGCAGGTTCGGCGCGAACAGCAGCGCAACCGCCGCGACGGCCATCAGCGTGCCCGCCACGTAGATGACCGGCTTGCGGCCCACCCGGTCCGACACGCGGCCCGCCAGGAGCGTGCTGGCGATGCCGCCCGCCACGATGGCCAGCAGCATCACGCTGTTCGCCGTGACCGCGTTCCCGAGATCCACGCCGCCCAGGCGGAAGTTCCCGATGACGTCCCGCAGGTAGTACTGCAGCAGCGGCTGCACGCTGTACTGCCCCAGCCCGAACAGCGCGCGCGTCACGAACACCCAGAAGAACGGCCCGTGCCGGAACAGCGCCAGCCAGTTGACGCGCGGCGCGGCCGGCCCGGCGGGCCGCGCGGGCGGCTCCGGCACGAAACGCACCGTGAGGGTGCTCGTGAACAGCAGCAGCGCCGCGATGAGGATGAACGTCACCTCGCGCGGCAGCAGCTGGAAGCCGACCAGCGCGCCCACCACGCCGCCCAGCAGCTGCCCGGAGAGCTGCAGCAGGCCCATGACGCCGCTGTACCGCCCGCGCTGCTCCGGCGGGACGACCTGCGGAATGAGCGCGCTATACGGCGCGGTCGCGGCATTGTTGCCGATCTGCAGCACCAGGAAGCCCAGGCCGTACACCCACACGTTCGGCGCGAACGCCATGATCAGCAGCCCCACGACGTTCACGACGACGCTCCACTGAATCAGCGACAGGCGCCGCCCGACGCGGTCGCTGTACGCGCCGACGATGGGGGGAAGCAGCATGGCGATGGCCGCGCCGAGCGCGATCAGCAGGCCCTGCGACTTACCTTTGTCCGCCTCGCCCACGAAGCGCAGCATGTCCGCGGGAATCAGCACCGCGAACAGCAGCAGCCAGTGGAAGGACGTCCCGAACCAGAAACCAGAGAGCGCCCAGGGGTTCACGCGCGGCGGAGCAGTAGTCGTCATGTCCCGGCGAGTATACTGGCGCGCCCCGCGCGCGCCGGACGCAAAAGCGAACCACCCGCACATATGTGCGGGTGGTGTCTTTGGTGGAGCTGAGCGGGATCGAACCGCTGACCTCGTCATTGCGAACGACGCGCTCTCCCAGCTGAGCTACAGCCCCATTTCCTTGTGCCTTTGGGTGTTCCCCTTGGGCGAGACAGAGATTACCACGCACCTCTGAAGAGCGCAAGAGGGCCCACGCGGTGCATACAGGGGTGCATAGCGTTCCAGTCCGCCGCGCGGCCCTGGGGTACACTGGGCGACCATGAGTGGCGACCGTTTCGCGTACAAATTCGGCCAGGAAGGCATCACCTTCGACGACGTTCTGCTTCTGCCTCGTTACAGCGAGGTCCTCCCGCACCAGGTTGACCTGGGCGCGCAGCTCACCCGCCGCGTGCGCCTGAACGTCCCGTTCGTGTCCGCCGCCATGGACACCGTCACCGAAACCGCCATGGCCATCGCCATGGCCCGCGAAGGCGGCATCGGCGTGATTCACAAGAACATGCCCATCGAACGCCAGGCGGAAATGGTCCGCAAGGTCAAACGCAGCGAAAGCGGCATGATCGTCGACCCCATCACGCTGCCCGTGACCGCCACCGTCCGCGAAGCCGACCAGATGATGGCCGAATACAAGATCAGCGGCGTGCCCATCACCGCCGACGACGGCAAACTCCTCGGCATCATCACCAACCGCGACATGCGCTTCATCGAGGACCTCAGCGTCCCCGTCGCGGACGTCATGACCAAGGACCAGCTCATCACCGTGCCCGTCGGCACCAGCCTCGAAACGGCGCAGGAAATCTTCAAGCAGCACCGCATCGAGAAGCTCCTCGTCACCGACGACGCCGGCTACCTCAAGGGCCTTATCACCATCAAGGACATCGCCAAGCGCGTGAAGTACCCCAGCGCCGCCAAGGACGACCTCGGGCGCCTGCGCGTCGCCGCCGCCATCGGCGTGAGTGCGGACCTGATGGACCGCGCGGCCGCCCTCGTGCAGGCCGGCGCGGACGTCCTCGTGCTCGACAGCGCCCACGGCCACAGCAAAGGCATCCTGAACGCCGTTCGTCAGGTCAAGGACAGCTTCGACGTGGACGTCATCGCCGGGAACATCGCCACCGCCGACGGCGCCCGCGCCCTCATCGACGCCGGCGCGGACGCCATCAAGGTCGGCATCGGCCCTGGCAGCATCTGCACCACCCGCGTCGTCACCGGCGTCGGCGTCCCCCAGATCAGCGCCGTGTTCAACGCCGCCGAAGTCGCCCTGAAAGCCGGCGTGCCCGTCATCGCTGACGGCGGCATCAAACAGACCGGCGACGTGCCCAAGGCCCTCGCCGCCGGCGCGAACGTCGTGATGGTCGGCAGCATGCTCGCGGGCACCGACGAAGCCCCTGGCGAGGTCGTCCTCCGCGACGGCCGCCGCTACAAAAGTTACCGCGGCATGGGCAGCCTGGGCGCCATGGACCAGGGCAGCAGCGACCGGTACTTCCAGACCGGCACGCGCAAATTCGTACCCGAAGGCATCGAGGGCATCGTCGCGTACAAGGGCGCGGCAGGCGAAGTGCTCTACCAGCTGGCGGGCGGCCTGCGCAGCGCCATGGGGTACTGCGGCGCGCCCAGCCTTGAGGACCTGCGGGAACACGCGCAGTTCGTGCGCATCACCGGTGCGGGCCTGATCGAAAGCCACCCGCACGACGTGACCATTACCAAGGAAGCGCCGAACTACACCAAGTAAAGGCCTCCGGGCGCGGCCACGTCGGCAGTTCCGGTGCCGACGTGGCCGCGCTTTGGACCCCGTTCACCACAACAGTTCCTCACGGGTGCGGCGCCTAAGCTGGAAGGGTGAAACGCCTCTACGCTGCCCTGCGCGAACCCGTGAACAGCCTCACGCACTGGGCCGGCGTCCCGCTCGGCGCCGCGTTCCTCGCCGTCCTGCTCGCCTGGGCCCACGCCCGCCACCTCCCCTTGTGGCCGTTCGTGGTGTTCGGCCTGAGCTTCATCGCGCTGTACGCCTCCAGCGCCACCTACCACTCCCTGCGCGTGTCCGAACGCGCCCTGCTGTGGCTGCGCAAACTCGACCACAGCGCCATCTTCCTGCTCATCGCCGGAAGCTACACCCCGATTGCGTACTTCGGTCTGCACGGCGACTGGCGTTGGCGCGTGCTGTGGCTCGTGTGGGGCATCGCCCTGGCCGGCATCACCCTCAAGCTCGTCACCATGCGCCTGCCCCGCTGGGTCAGCACCGCGCTGTACCTCGGCATGGGCTGGATCGCGCTCGCGTTTGTGCCGCAACTCGCCCGGAACCTCCCCGTGGGCGCCATGGTGTGGCTCGGCATCGGCGGGCTGCTGTACACGGTCGGCGCGGTCATCTACGGCACCAAACGCTGGAACCCCCGCCCGGGCGTGTTTGGCTTCCATGAGATCTGGCACCTGTTCGTGCTCGGCGGCAGCACCGCGCACTTCGTCATGATGCTTAACCTCCGCTGAGCCACAAGGAAGGCGGCCCCACGAGGTGTGGGGCCGCCTTCCTTGTGGCCCGTCAACCCAAGCCGATGAGGCGCAGTACGAACCCCTGCACGGTCCCCAGGATGTCCCCGATCGGGCCGCGGGCGATGTAGATGAACACCATCACCAGCACGAAACTGAACGGCATCGCCTCGAACTCCATCAGGCTGCGCCCCAGCGTCCGCGGGAACAACGCCGCCACGATGCGGCTGCCGTCCAGCAGCGGAATCGGCAGCAGGTTGAAGATCGCCAGCACCAGATTGATGCTCAGCACCGTCAGCAGCACCTGCAGCGACAATTGCGTGTGCGGCAGGACGTACAGCAGCACCGTCGTCACCACCGCAATCAGGATGTTCGACAGCGGCCCCGCCGCCGCGACCGCCAGGCCTCCCCAGCGGCTCAGGTTGTTCATGTTCACGGGAACGGGCCGCGCGAACCCGAAGCCCGCCACCAGCAGCAGCAGCGCCCCGAACGGATCCAGGTGACGAGCGGGATTCAGCGTCACGCGCCCATACCGGCGCGGCGTCGGATCGCCCAGGCGATCCGCCACCCAGGCGTGCGCGAACTCGTGGAAGGTGAGTGACAGGACCAACGCGCCCGCAATAATCACGAACGCCAGCGGGTCGGACGACAGCAGATTGATCAGGCCCATGTGCGGCCATTGTACGGGCCGCGCGCCCGCCCACCTGTGTGACCCGCCGGGATTGCGGTTACCAGGGCAGGCGCGAGATCAGCCACTGCAGGCCCGCCCACAGCGGCGCCGCCACCTGCACCAGCACGTTCGAGAGGTACAGCACCACCCACACGATGTACGTGACGAGCACGCCCGGCCCCTCCAGGTGCGCGAGCGCGCGCCGCGCCCCGCGCGGCCCCGCCAGGAACACTAGGCGCCCCCCGTCCAGGTGGGGGAGGGGCAGCAGGTAGAACACGGCGTGCAGCGTCGAGGCGTACGCGGCGAGGCCGAGGGCCTGCCCGAGCACGTCCGCGCCCGCGAACGCGTTCTGCTGCGCGCGCTGCAGCACCAGTAGCAGCAGCGCCCACACGAGCAGCGTCAAGGGCCCGGACACCAGCGCGTACACCGCGCGTCGCCCCCGCAGCGTCAGCGGCACCGGCCGGGACAGCGCCACGCCCAGCAGGACGTACAGGGCCGCGCCGACCACGTCGAAATGCACGGACGGCTCGGGCACGCCGTACCCTTCCTGGCGCGCGCTGTCGTCCCCCAGGCGCGCGGCCACGTGCGCCTGCACGACGCCGCGCAGCATCACGCCCATCAGGAACGTGACGACCAGCAGCACGAACACCAGCGGGTCGCGGCCGATCAGCGTCAGCGGTCCGAACACGTGCCCTCCGTCAGGTACGCGCGCAGCGCCGCCTGCTCCTCCTCGCGCGAGCGGACCACGCCGGCCCGCCGGAGCTGCGCGAGGTGCCCGAGGGCCCGCCCGACCGCGGGGCCGGGCGGCACGCCGAGCGCCGTCACGTCCCGCCCCGTCAGGGGCGTGTACGCGTCCGGGCGCAGGCGGGCCCGCAGTTGCGCTTCCGGCGTGCCCGGCGGGAAGGGCCGCTCGCCCAGGGACCGCTGCAGCAGCGCGCCGGGCCGCTCACCCAGCCCGAGACGCGCCGCGAGCCCCGCCGGGTCCGGGGCCGCGGCAAGCAGCGCGGCCGCGTACACCACGGGCGGCACGGCCTCTCCCGCGTCCTGCCGAGCATCCAGCGCTTCGAGGTGCTCGGCGGCGCCGTCCGGCAGGAGCGACCCGGCGCCCCAGGCGTGCAGGGTGCGCGCCGCCCGGCCCGGCCGGGGCTCCTGCAGCAGCAGGCGCAGTTCCGCGTGCAGGCGCGGCGTGCGCTGCGCGAGGTCGAGGGCGTCCGGCACCTGCGCGAGCAGCTCCGGGTGCGCCGCGAACCCCAGCCGCGCGCCCAGGCGAGCGCCGCGCACGAGGCGGCTCGGGTCCTCCCGGAAGCTGCGCGCGTGCAGGGGCCGCAGGGTCCGTGCCTGCAGGTCGCCCAGGCCGCCGTGGAGGTCCAGCAGGCCGTCCTCGCCGGCGGGAAGGGCGAGGGCGTTCACGCTGAAGTCCCGCCGCGCGAGGTCCTGCGCGAGCGTCCCGGGGCGCGGCTCCGGGTTCGCGCCGGGCATCGGGTACTGCTCGGTGCGCGCGCGGATCAGGTCGAGGGTCCGCTCGCCCGGCAGCGTGAGCGTCGCGTTCCCGAACGCCTCGTGCGTGAGGGCCCGGCCCCCATGTTCGGCGCTCCAGTGCGCCGCGAGCGCCGGCACGTCCGCGCCGGTCACGACCACGTCCAGGTCCGACGGTGTCCCGCCCAGCAGCGCGTCACGGACCGCGCCGCCTACCAGAACCACGCGCGCCCCGCGCCCCGCGAGGGCCTGCAGGTCCAGCAGCACGCGCGCGTCCTCGGGGCGCAGCGCCGACCACACGCGCCCGGCGAGGTCCGCGTGCGCGGGTTCCGCGAGGTCCGCGGCCGTGAGCACCCCCAGGGGCCGCTCGCCGTCCTGCACGATCACCGCTGGGGCCGAACGCAGCGCCGCGCGCGCGGCGCGGGCGGGTGCGTCCGCCGCCAGGGTCGGAGCAGCTTCCACGCCTGCGGGCGTCAGCACCCCGACAGCGCGCCCCTCGTCGTCCGTCACGAGCAGGGCCGGAGCGCGCCACGCGCGGAGCGCCTCCTGCCCCTCGGGCGCGGTCGCGGGTGCGGGCACCGTCACGGGCGGCGCCGCCGGCAGCAGGTCACGTAACGTCACGGCCCACAGTATGACCCGCGCGCCCCGCCCGGGGCGTTACCGCGCCGGTTCCTGCACGAACGACGCGGCCGTGAGCGTCACCGTCACCTCACGCGCCTGCCCGTCCCGCACCACCTTCAGGCGAATCTGGTCGCCTTCGCGCCCGTTCACGAGCGCCGCCTGCAGGTCCTCCACGCTGTCCACCGGCTGGCCGTTCGCGGCGGTGATCACGTCGCCGCCCAGCAGCACCCGCCCACCGCCGATGGTCTGCGTGCGCGTTCCACCGCGCAGGCCCGCCGCGGCTGCGGGTAGGCCCGGCGTGACCTCGCCGACCAGCAGGCCCTTGCCGGGCAGCTTGAGCTGCTGCCGGGCACTCTCTGTCAGGGCACTCAGGCCGAACGACACCGGCACGTACTGCCCGCTGCGGTCCTGCACGGCCAGCGCCGGCGCGATCCCGATGCGCGGCGCGTACACCACGCCGCCCTTCGCGGCCTGCAGGCGCGGCAGCAGGTTCTTGGCGACGTTGATCGGAATGGCGAATCCCACGCCGGCACTCTGCCCGGTGCCGCTCGCCGCGCCCGCCGGGCTGATGATCTGCGTGTTGATGCCGATCACGCGCCCGCGCGAGTCCAGCAGCGGCCCGCCACTGTTGCCCGGGTTCACGGCCGCGTCCGTCTGAATGGCGTTCTGCGTGATGCCGCCCGTGATGCCGATGGGAATGCGGCGGTTGGTGCTGCTCACGATCCCCTCGGTCACACTGAAGTCAAACCCGAAGGGCGCGCCCATTGCCACGGCCTTCTGCCCGACCGCCAGCTCGTCGCTGTTCGCGAGCGGAATCGGCTTGATGGCGCCCTTCGGGAGTTTCGGCGCGCGCAGCAGCGCCAGGTCGTACTGCGGCGCGACGCCCAGCACCTGCGCGTCGTACTTGGCGTCGCTGTTCATGAGCTGCACGGTGATGCGGTCGGCCGGGCCGCCCGTGCTCTCGTTCGTGACGACGTGCGCGTTCGTGAGGATGTCCCCGTTGTCGTTCACGAAAAAGCCGCTGCCGAGCCCGGTCTGCACCTGCTCCTGCGCGCCGCCCCCGCCGAAGAACATCCCGTACGGGTCCTGCGTGGTCGTCCGCTGCTCGGTGTTGACCAGCACCAGGCCCGGTTCGTACGTGCGGACGATGTCGATGGTGTTCTGTTCGTTCTGCAGGCGCGCGCCGTCCTCGCGGAGCGGCGCGACCGCCGCCGGCGTGGTCGTGCCGGTGCTCTGCGCGGCGGTGATCGGCACAGCGTCCCGCAGCACCGTGGCGCCCAGCATCAACCCGGCCATCACGGCCACAACAGTGAAAGACTTCCTCATACCCCGATTGTACGGACGCGCGCATGAACCCCGTCCGTCACGCACCTGAGCGAAGGTTTAGGAGAATTGGGCACCACCGCAGCCCGCGCCTGCCGGACGACCGCGGGCGGTCTGCTACGCTGTGCGGGATGATCGCGTTCGTGATCAACCCCGGCTCCACCAGCACCAAACTCGCGCTCGCGCACATCGAGTCCGGCGGTGACCCCACCCTGCCCGGCAAACTCCTCGTGACGCTCACGCGCGCGGAAGTGAGCCACCCCGACGACCGCCCACCCCACGACCTCGCCCGCCTCGTGCAGGACGTGCAGGACGCCACCCGCGAGTGGCCCACCCCGGACGCCGTCGTCGCCCGCGGCGGCCTGATCGGGCCGTTGAGCGCCGGCACGTACCGCGTCACGCCGGACCTCGCCACGTACGCCCTCAGCAGCCCGTACGGCGAGGACGCCGCGAACGTCGGCCCGGCCCTGGCGCTCGCGCTCGCGGACGCGCGCGGCGTGCCCGCCTTCATCGTGGACCCGCCCATTTCCGACGAACTGCTGCCCGAAGCGCGCCTCACCGGTCTGCCCGGCATCGAGCGCGCCGCGCGGTTCGACGCCCTGAACGCCCGCGCCGTCGCCCGCCGCGCGGCGTACGAGGCGGGCCGGCGGCTCCACGACGCCCGCGTCGTTGTCGCGCACCTCGGCGCGCGCGCCAGCATCACCGCCTTCGACCGGGGCCGCGCACTCGACACCAGCGGCAGCGAGGGGCCGTTCACGCCGCACCGCGCCGGTCACATTCCCGCCGGCGGCCTGCTCGACCTCGCGTACAGCGGCCTGGACCGCGCGGCCCTGGATCGCCGCCTGTACCACGAGGGCGGTTTCTTCGCCCTGACCGGCACCGCGGACCTGCGGGAACTGGAGCGCCGTGAACGCCAGGAGCACACCGTGAAGCTCGTCGCGGACGCCTTCGCGCATCAGGTCGCCAAGGCCATCGGGGCGCTCAGCGCTGCGCTGCCCGGACGTCCGGACGCCATTGCGCTCACGGGCGGCATTGCCCGCTGGGAAAGCCTGATGGACCGCATCGAGCGGCGCGTCAGCTGGATCGCGCCCGTCAGCATCGTCCCGGGCGAACTGGAGCTCGAAGCACTTGCGGAGGGTGCCGGGCGCGTCCTGTTGGGCGTGGAGGCTCCGCGCGACTGGACGCATCCGTAAGCGCTCGGCCCCGGCGGACGCCACGCGTGGGCTTGAAGGCCGACCGCGCCTAACGCGGCGGGTGAAAGGCCGGATGGCGCGCGGTCGGCCACGACGACGCCAGCGTGTACGTGCTGGCGTCGTCGTAGATGGCCGCCACGGGCAGCACGCCCACGCCGCTGCCTGCAATCCAGGCGCGCGCCACTCCAGGCAGGTCCTGTGAGGTGACGGGCGCGGTCCGCCACGCGCGCCCCGTGGCGGCCAGGAACGCGGCGCGTGTGACGCCCGGCAGCCCGCCCGCCGCGGCGATCAGCTCGCCGCGCACCTCTACGATGAGGCTGGTGCGGCTGCCGTCCACGAGCGCGCCGCGCTCGCCGCGCAGCAGCGCCTCAAAGTGCCCGCGTGTCGCCGCTGCGCGCGCGGCCAGCAGGTACGGCACGTAATTCCCGGTCTTGTGCGCGCCGAGTTGCGGGTGGACCTGCACGTCCGAGCACCACAGCGTGACGCCCGCCCTCGGCACGCGGACGGGCGCGAGGGGCGCGTGCGACCAGAACAGCCCATCCGGCGTGACCGTGAGCCGCAGCCGACCTTCCGGGAGGGCGTCCAGCCGGTCAGGGACGCCCTCCGCCTCGGCTGCAGGGTCGGGCAGACCCAGAACTGCGGCGTCCGCGCGCAGGCGCGCGAGGTGCGCGTCCCACAGCAGCGGCGCGCCCGCCTGGGTGCGCACGGTGGTGAACGCCGTCAGGCCGTGCAGCCACGCGCTGCCCGCGTACGCGTCCGGAAGGCGCGTCATGCGCGGCGCGCGAGGCGCAGCCAGTTCGCGAGCAGCGCTCGTCCGTGCGCACTCAGGACGCTCTCCGGGTGGAACTGCACGCCCCAGGCGGGCGCGTGCGCAGCACTCAGGCCCATAATCTCCCCGTCGGCACTGGTGGCCGTCACGCGCGCCGCGTCCGCCGGAAGGTCCCGCACCACCAGGGAGTGATACCGCGTGAACGCCGCCGGGCGGGGCAGCCCGGCAAAGACGCCCTGACCATCGTGCGCGACCGCTTCCGGCTTGCCGTGCACCGCCACGCCCGCGCGCGTCACCGTGCCGCCCAGCACCTCCCCGAGCGCCTGATGACCCAGGCACACGCCCAGCAGCGGCACGCCCGCATTCAGGCACGCCTGCACGAGCGGCAGCGTCACGCCGCTCGTGCGCGGCGTGCCCGGCCCGGGCCCGATCAGCACCGCGTCTGCTCCCAGCGCCAGCAGCTCCTCCAGGGCCGCCGTGTGAGCGCGGACATCCACGTCCGCGCCGAGGGCCAGCAGGTCATGCCGGAGGTTGTGCGTGAACGAATCGAAGTTGTCGAGCAGCAGCACCCGCGCGGGCACGCGGTCCGGCGCGGCGGGCGGCGCCCACGCCCGCCCATGCACGGGCGGCTGCGGCGCGCGCGGCGGGCGGCCCGGCAGACCGCCCAGGACGCTCAGGAGCGCCTGCGCCTTGTGCATCGTCTCGCGCGCCTCCGCCGCCGGGTCGCTGTCGATCACCACGCCCGCCCCGGACCGCACCGTGACCGTCCACCCTTCGCCCGCGCGCGTGAACCCGGCCGTGCGGATCAGGATGTTCACGTCCACCCGAGCGCCCGAAAGAACGCCCAGTCCGCCCGTGTACCACCCGCGCGGCCCCGGCTCGAGGTCCCGGATGGCCTGCATCACGCGGCGTTTTGGCGCGCCCGTGATCGTCCCGCCGGGGAAGGTCGCCGCGAGCACGTCGCGCACCGTGAGGTCCGGCGCGGCGTCCGCGACCACCTCAGACACGAGGTGCATCACGTGGCTGTAGCGTTCGACCAGCATCAGGTCCGGGACGCGCACCGACCCGCTCGCCGCGACCGCGCCCAGGTCGTGCCGCACCAGGTCTACCAGCATGACGTGCTCCGCGACCTCCTTGGGGTCGTGGCGCAGCTCCGCTTCGAGCGCGGCGTCCTCCTCGGGCGTATCCCCGCGCCGCCGCGTTCCGGCAATGGGGCGGGCGCTCACCTGACCGTCCGCCCAGAGCACCAGGCGTTCCGGGCTGCCGGACACCACCACCTCGTCCTCGCCCAGTTCCGCGTACGCCATGAACGGGCTGGGGTTCACGTCCCGCAGGTGCAGGTACGCGGCGAGCGGGTCGCCGTGCGCGCTCGCCTGCACGCCGCGCGACAAGTTCACCTGATACACCTCGCCCGCGCGGATCAGGTCCTGCACGGCCCGCACGCCCGCCGGGAAGTCCACGTCGTCCGCGGAGAAGGCGCCCACGCGCAGCGTCGGTTCGGGCGCGGCTGGCGCGCGCCGCAGCGCTGCCCAGTCCACGTGCGCCTCCCCGACCACCTCAAGCGTTCCCGCCGCGCGGTCCCACACCAGCCCACTCGGGTACAGGCCCCACAGCTGCGCCGGACCGCTCGCCGCGTGCGCCGGGAGGTGCAGGTCCCGCGCGCCCTCGTACTTCAACCCGCCCAGCCACGCCGGGAACAGCCCGGACCCCGCGGGGCGCTCCGGCAGGGTCGACACGACCTGCCGCGGCGCCGCGCTCATCAGCGTGTAGCGCGCGTCCGCCGTGACCGGGCCGAGCGACTCCAGCAGCACCACCCCGCGCCACCCCAGCGCCCGCGCGCGCAGCAGGGCCTCACGCGGCGTCATGGTCATGCCCGCTTCACTCACGAGCGGCAGTATAGGTCCCCCTTCAGCCCGTACACTGGGCGGCATGAACGAAGGCCCCACCAGCCCCGAGCAGGACGCCCCCATCACGCTGCTGCTCGTCGATGATCACCCCGTCGTCCGCAAAGGCACCCGCGACCTCCTGGAGGGCGAGCCGGACCTCAAGGTGCTCGGCGAGGCCGAAAACGGCGAGGACGCCATCCAGAAAACCCGCGACCTCCAGCCGAACGTCATCCTGATGGACGTCAGCATGCCCGGCATGAACGGCATCGAAGCGACCAAACGCATCAAGGCTGAAATGCCGCACGTGGGCGTACTCGTGCTCACCAGCTACGACGACGACGCCTACGTGTTCGCGCTGCTCGAGGCGGGCGCCGCCGGGTACCTCCTCAAGAACGCCCGCGAGGACGAACTGCTCGGCGCGGTGCGCGCCGTCGCCGCCGGCGAGAGCGCCCTGCACCCCAGCGTGGCCCGCAAGGTGCTGGAGCGCTTCAGCACCAACCAGACGCCCAGCCCGCCCGAGGAGACGCTCAGCCCCCGCGAGCTGGAGGTGCTGCGCATCGCCGCGACCGGCCGCACCAACAAGGAAATCGCCCGGGACCTCGACATCAGCCCGCGCACGGTGCAGGTGCACCTCGCGAACATCTTCAGCAAGCTGGGCGTGGGCAGCCGCACCGAGGCGGTGCTGTACGGCATCAAGCGCGGGTGGATCAACCCGAACGAACTCGACTGAGCGCGCCGCGCGCGGGGGCCGTCGTCTGGACGGCCCCCGCCTCATGGGCCCGCGGGGCACGTCAGAATGGGCCGCATGACCATCACGCAGCGGCATGTGGCCTTCGACTGGGGCGGCGTCTTCACGGTCGGAACTTTCGACGGGCGCAGCACAGGACGCCTCGCAGAGCACCTGAACCTGCCCGTGGACGCCGTCCGCGACAGTTACTTCCGGCACGTGCACCAGCTGGAAGTGGGCACCTGGAGCCTCCCGCAGTTCTGGACGGTCATGGCCGGGGAGCTCGGAACGACCCTCCCGTACGCCGACTTCGAGGCGCTGTACGTGGGCAGCATCCACCGCAACGCTCCCATGTACGACCTGATCACGCGCCTCCCGGACGGCGTACGCGTGGGCCTGCTCAGCAACAACTACCCCATCATCAGCGACCACCTCCGCGCCGACCCGGCCTGGGCGCGCATGGACGCCCTGGTGTTCAGCAACGAGATCGGCATGAAGAAACCCGACCCGCGCGCCTTCGACGCGCTCGCGGACGCCATGCAGGTCCCACGCGAGACGGTGGCCTTCGTGGACGACGTGCCCGAGAACATCGCTGCGGCGAACGCGAGCGGCTTTCACGGCCTGCTCTACCACCACGAGCACCATGCGGCGTTCGCGCGTGAACTCGCTGCGTGGCTGGCCGTGCCGGCAGGCACCCTGGGCGCCTGAGCCCCCGGGGACCGTGCGCACCATTCGCGCGGACCCCGTGGGGTAAGCTGCGAAGGTGACCACTGATCAAGACCCCCCGGAGCCGAGTTCCACGCCCCGGACCCACAGCGCGGGCCGCGCCGCGGTGCGCCTGCTGCAAGGTTACGTGTGGCACCCACGTGACCTCGACATGGACCTGGAAAGCTACCTGCCGCACGAACTGGACGACGCGTACGTCCTGTGGGACCCCGTGAACCCGCCGTTCGCGTTCTTCGAGAACGGCGAGCCGACCGCGTCGCAGGTGTTCTACCAGTTCACGACGCTGCAGATGTACGACGAGAAGCCCGACGCGGACACCATGCACGCGCACGCGCAGGCGGTCAGCGAGGCCCTGAACCCCCTGCTGGAGGGCACGCCGCCCGGCGTGGGCTGGCAGCTGTGGGAAGACCTGCGCGACCTCTGAACGATCCCAGGGGGCCGGGGGTCCTGCCCGCCGCACTCAAGACAACCTTCACGCCCGCAGAACCGGCCTTCCTGGGTGGCGCGCTGCGGGCCACGCGAGTACACTGACGCCGTGACGTTCCCGTGGCTGGACCTGCTGGCGGAGGGTGATATCCACCCGCGCCGCTTCGACAGCACCAAAACCCTCGACTCGTACCTGCGCCGCATCGAACGCCTGGACGACGAGGCGCGCGCCGCGCTGCTCCGTGACTTCCACGTCGGGCCGCCACTTGCGCGCCGCGCGTACCGCATCCTGCCGGTCCGCCCGCCCGAGCCGGGGGAGACCCCTTGACGACCGCGCCGGACGCGCCCGCCCACGTGGCCGTGCTGGTGTACATGGGCGTCGCGGAACTGGACCTGGGCGGCATGCTCGGCGGGGTGTACCACCTCGCCGGCGAAGGGCGCGCGTTCACGGTCGCGCGCTCGCGCATGAGCCTCGTCGGCGCGGGCGGCCTCGTGACCACGCCGCAGCGCATCTTCGCGGCCCTGGAGCCGCCCGCCGCCGTCCTGATTCCCGGCGGCGCCCTCGCGGGCGCGCAGAAGGCCGCCCGCGACCCCCTCGTGCGCGCCTTCCTGACTGCGCAGGTCGAGCGCGGCATTCCGGTGGCGGCCGTCGGCGCGGGCGTGCTGCTGCTCGCGGACGCCGCGCTGCTCACGGACCGCGAGGTCGGGTGCAGCGCGGACCTCGCAGACACCGTGTGGGGCGCGAACCCGTCGGGCGTGCGCGTGAACGCCGTCGTCACGGACGGGCATATCACGACCGCGCCGGGCGGTCTGGGGGCGCTGCGCGCGACGTTCGCGGCCCTGCGCGGCACCTACCCCGATGCG
This sequence comes from Deinococcus maricopensis DSM 21211, assembly GCF_000186385.1. Lineage (NCBI taxonomy): Bacteria > Thermotogati > Deinococcota > Deinococci > Deinococcales > Deinococcaceae > Deinococcus > Deinococcus maricopensis. Next base: position 1,402,865 of record NC_014958.1, read on the forward strand.
GACGTGGACGCCGCTGCCGCACGCCTGGGTCTGGAGACCCCCGCACCCGCATGACGACCGAGTACATCACCGTCACGCCCGCCCCGAACACCGAAACCCTGCACGCACTGATCGGCGCGCGCCCCGGCGTGCACGTCACGCGCGGCACGGACGCCGCCGGACGTGAACGCGTGGTGCTCACGGTCCGCGCGGCGGACGCGGACGCCGTGAGCACCACCCGCGACGCGCTGATCCGCACGGCGCGCACCCTCGGCCTGCGCGCCTTCGTCGTCTGACCCGCACGGCGGGCCCCCTTGACCCTCACGCAGGTGTGAGGGTTTACCCTGAACGCGTGGAAGGATTACGCATCGGCCAGGTGGCCCGCGCGACGGGCGTCAGTGTCCGCGCCATCCGGCATTACGACCAGCTGGGCCTGCTCATGCCGGGCCGCGCCGACAACCACTACCGGACCTTCCACGCCGCCGACATCGACCGCGTGAAGCTCATTCAGCTGTTCCTGAGCGTCGGCTTCACCCTCGACGAGATTCGCCGCTGGGCGCCCTGTTTCCAGGAGGGAAGCTCGTCCACCACGCTCGAACACCCGCTCGACGAGGTCCGCGCGTTCTACGCCCGCAAAATCGCGGACGTCGAGGCGCGCATGCGGGCGCTGGAACTGCTGCACGCGAAACTGCAGCGGCACGTCCGCACGCTGGGCGATCACGCGCACGACGTCCCCGTCCACCCGTAAGCCGCTCCGTTCCCTCGCGCCACGCGGCCCGCGCCGCTGTGGTGTCCGCCCCCCTGGAGGGCCCATGCACCTGCAGCTGATCCGCAACGCCACCCTTCGCCTGTCGTACGCCGGCCAGACCCTCCTGATCGACCCGTGGCTCGCGCCGCGCCACGCGGTCCGCAGCTTCGGCGGGCGCAGCCGCAACCCCACCGTGGACCTGCTCATGCCCGTGGACGCCGTGCTCGGCGGCGTGGACCTGACGCTCGTGTCGCACCTGCATCCCGACCACTTCGACACGGACCCTGTCCGCCTTCCCCTGGACGGGCCGCTGCTCGCCCCGCCCGCCGAGGCGGCCGCGTTGCGCACCCTCGGGTTCACGGACGTCCTCACCCTGGAGGACGCCGTCACGTGGCGTGGCCTCCACATCACCCGCACGCCCGGCGCGCACGGCACCGGCACCGCCCGCGCCGCCATGGGCGAGGTGAGCGGCTTCGTGTTCCGCGCCGACGGCGAACCGACCGTGTACTGGGCGGGCGACACCATCTGGAATGATGACGTCGCCCGCACCATCGAGCAGCACGCGCCCGACGTGATCGTCGTGCACGCCGCCGGCGCGCAGTACGAGGGGACACTCATCATCATGGACGCCGAGCAGGCGCTCGCCGTGTGCGCCGCCGCGCCGCGCGCCGTGGTGGTCGCCACGCACCTGGAGGCCGTGGACCACGCCACCGTCACCCGCGCGGATCTGCGCGCCGCCGCGGCCCGCGCCGGCCTCGCAGACCGCCTCCTCGTCCCGGAGGACGGGGAGACGCTGTCCCTGCCTGCTCAGGCCGTTACAGGCTGAGCGATACCAGCAGGCGCTCCAGCGTGCTCGCCGGGTCCTGCCCGCTCTTCATCGCCTGGTCGGCGTCCTGAATGCGGCGCAGGTGCGCGCGGATCTTCCCCTCGTTCAGGCGGCGCGCGACCTCCAGGGCCTTTTTGGCAGGGTACGGCTTCACGCCCAGCCGGGACGCCGCCGTGTGCTCGTTCACGGCGCCGCCCTCCTGCAGCAGCGCCACGCAGCGCGCCACCAGGCTGTACTGCCACACGACCGCCCCCATCAGCTTGAAGGGGTCCTCGCCGCTCGCCAGCAGGCGCCGCAACTGCCCGGCCGCCTCGCCCGGGCGGCCGGCCGTGGCGGCGCCCAGCATCGCGAAACTGTCCCCAGGCGCTTCACGGCCCACAACGCGCGTGACCACGTCACGCGTCAGGGTGGGTACGTCCAGGAACGCGAGCTTGTTCAGCTCCGCGACGATGCCCGCCAGGTCCGCGCTGAACACCTCCGCGAGGTACATGGCGGCGTCCCGGTCGAGTTTCAGGCGCAGGGCGCGCGCGCGGCCCGCCACCCACCCCGCCACCTCGCCCGGTTTCGTGGGGGCGGGGGAGGCGTGGTGCTCACCGTGCTTCTCGTACAGCTTCACGCGCGTGGCCGGGCCGTTCGGGTCGAGGACCGCGACGGTCGCGTCGGCACGCGCGAGCAGGTCCGTGAGGTCCTTCGTGACCTTCACGCCCTCCAGGTCCACGAGGACCGTGGCCTCCCCGAACAGGGACGGCACCAGCAGCGGCGCGAGCGCGTCGGTCCGGACGTCGTCGCCGCTGACGCGCGGCACGTCCCGCCACGCCACGCCGCGCGCTGACAGCACCTCGCGGGCGCGCTCCTCCGCGAGAAAATGATTGCCCGTGAACCCCAGCAGCATGCCCGGAGGATAGCGTGCGGGCCACACCCCGCGCGGCGTGACCCGTCACGCTCAGGTCGCCTTCAGCTCTGCAGGTGCTCCTCGGCGCGTTCCAGTTCGATCAGCATGCTCATGGCGCTCGGCGGGCGCCCCTCCGGGTCGCGCGCGAGTCCGCACTCCATCAGGGGGTGCAGGGCGGGCGGGCCGGGCAGCGGGAGCCGCTCCAGGTTCGTGCCGCTCAGCCACCCGAGCGGATCCGGGTGCGGTGGGACGCCCGCGAGCGCCTCGAACAGCATGACCGTCACGGCGTACAGGTCGCTGCGAGGGTCGTCGCGCACGCCCTTGTACTGTTCGGGCGCCATGTAGTGCGGCGTGCCCATGCGTTCGCCCATGGACGTGATGCGCGTGAGCGCCGTGTCGTGCGACATGCCGAAGTCCGTGACGACCGCGCGCCCGTCCTCCAGCATGACGTTTTCCGGTTTCAGGTCGAGGTGCATGATGCCGCGCGCGTGCGCGTACGCGATGGCGCTCATGACGCCGCGGAACAGCCGGAACGCCTCGCGGGGCGGGGCGCGCCGTCCGCGCAGGTGATCGCGCAGGGTCGGGCCGTCCACAAACTGGTACACGAGCTGCGTGCGCGTGTGCGCGAGCAGCGGCACGATGTTCGGGTGCGCGAGGCGCGCGGCAATCTCCCCCTCGCGGTGGAAGCGGCGGATCACGTCCGGGTGGTCGTGGGAGATGGTCTTCACGATCACCCAGCGGCCCTCCCAGCGGGCACGCTCGACGCGCATGCCGAACTTCTCCGTGATGACGTGCGGAGTGCGAACACGAAGGGGAGCCGCCGAGACCGTCATGCCCCATTGTAAACACGTTGTGAGAAATCCGACAGTGCCTGAAGGGCGGGTGAACGCCCCGCCCCCAACCGGGACGCGTTGCCTGGTGGCCACGTGCAGGGCGCGCTACGCTGCGCGCATGACCCTCACCCACCGCCCCCGCCGCCTGCGCCGCACGCCCTCCCTGCGCGCCCTCACGCGCGAAACGACGCTCACCCCCGAACAGCTCATCCACCCGCTCTTCGTGCACGAGGGCGAAGGACTCACCGAAATCAAGACCATGCCCGGCGTGTACCGCCACGACGTGCCCGGCGCCGTCGCGAGCGCGCAGGAGGCCTGGGCCCTCGGCATCCGCAGCGTCATCCTGTTCGGCATTCCCGACCACAAGGACGCGCACGGCAGCGGCGCGTACGCCGGTGAGGGCGTCATTCAGCGCGCCACGCGCGCCATCAAGGCCGCCCTGCCCGACCTGACCGTCATCGCGGATACCTGCCTGTGCGAGTACACCGACCACGGCCACTGCGGCCCGCTCGTCGCCGACGGGCGCGGCGGGTGGCTCATCGACAACGACGGCGCCCTCGACCTGCTCGCGCAGACCGCCGTCTCGCAGGCGCAGGCCGGCGCGGACATCATCGCGCCGAGCGCCATGATGGACGGCCAGATCGCCGCGCTCCGCATCGCCCTTGACGCCGCCGGCTTCAAGGACACCCCCATCATGAGCTACGCCGTGAAGTACGCCAGCGCGTACTACGGCCCGTTCCGCGACGCCGCCGGCAGCGCCCCCAGCTTCGGGGACCGCAGCAGCTACCAGATGGACCCGCGCGGCGGGTACCGCGAAGCGCTCCGCGAAGCGCGCCTCGACGTGGAGCAGGGCGCGGACTTCCTGATGGTGAAACCCGCCCTCGCGTACCTCGACGTGATGCGCACCGTCCGCGACGCGTTCGACCTGCCGATGATCGCGTACAACGTCAGCGGCGAGTACAGCATGGTGAAGGCCGCCGCGCAGCTCAGCTTTATGGACGAGCGCCGCACTGTCCTGGAAACCCTGATCGGCATGCGCCGCGCCGGCGCCGACGCGATCCTGACGTACCACGCGCTCGACGCCGCCCGCTGGCTCCGCGAAGCCTGAAGCCCACACGCGCCGCGCCCCCCGGACTCACCCGCGCGTCAGGAACGCTGCTTACGCTGAGGACACCATGAACGCCACCCCGCTGCTGTTCGCGTCCGCCCTGCTGCTCGGCGCGTGCGCGCCCACCGTCACCTCCCCGCAGGGTCGCCTGGTAAACACCACCACCGGCCAGGAAGGCGCCATCGCCTTCGACGGCACCCTCGCGCCCGACTGGACGCTGCCCACCAGCAAGCCGAACGTGACGATCCGCCTCGGCGCGGACGTGTACACCGGCCGCTACACCGTCTTGGACGACAGCGCCACGCCCGGTCCGTTGCGGCTGGGCGTCACGGTGGGCGCGAGCTTCGGGAACACGAACAGTACCGCGTACGGCGGCAGCATCGAGGCGGGCACCCGCCGCACCGCCGCGCCCCGCAACGGCAACCTGATCGCCAAGACCCCAGCGGGCCAGGTCCTCACCTGCACCTTCCAGGTGGACGTGAACCGCCACGGCATCGGCGAATGCCAGGACGGCCGCGGCGGCCGTTACGCCCTGCAGTTCTGACGAACCCCGAAACGAGTGTGCAGGAGGGCCGCCCGGTCGGGCAGCCCTGCGCATGGGGTCAGGCGAGCAGCGTGACCGGGTGGTGCCGCACCGCCCGGACACTCAGCGTCAGCCGCGCGTCCGGACTGGGGGTGGGCCGCGCCACCTCGCGCAGGCGGTACGCCGGGTCGAGGTGCAGGTCCAGCGTCCGCACGACCGCCGCCGCGTTTAGCATGATCAGGCCCTCCGCGAGGCCACTGCCAAGGCACGTGTGCGTGCCCACCCCGAACGGCGCGTACGCGCCCGGCTGACGGTGCTCCGCCCGGCCCGGCTCGAACCGGGCCGGGTCGAACGTCGCCGCGTGCGGGTACAACTGATCCAGGCCGTGCGCGACGCTCGTGGCGATCAGCACCTGACTGCCCGCCGGCACCGTGTGCCCCGCGAACGTGAACGCCTCGTTCGCCGTGCGCGTGATGGCTGGCGCGATCGGGTGCAGCCGCAGCGTCTCCATGACCGCGTGGTGCAGGTGCGGCATGCGCCCCAGCGCCTCCGCGCGCGGCGGGCCGTCCGCGAACGCTGCGTCCACTTCCGCGCGGACGGCCTCCAGCACGTCCGGGTGCCGGTGCAGGCGGTACAGCACGAACGCGAGGCTGTTCGCGGCCGTGTCGAGCCCGGCGATGAACGCGCCCATCGCCGCGAGGCGTACGTCCGCGTCGCTCCAGAAGTCCGGCGCGGCGGCCTGCGCGGCCAGCACGTCATCCACGAGGTCCGGGGCGCGGTCCACCGGTGGGTGCGCGCGGTGCCACGCCACGAGGTCGTCCACCATGCGGTACACGCGCGCCTTCGCCTGCAGGTAACGGGGGGTGCGCAGCGCGGCGCGCGGCCAGCGGCGCGTGACCGTCACCATCAGGCCGGTTTGCACGAACGCCAGGATGTCCGCGAGGTACGGCCGGGCCGTGCCCGTCACGGCGACGCGCGCGAGCTGCTCCGTGACGGTCGCCTTGCACCACGGCGCGACGCGCAGCGTATCGCCCGGCCGGTAGGGGAGGAGGTCCTCGGCGGCCACGGCGAGGACCGGGCGGACGTTCGCCTCGAAGTGCGAGCGGCTGTACGCGCGCCGCTCCACCCGCCGGAACGCGCGATGCTCCTCGCCGTCCACGCTGATCAGCGAGCGCGTGACGCCGCCCATCTCGCGGTCGTTGTCCTGCCAGAACTCCTTCGAGCGGAACAGCTGCGCGCCCTGCCGGGCCGCGAACACGTTCGCTTCCGCGCCCGCGAGGACCATAAGGCGCTCCGGGCCGGCGTGCACGCGGAACACTGGGCCGAGGTCCTGGTACGTGCGTGTCAGGAACCCGCGCGTGTCCGCTGCGAGGTCCAGGGCGCTGCCGAGTACGGGCCAGCCGCGCGCGAGTGGTGGTGCGGATGCAGTCATGAAAGCCTCCCCACCCCAGCATAGGGGAGGAGGCCCCGCAGCACGAACGCAGGCGCCCCCGACCGGCCGGTCGGGGGCGCCTGGGAGCGGAAGGTCAGGCCTGCTGGTACATCACGGCGCGCTTGACTTCCTCGATCAGCTGCGTGATCGGGATGTCACGCGGGCACGCCTCGGTGCAGTTGTACGCGGTGCGGCAGCGCCACACGCCCGTGTTCTGGTTGAGGATGTTCAGGCGCGCGTTCGCGGCCTTGTCGCGGCTGTCGAAGATGAAGCGGTGCGCCTGTACGATCGCGGCCGGGCCGAGGTAACGGCCGTTCACCCAGAAGATCGGGCAGGACGTGGTGCAGCACGCGCACAGGATGCAGTTGCTGCTGTGGTCCATGCGCTCCGAGTCCTCGATGCTCTGGATGCGCTCGCCCGGGGGGGGCGGCTCGTCGTTCACGAAGTACGGCATGACGGCGCGGTACGCGTCGAAGAACGGCTCCATGTCGGTCAGGAGGTCCTTTTCGACCTTCAGGCCGCGGATCGGCTCGACGGTGATGGTGCCGCCGTCCTTCGCGACGTCCTGCAGCAGGGTCTTGCAGGCGAGGCGGTTGCGGCCGTTGATCAGCATCGCGTCGCTGCCGCAGATGCCGTGCGCGCAGGAGCGGCGGAACGTCAGGGTGCTGTCTTCGTACCACTTGACGTAGTTCAGGACGTCCAGAACGCGGTCGCCCGGCTGGGCTTCCACGCTGAAGGTCTGCCAGTGCTGCTTCTTGTCCCGTTCCGGGTCGAAGCGCAGGATCTTCACGTTGATCTTCATTCGGTCACCTCAGAGCAGGATACGCCCGTGCGGGACGGCCCGCACCCCTCTGGATTACGTTCAGGGCGAAGCGGCGGGCGTTCGGCCCGCCGCCGTTCATCAGTACACGCGCGGTTTCGGCTCGAACTTGCCGAGCACCACCGGCTTGTACCCGATGTTCACGTTGCCGTTGCCGCGCATGTCGCGGTACGCCATCGTGTGCTTCAGCCAGTTCGCGTCGTCACGCTCGGTGTAGTCCTCGCGGTCGTGCGCGCCGCGCGACTCCGTGCGGTTCAGGGCGCTCGCGGTCATCGCCTCGGCACAGTCCAGCAGGAACCCCACCTCGACCGTTTCCATCAATTCGCTGTTGTAGCGCGTGCCGGTGTCGCTGACGCTGACGTTCCGGTAGCGGTCCTTGAGTTCCTTGATGATCTCGACCTGCTTGGCCATGTCCGGACCGTTGCGGAAGATGCCGACGTTCGCCATCATCGTTTCCTGCAGTTCCTTACGGATCCGCGCGGCGTTCTCGCGGCCCTGGCCGGTCTTCAGGCTGGCGATCATGTCGCTCGCCATGGCCGCGGGGTTCACGGGCATGTCCGCCAGGACGGCGTCACGCGCGAACTTCGCAGCGGCCACGCCGGCGCGGCGCCCGAACACGATCAGGTCGCCGAGGCTGTTCGTGCCGAGGCGGTTCGCGCCGTGCAGCGACACGCACGCGACCTCACCGGCGGCGTACAGGCCCGTGATGAGCTGGCCGTCGTCAGTGGCGATGCACTCGCCGTCGAGCGTCGTGGGAATGCCGCCCATCGCGTAGTGCGCGGTCGGCTGGATCGGCACGAGCTGCTTGACCGGGTCGATGCCGAGGTACGTGCGCGACAGGTCGGTGATTTCCGCGAGTTTCTGCTCCACCGCTTCGCGCGGCAGGTGCGTCACGTCGAGGAAGATGGCGTCCTTGTCGGGGCCGACGCCGCGACCCTCGCGGATCTCGCTGATGATCGCGCGGCTCACCATGTCGCGCGGCGCGAGGTCCTTGATGGTCGGCGCGTAGCGCTCCATGAAGCGCTCGCCGCTTTCGTTGCGCAGAATGCCGCCCTCACCGCGCACGCCCTCGGTGATGAGGATGCCGAGCTTGGCAATGCCGGTCGGGTGGAACTGGTAGAACTCCATGTCCTCCAGCGGCAGGCCCTTGCGGTAGTAGATGCTCATCAGGTCGCCGGTGAGCGTCAGCGCGTTCGAGGTGATCTTGAACGCGCGCCCGTACCCGCCGCTCGCGAGAATGACGGCCTTCGCGTGGAAGGTGTGCAGCTCGCCCGTGGCGATGTCGTACGCGACGATGCCGCGGCACACGCCGTCCTCGATGATCAGGTCAAGGACCTGGTACTCGTTGAAGAACGTCGTGCCGGCCTTGACGTTCTGTTGGTACAGCGTCTGAAGGATCATGTGGCCAGTGCGGTCCTTCGCGTAGCAGGAGCGTTCCACGGCGGCCTTGCCGAACTCGCGGGTATGCCCACCGAACTTGCGCTGCGCGATCTTGCCTTCGGGCGTGCGCGAGAAGGGGAGCCCCATGTGCTCCAGCTCGTACACGGCCTCAATGATGTCCTTCGCGAAGATCTCGGCGGCGTCCTGGTCGGTCAGGTAGTCGCCCCCTTTGATCGTGTCGAACATGTGCCATTCCCAGTGGTCCTCGGCGACGTTGCCGAGGGCCGCGCCGATCCCGCCCTGCGCGGCGCCCGTGTGGGAACGGGTGGGGTAGAGCTTGCTGACGACCGCGACGGAAACGTTCCCTTTCGCGGCGTACAGCGCAGCCATCAGGCCAGCGCCGCCAGCGCCGACCACCAGTACGTCATAACGATGATGCATTCAGTGTCCTTACGCGTGGTACGTGAACAGGCCGATGGTGCCGAGCGTGAAGATCGACGCGACGACCGTGTAGAACACGCCTTTCACCCAGAACCGGTTCGGGCGGGAGCGGATGTAATCCTCGATGCTGTAGCGCGCGCCGTTCACGCCGTGCAGCGTGGCGAGCAGCAGGATCAGGAAGTCGTAGAACTTCCAGGCGGGCTGCGCGAGCTTGTTCACGACCGCGTCGAAGGTCGCGTCGCTCTCGCTGACCTGAATGAAGGTCATGTACACGTGCCCCAGCACCAGGAACACCAGCAGCACGCCGCTGATGCGCATGAAGATCCACCAGTTCAGCTCGGCGTTCGTGTGCGACGCCATTTTCGCGTCCTGATACGTTTTCGCGCGGAGCATCAGTAGCCTCCCAGGATGCGCGGCACGACCTTGTACGCCGTGTACGCGGTGCCGATCAGCGACAGGACCAGCACGGCGTACCACATCTGCCGCTGGTACGCGACGCCCGCGCCCGCGAAGTCCATGACCACGATGCGCAGCCCGTTCAGGCTGTGGTACAGGATTCCGCCGGTCAGGGCGATCAGGCCCACGCGGAACAGCCAGAAGTCATACATCTCGTGAACGGCCATGTACGCGCCCTCGCCGAAGACGTGCAGGCTGATGCTCACGATGTGAAGTAACAGGTACAGCAGGATCGCCAGACCCGACAGGCGGTGGAGGTAAAACGCCCACTGCCCTTCTCTGCCTCGGTACATTCTGAAATCCTCCTTGAGATTCATCCTCCGCCACAACGCCTCCGTGTGGCGACAATCGGGTGACAGCCGGAACGCTCACCCGACCGTAAGGCGGGCCGGTCCGGGGCGCTGAACCCCGCTTGAGCGTCGTCTCATGCGGCGTAACCAAAGAGCAGAATACCACCCCATGTGGCACCCGCTGTAGCGCGGCTTCCAAGGTTGTCACGGCGACGGTAACATGCGTCGCACTGCGCACGCCACGCTCGCGCCCACACGCAGGCCCCGTCCGTATAATCAGCGGGTGCGCGCCCCACGGCGCCGGAGGTCCCCCTTGCATCTATTCGGTTTCGGCCCGCACCTCACCATCGACGGGCAGCACGCCAGCAGTGACCGCCTCGCGGACCCCGCCCACCTGGGCAACGCCCTCACGGCCGCGCTGCGCGTCGTCACCCCCCACGCCGACGCCACCGCCACCGTCTACGCCGTGCCCGGCGGCCTCAGCGGCGTCATCACAGCCGGCGACGCGCACATCGCCGTGCACGCCTTTCCTAGCCACGCCACCTTCAGCGCGGACGTGTTCGCCTGCCACGACTACGACGCGCAGGCCGTCCTGACCGCCCTCACCGACGCCTTCGACGCCGGCCGCTTCGAAGCGCACGCCAACCACCGCGGCAAGGAATACCCCCGCGACGCCCAGCAGTTGCGCGCCCTGCTCGACGGCGAACGCCTGTACATCCAGGCGCGCCTGGGCCTCGCGCCCTGAGCCCGCCCCAAGGGCCCTCATGAAAGGAGAGGCGCGTCCGGTGACCCCGGACGCGCCTCTCCTTTCGCCGTTCAGCGCGGCTGACGTTCAATCAGCGCCATCGCCTGCACCGGCGCGTACATGTCCCGTGACGACACCAGGTCGCCGCCCGTGCTGAAGATGCGCAACATCTGACCGCCCTGACGCGCCGCGTACAACTGCCCGCGCGCGTCCACCTGCATTAGCCACGGCGCGTCGTTCGGTTCGCCCACCATGCTCTCCAGGGTGAACGACTGGCCGGGCGCGCCGTCCGCGTCGATCTTCCGCACCTTGCGGGCCAGGGCGTCCACGATGTACACCCCACCAGCGGCGTCCACGCCCAGGCCGTCCAGCGGACGCAGCTCATCACTGTTGCGGTCCTTGCGGAACGCGTAGCGCGTCACGTACTCCCCGGTCACGCGCAGACGCTGCACCTCGTTAAGTGCCGTGTCCAGGACCAGCAGGTCCCCGTTCGACGCCGCCGCGAGCGCGCGCGGACGCTCGAACGTCCCCTGCCCGCTTCCGCGCCCGCCTACACGGCGCACGAACCGGCCCTGCGCGTCATACGTGACGACTTGTACCGTCTCCGCGTCCAGCACGTGCACGAGGTCCCCGTGCACCGCGATGCTGATCGGGTGCAGCAGTCCCTCCGGGCCCAGCCCGTACGTCCCGAACGCCGCGAGTTCCCGGCCGTCTTGGTCCATCTTGCGCACCAGCGGCGCGTCCTGCTTCCCGGAGCGGTACTCCAGCACCGTGGCGTACAGGAACTCCCCGATGCTCGCCAGGGCGTTCGGCGCGGTCGGCAGCGCGCCGCCCGTGTCGCGCAGGCTCGCGCGCAGCTTGCCTTGCAGGTCCAGCAGGCGCAGCGTGCCGCGCTTCTCCTGCACGCTCATCGCGAGCGCCACCGGGTCGGTGAACGCGTCCTCGCCCAGCAGGCCCGCGTCGATGCGCGCGATCACGTTGTCGAGCGTCGGACGCGCCGCCGGGTCCTTCTCGATCATGTTCAGGATCAGGTCGTTCAGCTTGCCGGGCACCTCCAGACGCACCTGCTTCGGCGGTTTCGGCGACTCGAACACCTGCTGGTGCACGACTGCCTCGTAACTGCCCTTGAACGCCGTCTGCCCCGTGACCATCTCGTACATCAGCAGCCCGAGCGAGTACACGTCGCTGCGGGCGTCCACGCGGTTTCCCTTCGCCTGCTCCGGCGCCATGTAGATCGGCGTGCCGACGCGCGCGCCCGTCATGGTGAGGCGCGTCAGGACCTTCCCGACCGCAATGCCGAAGTCCATAAGCTTCACGCCGCCCTCGCGCAGCTTCCCGCTGTCGAGCGCGCCGCGCAGCACCATCACGTTCGCGGGCTTGATGTCGCGGTGCACGATGTTCGCCGCGTGAATGTGCCGCAGCGCGTCACTGAGCGCCCGCAGGATCTGCACGCTTTCCGAGAAGCCGAACTGCCGCTCCTCCAGCAGCGCCTCCAGGCTGTCGCCGTCGAGGTACTCCATGGCGATGTAATGCTCGTCCTCGGTGGCCTTGTAGTCGTACACGCGCACGATGTTCGTGTGATCGAAACGCTTGAGGACCTCCGCCTCACGGTAAAAACGCTTCACGAACTTCGCGTCCGCGAGGTACTTCTCCTGCGGGACCTTCAGCGCGACCGTCCGCCCGTCCGTTTTGCGCCGCGCGCGGTACACGCTGCCCATCCCGCCGATGCCGATGCGGTCCAGCACGTCGTACTCCCGGAACGACACGTCCGTGACGGTGGTCGGCGTTTTCGGCGTGCGCGGCATCGGGCGGCGCGGCGCCGCCTTGTTCCCGCGCCGCCGGAACGCCAGCGGCCCCAGCGGCACCAGCGCCCCGCCAGCCAGCGCCGCCGCGGCCACCAGCGTCCCCTGCGCGCGGTTCGCGCCGCCCAGGAACACCAGGGCCGCCGCGACCGCCACGGCCAGCACGGCCCACGCCACCGCGAGCACCCGTTCCGGCACGCGCAGCAGCAGCAGCAGCGCCGCCACGAACAAGGACAGCAGCAGCAGCAACCCGAGCGCCATCAGCGCGCCCGCCCGATTATGCCCGCGCCAGGCGCGCGCTCTGCGGTGAACATCAAGACCATATAAACGTAGCTTAGCGTTTCGCCCTGCCCGCCCGCTCGCGAAAAACCACCGAAATGCCCACTACGTCCTCGCTGCGGCGCACCCGTTACACTGTGGGCGTGGATCACTGGGCGGAACTCGTGGAACTGTTTGAGTATAAGGTCGCCGACCTGCTCGCGGACCGCCTGCCGCGCGGCGGGCGCCGCTCCGTCGGCGAACTGCGGGACCTCCTGATCGGCGCGCCGCTCGACAGCGCCCTGCTGCGCCGCTTCCTGCAGACGGACCGGCAATGGCGGCAGTACACCCGCGTGAGCCGCACCGCCCCCGTCGTGAGCAGCTCACCCAGCACGCCGCTCGGCCACTGGGAGGCCACCAGCCGCCCGGAAGACGCCGAGCAGCGCGTCATGCAGGCGCTCGCGCAGGCCGCGTGGCGTGAGCGCCTGCGTGGCCGCGTCGCCCGGCAGGCCGACACCTGGACGCGCGAACCCGGACGCGTCACGCTGCGCGCCCTGCACGCGCTGAACGTCAACCTCGAACGCGGCGGCCTGAAGTACGCCGTGCCCGCCGAGGACGACCCGCTCGTGTCCCTCGGCAACCCCGAAACGGCCACGCGGGAACTGCACGACCTGCTCACGCGCCTGCTCGAACCCGGCGGCCTGGAACGCGCGCGCTCCATGACGACCGAGATCGCGCACAACCCCTACCCCCGCGACCCGAACGACGCCGACCGCGAGGCGCGCATCCGTGCCCTCGACCGCGAGCCGCTCTCCCACGAGGAACGCACCGCCATGATTCGCCGCATCCTCGGCGAGCGCGGCGAGCGTCCGCCCACCGAGCGCGCGCAGATCCGCGCGGCGCTCGGACGCGGCCTGCAGTTCTTCGAGGACCTCATTCCACCCTCGCAGGGGGGACGAGGGGACGGCCTGCCCACCGTGGCGGGCATCCTGCACGCGCAGAACGCCGATCGGCGCATCACCGAGGTCGACACGCGCAGCAGCACGCTCGCCACGCGCCTGTACGGCCCCGGGGAGGTCCGCTGGCACGGCCTGCACGTCACGTGGCAGGCCACGACGGGCGGGGCGTGGCAGCTGATGATCGATCAACACGCACTGGACCTCACACCGCAGCCCGGCAAGCCCGCCACGATTGCGAGCGGCAGCCGCGCCGGTCCTGTATACGCTGCCACTGACGGCACGTACCTGCTGCTGGTGCTGGACGTGCCGCCCGCCACCGGCCTGCAGGCCCTGCTCGCCCGCGCACGTACCGTGTCGGCCCTGCTCGAAAGCGAAGACGATTACCTGAACCTGCGCCTCGCCCGCGCGGTCGCGCAGCGCTTCCGCGAAGGCCGCGTGGACGCCGCGAGCGTCAGCGCCGCCACCGCCGTGAAGTACCACGCCGCCCCGCCGGACACGCTCCTCGCGTTTGCCCGCAAAGGCGCCGACAGCCTGATCGCCCGTGCTGAACAGCTCGACGCATCCACCTTCCAGGACGCCTTCCAGATGGCCGCCATGGCCCTCGGATGCCCCCCGGCACGCGCCGCGTACCTGCTCGAGCTGCTGCGCCAGGCGGTCGACCCCCCCGCACTCGTCACGGCCGAAACGGCGGTGCGCACCGGGCAGGAAGTCCTGGCGGTCACGTACCGCGACGAGCCGATCACCGTGGAGGTCGCGGGGCGCCCCGTCACGCTGCTCAGCAACTACAACGGCGACCTCGTCGTCGCGCTGCCCGGCATGCCTGCCGCGCCCGTCCGCGACCTGCTGGTCGTCCCGTTGCCCACCGGCGGCCTGCTGGTCGCCCGCCAGAGCGCCCGCCTGATGATCGGCTTCCAACCCCGGTACGCCTGAGCCACCCGCGCGGACGGCGTGAAGGGCCACTGAAGGGCGCATGAACCTGCCTGCACCGCCCCTTCAGGCCCGTCACGCGCGCCGCGCCTACCGTAAACGCATGAGCGACAACAGATACGGCGACGCCCCCCTTGGCCGCAGCGTGGAGGACGTCGAACAGGACAACGAGAACCTCGTGAACTCCAGTCTGCAGGGCGAGGACGTCCGCAGCCGCGACGACGGCCTGCCCGCCGCCGTCATTCCGATTCCGAGCGGCCCCAGCGGCAGCGCCGTGCCCGCCGTGATCGCCAACCCCGACCGCCTTGATGGCCGCGGCGACGCCGGCCCGAACGATGGCCGAGGCGGCAAGCAGACCGACACCAGCGAGTAACGCACCGCCGCGCCCCGAGGCCACTCGGGGCGCGGTCATGAGGCGCCGCCTCAATCAGGTGGCCAGATCACGTGGTCGGTAACTTACGGCCGCGGCCAGGTGCGCCTCGGTGATGTCCGGGTGCCCGGCCAGGTCCGCAACCGTCCGCGCCACGCGCAGCACCCGGTCGAAACTGCGTCCCGTGAGCCCCAACGTGCGCGCGGCTGCCCGCACGAACGCCTCCGGCCCCGGCCCCAGCCGCGCGTGCGCCTGCAACGCCTGTCCCTGCAGCAGCGCGTTGCGTTCGCCCTGCCGTGCCAGCATCCGCTCCCGCGCCCGCAGCACCCGGCCACGCACCTTCGCGCTCGGCTCGCCCGGCGCGGCGCGCGTCAACTCATCCACAGTCAGGCGTGGCACGCGCACCACCAGATCAATGCGGTCCAGCAGCGGCCCGCTTAAGCGACCTGCGTACCGAGCGCGTTCGCCCGGCGTGCAGGTGCACGGCCGCTCGGCATCCCCGAAGTACCCGCACGGGCAGGGGTTCATGGCGCTCAGCAGCTGGAAACGCGCCGGGTACTGCACGGTCGCGCGCGCCCGGCTGATCGTGACCGTCCCCTCCTCCAGCGGCTGACGCAGGGTTTCCAGCGCTTTGCGGCTGAACTCCGGGAACTCGTCGAGGAACAGCACGCCGCGGTGCGCGAGGCTCACCTCGCCGGGCTTGGGGACGCTGCCTCCGCCGATCAGGCCGGCGTCACTGACGGTGTGGTGCGGCGCGCGGTACGGGGGGGTGGTGAGCAGGCCCTCGCGGCCGGACAGCAGCCCGGCGGCGCTGTGGATGCGTGTGACGTCCAGCGCCTCGGCGCGCGTGAGGGGCGGCAGCAGCCCGGGGGCGCGGCGGGCCAACATGGTCTTCCCGCTGCCTGGCGAGCCGACCATCAGGAGGTTATGTCCGCCGGCCACGGCGATTTCCAGCGCGCGTTTGCCGGCCGTCTGCCCCTTGATGTCGAGCAGGTCCAGCAGCGTGTCCTCGGGCGGGGTGGGCGTGGGCGGCGTCGTGAGCGGCAGGGGCGCCTCGCCGCTGAGGTGCGCCACGGCGTCCCGCAGGGTGGACGCGCCGTACACACGCGCGCCGTCGATCAGGGCGGCTTCCTCGGCGTTCGCGAGGGGCAGCAGCACGTCCGCACCGACCTCGGCGGCGCGCAGGGCGAGGTTTACGGCGCCCGCCACGGGCCGCAGGGACCCGTCGAGCGCGAGTTCCCCGGCGATCAGCACGCCGCCGAGCGCGCTGGTGGGCAGCAGGTCCTGCGCGGCCAGGACGCCCAGGGCGATTGGAAGGTCGAACAGTGGGCCTTCCTTGCGCAGGTCCGCAGGCGCGAGGTTCACGGTGATGCGGGCCGTGGGGAACGGCAGGCCGCTGTTGCGCACGGCGGCGCGGACGCGTTCGCGTGCCTCACTGAGCGCCTGATCCGGCAGGCCGACAATGGCGAAGGCGGGCAGGCCCGGGGAGACGTCCACCTCGACGGTCACGGGCACGGCGTTCACGCCGATCAGGGCGACGCTGGTGGTCCGCGCGAGCATTCAGTGTCCTGCGGTCCGTGCAGGCGCGGAAGGGACGACCGGGAGGGTGGGCGCGGAATTCACGTGGGAAGCCTAGCACCCACGTCCGCGCCGCCCACGCGAATGTGCGGGCAGGGGTGCGTCAAAGCCGCTCGTCCTTACAGACGGGGCCGGGCGCTGGTTGTCAGGCTGATCGGCGACGCGGCGACACCTGCCGCCCACGAAGGAGACACCATGCATGATCAAGCGGACACCCCTACGGCCCCTGTGGACGACGAGACCCTGAACTTCCTGCATGCCGTGCTGGACGCCGTGCGCGCCGGTAACGCGGCGCAGCTCACGCCGCTGCTGGAGCGCGGACTGCCCGCCAACCTGCGCAGTTCGAAGGGCGACAGCCTGTTGATGCTCGCCAGCTACCACGGGCACCACGAGGTTGCGGGTCAGCTGCTCGCGCACGGCGCGGACCCCGAGCTTCAGAACGACCAGGGGCAGACGCCACTGCTGGCCGCGGCGTTCCGCGGGGACCTGGGCATGACAGCGTTGCTGCTCGACGGTGGCGCCGACGTGAACGGCGCGGGCGGGGACGGCCGCACCGCGCTGATGATGGCCGCCATGTTCGGGCGGACCGACGTGATGGAGGCGCTGCTGAACCGCGGCGCGGACCTGCACGCCCGGGACGCGGGCGGGCACACCGCGCTCGACGCGGCGCGCCGCATGGGCGCGCACGAGGCCGTCACCTTCCTGGAAGGCCGGCTCGCCTGAACGCCGCGGGCGGGCGGGGGACGCCCCCGCCCGCCCGCGGCCCCGTGCCCTCAGGACGAGCGCGAGCGGCGATGACGGCGCAGCAGCTCCAGCACCACCGGCACGAACGACAGGACCAGCACCGCGCCGATGATCAGCAGGATGTACTTGTCGAGGACGTCGTGGGGAATGACGCGGCCCAGCAGGTACCCGGCGAGCGGCACCCCGACGCCCCACAGCAGCGCGCCCACCAGCGAGTGCAGCGCGAACACGCGGAAGTCCATGTTCAGCGTGCCCGCCAGGGTCGGCACGATGGTCCGCACGATCGGGATGAAGCGGGCGAGCACGATGGTCTGCGTGCCGTGCGTCTCGAAGTACGCGCGCGCCTGCTCGACGTACTCCGGTCGGAAGAACCGGCTCTGCCGCGCGAAGATGGCTGGCCCGAACGCCCGGCCGATCCCGTAGCCGCACAGGTTCCCGAGCAGTGCGAGCACGCCGGTGAGCGCCATGATCACCCCGATGTTCAGGTCGCCGCGCGCCGCGAAGATGCCGGCGGTGATGAGCAGGCTGTCGCCCGGCAGGAAGAAGCCGAGCAGCAGCCCGGTTTCCGCGAAGATGACGCCGCCGAGGCCGACGTACGAGAACGTGCGGAGCAGGTACTCCGGATCGAGGAAGCTCGCCATGACCGCATGATTCTACCGGGCGCGCCGCCCGGCCGGTCAGGCGCGGCGGTCGTCGGTGCTGGCTGGCTCGACCTGAACGGGTTCAGGTTTGACGGTCACGACTGTTTGGGTCGTGGCGGCTTTGGCGGGGGGGGCGTCCTTGAAGCTGGCGTCGAGTTCGTCCTTGAGGCCCTGCGTGCCTTCACGGAATGAGCGGATGCCCTGCCCGAGGCTCTTGCCGAGCTCCGGGAGTTTCTTCGGGCCGAATACCAGCAGGGCGATCACCAGGATCAGCAGAATTTCCGGAAAACCGAGGTTGGGCATGCGTAGTTCCTCCTGCGCGCGGTGCGTGGCGATGGCTCAGGCGGCCCGCCCGGGGCGGCGCGCGCACTCACGGTTCAGTCTACGGCGCGTGCGCCGCGCTGAACCGGGACAAAATGCTGACGCTCCCTTCACGTTGTGAGGGGCTGCCCGGTCGCCTCTCGGTACGCGCGCAGCGTGCCGTCCATGAACGCCACGTACAGCGCGCCGTCGGACACGAGCGGCGTCGCCTGCACGCCGGTGGGGTGCAGGGCCCGCCAGCGGACCTGCCCGCGCGTGAGCGTCAGCGCGCTGAGTTCGCCGTCCTCGGTGGCGAGGAACACGTGCCCGTCGGAGATGACGGGGCTGGCCGTCACGCGCCCGCTCGCGCGGTGCGTCCACACCTCCTCGCCGTCCAGGACGCGCAGAGCGCGCACCTGTCCGTCCCAGGCGGCGATCACCACGAGGCCCTCGGCGGTGGCGGGCGACGCCCACACCTCGCCTTCCACGTCGTACGTCCACAGCAGCGGCTCGTCCGCGGCGAGGTGCGCGCGGCCCTGCCGGACCTGCAGGTGCAGGGCGTGCACTTCGCCGTTCCAGGTGGGCACGATCAGGACCGCTTCGCCGCGCCCGCGGGGAGCGAGGGCGGGCGTGGCGTGGACCGTGCCGAGCTGCGTCTTGAAGACGGGCGTGCCGGTGGTGGCGTCGAGGGCGTGCAGCCAGCCGTCCTCGTCGGCAATGAAGACGTTCGAGCCCCACACGACCGGCGACGCCGCGATGGGTCCACCCGTGCGGTACGCCCAGGCGAGTTCGCCGGAGTCGCCGTCGACGCTGTGCAGGTGGCCGTCGCGGCTGGTGACGAGGTACCGTCCGCCCCAGGGGGTGGGCGTGCCGGTGATTTCCGCGCGCGTCTGGTGCCGCCAGAGCTCATGGCTGTCCTGCACGCGAACGCGCCGCAGCGTGCCGTCCCACGCGCCGTACACGAGCGTGCCCTCGTGGAACGTGGCGGGGGCGGTCACCTCGTCGCGGGCCGTGTAGGTGGCGTGCAGGTCGCCGCTGACGTTCACGACGGCCAGCTGCCCCTGGCGGGTTCCGACGGTCACGAGCGGGCCGCTGCCGGTGACGGCAGCCGGCCACGTGACCTCCCCGCCGAGCGGCACGGCCCACGCTTCTTGCAGCGCGCCCGGGCTGAGTGGCCCGCCGAGGTGCTCGCCGCCGCGCGCGCGCCCGCCACGGTACTGGCCGCTGCTGTGTGCGCGGCGCAGCAGGTCCCGGGCGCGCTGCAGCTGCCGTGCGAGCCGCAGGCCGCTTTCGGGTCGCGCTTCCGGTTTCTTGGCGAGCAGAGTGAGGATCAGGCGCGCGATCTCGTCGGGCACGGCGGGGTTGTGCAGGCGCGGGTCGTCCGGGAGTTCGTACACGTGCTGGTACAGGACGCTCTGGTCGTTGTCGCCGACGAATGGCGGGCTGCCGCACGCCACGCGGTACAGCACGGCGCCGAGCGCGTACAGGTCGCTGTGCGGGCCGACGTTCACGCCGCGCGCCTGCTCGGGTGCCATGTACTGGGGTGTGCCGAGCGTCACGCCGCTGCGCGTGAGGTGCAGGGTGTGCTCGCTCATGCCGGACGACACCAGCCCGAAGTCCATGACGCGGGGCGTGCGGTGCGCGTCGAGCAGGATGTTGTTCGGCGTGAGGTCCCGGTGCACGAGGCCGCGGTCGTGCAGGTGGTGCAGCGCCTGCGCGATCAGCGTGGCGGCGTCGAGGAACACCTCGGCGCTTTCCGGTGTGTCCTCGAGCGGGCCGAGGGTGCTGAGCGGGCCGCCGCTGAGCAGCGGCATGCTGAAGAATGTGCGTCCCTCGAAGGTGCCGAGGTCGAGGATGCTGACGACGCCTGGGTGCGCGAGGCGCGCGAGGGTGCGAATTTCCCGTTCGAAGCGGGTTCGGTCGGCGGGGTGCACGTGGTCATGCAGGATTTTCACGGCGACGTCCCGTCCGAGGCGTTCGTCGTGCGCGCGGTACACCTTGGCGCTGCCGCCTTCGCCCAGCAGGTCCTGCAGCACGTAACGCTGGTCGAGGCGGGCGTCCAGAAGGTCCACGTCCGAAGTGTACCGCGCACGTGAATGCCGGGCCTGCTGAGTGGGGGAGAGCCCCGCTGAATAAGGGGCTCAGGTGGAGGAACCTGTCCTGAACGGAAGCGCGGCCCCGGATGCTCCGGGGCCGCGCTTCCGCGACGTTCAGTCGTCGCGGACTTCGTCTTTTTCGAGCAGGGCCCGGTAGTCGTCCAGGAGGGCGTCCTCACCCATTTCGCGCGCGATCTTCTCGATGGCGAGGCGCACGACTTCGCTCTTGGAGATCAGCCGTTCCGGGCTCGACAGCTCATACGCGGTCTTGGTAAGCAGGGCGTCCTGCTCGTCCGAGATGACCACCTGCAAGCGTTTTCGTTCCTTTTTCGGCATGGCGTGACTCCTGTAACGAAGCTCAGCCTAACACGCATCGTGAGTAGGCTCAACATCATCCTTTAGATCCACAGGGGCGCGCTAGACGCTCGTGAGTACCATGTGTAAGATGCGTAAGACGAAATCGCCCTGCGCGGTTCGCATCACCCAACCATTATCGGCGCGCCGCGCCGCCCTGAAAGGAATGTCATGCTTCACCTCACCCCCCTGCACATCATCGGCGGTCAACCCCTCCGCGGCGACTACCACGTTCAACCCAGCAAGAACGCCGCTCTGCCGATCATTGTGGGGAGCCTCCTCAGCGCCGAGCCCATCACGCTGCATGGCATTCCGCGCCTCAGCGACATCTACACCATCCTGGAGATCGTCGCGCACCTCGGCACCCGCCACGCCTGGACCGGCCCGAACAGCCTGATGCTGCACACGCCGGAGCTCACCAGCACCGAAACGCCGTACGCGCTCGTCAGCAAAATGCGCGCCAGCTTCATCATCCTCGGCGCGCTCGTGGCCCGCGCCGGCGAAGCGACCGTCAGCATGCCCGGCGGCTGCGCGTTCGGTCACCGCCCCGTCGACCAGCACGTCAAGGCCCTGCGCGCCCTCGGCGCCACGGTCAAGGAAGAAGGCGGGAACTTCCAGGCCGAACGCCCCGAGCCGCTCCAGGGCAACTTCATCTTCGAGATGCTCACGGTCGGCGCCACCCAGAACGCTATCCTCGCCGCCGCGCTCGGTGAAGGCACCGTCACCCTCGAAAACGCCAGCATCGACACGGACGTCGTCGACCTCGCGAATTTCCTGAACAGCCTCGGCGCGGACATCCAGGGGGCCGGCACCAACACCATCACCGTGAACGGCGTCAAGAGCCTGCGCGGCGGTGAATACACCGTCATTCCCGACCGCATCGAAGCCGGCACCATCATGATCGCCGCGGCCGCCACCCGCAGCCAGCTGCGCCTCACGAACGTCCGCCCGGAGCACGTGCGCGCCGTCAGCGCCAAGCTGAGCGAAATGGGCGTGCGCATCCTCGAAACGCACGACACGCTGCTCGTGGACGCCGCCGGGATCGACTTGAAACCCGTGAACGTCACCGCGCAGGCGTACCCCGGCTTCCCCACCGACGTGCAGCCTCAGATGAGCGCCCTGCTCACCACTGTCCCCGGCGCGAGCGTCGTCGTGGACCCCGTGTACCCGGACCGCCTCACGCACGTCGTGGAACTGCAGCGCATGGGCGCCAAAATCACCGTCAGCGAGCACACCCAGGTGATCCAGGGGGCCACGCTGCACGGCGCGCCCGTGAAGGCCGCCGACATCCGCGCCGGCGCGGCACTGTTCGTGGCCGCGCTCGCCGCCGAGGGGGAAACCACCATCGACGGCATGCAGTACGTGAACCGCGGGTACGAGCGCCTCGCCGAGCGCCTGCGCAGCGTCGGCGCGCAGGCCCACCAGCCCGAACCCGCCCTCGCCAGCGCAATGGACTGAGCGCCCCCGGCGCCCCGAGGTGGCCACGCCCCGTGCGTGGCCACCTCGTTCATGAAATGCCCCCCAGACCTCAGGGCCCGCCGCTGGAGTACACTGGGCGCACATGCTTACCGGAAGCCTCACGGAGTTCCCGTTCCTTGGCGTATTGCAAATGTTGCTCAACAGCGGCCGCAGCGGCCTTCTGCGCATCAACAATGCGCGCGCCGGCGACCTGTACCTCGAGAACGGCGAGGTCGTGCACGCCACCGCGTTCGGCCGAGCCGGCAACGACGCGCTGGACATCGTCGCCAGCGGTGCCGGCGGGCAGTTCACGTTCGAGCGGGGCGTCAACCCGCCCGAACGGACCATCCAGCAGCGCCGTGACGCCCTGCTGCAACGCCTGTGGCAGGACGGCGAAGCCTGGACGCCCCTCAACGCCGCCTTCCCCGACTGGGATCGCGGCGTGCGCTTCACGTCCGCCTGGAACGAGCAGATGCCCGTCACGCGCGCGCAGTACCGCGCACTCAGCCTGGTCGGGCGCGGCACGCTCGGCGGCATGATCGCCAGCAGCAACGTCACCCCACGTGAACTGCTCAACACCCTCCGGCCCTTCGTGCAGGCCCGCCTCATCGAAGTGGTCTGAACCCCGCACGCACCCAGCAGCATACAGAGGAGGCCGGGCGTACGCCCGGCCTCCTCTGCTGAGGCTTTACTTGTTGGTGGTGCCCGAGGTGCCGCCCGTGGCGGGCGTGGTGCCCTGCGCGGCGCCGCTCGTGCCGGTGCCACCCGCGGGCGTCGTCTTCGGCGCCTGCGCAGCCACGCGCTTCTCCTGCGCGGCCAGCACCTTGTCGAGGGACTTAGTGATCTTCAGGCCCTTGAGTTGCGCCTGCAGGTACGCCTGACCCGCCTGGGTGCGCGCTTCCTGCAGCAGCGTCTCGCGCACCTGATCGCTCACTTCGCTGAGCGGCTTCGTGCTGCCGCGCACCAAGTCGCGGACGTACGCGAGGCTGAAGCGGCCGTTGACTTCCACGACGTCGCTGAGGCTGCCCTCACCGGCGGGCTCCAGGCGGCCGGCGTCGTACACGGCCTTGTCGAGCAGCGGGTTCAGCTTCGGCTGGCCGCTCTGGTCAGCCTGACCCTGCTGCACGGTGCCGAGTTCGTTCACGGTGCCGCCGGCGCGCGCGGCGCTGCTGGAGAGGTTCTTGGGGCTGGCGGCGAACGCCGTACGGAACGCCAGGGCCTTCTCGCGCGACGCGAAGCTGATCTCGCTGATGTTCGCGCTGGCCGGCGTGCGGTACGCACTGATGTTCTTCTGGTACGCGTCGCGCACCTGCGCGTCCGTGATCTTCACGTCACGCGCGCCGTACGCTTCCAGGCTCGCGAGGAGCGCCGTGCGCGACCCGACGAGCGGCAGCTTCTGCGCCTTCACAATCTCGCTGGCAGCGTACTCGTTCACGAGCGTATCGAGCACGCCCGGCTTCACGAAGCCGTTCACGGTTTTTGCCGCGTCGGCCGGGGGGAGCTGCTGCAGCAGCGCCGGCAGCTGCTGGTCGCTGAGCATGCGCGTCAGCAGTTCCGGGTAGCGGACGCGCTGATCGTTCACGGTCGCGACCGTCGAGTCATCCCACTTCCAGGCGCTGTCCACGAACTCCACGTTCGCTTTGTTGCGCAGGTCCGTGTACCACGCCTCCACGGCGGCGTCCTGCTTCTGTTTCGTGACGGCGTCGATGGCCTTGCTGCGCACCGCCTCGAAGGGCTGGGTGCTGGCAGGCACGAAGCGCTCCACCTTCACGATGTAGAACTTGTCGCCGCTCTTGACCACGTCGGTCAAGCCGCCCTGCGTGAGCGCGAACGCCGCTTCGCCCACTTCGGCGGGCAGGGTGATCTTCGCGACGGGTTTCGGTTCGCCATTCTCGATCGGGCCGAGCGCGCCGCCGCGGTCCTTGTTGACGGTGCTGTTTTCGCTGGCGAGCTTCGCGAAGTCCGCGCCGCCCTTGGCCTGCGCGAGCAGCTGCTTCGCCTTGGCTTCGCTGCTCACGGCGATCTGGCGGCCCACGATGCGCGCCTCGCTCTTGAACTCGTCCGGGTGCAGCGTGTAGTACAGCTGCGCTTCGGCGGGCGTGCCTTTGGGCGTGGCGTCCTGCAGCGCCTTGAGTTTCTTCTGCCACGCGAGCTGCGTGCGCTGCGCTTCACGGAACGACGCGTCCGTGAACCCGTACTGCTGCAGGCGGTCCACCCACTCCTTGTTGCTCTTGAGGCCGAGCTGCTCGCGGAGTTTGCTGACGGCGTCGTTCACTTCCGCGCGCGACACCTGCTGGTCGCTGGCGCCCTGCTTTAGCAGCGTCTCCTGCACCTTGCTTTCGACGATCGCCGTTTTGAAATCGTCGCCGAGAACGCCGTCTTGCGTGAGGCCCAGCACCGGGTTGCCGCGGCGCACCGACTCCAGGTCCTGGTCGGTAATCACGGTCCCGTTGACCTTCACTGCGGGGTTCCCCTTGTTCTGCCCGCCCAGGTTGCCGAGCAGCGGCGTGAACGACGCCACCATCCCCAGCACCAGCATCACCGCCAGAACGATGAGCAGGACGCGCACCAATGCTTTCTGATTCACTTGTATTCCTCCCTGGAGCATGCTAATTTGGCAAAGCTTTGCGCCCGTAGCTCAGTTGGATAGAGCGTTGGCCTCCGGAGCCAAAGGTCGAAGGTTCGAATCCTTTCGGGCGCGCCACGAAAACACCACCCTCGGGTGGTGTTTTTTGCGCTCATAGACGTGCACGCGCCAGATTCTAGCATGCGTGAAACGAGCCGCATGAAACGCCTGCATCTGCACCACGCCGCACTTTTTGTCACCATCCCCCTCCGGTGACCATGCAAGGATGAACCCCATGAATCTCACCGACACCCTGCTCGCCCTGCCCGGCAGCTACGCCGGACCGACCGCGCCGCTGGACGGCCCGCACGCCGTCCTCGGCCTCGGCGAGGGCGCCCTGCCCGCCGACCTCCTCACCACCTTCACGGACCGCCGACTGAGCGCGGGCGGCACGCAATTCATCCTCAGCAGCGCCGAAACGAGCGTCGCCGCTGCCGACTACGCGAACCTCGGTGAGGCGAGCGGCGCCCGCATCGTCCGCGCCGGCGAAGGCCCCCTCGACGCCCTCAGCTTCCTCGTGCCGCGCGGCGTGACGAGCACCTACCACTACGCGCAGTTCACGGCGCACGCCACCGGCCACGCGGACGCCGCCACCCGCGCGGACGCCCTGATGCGCGACCTCGCGGAGCGCTGCGCGCCGCACATCGAGGACGGCAACCCCGCGCGGGAACTCGCGTGGAGCCTGTGGGGCCGCACGCCCATGCTGCTCGCCGCGAGCGGCGACGCGTGGCTCACGTACGCCTGGCAGACGCTGCTCGCCCGCATCGGCAAGACCCTGTCCATCCCGGTGGAACGCGACCCGCTGTACATCCTGACCGGCGCGTTCGAGGCGCGGCACGAGACGGGTGACGGGCGCGTCGCGCTGCTGCTCGGGCACGTCGACCCGGAACTGGCCCTCGCGCGCGAGGTGCTCGAAACCCGCATCGACGAGGTCATTCACGTCCCGTACACCGGCAGCACCGACGACGAGGACGGGCAGTACGCCGCGCAGCTCGCGCACTGGTACTTCGCGGCGTGGGTCGCGCACTACCTCGCGGAGCGTCACGGCGTGAGCAGCGAGGACGCTTCGCCGCTGCGCGAGGTCCTGCGCACCCTGGGGGGTGAAACGCCCGCCGCGGACCTGAACTGACCGGGAAGGGTGGAGGCGGGGCGCACTGCGCCCCGCCTCCACCTGTAGATTTCACACGTTCTGGCGCGCACGCCCTCCGTTCCTATACTCGGGAATGACGCGCCACCGACCCTACGCCGCGCTGTGCGCCGCCCTGCTGAGCGCCACCGCGACCGCCAGCGGGTACACGCTGCCGTTCACGCTGGACCGCCTCAGCAGCCCCGGCATGCTGCGCGGCCTGCCTGTGCAGGGCCTCGCGCCCCTTAGCGCCGCGCAGCAGCAGGCCCTGGCCCGCCAGGGCTTCGTGATCTCGCCCGCGACGCGCGCCGGCTGGCGCGAATTCGACCAGGTGTACGAAGCGACCCGCTACGCGAACCAGTCGGTGTTCGCCACCACCGACTCCGCGCTGCACGTCTACCACCTCGTCTTCGACAGTGGACCGGATTCGGCTTTCAACTCAGCGCCGCCCACGCCCTGCGCGCCCGCGAGGTGGCCATCGACGTCCGCACCGGCGAGCCGGCCGCGCGCTGAAGGCCGCTCAGCCGGCCGCGTCCCAGAATGCCTGCAGGTCGGCGGGAAACGGCGCAGTGTGGCGCACGGTCGTCCCGCCGAACGGGAACGCAACCTCGTGCGCGTGGAGCGCCTGCCGGGGCAGCTGAAGCGTGCGCAGCAGGGCGGGCGTCAGCCCTGTCTGCACGAACTGTACGAATGCCTCCGGGTGCGGGCCGTAGATCTTGTCTCCGACCATGGGGTGCCCGAGGTGCGCCAGGTGCGCGCGCAGCTGATGCATGCGGCCCGTGCGCGGCGAGCAGCGCAGCAGCGCGTACGCGCCGCGCCGCCCCAGCACCTCGAAGTGCGTCACGGCGGGCTTGCCGTCCGGCACGACGCCCTGACGCACCCGGATGGAGTTCGTGTCGCTCAGGCCCAGGAAGCCCAGCGGCGCGTCCAGCGTCACCTCCTCCCACGCTGGCTGCCCGTGCACGATCGCCAGGTACGTCTTTTCGACGCGCCGGTCCAGGAACAGTCGGTGGAAGCCGCGCGCGGCACTGCTGGAGCGCGTGAGGATCAGCACCCCGCTCGTCTCGCGGTCGAGGCGGTGAGCGGGCGCCAGTTCCGGTTCGCCGAGCGTGGCGCGCGCCCAGCCGAGCGCGTCCGGCACCTCGAACCGGGCGTGCACCTGATGCGTGAGCCACAGCGGCGGCTTGTTCAGCACGTGGTACGACTCGGCGCTGAACAGCACCTCGGGCGGCAGGATGGGCGTGGCGGTCGGCGCACTCACCGCCCGAGTATGCCGCACGCCGGAGGCAGGGGCCGTGCGCCGGGGAGTGGTCGCTTCCGCTCCGCCCCAGGGGGTTCGTTGGGGGAGGGGCGCTTGGGGCAGGGTCCATGTGGAGCGGCAGAAGGCCGTGACGCTGCGGGCCATTCCAAGGCGGCCACTACGGGCGGTGGGCGTTTCGCCGGCGAACTCTTCAAACTTGAAGAACTGCCGGCCTGAAATCCGCTAAGCTAAAGAGAAGTTTAAGGCGGTGCTCATGCCGCTCGCCCCGCTCGTCCTGGCCTGGAGGTGGCAATGGCCCCGAAGCCCAAACGCATCCTGTTGGTGGATGACAACCCCAACGACCTCGAACTCGCCCTCGCGGCCTTTCAGGAAAGCGACACGCCGCACGACGTGCGCACCGCGACTGGCGGACTCGCGGCACTGGAACTGCTGCGCGCCGCGCCGGCGGAGGAGCGCCCGCACGTGGTCCTGCTGGACCTGAACATGACGCATATGGACGGCCTGTCGGTGCTGGACGCCATCCGCAGCGATCCGGGCCTGCACGACATCCCCGTGGTAATGCTCAGCACCAGCCGCGCGCAAGGGGACATTCAGGCGTGCTACGCGCGCGGCGCGAGCGCGTACGTGGTGAAGCCCATGGACTTCTCGCGCTTCACGGACGCCGTGAAGGCCATCGGCGGGTTCTGGGTGGACCTGAATGAGGCGCCGCCGCGCCTGCACTGAGGGGCGGCACAATCAACGCGGGCGCCCCTGAGGGCGCCCGCGGTTCCGCAGAGCGGTGTTACCAGCGGTCGTTGCGCTGGGGACGGCTGTTGTAGCCGCTTTCCGGCGCCGCTTTGGTCACGACGATGTTCGCAGCCTGGGGGCCCTTGCCGCGCTGACCTTCTTCGATGTCGAATTCGACTTCGTCGCCTTCGTTCAGCTTCTTGAAGCCCGCCGCCTTGATCGCGCTGAAGTGCGCGAACACGTCGGGGCTACCGTCCACTTCGATGAAGCCAAAGCCTTTTTCCGCGTTAAACCATTTCACTCGACCAACAGCCATGTTCAACTCCTCTGCCTTCCGGACCACCGACCGGCACGTGCCCGCAGGAGCGGTGCGCACCGTCTTCTGGCGTCTCGGAAGCCCCCTGAGTATCCCGGCTGCCCCCACCCCGAAAAGCAACGTGAGTCACACTAAGCCCGGAGAAATCCCATGCGCCACCTGGCGCACTTCCGGAAACAGACGTTAAGGCCCGGCACACCCACCCACCCGCGCGCACGCGACAATAACGGGCATGCTCCGCTCCCACCCCACCCCGCAGGGCCGCCCATGACCCGCATCTACATCGGCACCGGCGGGTACAGCAATGACGAGTGGCTCGGCAAACTCTACCCGGCCGGCACCAAAAGCGGCGAGTACCTGAGCATCTACGCGCAGCACTTCGACTGCGTGGAACTCAACAGCAGCTTCTACGCCATTCCCGGCCTCAAAGCCTTCGAGGGGATGGTGCGCAAAACGAACGGCCGCGTGCGCTTCACCGTCAAACTCAACCAGGCGTTCACGCACGCCCGCACCCCCGCCGACGCGGACTTCGACCGCATGCTGCAAAGCCCCCAGCCCCTGCGCGAAGCCGGCGTGATGGGCCCGTACCTCGCGCAGTTCCCGTACTCCTTTCCGCGCACGCCCGAACACCGCAAGTACCTCCTCGGCCTCGCCGAACGCTTCGCCGGGCACGAACTCGCGGTGGAGTTCCGCCACATCTCCTGGGATAAACCCGAGGTGCGCGAGGGGCTCAGCGAGTACGGCCTGATCTGGGTGAGCCCCGACTACCCCCCCGTGGGCGGACTGCCGGAACCGCAGGTGCACGTCACCGGCGACACCGCGTACCTGCGCCTGCACGGCCGCAACGCCGGGAACTGGTGGGAGGGGACCAGCGCGTCGGAACGTCACGACCACCTGTACACCCAGGCGGAAATGGACGAATGGGCCGACAAGATCGCCCTGCGCGAAGGCGAACTGGACACGCTGTACGTGCTGTTCCAGAACACCACCAAGGGGCACGCGCTGCGCAACATTCCTATGCTGCGCGCCGCGCTGAACGCGCGCGGCCTGAACGTCGCCACGCCCGAACCGGAGCAGTCCGGTCTGTTCGGGGACGCATGAACGGCGTCCGGAAGTCAAGCGAACATGCCCGCCCGGCACGCGCAGGGCTGTGGCACGCTGCTCCCATGCCTTCAGACGCCGACGCGTCAACGGACGACGTGAACCATGACGCGGACGCCGCGTCCCGCCACGCGCGCGCCAATGCCCGTCAGGTGGAGTACCTGTGGGCGGCCCTGGCGCAGCGTCAGCAGCGGGCGGGCGTATCGCCCACCCCGGACCTGCAGGCGCCCGAGCCGGACGCGCCCGTCACCTGAACGCCGCGCCGCGGGGCGCACCCCTCCCCATGACCGACCTGAACCAACTGCACGCGGACGCCCGGCACCGACTGGACCGGCAGGGCGCGCTGCCGGGCGTCCTGCGGGAACGTGGTCTTTCGTTCGAGGACGCGCAGGCCCTGGACCTCGGCCTGGATGCGCAGGGGAACGTCCTGCTGCCCCTGCGGGACGAACACGGCACCCTGATCGGCCTCAAAGGCCGGGTGGCCAGCCCCGCCCCGCACAAATACTTCGAGTTGCCCGCCGGCAACGGCAACCCGCCCTGGTACGCCCCGACGCTGTGGCAGGCGCCCCACCGGGCGGTGCTGTGGGTGGAGGGCGAACTGAACGCCATGGTGACCCACCTGGCCCTGCGCGCGCAGCAGGTCGCCGTGATCGGCCTCGGCAGCGCGTTCGGCCCGCTCGACACGGCCCTGCTGCGCCGCCTGGACCGGCCCGGGTACCTGTACCTCGACGACGACACCGTAGGTCGCAAGAGTGCGCGGGCGTTCCTGCGGCAGGCGGAAGCGGACGGCGTCGCCCTGCAGCGGGTCGGCCCGCTCCTGGGCGCCTGGGATGCCTGCACGTACGCGCACACGTGCGGTCAGGACGCCCTGCGTGACCGCTGGCTCGCGTTCCTGAAACTACCCTCACTGTGAGCGGCCGCGCGCGGCCGACCCACTGCCAAGAGTCAGCCTGAAGCGACGCGCTGCGCGTGCGTGTACACGTTCAGCCGCCCCGCCCGTGCGAAGCCGCACAGGGTGACGCCCGCCACCTGCGCCGTGTCGACCGCGAGGCTCGTGGGCGCGCCGACCGTCACGACCACGGGCACCCCGGCGCGCACCGCCTTCTGCACGATCTCGAAGCCCGCACGGCTGCTCGTGACCAGCACCGTGTCGTGCAGGGGGAGGCGGCCGCGCGCGTACGCCCAGCCGAGCACCTTGTCGGTGGCATTGTGCCGCCCCACGTCCTCGAACGCCGCGAGGAGCGCGCCGCCCGGCGTGAACAGCCCTGCGGCGTGCGCCCCGCCGGTCGCCGCGAACAGCGGCTGCTGGGCTCGCAGGCGCGCCGGCAGCGCGCTCAGCAGGACGGGGGAGACGGGCGGGCGTGCCCACAGGGGCGGCGTGAGGTGCTGCGTGAGGCGCTCCACGCTGCCGCTGCCGCACACGCCGCACGCACTCGTGCTGCCATGCAGGCGCGCTGCGTGGGGCGGGAGCGGTGTCCGCACGACCCACACGTTCGGGTTGTCCGGGTGCGGCGCGAGGTCCGGCGCGGCGCTCAGCAGCCCTTCGGCGTGAAGCCAGCCGGTCAGGAGCTCGCGGTCCGCGCCGGGCGTCCGCATGGTCAGCAGCACGGGTGCGCCGTGCACGTCCCGCAGTTCGAGCGGCTCCTCGACAATCACCGGATCGTCCTCGTCGCGCACGTGACCGTCGCGGTACGCGCGCACGGGCGTGGAGGTCAGGCCGCTCAGCGGCGGGCCTCGCCGGGTGGGTGCTGCGCGTCCGCGCGTTCCGTCTCGCCGCGCGCGTCGCGCAGTGCCCGCCCGAAGCCCTGCAGCAGGCCGAACAGCGCGCCCAGCGCGAGCTGCACGTCCCGGTCACGCAGCAGCCCCAGCAGTTCGCCCAGGCCGACGCCGTCGCCGCGTGCCGCGCGGCGCGCGCCCTCGCGCACGCCGCCCGCCAGCGCCTGCCCCAGCTGCGACACCTCGCGCGGGTCGAGGGTGCCGAGGCCGCGCACCAGTTCCGCGGCGTTCCGGAGCGCGCGGGTGCTCGCCTCGCTCTCCAGCGCCCGTAGGGTTTCCGTGACGAGGCCGCTGCCGCCGCGCACCACGTCCGTGGTGGTGCGCAGCACGCCGTGCTCATGCAGGGCCTGCAGCAGCTTCAGGGCGTCCAGCAGCGCGTCTGCGTTGCCCTCCACGCCCGACTGGACGCGCTCGGCGTCGGTCGGGGTGGGCGGCGTGTACTCCAGGGGTCGGGCCATGCTCAGTCTCCTCCGAGGCGGTCCGTGCGGGCGTTCAGGCTCGCGCCGGTCATGACCGTCCCGTCGTCTGCGAGGTTCAAGGTGCTGCCGGGGAACGCGTAGTCGGGCCGCGCCCATTTACGTTCCACCTCCACGCCCCGCTGCGGCGTCGGGTGCGCGTAGCGGTGGTTCGTGCGCGGCAGCGGCGACGCGCCCGCCGTGCCCAGCACCTCCAGGCGCACGGCGGTGTCCTTGTACGCGGGCGTGCAGGTGGCCGCGTCTGCCTGCGCGCCGGTCAGGCGGTTCACGGCGTCCTCGGCGCGCCGGGCGTTCATGGGGACGTACAGCTCGCCGGGTGCCACGCGGTCCGTGACGAGCGCACGCAGGCGCACCGCACCGTGGCGCGACACGAGACGCACGTACGCGCCGTCTTCCACGCCGCGCTCGCGCGCGAGGTCCGGGTGGACTTCCACGAACGCGTCCGGCACCTGCGCGGCAATGCCGGGCACGCGGAACGTCATGTTTCCCTCGTGGAAGTGCTCCAGCATGCGCCCGCTGTTCAGGTGCAGGTCGTACTGCGCGTCCGGCGCCTCAACGCGCGGCAGGTACTGCGCCGGGTACAGGCGCGCGCGCCCGTCCGGGAAGTTGAAGCGTTCGGTGTACAGCAGCGGCGTGTCCGTGCCGTCCGCGTTCACGGGCCACACGAGGCTCCGGTACCCGTCCAGGCGGTCGTACGTGACGCCCGCGAACAGCGGCGTGAGGCTCGCAGCCTCGTGCATGATGTCCGCCGGGTGCGTGTACGTCCACCCGGCGCCGAGGGCGTTCGCGACGCGCTGCAGGATCATCCAGTCCGGGAGGCTGTCCCCGAGGGGTGGGAGGGCCGCGTGCAGGCGCTGAATGCGCCGCTCCGTGTTCGTGAAGGTGCCGTCCTTTTCGAGGGACGGGCTGGCGGGCAGCACCACGTCCGCGTACCGGGCGGTGTGCGTGAAGAACACGTCTTGCACCACGAAGAACTCCAGGGCCTCGTGCGCGCGCGCGACGTGGTCCGCGTTCGCGTCGGTGAGCCCCATCTCCTCGCCACTGAGGTACAGAGCCTTCAGGGTGCCGTCCAGCGCGGCGGCGACCATGGTGGTGTTGTTCAGGCCCGCCTCCGGGCGGATCTCGCAGTCCCACGCGACGCTGAACTTCGCGCGGACGTCCGGGTCGCTCACCTGCTGGTAACCGGGCAGGCGGTCCGGCATCGCGCCGAAGTCGCTGGCGCCCTGCACGTTGTTGTGGCCGCGCAGCGGGTACGCGCCCATGCCGGGCCGCCCGTAGTTGCCGGTCACGAGCAGCAGGTTGCTGATGGCCGCGCTCGTTTCGGAGCCGCCCACCTGCTGCGTGACGCCCATCGCCCACAGGATGCACACGCCGCCGGGTGCGCGGCCGTCACTGGCGTCCACGATGCGGTGCGCGAGCGCGCGCAGGTCCGGGGCGCGCAGGCCCGTCACGGCTTCCGCGTACTCCAGCGTGAAGGCCGTCAGGCTCGCGCGGTACTCGTCCAGGCCGTTTACGCGGTCCTGCAGGAAGTCGTGCGCCGCGAGGCCCGCGTCCAGGATGTACTTCGTGACGGCGCTCAGCCACACGAAGTCCGTGCCGGCGCGCGGGCGCAGGAACACGTCCGCGCGGCGCGCCAGTTCGTGCTCGCGCAGGTCCACGACCACCAGGCCCTGCCCGCGCCGCTTGTGCGCGCGTTTCACGCGCGTGGCGAGTACCGGGTGACTCTCGGCGGCGTTGCTGCCGACCGTGATGACCAGCCGCGCCAACTCGATGTCGTGGATGGTGCCGCTGTCCCCGCCGTAGCCGACGGTGCGCCACAGGCCCATGGTGGCTGGGGACTGGCAGTACCGGGAGCAGTTGTCGACGTTGTTCGTGCCGATCACCTGCCGCGCGAGCTTCTGCACGAGGTACGCTTCCTCGTTCGTGCATTTGCTGCTGGCAATGAAGCCCAGGGCGTCCGGGCCGTGCGCCGCACGGAGGTCCGTGAAGCGCCGCGCGATCAGGGCGGTGGCTTCGTCCCAGGTGGCCTCGCGGAAGCGCTCACCGTCGCGGATGAGCGGGGTGGTGAGGCGCTCGCCGCTGTTCACGTAATCCCACGCGAACTTGCCTTTCACGCAGGTGCTCACGCCGTTCGCGGGGCCTGGGCCGGGCTCGACCTTCAGGATGTGCCGGTCGCGCGTCCACACGTCGAAGCTGCAGCCCACGCCGCAGTACGTGCACACGGTCTTCGTCTTGCGGATGAAGCCCTCACGCGCCGCCGCCTCGACTTCGGATACCTGCAGGATCGGGCCGTACCCGACGCTCGGCTCCACGCTTTTGACGACGTTCACGGCCCCCTGGAACATCGGCAGGGGGATGCCGGTGAACAGCCCCGCCTCGCCCAGCATGCTTTTTTCCTGCAGGGCGTTGCAGGGGCACACGGTCACGCAGTGGCCGCAGCTGACGCAGCTGCTCTCGCCGATGTCGCGCCCGCCGTCCCACAGCACGCGCGGGTGCGCGCTCTCCCAGTTGATGCTGAGCGTTTCGTTCACCTGGAGGTTCTGGCAGGCTTCCACGCAGCGGCCGCACAGGATGCACTGGTCCGGGTCGTAGCGGTAGAAGGGGTTGGTGTCGTCCACGGCGTACGGTTTGGGCTGGAACGGGCGGGTCTGATGCTGCACGCGCATGAGGGCGGTGGTGTTGTGCACGGTGCAGTTGCCGTTGTTGTTGTCGCAGACGGTGCAGTACAGCTCGTGGTGCGCGAGGAGGCGGTCGAAGGCGTCCTCGCGGGCGCGGCGCGCGGCGTTCACTTCGGTGCGGACCTGCATGCCGGCGCGCACGGGGGTGCCGCAGGCGCGGGTGAGCTGGCCGTCCACCTCGACGATGCAGGTGTCGCAGGTCTGGATGGGGCCGAGTTGCGGGTGGTAGCAGACCTGCGGTAGCTCCAGCTGGGCGCGGTTCAGGGCGTCCACGAGGGGTTCGCCGGTGCGGGCAGGCGTGGGTGTGCCGTTCAGCGTGATGTGCGTGTCCATGCGGTGTCCCCCTGGGTGTGCGGCGAGTATAAGAGTTGCCGGTGCGGCCCGGGTGGGGTGGATCTTGGTGGGCGGCGCGACGGTGTGAAGATCGCGTGATGGGCGCGCGCGCGTGGGTGGTGTTCGATGGAGCGAATGGGGACACCCGCCCTTGAGAGCCTTTTCACAAGATCGGCAGGATGAAGCATGACGCACGCACCCCACCTGAATTCCCCCTCCGGCCTCCCACCAGACCGCCGCCTCGCCCGCGAACCCGGCGTCCGTCCCCTGCTGCTCGGCACCTTCACCCTCAGCCTGCTTGCCGCCCTCACTGGCGCGCTCGCCTGGTGGACCACCGCGCGCCTCATCAACGCCGTCTTCCTGAACGGCGCCCCCCTCCCCACGCAAACCGCCGCGCTGACCCTGCTCGCCGCCGCGCTCCTCCTCCGCGCCGCCCTGAACGCCACCCGCGAAGCCCTCACCGGCCGCCGCGCCGCGCGCCTCACCGCGCACCTGCGTGAACGCGCGCTCACGCAGGCCACCCGCCTCGGCCCCGTCGCCCTCGCCGACATCGACGGTGCGCACGTCACCCTCACCGCCACCGAAGCCCCCGAGAAGCTCCGCGCGTACTACGCCCGCTACCTCCCCACCGCCGCGCACGCCGCCGCCACCCTCCCCGTCTTCCTCGGTGCCGCCCTGCTGCTCGACCCGCTCGGCGCGCTCGTACTGACGGTTACCGCGCCCGTCTGCATCGCCTTCCTGATCCTCGTCGGACTCGCCACCCGCACCGTCAGCGACCGCGCCTGGACGGGCCTGCTGCGCCTCCAGGCCCGCACCCTCGACGCCGCGCGCGGCCTGCCCACCCTCGTCGCGTACGGCCGCGCGCACGCCCGCGCGGACAGCCTCGCGCGCGAAGCCGACGAGTACCGCGTGAGCACCCTGCGCGTCCTGCGCGTCGCGTTCCTCAGCGGCTTCGTCCTCGACCTCGCCGCGACCCTCAGCACGGCCCTCGTGGCCGTCATCGTCGGCGTCCGCCTGTTCGAAGGCCACCTGACCTTCACGCCTGCCCTCGCCGTGCTGCTGTACACGCCGGAATTCTTCGCGCCGCTGCGCACGCTCGGCACCGAACGCCACGCCGCCCTCGACGCGCACCCCGCCGCCCGCGACCTGTACGCCCTGCTCGACACCCCCACCCTGCAGGGCGGCGCCACCCCCCCACCAGACGGCGCGCCCGCCCTCACGCTCCGCGACGTGCAGGTGCGCCTGCCAGGCCGCACCCTGCCGCCCGTGACCTTCGCCCTCGCGGCCGGGGAGCACGCCGCCCTTGTCGGCCCGAGCGGCGCCGGTAAAACCGCCCTCCTGCACGCCCTCATGGGCTTCGCGCCCGTGCACGGCGACCTGCTTGTGCACGGCGCGCCCCTCAGCACCCTCGACCTGCCCGCCTGGCGCGCCCGCGTGGCGCTCGTCACGCAGCATGCCCGCGTCCGCGCCGGCGCCCTGCGCGCCCACCTCCTCACCGCCCGCCCCGACGCCACCGACGACGAGCTGCACGCCGCCCTGCGCGCCGCGCACGTCCCGGACCTCCCGGACGGCTTGAACACCCGCGTCGGCGACGGCGGCCTGCCGCTCAGCGGCGGAGAACGCGCTCGCCTCGCCGTCGCCCGCGCGCTCCTCGCGGACGCCCCCCTTGTCCTCCTGGACGAACCGTTCGCGCACCTCGACACCCCCGCCGAACACGCGCTGCACGCCGCGCTCGCCCGCGCCCTCGCAGGCCGCACGGTCCTGCTCGTCACGCACCGCCCGCCCCCACCGGGCTTCCGCACCGTCCACCTCGGGGCGACCCCATGACGCGCCTCGGCTTCACCCGCGCCGTCCTGCGCGGCGAGGAAGGACGCCTGCTCGCTGCGGCCCTGCTGGGCGCCCTCGCCCTCGCGTCCGCCGCCGCCCTCACCGCCACGGGCGGCGCCCTGATCAGCCGCGCCGCGCAGCGTCCCGACACCCTGTTCACCCTGACGTTCCTGATCACCGGCGTGCGCGCCCTCGGCCTGGGCCGCGCGGCCCTGCGCTACGTGGAGCGCCTGCTCGCGCACGACTTCACGTTCCGCACGCTCGCCCGCGCCCGCACGCGCGTGTACGCCGCCCTCGTCCCGCGCGGCCGCCGCCTCGGCGTTCAGGTCGGCGCCGTCACGCACACCGCGCACGCCGACGTGGACGCCCTGCAGAACGCCACCCTCCGCGCCGCCCTTCCTCTGCTGGCGTACCTGCTGCTCACCGCCGCCCTGGCCCTCGCCGTCGCGCGCCTGAGCGTCCCCCTGGCCCTGGGGGTGCTGGGCCTGCTGCTCCTCGCGGGCGTCCTCGCGCCCCTCGCCGCGTGCGCGCCCCTCGCGCGCCTCGCGCGGGAACGCGCGCACGCCCGCGCGGCCCTCACCGCGGCCCTCACGGACACCCTGCACGCCAGCGCCGAAACCGCCACGCCGCAGGACTTCAGCGCCCTGGAGCGCACCCTGGAGCGCGCCGACGCGCGTGATAACGCTCTGCTGGCCGTCCTGACCTTCGCCCGCGAGAGCGCCGCTGCCGCGGCCCTACTGCTCACCCTCGTAACCGTCGGCGGCGCGGTCCTGAGCGGCGCGCTGCCCGGCGCGTGGCTGGCCGCCGCCGCGCTCGGGGTCGTCACCGCCTTCGACGCGGCTGCGCCCCTCGCGGGCGTGCCCGGCGCCCTCGCGGACGCGGCCGGGGCGGACGGCCGCCTGCACGCCCTCACCACGGCGCCCATCGGCACCGCCGCGCCCCCCCGCCCCACGCGCGTCCCGGACCGGCCCGACCTGCACCTCGACGGCGTCCGCGTCCGGCACGGCGACCAGCTCGTCGTACAGGACTTCTCCCTGCACGTCCCGCACGGGCGCGCCGTCGCGCTCGTCGGCCCGAGCGGCGCGGGCAAAACCACCCTCGCGCGGCTGCTCGTCCGCGACCTCGACCCGGACGCCGGCGCCGTCCGCTGGGGCGGCGTGGACGCCCGCCACCTCGACCCCCACGAACTGCACGCCCGCGCCGCCCTGATGGAACAGGACGCCCCGCTGCTCAGCGGCACCCTGCGCGCGAACCTGCGCCTCGCCGACCGCGCCCTCCCGGATGAACGCCTGCGCGCCCTTCTGAACGACCTGGGTCTGGCGCACTTCGACCTGGACGGCTGGGTGGGGGAGGGGGGCGCGCGCCTCAGCGGGGGCGAGCGCGCCCGCGTCGCCCTCGCCCGCGCCCTGCTCAAACCCAGTGACGTCCTGATTCTCGACGAGCCCACCGCGCACCTCGACCCGCCCGCCGAAGCGCTCGCCCTGCGCGTCATCGAGCGCGAACGGCAGGGCCGCACGCTGATCATCATCACGCACCGCCCCGGCCCGCTCGCCCTCGTGGACGACGTGCTGCCCGTGGGCGTCCTCCCCGCCGGCGGCACCAGCCCCCCCGCGCCCGCCCCGACCGCCCCTTCGCCCGCTGCCCTCGCCCTCACCCCGGAGGCCCCGCATGGACGCCCTTGACCTTTCCCGCTTCCAGTTCGCGACCACCAGCATCTTCCACTTCTTCTTCGTGCCGTTCACCGTGGGCCTCGCCATGACCATCGCGGTCCTGCAGACCCTGGCGTACGTCACCGCGCGGCGCGGCAAACGCCGCAGTGACGACGCCGCGCACGACACGCCCGCCAGCAGCCACTACGAACAGCTCACGCGCTTCTTCGGGCACCTGTTCCTTATCAACTTTGCCGTCGGCGTCGTGACCGGCATCGTGCAGGAATTCCAGTTCGGCATGAACTGGGCGGGCTTCTCGAACTTCGTCGGGAACATCTTCGGCGTGCCTCTCGCGCTTGAAGTGCTGATGGCGTTCTTCCTGGAAAGCACCTTCCTGGGCCTGTGGTGGTTCGGGCGCGAGAAGCTGCCCACCTGGGCGAACCTCGGCGCCATCTGGCTCGTCGCGATCGGCAGCACCATCAGCGCGTACTGGATCATCATCGCGAACGCGTGGATGCAGCACCCCGTCGGGTACGAGATCGAGCGCGGCCAGGCGGTCCTC
The DNA here is from genome assembly GCF_000186385.1 of Deinococcus maricopensis DSM 21211. Taxonomy (NCBI): domain Bacteria; kingdom Thermotogati; phylum Deinococcota; class Deinococci; order Deinococcales; family Deinococcaceae; genus Deinococcus; species Deinococcus maricopensis. The sequence continues at coordinate 1,441,282 of NC_014958.1, forward strand.
ACGAGCTTCTGGGCGGTCATGACGAACCCCAAGGGGCTCAGCTGGTTCGCGCACATCTGGTTCGGCGGGCTCACCATCGCGGCGTTCTTCGTGCTCGCCGTGAGCGGCTACCACCTGCTGCGCAAGCACCACACCGAAACCTTCCGCCTCGCGCAGAAGGTCGGCCTGATCATCGCTGCGGTCGGCAGCGTCGGCGTGGCCGGCGTCGGTCACCTGCAGGGCCAGAGTGCCCGCCGTGACCAGCCCATGAAGTTCGCGGCGTTCGAGGCGATCTGGGAAACCACGCACGGCAGCACCGGCGAGAGCCTGATCGCGCTGCCCAGCAACCGCGAGCGCCGCAACCTCTTCAACCTGGAAGTGCCGTACGTCGGCTCGATCCTCGCGTACAACCGCCCCACCGGCGGCGTGCAGGGCATCAATGACCTGCAAAAGGCGTACGAGGCGAAGTACGGCCCCGGCAACTACATCCCGCCGGTCTGGCCGGTGTATTGGGCGTTCCGGATCATGGTCGGCTGCGGCCTGCTGATGCTGTTCATGACCGCGTGGGGGTTGTGGCGCTGGCGGAAAGGCACCCTGGACCGCCCGGGCCCGTACCTGAAATTCATGTTCGTGATGCCGCTCGTGCCGCACGTCGCGAACTTCACCGGCTTCATCACCACCGAGATGGGCCGCCAGCCGTGGATCGTGCAGGGCCTCCTGCGCACCCGGGACGCCGTCAGCGCCCTGCCAGCCAGCACCGTGGTCCTGAGCCTCGTGGCGTTCTGGGTGGCGTACCTGCTGCTCATCGGGCTGGACGTCTACCTGCTGACCCGCACCGCCCGCGCGGGCCTGCACGCGCCTGACGTGCAGGCCCGCGACATCCCCGCCCCCGCGTACCCCGGAGACCTGTAATGGACCTCGCAACCCTCTGGTTCTGGATCACCGCCGCGTGCTTCATCATCTACTTCCTGCTGGAAGGCTTCGATTTCGGCGTGGACCTGCTGCGCCCCATGCTCGCCCGCAACGAGAAGGAACGCAAAGCCCTGATCAGCACCATCAGCCCCTTCTGGGACGGCAACGAGGTGTGGGTGATCCTCGCGGCGGGCGTGATCTTCGCGACGTTCCCGCTGTGGTACGGGGCGCTCCTCACCGGCATGTACCCGGTGTTCACGCTGATCCTGCTCTCGCTGCTGGGGCGCGGCGTCGCGTTCGAGTTCCGCGCGCAGGTGGACTCGCCGCGCTGGCGCGTCTTCTGGGACGTCACCAGTTTCCTCGGCAGCCTCGTGCCGGCGTTCCTGTGGGGCGTCGTCATGGCGAACCTCGTGCGTGGCCTGCCCATCGGCGAGGGCGGGCGGTACACCGGGGGGCTGTTCACGTACTTCGACGGGTTCGCCGTGATCGGCGGCGCCGCCACGCTGCTGCTGTTCATGCTGCACGGCGCGATCTTCCTGCTGCTGCGTCTGCACCACGAGGACGCCCTGTACGCCCGCGCGCGCCGTCACGCGCTCCTCTGGGGTGCGCTCGCCACCGCTGTCGTGCTGCTGTTCGTGTACCTCGGGTACGTACGCACGGACCTGTTCCACAATTTCGGCGTGGCCGAGTGGCTCTTCCCGGCGCTCGCCGCGCTGAACCTCGCGGGCATCTGGCTGGCCCTTACCCTGCGGCGCGACGTGCCTGCCTTCGTGACCAGCAGCCTGACGGTGGTGTTCTCGACGCTCACGGTGTTCCTCGGGCTGTTCCCGAACGTACTGCCCAGCACGCTCGGGCGGCAATTCAACCTCACGGTGCAGAACAGCGCCAGCCAGCCGTACACGCTGCACCTGATGGTGATCGTTGCGCTGATCTTCCTGCCGCTCATCATCGGGTACCAGGCGTGGAACTACTACGTGTTCCGCCAGCGGGTGCGCGTGGACGGCGAGGTCGGCCGCTACACCGTGGCAGGCGGCCACGATTCGTCCGCCTGAACGAACCCGGCCCGAAGCGCGCCCCCAGTCTGGGGGCGCGCTTTAAGGTGTCCTTACGGTCCGCCCACGCGCCTGCATGTGCGGCGCGGTACGGTCCATGCATGACCACCCTGAAAGACATCATGACCATGGACATCGCCACCCTCGACCCGGACGCCACCCTCAAGGAAGCCGCGACGCTCATGCTGGAGCGCGACATCGGCAACGTCCTGGTGATGGACGGCGATCAGCTGCTCGGCATCCTCACCGACCGTGACATCGTGATCCGCGCGGTCGCGTACGGCCGCGACCCGGGCGCCGTCGCGCGGGACTTCGTGTCGCCCGACGTCCTGACGCTCGACGTGGACATGAACATTGAGGACGCCGCGCGCGAGATGGCGCACCGTCAGGTGCGGCGCCTGCCCGTCACGCGCGACGGCAAGATCGTCGGCATCGTGAGCCTCGGGGACCTCGCCACGCGTGACGAGACGAACGCGGACCAGCAGGCCCTCGAAGGTATCAGCCAGCCCACGAACGCCCGCTGACCTCTGGGCAGGGCCTGCCCCTCAGGCGTGCCGGGTGGCGAGCTGCTGCATCTGCGCCAGGATGCCGAGCGCGGCTGCGCGGTCCGGTGCGTCCGCCAGGGCCGCGTCCAGCAGCGCGAGGCCGGTGCGGGCGTGCTCGTCCGCTACGGCCTGCGCGCGGTCCACGGCGCCGCTCGTCCGCAGCCAGTCCAGGATGCGGCGCGTATCCTCCGGGGACTTCTGGGCGCGCGGCTGCTGCATGTACGTCAGGAACGCTGCGCGCTCGGACGCGGGCGCGCGCTCCAGCCAGTCGAGGACCATCAGGGTGCGTTTCCCTTCCTGCAGGTCCCCGCCGATCTCCTTGCCGTACACGCCCGCGTCCGCCGTGAGGTTCAGGACGTCGTCGCGAATCTGGAAGGCCGCGCCGAGCGCTACGCCCGCCGCCTCGAACGCCGCGCTCGGGGTGGCGCCTGCCGCGAGCGCGCCGAGGCGCAGCGGCACGACGACCGTGTAGTACGCCGTTTTCAGGCGCACCATGTCGAGGTAGTCGGCGGGCGTGAGGTCCCAGCGACCGTGCTCCACCCACGCGAGGTCCACGTGCTGTCCCTCGGCGGTGCGGTGGATCATCTGCAGCACCTCCTCGAAGGCGCCGGGCACGTTCGCGCGCGCCACGGCCGCCCACATGTATGCGTGCAGGGCGTCACCGGCGTTCAGCGCCAGCGGCACGCCGTGCGTGCGGTGCAGGGCGGGCTGCCCCCGGCGTTCCTCGCTGTCGTCCTCGATGTCGTCGTGAATGAGCACCCAGTTCTGGAACAGTTCGACGGTGGCGGCGAGCCACAGGGCCTGTTCCCAGGCGGGCGTGCCCTCGCGGACGCCGTGCGCGCGGGCGCTGGCGAGCAGCAGCTCCGCGCGGATGCCCTTCCCGCCGCGCGCGGGGTAGTCGCGCATCATGTCGTACAGCAGCTGAATTTCCGGGCGGGCGTGGTGGGCGGGCAGCAGGGTGTGCACGCGGTCCAGCAGGTCGGGGCGCATCCGGGACAGTGTACCAGTGGCCTCCGCGCGGATCTGGCGCGGCGCGTCCCGGGCACGCGATGGGGGAGGGCGTGTTGGGTTGTCTGACCAGTACGATGAATATGAATGCAGAGTGTGTGAATACCGTGTATACTTTTCAGGAAGTTTCATATAGAAGCTCGCCAGTCCGCAGCCACGCGGGCCGGCCACAATCCCACCCCACCCTGACGTCCGGTGCCCCCGCCCGGACCGGAGGCCGTATGCCCGCACGCTCCCCCCACCTGCTCGCTGCCGCCCTCATCCTCTCTGCCAGCGTCGCGCAGGCCCAACCCATGACCTTCAACGCCGCGTTCGTCCGCATGAACGTCGAAGGCAACGTCGTCCTGAAAGTCGGCAACGCGGAAGTTCCCGTCGTCCTGCAGGGCATCGCCCTCGGCATCGGCGCGGACGGCGCCCTCAACCGCATGCTCCCCGCCAGCCTCATCATGAAAGTCGTCGTGAAGGAAAAGTCCGGCCCCGGCAAGCTCCCGAAGGTCGTGCTGTTCAAAGGCCCCACCAACATCAACGAAGCGCTCGTCTCACAGGGCTACGCCACCCGCCAGTAACGCCCACGCGCGGCACCCCTCGACACTGCCCGCGCGCCGCGCGGTAGACTGCCCCTCAATGCCCGCCTACACGGCGGGCCACTTTGGGAGGCACATGACGAACCAGGATTCGGCGTACAAACGCGCGGGAGTCGACATCGACGCCGGACACCGCGCGCTGAACCTCATGCGCGGCGCCGTCGCACGCACACACGGCCCCAACGTCCTTGCGGGCCTTGGCGGTTTCGGCGGACTCTTCCGCCCGGACTTCCGTGACCTCACGGACCCCGTCCTCGTCGCCAGCACCGACGGGGTCGGCACCAAAACCAAGGTCGCCACGCGCGCCGGACAGTACGGCGGCCTCGGCGAGGACATCGTGAACCACTGCGTGAACGACATCCTCGTGCAGGGTGCCCGCCCCCTGTTCTTCCTGGACTACATCGCCATGAACAAACTGGTCCCGGAGGACGTCGCCGCGTTCGTCACCGGCGCCGCGCACGCCTGCGAACGCCTCGGCGTGGCCCTGCTCGGCGGCGAAACCGCCGAGATGCCCGGCGTGTACGCCGAAGGGGAACTCGACGTCGTCGGCACCCTCGTGGGCGTCGTGGACCGCCCGCGCCTCATCGACGGCAGCTGCATTCAGGCCGGCGACGCCGTCATCGCGCTGCCTAGCACCGGCCTGCACACCAACGGTTACAGCCTCGCCCGCACCGCCCTCGCGAACCTCGACTGGCACGAGGAACGCGCCGACCTGGGCCGCAGCATCCAGGACGCGCTGCTCGTCCCGCACCGCGCGTACCTGCACGCCTTCGACGCCCTCATCGAACACGGCGTGGACATCCACGGCATGAGCCACATCACCGGCGGCGGCCTCGTCGACAACCCCCCGCGCGTCTTCCCGGACGGCGTCGGCATGCAGGTCCAAGAGGACTCCTGGGCCGTGCCGCCCCTGTTCGAACTGATCCTCGAGCACGGCGGCGTCACCCGCGAGGAAGCCTACCGCGCGCTGAACATGGGCGTCGGCTTCCTGTTCATCGTGCCCGAAGCGCACGCCGACACGGCCCTGCGCGCACTCGCGCAGGCCGGTGAGACCCCCTGGCGCCTCGGGCAGATGGTCACCGGCCAGGGCGTCACGTTCACCCGCGCCGGAGCCTGACCTCTGTGACGACCACGCACCGCCTCCCCACCGGGTTCGCGCCGCTCCCGCGCGACGCCGCCACCGAATTCTGGGTGGTGCGGCACGGCGAAAGCACGTGGAACGTCGCCGGACGTTACCAGGGGCAGACGGACGTGCCACTCAGCCCACTCGGGCACCTGCAGGCCGCCAGCCTCGCCGGTCGCCTCACCGCGCAGACCTTCGACGCGGTGTACACCAGCGACCTCGCACGCGCCTACGACACCGCCCAGGCGGTCGCGCAGCGCCTCTCTGGCCCGCCGGAGGTCCGCATCGACGCGGGCCTGCGTGAAATCGACGTCGGTGAACTCGCCGGCCGGGACCGCGCCACCCTCGAACAGGACTACCCCGCGTACCTCGCGGCGCTGCGCACCGACCCGTGGCGTACCCGCCGCCCCGGCGGGGAAAGCATGGCCGACCTCGCGGAACGCGCCGGTGCGACCTTCCGGACCCTGCGTGAACGCCACCCCGGCGGGCGCGTGCTGGTGTTCACGCACGGCGGCGTCGTGCGCGTCGCCGTGGGCCTCGCGCTCGGCGGGAACCTCGAGCACGCCTGGGCCCGCCTGTCCGTCTTGAACACCAGCGTCACGCGGTTCCTGCTCGGCCCGGAAGGCGGGCAGCTGCTCACCTTCAACGACGCCGCGCACCTCGAAACGCTCGAAGCCGCCACCGAAATGGACGACATTGTCGGCGAGGGCGCCCCGTGACCGCCAGCACCCTGATTGACCGGTACCACGCGCGCGACCCGCGCGCCCTCGCCCGCGCGCTCACGCTGGTGGAGAACGACGCCGCGGGCAGCGCCGACGTCCTCCGGGCCGCGCGCGCCGCCCCGCACCGCCCGCCGGTCGTGGGCGTGACCGGCAGCCCCGGCAGCGGCAAAAGCACCCTGGTGAGCGCCCTGATCGCGCACCTGCGCGCGGCAGGCGACACCGTCGCCGTGCTCGCCGTGGACCCCAGCAGCCCCTTCTCCGGCGGGGCGATCCTCGGCGACCGCATCCGCATGCTGCGCCACCACGCCGACCCGGGCGTGTACGTCCGCTCCATCGCGTCGCGCGGCGCGCTCGGCGGCCTGAGCGCCCGCACCCTGCAGGCCCTGAGCGTCCTCGAAGGGTTCGCGTTCGACTGGATCTTCATCGAGACGGTCGGTGTGGGCCAGAGCGAGGTGGACATCGCCGCCGTCGCGGACCACACCGTGCTGGTCCTCACGCCCGGCGGGGGAGACGGCGTGCAGGCCTTCAAGGCCGGCATCATGGAAATCGCGGACGTGATGGTCGTGAACAAGAGCGACCTGCCCGGCGCGGACCGCGTCGTCCGGGAGTTGCGCGCCGCGCAGGGCCTCGTCACGTCGCATGGCCCGGACGACTGGTTCGCGCCCGTCGTGAAGGCCCGCGCGGACCAGCAGGAAGGCATCGAGGGCGTACTGAACGCCATTCGCGCGCACCGCGCGCACCTCGGGGAGGCCGGCCTGCATGCCCGCCGGCACGAGCGCGCCCGGTTCGAGCTGCGGGCCGCGCTGCAGGACCGTGCGGGCCGCCTGGTGGCGGGCGCCGGCGCGGACCTCATCGACCGCCTCGCGCGCGGCGACCTGAGCGCCGATCAGGCCGCCGCCGAACTGCTGCAGTAACCGCCGGGACCGTGCCCGCACCCTTGGTGCGGGCACGGCGCGTTCCGGGGACGCTCCTAAGGTCCGCTCAAGTGACGCGGGCACCTTGTCCCTCGTCGGCGCGCGCGCACGCGTGCTTTAATGCCAGTATGGAAAGTGTCGTTGGCCTCTTTAAGGAGCCGAATCAGGCCCGCGCCGCCCTGCACGCCCTGCAGGCAAATGGCTTCGAGCGTGACCACCTCGGCTTCTCGATTCTGGACCCCATCGCGGAACTCGACATCGGGTCCGACACGGGCGTCTCCTCTGAACTCGGCGCGCCCGGCGGCGGCGCCGTCGTCCTGCGCAGCGCCGGCCTCGGCGCGCTCGCCGGCGGCGTGCTCACGGCGCTGTTCTGGGTGCTGCTGTGGGCCATCCCCGCAACGCGCATCTACCACGAAGGCGGCCTGATCGGCGTGCTGTTCGGCCTGGTGGGCGGCGCGGCGCTCGGCGCGCTGTTCGGCGCCCTGGCCGGCTCCGACCACGGCGACTACGTGAAGCTGCTGCGCCAGATGGGCCTGCCCGCGTCCATCGCGGAACGCTATTACGCGAGCCTGCGCGCCGGGAACATCATGGTCATCGCCCGTGACGACGGCAGCAACGCCGACGCGGCCCTGCGCGTGATGCGCGAACATGGCGCGCTGCGCCTCGAAGACGTTGCCAGCAGCGGCGGCGAACTCGCGAGCGAACGCACCGTCCACTGACCCCGACGTCATGCGGCGGGCCGCCCCACCTCGGGGCGGCCCGCCGCAGTGTGCACCCGGCATGACGGTCTGCGCGGACGCGTGCGCTACGCTAACTGGCGTATGGCCCGACGTCCAGCCCGCCGCGAAGCCCCCCGACCGATCCGCGCGACCAGCATGTGGCGCGTGGACCAGGTGTTCCTCACGAACCGTGGCGCGCGCATCGAAGTGACTGCCAGCCTCGTGAACGACGACGGTGGCCTGCGGAACCTGAGCGTCGTCGCACCCACCAGCGATCCGCACGAGGCCGTGCAGCACGCCGCGCACTTCATCGCCGGAAAAGGCAACGTATACCGCGCGTTCGGCGCGCGCATCCGCTGGGCGCGCGAGCAGGCCGTCAGCGAACAGCACAACCTCGTGCGCGACGCCGCCCTCGAGGAAGCGTTCCTGGACGCCTTCGAGGACACCCTCGCGGAAATCCGCGACCGCATGCGCTGACGCGCGCCGCCTCAGTGCAGCCCGAGCTTCTCGCGGCGCGCCCGCACGGCGCCCTGCAGGTATGTCACGGCGTCCTCGGTGCTCGCGCCGGGCGTAAACACGCGCCCCACACCGAGCTCCTCCAGTTTCGGGAGGTCCTGGTCGGGGATGATGCCGCCGCCGAACACGATGATGTCCTCCGCGCCGCGCTCGCGGAGCAGGCCGACCACCTCGCGGAAGTAATGCATGTGCGCGCCGCTCAGGACGCTGAGGCCGATGGCGTCCACGTCCTCCTGGAGGGCGGCGTTCACGATCATCTCGCCGGTCTGGCGCAGGCCGGTGTAGATGACTTCCATGCCCGCGTCGCGCAGGGCGCGCGCGACGACTTTCGCGCCTCGGTCGTGGCCGTCCATGCCGGGCTTGGCGATCAGGACGCGGATGTGCGCTTCGGAGGACGTGCTGCTCATATACACCAGTCTAACGTGCGTTCGTTCGCGCGCGTGAATCCCGCCCCAGCAGCCCCACACCCACGCCCGCCACGCACGCCGTACCCTGAGCAGCGCATGCGCCCACCTCGCCCCGCCTCCATTGCGCTCGCCACCCTGCTGTTCCTCTGGCCCGCCGCCGCCGCACCCGGCGCGCCCACGCCCGCCTCGCTCGACACGCGCGCCCTGAACGCCGCCCTCGACCGCGCCAACGCCCACGCCGGCGCCCTCGTCCTCGATGCGGACACGGGAGAAACCCTGTACGAACGCGCGCCCGACGACGCCTTCACGCCCGCCAGCGTCCGCAAGCTCTTCAGCATGAGCGCCGTGCTGTACACCCTCGGCGCCGGGTACTGGTTCAGCACCGACGTGACCGGCCCCACCCCGGACGCGAACGGCCACGTCCCGCGCCTCACCCTGAGCGGCATCGGCGACCCCAGCCTCACCCCCGCCACCCTCGACGACCTCGCGCGGCAACTCCGGGCGCGCGGCGTCCGTACCGTCGGCGCCGTCACCGTCAACGACGCGGCCTTCACGCGCGGCGGCTGGACCCCCCCGGACGGCACCAGCGTCGCCCCCGTCACGCTCGAACGCGACGACAACGAAGGCTTCATGCCCACCACCGACGACGCCGCCCTCGCCGCCGGCCGCGCCTTCCGCCGCGCCCTGCAGGCCGCAGGCGTCCGCGTTACCGGCACGGTCGCGCGTGGCGCCGCCCGCCTCGGTCACGGCCTCGCCACCACCCGCAGCGCCCCCCTGCGCACCCTCGTCGCGCGCACCCTGCGCCCCAGCGACAACATCTACGCCGAGCAGCTCCTCGCGCGCCTCGGCATGAACGTCAACGCCAGCGCCCCCAGCAGCGCCCAGCGCGCCCTCGACTGGGAACGGCGTTTCCTGACCCGCGCGGGCGTGAACCTCACCGGCGTGCGCTTCGTGGACGCCAGCGGCCTCTCCGACGCGGACCGCGCCACCCCCCGCGCCGTCACGCAACTCCTGCAGTACACCTACGCCACCGCGCCCGGCGGCACCCCCGCCGGACGCCCCGCGTACCTGCGCGGCACGAACCCCTTCATCGAGGCGCTCCCCCGCGCCGGCACCGGCACCGCCACCCCCGAAGCGCAGGCGCGCGGCGGCACCCTCGCCACCCGCCTGCGCGGCCTGGACGTCCGCGCGAAAACCGGCACGCTCATCGGCGCGAGCGCTCTGGCGGGGTACGTCCGCACGCCGTCCGGCCGCATCCTCACCTTCGCGGTCATGATGGACCGCTCCCCAGGCCCCGCCCGCGACCTGCGGGACGTGCAGGACGCCTTCGTGCGCGCCCTCGCCAACACCCCCTGAAGCGCGCCCCGCCCGGCGACGGCGCGGCCAGCGCCGTCCTCACCGCGCTAGACTGGCGGTTATGCCGCGCGTGTTTAGTGGAATACAGCCGACCGGAGAACTGAGCATCGGGAACTACTTCGGGGCGATGCAGAACTACGTGAAGCTCGGCGAGCAGTACGGACGGGAAGCGATCTACTGCATCGTGGACCTGCATGCCTTCACGAACCCCGCCGCGTACGACAAGGACCTGCTCACGCAGCGCACCTTCGACGCGGCCCTCACCAACATGGCCGTCGGCCTCGACCCCGAAAAGGTCATCTTCTTCGTGCAATCGCACGTGCGCGAACACACCGAGCTCTCCTGGATCTTCACGACGCAGACGCCCCTGGGCGACCTCGAACGCATGACGCAGTTCAAGGACAAGGCCGGCGTGCTCGAAAGCATCCCCGCCGGGCTGCTCATGTACCCCGTGCTCATGGCCGCTGACATCCTGCTGTACAAGGCCGACACCATCCCCGTCGGCGAGGACCAGACGCAACACATTGAACTCACCCGCGAGATCGCGCGGCGTTTTAACCACACGTACGGCGACACCTTCCCCGAGCCGAAAGCCGTCTACGCACGCGACGCCCTGCGCGTGCCCGGCGTGGACGGCGCCGGCAAGATGAGCAAAAGCAAAGGCAACACCATCGCCATCCTCGAACCCCTCGACAGCATCTGGGCGAAACTCCGCCCCGCACCCACCGACCCCGCCCGCGTCCGCCGCACCGACCCCGGCAACCCCGACAAATGCCTGATCGGCGACTATCACAAACTCTTCAGCGACCTCGACACCCTCGACATGATCCGCACGGGCTGCACCACCGCCGGCATCGGCTGCGTCGACTGCAAGAAAGCCCTGATGCCCGGCATTGAACGCACGCTGGTGCCGTTCCAGGACCGCGCGGCCGAACTGCGCGCGCACCCCGACACCGTGCGCGACGCCCTCGCCCACGGCGCGCAGCAGGCCCGCGCCATCGCGCAGCCCATCATGCAGGAAGTCCGCGAGAAAACCGGCCTTTTCTTCTGACCTCACTCCCCCGCCGAACTGGACGCCCGCTGCCGTGACCCCTCCCGCCTCCCCCCCCGAAGTGTTCGTTGTGACGCTCCCCGCCTTCCAGGGGAGCCTCGCGGACCTCGCGCTCACCCTGCGCGCCGGGCGACTCCAGCCGACGGACGTGCCGCTGCTGGACCTCACGCGCCGCGTCCTCGCGTGGGCGAGCGCCTGGCAGGCCGCGCACCCCGAAGCGCACGCGGACCTGCTCCCCACCCTCGCGCAGGTCATCGCCCTTAAGGCGCGCCTGCTGCTCCCCCAGCCCGAACCGGACGCCCCCGCCGACGACTGGGCCGACGACGACCCACTGGACGACGTCACTGCCGGCGTGGAGGCCCTCGCGGACCTCGAAGCGCTCGTGCAGTTCCTCGCCGCGCGCCGCCGCGAACGCGAAGGCCTGATTCCCGCCCGCCCCCTCGACCTCGGCCTGCCCCGCCGGGAACGCCGCGCGAGCGGCCAGCGCGGCCTCGAGAAACTCCTGAAGGCCGCGCGCAGCGCCGTGCGCGACGTGCACGTGCCCCTGCTCAGCCGCGAACGCCTCACGCTCGCCGGCGCCCTCGGCGCCCTGCGGTCCTTCGCGGCACGCCTCACGCACTTCCAGTTCCACACGGTGCCCGTGCAGGACTGGGGCGAACGCACAACGTACTTCAGCGCCCTGCTCGAAGGCGTGAAGGGCGGCGAACTCGACGCGCAGCAGGAGGACGCGTACAGCACCATTCACGTGCAGCGCCTGCCTGGCCTGCGAAACACCGACGCGGACGACGCGCCCGAGCACGCCCGGTCCGCCTGACCTGCGCGGGCTGTCGGGCCCGACCCTGACGCTCACCCGCTCCCGGGTGCCCCAGCGGAGGCGAAAGTCACCCTGAGCTGCCCGGCGTGTAGGCCCCCGTGTCCTCCCTGGCGGTTCGGTAGGGCCTGGGCGGGCCGTCGTGGCGGTCGGCGCAGCGGAGGGGAGGGCAGAAGCCAGCCCGCGTGCACAACGGCAGAGGCGGCCCGCGCGTGCAGGCCGCCTCTGCCGTCGTGTGGGCTTACTCGACGACGTCCACGCCGGCGGTGCGCACGCGGTCCGCGGCGGTCTGCGCGCCCTCGCCGGTGAGGCGCATCACGAAGCGGCGGCGGCCCTCCGTGGACCCGAACGTGGCGACGCTGATGATGTTGCTGGGCTGCGCGGCCTGCGTGGCGCGCGCGAGGCTGCCGGGCACGTCCGGCATGTCGAGCGTGAGGCGCGTGCCGCCCTCGCGCAGACCCATGATGTCGATGAACGCGCGCAGCACGTCCGTGATCGTGATGATGCCCGTCATGCGGCCCGTCGTGTCGAGAACCGGGAGGCCGCCGACGTTGTGCTCCTGCATGCGCAGCGCGGCGTCCTCCATGTACTCACCTTCGTCGGCGGTGACGACCGGGCGGCTCATCATCTCGCCGACGGTGAGCTTGCTCAGCATGTAGTTGAGTTCCCAGACGCTCAGCGTCGTGGCTTTGCTGGGCATGGCGTCCTTGAGGTCCTTGCGGGTCACGATGCCCGCGAGTTTCGAACCGTCCATGACGGGGAGGCGGCGGAAACCGCGTTCCTTGAGGATGCGCAGGGCGTCCAGAACGGGCGTTTCGGGCGTGACGGTCATGGGACGCGTCGTCATCCAGTCGCGAACGAGCATGAATGCATTCTACGGTGCGACTCACCCGCGCGCGCGCGCGAACGGGAACGATGAGCACACAACCTGCACGACGGGCGAGGGGCGCTGACGCGCACCTGACGCCGGGCGCGTGCCGTTATCATCACGCTCAGGAAGGTGCGTGTTAGCGTTGCACCCATGAACGTGAAGCAGATGCTCCCCGTCGCGGTGGTTGCCGCATTCGCTGTCGGTACGCTCGCTCCGCACGCGCAGACCGCCCCGCAGAAGGTCGGGTTCGTGAACGTGCAGACCGTCCTGGAAGCGCACGCCGGCAACGCCGCCATCAACGACCTGCGCAAGAAGGCCGACACGGAACTCAAGCCGCTCGAAACGCAGCTGAACACCATCCAGCAGAAGGGCGCGAACGCCACGGCCGCCGAGAAGCAGCAGTTCAACACGCTGCTCGACACGTACAACGCCAAGGCGAAGACGTACCAAGACCAGATCAACGCGAAGGTCGCGCCCATCGAGAAGGACGTGGATGCCGCCGTGGCGACCGCCGCGAAGGCCAACGGCTTCGCCATCGTGATGGATCAGGCGACCGCCGCGCAGAGCGGTCTGGTCGTGTACGCCGACAACGGCGCGGACCTCACGACCGCCGTCGTGAACCAGGTCAAAGCCAAGAAGTAACCCCCCACCCTCGGGGCAATCCGGCGTGGCCCCCGCTCGTGCGGGGGCTTCGTCCACTCACGCCCGCTGAAGGAGTCCCATGAACGCAAAAACTGCTCTGCTCGCCCTGGGCGCCACCGCGGCGCTCGCCGCGCCCGCTTCCGCTCAGGCGGCCAGCACGAAAATCGGCATCGTGAATGTCGACACCGTCATTGCCGCGCTGCCCGGCGCGTCGAACTATGCGTCGCTGCGCAAGAAGGCCGACGCGGACCTCGCCGCGCAGGCCAAGAAGATCAGTGACCTGCAGGCGAAGGTCGCCAGCGGCAAGGCCACCAGCGCGGACCAAACGACACTGAAGAACGCCATCACGGCCTACAACACCAGCAACGCGAACTACCAGAAACAGATTCAGTCGCAGTTCTCGCCGCTCGCGAAAAAGGTGGACGCGGCCATCTCGGCCGTCGCGAAAGCGAATGGGTACGCGATGATCTTCGATTACGCCGTCGCGCAGCGCTCCGGCCTGGTCATCTACGCGAACACCGCCAGCACCGACATCACGTCGCTGGTCGTGAAACAGGTCAAGAAGTAAGGCGACCGAGCCCGCTGCTCGCAGCGCGAACGAGGCCTGGGAACTCCCCGGGCCTCGTTCGTACGTGTATGCTTCGGCGGTTACTCGACGACGGTGCCCTGTCCGGCGAGGGCGGCGCTGATCGGCTGGCCTGCGCGCGCGTCACCGAAGATGACGCGCCGCACACCACCAGCGACCGCTTCGGCGGCGCCGAGCACCTTTTTCTTCATGCGGTCCTGCGCGAACTCCAGGTAGGCTTCCACGTCGTGCGCGGGGATGCGGGGGATCAGGCTGCGTTCGTCCGGGTAGGCGCGGAGCAGGCCGGGGACATTGCTGAGGAGCAGCAGCGCGTCGGCGTGCAGGGCGGTGGCGAGCGCGGCAGCGGCGCGGTCGCCGTCGACGTTGATGGCGACGCCCTCGTAGCTGGCGGCGGGCGGCGTGAGCACGGGGAGGTAGCCGCTGTCCAGCAGGAGTTCGATCAGGTGCGTGTTGACGCGTTCGACGGTGCCGGTGTGGTCGCCGCGCAGAACCTTGACCTTGCCGTTCTCGACGGCGCGGACGCTGTCCTTGTGGCGACCTTCGAAGATGCGACCGTCGAGGCCGCTGAGGCCGACGGCGTTCACGCCGTGGCGTTGCAGGCGCTCGACGATGCCTTTGTTCATCTTGCCGCAGTAGACCATCTCGAAGATTTCGAGGGTCTGGCGGTCAGTGAAGCGGCTGGTGTAGCCGCTGGGGCTGGTGACGAAGCGGGGCGGGTGGCCGAGGGCTTCGGCGATGCGGTTGGTTTCGCCGCTGCCCCCGTGGACGAGCACGAAGCGTTCGCCGGCCTGGACGCGGGCGGCGAGGTCGGCGCAGACGGCGTCGTAGTCGATGCCGGCACTCCCGCCGACTTTTACAACGATCATACCCGCATGCTAACGAATGATAAACAAAAGTGTCAAACGGTTATCAAGTGTTAGGTAGTGGGAATGTCCGTCCCAAACTCCGCATTGATGAACCGCGCCAGCGCCAACGCCAGGCGCTCATGCGCCCGCCCCGACGGGTGAATACCGTCCATGCTGTAATCCAACCCGAACGGCGCCGCCGCCGACGGCACCACCGGCGACCCATTCATCGACCGCATGAACGGCGCCACATCGAACACCGCCACGTTCCGCCGACCCCGCGCCACCCGCTCAATCGCCGCGTTATACCCGTCCACCGCCGCCCGCGCCCGCGCCATCTGCGCCGCACTCAACGCGAATGGCCCCCGGCACGACACCGGCTTGTCCATCCCCTGCGCCCGGAACGCCAGCACACTGATCGTCAGGTCATCCCGACCATCGCACGACGCGTCCACCAACCGCGCCAGCCGCAACCACGGCACCGAAAAGAACCCCGGCACCGCCGTTATGTCCGGCACCGTCAACACCACCACCCGCGCGCCCGTACGCCCCAGCACGTCCAGCACCCGCCGGAACTCCACCTCGAACGCCGCCGGCGACGTCGCCCGCTCCGGCGCGCCGTACAGCGTCGCCGGCAACACGTCATTCGCGCCCACCCACAACGTCACGAACCGCGGCCGCGCCCGCACCGCCTGATCCAGCTGCGACCCACGGTTCCCCAGAATCAACCGGTACTCCCCCTCGTGATACAGCAGCGTGTACTCCGGCTGATCCTCCCGCGCGCGCGGCAACGTCAACGGCGTCGTGAACCGCAAATCCCGCACGCGCGCCCCCGGCACCGCGAAATTCTGCACCGCCCCGTTCGGATCGGCGCGCCCACAACTCGCCACCTGCACCTCAGCCGTCACCGGCGGCGGGCAGCCCGGCCCGCGCACGTACGGCATCGGCATCGCCACGCCCGCCCGCTCCGCCAGCAGCACCGGGAACGCCTCCGCCTGCGACTCGGCCGTCAGCCCCCCCGCCTGCATCCCCGCCGTCAGGCTATCCCCGACCGCCACGTACCGCGAGAACACCGTCTCCGGCACCTCCTCCCGGGGCGTCAGCAGCGAGCAGGACGACAACAACACCGTAAGCGACAACAGCAGCGAACGCATACGTGAGTCTCCGCCGCCGCCCCACACGCGTCCAGAGGCCCTCACTTCACCCGGCCCTCACCGCAGACGTTCGTTGCGTCACATTCTCAAGAACCCTCAAGTTCCCTTATGGACACCGTAAGCGCCACCACGGCGCGTTCATCATGTGCACCTGTCACACTGTGCCACAGGCCCAGGAGAAGGACCGGGCGACCACCATGACCCTCAACCACGAACCCATCGAAATCCTGCTGGTCGAGGACAACGAGCCCGACATCCTGCTCACGCAGGAAGCGTTCGAGGAAGCGCGCGTCCCCAACCGCCTGCACATCGCCCGCGACGGTGTCGAAGCCATGCAGTTCCTCCGGCGGGAAGCGGCCTTCGCAAACAAACCCCGCCCGGACGTCATCCTGCTCGACATCAACATGCCCCGCAAGAACGGCCTCGAAGTGCTCGAAGAACTCAAAGGCGACCCGGAACTCAAGACCATCCCAGTGGTCGTCCTCACGACCAGCCAGGCGGACGAGGACATCCTCCGCTCCTACCAGAGCCACGCCAGCAGCTACATCGTGAAACCCGTCGAGTTCGACAACTTCTACCAGGCCATCCAGGCCCTCGGACGGTACATGCTCAGCATCGTCCGCCTGCCCCCGCGCGCCCCCTGACCCCACAGGAGAGTACGCGGGGAGCTCGTCATGAGCAGATGAGCTCCCCGCGCGGCGCTTCAGACCGCCGGAAACGGCCACGCCCCGGCAGGCGGCGCCGGCCCCCAGGGGGACGCGGTGTGCACCGCCACGTCCATGAGCCGCCCACCCCGCCCGCGTCCAGGCGCTTCGCCGGAGCCGCCACCGGGGCCACGCCCCGCAGCCGCGCCGGACGGAACTCCACGTGCCAGGGCACCTCTGCAGCGTAAACCGCGCCCCCAGCACGTGCCGCGTCACCCCCGAACGTCAGGGCGTCCAACAGGTCCTCCGCCTCCACCCCTCAGCAAGCCCGCCGTCATCCCCGGCGAACAGGCAGGCGGCGGCCAGCCTCTGGCCGCCGCCCGCGCGTGGTGCCCTCAGGCGGGGTGCAGGCCCATGAACTCCAGGCCGAGCGTCTCCTCCCAGCCCTGCGCGATGTTCAGCGACTGCATGGCGTGCCCCGCCGTGCCCTTCACGAGGTTGTCGATGGCGCTCATAACCACCACGCGCCCCGTGTCCACGTCCATCTCGAAGCCGATGTCGCAGAAGTTCGTGCCGTCCAGCAGCTTCGGGTCCGGGTAGCGGTGAATGCCGCGCGCCGCCTTCACAATGCGGATGAACGGCTCCTCGCCGTACACTTCGCGGTACGCGCCCCACACGTCCCGCTCGCTGTACCCGTCCGGCACCCACACGCTCGCAGTCGTCAGGATGCCGCGCACGCGCGGCGTGCTGATCGCCGTCAGGTGCAGCGGGAAACGCCCCGGCAGCTCCTGCGCCGCTTCCGCCGCATGCCGGTGCCCGACCGGCTTATACACCCGCAGGCTGCCCTCGCGCTCCGGGTGGTGCGACGCCTCCGTCGCGCTCGCGCCCGCCGCCGACGACCCCACCAGGCCCGTCGCGACGATGTCGCGCCCCTCAATGACGCCCAGCTTGATCAGCGGGTACAACGCCAGAATCACGGACGTCGCGAAGCACCCCGCGCACGCGATGCGCGTCGCGCCCCGCAGGTCCGCGCGGCGCAACTCCGGGTTGCCGTACACCCACCTGCCCAGCTGCTCCGGCGCGGGGTGATCCTCGCCGTAGTACTTGCGGTACGCTTCCCCGTCACGCAGGCGGAAGTCCGCGGACAGGTCAACGATGATCCGCGCCTTGCCCTCAAACTCCGCGATGCGTTTCGCGGCGCTCCCGTGGGGCAGAGCCAGCACCAGCACGTCCACCGCCTCCAGGTCCGCGGCCTTGCGGAACTTCAGGCTGGTGCGGCCCCGTAGGTTCGGGTGCACCATGTGCACCGGCACGCCCGCGCTCCGCTCGGACGTCACCTGCGTCACGTCCAGGTGCGGGTGGCCCATCGCGAGGCGCAGGAACTCCCCGCCCGCATACCCGGACCCCCCTACGATGCCCACCGTCAGACGCTCACTCATGCGCGCACCTCCAGCTGACGAATGGCGAACTCGCCCATCAGGCGCGGGATGTTCACGCCGGTCGTCGCCACGCTGTTCTTGAACTCCATGGTGTGGTTGATCTCGATGACCAGCAGGCCCCGCTCCGGGTCCTCCACCAGGTCAATCGCGACGATCTGCCCCTCCACCGCCTGCGCCGCGCGCACCGCGAGGTCCGCGATCTCCGGCGTCACCTCGCACCGGCTGGCCTTCGCGCCGCGCGCCGTGTTCGTGATCCAGTGCTCCGACGTGCGGTAGATCGCGCCGATGCACACGCCGTCCACCACGAACGCGCGAATGTCCCGCTCGGGCTTTTTCACGAGCTCCTGCACGTAGAACACGCTGTGCTGCGGCCCACCCAGCACCTCCTTGTGCTCGATGATCGCCTCGGCGGCGTCCCGGTCGTTGATCTTGCTCACCATGCGACCCCAGGAGCCCACCGTGGGCTTCAGCACCACCGGGTAGCCCATCTCCTCGATGAGCTGCAGCGCCGCCTCCCCGTCGAACGCCACGCCCGTGCGCGGCGTCGGCAGGCCCGCACGCGCGAGGCGAGCGTTCGTGGCGAGCTTGTCGCCGCACAACTCGATCACGTGACTCGGGTTGATGACCCGCACGCCCAGCCCCTCCAGCGCGCGCGTCACCGCGTGCCCGCGCGACTGGCTCACGCAGCGTTCCAGCGCCACCCGCCACGGCACCGCCTGGTCGAATGTCACCCGCAGCTGCGGCGCGTACACCTTGTCGTACGGCACGCCCAGCTCATCGAGCGCCTCGAACAGCATCTTCTCGTCCGGACGAATCCGGTCATAAATAATCGCCAGTTCAGCCATGCACATCCCTCTCTCTACACCCGGGCGGGCAGCAAGGAGCGGCCGGTTTCCGGCGTGACCGCCGACCCCCGACCGCCCCGATCAACACACTTCGTCGCGCGGCGACTCACTCGCCCCAGTCTTCAGCTTCCTGCGGCGCCTGCTCCAGGCGCGGCGGGTCCACGCTCACCACCTCATACTCCACGCCCGTCTCGTCATCGATGACCAGTTCGCCCAGCTCGGGGTTGTTGAGTTCGATGGTCGCGCCAGTGTCCGGGTTCTCAAATTGAACAATTGCCATGATGGTCTCCTTTACGGCGCCGCACCGGGCGCCAGAGGGAAAGAGGGTTACTCGTCGTACTCCAGGGTGATTTCGGCGTGGCAGTGCGGGCATTCCACATGCGTGCCCGTCTCGTCGAGCATGTCGTCGGTGATGTCGAACTCCTCACCGCAGTTCGGGCAGGTCGTGAGGATGCCGAGCAGCTCCAGCTCGAAATCCTGCGCGTCGTTCACGGTGACTTCCATTTCCGCGTGGCAGTTGTCGCACACGATCGCGTCGCCCACCGTCAGCTCCGCGCGGTCCTCGTCCGTCAACTCCAGGACATCCCCGCACACGGGGCACTCTACTTCCAGAATCGCCATGCCCACAGTCTACGGATGTGACGGCGCGTCAAGGTTTCACGCCATCACCCCGCTCCTCATCCGGCGCCGCCTCGCCGGGGAACCGCTGGTACTTGCGGTAGTACGCCAGGATGCTCCCCTCGCGCAGCGCCTCCCGCAGGAACGCGGGCGGCGGCGTCAGCTGGAACGTCTCCGCGCCGCGCGTCAGCACGCCCGCGTCCACGTCCAGGGTCACCTCGTCACCGTCCTGCAGCGCGGTCGTCAGGTCCGCCTCGAACGCCGGAATGCCCAGGTTCAGGAGGTTGCGGTAATGAATGCGCGCGAAGCTCGGCGCGATGATGCCGCCCACCCGCAGCTTCTTGAGGGCCTGCGGGGCGTACTCGCGGCTGCTGCCCAGGCCCCAGTTGCGCCCGCCGATCAACACGTCACCGGGCTGCACCTGCGCCGCGAACTCCGGGCGGACGTAATGGAACGCGAACGTCTGGAACACGTCCTCGCCCGCCATGAACGGCGCGAACTTCCCCGGCAGGATGTCATCCGTGTTGACGCTGTCCCCGAATTTCCACACGCGCGGCATCAGTAGTCCTCCAGTCGGTACGTCGCGCAGGCGCGCGTGACCGCCTCCACAGCCCGCCCGAACCCGTGCGGGGCGTCCACCCGCAGGTGGACCTTGTTGTCGTCACCGCGCGCCACCGCGACCGTGAGCTTCCCGAGCGGACGCTCGAAGAACGCCTGCTCCCCGATGATGGTGCCGTTCAGGCCGTCCACGAACGCCGCGCGCGCTCCGTCATCCAGCTCGGTTTCGCCGACCTGCGCGAGCAGCTCCAGGCACGGCTCGAAGTTGAACATGTGAATCCATCCCTGGTGCGGCATCAGGCGACCGCCCCCTGGACGTCCTCGGGCAGCGCGATCACGCCGCGCACGGCGGTCGCGGCGGCCACGGCGGGACTCGCGAGGTAGATGCGCGCGTCCTTGTCGCCCATGCGCCCGATGAAGTTGCGGTTACTGGTGCTCACGCACACCTCGTCGGGCGCGAGGACACCCATATGGCGGCCCATGCACGGTCCGCAGCCGGGCGTGCCGAGGACCGCGCCCGCCTGGATGAGCGTGAGGAGCGTGCCGTCACGGGTGGCTTCCTCCATGACTTCGCTGCTCGCGGGAATCACGAGCAGGCGCGTGCCGGGCGCGACGCGCTGCCCGCGCAGGACGTCCGCGGCGGCGTGCAGGTCCTCGATGCGGCCGTTCGTGCAGGTGCCGATGAACACCTGATCGACCTTCAGGCCGCGCAGCGCCGCGACGTCGTGGACGTTGTCCACTTCGCTGGGGGCGCTCATGCGGGGGTTGAGGGCCGTGAGGTCCACGGTGATCTCGCGGACGTACGTGGCGCCCTCGTCCGGGTACACCCAGGCGGGCACGTCGTACAGCTCGAGAATCTCGCCGCCGGGCACGACGAGGCCCGCTTTCGCGCCGGCCTCCACGCACAGGTTCGCGAGGGTCATGCGTTCCCCGCGCGTGAAGCGGTCCCCGGCGTGGATTTCGATGCTCTGGTACGTGGCGCCGTCCGCGCCGAGCACGCGGATCATTTCGAGCGCGGCGTCCTTCGCGGTGACGCCGGGGCGCAACTCGCCCGTGAAGTTCACCATCACGCTCTCGGGCACGCGCAGCCACGTCTTGCCGCTCGCGGCGGCGAGGGCGATGTCGGTGGCGCCCATGCCGGTGCCGAACGCCGCGACGGCGCCGTAGGTGGTGCTGTGGCTGTCACTGCCGCACACGATCCAGCCGGGCTGCGCGAGGCGCTCCTCGATCAGCACCTGGTGGCAGATGCCGCGGCCCACGTCGAACAAGCGCACGCCGGTCTGCGCGGCGTACTCGCGCGCTTCCTTCTGCGCCTGCGCGACACTGACGGTGCTGGCGGGCGCCACGTGGTCCACAACGATGCTGACGCGCTCCGGGTATTTGGGCGTGGCGTTGAGGCCTTCGCGCATCACCTGAATGAAGCTCTGCGCGATGCTGTCGACGACCATCACCTGATCGACTTCGACGACGGCGAGGTCTCCGGCATACACGGCCTGGCCGCTGCGCTGGGAGAGGATTTTTTCAGCCATGGTTTGGGGGGTCATGAGGGCTCCGTAGGGGACTTGGGGCGGGCGGCGTTCAGGAGGGCGGCGCTGAGCCCGCCGAGGGCGAGGCCCCAGAAGGCGGCGCCGAGGCCGAGGAACGTGAGGCCGCTGGCGGTGACGACGACGGTGATCAGGGCGCTTTCGCGCCAGCGTTCGTCGGCGAGGGCGGCGTGCAGGCTGGACAGGACGGTGCCGAGCAGGGCGAGGCCCGCGAGGGCCGCGACGAGGGGTTTGGGAACGGCGGTGACGGCGGCAGCGACCGCGCCGGCGAACACGGCGAGCAGGAGGTAGAAGCACGCGGACGCGAGGCCCGCGACGTACCGGCGGCGCTCATCGGCGTGCGCTTCGGGGCCGGTGCAGATGGCGGCGGTGATGGCGGCGAGGTTCGTGGCGTGCGCGCCGAACGGCGCGCTGAGCAGCGACGCGAGGCCGGTGCCGGTAATGAGGGGGCTGGTGGGCACCCGGCTGTACCCGCTGGCGCGGAGAATGGCGGCGCCCGGCAGGTTCTGCGAGGCGAGCGTGAGGACGGTCATGGGCAGGGCGAGCACGAGGACCCCGGCGACCGTGAACGCGGGCCGCGTGAGCGTGAGCGCCCCGAACACGCTGCTTGTGACGCCGAAGTGCACCTGCCCGCTCAGGAGGGCGGCGGCCACGCCGGCCACGAGCGCCAGCAGGACCGCGTACCGCGCGGCGAACGCGCGCCCGATCAGGAACGCGAGCAGCATCGCGCCCACCGTGAGGGGTGCGCGCGGCAGGGCCGTGAACGCCCCCAGCACGAACGGAATGAGGATGCCGGCGAGCATCGCGGACGCGAGCGGCGCGGGAATGCGGCGCGTGACGCGCTCGAACAGGCCCGTGACGCCCAGCAGCGTGATGATCGCGGCGCTCACGAGGTACGCGCCGATGAACTCCGGGTACGTGAGCTGCCCGGCGTCCTGCGCGATCAGCGCGAGCGCGGGCGTGCTCCACGCGGTCACGACGGGCGCGCGGTACCGCCAGGAGAGCAGCGCGCCGCTGATGGCGATGGCGAGGTACACGGCGGTGAGCCAGCTGGTCGTCTGCGCCGCCGTGAGGTGCGCGCGGTCCGCCGCCTGGAACACGAGGCTGATGCTGCTCGTGAAGCCGACGAGCACCGCGATGAACCCGGCGAGGACGGTGGTGGGGGAGGCGTCGCGGACGACCTGTGCGGGCGTCGGGGGCGTGAGGGCGCTGACGGTCATGCGCGGACCTCGTGGGCGTGGGTGGGGTTCATGCCCGATGTTAACGGTGTGACCGCGCCGCCCGTGGCCACCGTGAAGGACCGGTCCCGGAGGTACACCTCGGCGCGCAGCCCGCCGGGCGCGTCGCTGCCGCTGGCCTGCGTGCCGGTGAGGGTGCGTGCGCCTTCGCCGTAGTGGCGGTGCGCCATGTACGCGCACAGCGTCGCGAACGTGAAGCACCCGGCGCGGTCCTCGGGCAGGCCCCGGGCGGGGGCGAAGAAGCGGTAGTCCACGTCGCGGCCCGGAGCATTGAAGGTGCAGGGGATGACGCCGCTCAGGCCCGCGCGGGTTTGCACTTCCGCGAGGGCGTCCGGTTGCGGCTGGAGGGCCGCGACGTCCGCCACGCCCGCGAGGGGCAGGACGGCGTTGCGTTTCGTGGCGGTGCCGCACTGCGCGGGCGGGCCAACCAGGTCAGTGGCGCGCAGGTTCAGGGCGCTCAGCAGGGCGTGCAGGTCCTCGTCCGCGAGGGGGGCTTCATGGCCGAGGGCGTCGTCCGGGGCGCCGAGCTGCGGGATCAGGCCGCCGTGTTCGTTCCCGCCCACGCGCATGATCCCGCCGGGCGACTGCACGCGCAGTCCGCCCCGGTACGCGCCGATGCGGGCGAGGTGCGCCGTGACCGCCAGCGCGCCGCTGTCACTGTCAGGCTTCTCCGCGCGCCCCTTGAAGTACCGCACGCGCGCCGTGTCGCCGGTCAGGTCGGTCACGCAGGCCAGCAGGGGCGCGCCGGTGAGCGCGGCGAGGTCCCGCAGGGCGTCCTCCTCCCAGCCGGGCGTGAGGGCGACCGCGATGGGCTTCCCGCCCTGGCCGTTCAGGGTGAGCGCGCGGTAGTGGGCGACGTTCATGGTTTCAGCCGTCCTCAGGCGCTGACCCACTCGCGCAGCACCCGTTCGAGGTGCGCGTCGTCGAGTTCGCCATGTTCGGCGAGGGCCTTGATGTGGTCGGTGACGCGCCGCAGGGCGTCCTCGCCGTAGTGCAGGCCGAGTTCACGGGCCTTGTACGCGATGGCGTGCTTGCCGGTGACCTTGCTGCCCGCCTGGATGCGGCGGCCCACGCCGAACACCTCGGGGGGGATGGCCTCGTACGCGCCGGGGTTGAGGTAGATGGCCTTGAGGTGCATGCCGGCCTTGTGGTTGTACGCGAACTCGCCGGTGAGGTAGTTGTTCCAGGGGATGGGCAGGTCGACCATGCGGGCGATCATGCGGTCGAGTTCCGGCAGCAGGTCGAGGTTGTACTTGTCGATCAGGCCCTGCGGGTCGAAGGTGAACATGCGCGCGAGGAACCCGCCAAGGGGCGTGATGCCGTTGCGTTCGCCGATGCCGAGGATGGTGGTGTCGATGTGGGTGGCGCCCGCCTCGATGGCTTCGTAGGCGTTGCTGACGGCGCAGCCGGTGTCGTTGTGCCCGTGGAATTCGATGTCGCAGCGCACGGCGCGGCGAACCTCGCGGACGAGGGCGTACACCTGCCGGGGGGTGGCGACGCCGACGGTGTCGGCGAGGCCGACGCGGTCCACGCCGATCTCGTCGACGGCGCGGTACACGCGCAGCAGGTCGTCTTCTTCGCTGCGGAAGGTGTCTTCGGCGCTGAAGCGGACCTGCACGCCCTGGCTTTTGACGAAGGTGATGACTTCGCGGGCCTGGTCGATGATCTGGTCGATGCTTTTGCCGTGGCTGAATTCGCGCAGGAAGCTGCTGGTGCCGAACAGCAGGTCGAGGCCGTGCACGCCGGTGTCGATGGCGCGGCGGGCGTCCTCCATGGCGCAGCGGACGTGCGTGATGATGCGGGCGTTCAGGCCGAGGTTCACGAGGTGCTGGGTGTCGCGGGCGGTCTGGGCGCTGACCATGGGCGTGGTGACCTCGATGAACTCCACGCCGAACGCGTCGAGCGCGCGGGCAATCTCGATTTTGTCGCTGCTGCTGAAGTTCGCGCGGGCGAACTGTTCGCCTTCGCGCAGCGTCGAGTCGATGATGGCCCAGCGCTTCGCGGGGATGGGTGGGGTGATGTCGGTCATCAGGCTCCTTGTCTCGCGGGTCAAGATAGGGGAAGGCGTATCAAATGTCAATGATTTTGTAGATGAAGTTACCAAACGTAAAGCCATGCCCTAGGCTTCTCGTTCTTATTCAACACCCGGACCCTGAACGTTCCCTGGCCCCGCCCACATTGAAAAACGATTCAGAGAAGCGTACGGTTGCGCCATGACCACCCCACACCAACGACCCCTCGGCCGCACCGGCCTCCACGTCACCGAAATCGGCTACGGCGCCTGGGGCATCGGCGCCGACATGTGGAAAGGCGCCCAGGACGACGAAAGCCTCCAGGCCCTGGGGCGCTACCTCGACCTCGGCGGCAACTTCATCGACACCGCCATGGGCTACGGCGACGGCCACAGCGAACGCCTCGTCGGCCAGGCCGCCCGCCAGCACCCCGGCACCCTGATCGCCACCAAAATCAGCCCCCAAAACATGCAGTGGCCCGCCGCGCCCACCACCCCGGCGCACGAAGCCTACCCCGCCGACTGGGTCATCCAGTGCACCGAAGCCAGCCTGGAACGCCTCGGCACCGGCAGCATCGACGTGCAGCAACTGCACGTCTGGAACGACAGCTGGCTCGGCGAAGGCGACTGGCATGACGCCGTCACGCAACTCAAACGCGACGGCAAGATCCGCCACTTCGGCATCAGCATCAACGACCACGAACCCCACAACGCCGTCCGCGCCGTCGAAACCGGCGTCGTCGAAACCGTGCAGGTCATCTACAACGTCTTCGATCAGACCCCCCAGGACCGCCTGCTCGACGCCTGCCACATGCACGGCGTCGGCGTGATCGTCCGCGTCGCCCTCGACGAAGGCAGCCTCACCGGCACCATCCGCGAGGACACGACCTTCCCCGAAGGCGACTGGCGCCACCGCTACTTCGGCGGCGCGCGCAAAGCCGAACTGCAACCCCACCTGCGCGCCATTGAGCAGGACCTCGGCATCACCACCCAGCAGCTCCCGGAAACCGCGCTGCGCTTCGTGCTCAGCCACCCCGCCGTCAGCACCGTCATCGTCGGCATGCGCAGCGTCCGCAACGTCGAACGCAACCTCACCCTCGCCGACGGCCACGGCCTGCCCGACGAGCAGGTCGCCAAACTGCACACGCACCGCTGGGACCGCAACTGGTACCTCCCCGCCCAGGAGTAACCGCCCCGCCCACCGCCCGGCCCGTCAGAATCCGGTGACGGGCCGGGCGGTACCGTGAACGCGGCATGCGTCTATCCACCTACATCCTCCGCACGCTCGCCCTGGTGTGGGGCGTCATCGGCCTGCTCGGCCTGAGCACCATGCTCGGCGTGCAGCGCGTGCAGCGGGACGTGCGCGTCGTCGAACACCTGCGCGCCCAGGACAAACAGGTGGAAATCCTGCTCAAACGCGTCGTGGACCTGGAAACCGGCGTGCGCGGCTACGTCATCACCGGCGACGCCAGCTTCCTCGAACCGTTCAACGCCGCGCGCGCCACCCTCCAGCAGGAGCTCCGCACCCTCGACGGGCTCCTCGCGGCCAGCGATCAGCCCGCGCCCATCCGCGCAGACGAACGCGCCGACGTGCAGCGCGCCGCCGCCGTCCTGCGCCGCTGGCTGGACGAATCCGCGCAGCCCGACATCAACGAACGCCGCCGCACCACCGGGCGCGTCGTGGGCCGCGCCGTGCTCGGCAAGCAGTACATCGACCAGGTCCGTGTGATCCTCGCGGACCTGCAAGACGAAATCCAGCGGGACCTCACCGTGCGTCAGGTCAGCATGGACGCCACCCTCGGCGCCGTCCGCACCGCCACCGTCATCGGCCTGCCCGTGGCAGTGCTGCTGTCCATTCTGATCGGCCTGATCCTCGCGCGCCGCCTCGCCATGACGTTCGGCACGCTCGAAACGGTCACGAACCGCCTCGCTGCCGGGCACCTCGACGAGCGCGTCCCCCAACTGCGCCTCCACGAAGCGCAGGCGCTCGCGCAGGACTTCAACCACATGGCCGACACCCTGCAGGCCACCCAGCGGGACCTGCACGAACGCAACGCCAGCCTCAGCACCCAGAACGCCCTGATCGAACGCGCCAACACCGACAGCGCCCACCTCGCCGCACTCAGCGACAACCTCCAGGCCTGCTACACCCTCGACGAAGGGTACGCCGTGCTGCAGCAGGCCATGCCGCACCTGTTCCCCGGCTGGAGCGGCGTGATCTCCGTCATCAGCGCCTCCCGGAACCTCATGGACGTCCGCGTATCGTGGGGCAACGACCAATGGCGCACGCACGACCCCGTCAGCTCCCCCGACCAGTGCTGGGCGCTGCGGCGCGGCGCGGCGTACACGCGCGAACACCCCATGAGCATGGCGTGCATCCAACAGGCGCCCGACCACCAGCACCCGTACCTGTGCCTGCCGCTCGTGGCGCAGGGTGACGCGGTCGGCATCCTGCGCCTCGGCAGCGACCACGCCGACCTGCCCGTCGATGAGCAGCGGCGCGTCCGCAGCTTCGCGGACGTTGTCGCGAAACAGGTGGCGCTCGCCATCGCGAACCTGCAGTTGCGGGACACGCTGCACAACCAGAGCATCCGCGACCCGCTCACGCGCCTGTTCAACCGCCGCTACCTCGAGGAGACCCTCGCACGTGAACTGCGCCGCAGCGAACGCAGCAGCGTCCCCGTGAGCGTCCTCGCCGTGGACATCGACCACTTCAAACGCTTCAACGACACCTTCGGGCACGACGGCGGCGACGCCACCCTCAAGGCCGTCGCGGACGCCATGACCGCGCATTTTCGCGCGGAAGACGTCGTGTGCCGGTACGGCGGCGAGGAATTCATGGTCGTGCTCCTCGACACGCCGCACGCCGACGCGCTGGCGCGCGCGGAGGGCCTGCGCCGCACCGTGCGTGAACTGCACGTCACGCACGCGGGCGCGTCCCTGGGCACCATCAGCGTGTCCGTGGGCGTCGCCACCAGCGAACGCGGCCAGGTGACGGGGCATCAGCTGGTCGCGCAAGCGGACGCCGCGCTGTACCAGGCGAAGCGGGCCGGGCGTGACCGCGTGGTGAGCGCCGCCCAGCCGCCCGAACAACCCAGCTGACCCTTCACGACCCGAGCAGCGGCGGCGCGCGGTCGTCGCCGCGCCCCGCCCACGCCACCGAGCGGGTCAGTCGCGGTCCGGGCCGCCGTCGAAACCGCCACTGCGGCGGCGACCGATGCCGCCGTGAATCTCGCCGCCCG
Source organism: Deinococcus maricopensis DSM 21211 (assembly GCF_000186385.1). Classification (NCBI taxonomy): domain Bacteria; kingdom Thermotogati; phylum Deinococcota; class Deinococci; order Deinococcales; family Deinococcaceae; genus Deinococcus; species Deinococcus maricopensis. The sequence goes on from NC_014958.1 coordinate 1,469,218, forward strand.
CATCCCCCGCGGACGGGTCCGCGTAGTCCGAGCGCTCCTCGCCCTCGCTGCCGCCCAGGCGGCCATCATCGAACGCGGGCGCGTCGTTCGGGTTTTTTGCGTCTTCGCGGTTCTCCTCGCGGAAGAGGTCGTCCACCAGCATGGCGTCCTCGACGATTTCCGCCGGGGCGCCTTCATCCACGGGAATGCCGATGCGGCCGTTCTCCAGGTCGCGTTCAGCGTTGCCTTCCGGGCTTTCCTGCGCGGCGCGGTCGTTGCGTTCGTGCTCAGTCATGCGCGGAGCTTACGCCGCGCCGCGCCGCGCGCGCCTTGCGGGGCTCTTACAGCCTTTTTCATGACGCCCACCCAGTTGCGCGGTGCAGGGCACGGTATGCTGCAACGCCGTGACGCGCCCCCTCTCGCTCCTGTACGCCCTGGGTTTTGTGACCTTCCTTCTGCTCGGCATCATGCAGACCGCGTACGGGCCCGCCATGCCGCTCTTCCGCGCCCGCTACGGCCTCAGCACCGAAGTCGTGTCGCTGCTTGCCAGCCTGCACTTCCTGGGCGGCGCGGCCGGGACGCTGCTGAGCGCGTGGCTGCTGCCGTGGCTCGGCCTGAAACGCATGCTGCTCACGGCGGGCGGCACGCTCGTGGTGGGCGCCCTGACGCTCGCGTTCGCGCCCGTCTGGCCGCTCGCCATGGTTGGCGCGCTGGTGGGCGGCGTGGGGCTGGGGTTATTCAGCAGCGGCTTTAACCTCGCCTTCGCGAACCTCGGCGCGCGCGCGCCCCTGCTGCTGAATCTCCTGAACGCCGTGTACAGCGTCGGCGTGATTCTCGCGCCCATCGTCGTGTGGGCCCTCACGGGCGTACGCGGCGCAGTGTGGCCCTTCGCGCTGATCGGCGCCGCGCTGCTGCTCGTGACGCTCGCGCTCACGCGCGCCGAGGCGCCGCCCGCCGCGCCGCCGGTCCGCACGGCGGCGTCCCGCGCGGGCGTGCCGCTGTTCGCGCTGCTGTTCCTGCTGTACGTGGCCATGGAGGCGGGCGTCGCCACCTGGGTGACGGCGCACCTGCGCGCCACGCACACGGCGGCGCAGGCGGCGTTCCTGGCGAGCTTGTTCGGCGTGGGGTTCGCGGCGGGCCGTTTCGTGGGCGCGCCGGTGGCGGCGCGCCTGCCTGGGCGGACGCTCGTGCCGGCCGTGCTGGTCCTCGCGACGCTCACGCTGCTGGCCGCGCGCGTGCCGACGCTCGCGCCGTTCGCGTACCCGCTGGTGGGCCTGCTGATCGGGCCGGTGTTCCCGACGGCGCTCGCGTGGTTCGGGCAGCTGTACAGCACGCGCGCCGCGCCGTACCTGTTGACGGCGGGGAGTCTGGGTGGCGCGCTGATTCAGCCGGTGGTGGGGTGGTTCGTGGCGCGTGACGGCGCGGGCGTCATCCCGACGGTGCTGAGTGTGAATGCGCTGCTTGCCACGGCGGTGGTCGCGTGGATCTGGTGGGCGACGCGCCCGGCGACGCCGGGCGACGTGGCGGACCTGCGCGCCTGAGTCGGCGCGGGCGCTCAGCGCAGGCCGTAGCGTTCCTGCAGGCCGCGCACGTGGTGCAGTTCATGGCCGGCGATCATGTAGGCGAGGGCGCGGACGGTGACGTCCGCGCCGTTCGCGTGGGCGGCGCGGTCCCAGCCGGTCGGCGGAAGGTGACGCAGGAGCGCCAGGGTGCTGGCGCGCACGGCGCTGAATTCCTCGGAGAGGGCGCTGAGGGGCACGTGGGCGTCGTCGGCAGCGTTCATCCAGGCGTCCTGGTCGAAGCCGGGGAGGGGGGTACGGTCGTGGCGGGCGGCGCGCAGGGCGCGGGCGGCGAAGACGCGTTCGGTGTCGATGACGTGCCGGACGACCTGCCGGACGGTCCATTTGCCGGGGGCGTAGGTGTGGTCGGCCTGGTCGTCGGGTACGCGGCCCAGCAGGGCGCGGGTGCGGACGCCGCTGCTCTCCAGGGTGTGGAGGACCGGGTCGGGGCCGACGAGGCTGACGTACGTGTCGTAGAAGGGATGGTATTCGTGCGGTTGGGGGCGTTGGTGCGGCATGGGTGATCGTACCGTGCGCTTGCCCCGCGCGGCACAGATTGTATACAATATCCACGAATGTTTGAACGTCCCGCCCTGATCCGCGACGAGGTGTACGGCCACCTCCGCGACCTCATCGTGCGCGGAGAACTCACCCCCGGCGAGAAACTCGCCGAAATCGACCTGTGCGCCCGCCTCGGCGTCAGCCGCACCCCCATCCGCGAAGCCATCCAGCGCCTCGTGCAAGAAGGCCTCCTCGACGCCAGCGCCAACCGCGGCGTCCGCGTCCGCCGCGTCACCGCCCAGGAAGCCCGCGACGCCTACCGCGTCCGCGAGACTCTCGACGGCCTCGCCGCCGAACTCGCCGCGCACCACCACACCCCCGAGGACGCCCGCGACCTCCAGACCGCCCTCGGCACCCTCGACGCCGCCCCCGACGACTACCGCACGCAGACGCAACTCGACCTCGCGTACCACGCCGTCATCACCCGCGCCGCCCGCAACCCGGTCCTCGCGGACCTCGCCCGCACGCTCGAACACCGCGTCGCCCTGATCAAACACCAGACGCGCACCTACAACGCCCACCCTGACACGCGCACGCAACACCACGCCATCCTCGACGCCATCCTCGCCCGCGACGGCCAACGCGCTCGCGACGCCGCCCAAGCGCACGTGCGCACCTTCGCCGCCCTCGCCCTCCACGATCTCGAACACCCCGACGCCGCTCAGGAGACCCCCAATGTTTGACCAGATCTACCGCAAAGCCGTCCTCACCGTCGCCAACAACAAAAGCGTCGAAGGCCTCGTCCGCAAGCAGGCGTGGGGCGTCGCCCAGCGCTTCGTCGCCGGCGAAACCATCGACACCGCCATCGCCGCCGTGCAGGACCTCCACAAGCAGGGCATCCTCGGAAACCTCGACCTGCTCGGCGAATTCGTCGACACGCCCGAAAAGGCCAATGAGTTCGCCGAGCAGATTCTCGCGCTCCTGAACGCCGCCGAAGGCAAAGGCTTCCCGATCTACGCCAGCATCAAACTCAGCAGCGTCGGCCAGGGCCTCACCGTGAACGGCGAGGACCTCGGCCTCACCAACGCCCGCCGCATCCTGCGCCGCGCCAAGGCACTCGGCGGCTTCATCAACCTCGACATGGAAGACCACCCACGCGTCGACATCACCCTCGCGCAGTTCCGCACCCTCGTCGGCGAATTCGGCCACGACACCGTCGGCACGGTTCTCCAGAGCTACCTCTACCGCAGCGAGGCCGACCGCGACAGCCTCGACGACCTCAAACCCAACCTCCGCATCGTGAAGGGCGCGTACCTGGAGCCCGCCACCGTCGCCATGCCCAACAAAGCCGACGTGGACGCCGCCTACCGCAAACTCGTGTACGCGCACCTCAAGGCCGGCAACTACTGCAACGTCGCGACGCACGACGAAAGCATCATTCAGGACGTCAAACACTTCGCCATCGCGCACGGCATCCCCAAAAGCCAGTACGAATTCCAGATGCTGTACGGCATCCGCCGCGACCTCCAGAAGAGCCTCGCGGACGAGGGCTTCACCGTCCGCGCGTACATCCCGTACGGCCCGGACTGGTACGGCTACTTCAGCCGCCGCATCGCGGAACGCCCCGCCAACGTCCTGTTCGTCGTCAAAGGCATGCTCAAAGGTTAAGGAGACGCACCATGATCAAAGTTGAAACGTACCGCCCGCAGGACTTCGTTGACTTCAGCCAGCCGGAAAACGTGCAGGCGTACCAGGACGCCCTCACGTACGTCCGCGAACAGTACCTCGGCAAGACGTGGCCGCTCGTCATCAACGGCGAGCGCGTCCACACCGACGAGAAGCTCACCAGCCTGAACCCCTGCGACACGCAGGAGATCGTCGGGTACACCGCCAAGGCCACGGTTGAGCACGCCGAGCAGGCCTTGCAGGGCGCGTGGGCCGCGTGGGCCGAGTGGAAAACGTGGAGCATGGACGCCCGCGCGCGCGTGCTGCTGCGCGCCGCTGCGATGCTCAAACGCCGCCGCCACGAATTCAACGCCCTCATGACCCTCGAAGTCGGCAAGAACTACGCCGAAGCGGACGTGGAAACCGCCGAGTGCATCGACTTCCTGGAGTACTACGCGCGCCAGGCGATGAAGTACGCGCACTTCGGCGCGGCCGAAACCTTCCCGTACCCCGGTGAGGAGAACGGCCTGATGTACATCCCGCTGGGCGTGGGCGTGAGCATCAGCCCCTGGAACTTCCCGCTCGCGATCTTCGCTGGCATGCTCGCTGCGCCCATCGTCGCGGGCAACTGCGTGATCGCCAAGCCAGCCGAGGACAGCGGCTGCATCGCGGCGCTGTTCGTGGACCTGATGATCGAGGCGGGCATGCCGGCGGGCGTGCTGCAGTTCCTCACGGGCGTCGGCGAGGAGATCGGCGAGTACCTCGTGACGCACGCGCAGACGCGCTTCATCACGTTCACCGGCAGCCGCGCGGTGGGCCTGCACATCAACGAGGTGGCCGCGAAGGTCCAGAAGGGCCAGAAGTGGATCAAGCGCGTGATCATGGAACTCGGCGGCAAGGACGCCATGATCGTCGACGAGACCGCCGACCTGGACGTGGCCGTGACCGCTGCGGTGCAGGGCGCGTTCGGCTTCAACGGTCAGAAGTGCAGCGCGATGAGCCGCCTGATTGTCACGGACGAGGCGTACGACCGCGTGCTGAGCGCGTTTGTGGAGCGCGTGGGCGCCCTGAAGCAGGGGACCGGTGAGGAGAACGCGAACGTCACGGCGGTGGTGAACGAAGAGTCGTTCGAGAAGATCCAGAAGTACATCGAGATCGGCCGCAGCGAAGGCCGCATCGTGGCGGGCGGCGGCGTGGACGGTAGCAAGGGCTACTACGTGCAACCGACCATCATCGCGGACGTGGACGCGTACGCGCGCGTCGCGCAGGAGGAAATCTTCGGGCCGGTGGTGTCCGTGATTCGCGCGCGCGATTTCGATCACGCCATCGAGATTGCGAACAGCACCGAGTACGGCCTGACGGGCGGGGTGTGCAGCAAGAACCGCGCGCGTCTGGAGCAGGCCCGTGAGCAGTTCGAGGCGGGGAACTTGTACTTCAACCGCAAGATCACGGGCGCCATCGTGGGCGTGCAGCCGTTCGGTGGGTACAACATGAGCGGCACGGACAGCAAGGCAGGGGGCCCGGACTACCTGACGAACTTCATGCAGCTCAAGACGGTGACGGAACGCTTCTGAGCCGTTGAGGAAAGCAGGATGGGCGCGACGAGTAATCTCGTCGCGCCCATCCTGTTGTGTGGGCTCCTGAGGGAACACTGGACATGAGGAACTCCTGAGGGAGTGTGGCACGCGCTTCTGCTTCAGAGGCGCTGAGGTGCGTGGGGAGCCCAAAACGCCGACACAAAAAATTCGCAAATTTTTATCTTACGTTAAATGTTGCCGTCGAACGTCCTCAGCTGCCAGAAGTCGGCAAATTCTGTCTAGACAAAGCAGGTATTGAAACCTCACTGCACACTAAGATTCGGCATCTTCAAACCCAGCACACCGGCGCCCCACACGGCGTCATCCCCACGTGCACCCTCAGGAGGACGAATGAACCGTACCCGTTCCATCACCCTGCTCGGCCTGGCCCTCACCCTCGCCGCCTGCGGACAGCCCACCGCCACCACCCCGCAACCCACGGCCCCCACCGCCAGCGCCCCCACCAGCAAGGTCGAAACCACCGGACGGTACTTCGTCGGCTTCAAACAAGGCGAACTCAGCGCCCAGACGCTCACCAACCAGCGCGCCACCATCGAAGCGCTCGGCGGCACCATCCACCAGCAATGGGGCGACATCGCCGCCGCCGCCATCAGCATCCCCGAAAGCAAGCTCGACGCGCTCCGCCACGCCCCCGGCGTCGAATACGTCGAAGCCGAACCCGTCCGCCAGGCCCTCGGCTTCCGCAGCGTCACCAGCGACGCCCCCACCAAACCCACCCTCGCCGCGCAGACCCTGCACGCCCAGACCACCTACGCCGCCAGCGGCGAATACACCTGGGGTGACAGCGCCCTGCGCGTCCCCACCCTCCGCACGAACAACTACACCGGGGCCGGCGTGGCCGTGTGCGTCGGCGACACCGGCATCGACGCCAACCACCCCGAATTCCAGAAGAAACTCAAAGGCTTCAAGAACTTCGTGACCGGCGAAACGTACACCGACCCCTACCAGACCAACGATGTCAGCCACCACGGCACCCACGTCAGCGGCACCATCTTCGCGCAGTACGGCGCCGGCACCGGCGCCACCGGCACGCAGAGCGGCATGGACCCCAACGGCGTCGGCGGCGTCGCCCCCGGCGTGAACCTCTACATGGCCCGCGTGCTCGGCAACGACGGCAGCGGCAGCAGCAGCGGCATCATCAACGGCGTGAACTGGTGCGCCGCGCAACTCAAGAGCCAGGGCGGCACCGAAAACAAAGTCGTCATCAGCCTCTCGCTCGGCGGCGGCCGCGCCAGCCAGACCGAACAGCGCGCCTACACCAACGTCTACAACAAAGGCGCCCTGATCATCGCCGCGACCGGCAACGACGGCGCCGCCGTCAGCTACCCCGCCGCGTACACCAACGTCGTCGGCGTGGGCGCCATTGACGCGAACGAAGCCAAGGCGGACTTCAGCAACTTCGGCGCGCAGGTCGACCTCGTCGGCCCCGGCGTGCACGTCCTCAGCACCGTCCCGCTCGGCAAGGGCGAACGCGCCAGCGCCAGCGCCAGCGGCGTCCCCGCCTACGCCAGCGTCAGCGCCGCCGAATTCGCCGCGCAGGGCACCGTCAGCAACGTCGCCATCGCGCGGTCCACCACCGCCAACAACGAACTGTGCGGCGTCGGCACCACCGACGCGACCCTCAGCGGCAAAATCGCCCTGATCGCCCGCGGCACCTGCTCCTTCGAGGAGAAGGTCAACAACGCCGTCGCCAGCGGCGCCAAGGCCGTCATGATCTATAACAACGCCGCCGGCGAACTCGGCATGACCCTCAACACCCAGAAGACCGTCCCCGTCGTCGGCATCACGCAGGCGGACGGCCAGGCGACCCTCGCGGCGCTGCCCACCACCGGTACGGTCAGCATCGGCGCCGCCGACTACGAGTACTTCGACGGCACCAGCATGGCCACGCCGCACGTCAGCGCTGCCGCCGCCGTCGTCTGGGCCGCAAAGCCCACCCTCACCAACACCCAGCTGCTGAGCCTGCTCACCAGCACCGCCAAGGACCTCGGCGCCGCCGGCAAGGACGACAACTTCGGGTACGGCCTCGTCGACCCGTACAAAGCCATCACCGGCAACTGAACCACCCCCCGGAAAGCGGCCCCACGGGGCCGCCTTTCACCTGGCCGCGCTGGAACTCCAGCGCGGCCAGGCAGCGTCAACGATAGGGGCGGGGGCCCGGCCGCCCCCGCCCCGTCCGCGGCGGGCGCTCAGCCGACTTCTTTCGGGCCTTTCAGACCGCTCTTACCCTCGCGGCCCTCCAGCACGCGCGCCACGTCCCCGGGCGTCACGCCGACCTCCGCCATCGCAAACAGCGTATGGAAGAACAGGTCCGCGACCTCCGTGGCCAGCTCCGCGCCGTCACGGTTCTTCGCGGCGAGCAGCACCTCCCCGGACTCCTCCGCGACCTTTTTCAGCACGCGGTCCAGGCCGCCTGCATGCAGCCGCGCCACGTAACTGCCTTCCGGCAGCGTCCGCAGCCGCTCCGAGATGGTGCCGTACACGCGCCCCAGCACGCCGTCCAGCCCGCCCCCCTCGCCGGACTCCAGCAGCGGCGTGAAAAAGCAGCTCGTCTCACCCGTGTGGCACGCCGGGCCAGTCTGCTCCACGCGGTACAGGACGCTGTCGCCGTCGCAGTCCACGTGGACGCTCACGACGCGCTGCACGTGCCCGCTCGTCTTCCCCTTCACCCACAGCTCCTGGCGGGAACGGGAGTAGTACGTGCCCTCGCGGCTGATCAGCGTGTGCTCCAGCGCCTCGCGGCTCGCGTACGCCTGCATCAGCACCGCGCCCGTCAACGCGTCCTGCGTGACGACCGGCACCAGCCCGCGCTCATCGAACTGCACACGCGCCAGCAGCGCCTCTAACGTGTCTGGCAGGGCGCTCATCGCAGCACCGCCATCGTGGGGCGCACCGCGAGGCCGCGCTCCTTCAGGTACGCCTTCACCTGCGGGACCGTCAGCTCCCCGAAGTGGAACACGCTCGCCGCGAGCGCCGCGTCCGCCTTCCCGACTGTGAGGACGTCATAAAAGTCCTCCAGCTTCCCCGCGCCGCCCGACGCGATCACCGGCAGGTCCACGGCCTCCGCGACCGCGCGCGTCGCCTCCAGGTCGAAGCCCGCGCGCGTCCCGTCCGCGTCCATCACGTTCAGGCAGATCTCGCCCGCGCCGAGCCGCTGCCCCTGCTCCACCCACGCGAGCAGGTCCAGGCCCGTGTCCACGCGCCCGCCGCCCACGAACACGTTCCAACCGCGTCCGTCCGCGCGGCGTTTCGCGTCCACGCTCAGCACCACGCACTGCGCGCCGAAGTGGTCCGACGCCGCGCGAATCACGTCCGGCGTGCGCACCGCGCCGCTGTTCACGCTGATCTTGTCCGCACCGGCCATCAACAGCTGCCGGAAGTCGTCCACGGTGTTCACGCCGCCGCCCACCGTGAGCGGCATCATCACCTCGTCCGCCACGCGCCGCGCCACATCCAGCATCAGGCTGCGGCCCTCGTGCGTCGCGGTGATGTCGTAGAACACCAGCTCGTCCGCCTGCTGCGCCTCGTACGCCTGCGCGAGCGCCAGCGGATCCCCGGCATCCCGGTGGTTCTCGAAGAAGCGGACGTTCTTCACGACGCGGCCCGCCTGCACGTCCAGGCACGGAATGATGCGTTTGGTCAGCACGTGACCCTCACGAAAGCCTTGGTCTTCACGACGCCACTGTAAAGCCCACGCTACCCTGGAACCGTGAAACGTACAGCCGCCCTCGCGCTTGCCCTGCTCTCGACTGCGCACGCCGTCACGCTCACCGGCGCGGGCGCCAGCTTTCCGTACCCGCTGTACAGCCGGTACTTCTACGAGTACGCCAAACGCGAGGGCGTGCAGGTCAACTACCAGCCGCTCGGCAGCGGCCTCGGGCAGACGCAGTTCCTGCGCCGCACCGTCGACTTCGGCGCGAGCGACACGCCGCTGAGCGCCGCCGACGCCGCCCGCGCGCCCGGCCGGGTCCTGCAGGTGCCCGCCGCGCTCGGCGCCATCGTCGTCGCGTACAACCTGCCGGGCGTGACCGAACGCGTCAAACTCAGCGCCGACGTCCTCGCGGACATGTACCTGGGCCGCATCCGCACGTGGCGGGACCCGCGCATCACGGGCCTCAACGACGGCGTCACGTTCCCGAACCTGCCGGTCAGCGTCGTGCACCGCAGTGACGCGAGCGGCAGCACGCAGCTGTTCAGCACGTACCTCGCGCACGCCAGCGCGGACTGGCAGCGCGCCGCCGGCATCGCCACGCGCCTCAACTGGCCCGGCGGGACGCCCGCGCGCGGCAACGACGGCCTCGCCCGCATCGTGAACGACACGCCCGGCGCCATCGGGTACATGGAACTCGTGTACGCCGCGCGCCTGAAGCTGCCGTACGCGCAGCTCCGCAACCGCGCGGGCGCGTTCGTGAGCGCCACGCCCGCCACCATCGACGAAGCCGCGCGCACCGCCACGAATCCCGGCAGCGTCGTGGACGCCCCGCGCGGCTACCCGCTCACCAGCTACTCGTACCTGCTCGCGTACGCCGACCAGGGGTACGGCGCGCGCACCGAAGCGCAGGCGCGCGCCCTGAAAGGCCTGCTGAAGTGGATCCTCACGGACGCGCAGCGCCTGCGCGTGAACGGCTACCAGCCGCTGCCCGAAGGGGCCCTGCGGGACGCGCTGAGCGCCGTGGCCGGCATGACGTACAAGGGAAAGCCGCTGCCCTGAGCCTCAGCGGGCCGTGAACGCCACAGCCAGCGTCACCAGGATCGCCCCGAGCCCCATGCCGACGCTGCTCGCGGCGGCCGTCTCCTCGCCCTCCTCACGGGCGCGCGCCGTGCCGACGCCGTGCGCGACGCTCCCCAGCGCCACGCCGCGCGCCAGCGGGTGCCGCACGCCCAGCCGCGACAGCCACGCCGGCAGCAGCAGCGCCCCCATCAGGCCCGACAGGACTGCCAGGACCGCCGCGAGGGCGCCCGACCCGCCCAGCAGCGGCGCGAGCGCCACCGCCACCGGGCTGGTCGCCGCGTCCGTACGCAGCGCCAGCGCGGCCGTGCGGTCCACGCCGAGCGCCCACGCGCCCACGACGTTCACCAGCAGCGCCGTCAGGGTGCCGGCCGCGCCGCCCAGCAGCAGCGAGCGCCACGCGCGGCGCAGCAGCGCCCGCTGACGGTGCAGCGGCACCGCGAGCGCCACCACCGCCGGCGAGAGCAGCGCCGTGAGGCCGGACGTGTCCCGTGCGTACTGCGCGTACGGCGTGCCCGTCAGCAGCAGCACCGCGGCCAGCAGCACGGACGCCACCAGCGTCGGGTGCGCGAGCGGCGTGCGCCACCGCCCCTGCACGGTCACGCCCAGCGCGTACGCCAGCAGCGTCAGCGCCAGGAACGTCACGCGTCGTCCGCGCGGCGCGCGAGGGCCTGCGCGCTCAGGCCCGCCACGCCCCCACCCACCAGGGCGCCCGCCGTGAGGATCAGCAGCCACACCGGCCACGCCCACCCGGCCCCCAGAAACGCCACGACCCCCACCGTGGCCGGCACGAACAGCAGACTCAGCACGCCGAGCAGCCCGTCGGCAGTGTCCTCCACCCACGGGAGCCGCACCCACCCGGCGCTGAGCGCCCCCCACAGCAGCAGCAGCCCCACCACGCTGCCCGGCAACGGCAGCGGCAGGACGCCCGACACGACCTGCCCGAGCGCCGCGAACGCACACAGCGCCCCCAAGCCCCCCAGGAACCGCACCGCCGGGGGGCGCACCCCGGCGCTCACGCCAGGTGCGGCAGCATGCCGCGCACCACCTGCTTCGCGCGGCGCGCCACCAGCGGCATGAACTCCCGGTAGTCCACGTGCGCGCCCCCGTCGGCCGTGTCACTCACGCTGCGGATCACCACGAACGGTACCCCCGACTTCGCACACACCTGCGCGACCGCCGCGCCCTCCATCTCCGCGCACGCCGCGCCGAACGTCTCGCGCAGCCACGCCACGCGCTCCCGCGACGCCACGAACTGATCGCCGCTCGCCACGCGGCCCTCCACGACGTTCACCTCGCCGAGCGCGCGCGCCGCCTGCGTGGCCACTGCGCGCAGCGCGTCGTCCGCCGCCCATGCGGGCGCCTCGCCGGGAATCGTGCCGAGCGCGTAGTTCAGCGCGGTTACGTCCACGTCGTGCTGCACACAGTCGGTGCTCACGACGATGTCGCCCACGCGCAGGCTGGGGTGCACGCCCCCCGCGACGCCCGTGAACACCACCCGCGTCGCGCCGTGCGCAATCAGCGCCACGGTGGTCATCGCGGCGTTCACCTTGCCGATGCCGCCTTCCGTCACCAGCACGCGCACGCCGTCCAGCGTGCCGGCGTGCAGGCGCACGCCCGGCACCTCGTGAACGTCCGCGTCCTGCAGGTCCGCGAGCAGCAACTCGATCTCTTCGCGCATTGCGCCAATAATCCCAATCACGCCCGCATTCTAGAGGCGCGCCGCGCGGACGCTTGTGTAACGCGCGCCTGTGTGCGCCCACGCGGACCTCTTATGCTGCGCGCATGACGCACGCCCCCCTTGACGCCCTGACGCCCGACGACCTGCGCCACGCCGACAGCTACAAGTGGACGAAGTACCCCGAGGGCGTCCTGCCCCTGTGGGTCGCGGACATGGATTTCCCGGTCGCGCCGGGCATCACGCGCGCCCTCACGGAACGCCTCTCGCGCGGCCTCGGGTACCACCAGCTGCACGGGGACGCGCCGCTCATGGCGCGCCTGCACGCCAAACTGCGCGGGCAGGGCCTCACCGACCTGCCCGACGAGGGCTGGGTGCACTTCCTGCCGGGCGTCGTGCCGGGCCTGTACGCCGCCGTGCGCGCCCTGACGAGCGCCGGGGACGACGTGATCACCATGACGCCCATCTACCCACCGTTCCTGAGCGCCATCACCGACCAGGGCCGCACGGTCCGCGAGGCGCCGCTGCAGGTCACGGCGGACGGCTGGCGCATCGACTGGGCGGCGCTGGACGCGGCGGTCACGCCGGCCACGCGCCTGCTGATGCTCTGCAACCCGCACAACCCCACCGGGCGCGTCTGGACGGCAGACGAACTCACGCGCCTCGCGGATTTCGCCGCGCAGCACCGCCTGTGGGTCGTCACGGACGAGCTGCACGCGGACCTCACGCTCGACGGGACGTTCACGCCGTTCGCCGCCGTCCGCGACGACCTCCGTGAGCGCACCATCACCCTCACCGGGCCGTGCAAGGCGTACAACACCGCCGGGCTGGGCATCGGCGCGGCTGTGAGCCACAACCCGGCGCTGATCGCCCGGCTCGCGCGCGCCGGACAGGGCCTGATGGGTCACCCGAGCGCCCTGAGCGTCACCATGTGGCGCGCCGCCCTGGAAGAGGACGGCACCTGGCTCGCGGGCGTCCTCGCGTACCTGCGCGGCAACCGCGACTTCGTGGCGGACTTCCTGCGCGAACGCCTGCCGCAGGTGCACTTCCACGCGCCCGAAGCGACGTACCTTGCGTGGCTGGACCTGCGCGCGACCGGGCACGGCGCGGGCATCGCGGAGCACCTGCTGGCGTACGGCCTCGCCCTCAACGACGGCGCGACGTTCGGCGCCGCGTACGCCGGGTACGCGCGCCTGAACTTCGCCACGTCCCGCGCGATCCTCACGGAAGCGCTGACCCGCCTGGAACGCGCCCTGACCTGACCGCGCGCGGCGCAGGCCGACTGCCGGTCAGTCGGCCTGCGCCGCGTGGGCCGCGACGGCACCGTCCGCGCGGGCGGCGCGGCGGACCGGCGCGCGGCTCCAGCGGATCGCGGGCCGCTCCACCAGCAGGTACGCCAGCGCCGCAACCGGCAGCGTGGCCAGCAGCGCGCCCCCCAGGATCACTGGGAGCGGCGCGCGCCCGTGCAGGGCGAACACGAACGCCAGGAGGACCACCGCGTGGTACAGGTACAGGCTGTACGACACGCGGCCCAGGAACTGCAGCGGCGCGCTCCCCGCGAAGCGCGCGAGGCGCACCTCATGCGCGAACACGAGGACCGTCACGAACGCGCCTGGCAGGATCAGCAGGTCCCCAATGCGGGACGACACCCCCGCGTGCGCGAGGACCAGCCCGCCGTACGAGGAGCTCAGGAGTCCGGCGGTGAGGAGCGCGGTCTTGCGGGCGCGCGGCAGCGCCGCGTACCACGCGCCGAGCGCCGCGCTGTGCTGCGCCATGAGCGCGCCCACCGCGAAGAACAGCAGGTAATGCGCCGTGTTCAGCAGGGGAGACCACGCGAGCGCCAGCGGCGCGGACACGTGCGCGAGCGCCAGGGCCCCAGCGTTCGCGGCGACGCTCAGCGCCACGCCCGCGCCGACGATCACGGCGGGCCGCCAGCGGCGCAGCGCGAGGTACAGCAGCGGGAACAGCAGGCTGATCTGCAACTCCTGCACCAGGGACCACAGCACGAAGTTGTACGGCTCGGTGTTCGCGTTGCCGAGTGCGATCACGTGCCCGGCCAGGTCCGCGGCGGTGGGCGGGTGCGGCCACAGGCTGTTCACCCACGCGCCCATGTCCGGCAGGGCTCGGCCGCCCAGCGCGGCGGCGAGCGCCATGCTGACCAGCACGGCCGCGAGGTACGGCGGGTACAGGCGCAGCAGGCGCTTGCGGACGTACGCGCCGTACGTCATGGGCCGCCCGTGCAGCAGCAGGAACAGCACCAGGCCGCTCAACACGAAGAACACCAGCACCGATTCCTGCCCGGCGAACAGCGGATGCAGCGGCGTGAGACGCAGGACGCTCAGCACCTGCTGCGCCGCGTGGTCCTCCGGGCGCAGGCTCTGCTGGTACAGCAGGGCCGTGTGGAACAGCACGACCGACAACGCCGCGAGGCCGCGCAGGGCGTCGAGCGGCGCGACGTGCGGCCGGGACTTCACGGGGTGACCTCGGGACGCGGATGCACGTTCGGCATGGGAAGCCTCCTCCTGCGGGTGGGGGACCGCTGTGGGGCTTCAGCTTACGTTCATGCGCATGGTACGCGCCAATGAGTAACGGCTGCTCCGGCGCGTCTCAGGCGCCTTCGGGCGACGGTGCGGGCGCGCGCGGCGCGAGCACCCGGTGAATGCCTAGAATCTGACTCAGGCCGAACACCCACGCGACCGAAAACAGCGCCCCGCCGGTCACGTCGGTGGGGTAATGCACGCCGATGTACACGCGCGACCACATCATGAGCAGCACATAGAACACGCCGAGCAGCAGGGCCGGCAGGCGCCACCGGGTCGGCCACAGCACCGCCACGAGCATGGACGCCAACGCCGACGCGAACATCGCGTGCCCGCTCGGGAACGAGAAGTCCGGTTCGGGCATGAACGGCGTCCACAGCGCCGGGCGGGGCCGGTCGAAAATCTGCTTTAGCAGCGTGTTGATGAGCGCCACGCCGCCCAGCGTCAGCAGCGCGAAGTAGCCGAGACGCGCGCGCACGCGGTACAGCAGCACCGTGAGCAGCAGCGTGACCGGCAGCATGCCTTTCAGGCTGCCGAAAATCGACATGGCGCCCGCCACGTGATTCAGGCCGTCGGAGCTGCTGCGGTGGATGGCGAGCATCAGCGGCTCCTCGAAGTCGAACGGTTCTTTCTCGTACACGTCCTCGGCGATGGCCGCGAAGCCGAGCAGTGGCAGAACCAGCCCGGCGGCGAGCGCGAGCAGCGCCCGCCAGTACTTGGCGAGGAAGGCGAGGAGGCGGCGGACGTGGACATGGGCGGGGGCAGGAGCGGACATGCGTACGCCGTACCGTACACACTTCGCGGCGCGCGCGCTGCGCGGCCTTTCTTGGCGCACTTCACATCTCCCTGACCGATGTGGCCTCATCAGACGTTCATGCGTCATGAGTGTTTGCGCTATGAAAAACCTCGCGTCCGTAAGACCTGTGTCAGGGCCCCGTCGCTACATTGAACTCATGAACGGTCGGTCACCTATCGGATTGCGTGAGGACGAGCTGGACCTCATGCACCGACACTTCGGCCCGACCGTGTGGTACAGCGCCCGGGACCTGTTGTCCTTCGAGCACGCCACGGCCACCAGCGCCACCCTGTACGTCCTGCGCCCCAGCCCTGACGGCGCGTGGTACGTCACCGGCACGCTGGACGCCGCCCAGGACCTCGACGCGCAACCCGGCACCCGCGTGAAAACCTACCGCGTCAGGCACGGCCTGCGCACCGCGCACGTGCTGCTGCTGGACGACACGAACGCCTTCGCCGCCGACTGAGCACCCACGGGGGCGCGTGGCCTGAGCTGCGCGCCCCCGTGACAGAACCGTCAGAACCGGCGGACGTTACGCCGACTCGCGCGAGTACGGTCGGTACCCGGGCGGCGTCCCCTCATCCGACGCGTACAACATGGTCGTCAGATACCGCGCGCCCGTATCGCACGCGATGGTCGCCACGCGCCGCCCCGGCCCGAGCTGCCGCGCCACCTGCAGCGCCGCCCACAGGATCGCGCCGCTCGACATCCCCACGAACACGCCTTCCTCCCGCGCGAGCCGCCGCGCGAGCGGGAACGCGTCCTCCTCCCACACCTGCACCACCTCGTCAATCACGCGGCGGTCCAGGTTCTCCGGAATGAACCCCGGCCCCATCCCCTGGAAGCCGTGCTCACCGCGCGCGCCGCCCGACAAGACGTTGCTGCGCGCCGGCTCCACCGCCACGATGCGCACGTCCGGGTTCATGCGCCGCAGGTACCGCCCGACGCCCGTGATCGTCCCGCCCGTCCCGGACCCGTACACGAACGCGTCCACGCGCCCGTCCAGCTGCTGCCACAGCTCCGGGCCGGTCGTCGCCTCGTGCACCGCCGGGTTCGCAGGATTCGCGAACTGGTTCGGCATCCACGCGCCCGTCTCCCGCGCGATCCGCTCGGCCTCCTCGATCGCGGCGAGCATGCGCCGCTCCGGATCCGTGAGCACCAGCTCCGCGCCGTACGCTTTGAGCGTCCGCTTGCGCTCCTCACTCATCTGCGCCGGCATGCACAGAATCAGGCGGTACCCGCGCGCCGCCGCCACCTGCGCCAGCCCGATGCCGGTGTTCCCGCTGGTCGGCTCCACGATCGTCCCGCCGGGCTGCAGCAGCCCACGCCGCTCCGCGTCCTCCACCATGCCGAGCGCCGTGCGGTCCTTGATACTCCCGCCCGGATTCAGGCCCTCCAGCTTCACGAACACGTCCGCCATGCCGTCTTCCACGACACGCGTGAGCTGCACGACGGGCGTGTTCCCAATCAAGGCCTCCACCATGCTGCCCACTGTAGCGCGCCCACCCCGCGCCCCACGGCGGACGCATGAACGATTCCGTCACGGCGCGCCCCCCGGACGCCCGCTACACTGAGCCGCGATGCCCCGCGACGACGCCCCCCCCACGTACCGGGTGGCCGTCATGGCCGACGTGCACGGCAACCTCCAGGCCCTCCAGGCGGCCCTCGCGGACGCGCGCGCCCGCGGGTACGACGAGCTCGTCGTGAATGGCGACGTCGTGAACCGCGGCCCGGACAGCGTCGCCGCGCTGGAACGGCTGCTCGGCGCGGGCGTGACCTTCACGCTCGGCAACCACGACGACCTGATGGTCCTCTGGCAGGCGCGCAGCGACGCGCTGCCCGCCGAATGGTTCGACGACCCGTTCTGGCGCGCGACCGCCTGGAGCGCCGCGCAGCTTGACCAGGCGGGCCTGCTGCCGGAACTGCGGCGCTGGCCGATGACGCACCGCGTGGACCTGCCCGGCGCGCCCCGCGTCCTGATCGCGCACGGCACGCCCGACCATTACCGCGAGCCGCTCAGCGGCCACTTGGACGACGCCCGCCATGACGCGCTGCTCGACGCGCACGGCGCGGACGTGCTGGTCGGGTCGCACATCCACGTGCCGTACGACCGGCACGTCGGGCCGCGCCGCTGGCTCAACACCGGCGCGGTCGGGTCGCCATTCAACCGCGACCCGCGCGCGCAGTACCTCACGCTGGACCTGCACGGTGACGCGTGGACGCCGACCTTCCAGGCTGTTCCCTACGACCGGGACGCGGCGCTGCGCGCGTACGACACGAGCGGCCTCGCGCGCGAGGGCGGACTGAGCGCCGCGATCTTCCGCGAGGAGGTGCAGCTCGCGCGCAGCCTGTACACGCCTTTCTGGGACTGGACCGAGGCGCGCGCGCTGCGACGCGACGAGGCCGCGTGGGCGGAATTCCGCGCGTTGCACCCGGAACGCTTCGAACCCTGAACGCAGGAGCGGCGCCCACGTGGGCCCTGGGCACGCGCAGCCAGGCAAAGAAAAAGCGCCCTTTCGGGCGCTGATAACCTCACAATAGCGCGCTATGCACTCCGGGTCAAGGGGATGCAGCGGCTGGGACGCTCAGGGCACCACCCGGCGGCCCGGCCCGTCATACTGCGCGAGGACGTCCGCCGCGACTGCTTCGGCCGCGCCTTCCCGCACGAGCGCCACCAGCGCCCCGCCGAACCCCGCGCCGGTCATGCGCGCGCCGAACACGTCCGCGTGCGTCTGCAGCAACTCCACCAGTTCGTCCACCTTCGGGTGGCTCACCTCGTAGTCGTCGCGCAGGCTCGCGTGGCTCGCGTTCATGAGCTGCCCGAACGCGGCCGCGTCGGCGTTCACCGCCGCGAGCACCCGCGCGTTCTCCGTGACGACGTGTCGCGCGCGGCGGTTCAGCGGCTCCGGCAGCGTCTCCACGACCTGCACGTCCGTCACGTCACGCAGTTCGTGCACGCCCAACAGGCGGCTGGCTTCCTCCACTTCCGCGCGGCGCGTGTTGTACCCGCTCTCCGCGAGGCTGCGCGGCACGCCCGAATCGATCACCAGCACCTGCGCGCCGCCCGGCAGCGGCAGCGTCTCGCGTTCCAGCGTGCGCGTGTCGAGGCGCAGCATCCGCCGCGCGTCCGCGAGGCTGCTCGCCATCTGGTCCATGATGCCGCAGTTCACGCCCGCGAACTCGATCTCGGCGCGCTGCGCGATCTGCGCGACCCGCACGTCGTCGAGGTCCAGAGCGAACAGTTCGCGGGCGGCGCGCAGCGTCGAAACTTCCAGCGCGGCGCTGCTCGACAGGCCCGCGCCCATCGGGACGGTGGAGGTCACGTGCACGTCCACGCCCTCCTGCACGCCCGCGAGCGCCAGCGCGCCCGCGACGTACTGCGCGAAGTGTGGCTCGGCGTTCGCGCCCACCGGGAAGCGCGCGTGCCGCTCCAGGTCCGCGGCGTACACGCGGTGCTCCGCGGTGCCGTTGCGGCCCATGTGCACCGTCGTGTCCTGGGGGATGGCGGTGGGCAGCACGAACCCGCCCTGGTAATCGGTGTGCTCGCCGAGCAGGTTCACGCGGCCCGGCGCGCTGGCCGTCACGTCGGGCGCGCGCCCGAACACCTCATCAAACGTCTTCAAGGGTGACTCCTCTCAGTTCAGCAGCTTTCGCTTCGGGCAAGCTGTCGTTCGCGAAGACCCCGGCGCCCAGTTCGGTGCCCGCCAGGTACTTGAGTTTGTTCGGCGCGCGCAGCGCCGGGTAGATCTCGATGCGCAGCGGCCACTCGGGGTGCTCGCCATCGTTCACGGGCGCCTGCTGGACCGTCATGAGGTACGGCATGCGCCGCGCGAACAGCGCGTCGAGGCGGCGCAGGGCGTCCCGCAGGACGCGGGCGAGCGCGTCAAGCTCGTCGTCCGTGAGGTCCGAAAGGTGCGCGGCCGGACGGGTAGGCAGCACCCACGTCTCATAGCTGTAGCGCGCGAACGGCGGCACCAGGGACAGCGCGAGGCCGTCGTCACGCAGCAGGCGCAGTTGCGCGGCGCGTTCCTCCGCCACGAAGTCCGTCAGCCACGGTCGGCCGTGCTGCGTGAGGTGCGTGCGGAGGGTCTCGACGGCGCGGGCCTGCACGGGCGGCACGTGGTCGTAGGCGTAGATCTGCCCGTGCGGGTGGTGCAGGGTCACGCCGACCTCCACGCCGCGGTTCTCGAAGGGAAGCACGTGGCGGATGCGCGGGTCGAGGCGGAGGCGCTCCGTGCGGTCCGCCCAGACGCGCAGCAGCAGCGCCATGCGTTCGTCTCCGAGGTCCGTGAGGCTGGCGCTCGCGTCCTGCGTGAACACCACGACCTCGCACGCGCCGACGCCGGCGCGCGCCGCCACGCCCGGCACGGGGTCCGGGTCGGGCGCGCTCAGCGTGAGGCTCGGGAAGCGGTTCGCGAACACGGCCATGTCGTAGCGCCCCTGCGGCAGTTCGGTGGGGTGCTCGGGGTCAGTGGTGGGCGCGAGCGGGTTGAAGTCGGCGGGCGGCAGGAACGTGCGGTCCTGGCGGTGCGCGGCGTACGCGACCCATTCGCCGCGCACCGGGTGCCAGCGCAGCTGCGAGCGGGCGTCCACGGGGGTGGGACTGGGGGAGGGGATGGGGCCGTCAACGTGGATGTCGTGCAGGCCGTAGAGCGTCATGGGTCGCCCGTCGGGTTTGCGGACGTCGAGGAACTGAAAGTCTGCCATGGGGCCTCCTTGGGTGGTCGCGTGAGGTTCGGGCGGATGTGGACGCCACCGGGGATGAGGGCATCCTGACGGGCCGGTAGGGAACAGCGGGTGAAAATCCCCCTAAGGCGCGCGGGGGAGACGGAACGCACCGCCGTTCGATCATTGACGCCGATGATCGAGCAGTCTTACGTAATTTTCGCTCCCGATGACCGGGTCAACGAGAGTGCCGCATGAATTCCCGTGTTCAAGCGTGTTTACCCTTCCTCTATGCTTTCGTAAACAACGAAAGAACTGTACGGGCTGCAGCGAAGGCCCGTCAAGCGCAGCCAACAGAACAGCCGCCCAGATGGGCGGCTGTTCATGAATCTGAGGGGAAGCTCAGGGCTGGGCGGGGGGCATCAGGACCGTGTCGATGGCCTGGATGTACCCGTTGGTCGCCGGGAGGTCCGCGTCGATGACCGTCGCGGTGCCGAGCATGTAGTTGCCGCCCTCGCTGCGGAGCTGCAGCGGCGCGCCTGCGAGCGTCGCCTCGCCCGTCAGGCTGCTGGCGTCGCTCACCGTGTACTGGCCACTGATGATGTGGTAGCCGAGCACACGCTTGAGGAGTTCGGGGTTCGCGCGCAGTTCGCTCAGCTGCGTCGCCGTGAGTTTCGCGAACGCGTCGTTGGTGGGCGCGAAGATGGTGTACTCACCGGCCGCGGCGAGCTGCGTGCCCAGGCCGCTGGTGCCGAGCAGCTCGTTCAGGGTGCTGAAGCGCGGGTCGGCGGCGAGCACTTCGTTGAGGGTCATGAGCGCGGGCGCTTCGGCGCTGACGTCGCTGGAGGCCGCGTCGCCGTTCGCCGTGTCGGGCATCAGGACGGTGTCGATCACGTACACCATGCTGTTGCCGGCCATCATGCCGGTGCCTTCGATGGTGGCGTCGTTGACCATCAGCGTGCCGCCTTCGCTCATGACGTTCAGGTCGCCGCCAGCGAGGCTGGTGACGACGCCGAGCTCGCCCAGCATTGCGCTGTCCTGCGCGCCGTCAACGACGTGGTACAGCAAGACGTCCTTGAGCATATCCGGGTTGGCCTGCAGCGCGGCCACCTGGTCGGCGCTGAGCTTCGCGAACGCGTCGTTGGTGGGCGCGAAGATGGTGTACTCGCCGTCCAGGAGCGTCTGGGTCAGGCCGGCCTGGTCGAGCAGGCCCTTGAGCGTGCTGAAGCGCGCGTCGGCCAGGACCTGGTCGAGCGTCATGGTGCCCGTCGTGGTCGTGGTGGTGCCGGTCGTCGCGGTGGTCGTCCCGGTCGTTTCGGTGGTGGTCGCCGTCGTGTCGGTGCTGGTATCCGTCGTGGCGTCAGTGGTGGTGTCGGTCGTGGCCGTCGTGTCGGTGCTGGTGTCCGTCGTCGCGGTCGCGTCCGTGCTGGTCGTGGTGTCGGTGGTGGCCGTCGACGTGGTGGTCGTCGTGGTCGTGGTGCTGCTCACGGGCGTGGCGGGAATCACGACCGGCGTGCTGCTCACGGGCGCGGCGGTCGTGGTCGTCGCCGTCGTGGTCGTGTCGGTCATGCCGCCCATCATGTTCTGGGGCATCAGGACCGTGTCGATGACGTGCACGATGCCGTTACAGGCCATCACGTCAGCCTTCACGACGGTGGCGTCATTGATCATGACCTTGTTGCCGCTGGTCATGACCATGACGTTGCTGCCCTGCGCCGTGCGGGCCTGCTTGAGGCTCATGACCTGCTTGGCGTTCACCTTGCCGGGCACGACGTGGTACATCAGCAGGCTCTGCAGCATCGCGGGGTCGTTGAGGACCATGCTGAGCTGATCGCTGGGCAGCTTGTCGAACGCCGCGTTGGTGGGGGCGAACACCGTGTACGGGCCGCCGTTCTTGAGGGTGTTGGTGAGGCCGGCCGCTTCGACGGCCACGAGCAGCGTGCTGAACTGCGGGTCACGCGCGACAATGTCCGCGATGCTCATGCAGCTGCCGGGCAGGGCGGGTTTGGCGGTGGTGGGCTGCGCGGCGGGCGCGGTGACGGGCGCGCCGCTGCCGCCGGCCAGGGCCGCGTTGCCCAGCATCAGGCCAAGAGACATCATTCCGATCAGTTTCTTTTGCATGCAGTTCACCTCAGTGTGTGGTTTGGACCTCATCAACAGTAAGGCGCGTGTAGAGCGCCATTTGAGAGAATCCCAACAACTGTTCCCTACCGAACATTTACACCCGCATCATGAGATTTTCATAAACGCCGTGTGGGCGCGCGTTGGGAAACCTAGCCCAACGCGCGCCCACACGGCGTTTTTTACCGCCCAAAGTGATCCGGCAGATCCGCCACCGAGATGAGGACCTCACGCGGCTTGCTGCCCTGATGCTTACTCACAATCCCCATCGCCTCAAGCATGTCCATCAGCTTCCCGGCGCGCGCGTGCCCCACCGAAAGGCGCCGCTGCAGGCGCGACACGCTGCCTTGCCCCTCCTCGATGCAGATCTCCGCCGCCTGCCGCAGCAGCGGATCGCTGAAGTCCATGTTCCCCTTCGCGCCGCCACCGCCGCCCGACTCCACCGCCCCGTCGAAGTCACTGCCGTACGCCTCCACGAACCAGTCCTCGAACACCTGACGGCGCAGGAACTCCGTGATGCGTACGCTCTCCGTCTCGCTGATGTACGGCCCCTGCAGGCGCAGCGGCTTCACCAACCCCGGCTGGTAGAACAGCATGTCCCCCATGCCCGTCAGGCGCTCCGCGCCCACCGCGTCCAGAATCGTGCGCGAATCGTGACTGCTGCTCACCGCGAACGCAATGCGCGCCGGCACGTTCACCTTGATCAGGCTCGTCAGGATGTCCACGCTCGGCCGCTGCGTCGCCAGCACCAGGTGCATGCCGGTCGCGCGCGCCATCTGCGCGAGGCGCATGATCGCCGACTCGACCTCTTTCGGACTGGTGATCATCAAGTCCGCCAGCTCGTCGATGATGATCACCAGGTGCGGCAGTTCCGCCTCGCCCACCTGACGCATCTTCGCGTTGAATTGCTCCAGGTTCTTCGCGCCCGCCTGACTCATCATCTTGTACCGCCGCTCCATGTGCGCCACGGCGCCTAGCAGCACGCCCGCCGCGTCCATCGGGTTCGTGATGACGCCGCGCACCAGGTGCGGAATCCCGTCGTACGGCGTGAGCTCCACCATTTTTGGGTCGACCATCAGGAACCGCAGTTCCGTCGGCAGGTAGCGGTACAGCAGGCTGGTGATCAGCGTGTTCACGCACACCGACTTCCCGGAGCCGGTGCTGCCCGCGATCAGCAGGTGCGGCATCTTCGCGAGGTCCCCGACCATCATGTCCCCGTCGATGCTCTTTCCGAGGATGATCGGCAGTTTCGCGCGCGTCCCACGGAACGACGGGTTGATGGCCGCCGCGTGGAACGTCACCGGCTCACGCTCCGTGTTCGGCACTTCCAGGCCGATGACGCTCTTGCCGGGCACCGGGGCCTCCACGCGCACCCCCCCGACCGCGAGGGCGCGCGCGAGGTCGTTGCTGAGACTCGCGATGCGCGCGATCTTCTCGCCGGGCGCCGGCTCAATCTCGTAGCGCGTGACGGTCGGGCCGCGCGCGAAGTCCACCACGCGGCCCTGAATGCCGAAGTGCGACAGCGTCTGGTTGATCAGGTCCGCGCGCGTCCGGGCGGACGCGTCCAGCGCCGCCGTGTCCAGCGCGCTGTGCGGAATCGGATCGAGCAGCTCCAGGCCCGGCACCTCAATGTCGATGGCGCCCAGGCGTTCGCGCGGATCATCCTCCTCGGCCGCCCGCTTCAATGTCCCTGCCGGCTCGTCGTCCTCCTCCCAGGGGAGGCGTTCTTCCACGAGCAGGCGCGTCGCGCGCGGGGCCGGGGTCGGCGCCACAGGCGCCGCTGCGGGTGTGGTCCTCGCCACGGGGAACGGCATGTCCAGTTCGTCCTCGTCGTCCTCGCCGAGCGCGGCGAGGTCCACGTACCGGGCACTCGTCGGCGCGGGGGCCGGACTGACCGGTACGGGCGCCAGGGCAGGGGAGGGGGCCGGGGCCAGCTGTTCGGCGGATGACGCCTCCGCCGCAGGCGTGGTCACGGGCGCCGTCACCTTCTCGCGGGGCCGCTGGGGTGCGGGCGTGGCCGGCGCGGGCGGCGGGAACAGCGGCCCGCTCGTCGGGGCGGGCGGCAGCGCCACCGCCGGGGTGGGCGCCACGTCCGGCGCGTCGAAGGTCAGGTCCAGCAGCAGCGGCGCGGCCACGGCGGGCGCTGCCGGGCGGGGCGGCACGGCCGCCTCGGCTTCCGCTCGTTCCAGCAGCAGCCGTTCCAGCCGCGCTTCCCACGTGGGCCGCGCGCGCAGCGTCGCGTCCGGATCGATGGTGAGGTCCTGCGCGAACTGCGCCGCCAGCTCGGCCGGCGCGCGGTCCATGGCCTCCACCAGGTCCGGCCAGCCCGGGTACAACGCGGCCCGCGTCATCCAGTCCGTCACGCCGTCCGCAAGGTCCGCCCAGTCGCGCGTGCGGGTATCCATGGCCGGCAGCTCCCGCGCGAGCGCGCCGGCGTCCGCGCGCTCCAGCGCCTTTTCCGCGCGTTTGCGGTCGCGTTCCAGGCTGCCGGCGCGGTTCGCGAGGCGGTACGCGTCCATCACGAGGGCGCGGCGCACGCGCTCCAGCGCGCCGCTCGCCAGGGTGCTCGCCAGTTCGCCGCTCAGTTCGTGCTGACCCGAGCGGATCTCCTGGGCGCGCACCTCGATGTCCGCCGCGATGGTGGGCGCTTCGGCGGCCACGCGCGCGCGCAGGTCCTGCGCGGCGCCCGTCACGAACGTCTTCGTGACGTCCCGCCAGCCCTGCAGGTCCTTCTCGAGCGCCTTGAGGCCCGCTTCGTCCCGGTCGTGGAGGCTGCGCAGCGCGCCCTTCACTTCCCGTTGCCAGCCGTCCAGTTCGCGCGCGTCCGGGTACAGTTTCGCGAGGCCTTCAAGGTCGCGGGCGTGGACGCTCAGGGCGTTGCGCACCGCGACGCGCCGGCGCGTCTGCTCCAGGCCGACCTGCCGGGCCTCCACGAGGTCGCGCGCGCCCCCCGCGCCGGCCACGACGGCGAAACTCAGGCTGCGGAAAAAGCCCTTCATGAACGTGAACGCTTCGCGGCGCCCGAGCAGTTCCGCGCCGAGCGTCAGCGTCACCAGCGGCAGCAGTGCCGCCGCGTACCCGACCGCGCGCGTGAGCGGCGCCATCAGCAGCGTCACGGCCTGCCCGCCGCCGCTCCAGTCGGCGTTCGAAGCGTCGCCGGGCGTGAACACCGCCGACAGGGCCAGCAGGGACGCCATGACGACGAGGCCGCCGAGCACCAGGCGCGTGAAGGTCCGCACCTCGCGCCCCAGGAACACCAGCGCGCCGTAACCGAGCGGAATGACCGGCAGGGCGTACGCGCCCCAGGCGAGCCACGTGACGAGCAGCGTGTGCGCCTGCGCCATGAATCCCGTCCCGCCCGGTCGCACGAACACGGTCACGGCCAGGAAGATTCCCAGCGCGAACAGCACCAGGCCCAGCGCTTCGCCGTCAAAGCGGTTGGAGGTGGAAAGAGAACGTTTGGCACGGCGTTTGGCCATGAAAACAGTGTACCAGCCGCGCCGCGTACCCGCTCTCCACGCGCGCCAGGAGCGGCGCGAACCCTCAAGAAACGCCGCATTGCGCGTGCCCGCGCCGCACCGCACAATGCACGCAGATGCACCTGCCCGCCCCTCTCCGCGCCCGACTGATCGCGCACGCCCGTGCCGAGGTGCCGTGCGAGTGCGTGGGCCTGCTGGGGGGCCATGACCGCCCCGGCGTGGGCAGCGACGTGCGCGCCATGTACCCGCTGCGCAACGCCGCGCCGGACCCGCAGCGCACGTACATTGCCGACCCGGGGCACGTGCTGCGCGCCCTGAAAGCCATGCGTGCCGAGGGGCTCGACCTGGTCGGCATCTATCACAGCCACCCGCGCGGTCCGGCCGTGCCGAGCCGCACGGACGTGCAGCTCGCGGCGTACGGCGTGCCGTACCTGATCGTGGACGTGCAGCGCGAGGACGTCCGCGCGTACCGCCTTCCGGAACTCACGGAGGAGCCGCTGCTCAGCTGAGCGGGTGCGTTACAGGCCGCGCCGGGCGGTCAGGGGCGGCGTGAGGCGGCGCGCGCCGAGGTAGCGCGTGGCGAAGTACGTGCTGCTGAGCTTGTCGATGCTGACGCGGCCCAGGTAGGAGTTCGCGTTGATGAATTCGTCGTCACCGAGGTAGATGCCGACGTGCGTGACGTGCCCGCCGCCCTCCGTGTCGAAGAACACCAGGTCGCCCGGTTCGAGGGTGTCGCGGTCCACGCTGTCGCCGAGCGTGAACTGCTGCGCGCTCTGGTGCGGCAGCTTGACGCCGAGCTGCGCGTACAGCTCCATGGTCAGCCCACTGCAGTCCACCCCGGTGGTGCTGGCGCCGCCCCACACGTACGGCGCGCCCAGCCAGGGCGTGCCGAGCGCCCGCAGGTCCGCGCCGATGTCCCCGGTCGGCAGCGCCGTGACGCTCAGGGCACTCACGGGGGGGAGGGTGGGCGCGGCGGCCCGCAGGGGCGCCGGGGCAGACGAGGGTGTGAGCGGCGCAATGGCGACCGGCAGCGTGAGCACCTGCCCGAGGCGCAGGTCCGCGCTGCTCAGGTTGTTGAGGCTCAGCAGCGCGTCCACGCTGAGGTTCGCGCGGCGGGCAATGTTGTACGCCGTGTCGCCGGGCGCGACGGTGTACGTCACGCTGCTGGGGCTGGGCGCGCTGAGGGTGAGGTTCAGGACCTGTCCTGCCCGCAGGTTCGGGCTGGTCAGGGCATTGAGGGTGAGCAGCTGGTCGACGCTCAGGCCGGCGCGCCGCGCGACGCTGTACGCGGTGTCGCCCGCCTGGACGGTGTAGGCGTCGGCGAGGGCGGGCGTGAGCAGGGCAAGAGCCAGCGTGAGCAGGAGCGGGCGCGTCATCGAGCCTCCGGGAGTGGGTGAGCAGCAGGTGAACTTCAGGCGAAGTGTAACACGCAGGTCAAGGCCCGGTGATGACCGTCCTCATGGCGCATCACGGACGTGACCTTCCACACATGCGCCCTAGACGACTGATTACGCGAGTGTAAAAAACTTCACAGCGTGTGAATTCTCACGTCTCTTAAGGTTTGACCACCAACCCGGAATCTGGAACGAACCCCCTGACCGCACCCACGGTCAACCGCCACGTTCACCCCACCGCACCCCAGGGCGCGGCCCCTCCAGCATTCCCGAAAGGACCCCATGCGCAACCTCTGGATGCCCCTCGCCCTCGCCCTCAGCCTCGCCGCCTGCAGCACCACCACGCAGACCCCCAACGCCAGCAACGCCCCCCTCACCACCACCACCCGCACCGACACCACCGGCGTCCGCGTCGTCCCCGGCCAGGTCATCGTCAAACTCCGCGACGGCGTCAGCCCCCAGGCCCTCGGCACCCTCGGCGGCATGCACCTCCAGGCCCTGCGCACCCTCAGCGGCGGCGAAATCCTCGCCCAGTTCGCCGACACCGCCCTGAGCGCCCAAAGCGTCAGCGCCCAGGCCACCGCCCTCACCATCGCCCGCATCGACACCCTGCGCGCCAACGCCAGCAGCGCCACCGAATACGTCCAACCCAACTACCTCTACAGCGCCCAGCGCACCCCGAACGACCAGTACTACCCCTACCAGTGGCACTACGGCCGCATGAACCTCCCCGCCGCCTGGGACGTCACCACCGGCAGCGGCAGCCCCGTCGTCGCCGTCATCGACACCGGCAAAACCGCCCACCCCGACCTCAGCGGACGCTTCGTCGGCGGCTACGACTTCATCAGCGACACCTTCATGGCCAAAGACGGCAACGGGCGCGACAGCGACGCCACTGACCCCGGCGATGCCACCGCCGCCGGCGCCTGCGGCACCGACGCCAACGGCCAACCCGTCCCGCCCAGCGCCCAGGGCAGCAGCTTCCACGGCACCCACGTCGCCGGCACCATCGGCGCCAACACCAACAACACCACCGGCGTCGCCGGCGTCAACTGGAACGCCCGCATCCTCCCCGTGCGTGTCCTCGGCCGCTGCGGCGGCAGCACCGCCGACATCGTCGACAGCATCCGCTGGGCCGCCGGCATCACCGTCAGCGGCGCCCCCACCAACGCCTACCCCGCCAAAGTCATCAACATGAGCCTCGGCGGTGACCTCGGCGCCGGCAAAACCTGCGCCAGCGCCGACCCCGCCGAACAGGCCGCCATCAACGACGCCGTCGCCCGCGGCACCAGCGTCGTCGTCGCCGCCGGCAACAGCAACGACAACGCCAGCCACTACAGCCCCGCATCCTGCAACAACACCATCACCGTCGCCGCCACCGACTACCGCAACTACCGCGCACCGTACAGCAACTACGGCAGCTACGTCGACGTCGCCGCGCCCGGCGGCGACACCAGCGTCGACCGCAACGGCGACGGCTACGTCGACGGCGTCCTCAGCACCCTCAAGGACGACACCGGCGCGTACACCTACAGCTTCTACCAGGGCACCAGCATGGCCACCCCACACGTCGCCGGCCTCGTCAGCCTGATGTACGCCGTGAAACCCACCATCACGCCCGCGCAGGTGCTCACCACCCTCAAGAACAGCAGCACCGCCCTGAGCAGCACCGCCTGCTCCGTCGGCTGCGGCGCCGGCCTCATCGACGCGTACAAAGCCGTCAACAACGCCAAAGCCCTCCCCTGAACCTGAATCACAGACGCCAGAGACGGAGCCCACCTGAGAGCAGGTGGGCTCCGTCTCTGGCAACCGGGCGAGAGAGGACGCCCGCAAACAAGACCGCCACCACCGGACGAAAGGGCAAGCCCGGATTCGTGCGGGGGCGACCCCACCGGCACCCGTTGTCGCGCCTAGCGCGCACGCTGGAGCGTGCACGTCCCGGCAGTTTCTGGCGCCTGCTCACCACGTAATGAACCCTTCAAGTCCCGGAAATTCTGCATGTACACGCCGCTGAGTTTCGTCGTGCTGGCCTGCGCGCGTGGGTTGACGATGACGCAGGTGCGCGTCATCTGCGTAGACACCGATGATGTGACGGCCAGCGTCTCGCTGGCATACAGCACTGCCAGAAACTCCGGGTTCCCGTCGACCGGGTCGTGGGGGACACGGAACCGCTCGCAACGGGCCGTTTCGCCCTGGGTGGTCCGTTCCGTGTGAATGGCCGTGTCCGGGGCGTTTTCGTAGATCAGCGCACCACTCTGCTGCTGCGCTGGCGCGTCGGACAGCGTCAGCAGCGTTTCAGGCTGGACGTAGGGTGCCGGCGGGGTGCTCTGGGCGGATGCGGACGCAAGCCACGTCACCAACGTGGTCAGAACAGCGAACGGTCTCATCTTCCTCGGAGTCTGCCCTGCATAACTGGGCCGCTTCAGCAGAAACGAGCGTCCCCCACACACGGAGGGGACGCTCGTTTCTGCTGCGCTCAGTTGAGGGGGGCGCTGTCGAAGTGGATGCGGCCGTCGAGATAGTCAACCGTGAGGCTGCTGCCGTCCGCGACGCGGCCGGACAGGATCTCGCGGGCGAGCGGCGTTTCCACTTCGCGGGCGATGGCGCGCTTGAGGGGGCGCGCGCCGAAGTTCGGGTCGTACCCGACGCGCGCGAGGTGGTCCTTGGCGGTGTCCGTGAGGTGCACGGTGATGCGGCGTTCCGCGAGGCGTTTGACCAGGCCGCGCATCTGGATGTCCACGATGCGGTGGATGTCGGCGTTGGTGAGTGCATCGAAGACGATGATGTCGTCGATGCGGTTCAGGAATTCCGGGCGGAAGTTCCCCTGCAGGGCGCCCATGACGGCGTCGCGGATGGCGTCGGGGTCTTCGCCGCGCGCCTGCGCTTCGAGGATGAGCGGGGAGCCGATGTTGCTGGTCATGATGACGAGCGTGTTGCGGAAGTCCACGGTGCGGCCCTGGCCGTCCGTGAGGCGGCCGTCGTCGAGGACCTGCAGCAGGACGTTGAAGACGTCCGGGTGGGCCTTCTCGACTTCGTCGAGCAGGATGACGCTGTACGGGCGGCGGCGTACGGCCTCGGTGAGCTGACCGCCTTCTTCGTAGCCGACGTAGCCGGGAGGGGCGCCGATCAGGCGGGCGACGGTGTGTTTCTCCATGTACTCGCTCATGTCGAGGCGCACCATGGCGTCCGAGGAGTCGAACAGGAATTCCGCGAGGGCTTTGGCGAGCTCGGTTTTGCCGACGCCGGTGGGGCCGAGGAACATGAAGCTGCCGAGCGGGCGGTTCGGGTCGTTCAGGCCGGCGCGGGCGCGGCGGATGGCGTCGCTGACGCTGACGATGGCGCGGTCCTGCCCGATGACGCGTTCGTGCAGTTCCTCTTCGAGGCGCAGGAGCTTCTCGCGTTCGCCTTCCATGAGGCGGTTCACGGGAATGCCGGTCCAGCGGCTCACGACGGAGGCGATGTCCTCTTCGGTGACTTCCATGTGCGCGAACTCGGCGTCTTTCATTTTGCGTTCGAGGTCCTGCACTTCCCGTTCGAGTTGCGGGAGGGTGCCGTACTCGAGTTGCGCGGCGCGGCCGAGGTCGTAGTCGCGTTTGGCTTTTTCGATGTCGGTGCGGACCTGGTCGAGCTGTTCGCGTTTCTCGCGCAGAGCCTGCACTTCGGCGCGTTCGGCTTCCCAGCGGGCGCGAATGCTGCCGAGTTCGTCGGTGAGGGTGCGCAGCTGATCCTCGAGGTCGAGCAGGCGGTTCTGGCTGTCCTGGTCTTTTTCGCGTTTGAGGGCTTCGCGTTCGATTTCCAGCTGGAGTTTGCGGCGTTCGAGCGCGTCAATGCGCTCGGGGCTGCTTTCGAGGGCCATGCGGAGGCGCGCGGCGCTTTCGTCGATCAGGTCGATGGCCTTGTCGGGCAGCTGGCGGTCGCTGATGTAGCGGTGGCTGAGAGTCGCGGCGGCGACCAGGGCCGGGTCGGTGATTTCGACGTTGTGGTGCACCTGGTAGCGTTCCTTGATGCCGCGCAGGATGCTGATGGTGTCCTCGACGCTGGGTTCCTCGACGAAGACGGGTTGGAAGCGGCGCTCAAGGGCGGCGTCCTTTTCGATTTCGCGGTATTCGTTGAGGGTAGTGGCGCCGATCAGGTGCAGTTCGCCGCGTGCGAGGGCGGGTTTGAGCATGTTGCCGGCGTCGACGGCGCCTTCGGCTTTGCCGGCGCCGACGATGGTGTGGATCTCGTCGATGAACAGGATGACTTCGCCGGCGCTGTCGGTGACTTCCTGAATGACGCCTTTGAGGCGTTCCTCGAATTCGCCGCGGTACTTGGCGCCGGCGAGGAGGCTGCCCATCTGGAGGCTGACGATGCGTTTGCCTTTGAGGCCTTCCGGGACGTCGCCTTTGACGATGCGCTGCGCGAGGCCTTCGGCGACGGCGGTTTTGCCGACGCCGGGTTCGCCGATCAGGACGGGGTTGTTTTTGCTGCGGCGCAGGAGGATCTGCATGGTGCGGCGGATTTCCTCGTCGCGGCCGATGACCGGGTCGAGTTTACCTTCGGCGGCGCGGGCGGTGAGGTCGAGGCCGTACTTTTCGAGCGCCTCGAATTGTTGTTCAGCGGTTTTGCTGGTCACGGTTTTTCCTTTGCGTTGTTGTTGGATGGCGGCGCGCAGGGCGTCGGCGTTGGGGAGTGCGGCGCTGTGGATCTGTTCGCGCAGGGCGAGCATGAGGACGTCGACGGCGGTGAAGCTGTCGCCGAATTCGCGGGCGAGGGCTTCGGCGCGGCCAAAGGCGCGGCCGAGGGCGCCGTCGCCGTAGATCTGGTCGCCGCCACCCTGAACGCGGGGGAGTTTGGCGAGGTCCGCTTCGAGGGCGCTGCGGGCGGCCTTGAGGTCGCCGCCGGCGAGGGTGACGGCGCGCGCGGCGGGGCTGTCGGCGTCGAGCGTGGCGAGCAGGACGTGGGTGGGGGTGAGCGTCTGATGGCCGCGCCCGAGAGCGTCTTGTTGCGCCTGGGCGATGGCCTGGACGGCGGCTTCGGTGAGGTGTTCAGGGTTCATTGAGGGGGTTCCTCCGTGGTGGTTGGGGTAGGCCCTGAGGGTTCAGGGTGGACTTATCAGTACCTCCATTTTGAAACTTGAGTGTACTTATGTCAAGTTTATTGATCCTAGAGAAGCGTGCTTCTTGTCTGCATTGCAGCACACCCGCACCCCCACAGCACCCGCAAATCCGTCACCCATTCCCCTCTGTCATGCTCAGGTCATGGCCGACCCGCTCCAGGACCTCCTGCTCCTCGTGCGCCTCCTCGTCGCCGGCGCCCTCAGCGCCCTGATCGGCTGGGAACGCGAAACCAAGAACATGCCCGCCGGCCTGCGCACCCACCTGCTCGTCGGCATGAGCGCCGCCCTGTTCGTCGTCCTCGGCGAAACCCTGATCACCCGCTACGCCAACGACGCCCACAACGTCCGCTTCGACGTCATCGGCGTCCTCGGCGCCGTCGTCAGCGGCGTCAGCTTCCTCGGCGCCGGCGCCATCTTTTCCGCGCGCGGCAGCACCCACGGCCTCACCACCGCCGCCAGCCTCCTCGCCACCGCCGCCATCGGCGCCACCTGCGGCCTCACCCACTACGTCCTCGCCGGCGCCACCACCCTGCTGTTCCTGCTCACCCTGAACGTCCTCGCGACGCTCAAGACGCGCCTGCTGGGCCAGGCCGACCCCCGCAACCCCCGCTGAACCCACCCCCAGGCCCCCCAGAAGAGTGGTACGTTCAGCCATGCCCGCCCCCCAACCCCTCAGTGCCCACGTGTACGCCCTGCCGATCGCCGCTCAGCTCATGGGCGCCCCCAGCCTGATCCACCCCGCCCTGATCCTCGACGACACGCACGGCGCCACCCTCGTCGACGCCGGGCTGCCCGGCAGCGAGGGGGCCCTGCAGGACGCCCTCACCGCCCTCGGGCTCACCTGGGCGGACGTCCGCCGCGTGATCGTCACGCACCATGACCTCGACCATATCGGCGCGCTCCCCGCCGTCCTGGCCGCCAGCGGCGCCGACGTTCTCGCACTGGCCGACGAGGTGCCGTACGTGCAGGGCGAACGCCCCGGTCAGAAGCAACCCACCCCCGAAATGCTCGCCAGCATGCCGCCCGAGCAGGCCGAGCGCCTGCGCGCCGTGTTCGCCAACCCGCCGCGCGCGACCGTCACGCGCGCCCTGCACGACGGCGAACACCTCGACCTCGCCGGCGGCATTCGCGTCGTCGCCACGCCCGGCCACACCACCGGGCACCTCAGCCTGTTCGTTGAAGCGGACGGCGTCCTGATCACCGGCGACGCGCTCACCAGCGACCAGGGACAGCTGCGCGGACCCCTGCCGCGCGCCACGCCCGACCTGCCCGAAGCGGCCCGCAGCGTCCGCAAACTCGCCGGGCTGCCCGCGCGCACCATCCTCACGTACCACGGCGGCGCCGTCCACGAAGACGCCCCCACGCAACTCACGCGCGTGGCCGACGAACTCGGCGCCTGAACCTCCAGCCACGCACGAGCGGGGCCCCTCCGTTCCCTGAGGGGCCCCGCCACGTTCCACACGGCGTCCTTACACGCGCACCGTCACGCGCGCGCCGTCGTCCTCCAGGTGGATGCTGTCCATGAAGCGCACCACCCGCGTCGCGTGGCCCATCACGATGCTGTGCGTGCGCGCCCCACCGCCGAACGGGCGAACGCCGTGCAGGAGGTCCCCGTCCGTGATGCCCGTCGCCGCGAACACCAGCTGATGCCCCGGCGCCAGATCCTCGGTTTTGTAGATGCGGTTCGGGTCCACGCCCATGCCGATCATCCGCTCCCGCTGCGCGTCGTCCTCCGGAATGAACCGGCCCTGAATCTCACCGCCCAGGCACTTCATGGCCGCCGCCGTCAGCACGCCTTCCGGCGCGCCACCCCAGCCCATCAGCGCGTGCACGCCCGTACCGCGCACCGCCACCGCCAGCGACGCGATCACGTCGCCGTCCCCGATCAGCTTCACGCGCGCGCCCGCGCCCCGCACCCGGCGAATCAGGTCCGCGTGCCGCTCGCGGTCCAGGATGACCACCATCAGGTCCTCCACGTCGCGGTCCAGACTGGTCGCGATCGCGTGCAGATTCGCCTCCATCGGCCAGTCGAGGTTCACCTTCCCGGCGGCAGGCGGCGGCACCACCAGCTTGTCCATGTACATGTCCGGCGCGTGCACGAGGCCGCTCTCCTCACTGATCGCAATGACCGCCACGCCGTTCGGCAGGCCGCGCGCCGTGACGGTCGTGCCCTCCACCGGGTCCACGGCG
This sequence comes from Deinococcus maricopensis DSM 21211, assembly GCF_000186385.1. Taxonomy (NCBI): domain Bacteria; kingdom Thermotogati; phylum Deinococcota; class Deinococci; order Deinococcales; family Deinococcaceae; genus Deinococcus; species Deinococcus maricopensis. The sequence goes on from NC_014958.1 coordinate 1,503,210, forward strand.
ATGTCCACCGGCAAGCCGCCCTGGCCGCTGCCGAGCTTCTCGCCGATATACAGCATCGGCGCCTCGTCCATCTCGCCCTCGCCGATCACGACGCGCCCGCGGATGTTCAGCTCGTTCAGGACGTTGCGCATCGCCTCGGTGCCCGCGCGGTCCACTTCGATCTTGTCGCCCTTGCCGACCCATTTGCTCGCGGCGAGCGCCGCCGCCTCGGTGACGCGCGCGATCTCCAGCACCAGTGCGCGCTCCAGGCCGCTGTCCTTCACGTTCTTCACTTGCCCTTTGACGGTCATGCGCGCAAGCTAACACGCACGCTCAAAAACGTCCGAGTGACACTCAGGCCGGGAGCGGTTCCAGGGATCGCACCTCAAGGTTCCCTCAAGCGTGCCCCCACGCCAGCGCCCTGAGCGCCACCAGCAGCACCGGCGGCGTCAGCACCAACCCCACCCGGAAGTACTCCGCCCACGACACCCGCACGTCCCGCCGCGCCAGCACATGCAACCACAACAGCGTCGCCAGGCTCCCCACCGGCGTGAGCTTCGGCCCGACGTCCGCCCCCACCACCGCCGCGAACGCCGCCAACGACCGCGCCGCCTCCGGCACATGCGCCCCCTGAATGCCCAGCACCCCGAACAACACCGCCGGCAGGTTGTTCATGAACGCCGACAACACCGCCACCGCGCCACCCACCCCGAACACCAGCGCCCCCGTCCCGTGCGCCGCCCCCCACTCCACCCACCGCGAGAACAACGCCGTGAAGTGCGCCTCCCGCAGCCCATACACCACCAGGTACATCCCCAGCGAGAACACCACCACGTCCCACGGCGCGGAGCGCACCACCGCCCGCGACGACAACGCCCGCGACCGCCCCGCCGCCACCCACAACGCCCCCGCCGCGCTCAACGTCACCACGCACAGTGGCACGTGCAGCGGCTCCGCGAGGAAATACCCCACCAGCAGCACCGGCAGCAGCGCCGCCCCCAGCCTCGCCGTCCCCCTTGAGCGCAGCGCCGACGCGGGGAGCGGCAGGGCCTGCACGTCGTACCGGCGCGGCACCACCCGCGCGTACAACCACCACAACGCCAGCAGCGTCGCCGCGACCGTCGCGACGTTCACCGGCAGCATCACGCGCGCGTACGGCGCGAACCCGATCCCGAACGCGTCCGCCACGACGATGTTCACGAGGTTCGACACCGTCAGCGGCAGGCTGCTCACATCCACCACGAACCCCACCGCCAGCGCGAACGCCACCGTCGCCGCGCGCTCCAGCCGCAACGCCCGCGCCAGCTCCAGCACAATCGGCGTGAGAATCAGCACGCCACCGTCATTCGCGTACAGCGCCGTCACGACCGCGCTGAACAGGATCAGCAGCACGAACAGCCGCGCCCCGCGCCCCCCACCCCAACGGGCCACGTGCAGCGCCAGCCACCGGAAGAACCCCGCCTCATCCAGCAGCAGGCTCACCAGAATCAACCCCACCAGCGTCAACGTCGCGTTCCACGTGGCGTTCCACACCGTCAGCACGTCCTGCACGGGCACCACCCCCAGCACCAGTGCCAGCACCGCCCCCACCGTCGCCGCCACCGCCGGCGTCACCCGACCCGGCTGCCAGATCACGAACGCCACCGTTCCCAGAAACACCATCAACGCGAGCACGGCTTACCATAAGGCCGCCGGGCCGCCCGGGCCTATGGGCGGCCTCGGCGCAGCGCACGTGCGGACACTCAGAGGTCACCTCTACGCTGAACCCATCACCTCCGCCTGACCCTGGCCACCGGCGCCCTGCTGGGCGGGACCCTCGCGGGCGCGGGCGGCCGTACCGCGCACGGCGAACCTCGCCGAAGCCCGCCGTCAGGCCGTCCTCGCCATCAATCAGGCGCGGGCGACCCTGCCGCCCTGCAGTGTGCGCCGCCTCGCTGGGCAGGGGAACCCCACGCGTTTCGCGTTCCCGCCCGGCGAAGCGCAGCGCGTGGACGCCGAGCGGTACGGCCGGCTGGAGCTGTACGACTTGCCCACCGGGAAGGTCCGCCGCGGTGTGAGAGGTTGGCCTCGGAACGGCGTGCAGCCTCCCCGCCACGAACGCCTTCAGCCGCTTCGATGCGCGCACGCGGCAGACCCAGGTTGATTTCGAGTACGGAACGCAACCAAGAGACACGCAGGCGCGGACGATGTTCGAGGTGGCCACGCCCCCGGCACCACGTCCGCAGGGGCCCTCAGCGCCAACGGCGTCTTCAGCGTCGACGTCACGCAGGCCTTCGAGACCCGCACGCCCCCACTGCCCGGCGGGCAGAGCCGCCAGGCACGCGCTCCGGCACACGGCCGTTACTTCAGGATGCCGACCCAGAGCAGCAGCAGGTACAGAACGACCGGCACCGCCAGCGACAGCACGATCAGCTTCAGCAGCCGCCACCAGTCATTGAAAAACTCCTTCACCTCCTCAGCGTAGCAAGGGCGACCGGCGGCAAACGTCCTCCACGGAACCTTCATTTTTGGTTGCGCGATGCGTCCCAGCGGGCAGCGCGGAAGGTACGCTGGTGCGCATGAGTGTGCATCCCCTCGCCGGGCACGTCGCCCCACAATCCCTCCTGACGAACATCCCGCGCCTCGTGGCGCACTACTACGTCACGCAGCCCGACTCACGCGACCCCGCGCAGGCCGTGAGCTTCGGCACCAGCGGCCACCGCGGCACCAGCCTCAACGGCACCTTCAACGAGCAGCACATCCTCGCGATCACGCAGGCCGTGTGCGAGTACCGCGAGGACGCCGGCATCACCGGCCCGCTGTACATCGGCGTTGACACGCACGCCCTCAGCGAGAGCGCGTTCATCACGGCGCTGCGCGTCCTCGTCGCGAACGGCGTGCGCGTCCGCGCGCAACCCGGCCACTACACGCCCACGCCGCTCGTCAGCCACGCCATCCTGAACTTCAACCGCGCGAGCGCCAACGGCGAGCAGGCCGACGGCATTGTCATCACGCCCAGCCACAACCCCCCCGGCGACGGCGGCTTCAAGTACAACCCGCCCAGCGGCGGCCCCGCCGACACCGACGTCACCCGCGTCATCCAGGCGCGCGCGAACGACCTGCTCGCCACCGGCCTGCGCAGCGTCCGCGCCGTCAGCTACGAGGACGCCCTCGCCCGCACGGAGGTGTTCGACTTCATCACGCCGTACGTGCAGGAACTCCCGGACGTCATCGACCTCGACGCGATCAAACGCGCCCGCGTCCGCATCGGCGTGGACCCCCTGGGCGGCAGCAGCCTCGAGGTGTGGACCGCCATCCGCGACACGCACGGTCTCGACATCACCGTCGTGAACGACCGCGTCGACCCGGCGTTCGCGTTCATGACCGTCGACAAGGACGGCAAGATCCGCATGGACTGCAGCAGCCCGTACGCCATGGCGAGCCTGCTCGCCCTCAAAGGCGACTTCGACGTCGCTATCGGCAACGACCCGGACGCGGACCGGCACGGCATCGTCACGCCCGACGGCCTCCTGAACCCCAACCATTACCTCGCCGTGTGCGTCGACTACCTCTTCCAGCACCGCCCGCAGTGGCCCGCGAGTGCTGGCGTCGGCAAGACCCTCGTGAGCAGCAGCCTCATCGACCGCGTCGCGGCCGGCGTCGGCCGCCCACTCGTGGAGGTGCCCGTGGGCTTCAAGTACTTCGTGGACGGCCTGCTGAGCGGCACGCTCGGCTTCGGCGGCGAGGAGAGCGCCGGCGCGAGCTTCCTGCGCCGCGACGGTCGTCCCTGGAGCACCGACAAGGACGGCGTCATCCTCGGCCTGCTCGCCGCCGAGATCAAAGCCGTGACCGGCCAGTCCCCCAGCGAGCGGTACGCCGCACTCAGCGAAACGTACGGCGTTACCGCGTACGACCGCCAGGACGCGCCCGCCACGACCGCGCAGAAGAAGATCCTGTCGAACCTCAGCCCCGAGCAGGTCACCGCGCAGACCCTTGCTGGCGACCCCATCACCGCGCGCCTCACGAACGCGCCCGGCAACGGCGAACGCATCGGCGGCCTCAAGGTCACCACGCAGGACGCCTGGTTCGCCGCGCGTCCCAGCGGCACCGAGGACGTGTACAAAATCTACGCGGAGAGCTTCAAAGGGCCCGAGCACCTCGCGCAGGTCATGCGGGAAGCGCGCGACGTCGTGAACGCCGCGTTCGAGGCGCAACCTTGACGCCCGTCGACCGCGCCGAACTGCCCGGCATGGAGTTCGACTGGGTGGCCGCCGACGCGCGCGGCCACCTCGCGCAGATGCAGACCGGCGGGTACGGCGGCGTGCCGGACGCCGCGCTGAGCAGCGAGGAACTGCTGTTCGAGCTGCACCTCCTGCTCGACGAGATGCCCGTTCGCGAGGACCTGAGCATCCCGGAGGGCACCTTCGACGCGATGCTCGCCGACGCGCAGCGCCGCGGCCTGTACGTGTACGACGCGAACGAGGACGGCACGTACCGCCGCGTGGCCGCGCCCACACAACCCCTCACCCTGCACGACGTTCCCGAACGGCTGCGGGGCATCATTCCCGTCCTGCCCGGCGTGTTCGTGGAGCGCGAACACCTGAGCGTCAACACCTGAGCAGCGGACGCTACGCCCTCAGGGGGCCCGGACGTGCGTCCGGGCCCCTGACCCGCCACCGCCAGGGCATCTGCGCCCTGTGAGGGCTCGCCGTCAGGCCGGGTCGAGCGTGGGCAGCACGAGATTCAGGAAGGCGTCCGCGACACGCGGATCGAACTGCCGCCCACGCTCCGCGCGGATCACCCGCGCCGCGTGCGCTGGCGGGCTCGCCGCGCGGTACGCGCGCGCACTCGTAAGCGCATCGAACGTATCAGCGACCGCCACGACGCGCGCGCCGAGAGGAATCGCCTCACCGCAAAGCCCATGCGGGTACCCCTCGCCGTCCCAGCGTTCATGGTGATGCAGGACGATGTCCACTTCCTCCGGGTGAGCGCCCGCCTCGAACAGCAGATGCGCGCCCAGCTGCGGGTGCTCCCGCATGGTCGTCCACTCGTCGGGCGTGAGCGGGCCGGGCTTCTCCCGAATCGCGCGCGGGATGGCGCCCTTACCGGTGTCGTGCAGGCGCGCGCCCGCCTCGACCACCCCCAGGTCCCACTCGTTCAGGCCCAACGCCACGCCGATCTGCAGGGCGAGGCCCGCCACACGGGACTGGTGGTTTCGTTCGTCGGGGGATAGCGCTGGCGCGCGGCCCGTCAGCATGTGCGCTCCACAGCGCCCACGCGGCGCAGAAGTGAGGCGAAAATAAAGAATTTCATGATGACACGACGAGTTTAAAGGTCAAATGTGTGTTCTTCAACATGAAGTCCGTCATCCCCTACCCGGAGACGTGCCGCCGCCACCGGCAACCGGAACCGGCGAGGCCCACAGGACCCCGGGTTCAGGAACAGGACCTCGCCGCGCCACACCGCACGCGGCACATGCGAATGCCCACTCACGACCACCCGAAACCCCGCCACTTCCGGCACCAGGTCCAGGTCGTTGAGGTCATGCAGCATGTATATCCACACGCCCCCCGGCAGTTCGTGGGCGACGGTGAGCGGCAGCGTCCGCACCCCCTCACTGCGGTCCACGTTCCCACGCACAGCCAACGTCGGCGCAAGAGCGTTCAGGCGCGTCAGGAGATCCGCGCGGCCCACATCGCCTGCGTGCAGAATCAAGTCGACGCCCGCAAGGAACGCCTCCACCTCCGGGCGCAGCAACCCGTGCGTGTCGCTGATCACCCCGACCGTGTAGTTCTCCACACGCTGTTCTACCGCACCGACGGGGCTCGATGGTCAGGCACGGATGCCTGATGCCACTCTATACATGCAGAGCTGCATAGTATACATCGCCGGCTGGAAGCGCGGGCCGGCAGCGTCACGGAACAGCCCCAGTGGGAAAGAGGCCCCCTGCGCGTCCCGGAAAGCCAGGCCCACAATCATGTCCGCAACAGTCACCTCGACGGCCTCGGACCCCAGCACGCCCTGAGCATCACGGCCTCCAGCGGGCATGTCGGGCCGCCCCTCGACCTCCACACCCCCAGCGCTTACAGGTGCGGCAGCGACCCGCTGTGCACGCCCGAACGTAAACCAATCATGTCCGCACGCCCCGCGCCCCACCCACCTAGGCTGCCTGGCCGATGACACCGCGCCCGCATATTCGGCACGCTGGTGGGCCTATGCGCAAAATCGTGGTGATCGGCACGACCGGCAGCGGCAAAACCACTCTCGCCAGCGCCCTCGCGGGCGCCCTGAACGTCCCGCACGCGGAACAGGACGCCTGGAACCACGAGCCGGACTGGCAAGAAGCGCCGCTGGAACGCTTCCGCGCGCGCGTGGACGCATTCACGGCGCAGCCCGCGTGGGTGATGGACGGCAACTACGGCAAGGCGCGAGACCTGGGCTGGCCGCGTGCGGACACGCTCGTATGGCTGGACTACCCCGGCCCGGTGGTGTTCTGGCGCCTGCTGCGCCGCACCCTGTGGCGTGGCCTGACCCGCGAGGAGCTGTGGAACGGGAACCGCGAGCGGCTCGGCATGAACCTCGTTTCCCGGAACGGCATTCTCGCGTGGTTCTTCCGCACGCACGCGCGGCGGCGCCAGGAGACGCCCGCGCTGCTGGCGCGGTACGCGCACCTGCGCGTGGTGCGCCTCCGGCATCCCCGCGAAGCGGACGCGTGGCTGCGCGCCGTGCAGGCCGGGCGGCCACGCCCGGGGAGGAGCGGCGCCCTCAGCTCTGAATGAGGAGTCGGCCGCCGGCCGCTTCAAGCGCCACGATGCCGTGCAGGACCTCGCCGCTCCGCGCGTCGCACCATGCGCCGTCCGGCAGTCTGAGCGTGAGGGTGTGCGCCTCCAGCCTGGACGCGATGACCACCGCGCGCTCCGCGCGCCCATCGGCGTGCGTGAGGGTCCGCGTGAACGCGACCGCGTCCGATTCCACGTGCAGGAAACGCAGCGCGCCGCGCTGGAGGGCGGGCGTGTCGCGGCGTATCCGTACGAGGGCCTGCACGTCTGCGCGCAGCGCCGTATCCCACTGCGACTCGTCCCACGGCATCGGCTCGCGGCACCACGGCATCGCGCCCTCGCACGACTGGCTGAGGCCCACTTCGGTGCCGTAGTACATGCACGGCACGCCCGCGTACCCCATCAGGAGTGTCAGCGCCGCGCGGAGCTTCACGGTGCTGCCGCCCAGGCGGTACAGCGCGCGTGGCGTGTCGTGGCTGTCGAGCAGATTGAACTGGTTGAGCGCCACTTCCGGCGGGAGGACGTGGTACGCGTCCCACAGGATCTCCACGAGCTCATGGCCGTCCATGCGGCTCGGCAGGAACTTCAGGCTGCGTCCGCTCAGCCACTGCATCACGGGCAGCCCGAACCCGTGGTAGTTCATGGCGGCGTCCTCGCCGTCGCCACGCAGCGCTTCCTCGGCGTCGAAGAAACGCTCGCCGAACACGTAGGCGTCCGCGCGTTCCTCGCGCGCGGCCCGCTTCAGGCGGCGGTGCAGTTCGAGGTTCCCTTCGTCGGTGCCGCCCGCGCCGAGCATCTGCGCGACGTCCAGGCGCCACCCGTCGATGCCGCGCCTCAGCCACGTGCGCACGACGCTGTCCGGGCCGTCCAGGAATTCCCGCGCGGCGGCTTCGCTCGCGTAGTCGAGTTTTGGGAGGGTGGGCACGTCGAAGAACGCGTGGTACGGCACGGGATGGTTCGGGCGCCACGTGAACAGTGCACGCTCGGCCGCGTGCACGTCCGCGAAGGCCTTGCGGAACAGGTCGTTCTCGCTGCCGACGTGATTGAACACGCCGTCCAGCACGACGCGCACGCCCTGCGCGTGCGCGTCGTGCAGCAGTTCGTCGAATGCGGCGTCCCCGCCGAGGTGCGGGTCCACGCGGCGGTAGTCGCTGATGTCGTAGCGGTGGTTGCTGGGCGACACGAAGATCGGCGTGAGCCACAGCGCGTTTACGCCGAGGTCCGTGAGGTAGGGGAGTGCGGCGCGGACGCCCGGGAGGTCCCCGCCGTAGTGCGCGTGAATGTCGCCTTCGCGGGTGATGGGTTGGGTCCAGACTTCCTGGTAGACGGGCGCGCCGGCGTACTCGTATTCGCCATTTCGGACGCTGACGCTCGGGTCGCCGTTGCGGAAGCGGTCCGGGAAGATCTGGTAGAAGACGCTCGACCACGTCCAGGTGGGCGCCGCGTAGCCGCTCAGGTACACGAACCAGTCGCGGTACGCGCGGCGCGTGTGGTGCAGGCCGGACATGGTGAGGTTCAGGTGATCGTCTGCGGTGATGAGTGACCAGGCGTAGCGGACGCGGTCGGCGATGAGAGGCAGTTCGAACGCGAACCAGCGGCCTTCGCCGTCGAGGGGGGGGATTTCGGTGGTGGGGTATTCGCTGATCTCACCGTGTTCGAGAAGTTTCAGTTGAACCTGCGTGACGGGCAGGGTGGTTTTGAGTCGGAGGGTGACCGTGTCGCCGCGGGCGGCGCCGAGACGGGCCGTGTAGGCGGGGGCGTGGTCGTGACGGGCCGGAAGCGTTTCCAATACGGTCATAGGTCTCCAGGGGCACAGCAAAAACGGCACGACCTCCAAATGGACTGGTGGTCGTGCCGAATGATTCAGCAAGCGTTGCCTTCGAGTTGTGCGCGCCCCATTCCAGCGCACCCGCGCACCGCATGTCAAGATGTGCCGCGCATGAGGTCACCAGACGCTACCCTGCACTCGTGCGCTTCCTCGTCCTTGCGGCCCTCCTGATGACCTCCGTGTTGGCCGCTGCCCGTGACTCAGCCCTGCCCTCCTGAACTACGTTCGCGCCCAGGTGCCCGTCACCACCGAAGGGGACATCTCCCTTGGCGTGCGCCTGCGCCTCTGGGACAACACCCCTGACCTTCCCATGAGCGGCGCCGCCATGCTGTACGCCTACGCGAAAGGCACCACCTCCTGAGTGTTCATCATGGTCAACCCTCGGGAGCGGGCCGCCACGTTCATCGGCACGGACCAGTTGCGCAGCCTCGGCAAGATCGGCAAGCACAACACGAGCGCCTACCAGATCGGCGCCGTCCCCTTCAAAGGCCTCTACCTGCTGGACACCCGCGACAAGGACACCAAGATCCTGGCGCTGATGACCCCACAGCTCGCCTTCACCGACCCGGACCTCTGGATGCAGCTGCAACGCTGAAGTGTAGAGCAGGCTTCACCTCCGAAAATGATTATGTGGTTTGGTTATTATTATTAAGTGTGTCGTGTATCTATTTATGATCCGGTCGGCTTAGTTTTGATAGATAAACTATGGGCAATTCGATTTGCGTAATTATAGTTTAGACAAACTATGAATCGGACTTGAAACTTTTAGTTATGCTGGGAGCATATTATCTGTTTGAAAGTCTCAGGACAATCACAATGTTTCCAGGATGCAAGAAAACTTTTGGGGTGCCTCCTGCTCCTTACAGGTCAGGTTTCGGCTCATGTCGAGTTCAGGCTTTTAGGGACGATTGATCGCCAGTCGGCCCTACCTCCTGGCATCACGTTTGAGGACTGCCTCTCCTGGGCATACACAAGTCATCCCAACAATCGCATCCATCAAGCTTTCGGGCTGCTCCCGCTTCCCGGAGCTGCGCCGACTGACCTGACATAGATCACCAAGCCGATGCACCCCGGTTCAACAGACGCCATGCTGGGCACGTGCCCCGGGTCAAAACACTGCCTCTCACGACGCTGCTCCTCGATCGAGCCAAGCTGCCCCTGCGAGCTGACGACCGCCTCGAACACCTCCTCGAGCGCTTCCGCGTTGTCTTTATGGCGGCGCGGGTGAGGCAGGGCCTCGCTCAGCTCCAACGAGGCAACTTGGTGCTTTGGGTCAGAGACGGCCTGTTGGAGAGTCTCGAACTCACGAGCTCGCTCCACCATGAAGTATCAGACCTCGTGAACTGGGGCGACTTCGACATACACACGGACGACATCCTGGCCTGGTGTGCGCAGCAGGGAATTCCGCTTCGCGTGTTGCATGAGGAAGACACCTCGCAGATCTACCAAACGCCTTCTGGCGCGCTGATTGCGCTCCAAGACCAGCGGCTGTGGAATATCACCCTCAGTGTGTCCGTCATCTGAATGCCGGTAAAGGTTCAGTAACCCGGGTGGCGAGGCCGGCTCAGCGCACGGCTCAGGATGACCATAACCGCCAGATGCACCATGCCGAGGAAGTTTTCAGCGTGCCATTCCCAGCGCACGACCAGCCGGCGGAAGTGGTGCAGCCACGCGAAGAACCGCTCGACGTTCCAGCGACGCCGAGAGCGTCGGGGTGGGCGTCCATCCTGGGTTTTTCGGCGGTTGCGGCGATTTGGCGCAATCATCTCAAGACCCAGCCGTGCGAGATCTGCATCCAGACCATCACTGTCATAGGCACGGTCGCCGATCAGGCGTTTGGGATGATCGAAGCCAAACGAGGCCTCCAAGGTGTCGTGCACGAGTGTGACTTCATGCGGCGAGGCACTGGCCAGGTGTACGGCGATCGGCAAGCCCGAAGCGTCGGTGATGGCCATGATTTTGGTGCCTTTGCCGCGTTTGGTCTTGCCGACGTCGAGCCCCCCTTTTTCGCACCCACGAAGGTGGCGTCAATGAAGCACTCGCGCAAATCCAGCCGCTCCTGATCGGAAAGCACCTCGTACAGGGCTTCGAGCGCGCGGGCCAGGACCCCCGTACGCACCCAGGTCTGGAACCGGCGATGGCAGGTGGACCGAGGCGGGAAGCGTTCGGGCAGATCTCTCCAGGGTGCACCCGTCGCAGAATCCACAGCACGCCTTCCAGAATGGGCCGCACAGGGGTGCCCGGTCGACCACGACCGTCCTTACGACGAGGCGGCACAGGAAAGTAGGGCTCGACAATGTGCCACTGGGGATCGCTCAATTCCACGGCCATAGCGTGCCTGTTTGGCATGAGGAACAGGCACGCTATGGCTCGCTCAGCCATTTATGGGATGGCTTGGAGCCTCCTCAAAAACACTGCGGTGATAAGGAAAAAAGACCAGCTTGAAATCTATTCGATGAATATCAAAAAATAACCACAAGGGGCAGAGCGTGATGACTCATCACGCTCTGCCCCTCTGGGTATTGCGGATTATTCCTTCACGCCGCCTGCCACGGCCCCGCCCACGAAGTAGCGTTGGAAGCCATAGAACAGCGCCACGATGGGCAGCGCGCCCAGCACGGCTGCAGCCGCGAAGATTCCCCATTTGGTGCTGAACTGCCCCTGGCTGAAGCTCTGGAGCATGATGCCGACCGTCCAGTTCTCCACGCCCGTGAGCACCTGCGACGCGATGATGTACTCCGCGTACGTGCCGATGAACTGGTTCAGGAAGATGAAGATCAGCATGCTGCCGCTCAGGGGCAGCACGACGCGCCAGAACGCCTGCCAGCGCGTCGCGCCGTCCACCATGGCCGCTTCTTCCAGGCTTTCGGGGAGGCTTTCCACGTACCCCTTGTAGATCCAGGTGTTGAACGCGATGGCGCCGCCGCTGTACGCGAGGATCAGTCCCGTGAAGGTGTTGTCGAGCCCGAGCGTGAACAACATGAACTTGATGGCGACCAGGCCGAGGAACACCGGGAACATCTGAATGAAGATGAAGAACAGTAGCGTCTGGAAGCGGCCGGGGAAGCGGAGGCGCGCCATGGCGTACCCGGCGGTGGTGCTGAGCAGCAGCGCGATCAGGCCCGTGACGCCCGCGATGATGATGGTGTTCCGCACGGACAGCAGGAATTTGCTTTCGTTGCTGCCGCCCGTGAACTGCGCGGGGCTCATGAACACGACCAGTACCGCGAGGGCCGCGACGAGCGCGCGGATCACCCACGCGCGGCTGCTGGCGAGCCGGGCGCTGTCGGGCGCGGCGCGGCCGAGCAGCGCGAGGATCAGCAGGGCCGCGAGAGCCGCGCCGATGATGACGGCGGCGATGACCTGCCACACAGGAATGGTGAAGCCCTCGAACAGGGTGGCGTAGTTGCTCCAGTTGAGTTTCGAGAGGTCTGGCATCAGCCCGGCGCGTTGCAGGAGGTTGCCGGTGTCGGTGGGGAAGATGGTGATGGTGTTGCGCGGGTCGAGGGACGTGAAGACCACGAACACCAGCGGGTACAGCGCCGCGATGATGACCAGCCACAGGAACAGGTGCGTGAGCTGGTCGCCGAGTACGGCGAGGTACGAGATGCGCCGTCCGGTGCGGGCCTGGCCGACGCGCTGGCCGATCAGGCTGGTGAGGGCCATGACGCCGGCGATCAGGGCGACGATGCCGAGCGCGCGGACCCAGCCGCTCTTGATGAACAGCACGCCGACGCCGGGCGCGCGGCGGTCGAGGCTGTGCCCGAGGGCGCGGATCAGGAAGAACGCGCCGATGAGGAGCGCGGCGCCGATCAGCCACGGCACGGCGCGTTGCAGGAGGTTGGGTTCGCGGTGAACGTAGACGTCGGGGTCGCTGGGGGTGCGGGAGGGGACGGCGCTCACTTGCGGGCCTCCTGGAAGACGCCGGCGGCGCGGAAGTTCACGAGGCTGATGGCGATGGTCAGGAAGAACACGATCATGGCGATGGCGCTGGCGAGCGCGTAGTTGCTGCCGCCCTGCGCGCCGAACGCGGTCTTGTAGCCCCAGCTGATGAGGATGTCGGACGCGCCGGCGGTGGAGCTGCTGCCTTCGACGGTGGGGCCGCCAGCGCCGCCGGGCGCGGTGAGCGTGAGCAGGTAGATGATGCCGAAGTTGTTGAAGTTGAACGCGAACCCGGACAGCAGGATGGGCGTGAAGCTGCTGCGCAGCAGCGGCAGCGTGATGTAGCGGATCTGGTGCCAGCGGCTGGCGCCGTCAATTTCGGCCGCTTCGTACAGGTCGTCGCTGATGGTGGACAGGGCGCTGATGGTGGCGGTCATCATGTACGGGAAGCCCAACCAGAGGTTCACGAGCAGCACGCCGATCTTCACCCACAGCGGGTCGGTGAGCCAGGGGATGCTGGTGGCGCCGAGCAGGCCGAGCATCTTGTTGATGGCGCCGAACTGCTGGTTGAACAGGCCGCCCCACACCTGCACGCTGATGACGGTGGGGATGGCCCACGGGAGGAACAGCAGGGTGCGGTAGAAGTTGCGGAACTTGAGGCGTTTGTTGAACAGCAGGATGCCGAGGATCAGGCCGAGCAGGCTGTTCAGGATGATGGTCGAGAACGCGAACACGACCGTCCAGGCGAACACGGGCCACAGTTCGGTGCTGGCGCGCGCGAAGATGTCCTGGAAGTTGCGCAGGCCGATGCGGCTGATCTTGTTGAGGCGCGTCGCGGCGACGGGTTTGAAGGTCGTGGCGAGCGGCGCGGTGAGCGTGACGGTGAGGCCCTGGACGCGGTCGACGGTGCGGGTGATGGGGGTGTCGCCTGCTTCGTCGTACAGCACGATGGCTTCGCCGGCGCAGGTGGGCTGCGCGCACGCGAAGCTGGTGGCGACGCTTTCGCTGGCGTTGCCGCTGGGCGGGGCGGTGAACGTGAAGCTGCGGCGGTCGGCGCTGAGCTTGATGTCGGTTTTGTAGCTGGTGTCGGGGTAGCCGCTGTTCTGCGCGCTGTAGTTCGTGAACGCGAAGTTCACGGTCATGATGATGGGCACGATCGTGAAGGCCATCAGGACGACGATGGCGGGCACGAGGTAGTACCAGTTCATCATCCAGGGGAACGCGCGGGAGACGAGCCACATGGCGGGCGCCAGGATGACCGCGAGGAACACCAGGATCAGGTACGGCGGTGCTGTGGGAACGATTCCAGCGACGGCGTTCGAGGCGGCCCAGGCGAGCAGGGCGCTGCCGCCGAGCAGCAGAATCAGGACGACGAGCGCGATCAGGAAACCGCGCGCGCCCTCCGGCGGACGTGAGGAACGCAAGGCAAGCGTCATGGCTGAGCACAACCTCCGGGCACAGGGGAGAAGCGGGTGGCAGCGTCATGCACGGCGCAGCGAGGCCGTGCACACATAAAGGCGAACGGGTTGCCCCGTCCGCCACCGGTCAGAACGTGAGCATGGACGGGCGGCGCGCCCGTCCAGTGACCTCACTTGATGTTCTTGTTGATTTCGCTGACGGCCGCGTCGTTGATCTTGCCGACGTCCGCGCCCTTCTTGCTGACGCTCTGCGCGACCGCGTTGCTCCACGGCTGCCACACGGCGCCCATTTCGGGGATGTTCGGCATGGGCGTGCCCACACTGATGCTCTTGCTGAAGCCGGCCACGACCGGGTCCTTCTTGAGCTTGGTGCGCGCCGCGAGGCTCACGGGGATACGCCCGCCGGCCTTGTTGAAGCTGATCTGCGCGTCGGCGCTGACCAGCTGCTTCGCGAACTGCGCCGCGATGGTCTTCTGCTTGCTGTAGGCGTTCATCATGATGCCCTGCACGCCGACGAACGGGCTCCACTTGCCGCTCGCGCCGGGAGGGGTGGGGAACGTCGCGATGCCGTAGTCGATGCCGGCCTTCTTGATGTCGCCCATGTCCCAGGGACCCGTGAGGAGCATCGCGAGGCGGCCTTCGGTAAAGGCGCTCTTGGCGGCGCCGCCGTCCACGCCTTCAGGCACGAGGTTGTACTTGTAGCGCAGGTCGTTCAGGAAGCCCATGGCCTTGTCGGCGCCGGCGTTCGCGAGGCCGATGTCCTTGGTGTTCAGGGTGCCGCTGTTGTTCTTGAAGACGTACCCGCCGTACGCGCTGATGACGCCGTAGTTCATGTAGGCGTTCGTGAGGTCGACCAGGAAGCCGAACTTGCCGTTGCCGGTGTTCGCCTGGGCGGTCTTCAGGAAGGCGTCCCAGCTGGTGGGGACGCTGGGGACGAGCTTTTTGTTGTACACAACGGCGACCGCTTCGGCGAACATGGGCAGGCCGAAGAGTTTTCCGCGGTACGTCATGGCGCTCACGGCGGTCTTGTCGAGGTCGCTCTTGCTGACGACGTACTTGTCCATCGGCTCGACGACGCCGGCCGCGGCGAGTTGGCCGAGGCGGTCGTGGGCCTGCGTGACCATTAGGTCAGCGGATTGCCCTTTGGGGGCGCCCTGAATGAACTTGTCGACCATGGTGTCGAAGGGGACACTGACGATCTGCACGTCGTTGCCGGTCTTCTGCTTGAAGGTCGCGGCCTGCTGTTTCAGCCACGCGAGTTCCGTGGTGCCGAAGTGCGTCCAGACTTGAATCTGCGCGGCGGAAGCGCTTCCCATCAGCGCAAGCGAAAGAACAGAAAGACCCAGGGCTTTTTTCATGACAACACTCCTTGAAGTGAAGAACAACATGTCCGCGCGTCAGAGCAGCGCACGCCAGGGGCGTACGAAGGCTGACTGTGGCCGAGCACGAACAGTCAGGTGATGGGCTGTATGCTCGGCACGCATTATAGGAGCGCTTCCATCGCCTGACAAGAAACAGACTTACACTGCGCGCGGCCAGAACGAAGCGCAGCCCACCACCTGCCTGACGGCGCACGCGGCCTGACCGATCGGTCAGGCCGCGTGGTACGATGCGCCGGCACCGCCCCGCCCGGTCCACCCCCACCCGGCAGGCCCAGGAGGTCCCCTTGACGCGCCCCACACCCTCACCCCGCGCCGCCAACACCCGACGCGCTCAGCTCACGCTGTTCCTGACCATCTTCGTCGCCATGCTCGGCCTGAGCATCCTGTTCCCCATCATCGCCCCGCTCAGCCGCGAACTCGGCCTCACCGAAACGCAAACCGGCCTGTTCAGCGTCGCCTACAGCCTCATGCAGTTCCTCTGCTCCCCCTTGTGGGGCGCCCGCAGCGAACGCGCCGGCCGTAAACCCGTCCTCCTGACCGGCCTGCTCGGCTTCACCGCCAGCTTCGCGCTGTTCGCGTTCATCGCCGACCTCGGCCTGCGCGGCGCCCTGCGCGGCACCGGCCTGTTCGCGCTGCTCATCGGCGCGCGCCTGCTCGGCGGCGGCCTGTCCAGCGCCACCCTCCCCACCGCGCAGGCCATGATGGCCGACCTCAGCGACAAACAGCACCGCGCCGCCGCCATGGGGCTCATCGGCGCGGCGTTCGGCCTCGGCGTCGTGTTCGGCCCGGGCCTCGGCGCGCTCCTCAGTCGCTACGGCCTCACCGTTCCCGTGTACGCCAGCGCCGCCCTCGGCCTACTCACCGCCCTGTTCGCCGCCACCACCCTCCGCGAAACCCGCACGCCCGGCCAGCCGGACGCGCGCCCCACCCGCGGCCTGGAGTTGCTGCGCCGCGGCCCCGTACGCCTCGCGCTCGCCATCAGCGCCCTGTACACCCTCGCGTCCGTCGGCATGGAGCAGACCATCGGCTTCTACGTGCAGGACACCCTGAACCTCACGCCCGCGCGGACCGCCGTCACGGTCGGCGGCATGCTCGCCATCTTCGGGTTCCTCGCCGCGTTCGTGCAGGGCGGCGCCATCCGCCCCCTCAGCAAACGCCTCCCGCCCCGCCCGCTCATCCTCACGGGCCTGCTCATCATGGGCGCCGGCATGCTGCTCATCCCCGCCGCGCACACGTACTGGACCATCACGGGTGCCCTCGCGCTCGTCGGCGTCGGCAGCGCCATCCTGGGG
Source organism: Deinococcus maricopensis DSM 21211 (assembly GCF_000186385.1). NCBI lineage: Bacteria > Thermotogati > Deinococcota > Deinococci > Deinococcales > Deinococcaceae > Deinococcus > Deinococcus maricopensis. The sequence continues at coordinate 1,519,749 of NC_014958.1, forward strand.
CCCACCCTCAGCGCCGCCCTCAGCCTGAACGTCACCGAGGACGAACAGGGCCGCATTGCCGGCCTGAACAGCAGCGCCCTCGCTCTCGGCCGACTCGGCGGGCCGCTCGTCGCCACCAGCCTGTACCAGTACGTCAGCAGCAGCGGCCCGTACCTGCTGAGCGGCGCCGTACTGCTGCTGCTCCTGCTCGTCGCCGCCGCCCTCTGGCGGCCCACGCCGCCGCCCGCCACCACCTGAACCCCCAAAAGCTGAGGGGCAGCCCGCACCGGCTGCCCCTCTCGCCTCACATGCCCAGGATCGGGTGCGGCTCGTACGGCTCCGCGAGCGCCGCGAGGTCCTCCGCGCTCAAGCGCACGTCCAGCGCCGCCACCGCGTCCTCCAGGTGCGGCATCTTGCTCGCCCCGATGATCGGCGCCGTCACGCCCGGCTGCTGCAGCAACCACGCCGTCGCCACCTGCGCCGCCGACACACCCAGCCGCCCCGCCACCTCCTGCACGCGCGCCTGCACCGCGTAATCCCCGGGCGTGCGGTACAGGCTCTCCCCGAACTTGTCACTGCGCGCCCGCGTCGTCTGCGCCTCGCCGCCCCGCCGGTTCCCCGCCAGGAACCCGCGCGCCAGCGGACTCCACGGGATCACGCCCACGCCGTCCTCGAGGCACAGCGGCAGCATCTCGCGCTCCTCCTCGCGGTACACGAGGTTGTAATGGTTCTGCATGCTCACGAACCGCGTCAGCCCCTGCAGGTCCGCGACGTGCTGCATCTTCGCGAACTGATACGCCAGCATGCTGCTCGCCCCGATGTACCGCACCATGCCCATCCGCACGAGGTCATGCAGCGCCGTCATCGTCTCCTCGATGGGCGTGTCCGCGTCGAACCGGTGAATCTGGTACAGGTCGATGTAATCCGTGCCCAGGCGCCGCAGGCTCGCCTGCACGGCGTCCATGATGTGCTTGCGTGACAGGCCACGGTCATTCGGCCCGGACCCCATCGCGTTGTACACCTTCGTGGCGATGATCACCTGATCCCGCCGCGCGAAATCCCGCAGCGCCCGCCCCAGCACCTCCTCGCTGCGGCCCAGACTGTACATGTCCGCCGTGTCGAAGAAGTTGATGCCCAGCTCCAGCGCCCGCTGAATAAACGGCCGACTCGCCGATTCATCCAGCACCCAGTCCCGCCAGCCCGGATCCCCGTACGTCATGGTGCCCAGCGAAATCCGCGAAACCTTCAGACCACTCCGCCCCAACCGAACGTAATCCATGCGCGGACCGTACCCCGCCCGCCCCCCCGCGGAACGTGACGCATTCAACACAACAGGGCGGCACCCCGGGTGCCGCCCTCCGCTCACGCGCTCGGCGTCAGACGTTGAAGCCGAACATGCGCATCTGACGCTTGCCGTCCTCGCTCATCTTCTCCGGGCTCCATGGCGGCGTCCACACGAACTCCACGTTCACGCCCGACACGCCGTCCACGCCCATCACGGCCATCTCCGCGTCGCTGCGGATCAGGTCCTGCACCGGGCACCCCACGGACGTCAGCGTCATCGTGATGTCCACCATGCCCTCATCCGTGATGTCCACGCCGTACACCAGGCCGAGGTCCACGACGTTCACCGGAATTTCCGGGTCCTTCACGACCTTCAGCGCCTCGCGGACCTGCGCCTCGGTGGGGGTACTGACCGGCGCGTCGCTCATTGCGCGTCTCCCGTCGGAAGGCCGGCGTCCATCCACGCCAGCGTGCCGCCCGTCAGGTTCGACACGTTCCCGTACCCCTGGCTCGCCAGGAACTCCGTCGCGCGGCCGCTGCGCGCGCCACTGCGGCAGATCAGGACGATCTCCGCGTCCTTCGGGAGGTCCGTGTACGTCTGCTGGAAGGTGCTGAGCGGCATCAGGCGCGCGCCGCGCGCGTGAACGTCCGCGTACTCCTCGTTCTCGCGGACGTCCACGAGCAGCGCGCCGGCCTGCACGCGCTCGTAAGCCTGTTGTGGGGTGAGTTCGTTCATGCCCCACAGCATACCCAAGTCCCGCACTCGGATTGTGCGCGTGAGCGTACCCTACGGGCATGACCACGGCCCGCCCGGACCCCAGCACGCTCATCATCGACCTGCGCGCGCAGGAGCTGCGCTTCCGCGACCCGCTCGAACGGCTGCTCCCCAACCCCGTGCGCGCCGTTTCCCTCGACCGCATCGAGGCGGGCGAGCACGGCCTGAACGCCGACCTCGGCCCGCTCCTGATCGTCTGCGATCACGGGCCGCGCAGCAGCCTCGCCGCGCAGTACCTCCGCGCGGACGGCCTGGACGCCCGCGCGTACCCCGGCGGCCTCAGTGCCCTGAAACGCGCCCTGCAGACGCCCGCCCCCTAACGGTCCGCGCAGGGTGACGCTTCACGACGCAGCGCGGTTCGTCCTCAAGCGCTTAGGCGCTTCGGCGCATGCCGCCCTGCGCCGCGGCCTGATACAACGCCCGCATGACTGCGCCCGTTACGGCGGCCCTCACCCCGCCCGCCACCCTCACCACCGACCGTCTGCGCCTCGTACCGCTCGGCCCTGAGCACCTCGACGACGTCATGGCCGCGCTGCAGCACGAAGAGTTCCAGCGGCTGACCGGCACGCACGCGCACTTCAGGCGCGCCGACGTGGAACGCCACCTCGCGCGCGTCGCCGCCGCGGACGACCGCGCGGACTGGGCGATCCTGCGCGCCGACGACAGCGCGTACCTCGGCGAGGTCGTCCTGAACAGCCTGGACGCCCCGAACCGCAGCATGAATTTCCGCATTGCCCTGAGCGGCCCGGACGTCGTCGGCCGCGGGTACGGCACGGAGGCGACGCGCGCGGTCGTGCAGTACGCGTTTGACGTGGTGCGCCTGCACCGCCTCAGCCTCGGCGTGTACGCCTTCAACCCGCGCGCGCGCCGCACCTACGAGAACTGCGGGTTCGTGCACGAGGGCACCGAACGGCACGCGCTGCACTGGGAGGGCGCCTGGGTGGATCAGCACCTCATGGGGATGCTGGCCACCGACCCGCGCGCCTGAGCCTCACCGGAAGTTCAGCTTCCCGGTGCTCGCCGCGGGCACCGTCAGTTTCGCGGTGGGGTTCAGGAAGAACTTCACGACGGCCTCGTACCCGGCGGCGCTCGTGAGGCCCGAGCCGTGCCCGGCGCCGCGCACCACGAGCGTCTGCGCGGCCTGAAGGCCGCGCGCCGCCTCGGGCAGCCACGCGGCGGGCGTCACCGGGTCGAACTCCCCGGCGAGCAGCAGCGTCGGCACGCTCGACACGACCGCGTCGTTCTCGCCGGGCGCGGGCTTCGCGAGGCCCCACGCGCGGCACACGTCGAAGATGCTTTCGCTGCTGATGCCAGGACCGCTGTTCAGCGCGCCCGCGAACTCCGGCGCGGCCTTCAGCGCGGCGCGCAGCCGTTCCGGCGTGCTGTACGCCACCTCGCCCGCGCACTCGTTCGAGAAGAACGCCCCCCACGTCAGCGTGTCCACGACAGTTTCGAGGAACTGCACCGAGAACGACGCCTGAATGCGCGCGGCGTCCCCGTCGCGCGCCGCGACGATCAGGGCCGGGAGCTCCTCCAGGCCAGGCGTGAAGTACATCGAGCCGAGCAGCAGCGCCTGGAAGCCCTGCGCGTCCAGCGGGCCGTCCTCGCCCTTGACCCTGAGCGTCAGAGGGCGGGCGTCCAGCTGCTTCAGGACGGCGCGGTACGTGCCCTCCAAGTTCGGGTACTTCGCGGCGCAGGCGGCGTCCGCGGCGCACGCCGCGAACACGCGCGACAGGGCCGCCTGGATGCTCTCGGCGCTGCGCGCCACGCGGTCCAGCGTCGTCGGGATGACGCTGTCGAGCACGGCGGCGCGCACCGCGCCGGGTGCGCGCCGCAGCACCTCCTGCCCCAGACGCGTCCCGTACGACGCGCCGTACAGGTTCACCGGGCCGTACCCGAGCGCGCGCCGCACGGTGTCCACGTCCTGCGCGGCCTGCGTGGTGTTGAACGCCTCCAGGCGAATGCCGCTGGCGCGCAGGCGCGCACCGCACGCCTTGAGGGTCGCCGTGAACTGCGCGTTCGTGGCCTCACTCGACTGCACGCCCCCGCCGGAGGCGTTCATCAGGGTGTTCACTTCCGGGCACGCGAGAGACGGCGTGCTGTGCCCCACGCCCCGCTGATCGATGCCGACCACGTCGAACGCCGGGAACACCTGCCCGAGCGGCCCGACAGAAAGGCTGCTGGGCGCGCCCGGACCGCCCTCCAGGTAGAACAGCGGCGCGTTGCGGCCCGCCGACTGCGTCCCCCGCTTCACGGCGACGAACACGTCGAGTGTCCGCCCATTCCCGGGCTGCGCGTGATCCTCGGGAACGCGCACGAACCCACAACGGTCCGCGCGCACGTCCGCCGGGCACGGCACCGTCCGGAACGTCGGGGTGGGCGCCGCCGCGAGGGCGCTGGTCAGCGTCGTCACGCCCAGGGCACCCATGAGCACAAACGGACGGCGTGAACGACGAAGGTCAACCATGCCACCCCGTACGCGGCCCGCGCCGCCCGGGTTCCGCCGCTTGTGTTGCGCGCGTCACGACGCCACCCGCCCGCGCCCTCTAGACTGGCTTGTTATGGCGCGTGAACGAGTGAAACCTGAAGTCATGAGTCCGGTCGGCGGCTGGCCGCAACTGCGAGCGGCGGTGGAAGCCGGCGCGGACGCCGTGTTCTTCGGCCTCGACGCTTTCCACGCCCGCGCGAAGGTCGGCTTCTCCACCGAAGAACTCCCCGACATCATGCGGGCCCTGCACGAACGCGGCGTGATGGGCTTCGTGACCTTCAACGTCCTGATCTTCGACCGCGAACTCCGCGACGCGGAACGGCAGATCATCCGCATGGCCGAAGCGGGCGTGGACGCCCTGATCGTGCAGGACGCCGGCGTCGCGAAACTCGCGCATGAGATCTGCCCGGACCTGCACATCCACGGCAGCACCCAGATGAGCATCACCAGTGCCGAAGGGGCGGAACTCGCGCGGCGCTTCGGCGCGAACCGTGTCGTGCTCGGCCGCGAACTGAGCCTGCGCGACATCGAACGCATCGCGAACACCACCGACATGGAGCTCGAAACGTTCGTGCACGGCGCGCTGTGCGTCAGCTACAGCGGGCAGTGCTTCAGCAGCGAGGCGTGGGGCGGGCGCAGCGCGAACCGCGGGCAGTGCGCGCAGGCCTGCCGCCTCCCGTACGACCTGCTGGTGGACGGCGTGCACCGCGACCTCGGCGACGCCCGCTACCTGCTGTCCCCCGGCGACCTGTACGCCCTGCACCAGGTGCCGGACCTCGTGCGCATCGGCGTGAACTGCCTCAAGATCGAGGGCCGCTACAAGGACGCCGAGTTCGTGGGTCTCACCACGCAGGCGTACCGCAAGGCCGTCGATGAGGCGTGGGCGGACCAGCCGCTCAGCGTCACCCCCAGCGAGGAGCGCGACCTGGAGCAGGCGTACTCGCGCGGGCTCGGGCCGCACTTCATGAGCGGCACGAACCACCAGACCGTCGTGCGCGGCCGCGCGCCCCGCCACCGCGGCGTGCGCGTCGGCACGGTCACCGAGGTGACCCGCCAGGGCGTGAAGGTGGACCTCGCCGGCATTCCCGTGAAGCCCGGTGACGGCCTCGTGTTCGACGCTGCCGACTGGCGCAGCCCCGGCGAAAAAGAAGAGGGCGGGTTCCTGTACGAGGTGTTCACCCCGGGCGGCAAGGTTGAGGAGGCCGCGAGCGGCACGGTTGAGTTGCGCTTCGGGCGCGGCGCCGTGAACGGCAGTCGCATCCGCCCCGGCGACTGGGTGTGGCGCACGCACGACCCTACCCTCGCCGCGCGCGTGAAACCCCTCGTGGACGCCGCCGACCCCATCTACACGCGCCCCATCCAGATGCACTTCACGGGCGCGGTAGGGGAGAACCCCACCCTCAGCGTGCAGGACGAACACTGGAACACCGTCATCATCACCGGCGCGGTGCCCGTGCAGAGCGCCCGCAACCGCGCCATGGACGAAGCGAGCCTGCGCGACCAGCTCGGCAAGCTCGGCGGCACCCCCTATCACCTCGAGGACTTCACCGCCGACCTGACCGGCGCCGGCTTCCTGCCGCTCGGCGAACTGAACGCCCTGCGCCGCGAGGCCGTCCGGCAGCTCACCGAGGCGCGCGGGCAGGCCCCGGAGCGCCGCATCCACCCCAAACTCGACGAGGCCCTGCGCGCCCAGGCCACGCCCGCTCCCGCCGCGACCACGGACGCCCCCCGCCTGCACCTGCTCGTCCGCACGCCCGAACAGCTGGACGCCGCCATCGAGGCGCGCCCGGCCAGCATCACCCTCGACTACCTCGAACTGTACGGCCTGAAACCCAGCGTCGAGCGCGTCCGCGAGGCGGGCATTCCCGTGCGCGTCGCCAGCCCGCGCATCCTGAAACCCACCGAGCAGAACCTCAAGAAGTTCCTGCTCGGCCTGAACGCCAGCATCCTCGTGCGCAGCGGCGGCCTGCTCGAAGACCTGCAGAAAGCCGGCAACCGCCCGGAGCTCACCGGCGACTTCAGCCTGAACACCGCCAACGTCCTCACCGCCCGCGAACTGCTCCACCTCGGCCTGAACCGCGTGACCCCCACCCACGACCTGAACGCCGCGCAGGTCGAGGAACTCGCCGGGCTGGTCGGCGCGGACCGCCTGGAAGTCATCGCGTACCAGCACCTCCCGGTGTTCCACACCGAGCACTGCGTGTTCTGCCGCTTCCTGTCCGACGGCACCGACTACACCACCTGCGGGCACCCCTGCGAAAGCCACCGCGTGCAACTCCGCGACGAAAAAGGTCGCGCGCATCCCGTCATGGCCGACGTCGGCTGCCGCAACACCGTGTTCGAGGGGCGCGCGCAGACTGCCACGCGGCACCTCGACGCGTGGCTCACCGCGGGCCTGCGCGACCTGCGCCTCGAATTCGTGCACGAAAGTGCGGACGATGTGCGCGCCGTAGTCGCCGCCTTCCGCGCGTTCCTGAACACCGACATCGGCATGCCGGAACTCGACGCGCGCCTCGCCGCCGTCAACGACGCGCAGGGCGTCACCGAAGGCAGCCTGTTCGTGCCCGCCGACTTCGACACCCTCCCGCAGCTCACCATCGCCTGACCGGGCGCGGCGTGGGGCGTGGGCATATTCGCCCACGCCCCACGCCCCACGCCGTTTGACCGTACAGTCCACGCATGCCGTACCGCCCCACCCTGCACCGCGCCCTGTGGACCGCCGCTGCCGGCGCGTGCCTGCTCGCCATGTTCGGCGTGGCGCTGTGGACGTACCTGATCTTCAACAGCGGGCAGGCCGTCCCGCTGCCCGGCATCGCCGCCGAACTGCTGCTCACGGCCCTCCTGACCGGCTGCAACCGCGCGCTGCGCCGCAGTGTCCGCTAGACGCAACGTCAACGCTCTCCCAAGGCGCGCGCCGCGCCCGGTGCCTAGCATGACGGCATGCCAGGATTCCTGAACGCCGGCCTGTGGGGCCTGCTGGGCGGCGCGGCCCTTATCCTCGGCGCGCTCGCGGGCCTGTACCTGAAGCTCAGCAAACGCGTGATCTCCTCGGTCATGGCGGTCGGCGCGGGCGTCTTGGTGTCCGCCGTCGCGTTCGACCTGATGGACGAGGCCTTCCACGAGGGCGGCTTCGACGCGGCCGCCATCGGTCTCACGCTCGGCGCGGTCGTGTACTTCGTCGCGGACCTCCTCGTGAACCGCGCGGGCGCTCACCACCGCAAACGCTCCCAGGACCAGCAGGACACCAGCGCGGAGGGCGGCTCCGCCATCTTCCTCGGGGCGCTCCTGGACGGCATTCCTGAATCGCTCGCCATCGGCGTGAGCCTGCTGGGCGGCGCGGGCGTCAGCTGGGTGTTCGTGGCCGCCGTGTTCCTCAGCAACGTCCCCGAGGGCCTCAGCGGCGCGGCCGGGATGCGCCGCGCCGGACGCTCGACCCGCTACGTCCTGGGACTGTGGATCGCCGTGATGATCGCGTCCGGCGTGGCCGCCGCCCTCGGGTACGTGCTGCTGCGCGGCGTGGACCCTGACATCATCGCGGGCATTCAGGCGTTCGCGGCGGGCGCCGTGCTCGCCATGCTGGCGAGCACCATGATGCCCGAGGCGTACGAGGAGGGCGGCCCGCTGGTCGGGCTGCTCACGGCCCTCGGGTTCCTGCTGGCATTCGTGCTCGGCAAGCTCGATTGAAGCCCGCCGTACACTCCCGCCCTGACAAACCTCAGGTGCTGACACGGCGCAAACCACAGGCACCCCGATCAGGAGCGGCAATCCCGTCAAGTCACTGCAGACCGCATGAGACGGGCTGCGGAATTGCTCACCGCACACCCACAACGGCCACTTTATGCTTGAGCATGGCGGCCCACCCCGTGAAAACCGAGCGGCACGACACGGTCCGGTACGAACACCACACCAACACCGGCACCCGCCGCGTGAGCATCTACCGTGAAACGCCCGGCGGCCTGTACGTCGCCCGGCCGTTCATGAACCACCCCCGCATCCGGCACTGGCAGGCGCACCTGCTGCCCGACCTGGGCGTTCAGGTGTGCCGCTACGACTTCCACGGCGAACGCGAACACGACTACTACCTGGACGTCGCCACCATCACCCGCGACGGGCACGTCTGGACCGTCCGCGACTACTACCTCGACATCACCGTCTGGGACGGCCTGGCCGCCAACATCCTCGACACCGACGAACTGAACGCCGCGCACGACGAAGGGCTCCTGGGCGCGCGCGAGTACGCGCAGGCGGTCGGCAGCGCCCACCGCACCCTCAACGCTCTCGCCGCGCACGGCTACCGCGTGAACGACTGGCTCGCCGGGCACGGCCTGACCCTCCACTGGGACGCCGAAACCGCCAACGCCTGAGGGTGCCGGAGCTCAGGCCCGGCGGTAACGTTTCGTGGGGCGCCCCACGGGGGCCCGCTCCGTGTCCATGACCAGCTCCCCACCCTCCACGAGGTGCTCCAGGTAGCGCCACGCCGTCACGCGGCTGAGCTGCACGGCCGCGCCCACCTCCGCGGCCGTGCGCGCCGCGCCGTCCATGAGGGCCGCGCGGACGCGCGCGAGCGTCTCAGCGTCCAGGCCCGGCGGGGCGGACGGCGGCGCGCCGAACAGCGCGTCCAGCCGCGCCTGCCCCAGTGTCGCCTGACGCCGCGCGTCCGCCCGTTCCCGCGCCCGCCCGAGCGCCACCTGCAGCCGCGCCGGTTCCACCGGTTTCACGAGGTAATCCACCGCGCCCGCCGCGAGCGCGTCCTGCACGTTTCCCAGGTCGTTCGCGGCTGTCACCAGGATGCTGTCCACGTGGCTGCCCCGCGCCCGCAGCGCGCGCAGCACGTCCAGGCCCCGACCATCCGGCAGGTACACGTCCAGCAGCAGCAGGTCCGGGTGCAGCGCCGTCACCATCGCCTCCGCCACGGCGACGCTCTCCGCGCGCCCCACCACCTTGAAGCCCGGCGTGCGTTCCACGAACGCCCAGTGCAGCCGCGCGATGTCCGCGTCGTCCTCCACGATCAGCACACGAATCATGCGTCCTCCCGGAATGGCAGCGTCAGCGTGAACACCGTCATCCCTGCACGCCGGTCGTACGCGAGCGTCCCCCCGAGCGCCGCCGCGCGGTCCCGCACGAGCGCGAGCCCCACGCCCCGCCCGGCGCCCTTGCTGCTGACCCCCCGCGTCCCCAGGTGCGCCTGCACGGTCGGCGGAACGCCCGGGCCGTTGTCCTGCACCTCCACCTGCACGCCTTCCGGGTCCGCCGCGACAAGCAGGCGCACCCGCGCGCCGTGCACGCCCAGCGTCGCATCGAACGCGTTCTGCACGAGGTTCCCGACGGCCAGCTCCACGGCGTCCAGCGTCGCGGCGTCCACGCCCTCCGGCAGCGCCGACAGCGGATCGAGCGTGAGCGTCACGCCCAGCTCCTCGGCCCGCTCGAACTTCCCGAGCAGCAGCGCCATCAGGTGCAGGTGCCGGAGCGGCACCACCGCGTCGCGTCGCGCAGACTGCCGCCGCTCCCGCTCGTAGATCAGGCTCAGGGCCGCGTCCACCTCCCCGAGGTGCAGCAGGCCCGCGAGGGTATGCAGGCGGTTCGTGAACTCGTGCGTCTGCGCGCGCAGCAGTTCCGCGTACCGCTGCGCCTGCGTCAGCTCATCCGCGAGCGCCCGCACGCGCGCGTGGTCCCGCAGCGTCACCACGCGCGCGCCGTCCGGCGCGACGCGCACGTTCGCGAGGACCGGCACGCCCCGCACGCTCAGCGGCACGTTGTCGTGCGCGCCGTGCCGCCACGCGCGCACGTCCACGTCCGGCAACAGCGCCGCGAGCGGCACCGGCAGCGCCCCCGGCGGGCCGCCCACCAGCTGCGCCGCTTGCGGGTTCAGGTAATGCACCATGTCGCCGCGCAGCACCACCACGCCCTCCTCCAGCGCGTGCAGGACGGTGCGGTACTGCACGGCGACGCTGGCGATCTGCTCCGGTTCCAGCCCGAACATCTCGCGGCGCACTCCCAGGCTCAGCGCGTGCGCGCCCAGCAGCGCCAGCACCATGATGCCCGCGTACCACGGCGCGCCCGCCCGCACGACGTCCCAGAACACGTCCCGCAGCCGCGGCAGCAGGAACCCCACGCTCGCCAGGCCCACGACGCGTCCGTCCGCGCTCCACACCGGCACCTTCGCGCGCACGGACATGCCGAGCGTGCCGAGGACCGTCTCGGTCACGCTGCGGCCCGCGCGGAAGCTCGTGAAGTCCCCGCCCACCATGCGTTCCCCGAGGCGGTCCGCTTCCGGGTGCGCGACCCGCACGCCCCGCACGTCCGTGACGACCACGTAGTCCGCGCCGAGCTGCGTGCGGAGCGCGTTCGCGAGCGGGTTCACGCGCGCGACCACGTGCACGCCGTCCGTGAGGGCCGCGCGCACGACCGCCTGCGCTGCCACCACCTGCGACTCCCGCAGCGCCCGCTCCGCGTACCCCCGGTGGATGCTCGCCTGCAGCGTCGCGCTCGCCACCCACGCGAGCGGCGCGGCCGCCGCCACGAAGAACGCCAGCAGCCACGCGAATGCGCGCGTCTGCACGCGCCAGCGCCGCGCGGGCGCGGGCAGCACCACTTCCGACGCGAACGGACGCCGACTGGGGGACATCCACCCAGTAAAGCAGATGCGCGCCCACCCCGGGTTTCGTGCGCGCCACGAACGAAACCCCACCCTGGGCTGCCGCGCACGAAGCCGCTTTTTTCGCGTGTGGTACGCGCGGGGCGGGCGGAGGGCGCGGCGCGCGTGCCGGGGGCTCTGGCGGGTCCCGCCGGCCCTTGCCATGCTGGGCCTCACCACCGAACACCCGTTCGACCACGCGCGCGCCGGCCACACGCCCCGCGTGAAAACGCGCCGTGCCTCTTCCCGCCGCTCCCTTCCCGAAAGGACCGCCCATGCCCCGACTCTTCCGCAGCTTGTACGTTCAGGTGCTGATCGCCATCGCGCTCGGCATTCTGCTCGGGCACTTCGCTCCGAAACTTGGCGAGGGCCTCAAACCCCTCGGCGACGGGTTCATCAAGCTGATCAAGATGCTGATCAGCCCCATTATCTTCGCGACGGTCGTCAGCGGCATCGCGCACATGCGCGACACGAAAAAGATCGGCCGGGTCGGCGGCAAGGCCCTGATCTATTTCGAGGTGGTCACCACCGCCGCGCTGCTCATCGGTCTGCTCGTCGTGAACGTCCTGCAGCCCGGGCGCGGCATGAACATCGACCCAGCGTCGCTCGACACCAGCGGCATCACCAAGTACACCGAGGCCGCCGGCGAGCAGAGCGTCGCGGACTTCGTGCTGCACGTCATCCCGGACACGTTCGTCAGCGCGTTCACGTCCGGGGACCTGCTGCAGGTCCTGCTGGTCGCCATCCTGTTCGGGTTCGCGCTCACGCGCCTCGGCGAGCTCGGTGAACGCCTCCTGCGCGGCATCGACGCCATCAACACGGCGGTCTTCACGGTCCTCGGGTTCGTGATGCGTCTCGCGCCCATCGGCGCGTTCGGCGCGATGGCCTTCACCATCGGGAAGTACGGCGTGGGGTCGTTGCAGCAGCTCGCGGCGCTGATGATCGCCTTCTACCTCACGTGCGTGCTGTTCATCGTGGTGGTGCTCGGCAGCATCGCGCGCGCCGCCGGGTTCAACCTGTTCCGGTTCATCCGCTACATCAAGGAAGAATTGCTGCTGGTGCTCGGCACCAGCAGCAGCGAGAGCGCCCTGCCGCGTCTCATCACGAAGCTCGAGGACGCCGGCGCCGCCCGGCCCGTCGTGGGCCTCGTCGTGCCCGCCGGGTATTCCTTCAACCTGGACGGCACCAGCATCTACCTCACTATGGCGGCGGTGTTCATCGCGCAGGCCACGAACACGCCCCTGACGCTCAGCCACCAGCTGGGCCTGATCCTGATTCTGCTGCTCACCAGCAAGGGCGCCGCGGGCGTCACGGGCAGCGGCTTCATCACGCTCGCGGCGACGCTCGCGGCGGTCGGCACGGTGCCCGTGGCGGGCCTCGCGCTGATTCTCGGGATCGACCGGTTCATGAGCGAGGCGCGCGCCCTGACGAACTTCATCGGGAACGGCGTGGCCGCGCTCGTCATCGCCCGCAGCGAGGGCGCCCTGGACGACGCGCGCCTGCAGGCCGCGCTGAGCGGCCACCCGCAGCCCGGCCGCCTGAGCGCCGCCGAGCAGGCCGGTGAGGACCGCGCGCTGTCCGCCGACTGAACAGTACCCGGGCCGGTCGCCGCACTCTGTGGTGCAGCGACCGGCCCTCTTGGCGGCGCGGGCGTACCTGAACCCTTCCCCAATGGAGCCTCAGCGTCCCGCGCATGTGGGTGCGTACAGTGACCGTATGACTCAATATGATGACGCCGGAAGCGCCGAGGCGCGCAGCGAAATCGTCCTGAGCGACACCGACGAGAATGAGACGCCCACCGATCACGAGATGCGCCTCGCGGAGCACGACCCGCCCCGCCCCGAACCCGAGGACGAAGACGCCTGACCCACGCGCGAGCGGCCCCACTGCAGGGGCCGCTCGCGCGCTGCCGGTCAGGCGCGGTCCGGGCGCAGGATCAGGCAGGTGGTGGTGGCGTGCGCGTACAGCTTGCCGCGCTCGTCCACGAGGCGCGCCTCGGCGGTGGCGACCTGCCGGGACACGCTGATCACCTCCGCGACCGCCATGACCTGCGGCGTGCCGACCAGCAGGGGCCGCAGGTACTTCACGGCGAGGTCGACGGTGGTGTAGCCGACGCCCGCGTGGAGTTTGGTGTGGATGGCGCAGCCGAGCGCGGAGTCGAGCAGGGTGGCGTACACGCCGCCGTGGACGCTGCCGATGGGGTTGTAGTGGTACTCCTGGGGCGTCATGCGGAACGTGACGCGGCCGTCCTGGATGTCGTCCTCGGTCAGGAGGCTGAAGTCGAGGGCGCGGGCGATGGGTGGGGGTGGGTAGTCGCCTCGGGCCATGCCGCGCAGGTAGTCGAGGCCGCTGAGGTGACGTGCGGCGGTCGCGCCGATGGTGGGGTCGTCCCAGGTGAAGGTGCGGGTGCGTTCGGTGGTCATGTGGAGCCTCCCTGGCAAAATCATAGACCGAGTTCAAAAATTACGGGGAGTGGCGTTCTGTGCAATCCCGTAAGTCCAGGGCCACACCCGCCCCCCTACACTGACCGCATCGTGATCGAGGTCCAGCACTACCACAAGCAGTTCGGCCGCCACACCGCCGTGCGCGACCTCAGCTTCACCGTCCGCCCCGGCGAACTGTTCGGCCTGCTCGGCCCCAACGGCGCCGGCAAGACCACCACCATCCGCGCCATCGTCGGCCTCACCCGCCCCACCAGCGGCACCGTCCGCGTCGCCGGGCACGACGTCTGGCGCGACCCGGAGCGCGCCAAACGCAGCTTCGGGTACATCCCCGACCGCCCCTACCTGTACGGCAAACTCACTGGCCGTGAACTCCTGCGCTTCATCGCCGACCTGCACCGCCTCGACCCCGCCCAGGCCGACCGCGACATCGAACGCTGGCTGGACTTCTTCGCCCTCGAGCACTTCGGCAACGAACTCACCGAAACGTACTCGCACGGCATGCGCCAGAAACTCACCATCATCACCGCTCTGCTGCCCGAACCCCCCGTCCTGATCGTCGACGAACCCATGGTCGGCCTTGACCCCAAAGCCGCGAAGCAGGTCCGCGAACTCTTCCAGGACTACGCCGACCGCGGCCGGACCGTCCTGCTCACCACCCACAGCCTCCCCCTCGCCGAAGCCGTCGCCGGGCGCATCTGCGTGCTCGACCGAGGCCGCGTCCTCGGCCTCGGCACCCTCGACGAACTCCGCAACCAGACCGGCACGCACGCCGGCGGCGTCGACGGCGACAGCCTGGAACGCATCTTCTTCCGCCTCGTGGAGGAGGAAGCCGCCGAGCGCGAACGCGCGCGCGCCGAGGCGGACACGTGACCCGGAACGCCAGCATCCTCGGCCTCAAGCTCCGCGCGCTGCGCAACACCCTCGTGCGCGGCCCGAAAATCGCGTACGCCCTGCTGGCCCTGCTCGGCGCGCTCCTCGTGTGCGCCGAGGTGTACGGCACGTGGCGCGCCCTGAACTTCCTTGGCGGGTTCGGCAGCATCGGCGTGAGCGTCTTCCAGCGCGTCCTGGAAACGGGCCTGATCGTCCTCACGAGCGGCGTCACGTTCACCGCCACCACCACCGCCATTAACACCCTGTACCTCAGCGACGACCTAAACTTCCTGCTCACGCAGCCGCTCCCCGCGCGCCGCGTATTCGCCGTGAAGGTCACCGAGACGTTCCTGAACGCCGCCGCCGTGCCGTTCGCGCTCACCATTCCGATCCTGCTCACGCTCGGCGCGTGGCTGCACGCGCCCGCCTGGTTCTACCCGCTCGCGCTGCTGTGCGCACTCCTCGTGTACGCCCTGCCCGTCGGCCTCGGCGCGATCCTCGCGGTGGTCCTCATGCGCGTCGCGCCGCTCGGCCGCGTCCGCGAGGTCGCCACCGCCCTCGGCGTCATCATCAGCGCCGCCCTCGTGTACGTCATCCGGGCCGCCCGGCCGGAACAGTTCCTCGCGCAACTCCAGAATCCCGAACAGTTCGAGCGGCTCCTGCAGCAGTTCGCCAGCCCCACCAACCCCCTGCTGCCGCCCGCGTGGGCCGCGCAGGTCGTGTGGGCCGGCGCGAACGGCCACGCCAGCGGCGCTCTGCTGCCCCTCGCGGCGCTCGCCGCGCTGCTGCTCGGCGTGGCCACGCTGCTCGCCACGCACGCGTACCAGGCCGGGTGGGCGCGCGGCCTGGAAAGCAGCCGCGTCCGCCCGGGCGGCCCACCCCGGACTGCCAGCCGCCTGGAACGCCTGTACGCCCGCCTCGGCCCCGGCGGCACCCTCGCGTACAAGGACCTGCGCACCACCCTGCGCGACCCGACGCAGTGGTCGCAGCTCCTGATTCTCGTGGCGCTTGCCGGCGTGTACCTCGTCAGCATCCGCTCCGTACCGCTGCCGCCCGTCCCGCAATTCCAGAACATCGTCGGGTACGTGCAGCTCGCCTTCCAGGGGTTCGTGATCGCCGGCGTCGGCGTGCGCCTCGCGTTTCCCGCCGTCAGCCAGGAGGGCCGCGGGTACTGGCTACTGCGCACCAACGCCCTGAGCGCCCGTACGGTCGTGCTCAGCAAGTTCCTTGGGGTACTGCCAGTCACGCTGCTGCTCGCCCTCGTCCTCGCGGTGCTCAGCGCGGGCTTCCTGGCGCTCTCGCCGGTCGTGATGTTCGCGTCCGTGCTGGTGGCCGTCAGCAACGCGCTCGCCATGACCGCCCTCGGGGTGGGCCTGGGCGCCGCCGCGCCACGCTTCACCGCCGACAACCCCAGCGAGATCGGCCTGAGCCCCAGCGGCCTCGCGTACATGGGCCTGAGCCTCGTGTACAGCGTCGTCCTGCTGCTGATCCTCGCGCGGCCGACGTACCTGTCCATCAGCTTCCCTGACCAGTACCCGGGCCTCGCGTACCTCGCCACGCTCCCAGGCGCGCTCGCGCTGGCGCTGCTGCTGACCGTCACGGTCGGGGTCACGTGGGGGGCGCTCGCGTACGGCTGGCGCAACCTCGACCGGCACGAGTGACGCTCAGCGCCGCGGACGCTTCGCGGCGCTGGCGCCCTCTGCCGCGGCTGCGCGCGCCGCACCGCCCCCGCTGAGCACCGCCACGCCCAGCGCCACGAGCGCCAGCCCCGCCGCCACCCCGAACGTGACCCGCAGGCCCTGCGCGACCTGACCTGCAGTAGCGCCCCCCGCGGACGCCCACGCGAACACTGCGCCCATCACAGCCGCGCCCGTCATCAACCCCAGGTTCCTCGCTAGGTTCAGCACGCCGGACGTCACGCCCCGCTGCGCCGCGGGCACGCCGGTCATGACCGCCGTATTGTTGCCCACCTGGAACAGCGCGTACCCGGCCGTCAGCAGCACGAGCGGCGCCGCGTACCCCACGACACCCAGGTTCATGGGGAGGGCCAGCAGAACGCACCCACCCAGCACGCCCAGCAGGCCACGCCGCGACGCGCGCGCCGCCCCGAGGCGCTCCACGGTACGCCCGGCCGGAAGGCCCATCAGGGCCGCCGTGATCGGCCCGCACGACAGCACCAGCCCGGCGCGAGCGGCGTCGAGCGCGAGGGCGCCGGACAGGTAGAACGGGCCGACCACCAGCGTCGCCATCAGGACCGTCGTGACGAGGGCGCTCATGAGCACGCCCGCGCTCAGTGACCCGCTGCGGAACAGCGCCAGCGGCACGAGCGGGGCGGGCGCGCGCGCCTCCACACGCACGAACACCCCCACGCCGACCCCCGCCGCGAACAGGAGGCCCACCTTCACGCCGAGCGGAGTGCCCGTCGTTACGGCCAGCGCGTACGCCGCAAGGGTGGCGGCCAACACGGCCGCCCCCAGGACATCCGGCGCCGCCCGGCCCGGCTGACCCCCCGCGCTGCGCGGCAGGAACCGGAACGCGAGCAGCAGGGTGAGCAGGCCCAGCGGGACATTCACGAGGAACACCGCGCGCCACCCGGCCGCGGCGATCAGCGCGCCGCCCAGCGCGGGACCGAGCGCCGTCCCGACCGCCGACATGGTGCCGAGCAGCCCCATGGCCCGCCCGGTCCGCGCTGCAGGGACGACCTCGCTTACCAGCGCCAGCGTGAGCGCCGTCATGATGGCCGCGCCCACCCCCTGCGCCGCCCGGCTGACGATCAGCGCGCCGAGCGTGCCCGACGCCCCGCACAGCCCCGAAGCGGCCGTGAACCCGGCAACGCCCACGAGAAACGAGAACCGTCGGCCCACCCGGTCCGCCACGCGGCCCGCCACGACGACGAGCGCCGTCACGGCCAGCAGGTACGCCAGCACGACCCACTGCACGTGCGCGAACGGCGCGCCGAACGCGCGGCTGAGCGCGGGAAGGGCCATGGTCGCGCTGCTGGTCCCCAGCGAGGACAGCAGCGTGGCCAGCGCGAGCGCCCCCAGCGCCAGGGGCGCCGGCGACCGGGAGGGCAGGGCAGGGGAGAACGTCATAGGAACCTCCGAACCGGGGGATGAAATGGCGCCGGCGCCAGCGCCCCTGAAGCGTACGCCGCCCGCTGATCGGGCGGAAGACGCACGAATTGCACAGCATCTGTGCACGTGACGCCCTATACCGCGCGGTAGGGTCTGCGCATGGCCACGCCCGACCTCAACCTGCTGCTCACGCTGGACGCCGTCCTCACCGAAGGCAGCGTGACGCGCGCCGCCGAGCGGCTGCACCTCAGCCCGTCCGCCATGAGCCGCGCGCTCGCGCGGCTACGTGACACCACCGGCGACCCGCTGCTCGTCCGGGCGGGACGCGGCCTGGTGCCCACACCCCGCGCCCTCGAACTGCGCGAACGCGTCACGCGACTCGTGCAGGAGGCCGAGGACGTCCTGCGCCCGTCGTCAGCCCTCGACCTGCCGACCCTCGCACGAACATTCACGGTCCGCGCCCGTACGGGCTTCGTGGAGAACTTCGGCGCGGCGCTGCTCGCCCGCGTCCGCGCACAGGCGCCCGGCGTGCGGCTCCGCTTCGTGCCGAAAGAGAACCGGGCGAGCACGGCGCTGCGCGACGCCACCGCCGACGTGGAGGTCGGCGTGGTGGGGCACAGCACCAGCCCGGAAGTGCGCGTCCACGCGCTGTTCCGCGACCGGTTCGTGGGCGTCGTGCGCGCCGGGCACGCCCTCAGTCACGGCGAGGTCACCCCGGCCCGGTACGTGCACGGGGCGCACGTCAGCGTGTCCCGGCGCGGCCAGGAGCGCGGGCCCATCGACGACGCCCTGGCGGCGCTCGGGCTGGACCGGGAGGTCGCCGTGGTGGTCAGCGAGTTCTCCACGGCGCTCGCGCTGACGCGCGCCACCGACCTGATCGCCACCGTGCCGGAACGGCAGACCGGGCACCTGCGCGCCGGCCTGCACAGCTTCGCCGTACCGCACCTCACGCCGGAGGTGACGGTGTCGCTGCTGTGGCACCCCCGCATGGACGCCGACCCGGCCCACCGCTGGTTCCGCCAGCTGATCGGGCAGGTCTGCGCGCCCCCGGCGTCCTGACGGACCGCGGCCCGCAGGGGCCGCGCCGCCGGTGGTCAGGGTCGGCGTTTGAACGCGACGTACCCGTCCAGCACACCCCGGATGTTCGCCGCGCCCACCGGGTTCCGGGAATGCACCTGATACCGCAGCTGCAGGAGGTCCACGGCGCCGTCTAGGTCCTGTTCCACCAGCCACCGGGCGAGGCCGTGCCCGTCACCGCACTCTGGCGGGCCGTAATCGTGATCGAAGCTGATCACGTCCGGCAGGCCGCGCGCCCGGATCAGCGCCTCCGCTGCCGACTGCGTGCGCGCCACCACCCACGGGCCGTCCGCGTCCACCCGTTCGCCCGCCGCGCGCAGGTGCACGAGGAACGCCGGGTCCCGCTCGTCATCCACGAACAACTTCCAGCCACTCACCCCCCGAGTCTGGCACGGTGAAGACCCCTGAAGCGAAACCGCACGGACGGCCCGCGCAGCCCTGCTGCACTGACCTCATGCCACTGACGCACTGGTCGACCGTGACGCTGACCGCAGCGGTGCTGGGCGTCGGCACCGCTGGCGCCCTGATCGGGACGCTGCGGGCTGTGCTGCTGGACGGCCCGGGCCGATGGTCCATGCTCACGTGGACGCCGTACGTCCTGATGCCGCTGCTGCTCCTGACCGGCCTGTCGTTCCTGCTGGGCCGCGCCGTGCCGAGCGTGCGGCGCGCGTCCACGTTCGCGCTGCTCGGGTCGGCCGTGCTGGGTGCCGCGTACACCGTCGTGGGCCTCGACCCCCGCTACAACGAGGACGCGAACATCGGTCTGGGCCTGTACACGCTGCTTGGGTGGCTGTTCCCGCTTGGCCCGGCGTACCTGCTGGCGCTCGGCGGGGCGCTGCTGCTGCCGGGCGTCCGCACACCCGCCCTGAAATAAGTGCAGGCGGGCGCCACGCGCCCGCCTCGTGGGGGTGCCGGCGCGTCAGGCGGTGGCGGTGCCTTCGGCGGCGTTCTCCTCGGCCTCGTCCCGCGCGAGCAGCTCGCGTTCGCTCAGGCCGGCGCGCATCAGCAGCGTCCTCAGGTCGGTGGGGCTGGTCGCGGCGAGCAGCGCGTCCTGGTAGCGGATGGTGTCCGCCTCCACCAGTTTCACGAGGTGCTGCTCGAAGGTCTGCATGCCGACCGCGCTGCCTTCGATCATCGCCTCGCGGATGAGGGGGGTTTTCTCCTCCTCTTTGAGCTGGTCGCGCACGAGGGGCGTCCCGATCAGGATCTCCAGGCCCGCCACGCGCCCGCCGTCCTTGCGGGGCAGCAGCCGCTGACTCATGATGCCCACGAGACTCTCCGCGAGGCCCAGGCGAATCTGGTCACGCTCGTGCGGCTGGAAGAAGTCGATGACGCGGTTCACGGTGCGCACGGCGTCTTGCGTGTGCAGCGTGCTGAGCACCAGGTGGCCGGTCTGCGCGGCGCTGAGGGCCGCCTCGACGGTTTCCTTGTCGCGCATCTCGCCGATCAGGATCACGTCCGGGTCCTGACGCAGGGCGGCGCGCAGCGCCTTCGCGAACGTCTTGGTGTCCGCGCCGAGCTCCCGCTGCGCGATGAGGCTGCGCTTGTTCGGGTGCAGGATCTCGATGGGGTCCTCGATGGTGATGATGTTCAGGTCGTCGTGCCCGTTGATGTAGTCGATCAGACTGGCGAGCGTGGTGGTCTTGCCGCTGCCGGTCGGGCCGGTCACGAGGATCAGGCCGCGCTCCTGCGCCGCGAAGTACTCCATGACCTGCTCCGGCAACCCGAGCACGCGGAAATCCGGGATGTTGTTCTTGATGACGCGCAGCACCAGCGCCGCACTGCCACGCTGGAAGAACGCGTTCACGCGGAACCGCGCAACGTGATCGATGGCGTACGCGAAGTCCGCCTCGAGTTCCTGCTCGAAGTCCTCCATGCTGATGGTGCCGGGCAGCATTTCCGCGAGGATGTCGCGGACGTTCATGCGGGTGAGCGGCGGGGAGTCCATGCGGACGATGCGGCCACCCTGGCGGTAGCAGGGCGGGCTGCCCACGCGAATGTGAATGTCGGAGGCGCCTTCTCGCACCAGCATTGTCAGCAGTTCCTGAACCATGTGCCGTGATCTTAGCGGGGGGGACGTGTGCGATTCTGTGCGGTTTGCGTGACGGACGCGCAGTACAGTGAAGGAAACCTCAACTTTGGCTTCACGTGCGTGCTGCGTGAGCGTTGTTCACGCCCGGGTCATCTGCCTCAGGTGCTTCGCCGTACCGTAAGGGCACCCACCCCGCTCACACGGGCCCCTCTTCATACGCCCCCTCAGGAGGCCGTCGTCATGCGCCTAATCAAACCCAGCAGCCTCGTCGAGTACCGCGACCCGCAAGGCCGCGACTTCGATTGCCTCGCCGAAGTGTGGCGCTCCAGCGACGAACGCCGCGCCATCGTGGTCCTGCGGGACCTGCCGGGCGCGGGCACCAGTGAGCACGCGAAGCTCGCGCTGGCGCGCCTGCAGGAGGCGTGGCTGCCGTTCATCGCGCCGCACGCGCACGTACAGGTCCTGATGATGCGCCCCGGGCACGGACGCGGCAAAGTCCGCGCACGTGTCCTCGCCGCCTGAGCGGTCACGCCCTACCCCCCAGGGCGGGCTTCACTCCAGGACGTACCGAACGCCCGACTCGAACTGCACGCCGTCCACGTCCGTGCGGGCCAGAACAACGTTCCGGCGCCACGGCACCCAGTCGGTCACGCCGTCGGCGCTGCGCAGGAACCCGCGCAGCCCCACTTCCGCGTACCGCAGCGTGCCGCCCTCCAGGCCGGCGCGGAGCAGCGCGCGCGTCGCGTCCGCGTCGAGCGGGCCGGTCACGCGCGCGCTCCGCACCGTCTCCCCGCCGTACAGGTCTATGCGGCCCGTCCAGCCGCGCAGCGCGTGCCTCGCCTGCTCGGGCGTGAGCGTCCCCGTGAACGCGAGGTGCGCGTCCAGCTCGAACCCGCGCGTGCCTTTGACGGTGCTGCTTCCGGTCGGTTCACTGTTCATGCGCTCAGGCTAATACGGAATGCGTCCGCCGGACGGCGGCCCGGACACGCACCGTTCCGGCGCCCTGCCCGGGCGGTGCTCAGGCGCCGAACGCGCCCTCCAGCTGCTTGCGGTGATGACGCGTGTGGAACGCCGCCATGCGCAGCCACCCGAGCGCGTCCAGCTGCCCGAACGCCGGGTGCGGGAATGTGCGCGCGGGGTCCGTGGTGTCCACGCTCCCCACTGCGCCGTGCAGCTGCTCGTTCGCAGCGGCCCAGCGCGCCTCCAGTTCAACGGCGGGAAGGTTCTCGCCGGGCTGCAGGGGCGCCGGCGCCTGTACCCGGCCGTCCACGACGGCGGCCGGCGTGTCCGGGTAGGCACTCAGGTCCCGGTCGGACGCGAGCAGCCGCAGCACCCGCGCGACGCTCGCGTTCACGAGCGCTACGTGTTCCGTGAGCTGCGCGGCGCTCCATGGGCGGCCCGGCAGGGGCTCGTCGAGCGGGCGGGCATGCGCCGCGAGTGCCGCCTGGTACGCCGTGAGTTCGTGTTGCAGGCGCGCGCGCGCGAGGTCGGGCGTGGCGCCGAAGGCCACCAGAAACGCCGGGTCGTGAAGAGGCATGCCTGAGGGTACCGTCCTGGCGGACTTTCTGAGTGGGCCTTTACGCGAAGCGCAGGCTTCTCGCGCGCGTCCCCCCTAGCATGCCCGCATGACCGGATCGCCCCCCCCTGACCCCACCGAACGGCGCGCGTGGCTGATCGATTCGGCCCTCGCCGCGGTCTTCACGGGCGTGACGTGGCGGCTGGCGTGGCGCACGACCGTGACCTGGCCGCTGGACCTCGCGCTGAGCGTCCTGACGTTCGTGGCGGTGCTGCTGCTCCTGCGGGCCCTGCGCACCTGATGGGCGCGCTGGTCAGCGCAGACGCCCGAGGCTCTTGCGGATCAGCTGGTCTGCCGTGGCGTTCGGGTCGGCGCTCAGCAGTTCGCTGATGACCGCGCGCACCTGCGCTTCCCGGAACCCCAGCGCCAGCAGCGCCTCGACGGCGTCCTGCCCGACTGTGCTGTTCACGACCGGGGCGGTGGTCCGCCCGCTGGCCGCGGCGAGGTGCTCCGGCACCTTGTTCTGCAGTTCCAGCACCAGCCGCTCCGCGGTCTTCTTGCCGACGCCGCTGACGCTCGCGAGCAGTTTGCTGTCCGACCCCAGAATGCCCCCCGCGATGACGTGCGGTGGCATGGCGCTCAGCAGGGCGAGGCCCAGTTTCGGGCCGACGCCGGTGACGCTGGTGAGCAGGTCGAACAGGCGGATGCTGTCCTGGTCCTGGAATCCGTACAGCGTCCAGGCGTCCTCGCGGACGACCATGCGGGTGTGCAGTTCGGCGGTGTCGTTCACGCGGAGTTTCGCGAGGGTCGGGGCGGGGCACAGCACCTCGTACCCGACACCGCCCGCGACAATCACCGCGGACGTGTCGCGCACGTCTCGGACAGTTCCGGTCAGGTAGGCGATCACGCCCGGCATTGTAGCAACCCCACCCCCGCGCGATCTGTCATGGACAGAACGAGTGGGGGTGGTGGGCCCCCGCCGGCTGAACGCTCAGGCGGGCAGGCTGAACCAGAAGGTTGCGCCCTCACCCAGGCGCCCCTCCGCCCCCGTGCGCCCCTCATGACGCGCCACGACGCGCCGCACGTTCGCCAGGCCCACCCCCACACCCTCGAACTCATCCTCGCGGTGCAGGCGCTGGAACGCCCCGAACAGGCGGTCCGCGTACTGCGGATCGAAGCCCACGCCGTTATCCCGCACGCTGACCGTCCACATGCCCGCGTCCAGCTCCGCGCGCACCTCAATGCGCGCCTCCTCACGGGTCCGCGTGTACTTGAGGGCGTTCGACAGCAGGTTCACGAACACCTGACGCAGCATCGCCTGATCACCCTGGACGGTCGGCAGGGAGCCCACCGTCCAGTGCACCGTCCGCCCCTGCTGCTCCGGCGCGAGGTTCGCGCGGACCTCCTCCACGAGCTGTCCGAGCGGCACCGCCTGCCGCTGCATGGTCGCCCGCGACGCCCGCGCGAACGCCAGCAGTTCCTCGATCAGCGTGTTCATGCGCGCCGCGCTGCTCTCGATCACGTCGAGGTGCGTGGCCGCCCGCGGGCTCAGCGTGTCGCTCAGCTGCCGGCGCAGCAGCCCCACGAACCCCTGAATGTGGCGCAGCGGCGTGCGCAGGTCATGCGATACGCTGTAACTGAACGCCTCCAGTTCCTGATTGGCGTCCTGCAGCGCGCGCGCTGCCGCTTCCAGCTCGTGCGTCCGGGCGCGCACGCGCGCCTCCAGCTCCTCATTCAGGTCGCGCAGGGCCGCTTCCGCCTCGTGGCGGGCAGTGACGTCCACGCCCGTCACGACCGCGAACGCCGGCGTGCCGTCCACGTCATGAATCAGCGCGGACGAATAGCTGACGTACCCGCGCGTGCCGTCGCCGCGCAGCATCTCGACTTCCTCGTTCTCCACCGTCTGGCCGGTCGTGACGGTGCGCGCCAGCGGCCAGTCCAGCCCCTCGTACCGCCGCCCGTCCGGGTGGAAGCCCATGTACTCGCTGTACTCGTCGATGCCGCCGGCCGGCAGGAAGTCGCGGCGCAGGATGCGCCCGATCGCGTCGTTTCCGGTGATGAGGCGCCCGCTCGGCACCTCCGCCACCCAGATCGCCACGGGCATCTGCGCGAGAATCAACGCCAGTCGCTCCCGCTCCACCTTCAGGGCCGCGAGGGTCGCCTCGCGCTCGTCACTGAGCTGCGCGCGCGCGAGGGCCTGCGCGAGCTGCCCCGCGAGTGACGCCGCGAAGTCCCGTTCAGCCTCGTTGAAGGTGCGGTCCGTGCTGAACTGCAGCAGCAGCACCCCCAGCGTCTGGGCGTTCACGACCAGCGGCAGCGCCGCCACCGCCCGCGCGCCCTCCAGTTCCGGGTCCAGCGCGTTCAGGTCCGCGGCGCGCAGGAACACGGGCGCGCCCGCACGGAACGCCCGCGTGGCGGGCGCGAGCGTCTCGGGAGGCAGGGCGGCGTCCTCGCCCACGGCCGCACCGAGACTGTGCAGCACGGTCAGCGAGTCGGCGCCGGGCACCAGCACCGCGCCGCCGCTCGCTTCCAGGGCGGGCAGGCCCGTGCGGAGCGCCGCCTCGGCCACCGCCCAGGTGCTCGGCGCGCCCGCGAGCGCCCGCGTCACGTCCAGCAGCCGCTCACGCCGCTCGTCCGCCAGGCGGCGCTCCGTGATGTCCCGGAAGTGCACGGCAATGCCGTCGTCGTGCGGAAAGGCGCGGACCTCCACCCACACGCCCAGCGCGGGGTAGTGCGCGTCGAACTCCGCCACCTCGCGGGTGTTCATGACGGCGTGATAGTGCGGGTGCAGCGCGGTGCTGAGCGCCTCCGGGAAACATTCCCAGAGCACGCGGCCCAGCAAGACCGGCGGGGTGGTGCCCATGATGGCGGCGGCATGATGATTGACGAACGTGAAGCGCCAGTGGGCGTCCACGGCGAAAAACGGGTCCAGGAGGCCGTCCAGCAGGGCGTAGAGGTTGGCGGTTCGGGGGGAAAGGTCAGTGGTCACAGCGCAACTCGTCGGAACAACGTCTTCAGCGTACGGGTCCGTCTCACCATAACCTTCAACATCGCAACAATCTGAACGGACGCTCAACGTTCCCCTCACTCACCCGGCGGCCCGCAGCGCTCCCGCCCGGGGTACAGAACCCACGAGCACGCCCTCAGCCCCCTGCTCGGGCCGCCGCCGACCCGGACAGCGGCCCCGCGCGCAGAGCCGTCCGGCGCACTAACATGACCGCGTGCCCCACCCCGCTCACTCGCCGCCCGCCCGCAGCACGCTCCGGCGCGTCTGGCGCGAATGGGTCCTGGGCGCCATCCTGCCAGTCTGGTTGGTGACGACCTTCCTGTTCACGTTCGCGCGCGTGGACGGCGCCAGCATGCAGCCCACCCTCCACACGGGCGAGGTGCTGCTGCTCCTCAAGTACCCCCGCTGGGCGCGCGCCTGGCACCTCAGCGGCGCGTTTCCCCGGCGCGGCGACATCATCGTGTTCAAAGGGCCCGCCGACAGCCCGTACAGCACCGAACCCGGACCGTTCGGGCGTCCGCACCGCCCCTACCTCGTGAAACGCGTCGTGGGCCTCCCCGGCGACACCGTGGACGTCGAGGACGGCACCGTCCACGTCAACGGCCACGCGCTCCGTGAACCGTACGCGAGCGGCCCGACCGAGCAGGACCACGCGCCCGTGCGGGTGCCCGCCGGCCACGTGTACGTCCTCGGGGACAACCGCATCATCGGCGAGAGCGTCGACTCGCGGCTGTTCGGCCCCGTGGACCTGCGTGACGTTGCCGGGCCTGTGCCGCTGCGCCTGTGGCCGCCCGCACGCCTGACCACCCGCTGACGCGCAGCGCACCCGAATTCACGCTCGATGAGCGCGCCGCTCATGCGCGTACGGTAGCGTGCCGGGCATGAAACACGCCCTCACCCTGGCCGCCCTGACCTTCGCCGCCGCTCCTGCGCTCGCCCAGGCGCAAGGCTACGTCCGCGTGCAGGACGCGAAACTGCCGTTCAGCGTCGACCTGCCTAAGGGCTGGGTCGGCCTGAAAACCAATGACGGCCTCGCCGGCATCACCGCCGCGAGCGCCGCGAAACCGCCCGCCGCGATGATCCGCCTGATCTTCATTCCCAAGAACGGCAAGACCGTGAACCTGCCCGTGGAACTCGCCGCGTTCGAGAAGTCCGTGCAGGCCGACGGCACCAAGCTCAGCCGCCTGACCGAGAAGTCCGTCGCTTACGGCGGCGTGAGCGGCATCGAACGCACGTACAACATGACCATCAAAGGCCAGGCGTACAAAATGCGCCTGTGGTTCGGGAACGGCGCGAAGAACTTCTACAGCTTCCAGCACATCAACACGACCGCCGGGTATGCCAAGACCGACCCGGCCTTCACGCGCGCCCTCACCAGCCTCAAGTTCAGGTGAATCCCGCAGCTGGAACCGGCGGGGCGGCCCGCCGGTTCTGTGCTGACGCGGGGTGCCGCGCCTCCGGGGTGCATCACACCCCCATCATGAGTGTGCGGCATACTGAGGAAGATTGACCGGCGCGCGGCGCGGCTACGGGGGAGTGCCCCTCGGGCGACACGCTCCCGCCGGGTCACGGGAAAGTCATCATGACGACAGCTTCACATGCCCTCAGCGTCCGCTGGGTGCCCGGCACCATGAACGAGGTCCAGTTCATGCTCGGGCAGGCGCTTCACCGCATTCACCTCAGCGCCCTGCACCGCACCTTCGGCGCGCGCAGCAGCGACCGCCTGTACCTGCAGGGCCACATGACCGTGCAGGTCTCCAGCAGTGAACTGCGCACCTTGTTGCGCTAAACGCCCCACGCAAAGCGGCGCGCCGCTTTGCGCGCCTAATCAGTGCGGGTCCGCCTCCCCGCCCGCTCAAGAGGACAGGGTTGCCGTGGGCATCGCCATACTCCGGGTGCGCTGGTAGATTGCCAGCATGCCGACGTACCGGACGTGCACCAGACCCCGGCTGTTCAGGTGACTGAGGCTCTGGTTCGTCGCGGGCAGCGTGAGGTTCAGCAGCCGCCCCAGGTGCGAGGCCGAATCCGGCTTCTGGTCCAGCGCGTGCAGCACCCGCAGATCCTGCATGCTCAGCGGCGCGCCGTCCGCGCGTTCCGCCGGGTCGTGCGAGGGCGCGCGGACGAACAAGGACTGCCCGTACACGGTGGCGTACGTCTGCAGCACGTGATGTTCCCGCACCAGGGTCGCGAGGGCCTCGCGCACCAGCGTGCGGTGCAGGTGCGTCTCCTGCATGACGCGGCTCTCGGTCCACTGCGGCGTGTGGCTGAACAGGGCGTGGATGCTGCGAACGGCGCGGGCCAGATGGGTCGGATCGTGGAAGGTCATGGTGCTCCTGACGAGCGTGCAATGAGAGACGGCGCGCGCCCCGCTCAACTCATCGGAAGAGCGGGGCGCGGGGACGGACTGAGCCTCATCACCTTACCGGCCCATCAGGCCGGGCGGGGTTCAGTTAGATGGGCGGGTCTTCATGCAGCGCGGGTCACTTCGTGTCGTACCAGTTCGGGCCGGTGCCGATCTCCACGCGCAGCGGCACCTTCAACGTCACGACGCCCTCCATCACGCGCCGCGTGAGCGCCGCGACCTCGTCCGCGCGGTCCGACGGCGCCTCGATCAGCAGTTCGTCGTGCACCTGCAGCAGCAGGCGCGCGCCGAGTGCGCTGAGCTGCTCGTCCAGTTCGACCATCGCGATCTTGATGATGTCCGCGGCGGTGCCCTGAATGGGCATGTTGTACGCCACGCGCTCCCCGGCCTCACGCATGGTGCGGTTGGCGCTGCGCAGCTCCGGCACGAGGCGGCGGCGGCCGTACATCGTCTCCACGTACCCGTGCTCCCGCCCGAATGCGAGGGTCGCGTCGATGTACTCGCGGATGCGCGGGTACGTCGCGAAGTACCGCTCGATGAAGCGGCTCGCCTCCGCGAACGAGATGCCCAGGTCGTTGCTGAGGCGGTGCGCGCTCATGCCGTACAGCACCCCGAAGTTCACGGTCTTCGCGGCGCGGCGCTGATTTGGCGTGACGAGGTCCTCCATCACGCCCAGCACCTGCGCGGCCGTGCGGCGGTGAATGTCCGCGCCGCCCACGAACGCCTCCTGCATGAGCGCGTCGTCCGCGATGTGCGCGAGCAGCCGCAGCTCGATCTGACTGTAGTCGGCGCTGATCAGGCAGAAGCCGTCGTCCGCGATGAAGCCCTTGCGGATCTCGCGGCCCGTCTCGCTGCGGATGGGGATGTTCTGCAGGTTCGGGTTCAGGCTGCTCAGGCGTCCGGTCGCCACGGCCGTCTGCGCGAACGTCGTGTGCAGGCGCCCCGTGAGGGGGTTCACGAGGTTCGGGAGGGGGTCGAGGTACGTGCCCTTGAGTTTCGTCAGCTCGCGGTACTCCAGCAGCAGCGGGATGATGGGGTGCTCGTCCCGCAGGGGTTCGAGGGCGCTCACGGCGGTGCTGCGCTTCCCGGTGAGTTTCGTCTTCTTGCCGCTGGCGAGGCCCAGCTCGTCGTACAGGACGCTTTCGAGCTGGTCGCGGGAGTTGACGCTGAACGGGTGCCCGGCGAGCTCCTGAATGCGCGCGTCGAGTTCCTGCGCGCGCGCGCCCAGGCTGTCGCTCAGGCCGCGCAGGTACGCGCTGTCGAGGCGCACGCCGCGCACCTCCATGCGCGCGAGGACGTGCGCGAGGGGCCGCTCCACGTCCTTGTACAGCTGCGCGCGCTTCTCGTCGAGTTGCGGACGCAGGGCCGTGAGGAGTTGCGCGGTGGCGAGCGCGCGGGTGGGCGCGTCGTCCGGCCAGGGCGCGCCGAGGTGCGCCTGCGCGAGCAGGCTGGCGTTCGTGACGGTGTTGTCCAGCAGGTACGCGATCAGCAGCGGGTCCTCGCCGGGCTCGACGCTCACGCCGCGGACCTGCAGGTGCGTGGCGAGCGCCTTGGCGTTCACGGCGTTCACGACGCGCACCCCCTCGAAGGCGCTCAGGTCGACGCTGGGCGTGGCGCCCTCCTCGGCCGACGCGTGCGGCGCGACGCGCGCGACCTCCGCGCCGAAGGTGGCGGCGTCGAGCAGGTGCGCGCTCAGCTCGTCCTCGCGGCTCAGGCGGTAGCCCCAGGCGGCGTCCTCGGTGGGCGTCGTCCACGCTTCGGTGGCTGGGGCGCCCAGCGCGAGGGTCGCGGGGGCGCTGGCGACGTCCCCGGCGGCCTGCGCGCTCATCAGGGCGTCCACGTCCTTCAGGAGGCTGTTGAGCTCCAGTTCGCGCAGGATCGCCAGGGCCGCGTCCCGGTCGCCGTGCCCGCGCAGTGCGCCGAGCTCCACGTCGAGCGGCAGGTCCGTGACCATGCACGACAGCTCACGGCTGAACAGCACGTCCTGCACGCTCGCGGCGATCTTCTCCTGCGTGCCCTTGGGCTTCAGCGCGCCCGCTTCGGCGGCCTGCAGGACCGCGTCGAGGCTGCCGTGCTCCTGCAGGAGCTTCGCGGCCGTTTTCGGCCCGATGCCCTTCGCGCCGGGAATGTTGTCGCTGGCGTCCCCGGTGAGTGCGCGGTAATCCACCCACTGGCCGACCGTCACGCCGTACTTCTCGAGCACCTCGTCCGGGCCGAGCAGCTTGAAGTCGCTGGTGAGCACCTTCACGCGCTCGGACAGCAGCTGGTACGCGTCGCGGTCCGACGTGACGATGCGGACGTTCAGGCCCTGCGCCTCCGCACGTTTCGCGAGCGTGCCGATCACGTCGTCCGCCTCGTACCCGGGCACTTCCAGGCGAGGGAGGCCCATGGCGTCCACGAGCGAACGGATGCGGTTGATCTGCTTCGGCAGGTCCTCAGGCGTCTGCGCGCGCCCCGCCTTGTACCCCTCGAACTGCTCATGCCGGAAGGTCTTCACGGGCGGGTCGAAGACCACGATGACCTGATTGCTGACCTGCTTCTCAAGGCGCAGCGTGAGACGCAGGAACCCCAGGATGGCGTTGGTGCTTTCACCCGCGCTGTTCGTGAGCGGCGGAATCGCGAAGTACGAGCGGTACGCGAGCGCGTGCCCATCAATAAGAACCACAGTGTCCGGCGCCGTCATGCCGCGCATTCTACCCTGAGCAGAATGAACCGCTCCGGCGCCCCGCCCGGCCTTCACGGCAGGGACATGCCCGCGCGCGGGCATGCCCTATGCGGAAGTGGCCGCTCAGCCGCCGACGAACAGCCGCTGGTACTCCCCGTACCCTTCGGCTTCCAGCTGCTCCACCGGAATGAACCGCAGCGCCGCCGAGTTGATGCAGTACCGCAGCCCGCCGTGCTCGCGCGGGCCGTCGTCGAAGACGTGCCCGAGGTGCGAGTCGGCCTGCGTGGAGCGGACTTCCGTGCGCACCATCCCGTACTGCCGGTCCACGCGCTCCGTGATGCCGTGGTCCGTGATGGGCCGCGTGAAGCTCGGCCAGCCGCACCCGGCGTCGTACTTGTCGGTGCTGCTGAACAGCGGCTCGCCGGACACGACGTCCACGTAAATGCCGGGCTCCTCGTGATCCCAGAATTCGCCGGTGAAGGCGCGTTCGGTCGCTTCGTGCTGCGTGACGGCGTACTGCTGCGGCGTGAGGCGCTCGCGGAGTTCCGCGTCCGTCGGTTTCACGTACTCACTCATGAAGGTTCCTCCTGCAATGAAGTGCGCCGAGCGTACCGCGCGCCGCGCGCGCGAACTGCCAGCGAACGCCCTTTTCGTCGGGCTCTCCGTAAGATTCCCCGCCATCTAGCGCACCGTGAAGCCCGCCCGAAGAGCCCCTGAACCGCCCTGAACCTCCGTCACACGGGTCGCCACGCCGCGCGGCGTACGTTGACAGCAGTGAGCCGGGCCGCGCCTCGCGGCCCTACAGGAGGTCACCATGCTGACGAACGAACAAACCCTCGACAAACTCCAGTACATCCTCGGCACCCTCAAAGATGGCGAAGTCGGGTACAAGGACGCCGCTGAGCACACCACCGACCCCAGCATCCGCACCCTGATGCTCGAAGGGCACCAGCAGCGCTCGCAGCTGGTCGGCGAGATCGAGCAGCACATCGCGCGTCTCGGTGGCGCGCCCCAGGAACGCAGCAGCGTCGGCGCGGCCCTGCACCGCACGTGGCTGAACGTCCGTGACGCCCTAACCGGCAAGGACGACTACGCCGTCGTCGCCGAAGCGGAACGCGGCGAGGACGCCGCCGTCGAGAACTACCAGGACGTCCTCAAGGAAGAGGGCCTGCCGGCCGACGTGCGCAGCGTCATCGAGTCGCAGTACACGCAGGTCAAGGGCATGCATGACCGCGTCCGCGACCTTAAGCACACCCTGGAAGCCAACAAGGCCTGAACGCCACACAAGGAAGCGCCCACGGACAACCGTGGGCGCTTCCTTGTGTGAGGGTTAGTTGCGGCTGCGGCGCTTGCGGAGGCGTTCCATCGCCGCTTCCAGCGACAGGCGCATGCGCTCCAGGGCCTGGGCGAGGTCGCCGACCTCGTCGTTCTGGTTCACGCGCACGGGCGTGTTCAGCTGGCCGAGGGAGATCGCGTCGGCGCTCTTCACGAGCTGCTCGATCGGCTGCACGATGCGGCGGGCGGTGCGCGCGGCGAAGTACGCGGCGAGCGCGAACGCGAGCAGCGACAGCGCGAAGATGATCGCCAGGGTGCGCGTCACGAGCGCGAACGATTCGTTGCCGGGCACGCCGATGGCAATGCGGTACAGCGGCTGCTGGCCCTTGAGGGTGGTGGGGGGGCCGGCGACGCGCTGGTCACCCTTCTGGTACACGCCGATGCGGTTCAGCAGGTAACGGGTCGAGACGACCTTGTTGCTGGCGGGGTCCGCGATGCGCTGCTTCAGCGAGGCCACTTCGGGGTTGTCGGTCGCGCCGACCGCTTCGAGCTGCGCGAGCTGCTCTTTGAGGCGCGCCACGGGGTTGTCCTTGTCAAGGAACTCGCTGCTGCTGGGGTTCTTCTGCACCCACTGGGTGACGCGTTCCTGCAGGAACGGGTCGGCGTCGACGTTCTTGCTGCGGAAGAAGTTCGTGCCGTCCGGCAGCTCCACCTGCACGAACCCGACCGACGACTGCTGAAGCAGCGCGTCGAGCTGGTTGTACACGGTGTCCTGGTTGGTGGTGTCGAGGTTCGTTCCCACGGCCGTCGCGACCGCCTGAGCGCCCTGGTAGATCAGCTGACGCTGCGAGGAGGGCAGCACGAACGCCAGCAGCGCCAGCGTCGTGAGGGCCGTTACGGCGAGCGGCAGCAGCGCCGTGAGGGAGATGCGGCGGGCCAAGCTGGTGCGGCGCGGGCGCGGCCCGGCCGTTTCCGTCGATTCCGCGTCGAAGGACGTGGCAAGCACCGACGCCGTCTGTTTCGGCGCGGGCGTGGCTTCTTCGGTGCGGGTGCCGGGCAGCGTCAGCGACCCGGTGAAATCCGACCACACGTCGTCGGCCGCGGCCGGCACGCCGGTCGGGGCGGGCGCCGCGTCTTCCACGACCGCCACAGCGGCGGGGGCGGGAGGGGCGACCACGGCCGTGGCCGTGCCGGGCGCGTCCGCCATGAAGGCGTCGGGCGCGGCGGCGGCGCTCATGGCGGGCGCTGCCGGGGACGGCGTCGTCACGAGCAGCGTCTCGGAGGTGGTGTACGCGGAAGGCAACGCGTCGCTGCTGGCGTCCTTGGTGAGGGTGGACCCAGCCGGGGCGGCGGGCACCGGCGGCGTCGGCATGGCGGGCATGGCGAGCGGCGCGTCGGCGGCGTCATCGGCGACTTCTTCCAGCGACACGTTCGCGCCGTTGGTGCGGAACATGTTCAGCAGCAGTTCCGCGCGGGCGCGGCTGGTGGGCTTCATCAGGCGGCCGGCACGGCGACCCGCGAGCTTCTCGGCCTGCGCGAGCGGTAGGCCAAAGCGCTCACCGAGCACGGTCACAAGTTCCGCACGGCGGTCATCCGGAACGGGTTGGCGAATCACGACGGTGTACTTCATGCGAGTCCTTTCGAGCGCAGACGCTGCGCGAACGCGGCGCGGGCCGGCGGCTGGAGGCTCCCCGCCAGCTCATTGAGGAATTCCGACAGGGTTCCGTTGTCCCCCACGTTGTCGAGAGCTTCGTCCACCAGCAGCTCACCCATGGGGCCGACAGTGGCCACCAGGCAGGCAGACACTTCTTCGATCAGTTCGTCGGTGAGGCGGGCGTTGGCGTTGTTGGCAGTGGCGTTCGCGGCGGTGGCGAGCTGAATGGCGCGCGCGATCAGGTCGCGGACCTGCGGGACGCTCATGGCGACGGACCGCGCGATGGTGTCCATGCTGCGCTTGCCGTTCATCTGGTCGATGACGCGCCACATGGCGAAGGGCAGGGCGGTGTCGTCGGTCACGCCGTCGGGCATGTTCGGGTAGTCAGTCAGGGTCACGGG
Organism: Deinococcus maricopensis DSM 21211; assembly: GCF_000186385.1. NCBI lineage: Bacteria > Thermotogati > Deinococcota > Deinococci > Deinococcales > Deinococcaceae > Deinococcus > Deinococcus maricopensis. Next base: position 1,553,286 of record NC_014958.1, read on the forward strand.
ATATCACCTATTCCGGAGAGACTCCATTCGGGCCGCAGACGCAGTTCGCCGAGGGGGAGGTTGACGACGCGGACGCCGGAGCGGCGCATCATGTCGGCGAACGCGTCACGCAGCGCCGGGTTCAGCTCGTCGGTGGGCACGTCGTCCGCGACGATCAGGGTCGCGCCGTCGAGCGTCACTTCGCGCGCGAACGGGTCGAGGCAGGGGTGATCGTCGGCCAGTTCAACGGTGGTCGACTGCCAGAGCTGCCCGAGCGGCACGACCTGCGAGACGTGGCTGAGCACGGCGTTCCAGAAGCCCACCATGTCCTGCACGCCCACGTCAGGGGTGACGGTGATGGTGGCGGGCGTGTCGTGCGCGGCGGGCAGAACGCCGCCGAGGGCGCGTCCGGCCTGCCAGAAGCTGGCGCGGTCACCGGCGAGGACGATGCCGCTGAACCGCGTCGATTCAAGCTGCGGGCGGGCGTCGCTCCACGCGGCCTGCCCAGGCTGGGGCGCGGCGGTGCGGTGCGTCCAGGTCATTTCGGCGACGGTCGCGTCGAGCAGGTACAGGCTGACCTGCGCGCGGGGGAAGGTGCGGGCGATGGTGGCGAGGTCGGCGTCTTGAGTGCCGATGTGGCCACCGAGGCCGTCACCGCCCACCCAGACGAATCGGCCACGCTGTCCACCCGCCGTGACGTCAAGGACGCCACTCAGGAACGAGCGAGCCCGTAAATCCGCGAAGACTTCGGGCCACGGGTAATGGTCCGTAGAGAGATCCGCATAAGCAGTGCGGTCTCGGGGAACCTCAAGCCAGACATGAGCCATGATTCCGTAAAAGCTTAGCGGTTCCTGAAGGGCCGGGAAAGGGGGCGGACAGAAGTGAATGCCGTCATGGGCCAAGCGTACCCCAGCGAATGTCACTGAAGTCTTTCCAAACTCGCAGGGCCGCGCCAGGCCGAAAAAAACTCGTCTGGATGGAGATTTATCATGTGCGCAGGCCAGGGCGTTGCACGTGCCGTCCCCCGGCGCGCCCGGAATGTGCGCTCCAGCGTCAGGGCGCGCTGCCCTCAACGCGGCCTGTCATTCGCCAAGTCCAACATGAAGGCAGGGCGAGGTGCCCGGCACCCCGCCCTGCCCCGGTCGTTCAGAGTTGCGCGAGCAGTTCCTGAACGCGGCCGCGCAGGTCCCCACGCTCCGCCGGCGCGCCCAGCTGATGCAGCCCACCGTGGTACGCGTCCGGGTCGCCGAACAGGCGCGACAGCAGCTCGAACTCCGCCTGGCTGCGCAGGCTCGCGTCATCGCGGAACATCGTCACGTACTGATCCTGGAACGCCCACTCGTTCAGGCGACCATCCAGGAAGTCCTGCATCAGGCGCTTGTACGGCTCGACGTTCCCCTGCGTCCGCACCTGCCCCTCGGCGGCGCGCGCCGGCACGAACTCGTCGAACACCGGCGTGAGCGCACCCGGCGTGATGTCCCAGTTGTCCACGTCGAACACCGGCTGCCCCTCGCGGAACAGGATGAACTGCGGGCTGTGGTGCACGATGCCGGTACGCTCCGCCACGTGGTTGCTCGCGGGACGCCAGTCCACCACGCGGATGAACCCAATCGGCAGTTCGTGGCCCTTCAGGAACGTCTCCAGCACGCCGAAGCCCTGCATGGTCTTGTGGCACGTGCCCGCCTTGAACACAGCGGCCAGCGGGTGCTCCGCGAGGAAGGTATCGACCTCTTCGGGGGTGGTCAGCGGAACGAGAACCTGTTCACTCATGCCGTCATCTTACCGCCCACTTTGGAAAGCGAAGTGACGCGCGTTACGGCGCTCACGCGAGCCGCAACGCCAGCACCTTCAGGTGCGCCGCGCCCGGGTAGTCCTCGCCCGCCCCGAGCCGCGCCTCCACATGCCCGCGCCGCCCCGCGCCGCGCACGCCCGCCAGCGCCTCCCGCGCGAACAGGTCCTCGGGCACCCCCGCATGATTCGTCATGGCGAGTAGCGCCCCGCCGGGCGCCACCACCCGCGCCGCCGCCGCCGCCAGCGTCCCGTAGTCGCGTTCCGCGCGCCACGTCCCGGATTTCCCGCGCGCGAAACTCGGCGGGTCCAGCACCACCACGTCGAACGCCCGCTCCTGCCGCGCGAACCGCGCCAGCCAATCGAACACGTCCCCGTAAATGAAGTCCTCGTCGGGCGCCTCCACCCCGGACAGCGCGTAATTCTCCTGCCCCCACGACAGCACCTTCCGGCTCGCATCGAGGTTCTTCACGACCTCGGCGCCCCCGAGGCGCGCCATCAACCCGAACCCGCACGTGTACGCGAACGTATTGAGCACGCGCGCTCCAGCGTGATCGCGCACCCACGCGCGCGCGGGCCGCGCGTCCGTGAACAGCCCCACGCTCAGGTCAGCTCCCGGACGAATCAGGAACGGCACGCCGCCCTCCAGCGCCACCACCTCCGGCGCCGCCTCGCCGATCACCGGGTCCGGCGGGGACAGCAGCGCGCGCGCCGTGTTCGCCACGTGCTTCGCCTCCACCGGGCGGCGCTTCAGGTACACGCTCCGCGCGCCCGTCACCTCGGCCACGCGTTCCGCCAGCGTCAGCTCCGGCCCAGACGGGAACGCGCGGTACGTGCTCAGCACGGCCACGTCCCCCGCGACGTCCACGGTGAACGCCCCCTCCGTTTCGGTCAGGTGCGCCGCGCGGTACACCGTGGTGCCCTGGCCGGGCAGGTGCGCGCGCCGCGCACACGCGCGCGCCAGGCGGTCACGAAGGTCAGCGGGCAGAGGAGACGACATCACCGCGAAGTCTACCGCCTCACGCCCACAGCGCCCCCAGGCGGCCACGGCGCACCAGCCCAGTCACCACGGCGCGGCGCAACCGGCGCTGTCAAGCGCAAAGCGGACGCGCTCACCCTCAGCGGTGTGCGTACGCTGGGGGCATGAGCCTGCTCACCTCACCCACCGTCCGCCTCCTCGGCTACCTGGAAGGCCGCACGCGACTGGAAATTGCCCCGAACCTCGACCCGCGCGACCACGCCATCGTGGACCGCTGGGCCCGCGACCTGCGGTCCGACACCAGCCCCCTGCAACGCCTGCTCGGCACACTGCGCCGCGAGCCGCGCGAAGGGCGCCCGGACGTCCGCACGCGCGCGGGCGAACTGCGCGTCCGCGCCCTCATTCACGAGGAAATGGCCCGTTGGCGCATGGACGCCGCCCACACCGCCGCGGAAAACAACGCCCATACGCCCGACACCGGGATCTGGTTCACGGAAGCCTCGCACCTCCGCGACCTTGCCGTGTCCGACACGGTCGACGCGGACGTGCTGCCCACGCACCACGCGGCGGCCGGGCACCTCGACCTCGGCGTGCGTCTGCAGGAGTGAGGGGGCGCACTCGCTGCGCGCCCCCTCACTCCTGTGGCGTTACTGCGCTTCGAGGATCATGGCGATCCCCATGCCCCCACCGATGCACAGGCTCGCCCCACCGAGCGCCTTGCCCTCGCGCCGCAGCGCGTGCACCAACGTGACGAGCACGCGCGCGCCCGACGCGCCAATCGGGTGCCCGAGCGCAATCGCGCCGCCCGTCACGTTTACGCGCGCGGCGTCCACGCCCAGGTCCCGCACGACCGCGAGGGACTGCGACGCGAACGCCTCGTTCAGCTCCCACAGGTCCACGTCGCCGGCCGCTACGCCCGCGCGGTCCAGCGCCTTCGGCACGGCTGCCGCCGGCCCGATCCCCATGAACGCCGGGTCCACACCGACCGCCGCGTACGCGCGGATGCGGGCGAGCACCGGCAGGCCGTGCGCGCGCGCGTAGTCGCCGGTCGTCACGGCGAGCATGGCCGCGCCGTCGTTGAGGCCGGACGCATTCCCGGCCGTGACCGTCCCGTCCTTCTTGAACGCGGGCTTGAGCTTCGCGAGCGCTTCGAGGCTGGTGGCGCGCGGGTACTCGTCCGCGTCGAACGTCACCTCGCCCTTGCGGCTTTTCACGGTCACGGGCGTGATCTCGTCGCGGAACGCGCCGGTCGCCATGGCGCGCGCCGCCCGCGTCTGGCTTTCCAGCGCGAACGCGTCCTGGTCCTCACGCGTGATGCCGTATTTCTCGGCGACGTTCTCCGCCGTGATGCCCATGTGGTAGTTGTGGAACGCGTCCGTCAGGCCGTCGTGGATCAGGTGGTCGAGGGCTTCGGCGTGCCCCAGGCGGTACCCTTCGCGCGCGCGCGGCAGCAGGTACGGTGCGCGACTCATGCTTTCCGTGCCGCCGGCGAGGTAGAGGTGCCCGTCGCCGGACTTCAGGCCCTGCGCGGCACTCACGACCGCCTGCAGGCCGCTGCCGCACACGCGGTTCACGGTGAGGCCCGGCACGTCGTGCGGCAGGCCGGAGCCGATGGCGATCTGCCGCGCGACGTTCATGCCCTGTCCCGCCTGCAGGACGTTCCCGACGATTACGTCCGCGATGTCCTCCTGAGGGAGGCCGTCCGCGACGGCGCGCGTGACCGCCACGCCGAGGTCCACGGCGTTCACGCCCGCGAGGCTGCCCATGAAACTGCCGATGGCGGTGCGTTGCGCCGCCACAATCACGATGTCCGTCATGCCGCGAGTGTACCAAACGTTCGTTCGTTGTCCCGCCGTCGGGCACACCTACTGGTTATGCGCTCGGCTCAGACGTCCAGCAGCCCCGCCTCGCGCGCGACCCGCACGGCGTCGAGGCGGTCCGTCGCGCCGAGCTTCCCGAGGATGTTACTCACGTGCACCTTCACGGTGCCTTCCGTCAGCGTCAGCGCCTGCGCGATGCGTTTGTTCGCCAGCCCCCGCGCGATCAGCGCTAGGATCTCCGTTTCGCGCGGCGTGAGCCGTTCCGGCGTGACCGTCACGCCCCGCCGCTCGCGCGACAGCGCGTCCGCGAGCACTTCCGCCACGCGTGGCTGCACGTAACGCTCCCCGCGCGCCACCCGCACGATGGTGTCACGCAGCGTCACGACGTCCACGTCCTTCAGCAGGTACCCACTCGCGCCGGCCTGCAGCCCACCCACCATCGCGTCCTCCTCCTCGAACGTCGTGAGCAGCACCACGGGCGGCCCGCTGCGCGCGCGCAGTTGCGCCGTCGCCTCCACGCCGCCCATGCCGGGCATGCGCACGTCCATCAGCACGACGTCCACGTCGCCCGGGTGCGCGTCCACCCACGCCACCGCGTCCTCGCCGCTGGCCGCTTCCGCCGCGACGCTCACGCCCTCCTCCAGGTCCAGCAGCGTCCGCAGGCCCACGCGCACCCACGGCTGATCATCCACCACGAGCACGCGAATCACGCGCCCGCTCCGTTCGTTTTCACGGTCATCCATAACTTGAATTCTCCCTCCCCGTACGTGCCGCCGGCCGCGCCGCCCAGATGCGCGGCCCGCTCCCTCAGCCCGGCGATGCCCTGCCCGCCCACCGGCGTGGGGTGCGCGTCCGGCGCGGGGTTCCGGGCGGTGAGGGTCACGTCGCCTGCCCCGAACGTGACGTGCAGCGTGAGCGGCTGCCCGGGCGCGTGCTTGCGGGCGTTCGTCAGGGCTTCCTGCGCCGCGCGGTACACCGCGAGCTGCGCGTCCTGCGAGACGTGACTTTCGGTGCCGTCGATGCGCAGCGTCACGTTCGCGTCGCCCCAGTCACGCAGCAGCGCCCGCAGGGCCGGCGCGAGCCCCGCGCCGATCACGTCGGGCCGCAGCGCCTGCACGGCCCGGCGCACGTCCGCGATGGCCTCGGTGTTGCGGTCCAGCACGCGCCCCAGCACCTCACGGGCGCTGCCGGCCTCCTCAGGCAGCAGGCGCGCGAGGGCCTGCAGCTCGAAGCGCTGAGCGGTCAGTTGATGCCCAAGCGTGTCGTGCAGCTCCCGGGAGATGCGCGTGCGTTCCTCGAGGTGTGCGTGCCGGATTTCCCGGTCGCGGTACGCGCGCAGCAGCGCGTGGCTCTCCTGCAACGCCTCGCGGGCGTGCGCCTGGCGCACGCCCAGTTCGAAGCTCAGCAGCGTGTAGCCGCACACCACGGTCGTGATGAGCACCGCAATGACTGTCCACAGCAGCAGGTACCGCCACGGCCCGAACAGCCCGTCGCCGTTCACCTGCGCGAGCAGGCTCACCCACGCGAACTCCGCCGCGAACGCCACCGCGAGTGCCAGCCCGACCGCCTGCCAGAACCCGAGTTGCAGACGCAGCAGCACGACCACGTACACCAGCGCGAGCAGCGGCTGGTAGTACAGGGACAGCAGGAAGCTGATGGCGGCGACCACGGCCGTCCCGGCGTAGCGCCAGCCGGCCACCTGACTGCCGAGCCGCACGACGATGGCCGCCCACAGCACGCCCGCGAGCAACACCTTCCCGCTGGCGAGCACCCACCACGGCTCGGTGGGTAATTTGTCCGCGTCGATGATCAGCGGCTTGGTGAGCAGCACCAGCAGCAGGATCATCAGGACGTTCAGGCCAGAAAAGACCGCTGCGAGGCGCGCGGACGGCTTCATCTGCGCGAACAGCCCACGGGGAGCGGGCAGGGGCGTCAACTCGGGCACGCGCCCATGCTAGCGGCTGGCCGGCCCCGGTCACGCCTCCCGGCGGGCATATGCCGCGTCAGCGTCGGCCTGCACGGTACGCCCACCACAGCAGCGGGAGTTGCAGCGGCAGCCGTGCCCACAGCGCCCACACGGGCAGCTGCGGGAAACGCTCGGGGTGCAGCGTCATGTACACGTTCGCCGGGAAGACGGCGACCAGCAGCGCCATCAGGCCGACGCTCGCCGCGCGCCGCGTCGGGCGGTACAGCAGCCCCAACCCGCCCGTCAGTTCCGCCGCGCCGCTCAGCAGGGTGGCGGGCCGCGCCGGGAGGGGCGGTGGGACGATCGCGTCAAAGAAGGCGGGGCGCAGGAAATGCAGGGTGCCCGCCGTGATGAACAGCGCTGCGAGCGGCAGCGTGGCGCGGGAAGCAGGGGTGGTCATCGCCTCAGCGTGGCACGTACGGCGGCGCGGGAGTGGAGTGGGCACTTCAGAGCGGTGGGGGAGAGGACCAAAAAGAACCGGGAGCGTACGCTCCCGGTTCCGAGGGGAAGGGCGATTACTCGCTCTTCTCGCCTTCTTCTTTCTTGTCGTTGCCGAGGCCGAACTGCGCGAAGAGGTCGGCGTACACGTCGCCGAGCTTCGTGCTGATCTTGCCGCCCTGGCTGGCGTCCTTGGCGTTGTAGCTGTAGTCGTAGTCGCCGCCACCGCGACGGCCACCACGGCCACCACCGCTGCGCTGACCGCCGCCCTGGCCGCCGAACTGACGGTCACGGCTGCCGCCGCCCTGGCTGACGTAGTCGCCGCCACGCGCCGGGGCACCACCGAGGGCGCGACGACGGCTGAGGCTGGCGCGCTGCTCGACGGGGTCGATGTTCAGGATGACGGCTTCGATCTCGTCGCCCTTCTTGAACAGGTCGGCGGGGTTGTTCACGCGGTTCAGGTCGAGTTCGCTGATGTGGATCAGGCCCTCGATGCCTTCCTCGATTTCCATGAACACGCCGAAGTCCGTGAGGCCCGTGACCTTGCCCTTGACCGGCGTGCCGGGGGGGTAACGGTCGGGGAGGGCGCTCCAGGGATCGTCCGTGGTCTGGCGAAGACCGAGGCTGATACGCCGGTCTTTCGGGTCGATGCGCAGGATGATCGCCTCGACTTCGTCGCCTTCCTTGAGGACTTCGTTCGGGTGACGGACGCGCTTCGTCCAGCTCATTTCGCTGACGTGCACCAGGCCTTCGAGGCCGGGTTCGATTTCCACGAACGCACCGAAGTTGGTGAGGTTCGTGACCTTACCCTTGACCTTCTGGCCGATGGCGAACTTGTCCACGGCGCTTTCCCACGGGTCGGTGGTGAGGGCCTTCATGGACAGGTTGATGCGCTCGCGGCTGGGGTCCACGTCGATGACCTGGACGTCCACCTTGTCGCCGACCTTGACGACGTCGCGGGGGTGGTTGAAGCGACCAAAGGTCAGCTCGCTGCGGTGCACGAGGCCGTCGATGCCGCCGAGGTTGACGAACACGCCGAAGTCGGTGATTTCGACGACTTCACCCTCGAACTTCGCGCCGGGCTCGAGCGTGTGCATGGTCTCTTCGCGCGCCTGGGCCTTTTTGGCTTCCATGATGGCGCGGTGGGAGATGATCACGCGGTTGCGCTTGCGGTTCAGCTCGATGAGCTTCACTTCGAGGGGCTTGCCGACGTACGGATCGAGGTCGTTGACGCGGCGGGTGTCCACCTGGCTGGCGGGCAGGAACGCGCGAATGCCGTCGATCTGGGCCACCAGGCCACCGCGCACCTTCTCGATGATGTCGACCTGGAAGGGCTCGTCCTTGGCCTGCATATCGGCCAGGACGCGCCAGCCCTTATCCTGATCGGCGCGCTTCTTGCTCAGCACGATCTGGCCGTTGGCCAGGTCCGAACGCACGACGTACGCCTCGATCTGATCGCCGGGCTTGTACTGTTCCTGCGCTTGTTCCTGGGTGAGGGGTTCGTCGGCGAGCTGGTTGAAGGGGATGAGGCCTTCCACCTTGGCGCCGACGTCCACCATCAGGCCTTCGTTGCCGATAAACACGATGGTGCCGGTCAGGACGTCACCGCGGTTGACCTCGCGGATCTCGGGGGCGGACTCGCTGGCGAGCACGTCCTCCATGGTCATGGCGGGGTAGTCGCGTTCGGCGCCCGTGGTTTCGGGCTGAGCAGTCCCGCTCTGGGCGGGGGTCGGGGTAGCCTGGTCTTCCATTAACTTGGTTCCTCCTACGTACCTGCGCGCTCGCTCCGGCCATGCCGGCAAATCGCGCGCGCGGCAACACCTCAGTGTAGCATCCCATGAGGGGGGATTGCAAATAAGGATTTTGGCGTGTGGTGCGCATTCCGTGCGTCCTTCACCGGTGCAGCTTCCCGGGGGGTGCTTGACGAGGCGGCCAGTCTCGACGTAGACTCATCCCCGCTTCCCGAGAGGCGAAGCGACCGCCAGAGTACAGCGTTGGGGCATCGTCTAACGGCAGGACGACGGTTTCTGGCACCGTTAATCAAGGTTCGAATCCTTGTGCCCCAGCCAACCTACACCGCCTATCCAGGCGGTGTTTTTTTGTTTGGTCAACGTGTGTGGCCAAGAATATCAATGGCTTTAAAAAGTAAAGCAGAATGCTTTGCGTTGCCGTCCGCTCTGCTACGCTACACCCATGACGCAGTACGACGTGGTCATCATTGGCGGCGGCCCCGCCGGCCTCACCGCCGGCATCTACACCGGCCGCGCCAACCTCAAAACCCTGATCCTCGAAAAAGGCCAGCCCGGCGGGCAGATCGCCCAAACCGAAGAAGTCGAGAACTACCCCGGCTTCCCTGAACCCATCCACGGCATGGAACTCGCGCAGCGCATGGTCCAGCAGGCCGAGAAGTTCGGCGCGGTCCTCGACATGGACGAAGTCCAGAGCATCAGCCACGACATCAGCAGCCACACCTTCACCATCACCGGCTACAACGGCACCTACACGGCCAAAGCCGTCATCCTGGCCACCGGCGCGAACCCCAAACGCCTCGGCATTCCCGGCGAGGAGAACTTCTGGGGACGCGGCGTCAGCACCTGCGCCACCTGCGACGGCTTCTTCTACCGCGGCAAGAAGGTCGTCGTGATCGGCGGCGGGGACGCCGCCGTCGAAGAAGGCCTGTTCCTCACCAAATTCGCGGACGAAGTCACGCTCATTCACCGCCGCGACACCCTGCGTGCCAACAAGGTCGCCCAGGCCCGCGCCTTCGCGAACCCCAAGATGAAATTCATCTGGGACACCGTTCCCGAAGAAATCCTCGGCGAGGGTGAAGGCTTCACGCAGCAGGTGCGCGCCGTACGCCTCCGCAACCTCAAAACCGGCGAGGTCACCGACTTCCAGACCGACGGCGTGTTCATCTTCATCGGCCACGTGCCCAACACCGACTTCGTCCGGGACACCGTCAAACTCCGCGACGACGGCTACGTCGAGGTAACGGACGACATCTACACCAGCGTGCCCGGCATCTTCGCCGCCGGCGACGTCAGCGACTACGTGTACCGCCAGCTCGCCACCAGCGTCGGCGCCGGCACCCGCGCCGCCATGAGCGCCGAACGCATGCTCGCCGCCCTCGAAGTCGAAGAAACCGCCGCCGACTGAACCCTCACCAGGTTGCCCCACACTCCAATCGCCGAGCGAGGCCCCGGACATTCCGGGGCCTCGCCCACTTCAGGCCCCGTCGTGGGCCCGTCCGGGCCAGGGAGGTATGCCCCGAGGGGCACGCCGTCGCCGCGTCCGCTCGCGTATCCTGCGTCGGTGATCGGGCGAACCCTCTGGCGCAAGGCGCGCGGCCTGCGCGGCAAACTGCGCCGACTGGCCCGCAGCGTTAGCGCCCGGCAGGCCCACCCGGACGACGCCTGGGCCGAGCGGCACCTCACCCCGCCGGAAACGCGTGTGTACGCCCGCATGGACGCCCGCGACCGGGAGCACGCCCTGCGCGTCACGCGGCGCATGCTCCGCGACCACCCGGACGCGAGCGCCGACCTCGTGGCCGCGGCGCTGCTCCACGACTGCGGCAAGAGCATCCGCCCGTACCGTGTCCTGGAACGCGTCCTGCTGGCGGCCATTCCCAACCGCGCCGCGCGGCTGCTGCCCGCATGGACATTTGGACCGTTCGCCGCACTCACGGTCCGCGCGCACCACCCCACCCTGGGCGCCGACCTGCTCCGCACTGCCGGCGGGCGCGCGCGCGTGGCGCAGCTCGTGGCACGCCACCACACCCCCGGAGCGGACGCGGAAGCGGCGCTGCTGCACCTGTACGACGACCTGGAGTGACGCAGCGCGCCGCAAGGTCGTGTCTGGGGCGTAGAGCACAGGCGCGTCAGATTTCGGTGAGCAAAATGAGGTACGTTGGACGCAGCATGACCTCGTCTGGCGCCCACAACAGCCCCCGCGTGCTCCTGTTCGACTGGGGCGATACGCTGATGCGCGACAACCCCGCCGAGATTCGCAAGATGCGCGACTGGCTCCACGTGGAGGCGCTGCCCGGCGCCAACGAGACCCTCGCCACCCTCCGCGCGCGCGGCTACCGCCTCATCATCGCCACGAACGCCGCCGAGTCCTGCGCGCACGACGTGCTCAGCGCGCTGGACCGCGTGGACCTCGCCGTGCACGTCGAGCGCGTGTACACCGCCCGGGACCTCGGCATCACCAAGCGCGACCCACGCTTCTACAGCGTGATCCTCGCGGACCTCGGCGTGAGCGCCCACGACGCCGTGATGATCGGCGACGCGTGGAGCAGCGACGTGCTCGCGGCGCACGCGGCCGGCCTTGACGCCGTGTGGCTCAGCGACGCCCCCGCCCCCGGCGATCTGCCGCCCGGCGTGCGGCAGGTGCGCACGCTGATGGACCTGCTGCGCCTGTTCCCGCCGCTCGGCGTGACCCCTCACTTGACAACCAGCTGAGCGGGACCTAGACTGCCTTCCGCTCGACGCTTGAGCAATGGCTGGCCGCCACACAGCGGCCCCATCGTCTAACGGTTAGGACACTACCCTTTCAAGGTAGCGATACGGGTTCGAATCCCGTTGGGGTCACCACCACGCGCGGGGGATGCATGCATCCCCCGCGCGCTTTTTGGCCTGTCCGCGCCTCAACGGCCCACGAACGGCGCCCGCGCCCGCAGGTCCCGGATGGCCGTCTCCTTGCCTTTCGCCTCAACCTCCACCCACGGCACGTCCAGATACGCAGAAGGGTACACCGAAATCAGGTCCGCGTGCCGCCGATCATGCGGCCCCTCGATGCCGCTCGACAGGTGCACGATCTGCCACGCCGGGTCGGGCCACGTCGCGCGCGCCTCCAGCGTGAATGCCCGCACGGACGCGTCCTCCTGGTCCGGCAGTTTTTCCTTCACGACATGATGATGCGCGTCGAACACCATCGGCACGCCAGCCGCGCGGCACACGCCCAGCACGTCCTGCGCCCCCACCGACACCTCGTCGTTCTCCAGCGCCAGCCGTGCGCGCGCGTTCGCGGGCAGCGCCGCAATGGCCTGCACGAGTTCCGGCATGCGCCCGCGCTTCCCGGCGTGCAGGATGATCGGCGCCCACGCGCTCGCCGGCAGGTCCATCAGGTCCAGCACGTCCGCGTGGAACGCCAGGACGCGCGCGCTCGTCGCGGCCACCTCAGGCCGCTCGCTGTTCAGCACGATGAACTGCTCCGGGTGGATCAGCAGGCGAATGCCCAGCGCGCGCGCCCTCTGCCCGACGCGCGCGAGGTCCGCGCGCAGCCCCTGCAGCACCGCCCACCCCACGCCGTCCGCGTAATCCGCGAGGGGGAACAGGTGCGCGCTCATGCGGAACAGCCGGATGCGTTCACGCGCGCAGAACTCCAGGCCGCGCAGCAGCCGCGCGAGGTTGTCGGCGTACAGTTCCGCCAGCCTCGGCGCGCGGGCGTCCTCGGGCAGCGCGGAGTAACTCTTGAGGGTGATGGTGCGGAAGCGCACCTCGTCGGTGGTGGTCATGCATACCAGCCCCAGTTCCGACTGGCACACGGGGCTGGGGGCGTCAGCAGCGTCACTCATCTTGCCATGCTGCCGCGCCCCCATGAACACCACCGTACGTTTACGCCCGAATGCCTTCAGGAACCGCGCGGCGCGAGCGGCGGGATGCGCAGGCCCCCTTTGCCGTCCCAGCCCTTGAAGGCGTAGAAGCGGCCCGGCAGGCCCGTCGTGAGGTAGTCATTGAGCGGCTCACGCATCGGCGGGCTGTCCAGCCGCGCGATCGCCTCCTCCGGCGTGAAGAAGCGCGCCTCCACGATGAACCCGTCCGGGTCCGACGGGTTGAGCAGTCCTTCCCACGCCGCCTCGAACACCACCGCGATGGCCCGCTCCCCGCGCCGCTCATCCTCGATGTGCACGGTGTACGCCATGTGCTTGATCGCCGTGAGTTTCAGGCCCGTCTCCTCGTAGATCTCGCGGACCAGCGCCTCGGGCACGATCTCACCGGCTTCCACCATGCCGCCCGGCAGGGTGTAGCGCACCCGCCCGGCGCCCTGCCAGTCGTTCCCGACCATCAGGACGCGTCCCTGCGCGTCGCGCAGCACCGCCGCCGTCACGAGCAGGTCACGGCGCGGCATGCGGCACCTCCGCGCGGCACGCCGCAGCCGGGACGAGGGGGGAGGCGCGGCGCGCGCGCTCACGCGCCCGCATGCGTCAGCTCCTGCAGCAGCGCCTCGCGTTCCACGTTCACGAGCGCGGCGATGAGCGGCGCGAGGCCGCCCGCCACCACCGTCTCCAGCGGAAAGTTCTTCACGTCGCCGCTGAGGCGGTGATCCGTGACGCGGTTCTGCGGGTAGTTGTACGTACGGATCTTCTCGCTGCGGTCCCCGCTGCCGACCTGCGCGGCGCGGTCCGCCCGCTCCTGCGCTTCCCGCACGGCCCGCTCCCGCTCGGCGAGGCGCGCGCGCAGCACCACCAGCGCCTTCTCGCGGTTCTTGATCTGGCTGCGTCCGTCCTGGCAGACGACCACGATCTCGTCGGGCGTGCCCGGCCGGTACACGGCGCGCACCGCGCTGTCGGTGGTGTTCACGCCCTGCCCGCCCGCGCCCTGCGAGCGGAACACGTCAATGCGCACCTCGGAAAGGTCGAGGTCCACCTCGGCGTCCTCCACCTGCGGCAGCACCGCGACCGTCACGGTGCTCGTGTGAATGCGCCCCTGCGTTTCCGTGGCGGGCACGCGCTGCACGCGGTGCACGCCCCGCTCGAAGCGGAACGCGCGGAACGCCCCGTCGCCGGTCACCTCGAACGTCACTTTGCTGAGGCCGCCCAGGTCGCTTTCGTTCGCGTCCAGAACGGCGAGCTTCAGGCCGGCGCCCTCCGCGTACCGCTCGTACATGCTCAGCAGGTCCGCGGCGAACAGCGCCGCCTCGTCGCCGCCCGCGCCCGCGCGAATCTCGACGATGCAGTCGTGCGGGTCGTGCGGGTCGGTGGGCAGCAGCAACACTTCCAGTTCCGTGTCGATGGCGCGCATGCGCGCCTCGGACGCGTCCAGGTCCGCGCGCGCCAGGTCACGCATTTCCGGGTCGCTGAGCAGCTCGCGGGCGTCTCTCGCCTGCGTGTCGAGCGTGCAGTACTCCCGCCAGAGGTTCACGATGGGGGTGAGTTCCCGGTGGCGCCGCGCGACGCGCCGGTACTGCCCCTGATCGCTGATGATGTTCGGGTCGGCGAGGTGCGCCTCGACCTGTTCGTACTCGTGTTCCAGCGCCGCCAGTTTCTGCGTCAGCATGGCGGCGCTCCCGCGCGAACAAGGTGATGGCCGTTGTCGTGGATCATGTGGAGCAGTGTACTGTCACGCTGCCGGGCCCGCCTGCGCGCGTAAAGAAGTCGTCATGGCCCGCCCGGTGAAATTCTTAGATTCCCACGAGCCCGCCCGGACCGTGCGGGCTCATCTAGCTGCCGGGCGCTCGGGCGCGCGCGGCGCTGCGTACACTGCCCCTCATGCGAAGTGTCAATATCGGCCTCCTCGGGTGCGGCACGGTCGGCGCGAACGTCCTGACGCTGCTGGAGCGTCGCCGGCCTCTGCTCGAATCGGTGGGCGTGCGCGTGAACGTTGCTGGCGTCCTCGTCCGCGACGCGTCCCGACCCCGTGATGTCCCGCCCGGCACGCCTCTCACGGCCGACCCGGCCTTCCTGAACGAGTGCGCCGTCGTGATCGAGGCGATGGGCGGCATTGACGGGCCGCTCGCGCTGCTCCGCCCGTTTCTCGCGTCGGGCCGCAGCGTCATCACCGCGAACAAGGCCCTGCTTGCTGAACGCTGGGATGAACTGCGCGGCTACGCGCTCGCCGGGGAGCTGTACTACGAGGCGTCCGTCATGGCGGGTACGCCCATCATCGGCCCGATGAGCACGGTGCTGCGCGCCAGCGAGTTCAGGCGCTTGCAGGCCGTGCTGAACGGCACGTGCAACTACATCCTCACGCAGATGGAAGGCGGCCGCAGCTACCAGGAGGCGCTCGCGGAAGCGCAGGCGCTCGGGTACGCGGAAGACCCGCCTACGCTCGATGTCGGCGGGTTCGACACCGCCCATAAGCTCGCGGTGCTGGCGCGCTTCTGCGCCGACGGCGACTTCCCGTACAGTGCCATCCGCGTGCGGGGCATCGAGCAGGTCACGCTGGACGACGTGCAGGACGCCCTGCGGAACGGGGAGCGCATCAAGCTCGTCGCGGAACTGCGCCGCACGCCAGGCGGCTGGGACGCCAGCGTCGAGCCGCGCCGACTGCCCGGCACGCACGCGCTGTGCACCAGCGGCGCGAGCCGCAACGCCATGGTGTTCGAGGGGGAGGAGTGCGGCGAGCTGTTCTTCGCGGGGGGCGGCGCGGGCGGCATGGTTACGGCGTCCGCCATGATGGGCGACCTGCTCGACTACCTGATCGGCTTTCCCGGGCACGTGCCGCTGCATTGAGTTGACCCGCGCTGCATACCGTGCTATTTTTATATTCATCAGCGGCCCGAGTGGCCGCTTTTTTCGTGCCGTGCTCCGCGCCCCTGACGACCCACCTGACCCGCATGGTGTATGCTCAGCGGTTCGCGCGCAGGGGACATTTTGCTGCGCCCACCCGCCCTATACTGCACACGTGAACGGTGCGCTGTCCTTCCCTACAGACGCCTTCGAGGCGCGGCTCCGCGAGGTCCTGCGCTCCCAGGTGGAATTCATCGAGCTGATCGGCGACGACCTGGTGACGGCCGGCGGCAAGCGCACGCGCCCCGCCCTGACGTACCTCGCGTTCCGCGCACTCGGCCTTGACGCGCACCCGCAGGAACACGACGTGGCCGTCGCTGTGGAACTGCTGCACAGCGCCAGCCTCCTGCACGACGACCTCATTGACGACGCCGATACGCGCCGCGGCGCCCCCACCGCCTTCCGCCGCTTCGGGAACGTCGTCAGCGTCATGAGCGGCGACTACATGCTCAGCAAACTCCTCGTGCTGCTCGCGAGCACCACGCCCGGCCTCGTGCGCGCCTTCGGCGAGACCGCCGCCCACGTCTGCGAAGGGGAAGTGCTGCAGTTCCAGGTGGCCGCGTACGGCGAGTACAGCCACGAACATTACCTGAACGTCATCTACGGCAAAACCGCCGCGCTCGTGGAACTCGCGGCGAGCGCGCCCGCGCTGCTGGTCGGCGCGAGCGACGCGCACCAGCGCGCCCTCGCGGACTTCGGTCGGGAGTACGGCATGGCCTTCCAGATGCAGGACGACCTCCTCGACCTGGCCGGGACGGAAGCGCTCATCGGCAAGCCCGTCGGCGGGGACCTGCGTGAAGGCAAGGCGACCTTGCCGATCCTGTACCTCCTCGAAGGGCCTGACGGTGACGAAGTCCGCGCGATTCTGGAGCGCCGCGCCGCGCATGAGGGCGACGTGGACCGCGTCCGCGCCCTCGCGTTCGCGCAGGGCGCCGTGGACCGCACCCGCGCGGCCATTCAGGACCGCGCCCTGCGCGCCGTAACGGCCCTGCGCGCCCTCCCCGCCAGCCCCGCCCGCGACCGCCTGGAGGCCTTTGCGGCGCAGGCGGCGGACCGCGTGAAGTGACGCCCGACCACCCACGCCACTTGGCCGACGCCGACGGCGGGCGCGTGTCGTATACTCCCCGCATGACGTTCAGCGCGTGTTCTTCCCTGTAGCGGACGACACGCCCTCACGTGCCGCCGCGTAGCCCTGCTGCGCGGCGTTTCTGTTGCCACACCCCGGAGGCCCCATGACGCAAACGCTGCCTGACATCTACCTGCACGACACCCTCACGCGCCAGAAAGTGAAGTTCGAGCCGACCACGCCCGGCCGGGTCGGCATGTACCTGTGCGGCCCGACCGTCTACAGCGACGCGCACGTCGGCCACGCGAAAAAGGAAGTCGCGTTCGACGTGGTCCGCCGGTACTTCCTGCACCGCGGGTACGCCGTGCGGTACGTCAGCAACATCACTGACGTCGGCCACCTGCAAAACGACAGCGACGACGGCGAGGACAAGATCGCCAAACGCGCCGCGCTGGAGCAGCTCGAACCGATGGAAGTCGCCGACAAGTACTTCTGGTCGTTCGTGTCCGACATGGAACGCCTGAACGTCCTCAAGCCCAGCATCAACCCGCGCGCCACCGGCCACATCACTGAACAGATCGAGCTGATCGAGGAACTGATCGCGCGCGGCCACGCGTACGCCGCGAACGGCAGCGTGTACTTCGACGTGCGCTCCTGGCCGCGTTACGGCGTCCTGTCTGGCCGGAAGCTCGACGACCAGGAGGAAGGCACCCGTGAGGACGTCCGCGAGGAGAAACGCGACCCGCGCGACTTTGCCCTCTGGAAACGCGCGGAAGCCGGGCACATCATGCGCTGGGACAGCCCCTGGGGCGTCGGTTTCCCCGGCTGGCACATTGAGTGCAGCGCCATGAGCCTCAAGTACCTCGGCGAAGGTTTCGACATCCACGGCGGCGGCCTGGACCTGCAGTTCCCGCACCACGAGGCGGAAATTGCGCAGAGCGAAGCGGCCGGGCACGCGTTCGCGCGGTACTGGATGCACAACAACATGCTCACCATCGGCGGCGAGAAGATGAGCAAGAGCAAGGGGAACTTCACGACCCTCGCGGACCTGTACGGACGCGTGGATCCGATGGTCGTGCGCTTCCTGCTGATCAGCAGCCACTACCGCAGCATCACCGAAATGAACGACGACGCCTTCGTGAGCGCCGCGAATGGGTACCGACGCCTCAACGAGGCCCTGCACGAGGTGGAACGCCGCCTGCCCGACGCGGCGGACGGCGAGGACGCCGCCCTCAGCCGCAAGATCGCCGGGCACGTGGCCGCGTTCGAGGCGGCCATGAGCGACGACTTCAACACGCCCAAGGCAGTGGCGGCGCTGTTCGGCCTGACCACCGACGTGAACGCCGCCCTGAACGCCGGCGCCGTGCCGAACGCCACGCTGGTCGCCGCGCGTGACGCGTACCGTCAGCTTGGCGGCGACGTCCTCGGCCTGTTCGCGGACACTCAGGACGCCCGTCAGGATGACACGCAACTCGTGAGCGCCCTGATGGACCTCGTGCTCAAGGCCCGCCAGAACTACCGCCTGAACAAACAGTACGGCGAGGCCGACGAACTGCGTGACACGCTCACGAAGGTCGGCGTGACCGTCGAGGACACCAAGGACGGCCCGCGCTGGCGCCGCTAAGGCCCGACCATGCAGGAGGCCCGCGCCGGGATGCGCGGGCCTCCTTTTGCTGAACGCCGTCAGGCGCCGGGGGTGCTGCCCGGAAAGACCGCCACGCGGCCCACCATGTACGCCACGCCATACAGGAACAGCGCGGCCACCGGAATCAGGCGCAGCGCCGTGCGTTCACTCAGGAAGCGCCCGCGCAGCATCAACTCGATCATGACGAGGCTCAGGATCACGAACGACGCGTACATCCAGTGCTCCAGGTTGCGGCTGGGGTCGTACGGCAGGCAGTAGCGCGTCAGGTCCTGCGCGGGCGTGGCGGCCGGGCAGTTCCGCGCGAGTTCCTCCGCGGTGGCGCGCGTCGCGGACGCGGTCTTCGCGCCGCCCAGGGCCAGCAGGACGCCCGTGATGGCCGGCAGCAGCGCCAGTACCCACGTGACACGCACGAGCGTCACGAAGGCGCGCGGGACGTCCGTGCGGGCCAGGAAGCGCAGGCTCCACAGGAACAGCAGCAGGGTGGCGAGCGCGAGGGGCGTGGGGAACAGAAACGCCAGGCCCGTGCGGAATTGCAGGTCATGCAGGCTCGTGAGCAGACTCATTGCCTACAGCGTACCGAACGGCCCCGCGCGAAACGTCCTGCGGGTCAGCGGGCGTCCCAGGTGAGCTGCAGCGGCTCGGGCAGCGCGGGCCCGTCGAGCACGTACGTACCGGCGGGTACGAGGGCCGTGCCGAGCTTCAGGCCCTGCCCGCCGGCGCTCACGCGAACGCCGCCGGGCAGGCGACTCAGGTAGTACGCGCCGCCGTCCGCGAGGATCGTGAGGCCCGACAGTGCCGCGATGCCGCTCGCCTCCCCGAGGTCCACGGCGCTCGCGGCGGGCGGCACGGCGCGCGCCACGCCCGCGTCCAGCGGGATCGGTTCATTGCCGCGCGTGAGGTGATAGGGGAGGCCCGGTGTGCTCGCCGGTTCATGCAGGCCGCTGAGCGCAAGCGGCACGCCCTCGGGCAGCGGGTCGCCTGGCTGGAGGGTGACGCTGCCGTACGTGAGGGTCACGCCGTGCGGCAGGGCCGTCAGGGTCGCGCCGCTCGCGCCACGCACGACGGTGAGGCCCAGCAGTGCAGGCAGCGCGAGCGTGACGCCCAGGTCGTGCTCCCCGTCCGGCAGGGGCGTGTGGTGCGTGACGTGATCACCGTGCACTGTGAGGGCGCGCCCCAGCAGGCTGAACGCCAGCGGCCGCCCGAACCCGGACGGCACCGGCGCGATGAGCGCGGCCGCCGCGCCGTCCGGGTGGGGCGTGGCCGTCCGCACAGGCGGGGGCGGCGCGGCGGGCGTGGGCGCGGGCGCGGGGCGGCGTGGTGGCGGGATGACCAGGCGGTGCCGGTTCATGAACGCGCCGAACGCTGCCGCCGCGACGATGAGCAGCAGCCAGGGGGACAGGCGCGCCGGGGGGGGCGCAGCGCCGGGCTCCGGTGAGGGCAGCGCCTCCGCAGGCGTTCCGGCGGGGCGGATGGCGGGCAGCGGCACCTGCACGTTCCCGACCAGCAGGGCGGGCGTGACGACCGCGCCGCGGGCGAGGCGGTCATTGCGGAGGTGCACGCTAATTTCCGCGCCGCGCGGCGCATCCCCGCGGGCGTTCACGCCGCGGACTGTGCCGCTCAGCCCGGCGGGTAGAGGTGCGAGGCGAACGCGTGCCGAGGGGACGCCGGTCAGGCGGTACCGCAGCGTGGTGCTCCCGCCGCGCGCGAGGGCGGTGCGTGCGGCGGGCGTCACGGGCACCAGCGTCCAGCTCCGCGCGTTCGCCTGCGTGACGCCCAGGGGGCGCAGCGGCGCGGCCGGGCTGGCTGGGGGACCGCTGAGGCCCTCAGGGAAGCGCAACAGGATGCGCCGGGCACCCTCGGGGGTGCGGGTGCAGAGCAGGCTGGTGGTGCCGACGGGGACCGGGTGGGGGACGTTGAGGCGCACGGTGCCGCCGGGCGCGAGGGTAACGCTCAGGTCGCGCCCGGCGCGGTCCGGGTCGAGTTCCGCGCGGGTGGTGCCGGGCAGGCGCACGGTGGGCGTCAGGCGGTCCGGGACGTCGAGCAGGGCCGGGGGGAACTGGCCGTCTGTGAGGTTGGGGGCGAGGCCCAGGGGGAGTTCGGTGGCGCTGCCGTGCCCTCCGGCACGCAGGGCGTCCCGCGCGTCCTTGGGAACGACCGTGCCGAGCGCGAGGTAATACAGGTGGTCGAGGGGGCCGCGCACGCGTTCGAAGGCGCGCATGGCCCGCTCGGCGGTGTAGCGGCGGGCCGGGTCGTTGTTCTGGCCGTCGGTGAGGACGTACACGGTCGTGGCCGCAGCGTCGTCCGGGGCGAGGCGCGCGAAGGTGGCTTCCAGGCTGCGGTACAGCCAGGTGTTGCGGCCGTTCGCGGCGGTGGCCTGCAGGGCCTGGAGCGCGCGCGCGCGGTCCTGCGGGAGGGTGTAGGTCACCTGGCTGCGCACGCCGGCGTCAAAGGTGACGAGGTGGAGTTCGCCGGTCTGCCGGGCGATCAGGCGCGTGAGCTGCGCCTTGACGGCGGGGAAGATGACGGCGCGGCCGTCGCCCTGGCCCATCATGCTGCCGCTGACGTCGAG
The DNA here is from genome assembly GCF_000186385.1 of Deinococcus maricopensis DSM 21211. Lineage (NCBI taxonomy): Bacteria > Thermotogati > Deinococcota > Deinococci > Deinococcales > Deinococcaceae > Deinococcus > Deinococcus maricopensis. The sequence continues at coordinate 1,574,045 of NC_014958.1, forward strand.
GAGGATCACGGTGCGTGCGCGGTCCGGGGCGGGGGTGGGGGGCGTGCAGGTGGTCTGGGCGTGCGCCGTGGTGAGCAGCAGGGTGAGAAGCAGGGCGGCGCGCGCGGTCATGGCGTTCACTTTAGAGCCTGGGGCGTTTGCGCAGACACAGGCGACCGGCCCACCGCAATATTTTACGTAATGGGCGTAACTAGTTTTTACATTTATGCGTTGACCCTTAGCGCCCATCCTGATACAATAAGTGAACTGGACGCGCTCCAGCCGCCAAAAAGGGAGGCTGCGCTCCACCAGCACCCCCCACCATCGCCCCTGCGCCACCGACGCGCAGGCGTCAAGGAGGCCCATGAGCCAAACAGAATACACCGCAGACCAAATCAGCATCCTCAAGGGTCTCGAAGCGGTCCGCAAACGCCCCGGCATGTACGTCCAGGGCGGCACCGGCATTGACGGCTACCACCAGCTCCTCACCGAAATTATCGACAACGGCATCGACGAAGGCCTCGCCGGCTTCGCCGACACCATCCAGGTCATCATGCACGCCGACGGCAGCGCCACCGTCATCGACAACGGCCGTGGCATCCCCGTCGACATCATGAAAAGCGAAGGCCGACCCGCCATCGAAGTCATCTTCATGGAACTCCACGCGGGCGGCAAATTCGGCCAGGGCGCCTACAAGGTCTCCGGCGGCCTCCACGGCGTCGGCAGCAGCGTCGTGAACGCCCTCAGCAGCTACCTCGACGTCACCGTCAACAAACACGGCAAGCTCCACAACGTCCGCTTCGAACGTGGTGAACTCACCACGCCCCTGCGTGTGGTCGGCCCCACCCCCGCCGACGTCGACTGGAGCACCAAGGTCAGCTTCCACCCCGACCCCGCCGTCTTCAGCGAATTCGAGAACAAGTTCGACTACGACCGCATCCGCCGCCGCCTCCGCGAACTCGCGTACCTCACGGGCCTGAAAATCGTGCTGCGCGACGAACGCACCGACCTGCACGCCGGCCAGGTCCGCGAAGAAATCTTCCACGAGAAGGGCGGCATCGCCAACTTCGCCCGCGCACTGGTCACCGACGACACCAAACTGCTGTACGCCGAACCCATCGTCATGCGCGGCACGCACAGCGACGTCGAGGTGGAAGTCGCGTTCATCCACGCGAACACCTACAGCGCCGACAACATCCTCACGTACGCCAACATGATCCGCACGCGCGACGGCGGCACGCCCCTCACCGGCTTCAAAACCGCGTACACCCGTATCCTCAACAAGTACGCCAAAGAGAAGAACCTCGTGAAGAGCGGCAACCCCGTCCCCAGCGGCGAGGACCTCCTTGAAGGCATCTACTGCGTCGTGAGCGTCAAACTCGGCGAGCCGCAGTTCGAATCGCAGGCGAAAGTCAAGCTGCTCAACAGCGAAGCGCAGACGGCCGTGAACGCCATCGTCGGCGAGAAATTCGCCGAATTCCTCGAAGAGAACCCCAAAATTGGCAAGATCATCGTCGAGAAGGCTGCCGAAGCCGCCCGCGCCCGCGAAGCCGCCCGCAAGGCCCGCGACATCGTGCGCCGCAGCAACCCCCTCGAAAACGACGACCTGCCCGGGAAGCTCGCGGACTGCAGCAGCCAGGACCCCAGCGAAAGCGAACTGTTCATCGTGGAAGGGAACTCCGCCGGTGGCAGCGCCAAGAGCGGCCGTGAACGCCGCTTCCAGGCGATCCTCCCGCTGCGCGGCAAGATCCTGAACGTCGAAAAGGCCGAGCTGAACAAGATCCTCAAGAACGCTGAGATCCGCGCCCTCATCGGCGCGATCGGCGCGGGCGTCGAAGGCACCGGCGACAACATGCACTTCGACCTGTCCAACCTCCGCTACCACAAGGTCATCATCATGACCGACGCGGACATGGACGGCGGCCACATCGCCACGCTGCTGCTGACCTTCTTCTTCCGCTACATGCGTCCCGTCGTCGAGCAGGGTTACCTGTACATCGCGCAGCCGCCCCTGTACCGCCTCACTGTGGGCCGCGAGAAGAAAGGCACGTACCTCTACAACGAGGACGACCTGCGCGTCCTGACGAAGCAGGCCACGAGGGACGGCAAGAAGTTCGAGATCCAGCGTTTCAAAGGCCTCGGCGAAATGAACGCCGACCAGCTGTGGGACACCACCATGAACCCCGAAACGCGCACCCTCAAGCGCGTCAGCATCGAGGACCTGATCTCCGCCAACGAAACCTTCGAGGCCCTGATGGGCAGCGAAGTCGCGCCGCGCAAACTGTTCATCCAGGAGAACGCCCGCTTCGCGGAAATCAGCATCTGAGCTCTGGAAGCACAGGCCGCCCCGGACTAGTCCGGGGCGGCCTGTGCTTCATGTTCGGCGCCTTCCTGCCTGCCAGCGACCGGGGAGAGTGCCGTGCACGGGGCTTACGTGGCAGAGGGGTCTTTGGGGGGCACGCAGGTTCAGGTCTGGTGCGGCGATTCCGTCCACTTCCTGCTGTTGAAGCGGCGGTCATGCTGAAGCTGGAGGCGGGGACTTCAGGAGGGCGCCGGGGACGAGGCTGATACCGAGGTTTGTGCGGCTGCTTTCGAAGTGGGCGTTCGAAGGTGAAACCACCCTTGTCGCTGGCGTGGTGATCCAGTAATCCACGCTCAGCGGCCCGTTTCCGGACAAGTACCTTTCGGATGAACCGCCAATCGAAAGTCATGGGTGACCAGAAATCAAGCATCCATTGATTGAGGAACCTTCATCAAACAGAACGACAACTCCTCGAATTCTGCCTACAATCTTTAGACATCTACACAAAAGAACCTCCTGTTCCCATCAAATCGGCATTCGGATGGTTCCTGGTTGGACCGAAATACATGCAGAAAATCAGAGAACCTTTATTTATTCCCTGAACAAATTTTTAGAGATTGTTTACAATCTGTGTCCTAGTCGAGGTTAATCTCATTTCGCTGGGTATACTCCCTCTTGACTGATTGCAGCCTGACGTTGCTTGAGGTGATTTCCGTTAGGGGGGAAGATCATGAACACGGCACTCGATCTTATTGTGATCGCGCACTTACGTTGGGATTTCGTTTTTCAGCGACCGCAACACCTGATGACGCGCGCGGCCCGCGACCGCCGCGTCTATTACGTTGAAGAACCCATCTTCGGCGAAGGCAACGACTGGCTTGACGTCCGCCGCGACCCGAGCGGCGTGACCGTCTGCACCCCACACATCGAAGCTGGTCACAGCCCCGCCGACTCCCAGGCGCGCACCGCCATCCTCCTGCGCGACCTCGTGAAACAGGAACGCCTTCAGCGCTACGCCCTCTGGGTGTACACGCCCATGGAACTGCCCATCACCGCGCACCTCCGTCCCGCCGTCACCATCTACGACTGCATGGACGAACTGGCGAACTTCCGCCACGCCCCCCCAGAACTGCGCGAACGCGAGCGGGAGCTGTTCCGCCGCGCCGACGTCGTCTTCACCGGCGGCCACCGCCTCTACGAAGCCAAGTGCCAGCAGCACCCCAACGTCTTCCCCTTCCCCAGCAGTGTCGAAGTCGAGCACTTCGCGCAGGCCCGCGCCGGCCTCGCCGACCCCGCCGACCAACGTGACCTGCCGCGTCCCCGCCTCGGCTTCTACGGCGTCATCGATGAGCGGTTCGACATCGACCTGATCCGCGACGTCGCCGCACGCCGCCCCGAATGGCACTTCGTGTTCCTCGGCCCCATCGTGAAAATCGACCCGGCCGACCTTCCTGCCGGCGCCAACATCCACTACCTCGGCCAGAAAGGGTACGCGGACCTGCCCGCCTACCTCGCGCACTGGGACGTGGCGCTGCTGCCCTTCGCCCGCAACGAATCCACCGAATTCATCTCGCCGACCAAAACGCCCGAGTACCTCGCTGCAGGCGTGCCCGTCGTGTCCACCGGCATCCGTGACGTAATCCGCCCATACGGCGAGCAGAAACTCGTGCACATCGCTGACGACGCCGACGCCTTCGAGGCCGCCTGCGCCACCGCTCTCGCCGAACGCAGCACGACCGCTCACCATGACCGCCAGGCACGCGCCGACGCGCTGCTCGCACAGACGTCCTGGGACCGCACCTGGGACGCCATGAGCCGCCAGATCTACGCGGCCGCTCAACCGGAGGCCGCCGATGACTGAATTCAACCCCACCCGTTTCGACTACCTGATCGTCGGCGCCGGCTTCGCCGGCAGCGTCCTCGCCGAACGTCTCGCTTCGGAGCTCGGCGCGCGCGTCCTGATCGTCGACAAGCGCCCGCACATCGGCGGGAACGCCTACGACCGCTACGACGACGCGGGCATCCTGATCCACCCGTACGGCCCGCACATCTTCCACACCAACAGCAAGGACGTCTTCGACTACCTGTCGAACTTCACCGAGTGGCGTCCGTACCAGCACCGCGTGCTCGCCAGCGTCGACGGTCAGGAACTCCCGATTCCCATCAACCTCGACACCGTGAACAAGCTGTACGGCCTGAACCTCACGTCCTTCCAGGTCGAGGAGTTCTTCGAGTCCGTCGCGGAAAAGGTCGAGCAGGTCCGCACCAGCGAGGACGTCGTCGTCAGCAAGGTCGGCCGTGACCTGTACAACAAGTTCTTCCGCGGCTACACCCGTAAGCAGTGGGGCCTGGACCCCAGCGAACTCGACGCGAGCGTGACGGCGCGCGTGCCCACCCGCACGAACCGCGACGACCGCTACTTCGCGGACACGTACCAGGCGATGCCACTGCACGGGTACACCCGCATGTTCGAGCAGATGCTCTCGCACCCGAACATCAAGGTGATGCTGAATACCGACTACCGCGAGATCGTGGACATCATCCCGTTCGACCACATGATCTACACCGGCCCGGTGGACGCGTTCTTCGACTTCAAGTACGGCAAGCTCCCGTACCGCAGCCTGGAGTTCGTGCACGAAACGCACGCGCGTGAGCACTTCCAGCCAGTCGGCACTGTGAACTACCCGAACGACTACGGGTACACGCGCATCAGCGAGTTCAAGTACATCACCGGGCAGGAGCACAAGCACACCAGCGTCGTGTACGAGTACCCGCGCGCGGAAGGCGACCCGTACTACCCGGTACCCCGACCTGAGAACGCCGAGCTCTACAAGCAGTACGAAGCGGAAGCGAAAGCGCGCGAGGACGTCACGTTCGTTGGCCGCCTCGCCACGTACCGCTACTACAACATGGATCAGGTCGTCGCGCAGGCGCTCACCACCTTCAACAAACTCCGCGCGCGCCACGAGGCCCGCGTCAGCCAAACGGTGACCGCCCTGGAGGTGTGAATGCGTCCCCTGGAGCTCTGGGTGGGCGTCGAACCCACCGTCAGCCGCGTGGGCGACACCACCATGGATCAGTTGCACCTCAGCGGCTTCCATCACCGTCTGGACGACATTGACCGCCTCGCCTCGCTCGGCGCGAAACGCGTGCGCTTCCCCCTGCTGTGGGAGCGCACCGCCCCGAACGGCGTGGACACCTGCGCTTGGGCGTGGGCGGACGAGCGCCTGCAGCGCCTGCAAGACCTCGGCGTGGACCCCATCGTGGGTCTCGTGCACCACGGCAGCGGCCCGATGGACACGCACCTGCTCGACCCGAACTTCGAGGTGGGGCTCGCGCGGTACGCCCGCGCGGTCGCGCAGCGCTACCCGCACATCACGCAGTACACGCCGGTGAACGAGCCCCTCACGACCGCGCGATTCGCGGCGCTGTACGGCCACTGGTACCCGCACGCCCGCGATGACCTGAGCTTCTGGCACGCGCTGAAGCACCAGCTGCGCGCCACGGTCCTCGCCATGCGCGCCATCCGCGAGGTGAACCCGGGCGCGCAACTCGTGCAGACCGAGGACCTGGGCCGCACGTACAGCACGCCGCACCTGCAGTACCAGGCGGACTTCGAGAACGAACGCCGCTGGATCAGCATGGACCTGCTGATGGGACGCGTGGACGAGACGCACCCCATGTGGGCGTACCTCAGGGGCATCGGCGCGAGCGAACCGGACATCCTGTGGTTCGCGGAGAACCCCTGCCCGCCGGACATTTTCGGGCTGAACAGCTACGTCACCAGCGAACGCTTCCTCGACGAACGCCTCGACCACTACCCGCAGCATATGCACGGCGGGAACGGCCGCGACCAGTACGTCGACGTGGAAGCCGTGCGCGTGAACGGCGCGTTCCTGACCGGCCCCGGTGAGCGCCTCCGCGAGACGTACGAACGTTACGGCCGCCCCGTCGCCATCACCGAAGTGCACCTCGGCTGCACCCGCGAGGAGCAGCTGCGCTGGCTGCGGGAAGTCTGGGACGACGCGCAGGCCGTCAGCCACGCGGGCGTGGACGTCCGCGGCGTCACGATCTGGTCCGCGTTCGGCGCGCACGACTGGAACTCCCTGCTCACGCAGCAAAATGGCCACTACGAGAGCGGCGTGTGGGACGTACGCGCGCCCGCACCGCGCCCCACGGCCATGGCCGCCCTCGCCCGCGACCTCAGTGCCGGCCGCACGCCCACGCACCCGGTTCTCAGCAGTCCCGGCTGGTGGCGCCGCCGTGAGCGCCTCACGTACCCGCCGCACGGCACCGTGCGTGAAGAACCCGTCAGCGGCCCGCGGCTGCTCATCACGGGGGCCACTGGCACGCTCGGGCAGGCGTTCGCGCGCGCCTGCGCCATCCGCGGCCTGCCGTACCACCTGCTGGACCGCCGCGCCCTCGACATCACCGATGAGGCGTCCATCCACGCGGCGCTCGACCTGCACCAGCCGTGGGCGGTCATCAACACGGCCGGGTACGTCCGCGTGGACGACGCCGAAACGGACCCCCGCAACACCCGCGAGAACACGCACGGCCCGCACCTCCTCGCGCTCGCGTGCGCGCAGCGCGGCGTGCCCCTGATGACGTTCTCGTCCGACCTGGTGTTCGACGGCACGAAGGGCGCCCCCTACGTCGAGAGTGACGCCGTGAACCCCCTGAACGCGTACGGACGCAGCAAGGCCGACGCGGAACGCCTCGTGCTGCAGGCCGCCCCGGACGCCCTGGTGATCCGCACGAGCGCCTTCTTCGGACCCTGGGACCCGTACAACTTCGCCGCGTACGTCGTCCGCGAGCTGCAGGCCGGGCGGACCGTACGCGCCGCCGGCGATCAGGTCGTGTCCCCGACGTACGTCCCGGACCTCACGTGCGCGGCTCTGGACCTGCTCATCGATGGGGAGCGCGGCATCTGGCACCTCGCGAACGCCGGCGCGCTCAGCTGGGCGGACTTCGCGCGGCGCGTCGCCCGCGTGGGCGGCCTCAGCGAGCGCCTCGTGGAAGCCGTGTCCACGGCGGACCTGCACCAGAAGGCCGCGCGGCCCGCCGCCAGCGCCCTGATCAGCGAACGAGGCTGGATCATGCCCAGCCTCGACGTCGCCATCGAACACTGGTACGCGCACACCGCGCAGCGCCCCAGGGAGACCCAGGCGGCAGACTAAGCCCCCGCAGGGGAGGGCCCGTCGGTGCTTGCTGACGGGCCCTCCCCGCTGCCGACCCTCCCGGCACCAGCGGCGCGCGTCCCGCACGCACGGACGTCCGCCGGTCCTGCGTGGTATGACTGCCGCAATGCACCCTGAAACCCTTACGCTTCGGCAACCGGTGTACGCGCAGCGCGGCATGGTCGCCACCAGCCAGCCGCTCGCGGCGCAGGCGGGCCTCGCCGTCCTGCGCGACGGCGGGAACGCCGTGGACGCCGCCATTGCCACCGCTGCTGCCCTCACCGTCGTGGAACCTACCAGCAACGGCATCGGCGGTGACCTGTTCGCCCTGATCTGGAAGAACGGCGAGTTGCATGGCCTGAACGCCAGCGGCGCCGCGCCTGCGGCGCTCACGCATGACGCGCTGGGCGGGCAGCCCATGCCCGCCCAGGGGTGGCTGCCCGTTACGGTGCCCGGCGCCGTGCGCGGCTGGGCGGACCTGCACGCCCGCTTCGGCCAGCTGGACTTCCCCCGCGTGCTGCAGGGCGCCATCACGTACGCCCGCGAAGGCTATCCGCTCAGCCCCGTCCTCGCGCATAACTGGGCGCGCGCGGCGCGCATCTACGCGGCGCGCAACCACGACTTCCTGCAGCACTGGTTCGAAACGTTCCTGCCCGACCACTTCACCCCCGCGGCCGGGGCCGTCTGGGCGTCCGAAGGGCACGCGCGGACCCTGGAGCGGATCGCCGCCACGAACGGCGCGGCGTTCTACACCGGCGACCTCGCGGACGCCATCCACGCGCACGCGCAGAGCAGCGGCGGCCTTCTCCACGGCACGGACCTCGCCGCGCACCAGAGCGAATGGGTGACGCCCATCCACGCCCGCTACGGCGGGCATGACCTGTGGGAGATTCCGCCGAACGGACAGGGCATCGCTGCGCTCATCGCCCTGGGCATCCTGGACGGCCTGGACCTCCCCGACGACCCGCACGACCCCGCGGGGCTGCACACGCAGATCGAGGCGATGAAGCTCGGCTTCGCGGACGCCCACGCGCACGTCGCCGATCCGCGCCACGCGGACGTGCCCGTGGAGCGCCTGCTGAGCCGCGAGCACCACGCCCACCACCGCGCGCGCCTCACCGAGCGCGCCCTCGACCCGAATACGCCCCCGCCCAGCACGGGCGGCACCGTGTACCTCGCCACGGCCGACGCGGACGGCACCATGGTGAGCCTTATCCAGAGCAACTACATGGGCTTCGGGAGCGGCATCGTCGTGCCCAGCACCGGCATTGCCCTGCACAACCGCGGGCACAACTTCCACGCGGACCCCGCGCACCCGAACGGCCTCCGGCCCGGCAAACGCCCGTACCACACCATCATTCCCGGCTTCCTGACTCGCGCGGACGGCACGCCTGTCGGCCCGCTCGGCGTGATGGGCGGCTTCATGCAACCTCAGGGGCACCTGCAGGTCACGCTCAACATGCTCCGCTACGGCATGAACCCCCAGGCCGCCCTGGACGCGCCCCGCTGGCAGTGGACGAACGGCTTCGCCGTCGAGGTGGAGCACGCGCTGCCCGCACCCGTCGCGCGCGCCCTCGCGGCGCGAGGGCATGACGTCCGCGTGAACCTCGACCCGAACGCGTTCGGGCGTGGGCAGATCATCACGCGCGACGCGGGCACCGGCGTGTACTGCGGCGGCAGCGAACCGCGCGCAGACGGCCTCGTCGCCGCGTACTGACGACCCCAGGGGCACGGCGGGCCACTTCATCCAGTGGGCCCGCCGTGCCCCTTTCATGGATGGCCTCGTGCGCCTGCCCTGGGGGCCAGGGCGCGGCGCGCCGTCTGTCCTGCTGAGCGCGCCCGGCCGGGGAGACGTGAACGGCCCGCCCCGAGCCGCAGGGGTTTCCTCAGGGGTGAAGGGGGGCGTGCGCCCTGCCCGGCCGCCCGTACGCTGAGGACGTTCGCTGCCGTTCCGTCCGCCCCCCGACTCACCTGGCGGGGCGCCCGGCCCTGCCCCTGGAGGTGCACGATGCGCTCCCCGCTCCATGCCGTTCCGCCTGCCGCCCTCGTTCAGGGCCTCGCGCTGCTGCTCGCGCCGCTCGTGCTGCTGTCCTTCCCACGGGTGGGGTGGGACGCGGCCACGCCCATCGCGCTCACAGGCGTCGTGTTCGACCTGACTTTCAGTGCCCTGATCGCCGCGCACCTGACGCGCCGCCGCTTTCCGGCGCGGTACGCGGAACGGGCCCTACTGGGCCTGACAGTCGCGGCGCTGATCGTGCCCGGCGGCTGGCCGTTCGCAGTCCTGCCCGGCGGCGCGTGGACGGCGCTGCGCGCCCGCCGGCAACCCACGATCCCGCTGCCCCAACCGATGACGGCCGCCGAAGAGTTGCAGGTCCGCCTGCACCGCTGGCTCGGTCATACGGGCACTGCGCGCACCCTGGCGCGTGAAGCGCTCACGCTCGCCAGCTTCCGCGCCCGCCCGCACGTGCCCGGCGGCGCTGTCCCCTTCACCGCGCACCAGCGCGGCGGATGGGGAACCTACGTGGTCCTGTACGTCTTCATGGACCTGCCGACGCACTTCGCCCTGCACGCCACGGGCCTGGGCGCGTTCGCGTGGGCGGTCACGGGCGCGCAGGGCCTCACGTGCGTGTGGGCGGCGGCGCTCGCGGCGAGTGTCCGTGCGCACCCCACCCTCGTGACCGGGGAGCACCTGTTGCTGCAGCAGGGACTCCTGTGGACCGCCCGCGTTCCCCGCGCGCACGTGCAGCGCGTCACGCCGTACGATCGTCACGCGCCGGGCCTCGGCCTGTCCTTGCTCGTCCCGCCAAACGTCACCGTGCAGCTCACCGAGCCGGTCACGGTGCAGGGCGTCCTCGGCCTGCACCGCCGCACGCGCACCGTACACCTGTTCCTCGACGACCCGGCGGCGTTCACGGCAACCCTGCAGGATGCGGGAGCGTACAGGGAAGCATGAGCTTCTTCAAACGCATGCTGGCCAGTGTCGGCGTGGGCGGCGCCCGCGTGGACGCCCGACTGGAACGTGACGCCGTTCGACTCGGCGAGGACCTGCGCGGCGTCGTCCTCCTGTCGGGCGGGGCCGTGGAACAGAACATCGAACGCCTGAACTTCAGCCTGATGACGCTCGCGCGCCACGACGACACCACCAGCGCCCACGCGGTCGCGCGCGTCACGCTCGGGGAACGCGTGACCCTGCGCGCCGGAGAGACGCGGGAACTGCCGTTCCACCTGACCGTCCCGTACCACGCGCCCATCAGCGCGCCCGGCGTGCGCCTGTGGCTGCACACCGACGCCGATATCGCCGGCGCCAGCGACCCCGGCGACGAGGACAGCGTCCGCATTCTCCCGAACGCCCCCACCCAGGCCTTCCTGGACGCCTTGAGCGCCCTCGGATTCCACCTGAAGAGCGGCACCGTGGAGTTCACGCACGGGCGGCTCGTGCAGGAACTGGAGTTCGCGCCCCCGCACGGTCAGGGGCACATCACGGAGCTGGAGGTCGTTCTCCTGCCGGGCGCGCAGCACCTCGACGTCCGCCTTGAAGTGGACCGCCGCGCGCGCGGCCTGCACAGCCTGTTCACGAGTGAGCTGGAGGCGCGCGGCCTGCTGCGCCTCACGCCCGAGCTGCTCGCGGGCGGCGCGCCCGCCGTTCAAAATGAAGTGCGCCGCCACATCCAGCGTCTTTCCTGAGGGTCGGCCGCGCCCCTGGCCTGGACGCGCGGCGCCTCAGCCCCGTGCGATCATGCGCGCATGACGCTGACCCTGTATACCGCCGACGTCGTGTACACCGGCATGGGCCTGCCCGTCGCGGACGGCGCGGTCGCCGTGAGCGGCGACGTGATCGCCGCCGCCGGACCGCGCGTGCAGGTCCGCGCGCAGTTCCCAGACGCCCCCGAAGTGCGCGCCGCGCGCGTGATCGCGCCGCCGCCCGTGAACGCACACGCCCACCTCGACATGACGCTGTACCCGTTCAGGCCGCAGCCGTACTTCAGCTGGATTCCGGACGTGGTCGTGCAGCACCGTGACCGCCGCGGCCTGGACGCCGCCCGCCTCGGCCTGCGGGCCGTGCAGGCCAGCGGCGCCGGCGGCCTCGGTGACATCGTGTGGAGTGAGGACGTCATGGAGTTCCTGCTGCGCGAAGCCGACCTGCCGGGCGTGGCGTACTGGGAAGTCATCGACATGAACCCGGACACCGCCGAGGCCACCTTCCATGAGGCCGTCCGGCGCGTGGAGGCGTGGCGGCGCCTGGAGCGGCCGGGCGGGATGCGCGTCGGCCTGACGCCGCACACGCCGCACACCGTGAGCGCCCGGCTTCTACGCCTCCTGGCGGCGTACGCGCGGGCCGAGGCGCTCCCACTGCAGATTCACGTGGCGGAGCACCCGAGCGAGCTGGAGTTATACCGCACGGGCGGCGGGCCGCTCGCTGCGAGCCTCGCGCGCCTGGGTGCCCCGCCGCACGACGTCGTGATGGGCCGCGCGCCCGACGCGGCGCTCACGCCCGTGCGGCACCTCGCGGATCTGGGCGTGCTGGACGCCCGCCCCACCCTCATTCACATGGTCAACACCACCAAGGACGATGCGCGCGCAGTCGCGCAGGCCGGGTGCGTCGTCGTGAGCTGCCCGCGCAGCAACGCGAACCTGGAGTGCGGGACGTTCCCGTGGGCGACGTTCGCGGCGGCGGGCGCCGAGGTGGCGCTCGGCACGGACAGCGTCGCGAGCGGCGAGACGCTCAACGTGCACGACGAGGTTCGCGCGGCGTTCGCCGTGCACCCGAACCTGGACGCGCGGCAGATCATTCGCGCCGCGGTGAAGGGCGGCCGGCGCGCGCTCGGCCTGGGTGTGCCGTTCCTGCGCCGCGGGGAGACGTGGCACCCCGAGTACATCTGGCCGGACCCGGTCGCCTGAGCGGAGGGCGGCGGCCTGCAGAGTGCCGCCCTTCGCGGGGTTCAGCGTTTGAGTTGCGCGGTGCAGCTGCCGCGCAGCGGCGTGGGCTCGCCACGGTCCAGCGTGAGCGTCCCCTGATACGGCTGCGACAGCGGGTCCGTGATCGTGCAGGTGTACACGTACGGGCGGCGCTCCACCGTGCGCCCCACCCATACGAACTTCAGGGTGGGCACGCCGGTCGCGTCGTACTTCACGACGTTCGTTCCGGCGCGGCCTGCCGCGAACGCGGCCGTTTCATCGCGGGCGGCGAGGGTGGCCGCCTGCCGCGGCTCCCCGACGAGTTGCGTGACGGGTGCGTCGAACGCGACGTTCTCGGCGTTCACGAGGCCCGTGATGGCCCACGTCTGGCCGATTTCGAGCGGGCCGGCGCTGGGCGAGGACGGACCCTGCTGCGCGAGTTGCGCGGCGGTGCTGAGCAGAGGCGCGCACGACCCGAGGAGGACCGCGGCGCCGAGCAGTGGGAGCAATGTACGCATGCCCGCACTGTACGGAGGGGAATCGCCCGCCCCGCGCCTCATGAATGCACCCTCAAGGGCGCGTGGCAGCCGCATGAGAACACGAGGCGCCCGGGCTTCCCGGGCGCCTTCGCCATGATGGGCGTTACTCCTGAACGGGCAGGTCGTCCTGCAGTTCCGCGCCGCGCACCGCCTCCAGCGTCTCCAACGGGCGGGCGGGTGCCGGGTCCGGCCTGAACCGCGTCTCGATCGCGCGGGCGTGCGCTTCGAGACCCTCCGCGCGCGCCAGCCGCGCCGCGTGCGGCCCGACCCGGCGCAGCGCGCTGTCGTTCACCCCGACCACACTGATGATGTTCTGGAAGTCCCGCACATTCACGGGCGACGCGAACCGGGCGGTGCCGCCGGTCGGCATCACGTGACTCGGCCCGGCCACGTAATCGCCGAGCGCTTCCATGCTGCTCTCCCCGAGGAATACGCCGCCCGCGCGCGTCACGCCGTCCAGCAGCGCCCACGGGTCACGCGTGAGCAGGCACAAGTGCTCCGGCGCGTACAGGTTCGCGAGCTCCAACCCCTCCTCAAGCGTTCCGGCGAGGACGATCTTCGCGCGCGCGTCCACGCTGTCGCGCGCCCACGACCGATTCGGTTCGGGCAGCGCTTCGAGCTGCTCGTGCAGTTCGCGTTCCACCTCGATCAGCAGGTCGCGGCTGGTGCTGACCAGCACGGGCTCCGCGCCGTTGTGTTCCGCCTGCGCGAGCAGGTCGGCGGCAACGAAGCGCGCGTCGGCGCTGTCATCCGCGAGGACCAGCGTCTCGGTCGGGCCCGGCAGGCTCTCGATGCCGACCTGACCGTATACGAGGCGCTTGGCGATCACGACGAACAGGTTGCCGGGCCCGGCGATCTTGTCGACCGCCGGGACGCTCGCCGTGCCGTACGCGAGCGCGCCGATGGCCTGCGCGCCGCCTGCGCGGACCACGCGCGTCACGCCGATCAGCCGCGCGGCCACCAGAATGGCCGGGTGAATGCGGCCCGCGCGGTCCGGGGGCGTCGTGACCGTGAGGTCGCGGACGCCCGCGACCTGCGCGGGCACCGCCGTGTGAATGAGCGTGCTGACGAGGGGCGCGAGGCCGCCCGGCACGTACACGCCCACCCGCCCGAGCGGCCGCACGAGCTGCCCGAGCGTGCCGTCCTCGTTCTCGTGCATGAACCCGCCGGCGGGCTGACGCTCGTAGAACGCGCGGACACGCGCGATGGCCAGTTCGAGTGCCGCGTGCAGCTCCGGCTCGACGGTGGCGCTCGCCAGTTCTTCCTCGCTCACGAGGAGCGCGTCGGGGCGCGCGCCGTCCAGGCGCTCCGTCCAGTCGCGCAGGGCGTCGTCGCCGCGCGCGCGGACGTCCGCGAGGATGCGCGTCACGACCTGCTCGGGCGTGAGCGCCTCCCCGAACGTCGAGTGAATGCGGGCCAGCACAGCGTCCGGCACGGGAATGTCCTGGAAGGACCGCGTGAGGGCCGCGCGGGCCTCGTCACCTTGCATGATGTTCATCGTTCACCTGTTCAGAAGCGGCCCCGGCGTGGTGGCCAGGGCGGGAGAGCGAAACGGAGGCGCTCAGGGTCAGCGGCGGCGGCGTGCGCGCACGCCGCCATCGCGCTCCCGCGCGGCCTCGCGCGCGAACTGCTCGGCCGCGGGGGAGCCGACCAGCAGCGCGTCCACGCTGCCGAAGTCGGTCGGCTGCACCAGCCGCAGCAGCCGGTGCGGCGCGTGCGCCTCCACGAACACCAGCGCGCCGCCGGGCCGCAGGGTGTACGCGCGCGCGGCTACGCCGCCGACCTCGCTGTCCGGGAGGCGCTGCACGTGCACGCGCCCCCCGACCATGCGGACGTCCGCATGCGTGAGGTCCTCCGTGGCGCTGCGCAGCCACAGCAGCAGCGACACGGGGTCGTGGTGGTCGCTGACGAGCGGCGCGCTGACCTCCTCGCGGCCCTGCCGGAGCGTCACCAACCCGGCCTTGCGGTCGAAGTGCGTCTCGAACGACGCGCGGGTACGGCCGTCCCCTTCGGCGTACGCGAGGCTGGTGCCGGCGCGCGGGTGCATGCGGCTGGTCTGCACGCGCCGCACGGCGGGGAGTACCCCGCCGAAGTCGGTCTGCACGCGGGCGATCACCGCCGTCTTGTCGTGCGCGACGCTCCACGCCTGCTCGCCCGCGCCGCGTCCGTTCACGCTCAGCGTGAACGTGAACGCGTCCGGGTGGGGGAGCGCGCCCATCAGGTCCGCGCTCCGCGCATCACGCGAGCTGACTCCAGAAGCTGGTGCCCGGCCCGTCCCACGTGGCGCCGAGCGCCTCCGCGACGGTGGCGCCCACGTCCGCGAACGTCGCGCGCTCCCCGAGGTCCACCGCGCCCAGGCCCGGGCGGTACGCGAGCAGCAGGCCGTACTCGCGGGTGTGGTCGCTGCCGTGCCACGTCGGGTCGTTCCCGTGGTCGCTGATGACCAGCAGGCACCCGTCCTGCGGGACGCTCGCCAGGAGGTCCGGCAGGCGCGCGTCGAACTCCGCGAGGCTGCCCGCGTACCCCTGCGGGTCGCGGCGGTGCCCGAACTTCGCGTCGAAGTCCACGAGGTTCGTGAACACCAGACCGTCAAGGTCGCCCTGCATGCGCCGCAGCGTCTTCTCGATACCGTCGGCGTTGTTGTCCGTGTGGATTTCCTCGGTGAACCCCTGGTGGTCGTAGATGTCCGGGATCTTCCCGATGCCCACCACGTCGCGGCCCGCGTCCTTCACGGCGTCCAGCACCGTGCGCGGCGGCGTCAGGCTGAAGTCCTTGCGGAGCTCGTTCGCGCGCTCGAACGGGAACGCGCCGCGGAACGGCCGCGCGATGACGCGCGCGACGGCGTACTCGCCTTGCAGCAGGTCACGTGCTGCGCGGCACCACGCGTACAGCGTCTCGATGGGCACCTTGTCCACGTGCGCGGCAATCTGGAAGACGCTGTCGGCGCTGGTGTACACGATGGGGTCGCCGGTTTCCAGGTGCGCGGCGCCGTAGTCGCGGATGACGTCCGTGCCGCTGTACGGCTGGTTGCACAGGTGCCCGTGCCCGGTGGCGGCGTCGAAGGCGTCCATGATGACGGGCGGGAAGCCGTCCGGGAACACCTGGAAGGGATGCTGCAGCTGCACGCCCATGAACTCCCAGTGGCCGGTGCTGGTGTCCTTGCCGGGGCTGACTTCGCGCATGCGCCCGAACGCGCCGTGCACGTCCGTCACCGGCTCGCCCGGCAGCGTGACGCTCGGCACGCGGGCCAGCCCGAGGCGCGCGAGGTTCGGCAGGGCCGTGCCCGTGCGTTCCAGGGTGTGGTTGATGGTGTGGGCGCCGGCGTCGCCGAACGCTGCAGCGTCTGGCAGTTCGCCCGCCCCGACGGAATCCAGCACGATGATCGTGAACTTCATGCGTGCAGTGTACCGCGCGTCCCGCGCTCAGCCGCCCGGCGTGGCCGCGTCGCCCATGAGCGCCTGGACGGCCTGCAGGAGCGCCGCGTCGGTACGCACGGAAGCGCGCGCGCCGTGCAGGGGCATCAGGTTCACCGGCAGGACGTACGCGTCGCCGTTCCACACCTCACGTGCCCACCCAATCGACAGCACCGTCGCGCGCCCCAACCCGGCGCGCAGGCCCGTGACGGCGGCGGCCTCGGCGTCCATGTCGGCGGTGTCCGCGCGCGTCACGAGGACCTGCGCGCCAAGCGCCGCGTGCAGGTCCTCGCGAACGGCGGCGTCCAGGTCCGCGCGGGTGCGCGCGCCCTCACGCGTGGCGGTCGTCACGAACCACCCGGCGTCCGCGAGCGCCGAGGCCGTGCGCGCCGCCCACGCGCGCGCGTCCTCGCTGGGGCCGCCCACCTCCACGTGAAGGTGCCCGGCCCGCACGGGCACGTTTCCCCAGGCGGGCACCGGCGCGTCCAGAGCGGCTGGAACGGCCGCGCGGACCTGCGCTTCCGTGCGCGTAAGGGCGTCTTCCACGTGCGCGAGGTACGCATCCGGGTCGCGCGGCGCGCCGTCCGCCGGGAACGCCCCGGCGTCCACCACCGTGCCCGCGAGCGGCGTCAGCAGCGGCGGCAGCGGCGAAACCACCCCGCTCGCCGGATGCCGGAACCGCACGACGTTCTGCAGGGCGCTCAGCACCGGCACGCCCCGCGCGCCCGCGAAGCCCAACTCGAACGCAATGCTGCTGTCGAGGTTCAGGTCCTCGATGGGCGCCACGACCAGCGTCGCCCGCCCGATCTGCGCCGTGTCGACCGCGTAGATGCCGCGCGTGAACTGCGGCCCGAGTAGCACCGCCCCGTTCGAGTCGCGGTACGGCAGGAACGTCAGCGGCCCCGTGATCGGCAGCCCCCGCGCCGCCAGCGCGTCCGTGAGGGCCGCGCGCACCGCGCGCTCCAGCCGCGCGCCCACCAGCCGCCCCCCGTGATGAAACACGCGCGTGCACAGGTACGCGGGCGCGTCCCCGCGCGCCAGCCGTGCGAACTCCGCCGTCATGCGTTCCGCCGCACGACCATCAGCACGCCCGCCGCGACCACCGCGAGGCCCAGCAGCCGCACCCCACTCAGGTGCACCGCCGGGCGGCCCAGCAGCCCGAACGCGTCAATCACCGCCGCGCTCGTGAGTTCCGCCAGCAGAATCGTCGTGATGCCCCCCAGCACCCCCAGGCCCTGAATGGCCGACAGCGTCCCGAGGACCACCAGCAACCCCACCAGCCCACCCACGAGGCCCAGCGCCGGCACGCCCAGCATCAGCGCCCCACGTCCCAGCACCACGAGCGCGGCCACCACGGCGACCAGCAGGACCAGCAGCGCCGCGCGCAGCGCCGCCGAGTCGGTCGGCAGCGGCGTGCGGCCACTCAGCAGCCACCCCAGCAGCGCCACCGCGAGGCCCAGCAGATGCACGATCACCAGTGTCGACCACGGGCCCGCACGGCCCTGCAGCAACGTATTGATGGGCCCGAGACACGCGATGGCCGCGCCCGTCGCGAGCCCGATGAGGAGCGCCGGCAAAGGAAGAGAGGACATGTGCTGCGGACGATACCCCGCGCGGCTCACGCCCGCGCGCGCAAACCCGTCATTCGGCACGGCCGGATCGTCTCACAGGCGTCCGAAACGCGCGTGCTACGATTGCGGCGACATGACCGCCGCAACCGCCCCCCTGACCGCCGAAGTCGCCCACGCCCCGCAACTCGTCGCGTCCGGCCTGAGCAAAACGTACGGTCGGCGGCAGGTCGTGCGCGGCGTGGACCTCACCGTGCGGCGCGGCGAGATCGTGGCGCTGTTCGGCCCGAACGGCGCGGGCAAAACCACCACCTTCTACATGATGGTCGGCTTCGTCCGCCCCAACACCGGCACCATCACCCTCGGCGGGCGCGACGTCACCCGCCTTCCCATGCACGAACGCGCCCGCGCGGGCCTCGGGTACCTCCCGCAGGAACCCAGCGCGTTCCGCCGCATGACCGCGCGCGACAACCTCCTCGCCATCCTGGAGTACACCAACCTCAGCCGCGCGGAACGCGAGGCGCGCGCCGACGCCCTCCTCGACGAATTCGGCCTCACCGCCCTCGCGAACAGTTACGCGTACCAGATGTCCGGCGGGGAACGCCGCCGCCTGGAACTCGCCCGCTCCCTCACCACCGACCCGGACTTCCTGCTGCTCGACGAGCCGTTCACCGGCGTCGACCCGAAAAGCATCCGCGAGATTCAGCGCCTGATCTTCGAATTGCGCGACCGGCGCGGCATCGGCGTGTTCATCACGGACCACAACGTCCGCGAAACCATCGCCCTCACTGACCGCGTGTACCTGATGTACGACGGGCAGGTGAAGTTCGACGGGACGCCGCAGGCGTTCGCCGCCGACGAAGACGCCCGCCGCCACTACCTCGGCGACGACTTCGAGCTCTGAGTCGGGGAAGGGGAGAACGCGATGCTGTGGCTCTTCGTAGCCTTCGTGGTGCTGCTGTCGGGCTTCGTGGCGTACGCCGCCGACAACATCGCCCGCCGCGCCGGCCGTAAACACCTGCGCCTGTTCGGCCTGCGGCCCAAAACGACCGCCCTGATCGTCGCCGTCGCCAGCGGCATGGGCATCAGCCTCGCGTCGGTGCTCGCGTTCGCGCTCATCAACCGCCAGGCCATCGCGAACATCACCCAGGCGGACCGCCTCCGCGTCGAACTCAACACCCTGAAAGCCGGCGTGCGTGATATCCGCACGCAAGCCCAGACGGCCCGGCAGGAACGCGACAAGGCCCTGCGCGACGCCGAAACGCAACGCGCCGCGCGGCAGCTCGCCATCACGCAACGCGACCGGGCCGCGCAGCAGCTCGCCAGCGCCCAGCAGGAACGCGCCCGCGTGGAGCAGCAGGTGTCCGGCCTCGCCGACAAGATCAACCGCCTGAACGCCCTGCGCGCCGAACTCGCCACGAAAGCCGCCACCGGCCAGCGCGCCCTACAGCTGACGCTCGCCCAGGCCAAAACCCTCGACGCGCGCCTGCAGGCGCTCAGCGCGCAACTCAGCGAACTGGAAGCGTCGCGCCGCGACCTGAACGACCGCGTCCGCCAGGCCGACGCGCGCGCCCAGGCCGCCGAAACGGACGCGCAGGCCGCCAGCGCCCGCGCGCAGGCCGCGCAGGCCCGCGCCGCGCAGGCCGAACGCCGCGTCGCCGACGCCCAGACCCGCGTCACTGACGCGCAAGCGCGCGCCAACGCCCTCGAAACGCAACGCCGCACGCTCGAAACGCAGCTCGGCACTCTCGCCGCCGACAAAGCCCGCCTGAGCGGCGAACGCGACCGCGTCGTCGCGCAGCGCGACCAGGCTGCGCGCGAACGCGCCACGCTCCAGCAGGACATCAAGAGCCTGCGCGCGCAGCAGGAAGCCCTCAACAACGAAAACAACCGCCTGCGCAGCGACCTGCAGCGCACCCAGGCCGCGAACGACGTGCTCCGCGAGGACTTCACGCGCGCCACCAGCGAACTCGCCGCGAGCCGCAACGACACCATTCTCTTCCAGAAAGGCGAGATCGTCTTTCGCGACACCGTCGCGTCCGTCCGGAACCTCCCGGACTTCCTGCGCGCCGCGAGCGCCAGCGTCACCGCGCAGGGCGCGCGCGGCACGCCCGCCGCCGTCCTCTCCGAACGCGCGCAGACGCAACTGCAGACGAAACTGCGCGGCCTGAACGCCAGCGCCTTCGTCGTGTGCCGCAGCGCCACGAACGTCGCCGTCGGCTTCCAGGTGGAACTCAGCTGTGACGCGCGCAGCAACAACGTCCTGTACCGCCGCGGGCAGGTGATCCGCACCGTCACCCTGAACCTCGGCGGCGACCCGGTCGCGCTGCGCGTGCAACTGCTCGACCTCGTGCAGGACGCTGTCTCGGACCTTGTCTCGCGCGGCCTCCCCCCGGAATCCGTGCTGGACCGCGGCCTGAACACCGCCGAACTCCTCGACCTGTACGGGCGCCTCAGCACCCGCACGGGCGGCACGGTCCGCGTGGGCATCGCCCCGCGCGACGAGGTCCGCCCGAGCACCCGCAGCGTGGACCTCTACCCGGTCATCCTGAATTAGGTCCGCAGACAAAACGCCCACCGCCCCCAAGACGAGAGCGGCCAGCCTGGAGGTACCCGCGTCCGCGCGTTACTGCGCGGCGATGCCGCGGGCGCGGAACGCCTGACGGACCAGGTCCGCGCTCGCCCGGCCGTACAGGCGTTCCGCCGCCGTGACCGTCGCGTTCGCTGCCGCCACGAACGTCGTGTCCGGCGCGAACGCGAACTGCGCGTTCACGATCACGCGGTCCGCGCGGTACGCCCCGAGGGCCGCGCGGATGTCCCACAGGGCCCGCGACCACACCTCGCCGTCCGCGTGCACTTCTCCCACGAGGTCCGCGACCGTTTTATTCGTGTCGACGCGCCGCAGGCAGTGCGGGGCGCTGCTGTACGACGTGGAGTCCCAGTCGCCCACGCACGCCGGACTGGTGCGCACGGGCATGCCGTACTGCTGCGCCACCGCGAGGCCCACG
The DNA here is from genome assembly GCF_000186385.1 of Deinococcus maricopensis DSM 21211. Taxonomy (NCBI): domain Bacteria; kingdom Thermotogati; phylum Deinococcota; class Deinococci; order Deinococcales; family Deinococcaceae; genus Deinococcus; species Deinococcus maricopensis. The sequence continues at coordinate 1,594,930 of NC_014958.1, forward strand.
CTCACGGCGAGGTAATCGCCGAACGCCTCCCCGATCGCGCCCGCCTGCGGTGACGCCCCGAACCCCGGCACCTGCGCGGCGTGCACGGCGTGCCCGTATTCGTGCACGATCACCTCGCCGTCCTCGGCGTCGTCCACGCCGCCCTTCCCGAACCGCAGCTCGTCTTTCGTGTCCGTCTGGAAGCTGTTGTCCTGCCCCCACTGGTTGATGCGGACATGCTGCGGGCGCATGTTCACCGGCGGCAGGTCACCCGTGCCGAACCCGAGGCTCTGCAGGTACTTCTGCGCTTCCGTCACCCAGAAGTACGCCATCACCTGCTCGAAGCGGTCGTCGTGGCGCGTGAACGTGAACGTGTTCGTCGGGGAGTACGCCGCGTCGCCCGTTTCGCTGCGCACGACCGCGTACGCCCCGCGCAGGTACCCGCTCCCGTCCAGGTTCGACAGGGCCACGCGCGCGTACGCGCTCGCCGGGACCGCCGCGTCCGCGTCGTTCGCGTCCGTCAGCGTCTGATTGCCCGTGACCTGCACCGGGTTCGGCAGGAACACGCTCGCCTGCCCACCCCCAGCATTCGACGGGACCTTCGCGCCCTGCGCGCCCAGTACCCCGGACGGCGCAGGCTGAGTGCACGCGGCCAGCAGCGCCGCCCCGAGGGCGAGCAGCCCGATTCGCTTCACCATGATTGTCACCTCGAATATCACAGTACGTCCCGAGCGCGACGAGCACGCGAAAGGTAAGGTTCATCTAAGGTCGCGCCCACCAAGCTCGCATGGACCACGCCCACAATGATCAGCAATGTTGCGTCGCCCCAGGCGGCGTGACGCAGGAGGCACCATGACGTACCAGGAACCCCGGCAACGTATGAGCAAACGGTCGCTGCTGCTCGTGAGCGGCCTGTCCGCCGCGCTCGGCAATGACCAGATCCGGCAGCAGATCCTTCAGGTGATCCGTGACGCCGCCCAGGGCGCGCAGACGACCCTCGACACCACCGTCAAACCTGCCGTGGGCACCGCCGTCGGTACGGCCATGCACGTCGCGCAGGACGCCGCGAAGCACGGCGTGAGCGCCGCCACGCACCTCAAGAAGGAAGGTACGGCGCTCGCCTCGCACCTCGCGAGCGCCGCCACGACCGCGGCCACCACGGCCGCCAGCACCGCCACGAGTGCCGCCGCCACGGTGGCCGGCACCGCCAGTGACGTGGCCGAGGGGGCCGCACGCGAGGTGCGCCAAGTGCGCCATCACGTGTACGCAGCGCAGCGCGAGTTGGGGCATGATGTGCAGGTGAAAGCGAAACGTTACGAGAAGACCGCCAACAAACGCCTCCGCGAGCATGACAAGAAAATCGCGCGTCTCGAAGCGGAAATCGAGCGCCGCACGCAGTCGCGCGGCGGGAGCGGCATGGGCACGCTGCTGCTGCTCGGCGGCGTGGTCGCCGCGGGCGTCGCTCTGGTGCGCATGCCCGCCCTGCGCGAGAAGCTGATCGGCGCCGTGGAGGGCGTGAACCCGGACGCGGCGCAGACGCTGCGCGAGCAGGGCCACGAACTCGGGAAGGTCGTCGGCACCATGTGGATCGAGCGCACCGCGCCCGCCGCGGCGCCCGCGCCCGCGCCGAAACCCGTCGCGCAGACCGGCTCGAACTGGGGCGGCTCGCCCAGCCCGAACGCCCCCGCGGCGGACGGTGCGAAGCCCGCTCAGGCAGAAGCGCCGAAACCGGCGGCGGAAGCGGCAAAACCTGCCGCGGAAACCGCGAAGGCCGACGCCAGCAAGCCCGCAGCGGCCCCGGCGAGCACCAGCAAACCCGCCGAGACGGCCAAGCCCGCCGCGGAGCAGGCGAACACCCAGCCCGCCGCGAAGACCGACAAGAGCGCACCCGACAGCAAGGGCGCCACGTCCACCCCCAAGAACTGACCTGAGGGCACGAGGAAGGGCGACGCCGACATGTCGGCGTCGCCCTTCCTCGTGCCCTCAACCTCCCCAGAGTCAACCGGGCGCCGCGCTCGGAGGTCGGTGTGCCCGCTTACCAGGGCGTCCCCTGACGCCCCTGCTGCCAGATCCAGAGGCCCAGGATGCAGGCCAGGAGCGCGGGACAGAGCAACAGGGTGAGGACGATGGTCAACGCTGATGGTGACGAGTCGGCGCGGCACATGACGAAGGTGGTCGTACAGGTCACGGGCATGCGTTCACCCAGGCGGGGAGCGTCCCGTACAGCCGTCAACTTCGCAGTCTGCCGGTTTTCGAGCAGGACCGTCACGTCGTAGGACGTGTTCCCGCGGTTGTGCCGCGCGGAGATGTCCAGAGCGACGCCGAGCGTGTGGATTTTGGGGGCCTGCAGAAAGCTCAGTTCGTCGTGCGCCACCAGCCACCACCTCGAGGCTCACGACGGAGGTCAGCAGGGTCTGCGCGGCCACCAGCACGAGCCGGCGGAGGCTGCCGCGCGGCGTTGCCTGCGGCGGCTTGGAGGGTTGAGGCGCGTCCCGGTGTCGACCCGTGGACCGCCCCCATGCCGTCCGACAGGTCGACCTTCCTGCACCCGGTCAGGGCATCAACCCGGGCGCTTGCGCGCCGGGAAAACGACCGGCTGACCTGCCGAGCTTGCCGCCCTGATGGATTGGCCGGCGATTCCGGCGTTAGTTCAGGGTGGCGAGGAACGCCGCCTGGTTGCGGTAGAACGGCAGGACGTTCCGGAAGGTGATGTTACCAGTGATGTCGATGTGGTCCCAGCCGTCGAGCGTGCCGAGGTCGTACCACGCACCGCGCGCGGGCGTCTGGCCGGTGTACTTGAGTGTGGGGATGCCCATGTTCAGGGGGGCGGCCATGCTCTTGACGGGAACGAGGCCGTCATTCGCCCACCAGGTCTTGTCGTAGCGGATCTGGCCGGAAGGGGAGGTGCCGCTCATGTTGCCGAGGCCGGGCGCGAGCGGCCACGCGAACGGGTACGAGGCGGGGAGCATGACGGGGTTCTGCGTCGGGAGCGGGTACTCCCAGCCGCTGAGGAGGCCGGGGGTGCTGGCGCGGGTGTTCCAGCTGAAGTAGTACACGTTCGGGCTGAGGCCGACGGCGCGGTTCAGGGCGGCGGTGCCGTCGGGACTGAGGTCGTACGCGGCCTGGTCCTGCGTGGTCCAGATGGCGGAGTTGAACACCCGCTCGGCGTACGCGGGGTAGCTTTCGCCGCTGCGGCGCGCGAGGCCGTACTGCCCGAGGTCGAAGTCGTAGATCATGTTGTCCGGCGCGACCCCGGCGGATTGCGCGAGGCTGAGGATCAGCGTCTTGAACATGGGGATCATGACCTGGAGGTTGTCGGCGGCGGGGCTGCCGCTGTTGGGGGTGCTGATGGTCATGACGGCGCGAACCCACCCGACCCGCCCGCCGTCGTAGAGGGGCGCGTGGCCGCTGCGGGCGCGTTCGGCAGCGGCGCCGTTCTCGAGGAGGTGCACGAGGTAGCGGGCGGTGGTGCCGCCCATGCTGTGCCCCACGAGGTTGATGGGGTGCTGGGCGTCCCACTGCGGGTACAGGCCGGGGTAGCACTTCCGGGGGTCGCGGCGGTCGTGATGGAACTGTTGCGCGCGCGCTTCGCCGTAGTCGACGCAGCCGCCTTTGATCTGGAAGTAGAGTTCGACGGCGCGGTCGTAGTTGCTGCTGATGGGGCCCATAGACGCGGTGTAGGTGGGGTACCCCTGCGCTTTGAGGTCCTCCTGGATGTCGTTGAGGCCGCCCCAGTATTTGATGGCGCCGCCGAACGCCTCGGTGCGGCCGAAGCCGAGCATGCCGTGGACGAGGACGATGGGGATGGCGCCGGCGGGGGCGGCCTGCGTGTGGAGGCCGCCCCCGGGGTACGTGCGGGTGAGGTCGGTGGTGGGGGTGGCGCGGGTCGTTTCGGGCGGGGTGCTGGGGACGTTCGCCTGGCGCTTGGCGTACGTGTCGGCGGTGCCCTGGGCGCTGAGGGTCCCCGTGGTGGGGGTGGGCGTCTGGGTGCAGGCGACGAGCAGGGCGGCAGTCAGGGCGGCGGTGGTGAGGTGGCGTGCGGTCATGGTGTCCCCCCCGGGAGCATGAGCGCGAGCGGACAGCGTGTGCGCTCGGCAGATAGGCGAGGCTGCGCGGGGCAGCGTCCTTGGACGGATTGGGTTCGGTGCGCCCATCTTGAATTGAACTGCGTTCAGAAATCAACGTGAGGTTTCCTCCCCACGCTGCGGGGGTACACTCCACGCAATGCCCATCACCGCTTTCGACGCGGCGCGCGCCCGCGCGCACTTCCCGCAACTCACCGCCGACCACGCCTTCCTCGACAACGCCGCCGGCAGCTTCACGCCGGAGCATACGCACCGCGCGATCCTCGCGCACCTTCAGGACCTCGGCAGCGTCAACGCCGGCATGGGTCACCCGCACGGCGACCGCGTCCTCGACCTCAAGACCCGCGCGCGCGCGGCCACCGCCACGTTCCTGAACGCGCACCCGAACGAGGTCGCGCTCGGGCCGAGCTCCACCGCGCTCGCCTTCCGCCTTGCGGGCGCCTTCGCGCGCCTCTGGGGCCCCGGCGACGAGATCATCATCAGCGAACTCGAACACGAGGCGAACGCCAGCCCCTGGCGCGAACTCGAACGTCAGGGGCTCAAGGTGCACCTCTGGCGCGCCCGCACGCCCGACATGACCCTGCACGTCGAGGACCTCCGGCCGCTCCTGAACGCCCGCACCCGCCTGCTCGCCGTAACGGCCGCGTCGAACACCCTGGGCGTCACGCCCCCCGTCCGCGAGGCCATTCAGGTGGCCCACGAGGTCGGCGCGTGGACCGTCATCGACGACGTGCACGGCGCCGCGCACCACCTCCCGGACGTGCGCGCCTGGAACGCCGACTTCGTGACGTTCAGCCCGTACAAGGTGTTCGCGCCGCACCTCGGCGCCATGTACATCCGCGGGGAGCTGCTCGCGCAACTGCCCGTGCCGAAGCTCAGCTTCATGGCGGACGACAACATCAGCAAGATCGAGCACGGCACCGCGCCGTACGCCAGCCTCGCCGGGTGGCTGGGCGCCCTCGACTACCTGCGGGACCTCAGCGGCCACGACGCGCTCACTCGCGCCGCGCTGGGAGAGGTGTACGCCGCTGCCGACGCCCACGAACGCGCCCTCACGGACCGGGTCCTGAGTGGCCTGCGCGACCTGCCGCACGTGACCCTGTACGGCCCGCAGACGACCGAGGGCCGCGTGGCCACCTTCGCGATGCGCGTGCAGGGCCTCACCCCGCACGAAACGGCGCTGAAGCTCGCGCAGCGCGGCGTGAGCGTCGCCGCCGGGCACTTCTACGCCGTGCTGCCCATGACCCGCCTCGGGCTGATGCCGGACGGCGTCGTCCGCGCGAGCCTCGCGCACTACAACACCCACGACGACATCACGCGCCTGCTGGACGGCCTCGCGGCCCTCGCCTGAAGCGAGCGTGAAGATGCGCAGGCGGGCGGCGCCACACCGCCCGCCTGTACCCTGAGCGCATGAACCGCCTCGGAAACGCCACCAGCCCCTACCTGCAGCAGCACGCGGACAACCCCGTCGACTGGTACGAATGGGGAGATGAAGCCTTCCGGGCCGCCCGCGAACGCGACGTGCCCATCCTGCTGTCCGTCGGGTACGCCACCTGCCACTGGTGCCACGTGATGGCCCACGAATCCTTCGAGGACGCGCAGACGGCCGCGTTCATGAACGAGCACTTCGTGAATGTCAAAGTCGACCGCGAACAGCGGCCCGACGTGGACGCCGTGTACATGCGCGCCGTGCAGGCCATGACCGGCGCGGGCGGCTGGCCCATGACGGTGTTCCTCGCGCCGGACCGCCGGCCGTTCTACGCGGGCACGTACTTCCCGCCGCGCGACGCGTACGGCATGCCGTCCTTCCGCACGGTCCTCGCGAGCGTCGCGAACGCCTGGGCAGACCGCCGGGACCAGCTGCTCGGCAACGCGGACGCCCTCACGGAGCACGTCCGCGCCATGAGCGCCCCGAAACCCGCCGCGGACGGCGCCCTCCCGGAGGACTTCGCGCCGCGCGGCCTCGACAACGCCCGCCGCACGTTCGACGCGCGCCACGGCGGGTTCGGCAGCGCGCCGAAATTCCCCGCGCCGACCTTCCTGACGTACCTGCTCACGCAGCCTGACGGGCGCGACATGGCCGTGCGCACCCTCGACGCCATGATGCGCGGCGGCCTGATGGACCAGCTCGGCGGGGGCTTCCACCGCTACAGCGTCGACGAGCGCTGGCTGGTGCCACACTTCGAGAAGATGCTGTACGACAACGCGCAGCTCGTGCGCGCGTACCTGCGCGCGCACGTCGTCACGGGCCGCGCGGACTTCCTCGACACCGCCCGCGCCACCCTCGCGTACATGGAGCGCGAACTGCTCACCCCCGAGGGCGGCTTCGCGTGCGCGCAGGACGCCGATCAGGAAGGCATCGAGGGGAAATTCTTCGTGTGGACGCCGCAGGAATTCCGGGACCTGCTCGGCGCGGACGCCGACCTGGCCCTGCGGCACTACGGCGTGACGGACGCCGGAAACTTCCAAGACCCACACCACCCGGCGTTCGGGCGGCGGAGCGTGCTGAGCGTCGTCACGGACGTCCCCGAGCTCGCCCGCGCGTTCAGCCTCGGCGAGGACGACGTGCGCGCCCGACTGGGCCGCGCGCGCGAAACCCTGTTCAGCGCCCGCCGCGCGCGCGCCCACCCGGGACTGGACGACAAGGTCCTGACGTCCTGGAACGGCCTGGCCCTCATGGCTTTCGCGGACGCGTACCGCCTCACCGGCGAGACGCACTACCTCGACGTGGCCCGGCGGAACGCCGACTTCGTCCGCGCGCGCCTCACCGCGCCCGACGGCGCACCCCTGCACGCCTACCGCGCCGACGTACGCGGCCTGCTGGAGGACGCCGCCCTGTACGGCCTGGGCCTCGTCGCACTGTACGCCGCCGCAGGAAACCTGGAGCACCTGCAGTGGGCGCGGGCCCTGTGGGACCGGGCGCGCCGCGACCACTGGGACGACGCGGCGGGCGTGTTCTACAGCAGCGGCCCGGACGCCGAGGCGCTCGTCGCGCCCACCACCGAAACGTTCGACGCCGCCATCATGAGCGACAATGCCGCCGCGTGCCTGCTGGGGCTGCACATCGACCGGTACTTCGGCGAGGACGAGGGCGCGCGCATCACGGCGCGGGTGCTCGCGGGCACCGCGAACGACATGCTCACGCACCCCAGCGGCTTCGGCGGGCTGTGGCAGGCGCACGCACACCTGCACGCACCGCACGTAGAGATCGCGCTGCTGGGCACGCCCGAGCAGCGCGCCCCGTTCGAGCGCGCCCTCGCCGCGCAGGACCTCCCGTTCGTGACGGTCGCGCCAGCCGAGCGCGGCGGCGGCCTGCCGTTGCTGGAAGGCCGCGAGGGGAACGGCGTCGCGTACGTCTGCCGGAACTTCACCTGCGACCTGCCCGCCCGCGACCCCGCCGCCTTCACGGCGCAGCTGCGCGCCCTGCAAGGCTGAACGCCCGAGGCGGAGGGGGCGGCCCTGTCCGGAGCCGCCCCCTCCGCCCTGCGGCGCTCACGGCAGGGTCATCAGGCGCGCCACATCCAGACGCCCACCCGTGACGGTACGCCCCTGCAGGGACGCGGTCGGCGTGACCGACGCGAGCAGCGCCGCTTTCAGGGCGCTGGGGCTCACGCCCGGGTGCGTGGACGCGTACAGCGCGGCGGCGCCCGTCACGAACGCGGTCGCCATGCTGGTTCCGTCCGCGGTTGCGTACGTGCTGCCGTTCACCGTCGAACGGATGCTCACGCCGGGCGCGCCAAGGTCCACGCTGCCCGCCCCGGTGTTCGCCCACGACGGCAACGCCCCCGCCTTGTCGATGGCCGTGACCGACACGACGTTCGGCAAGTCGTACGCCGCCGGGTACGCGGGCTGCGCGTCCGCGTTCACGCCGTTGTTCCCGGCGGAGGCCACGAACAGGATGCCCGCGTCGTTCGCGGCGGAAATCGCGTCGTACAGCGCCTGCGACGGCGCGCCCGACCAGGAGCTGTTGATCGCCACGACGTTCACGCCGCGGTTCACCTTCAGGTCCGTGAGGTACGCGATAGCGCTCACCGCGTTCGCCGTGTCGCCGTACCCGGACGTCCCGAGGAACTTCGTGGGGATCAGGTTCACCGCCCAGTTGACGCCCGCGACGCCCTGCGCGTTGTTCGCGCGCGCGCCGATGATGCCCGCCACGTGCGTGCCGTGCTTGTCGGCGTTGCCGGTGTACAGCGCGCTGCTGCCGTCCGTGAAGTTCCAGCCGCGCGTGTCGTCCACGTAGCCGTTCCCGTCGTTATCCACGCCGTCGGCTGGGTCGGCGGGGTTCGTCCACACCTGCGCGGCGAGGTCCGGGTGGTCGATCTGCACGCCGGTGTCGACCACGCCGACGTACACGCTGGCGCTGCCGGTGTACCCACGCGCCCAGGCAGCCGCGGCGCCCGTCCCGTAGGGGCTCGCGGGCTGCGTCGTGGACCCCTGCAGGCCCCACAGCGTGCTGTAGAAGGTGTCGTTCACGATGTACGCGCCCTGCGGCGTGTACGTGTGGTTGCGTTCCGCGTACGCGACGGTGCCGCGGGCGCTCAGGGTGTGCAGCGCCTGCGCTTCGCGGCCGCTCGGCACGGTGAGGCGGTACACGTCACCGCCGGGCGTGAGCCGCTCGGCGCGCAGGAGCAGCGCGCCCAGGCCGAGCGTCTGCGCGTTCAGGGGGGTGCGCGCGCGGACCTTCACGATCAGTTCGCCGGGGACGTCCGCGGGGACGTTGGCGGGCGCCGCCCACAAGCCGAGGTCGTCTGCGGGGAGGGCGCTGGTCGGCGTGGCGCCCTGCGGTTGGCTGCAGGCGGCCAGCAGGACGCTGAGGGTCACGGCGAGCGCGAGGGGACGGGACGCGGACTTGGGGAACTTCGGCATCAGGGGGGGACCTTTCTGAGGAGGGGCGGGTCAGGTGGGGCGGCAGGTGAGCGGCTGCGAGGCGCGGACCACGCCGGACGCCGGCAGCGTCGCCGGGAACGCGCACGGCGCCTGCCCGGGGGGGTGAGCGTGAAGGTGTACGTCCCGGCAGGCGGGCCGCTCAGGTACAGTTCGCCGCGGTCGCCGACCACGAACGTGTCGTCGTTCAGGGTGACGAGCGTGCCGAGGGGGACGGCCTGCCCGTCGGGCGTGAGGACCGTGACGACGAGGCCCGTTTCGACGTGCGTTTCGAAGCGGAGCTCCACGGCGCCGCGGTACGGCGCGCTGAACTTCAGGACGCTGCTGTTGAGTTCCGCTTCGAGCGGCAGGTCGTTGAGGCGCACCCGGACGGTGTTCGTGCGGTACGGCTGCAGGGGCCCGAGGACCGCCCAGCCGCTCGCGTCGGTCGTCGCGGCGGGGGTGAGGTTGCCGTTGAGCATCAGCGCGACGTTCGGGTACCCGACGTACACGCGCGCGAAGCTGCCCAGCGTGGACCGCCCGAACCGCACGCCCTGCGCGTCGAGGGTGACGCCGCCTTTCAGGGCGACCTGCCCGCGCGTCTGGGTGGGGGAGGCGCTGGCGTTCACGTTCATGTCGAAGTACCGCCCGCGGTTCGCGAGCGCGAAGCTCTGCGCGACGTCGTCGTGCCCGTACGCGACGGCGGTCGTGCCGGTCGCGGCGCGCGTGAGCGTGCGCGGCCCGCGCCCGTCCGTGCTGGTGCTGACCTTGCTGTTCCCGCCGAACAGGTACTCGCTGGTCAGCGCGAGCTTCACGCGGTTCGTGAGTAGGCCCGTCGCGGACAGGTTCAGCGTGAAGTCGTTCGTGGGCTGGTAGGTGTACTGCACCCCGAGGCTGCCGGTCCCCTCGCCGGAGGTGGCGAGGGTGTACGCGTACGACACGCCGACGTTGTGCCCGCGCGCGACCGTCATGGACGACGCCAGCGAGAACCCCAGCTCCGGGGCCAGGCCGAGCGTGCTGAGGCGCGCGCGGTCGTCGTCGACGCGCGTGAATCCGGGCGTTCTGACGTGCACCTCGCCGAGGGCCAGCCAGTCCTTGCCGCTCACCTGCGCGCTCAGCTGCCCGTACGCGCCCCAGCCGAGCCAGCTGCGGCTGCCCGCGCCGACCAGCGTGACGTACGCCGGGCCGACCGCCACGCGGTTCACGACGCCGAACAGCGCGGCGTCGCGCGTGGCTTCGGCCTGTGCGCCCACCGTCCATTGCGGCGTCACGCCGTACGCGACGTCGCCCTGCGCGAGCCACCGGTCGATTTTCGGCGTGTAGCCGGCGCTCGCGCTGTAGGTCCAGCCGCCCGCGCGCAGCATGTCGGGCTGCGCGTAGTACGCCTGCGTGAAGTTCGTTTTGGTGTGCAGGACGTCCTCGACGTCCACGTGGAGCGTGCCGAACGCCCCGTGCGGCTGCAGCCCGTCGATCTCGTATGGCCCGGCCGGGAGGCGTTTGGTGTAGAGCCATCCGTCCGCGTCGTACACGTCCACCAGGCTAGGGCGGGTGAGGGTCCCGCGTACCGTCTGGTCCTTGCGGGTGCTGCCGGACACGTCATCCAGGGACTGCACGCGCACGCCGTACAGCGGCACGGCGCCGCCCCACAGGCGCGCGCTCGTCTCGACCGTTCCGGCCCGCACGCGCAGCGCCTGCTCCGGCAGGTCGTACGCCCCTTCGGCCGTGAAGCCGCTCAGGGTCACGTTCGGGTAGGCCTGCACGTTCAGGGCCGCCTGCGCGGAGAAACGCCCGGCGGCGCCGCCGACGAGGACGTTCCCGGACAGGGCCAGACCCGTCTGCGCGCCGAGCACCACGGCGTAATCCATGAAGCCGCTCGGGACGCTGAAGGTGGGCGCGACCGCCCCGGCGGCGTCCCTGAGCGTGATGCGGGTGAGTTGGAAGCGTTCCGGGCTGGCGTTGAGGTGCAGCCGCAGGTTCTCCTCGTCGACGCGCACGGCGTCCACGAGGTCGTTCAGGAGCACGTACGGTTCGTCGTTCACGCACTGCGCGTCGCGCTGGTGCAGGCGCAGCGTACCGGCCGCCTGGGCGTTCACGTACGCGCGCTGCCCGTCGGTGAGCACCAGCACGGGGGGGTGCTGGGGCACGTCGTTCACAACGACGTCCATGGGGAGGGGGTGGAGGTTCAGTTCGGCGGCGCTGAGGCACGGCGCGGCGTGCGCGGCGGTCCACGCGCTCAGGGCGAGCAGCGCGAACCGCCGCGGCCAGCGCGCGGAACCGTCAGCGGACCTGGACGACGTAGTCCTCGGTTTTGTCGCCCACCTGGACGCGGACGGTGAGGGGGTCGCCGCTGCCCGCGGCGTCAGGGGGGAGCGGCCACGAACGCGAATCCTTGCTAAAGACATAAGGAATCTCAACGGTGAGCGGGGTGAGGGCGGGACCACGCACCAACTTCACCGACGCGAGGTTCACGAAACCCTCGCCGGTGTTCTGGACGGTGAGTGTCCATTTGCCGTCGGGCGCGGCAGTAGCGGTCCAGTTGAGTTTGTACGCGAGGGGGTCTTTCTGCCGCCGCGTCAGCGCCGGGAACGAGAAGCGCAGCAGCTGCTGCACGGTGTTCTGCTTCAGGCTGGCGCTGGTCGGCACTTCCTGCAGGAACACGCGGTAGTACATTTCCGGGCCGGTGCTGGGCTTGGTCCACCCGACGCGGACGGTCCGGGAACCGCGCGGGTCGATCTTCAGGACAGGCGGCGTCACGATCACGTCGCTGGTGGGAACGTACACGTTCAGGCCGTTCACGACGGTCCAGGCCTGCACCTGCACCTGAATCTGCACGTCCTGGGTCGCGTAGTTCTGCACGTCGATGGTCTGGATGGGTGCCTGCGGCGTCAGCACCACTTTCGCGGGTGACGCCGAAAAAGAACCGGCCTGCGCTGCCGTGAGCAGCGCCAGGCCGGCCAGGCACAGGCGGTGTTGTGCCGTGAGGATCATGGGGTACGCCGGTCCGTTTCCCTTAGTACGTGTCGACGTAGACGGTGATCGTATCGGCGTACGAGTCCACGGTCGCGTTCATGCCGTCCGCCGACTTGATGAGGGCGTACACGGGGAAGGCCTGGGCGACGTTGGTGTTGTTGCCGGTGCCGTTCGGGACGGTGTAGCCGGCGAGCTGGTCACCCCAGACGCTGCTGTGGCCCGCGTCCGTGTACACGTTGTACGCGAGTTTCGCGCCGCTGGCGCTGCCCATCTTGCGGTTGGTGTAGCTCATGCCGCTGCCGGGGCTCATAGAGATCTTGAATTTGGTGCCGTTGGTACACAGCACGCGCACTTCGCCTTGCGCGTCGAGGTCGCTGGTCATGTCGTAGCTGGCGAACGCACCGAAGTCGATGTCGTCCGCGTCCACTTGGCAGGACTCGATGGCTTCCGCGAACGTCTGGTAGTTGCCGACGGCAACGTTCAGGGAGTCCGTGGAGGCGTTGGCCGGGCGGGTGTTCTGGGCGAAGGCGGCGCTGGCGGTGAGCAGGCTGATCAGAGCAATGGCTTTGGTGTTCATGAGTTCCTCCCGAGAACCTGAAGTGTGCGAGCCCCTGAGCGCATCCGGGCGGATTCCCGGATGGCCGTCCACAGGGTGGTGTTTAAGCTCGGCATGAGCATAGGAAGAACGGCGTTTCACGCCAATTACATGTGCGGTAGGAAAAGCACACCCATAAATTTCAGCTTTTAATGTTGATTTAACGTGTTCTTGTCGTCACGCACAGCAAAGCCTCAGGCAAAAGTCCATCAGGCACGCTTTTCTGGGAAACGTGAACAGGCCCTCATGACGCCGGAGCCTCACGCGGACGTTACAGGAAAAGCCGTTACCGCCAATGCCAATCACCCCGGAGCGTGCCCACAGGCCAGTGCGGCGCGTTAACCGCCGCTTAACGGCCCGGTCCTACCTTCAGGGCAGCCGAAGCCCTCGGCCCCCAAAGGAGCCTCATCATGCCCAGAACGTACCCCTGGCCGCTGCTCGCCGCGCCCATCACCGCCGCCCTGTTGGCCGTTCCCTTCCTGCCCAACCCTCAGCCCACGCCCGCCACGGCCTCCAGCCCCGCCGTGACCGCGCCGCCCACCACACCCGGCGCTCCCTTCACGGCCCGCACCAGCCCCAGCACCGCGCCCGACGCCAGTGCCCCCTGGCCTGAGCGCACCCGCACCGACGACGCGACCGCCAGCCGCCTCGAACGCGCCTACACGAGCGGCACCGCCGCCGCCGTCCGCGTGAACATCGGCGACAGCGGCCTCGGCAGCGGCTTCTTCATCAGCAGCGACGGGTACGTCATGACTGCCGCGCACGTCGCCCTGGGCGGCGAGCACGGGGACGGCGCCGACCTGAGCGTCATCACCGACGACGGCACCAGCCACCCCGCCCGCCTCGTCGGGTACGACGAAGCCCGCGACCTCGCCGTCCTGAAGGTCGACGGGCAGGGCTTCGCGCACCTCAACTTCGCCGCGCGCACCCCGAACGTCGGCGACGGCGTCGTCGCCATCGGCAACTCCCGCGGCGCGTTCGACGGCGGCCGCGCAGGTGCCGTCACCGCCCTGAACGCCAGCCTCGACGCGACCTTCCCGACCGGCCTCGTCGCGTCCAGCATGCCGCTCGCGCCCGGCGACAGCGGCGGTCCCGTCCTGAACGCCCAGGGTGAGGTCGTCGGCGTCAGCACCGCCATCAGCCTGCAGGGCGGGAACTTCAGCAGCTACTTCGTACCGCTCACCGGCAGCAGCAGCATCGTCCGCGACCTGCAGGCCGGCACCAGACGCGGCGTGCCCGTCGTCGGCGTGAGCGTCGCCGAACCAAGCGCGCTCGGCCTCACCGGCACCGGCGCGGTCGTCACCGGCCTCACCAGCGGCCTCGGCGGGGAACGCGCCGGCCTGCGCGCCGCGCAGCTCCGCGAGTACCGCGACGCGAACGGCGACGCCCGTCAGACCGCCACCGGCGGCGACATCATCACCGCCATCGACGGCCGCGCCATCAAGGCCCCGGACGACCTCATCACGTACCTGCGGGGCAAGCAGCCCGGCGACCGCGTCACCCTCACGGTCCAGCGCGACGGGCGGTCCCTGCAGGTGAACGTCACCCTCAGCGCGAAACGGACGGCGTGAACATGATCGTTCTGCACGCCGACGTGCGCGCCCGGCGCCGCGCCGCGCTCGACGCGCTGCTCACCGGCCTGACCGTCGCCCTGCTGATCCTCGCGTGGGGGTTCGCGTGGCGCGCGACGCCTGCCGGACCGCTCACCGACGCCGTCCGCTTCGGCGCCACGCACCTCGCGTACCTGCTGCTCGCCAGCACGAGCGTCCTCGCCGTCCGCCGCGCTCCAGCACCCGCCACGCTCAGCGGCGCCGCACTCACGCTGCTGCTCGCCATTGCTGCGGCCCTCACCGGGGGGGTCAGCGCCGCGCCGCTCGGCACCGCCGCCCGCGCCGCCGGCCTGGTCGCCCTGCCGCTCCTGCTCGCCGCCCCGTGGGCGCCGCGCCGACCGTGGCTGCTGCTCCCCGCGTTAATCGCCGCGACGCTGCACGTCACGTGGCTCGGCACCGCCCCCAGCCTCACTGCCATCCTCGCCAGCGCCGCCGTCGCCCTCGCTGTCCTCACGCGCGGCGCCACGCGCTAGATTGACCCCATGCGCCTGCTGCTCGTCGAGGACGACGCCCGCCTCGCGCGCCCCATCATCGATACGCTCACCGAAGCCGGTTACGACGTCACCTGGCGCGCCGACGGTGACGCCGGGCTGCACGAGGCGCTGCTCGGCGCGTACCCGCTGATCATCCTCGACGTCATGCTCCCGCACCGCGACGGCTTCAGCGTCGCCCACGCCCTGCGCGACGCCGGCAGCGACGCCGGCCTGCTGTTCCTCACCGCCCGCGGCGAACTCCCGGACCGCGTCCAGGGCCTCGACGTGGGCGGCGACGCGTACCTCGTGAAACCCTTCGAGACGCCCGAACTGCTCGCCACCCTGCGCGCCCTGGCCCGCCGCGATGCCCGCGGCCGCGCCGCCACCCTCACTTTCGCCGCCGGGCGCGGTCGCCTCGACCAGCGCGCCCGCACCGTCACCTGGGACGGCGCCGAAGCGTCCGTCACCGCCCGCGAGTACGCCCTGCTCGAAACGCTCGCTCTGGCGCCCGGACGCTGGTTCACCCGCGAGGCCCTCGTGGACCGCATCTGGGGCGCCGAGTTCGGCGGCGAGGCGCGCATCGTGGACGTGTACGTTCGCTACCTGCGCCGCAAACTCGCGCCCGAGGCGATCGCCAGCGAACGCGGCCGCGGCTACCGCGTGGACGCATGACGCGCCGCCACGCCACCCTCCGCGTCCGCCTCGCAGCCCTCACCGCCGCCGTCAGCCTCGCCGCCGTGCTGCTCGTCACCCTCGCGCTCGCCGCCGTCGTGCAGCGCTTCGTGCAGGACGCGCAGGTCGCGCGCCTCGCCAGCGCCGCCAGCACCATCCGCGAACGCATCGAAACGGCCCTCGCGTACGGCCCGCTCGACCTGAACGCCACGCGCGGCAACGACATTCCCGCCGAGTTCGGCGTGCGCGTCACGCTCGCCGGCACGTCCCTCGCGCAGACGCAGGCGTTCCCGAACGGCGTGCCCGAGGACCTCACGCCCGGCGCGTACCGCGTGAACGGGCAGCTCGCGTACGTCCGCACCCTCAGCAGCCGCGGCGCGCTGCTGGTGCTCGCCACCGAAAACCGCGCCGCCACCGACACCCGCGCGGCCCTCACCCGCGCCCTCGCACTCACGCTGCCCGTCGCACTGCCGCTCGTGGCGCTGTTCGCCTGGCTCGCCGCCGGGCGCATGCTGCGCCCCATCAAGACGCTGGAGCAGGCCGCGCGCGACATCGGCGAGAGCGGCGACCTCACCCGCCCCGTGCCCGGCGCCGGCCCGCACGACGAACTCGCGCGCCTCGCCGCGACCCTCCAGACGACCTTCGCGCAGCTCGCCGCGACCCGCGAACGCGAGGTGACATTCCTGCGCGCCGCCGCGCACGACCTGCGCACGCCCCTCGCCGCGCTGCGCGCCCGCGTGACCCTCGCCCTCGCCCGCGACCGCGACGCGCAGCGGTACCGCGCGGACCTGCAGGAAGTCGGCACGGACCTCGCGCGCCTCACGCGCCTCGCCGAGCACCTCCTGCTGCTCGCCCGCAACCCCAGCACCCTCACCCTCGCGCCGCTGGACCTCCACGACCTCGCCGCCGACGCCGTCGACACTGCCCGCACCCACCACCCGGACCGCGACATCGACCTGACCGGCCCGGGCACGCGTGCGCGCGGGGACCGCATCCTGCTCACGCAGGCCGTCACGAACCTCCTCGAGAACGCCGCGCGCCACGCACCGAACGCCGCCATCCTCGTGACCGTCGGCGCGGAAGGTTCCAGGACGTTCATCCGCGTGCACGACGATGGCCCGGGCGTCCCCCCGGAGGTGCTCGCGCGGCTCGGAGAGGCGTTCTACCGCCCGGACGCCGCGCGCGCCGGCGAAGGGCACGGCCTGGGGCTCGCCATCGCGCGGCACGTCGCGCAGCTGCACGGCGGCGCTCTCGAACTGCACAGCGGGGTCGAGCAGGGCTTCACGGCGACCCTGCGCCTCCCCGACGCCGGCGCGCCCCACTAAGGGTGAGGGCACGCCCTCGCGGATAGCATGCGCTCATGCTGACCTTCCACCGCCCGGACGCCCCTCTGTTCGCGTCGTACCTTGACGCCCTGCGGGAATGCCACGCGGAGGGCCGCCACCTCGACCTGAACCCGGACGAACTGCGCGCCCACCCCGACGCCCACCTGTACGCCCTGCGCGCCCGCGCCACTCCTGGCCGTCCCGACCGGATCCCCGAAACGGTGTTCTGGGCCGCCGACGCCGCCGGGTACGCCGGGCGCGTGTCCGTGCGGCACACCCTGAACGCCCGCCTGCGCCGCCTCGACGGGCACATCGGGTACGAGATCCGCCCGGCCCGCCGCGGCCTCGGGTACGGGCACGCGCTGCTCGCGCACGGCCTGCAGTACGCGCGCACGCTCGGCCTGGACCGCGTGCTCCTCACCGTCCGCGGCGACAACGCCGGCTCCATCCGCATCATCGAACGGGGCGGCGGTATCCTCGAAACCTCGCGGCGCCTCATGGAGCACGACGTGCCCATCCGGTACTACTGGATCGACCTGAACGCGCCCTGAATGGCGAAAGGCCCGGGCGTACAGCCCGGGCCCTCCTGCAGCGTTACACCGCGAGGGTTTCCTCGTGGCGGCTCACGTACCGGCCGGGCGGCAGCTCGATGCTCGTCGCGTTCGTCTCGAACTCGTCGTTCCAGCCGATCTCGTCGAGCGCCTTTTTCCACGCGCCGATGCTCTCGTCCTTGTAGATCGCGTACGCGGCCATGCCCACCTCGGGGCCGCCGCGCGCGATGACGCTCTCCACCCACGCCCACTTCGCGCTGACGTTCCGCAGTTCCGCCGTGGTACGCAGCTCCTTCTGAATGCGTTTGAGGCGCCCCTCGATGGTCTTCACGCCCGCGAACGGGTCCGCGAAGTGCGGCGTGTGCCGTTTCGGCACGAACGGGCTGATGCCGAGCGCGATCCGGTTGACCTTCGCGAGGTCCTTCGTGAACGAGATCAGCTCGGTGATGTCGTCGTCATTCTCCGGACCGAGGCCGATCATCATGTACACCTTCAGGCCGCTGAAGCCCAGATCGCGGCTGATCTGCGCGGTCTTCAGCAGGTCCTCGGTGGTGATGCCCTTCTTCAGCCAGCGGCGCAGGCGTTCGCTCGGCGCGTCCGACGCGACCGTGAACGTCCGCAGGCCGCCCGCCTTCAGGATCGTGGCGAGCTCCTCGTCGACGGTGTCCGCGCGGATGCTGCTCACGCCCAGCTTGATGCCGCGCTCCGTGAGCTGACGTCCCACGTACTTCGTGTGCGGGAAGTCGCTCAGGGCCGCGCCCACCAGGCCGACCTTCGTGGCCCAGTCCGGAATGCGTTCCAGCAGCTCGTCGCCGCCGTTGTTGCGGTTCGGGCCGTACATGGTCCGCGCGAGGCAGAACGTGCACGGGCGCGGGCAGCCGCGCTGCGCCTCCACCAGGAACATGTTACTGAGCTCCGAGTGCGGCGTGACGATCTGGCTGTACGCGGGCAGCAGTTCCTTCGGCGCGGTCGCCCACTTTGGCTCGTGCACGTGCCGGGACGGGATGAACACGCCCGGCATGCCGTCGATCAGATCAAAGAAGTCCTCACGCGTGACCGATTCGCGCAGCGCCTCGCTCACGACCGGCACGATCTGCTCGCCGTCCCCGATGATGATCAGGTCCGCGAACGGCGTCAGGGGGTACGGGTTGCTGCTCGTGAACGGCCCGCCGATCATCACGATCGGGTCGTTCTCGTCGCGCTCCTCGCGGAGCGGGTGCATGCCGCTCAGGTCCAGCGTGCGGATGATGTTCGTCAGGTCCAGCTCGAACGACACGCTCATCGCGAACAGCTGACAGTCCCCGGCGGGACGGCCGGACTCGACGGTCGGGATGGTCTGCCCGGCGCGCGCGAACGCCTCCGGGTCCTCCGGAAGGAACGCCCGCTCGCACGCGACGCCTTCTTCCTGGTTGAACATGCGGTAGATGACCTGATACCCAAGGCTCGCCATGCCTACCGAGTACCTGTTCGGGAACGCGAGCGTGACGCGGATGGGCGCCTGCTTGAAGATGGTGCCCGTTTCCGCGTCCAGCAGCGGCTTGATTTCATTGCGCCAGTAACTCAAGAACCCTCCGGGCGTCACCGCCACCAGAGAGTCAGGCGGCACGCGTCACAGTCCCTCATCATACGGGAAACGCCCAGAGCGACTGAAACGCGCGTTACGGCGCGCCCAGGAACGCGTGCGTCACGTACGACACCATCACCACGCCGCCCTGAGCGTGCCTCTCGAAGGCCGCGTCCAAGTGGCGCAGGAGGCGCGTCTGTTCCGGCGTGCCTGGCGCCGGCAGGTAACTGACGCTGCCGACCAGTGCGTGCAGGCGCTCCCGCGTGAAAGTAAGCGGGTTCGGGAAGGTCAGGTGCTCGAACCCGCCCGGCAGGAACTGCGCAATGGCCGCGAACGGCACCCCGTACTCGATGCTCGGCACCTGCGCGGCGTACGCCCCCACGACCCCCGCATACGCGCCCGTGAATCCACCGCCCGCCGCCTGGCCCCGCCAGTCGTTCCAGACCAGCAGCGCGCGCCCACCCGCACGCAGCACCCGCCGGAACTCCGGCACGGCCGTACCCGGCGTGAACCAGTGCGCCGCCTGCGCCGCCGCGACCAGCCCCACGCTGCCCCCCGCGAGGCCCGTGGCGTCCGCCGTGCCCGCATGGACGCGCAGCCGCCCCGACTGGACGTCCACGGTGAGCGCCGCCTCCAGCTGCGCGCGCATGCCCGGGTTCGGCTCAACGGCGTCCACGTGCGCGCCCGCGTCCAACAGCAGCCGCGTGAACAGCCCCGTGCCCGCGCCGACGTCCGCGACGCCCTCACGCAGCAGGTCACGGTCCCGCAGCATCTCTGTCAGCGCGGCCGGGTAGGTGGGGCGGCCCGTCACGTACGACGCCGCGCGACCCGTAAACCGTTCCGTATGCATGCGCCCACCATACCCGCCGGGGCGCGCCCCGTTCAGGACCGACGGTACGCGCTCGCCAGGAAGTACGCCACGCCGCCCAGCAGCGCCGCGAGCAGCAGGAACAGCAGCGTCCGGCCCAGCACGCCCGCCGCGCCCGCCAGGAACAACCCCACGCCGGTCAGGATCTGCCCGACCAGCCACACGAGCGCCAGCAGCGCGAACGCCGCCACCACGATCAGCAGCAGGTAGGCAAGAAGGCGGGCCATGCACCCCAGCATAGCAAGGGGCGCGGGCCGCAGACGGCCCGCGCCCCTTGCCGCGCCCTGCTTACAGGTTGGCGATCAGCGCGTCCGCGAACTCGCTGCACTTCACTTCGGTGGCGCCGTCCATCAGGCGCGCGAAGTCGTACGTGACGGTCTTCTGCCCGATGGTCTTGCTCATGCTCGCCACGATCAGGTCCGCCGCCTCGTTCCAGCCGAGGTGACGCAGGAGCATCTCACCGCTGAGGATGACGCTGCTGGGGTTCACCTTGTCCTGACCGGCGTACTTCGGCGCGGTGCCGTGCGTCGCCTCGAACACCGCGTGGCCGGTGAGGTAGTTGATGTTCGCGCCCGGCGCGATACCGATCCCGCCGACCTGCGCGGCCAGGGCGTCGCTGATGTAGTCGCCGTTGAGGTTCAGCGTGGCGATCACGTCGTACTCCGCGGGGCGCAGGAGGATCTGCTGCAGGAACGCGTCGGCGATGCTGTCCTTGATGACGATGCCGTTCGGGAGCTGCAGCCACGGGCCGCCGTCGAGTTCCACGCCGCCGAACTCCTCCTTGGCGACCTGGTAGCCCCAGTCGCGGAAGGAGCCTTCCGTGAACTTCATGATGTTGCCCTTGTGCACCAGCGTGACGCTCTTGCGGCCGTTGTCCACGGCGTACTGGATGGCGGCGCGCACGAGGCGCTTCGTGCCTTCCTCACTCACCGGTTTCACGCCGAGGCTGCTCGTCTCGGGGAAGCGGATCTTGTTCACGCCCATCTCGGTCATCAGGAAGTCGCGGAGCTTCTGCACTTCCGCGGTGCCCGCCTGAAACTCGATGCCGGCGTAGATGTCCTCGGTGTTCTCGCGGAAGATCACCATGTCGATGAGCTGCGGCTCCTTCACGGGGCTGGGCACGCCGTCGAAGTACGTGACGGGGCGGACGCAGGCGTACAGGTCGAGTTCCTGGCGGAGCGCCACGTTGATGCTGCGGATGCCGCCGCCGACGGGCGTGGTGAGCGGGCCCTTGATGCCGACGAGGTACTCGCGGATCGTGTCGACGGTGCTCTTGGGCAGCCAGACCTGCTCGCCGTACACCTCGTTGGCTTTATCGCCGGCGTACACTTCCATCCACGCGATCTGGCGTTCGCCGCCGTACGCTTTCTCGACGGCGGCGTCGAGGACGCGCACGGACGCCTGCCAGATGTCCGGGCCGGTCCCGTCGCCTTCGATGAACGGCACGATGGGCTGGTTCGGGACCGTCAGTTTCCCGTTCTGGAGCGTGATCTTCTCGCCTGCGGGGACTTTGATGTGTTGATCCATAGCCGCACCACTGTACCCCACGCGACGCGCGCGCGGCACGCGCCTGTCCACGTTTGAACAGCGTCCAGACTGAACACTCAGGAACCCCCAAGGGAGGGCTCAGGAGCCTGGGGCGCTCGGGAGCCCTGTCACGCCGTTGTGCGGGGAGGCTGGCGGTCCTGCCAGAACAGGCCATCCTGACGCCTACGGACAGTGCGCGGACGGGGTCTAGAGAGCAGACTGTCGCATGATCAGCGCCTCGGGAGGGAGCGCACGGGCTGATTCCGCGGTGCTTGAGCCAGCGCATGGCTCGTGGTCGGATGCCGAGCTCACGAGGCTTTACGGGTCGGTGGCCCCTAAGACCCGCCGTGAAACAGGGGAGGGGCGCAGTGGCGGCGCATGTTCATGCTGCATCAAGGGGCCATACCTTCCGCTTCGGAGCTACAGGTCAAACCATTCACGGATTTAAAACATGTGAACTCTCGCACTGTTAGAAAAATGCAACTGTTTCAGAGTGGCGAGCATGGAGGTGCCCGACACGCCCGAACCCCACACGCCCGATCCGGCCCAGCAGCTCGGCCAGGCCATGCGCCGCCTGCACCGCATCATCTCCACCAACGTCCTCAGCACCATGCAGGACGAACTGCACGACAGCGACGTCGGCTTCACGCAGATGACCGCCATGCACCACCTGCGCGCCCACGCCCCCCTGAGCGTCACGCAGCTCGCCGAACGCACCCGCCTGAGCGTGCCCGCCACCAGCCACCTCGTCGAAAAGATGGTGCAGCGCGGCCACGCCGAACGCCGCGAGAACCCCGAGAACCGCCGCGAGAAACTCGTGGCCCTCACCCGCACCGGCGAGCACCTCGTCACGCGCATGGACGACGCCTTCATCGGCACCTACACCCGCGTGTTCGGCGCCGCGCACCCCGACACGCTGCAGCGCGCCACGGACGCCATCACGGCCCTCATTCACGAGGTCGTCCCCGACGCCCCCCTCTGCGCCCCCCAGGAGAACGCATGACCCACCCCGCCCCCGAGCGCATCAACTACGCCGAAACGCTCGACTTCCCCACCAAACGCATCATTTTGTTTGGCACCCTGCTTGGCCTGTTCCTCGCCGCCCTTGACCAGACCATCGTGAGCACCGCGCTGCCCAAAGTCATCGCGGACCTTCAGGGCATCGACCTGTACTCCTGGGTGACGACCGCGTACCTGCTCACCAGCACCGCCATGGTGCCCATCTACGGGAAGCTCAGCGACATCTACGGCCGCAAACCCATCCTGCTGGTCGGCATCACCGTCTTCCTGCTCGGCAGCGTCCTGTGCGGCGCGGCCGGCGAGGCGTTCCTCGGCAACCTCTTCGGCGGCGGCATGATGCAGCTCATCGTGTTCCGCGGCGTGCAGGGCCTCGGCGCCGCCGCGCTCACCAGCGTCGCCTTCTCGATCATCGCGGACATCTTCGCGCCCGCCGACCGCGCCAAGTACCAGGGCCTGTTCGGCGCCGTGTTCGGCCTGTCCAGCGTCATCGGGCCGCTGCTCGGCGGGTTCCTCACCGACAACATCAGCTGGCGCTGGGTGTTCTACGTCAACGTTCCCATTGGCCTGCTCGCCCTCGCGTTCATCGCCACGCGCATGCCGCGCCTCGCGAGCGGCCTGAAACCCAAGATCGACTACCTCGGCGCGCTCATGATCGTCGTGTTCAGCGTGCCGCTCCTGCTCGCCCTGACGCTCGGCGCCGACAAGACGTACGGCTGGGGCAACACGCTCGTGCTCGGCCTGTTCGCCCTGAGCGTCGCCGCGCTCATCGCGTTCCTGTTCGCTGAACGCCGCCACGAAAGCCCCATCATTCCCCTGACGCTGTTCCAGAACCCCACGTTCCGCTGGGGCGTCATCGCGCGCTTCATGATCGGCGCGGCGTTCCTCGGCGCGATCCTGTTCCTCAGCCTGTACCTCGTGCAGGTGCAGGGCGTGAGTGCCACCGCCGCCGGCACCGCCACCATTCCCCTCACGGTCGGCCTGATCATCGGCAGCGTCGTGTCCGGCCAGATCGCCTCGCGCATCGGGCATTACAAGCCGCTGATCCTCACGGGTCTTGTCGTCATGATCTTCGGCTTCTGGTGGCTGAGCACCCTCAGCGCCGACACCCCGTACGGCCTGGTGATCGTCCGCATGATCATCCTGGGCCTCGGTATCGGTCCCGCCCTGCCGCTGTACAACCTCGCGCTGCAGAACGCCGTGAAACCCTACGAGATCGGTGTGGCCACCAGCGCCGGGCAGTTCTTCCAGCAGATGGGCAGCACCATCGGCACCGCCGTGTTCGGCGCGCTCCTCACCGCGGGCCTCACCGCGAACCTCAGCACGCAGTTCCGCGCGCAGGCGCAGGGGCAACCCCAGGCGGTCGCGGACACGCTCGTGAAAGCCGCCGACAGCGTCAAGAACAGCACCGACAGCGCCAGCCAGGAGCGCGGCCAGACGCCCAAGACGACCGCGCAGATCAAGGCGGACTTCGACGCGCTGCGCGCCAACGTCACCAAAGCCATCCGCGACAACGACCCGAAAGCCATCGCCGCACTCAAGGCCAACAAGGACCTGCCGGCCAGCATGACCAGCCGCCTGGGCGGCCCCAGCATCGCCGATCAGGTGCGCAGCGGCTTCCAGCAGACGTACGCGACCATCGCGGGGGCCGTGAACAGCGGCAACGCGCAGGCCCTCGCCGGCGTCGCCGCGAACCCGCAACTGCCAGCGGAACTGCGTACCCGCCTGAGCCAGATTCCGCCGCAGGCGCTGCGGAGTCCGCAGGCGCGCGCGCAGATCCTGAGCGGCATCCAGCAGGGCCTGAACGCCGCGCAGGGCCAGGCGACGCAGGCTGCGACGGACGCCGCCCTCAAGAGCGCGCTGCAGGGCGTCGACACCGGCGAGAAGGTCACGCTTGCCGTGGCGCGCGCCAGCAAGGTGGCGTTCGCGGACACCATCGCCAGCATCTACCGCGCGGCGATTCTGGTGGCGGTCCTCGCGCTGCTCGCGACGCTGATGATGCCGAACCTGCGCCTCGAAACGCGCAGCCCGGGTGAGCGCCGCGCGCCCGCCCACGTGGAAATCTGACCTGCTCTGCCAGGACGGTCTGAGCCCCGAACTTCAGGCTACACCGTGGGCCGCTGGGAATACCCGGCGGCCCATGGCCTTGCGCCGCTCAACAAACCCAGCGCGCTCAGGAGCGGTGGAACAACCTGCATAGCGTGGCTGGGGGAGACGGCGTTGAGCTATGTACTGAGGAACTGCTGGGGCGCCGACGGTCAGCCGCAGCCCTGCTGACTTTCGCCGCGTGGCCCCACCCGGCCCCTGTAACATGAGCTGATGATGAAAAAAGCATTACTGATCTTAAGCCCCCTCCTCGGCACCGCCACGGCCGCCGCCACCCCCAGCGCGCCCCTGCAGTACCAGACCGGCACCATCAACATCCTCGCCGGCAAAGCCACCATCCAGGCCGACCCCACCCTCCGCTACCTCGACGCCACCAGCGCCCGCCACGTCATCGTGGACCTCTGGGGCAACCCGCCCAGCGCCGCCGAGGACGTCGTCGGCATGCTCATCCCCGGCACCGCCGGGCCCGACACTCAGGCCGGCTGGGGCGTCGTCCTCACGGAAAGCCTCGACGGGCACGTCAGCGACAACGACGCCAGCCGCATCAACTACACCAACCTCCTGCACGACATGCAATCCGGCGAAGCCGACGACAACGCCGAACGCGAGAAAGCCGGGTACGAGGCCGTGCGCCTGCTCGGCTGGGCCGAACAGCCCACCTACGACGCCGCGCAGCACAAGATGATCTGGGCGCGCGAAATCGCGTTCGGCGACGCCAAAGCCGACGAGCACACCCTGAACTACGCCGTGCGTGTCCTGGGCCGCGACAGCATCCTCGAACTGAACGCTGTCGCCGGCATGAACCAGCTGCCGCTCGTGAAGACCGGCATGCAGAACGTCCTGCAGAAGGTCAGCTTCACGCCCGGCCACCGCTACGAGGACTACAACGCCAGCACCGACAAGCTCGCCGCGTACGGCCTCGCCGGCCTCGTCGCGGGCGGCGTCGCCGCGAAGAAGTTCGGCCTGCTCGCCCTGCTGCTCGTCCTCCTCAAGAAAGGCTGGGTGCTTCTGCTGGCCGTGCCCGCGGCCCTCTCGCGCCTGTTCGGCCGCAGCAAGACCGCCTGAACCCAGCCGAATGAACTGCGCCCCGGGTATCCCCCGGGGCGCAGTTCATTCGGGCACGACCGCGAGGGCCCGCAACCGCACGTAATCACTCACCCACGCCGACCCGTCCCACAGGCGCGGCCGAGCGAACGCCTCCGCCTCCCGCAGCACCGCCGCGTGCGCGTCCGCAGCGAGGGGCGCCAGCCACGCCTGACCGAAACTCTCCAGCCACACCCGGAAGCCGTCCTCACCGTCCAGCCGCGAGGGCCGCTCGAACAGCAGCGTGCGCTCTACCCGGAAGCCCGCGCCCTCCAGCAGCGCGCACAACTCCGCCGTGGACGGGAACACCCACGGCGACGCCAGGTCCGGCAGCCCCAGCGTGCGGGTCGCGTGCGCCACCGCGTCCAGCGTCACCTGCACGTTCCCGGCGCCGCCCATCTCCAGCGCGAACCGCGCGCCCGGCCGCAGCGCCGCGCGGATACGCGCGAACGCCACGTCCAGCGGCCGCATCCAGTGCAGGGCCGCGTTGCTGAACGCCGCGTCGAACGGCGCCGGCACGCTCAGCACGTGCACGTCCTGCACCTCAAACGGCACGTCCGGGAATCGCGCGCGCGCCCCGTCGACCATCGCCGCAGACGCGTCCACGCCCAGCGTCTGCGCGCCGCTCCGCGCGATGCGCGCCGTCAGCTCCCCCGTCCCGCACCCCACGTCCAGCACCGCCTCGCCCGCGCGCGGCGCCAGCCACCCGTCCACCAGATCCGCGCTCGCCTCGAACACGAACGCATGCCGCGCACGGTACGTCCCTGCATCCCATTCCGTCATGTACCCTCCCGACCGGCCCCGGGTCGCCCCGCAGGCCCGCTCAGTCCAACGTTCGAAAGTCCCGCTGCGCCGCGCGCCACTGCAGCCGCACGGGCCGCAGGGTCAACGCCACATTCACGTTCGTTTTCGTGCACGCCGCGCGCGCGCCGTCTGGCACGACCGCCAGCGCCGTGAGCGTCGTGTCGAACCTGGACGGCACGTACTGCACGCCCAGCTTCACGCCTCGCAGGCACGCCGGCGCCCCCGACTTCGGCAGGAACGCCGACGGCGGCAGTGCCGGCACCACCTGCGCGTCCGCGACGGGCAGCGGCGCCTTCCCGGAACGCAGCAGTACGAACCGCGACCGTGCCGAGCACGTTCCCGCGCACCACTCGTCGTTCACGACCAGCAGTGCCTCGCCGGCGTTCCGGCGGTACAGTGCCGCGCGCTGCACGCCCACCGTGTCGCGCCCGTCCGGCAGGCGCAGCCCGCCGCGCAACTCCGCGTACGCGTGCTCGTCGTCGAACAGCGACGAGTTCAGCAGCGGCACCGCCGTATCCCAGGGCACGTCCTGCCGCCGTAGCGTCGCGAGCGGCGACGCGTCCCACGCCGCAGGCGACCACGCGTCGTACTGTGCCCGCAACGCCGCCCGGATGCCGCCCGCGGCGGGCGCGGCCAGCACCACGGCCGAGCCGAGGGCCAGCAGCGTCACCGCGCGCAGCAGCAGCATGTCCGGCCATTCTAGCGGGCGGCGCGGCGTGGTCCAGCCGCGCCGCGCCTCACACCAGCACGGCTCCGCGGCTGCCGCTCGTCACGAGGCGCGCGTACCGCTTCAGCCACTTCCCGGGAATCGGCTTCACGACCGGCACCCAGCCTTCACGGCGCGCGTCGAGCTCCTCGGCGCTCACGAGCAGTTCGAGCTGACCGGCGTCCATGTCCACGCGGATGCGGTCCCCGTTGCGCACGAACGCGATGGGGCCGCCCGCGCTCGCTTCCGGGCTGATGTGCCCGATGCTGCCGCCGCGCGTCGCGCCGCTGAAGCGCCCGTCCGTGAGCAGCAGCACCGACTCGCCCAGGCCCATCCCGGCGATGTTCGCGGTGGGGGAGAGCATCTCCTGCATGCCCGGCCCGCCCTGCGGCCCCTCGTACCGGATCACCACGACGTGCCCGGCGCGCACCTGGCCGCCCAGGATGCCCTCGTTCGCGGCTTCCATGCTGTCGAACACGATCGCTTCGCCCTCGAACTGCCGCATGCTCGGCACCACCCCGGCGTACTTGATGACGCCCCCTTCCGGTGCGAGGTTCCCGAACAGCAGCCGCAGGCCGCCCGTGCGGCTGTACGCGTTGTCCCACGTGCGGACGACCTGACCGTCCGCGTCGGGCGCGTCCGCGACGTTGTCCTCCAGCACCTGGCCGGTGGCGGTCATGCAGCCGCGGTGCATGATGCCCTCGTGCTCGAACAGCGCCTTGATGATCACGCTCACGCCGCCGACCTCATCGAGGTCCTGCATGTGGAAGTTGCTCATGGGCGCGAGCTTGCAGAGGTTCGGCACGCGGTCGGACACCTCGTTCAGGCGCGACAGCGGGTACTCCACGCCGATCTCGTGCGCGATCGCGAGGGTGTGCAGCACGGTGTTGGTGCTGCCGCCCATCGCCATGTCGAGCGCGAACGCGTTGTCGATCGCCTCGGCCGTGACGATCTGACGCGGCGTGATGCCCCGCTCGAGCAGCACCATCACCTGTTTCGCCGCCGCGCGCGCGAGCTCGTGGCGGCGCGGGTCGGTGGCCGGGATGGTGCCGTTGCCGGGCAGGGCCATGCCGAGCGCCTCGCACAGGCAGTTCATGCTGTTCGCCGTGAACATGCCCGAGCAGCTCCCGCACGTCGGGCAGGCGTTCTGCTCCATGTCCGTGAGGGTCTCCATGTCGAGCTTCCCGGCCTGGTACGCGCCGACCGCCTCGAACATCTTCGTGAGGTCCAGGCGCTCGCCGGTCTTGCTGAGGCCGCGCATCATCGGCCCGCCCGAGATGAAGATGGTCGGGATGTCGCAGCGCATGGCGCCCATCAGCATGCCCGGCACGATCTTGTCGCAGTTCGGGATGCAGATCATCGCGTCGAACTGGTGCGCTTCCACGACCGTCTCGACCGCGTCCGCGATCAGTTCGCGGCTGGGCAGGCTGTACTTCATGCCGGTGTGCCCCATGGCGATGCCGTCGTCCACGCCGATGGTGTTGAACTCGAACGGCACGCCGCCCGCCGCGCGCACCGCTTCCTTCACGATCCGCCCGAACTCCTGCAGGTGCACGTGCCCGGGGATGATGTCGATGTAGCTGTTGCAGATCGCGATGAAGGGCTTCCCGAAGTCACTTTCGCGCTCGATGACGCCCGTGGCGCGCAGGAGGCTGCGGTGCGGCGCGCGCTCGAACCCTTCCTTGATGGTGCTGGACCGCTGCTTGAGTTGCGGTTTGTCCTTGATGGTCATGCTGTGCCCTCCTGGCGGTGATTGCTTCTGAATGTAGATGGTGCGTGGCGGCGCGCGCGATGGAACACTACACAAGCGGGCGCGCGCGCTAACGTGCAGGTATGCCGACGCCGCTCGTGTTCGTGTACAACGCCGACAGCGGCGTCCTGAACGGCCTCAGGGACCTGTGGGTCAAGACGGTCGCGCCCGAACGGTACGACTGCCCGTTGTGCGCCGTTACGTACGGACCGCTGGGCATGCACCGCCGCTGGCGCGACTTCACGTGCGCACTGCGCCGCGACGTGACGTTCCTGCACCGCGATGAACTCCGGGCGCAGTACGGCCTGAGCGGCGTGCCCCTGCCGTGCGCGTTCGAGCTCACGCCCGGCGGCCCGCGCGTGTGGCTGAGCGCCGAGCAGCTCCGCGCCGCCCGCACCACCGACGACCTGATGGCGCTCGTCCGGGCACGCGCCGAGCAGGACCGTTGAGATTCGCGTGCGCGCACGCCGGGCGTATGCCACGCTGACCGCATGCGCCTCCCCCTTGCCGCCCTCGCGCTGCTGACCCTGACGGCGTGCGCGCCGGACCGCGCCGTCATTCACCGCGAGGTGCCCACCACGAGCGAACTGGCCGCCATTCTCGGCAACGTCCAGACGCTCGCGGTGCGCCCGCCGCCCGGCGCGCGCAGCGTCCTGCTCAGCAGTGGCATCGGCGGTCCTCTGAAGGACGCCGACCTGCCGGGCGGCGCGCTGCGCGTCACGGTGGGCGTCAGCGGCCTCGACTGCCCGGACGGCGGGCGGAACGTCAGGGTGGTCGGCCCGTTCGGCTCCTCGGGCACCTGCGTGCCCATGACGCCGAGTTTCGGCCTGCAGCCGCTCCACGACGGACGAACCACCCCGCTGCCCCTGAACCGCTGGGTGCCCATGGCGGCGCTGCAGCCCACAGTCGCCCGGGGCCTCGGCGTCGTGAGCGACCCTGACCCCGCCCACTGGCACCTCGTGAGCGTGTACTTCAGCGACGCGCCGAACATCCACGCGGACGCGGTGCCCGACGCGTCCACCGCCGCGCAGACGCTCAAGTGACCTCATGACGCGCCCCGCAGGCGCCGGAACTTCTCCAGGCGCGGCGGCACGAGGCGCGCCAGCAGGTCCACGAGGTCCGCGTCCATGAAGTCGTATTTGTCCGGAATGCCGAGCGTGACGAGGCGGTCATCCGGGAGGACCCCGCGGAAGCGCGCGCGGATCAGGTCCCGGTGGCGCTTCTCCATGCACACCGCCACGTCCGCCCAGGCCAGCAGGTCACGTGTCAGGACCGTTTCCGCGTCCCGGTTCGTGCCCGCCGAGGTGACTTCCAGCGTCGCGTCCGCCCGGAAGACCGCCTCGGCGGTGGGGCTGCGCAGCTTGTTCTGCGCGCACACGAACACCACGCGCAGCGGCCCCGGCGTCCGCTCATCAAGCATGCGGCACGCTCACGTCATGCTGCGCCACCGGGAACGGCGCGTAGAAGTGATGCAGCTGTGCCCGCCACGACGCGTACGCGGGCCGCCCGCGAAACCCGACCTTGTGCGCCTCGACGCTGTCCCACTCCACCAGCAGCAGAAACTGATGGTCGTCCTCCACGCAGCGGCGCAGTTCGGTGCGCCGCTGCCCCGCCATGCCCTCAAGGAGGGGCCGGGCGCCCGCGAACGCGGTTAGGTCTGCCTGGCCGGGTTTCACGTTCAGGACCGCCATTTCCAGCACGCCCTCCGCGTCCGTGGTGCTCATGGCGTCATCTGCGTCACGCTGCGGCTCTTCCCGGCGCCCGCGACGATCTGGTTGATGACGCGCAGCCACGCCCGCGCGGACGCCTCCACCACGTCCGTGGCGACGCCCGTGCCGTGCACGCTCATCTCCCCGAACCGCGTATTCACGCTCACCTCGCCGAGCGACTCGGTGCCTTTCGTGACGGCCTGCACGCGGTAGATTTCCAGTTCCGGCGCGATGCCCGTCACGGCGTTGATCGCGTGGAAGATCGCTTCCACCGCGCCGTCCCCGCTCGCCGTCGCCTCGCGCGCCCCGTCGGGCGTGGTGAGGCGCACGAACGCCAGCGGTTGCAGGTCCGTGCCGCTGGTGATCTGGAACTTCTCCAGCGCGAACGCCTCGGGCACGTCCGCGCGGGCCTCCACCAGCGCGCGCAGGTCATCGGCGTAGATCTGCCCCTTGCGGTCCGCGAGGTCTTTGAAGCGCGCGAACAGGTCCTTCACGCGCTCGTCGCTGATGGTGTACCCCAGGTCCCCCAGGGCCTTGCGGAACGCTGCGCGGCCCGAGTGTTTCCCCATGACCAGCACGGCCGCCTCGCGCCCCACCAGTTCGGCGTTCATGATCTCGTACGTTTCGCGCGCCTTGATCACGCCGTCCTGGTGGATGCCGCTCTCGTGCGCGAACGCGTTGTCCCCGACGATGGCTTTGTTCGGCTGCACCGGCATGCCGCTCAGGCGGCTCACGAGGCGCGAGGAGCGGTACAGCTCGCGGGTGCGGATGCCCGTCTCGAACGCGTATACGTCGCGGCGCGTGTGGAACGCCATCACAATCTCCTCCAGGCTGGCGTTCCCGGCACGCTCCCCAATGCCGTTGATGGTGCACTCGATCTGCCGCGCGCCGCCCTCCGCTGCCGCGACGCTGTTCGCGACCGCCATGCCCAGGTCGTCGTGGCAGTGCGCGCTCAGGATCACGTGCGCCGGCAGCTCACCGCGCAGGAACGCGAACAGCGCGCGCATCTCCTCCGGCGTGGTGTACCCGACGGTGTCCGGCACGTTGATGGTCGTCGCGCCCGCGTCCACCACCGCCCGGAAGATGCGCGCCATGAACTGCGGGTCGCTGCGCGTCGCGTCCTCGGCGCTGAACTCCACGTCGTCCACGAACGACCGCGCGAACGTCACGGCTTCCACGGCGCGCTCCACCACCTGCTCCGGCGTCATGTTCAGCTTCTTGGCCATGTGGATCGGGCTGGTCGCGATGAACGTGTGGATGCGGGGCCGCTCGGCGTCCTCCACGGCGCGCGCCGCCGCCTCGATGTCCGCGCGGTTCGCGCGTGCCAGGCCCGCGATGATCGGGCCGCGCACCTCCCGCGCGATGCGCGACACGCCCTCCAGGTCCCCCGGCGACGCGATCGGGAAGCCCGCCTCGATAACGTCCACGCCCAGGCGGGCGAGCTGGTGCGCGATTTCCAGTTTCTGCGCGTGGTTCAGGGCCACGCCGGGGGACTGCTCGCCGTCACGTAAGGTCGTGTCGAAAATGCGGATGCGGTTCGCGTCAGTCATGGGTGTGCTCCTGTCGGGATGAGGGGCGGTAAAAGAAGACCCCCGGAGTTCTTCACTCCGGGGGCGGCTTGGCGTACGACCTTCTGACGCTTCACTCCCACCGGGTGAGCGTCAGAAGAAGTCGGCCGAACGCGTTCATTGCCCGCACTGTACCCGCTCGCCGCGCCCCGCAACGCAAGTTGTGTAGGAGAACAAGCGTTCGTGCTGCGCGCCCATACTCTATTTCCGCGCGTTCCGCCACAGCACATGCGTGCCGCGCCGCCCCGCGCAGACGCTATCCCTGACAACCGTGAACCACCGCACCCTCACCCTGACCGCCCTCATCGCCACCCTCACGCCCGCCGCGAGCGCCGCCACCCTCGTGGACTGCAGCAAGGACGCCCGCAACGTCCACTGCGCGCGCCCCGCCGACCTCGCCCAGAGCGCTGGCACCCTCGGCAGCGGCCCCGCCTTCTACCAGGGCGGCTCCACCGACGACGTCACCGGCGGGTTCGTCACCGCCGACGGCCGCACCTTCATCGGCGCCATCGAGACGCTCAGCGACACCGACGCGTTCGGCGCGATCATCGCCGTGGACCTCAACACCGGCGACCGCCGCCTGATCTCCGGCCGCCTGAACCAGCTCGAGCAGCGCGGCCGGGGCGTCATGAGCGCCCTTGACTACGGCGGTAGCGCCGAACTGTACGACCTCGGCAACATCCGCGACGTGCAGCCCCTCCCGAACGGCGACTACGCCGCCATCAACCGCGACGGCGTCATCATCCGCGTGAACGGCCAGACCGGCGACCGCACCCTGCTGTGGCGCCCCGCCCTCAGCAGCGACACCAAGATCCGCGACGGCGCCGAAGCGAAATACGCGGGCGACCGCGCGCCCGCCACGACCGCCGGGACCGCCAGCACCCCGAACCTCCCGACCATCAATACGCCGCTCGGCAGCGTCAACCTCGGCGGGCTGTTCGCGGCTGCCACGGCACCCGCGCCGACCCCGAAAGCGCCAGCCGCCCCCACGTACTTCTGCCCACCCGCCGTCGCCGACTCCCGCCCCGCCGCGCCCCTCAACCACCTCAGCGCCGACGCGCAGGGCAACCTGTACCTGCTCGGCGGGAACAACCCGCTCGGCAGCGGCTTCGCGCTGTTCAAACTCGACGCGAACGACGACTACCGCTGCAAAGCCGTCACGCAGTTCACGAACGACGGCACGAATGTCCTGGGCAGCGGCCCCACCTGGAACGGTTCCAGCGTCATGACGACCGGCCCGCTGTTCGCGAACCTCGCCCGGAACGGCGACGTCCTCTACGCCGCCGGCGGCCCCAACCCCAACTACATCGTCGTCGGCGTGAACACCCGCACGGGCGAGCGCAGCCTGGTGTCCGGGCAGCGCAGCGGCAACGGCGCGCAGGTGTACAAGCGCGGGAGCGGCGAAGCCCTGATCGGCAGCGCCCTCACGTTCAGCGGCGGCAACCTCTACACCACGCAGGAACAGGTGACCGCCGACGCGTTCACGCTCGTGCGCATCAATCCCGCCACGGGCGACCGCACCGTCATCACGCCCGCGAAAGGCTCCTCGCTGGCCGTGGCCGGCAGCGCCTCGGACAGCGCCCTGTTCGCCATTCCCGGCAGCCCGCTGCTGCTGGTGTGGTTCGCGGACGGCCTGCACCTGCTGGACCCCGCCACCGGCATGAGCAACCTGCTCTCCCGCTGAACCCCACAAGGAGGAAGGACGGGCCGACAACGGCCCGTCCTTCCTCGCGTGCGCTTAGACTTCCAGTTCCTTCTTGCTGATGAACGGCATCATGTCGCGCAGCTGCTTCCCGACCACCTCGAGCGGGTGCTCGCGCATCTCGGTGCGCCACTGCTTCATGTTGCTGAAGCCACCTTCGGCTTCCGCGATGAAGTCCCGCGCGAACTCGCCGCGCTGGATGCGCGCGAGCGCTTCCTCCATCGCCTGACGGCTGGGCTCCGCGACGACCTTCGGGCCGGTCACGTAATCGCCGTACTCGGCGGTGTTGCTGATCGAGTGGCGCATGCCCTCGAAGCCCTTCTCGTAGATCAGGTCCACGATGAGCTTCACCTCGTGCAGCGTCTCGAAGTACGCGATTTCCGGCTGGTACCCGGCCGCGACGAGCGTCTCGAAGCCGTTCTTGATGAGCTGCGTCACGCCGCCGCACAGGACCGTCTGCTCACCGAACAGGTCCGTTTCGGTTTCCTCCTTGAAGGTCGTCTCCAGCACGCCCGCGCGGGTACAGCCGATGCCGCGCGCGTACGCCAGCGCAATGTCGCGCGCCTGACCGGTCGCGTCCTGCTGCACCGCGAAGATGCCGGGCATGCCCGCGCCGTCCACGTACACGCGGCGCAGCATGTGCCCGGGGCCCTTGGGCGCCACCAGGAACACGTCCACGTCCGCCGGCGGCGTGATGCGCCCGAAGTGCACGTTGAAGCCGTGGCCGAACGCGAGGGCCTTCCCAGCGGTCAGGTGCGGCTGGATGCTCGCCTCGTACGTGGCAGGCTGGTTCTCGTCCGGGATGAGCAGCATGATGACGTCCGCCTCGCGGGTGGCGTCCTCGATGCTCGCCACGCGCAGGCCCGCCTGCAGCGCCTTGGCGCGGCTGGGGGAGCCCTCGCGCAGGCCGACGACGACGTTCAGGCCGGTGTCGCGCAGGTTCTGCGCGTGCGCGTGCGCCTGGCTGCCGTAGCCGATGATGGCGATCAGTTTCTCTTCGATGGGGGCGAGTTGGACGTCACGGTCGTAGTACATTTTTGCGGGCATGGGGTTCTCCTTGAAGTGCGCGTGAATGAGGGCGGAAGGGGAGGTCAGAAGAGGTTGCCGACCTCGCGAGCCTGCTGCTCGCGGGCCTGCGGTTCGAGCGCCTGCGTCTGACCGTCGTGGTACACGTGGCTGGGAATGTCGGCGTTGCTGCCGCGCGTGAGCGCCACGCGGCCCGTGCGCATCGTCTCGATGATCCCGAACGGGCGCATCTGCTCAATGAACGCGGTGATCTTGCCCTCGTCGCCCGTCGCCTCGAACGTGAGGGCGTGCCGACCCACGTCCACGATGCGCGCGCGGAAGTCCTCGGCGATCTGCCGCACCTCCACGCGCGTCTCGGGCGTGATGCGGACCTTCACGAGCACCAGCTCGCGGTCCACGAACTTCTCCAGGCCGTGGTCGATGACCTTGATGATGTCGTGCAGCTTCTCGACCTGGCGGATGGCCTGCTCCACGATGCCTTTGCTGCCGCCCACCACGAAGGTCATGCGGCTCACGCCGGGCGCCTCGGTCGCGCCGACCGACAGGCTCTTGATGTTGTACCCGCGGCGCCCGAATAGTTCGGTGATGCGGGTGAGCACGCGCGGTTCGTCGCGCACGAGGACGCTGATCAGGTGGTCCTGGCTGGGGTGTTCGGCCGTCATTTCGTCGCGCCCTCCTGCTGACGTTGCGGTTCCGTTTCGATCATCTCGTGAAGCGCGGCGCCCGCCGGGACCATCGGGAACACGCCGTGTTCGTTCGGCACGACGACTTCCAGCAGGCTGCTGCGCGGGTCCGCGAGCCACGCGTCAATGGCGCCCGGCAGTTCGTCGGCGTTGCTCGCGCGGTACCCGCGGATGCCGTACGCGTCCGCGAGCTTCAGGAAGTCCGGGTTGCTGTCCCCGAGGTACACCTCGCTGTAGCGCCGCTCGTGGAACAGCTCCTGCCATTGCCGCACCATGCCCAGGAAGCTGTTGTTGATGATGGCGATCTTCACGTTGCGGACGTCGTACTTCGTGAGCGTCGCGAACTCCTGAGCCGTCATCTGGAACCCGCCGTCCCCGGCGATCACGACGCTGCGCACGTCCGGCTGCGTGAGCGCCGCGCCGATCGCGGCGGGGAACCCGAACCCCATGGTGCCCAGTCCGCCGGACGTGAGCCAGCGGCGCGGCTTCTCGAAGCGCGCGAGCTGCGCGGCGAGCATCTGGTGCTGGCCGACGTCGGTGCTGAGAATGTCGTCCGGCGCAAGGCGGTCCGTGATGGCCTTCACGCCGTACGCCGCGCCCCACGCGCGCGGCGGCGTGTTCCGGCCCTTCCAGTCCTCGATCTGCGCGCGCCACTCGTGGGACAGGAGGGGCGTGGCGCCGTCCATCAGGGCGCGCGCCGTAAGGGCTGCGTCGCCGCGCACCGGCAGGTGCGCCGTGACGATCTTCCCGATTTCCGCGGCGTCGATGTCCACGTGGATAATGCGCGCGTTCGGCGCGAAGCCGTTCACGCGGCCGGTCACGCGGTCATCGAAGCGCAGGCCGATGCCGAGCAGCACGTCCGCCTCACTGATCGCGCGGTTCGCGGCGACCGATCCGTGCATGCCCGGCATGCCCAGCCACAGCGGGTCCGACGCGGGGAACGCGCCGAGGCCCATCAGCGTCGTGATGGTCGGAATCTGCCATGCCCGCGCGAGCGCCGTGATGTCCGCGGACGCGTCCTGCGACCCGCCGCCCACCATCAACACCGGCTTGCGCGCGGCCCGCAGCACCTCCAGCGCGCGCTCCACGGCGTCCGCGCGCGGCGCGAGCGGCGCGGGCCGCGCGTGCGGGTCCGGGATCATCCCGCCGAACGCCGCGAGCTGCACGTCCTTCGGGATGTCCACCAGCACCGGCCCCGGGCGGCCACTGCGCGCAATGAAGATCGCCTCCGCGATGATGCCCGGCAGGGCGTCCGCGCTGCGCACCACGTAGTTGTGCTTCGTGACCGGCAGCGTGATGCCGGTGATGTCCGCCTCCTGGAAGGCGTCCGTGCCGATCAGGTGCTGCGCGACGTTCCCGGTGATGGCGAGCAGCGGGATGCTGTCCATCATGGCGTCCGCGAGGCCCGTCACGAGGTTCGTCGCGCCCGGGCCGCTCGTGGCGAGCACCACGCCGAGCTGCCCCGTCGCCTTCGCCCAGCCTTCCGCCGCGTGAATAGCGCCCTGCTCGTGCCGCGCGAGGATGTGCCGCACTTCCGGGTGGAAGGTGAGCGCGTCGTACACGGGCATGATCGCGCCGCCCGGGTATCCGAACACCGTGCCCACGCCGTGCGCCGCGAGCGTCGCCCACAGCGCCCGCGCGCCGTTGAAGCCGGTCATGCCCGCCCCCCTGAATGGCGCGCGCGCCACGTGCTCCCGGCAACGTGGCGCGCGACTCCCCGCCCCTGCTGGGCTGAGCCTTGCTGATGCGTGCCTCGTTCACTCATGTCGTCGTCCTTCGTGTGCCCCGGGAAACCGAAGACCCCCGCCCTGGGTGTGGGGCGGGGGTCTGTGCGATACGCGCGCGCTTAGCGTCCAGAGCCCCGGCAGCCAAGAAGTACAAGAATGTTCAGCGCGTTCACGTTCATGACCCCCCCAGCCTAAGAGCACGGGCAGGCCAAAAGCAAGGCGCGTGGCCGTCGCGGTCTACACAAACGAGCGTTCGTCCCAGACGGCATTTTCACCGACTCACGCCGCCCGGCGAGCACCATGAGGCAGGGGAGACCCCCACCCTGCGCCGCATGAACAGGGCGGGGCGAGCATGCGCTCGCCCCGCCCCACCATGCCCGGTTCAGCCGACGGCCGGCTGCCCCAGACCCTCCAGCACCGCCCGCGTGAACTGCGTCGTCGTGGCCGTGCCGCCCAGGTCCCGCGTCGCGTTCCCGCGCATCGCCTGCGCCACCGCGCTTTCCACGCGGTTCGCCGTGTCCGGACGCTTCAGACCGTGACGCAGCAGCATCGCCACACTCAGGATCGCCGCCGCCGGGTTCGCCACGCCCTGACCCGCGATGTCCGGCGCGGACCCGTGAATCGGCTCGAACAGCCCCGGGCCGTCCCCCAGGCTCGCCGACGGCATCACGCCCAGGCTGCCGGGAATCACCGCCGCGAGGTCACTCAGGATGTCCCCGAACAGGTTCTCCGTGACGATCACGTCGTACCGCGCCGGGTCCTTCACGATCAGCATCGCCACGCTGTCCACGTACTCGTGGTTCAGCTTGACGCTCCGGTACTCCCGGTCGCGCAGGTCCTGCACTGTGCCGCGCCACAACTCTGACACCTCCAGCACGTTCGCCTTGTCCACGCTCGTCACGCGGCCCCGGCGCTGCTCCGCCGCCCAGAACGCCACGCGCGACACGCGCTCCACCTCGCTGCGGGTGTACCGCATGGTGTTGTACGCCGTGTCCCCCTCGATCCTGCGGTCCCCGTCGAAGTAGATGCCGCCCAGCAGCTCCCGCACGATCAGGATGTCCACGCCGCGCGCGACCTCCTCCTTCAGCGGCGAGAGCTTCTCGAGGCCCGGCAGGACCCGCACGGGCCGCAGGTTCGCGAAGCAGCCCATCGCCTTGCGCAGCGCCAGCAGTCCCGTCTCCGGCCGCAGCGGGCGCGGGTTGCCGTCCC
The DNA here is from genome assembly GCF_000186385.1 of Deinococcus maricopensis DSM 21211. NCBI lineage: Bacteria > Thermotogati > Deinococcota > Deinococci > Deinococcales > Deinococcaceae > Deinococcus > Deinococcus maricopensis. Next base: position 1,633,102 of record NC_014958.1, read on the forward strand.
ACTTCGGCCCGCCCACCGTGCCCAGCAGCACCGCGTCTGCACCCAGCACCGCGTCACGCGTCACGTCCGGGAACGGTGACCCGTGCGCGTCCACCGCCACGCCGCCGATCAGGTGCTCTTCGAGCGTCACGTCCGGCGCGACCTCGCGCAGCACCTCCACGGCTGCCGCCGTCACTTCCGGCCCGATGCCGTCCCCCGCCAGTACAACCACCTTAGGCATGCTGATCCTCCTGCGCTTTCATGTACTCCAGCCAGCCGCCCGCGCGCTGCACGTCCAGCGCGAACGGCGGGACTGGCACGAACGTTACCACCTGACCCGTCCGCTTGTTCGTGACAGTCCCGCCCGTGAGGTCCAGGTCCGCCTCATCGCCGTCCATGAACGTCTCCACGATGCCGTCCGCCTCCAACGCCAAGAAGCCGTTGTTGATGGCGTTCCGGTAGAAGATCCGCGCGAAATTCGGCGCGATCACCGCCGCGACGCCCGCGCCGCGCAGCGCCCACACCGCGTGCTCCCGGCTCGACCCGCACCCGAAGTCCGCGCCCGCCACGATGATGTCGCCCGGCTTCACGCGCCGCACGAAGTCCTTGTCGTAATCCTCCATCGCGAACTTCGCGAGTTCCGATTCCACATCCGTCGTGAGGTGACGCGCGGGAATGATTTCGTCCGTGTTGATGTGAGCGCGGCCAAATACGTGCACTGTAGGCATACCTGAACTCCTGAAAGAAAAACGAACCCTGAATTTACTCGCGGGACGCCAGCAGCAGCGCCCCGAACCCAGCCATGAGCGTGCCCGCCACGCGGTCAATCACGCGACGGCCCCGCAGGTACGCGGCCTGCAGGCGCGCCGTGGACATCCCCAGCGCCACCAGCGTGAACCACGCGGCGCTCAACGCCACGATAATCACGAACGCCGCGAGCTTCAGGCCCGGTGCGCTGTGCGCGCCCAGCACGCTCGAAAAGACACTGCCGAAAAACACTGCCGCTTTCGGGTTCGCGATGTTCGTCAGGAACCCGGAACGCACGGCGCGCAGGTCACCACTCGGGGTGTCCACGCCACCGGCTGACGTGTGCACCGGCTGTGGGCGCAGGCTGGCACGCCACAGGGTGTACCCCATGTACAGCAGGTACAGCCCGCCCGCCACCTTGATGAAGCCATGCACCCACGTGAAGTGCTCGAACAGCACCTGAATCCCCAGCAGCGCCAGACCCGCCCAGCACGCAATGCCCATCACGATCCCCAGACCCGCGAACAGCGCCGCGCGGCGCGACCGCGCCACCGCCGTCTGACTGACCAGCAGCACATCCGGCCCGGGCACGACCAGCACCATGATGTGCAGCGCCGCAATCGCCAGCAGGGTCTCCACGCTCAGTCCGCCGCTTCCGTGCCGTCGTTGTACGCGCGCGGGTCGCTGATCACGCCCGCCACGGCACTCGCCGCGACCGTCGCCGGCGACGCGAGGTAGATCTGCGCGGACGGGTCGCCCATGCGGCCCACGAAGTTCCGGTTGCTGCTCGAAATGCACACGTCATCCGGCCCGAGTACGCCCGAGTGCATCCCCAGGCACGCCCCGCACGACGGGTAACTCACGCTCGCGCCCGCTTCCACGAAGATCTCCAGCAGCCCCTCCTGCGCCGCCTGCTTCCAGATCGCCTGCGTCGCTGGCACCACGATCATCTGCACGTTCTCCGCCACCTTCCGGCCCTTCAGGATGCGCGCCACCTCCCGCAGGTCCGAAATGCGACCGTTCGTGCAACTCCCCACGTACGCGTGCGTCACCGCAATCGCGTCCGTGCCCGCCACGCGCCCGTTGCTCGGGATGTGCGGGTACGCCACCGTCGGCTCCACCGCCGACGCGTCAATCTCCACGACGACCTTGTAATTAGCGTCCGCGTCCGACTGGTACTCCGTGTACTGATCAGGCGTCACGCCGCGCGCCGCCATGTATGCCCGCGTCGTGTCGTCCACCGCCACGATGCCCGTCTTGCCGCCCGCCTCGATCGCCATGTTCGTCAGCGTGAAACGCCCCTCCATGTCCATGCGGTCGATGGTCTCCCCGACCCACTCCATCACGAGGTAGTTCGCGCCGTCCGCGCCGATCCGCTTGATGACTTCCAGCACCAGATCCTTCGGCGTTACGCCCGGCTTCAGCTCACCCGTCACGCGGATCAGCATGGTGTCCGGCACCTTGAACCACACCTTCCCGGCGTAGATGGCGCCCGCCAGGTCCGTGCTGCCTACGCCCGTCGCGAACGTCCCGAGCGCCCCCGCGTTACAGGTGTGGCTGTCGCCGCTTACCAGCGTCTGCCCGGGCTTCATCAGGCCCGTGTTCTCCAGGACCACGTGCGCGATCCCGCCGCGCCCCACATCAAAGAAGTGCTTGATGCCCTTCTCCTGCACCCAGCTCTTGAGCTTCTGGTACATCTTCGCCGCCTTGATGTTCATGGCGGGCACACTGTGATCCGGCACGGCCACGATCTGGTCCGGGTTGAATACGCGGTCCATGCCGCGCTCCTCCAGCATGCGCAGCGCCGCCGGCGTCGTGATTTCATGGCACAGCACCCAGTCGGTGGCGCACTCGATAAGCTGCCCTGGCACGACGGTCTCATTGCCGCTGTGGGCCGCCAGAATCTTCTCCGCGATGGTCATTCCCATGTCCCGCACCTCCAACCTGAACGTGTAACGAAAAACCCCCGAACCCTGGAGGTTCGGGGGCGATACGCGAGCGTCAGGGATCAGCTCGCCGCCCCCCAACGAAGAAGAAGAAGACCAAATGTCTTCCCGACCCGCGAGATGAGCGCAACGAACATTGCAGGGAGTGTAAACCCACCCGTCCGGAGAGGCAACAACGCTTGTTTGGATGACTGCCTCAAGCCTGCGCGATTTTCTCGTATTCCTCGATGTCTTTACGGATGACGTCGAGGCTGCTGGTCCAGAACGCTTCGTCGCGCGTGTCGATGCCGAAGCGGGCGGCGAGGGTGGCGGCGTCGGCGAGGCCAGTACTGGCGAGCAGGTCGTCGTACTGGTCGTGGAAGCCGTCGGGTTGCTGCTGGTAGCGGGCGTACAGGCCGAGGCCGAACAGCAGGCCGAAGGTGTAGGGGTAGTTGTAGAAGCTGCGGCCGTAATAGTGGGGTTTCACGGCCCACATGTAAGGGTGCAGCGCGTCGGGGCGGAGGGAGTCGCCGTACGCCCCGCGTTGCGCCTGGAGCATGAGGTCGTTGAGTTCCTGGGGGCTGAGGTCGCGTTCGGCGCGGCGTTCGAACACGGCCTGCTCGAACAGGAAGCGGGAGTGGATGTCGACGACGACCTGGGCGTGCCCGAGGAGTTGCGTTTCGAGGATGTAGAGGCGTTCGCTGCCTTGCGCGTGCTGGAGGGCGGCGCCGACGGTGAGGGTTTCGCAGAAGATGCTGGCGGTTTCCGCGAGGGTCATGGGCGTCTGCCGCTGGATGGGCGTGCGGTTGGCTTTGCAGAGGTTGTGGTAGGCATGGCCGAGTTCGTGCGCGAGGGTACTGACGCTATCGAGGTTCTCGGCGTGGTTGAGGAGGATGCGGCTTTCGCCGAGGTCGGGGCGCCAGCCCATGCAGAACGCGCCGCCGCGTTTGCCGGCGCGGGGGGGCACGTCGAGCCAGTCCTCGCGGAAGGCGCGGGCGGCGAAGTCGCCGAGTTTCGGGCTGTACGCGCGGAACTGCGTTTCGACGAAGTCCTTGGCGGCGTCGTACGTCCATTGGGTGCGGCTCTCGCCGAGGGGGGCGAACAGGTCCCACCAGGGGAGCAGGCCGTCGGCGTGGCCAAGCAGGCGGGCTTTCGCGTGGAAGTACCGGTGGAAGTCGGGGAGGCTGGCGCGTACGGCGCCCGTCATGGCGTTGAGGGTGTCGCGGTCGATGCCGTTGGCGACCAGGGTCGGTTCGAGGTCGTCGGTGTAGCCGCGGCGGCGGTTGAGGGTGCCGACTTCGCCTTTTACGCCGTTCATGCAGGCGGCAAAGGTGACGTCCTGCGCGGCCCAGGCGGTGAGTTCCGCGCGGTACGCTTCCTCGCGGACGGTGGGGTCGGCGTCGCCGGCGAGGTTGCGGATGGCCGTCATGGGGAGCTGCTGGTCGCGGAAGGGGACGCTGAGGTGGCTGCTGACGTTGCCGTGCAGTTTCGACCAGGCACTTCGGCCGGAGAGGCTGAGTTGCGCGGCGAGGTCTTCTTCGCCGGCGGGCATCTGGTGCTGCGCGGCGTACGCGGCGAGGTGCAGGGCGTGCGCGTGCGCGCGGGTGGTGTCGTTGTGGTCGGTGAGCGCCTGGAGGTCCTGTTCGCCCACCCACGCCTGGAAGCGGGTGGTGAGGGTCTGAAGGGGGAGGGCGTGGCGGCTGAGTTCGCTGGCGAGGGCCTGCGCGCGGGCGTTGCTGGCGTCGGTGGTGACGAACGCCTGCACGTACGCGCTGAGGGGCGTGAGGCGGGTGTGGACGGCGTTCAGGCCGTCGAGGGCGCGTGCGGCGGTGGCGCCTGCATCGGTTCGGGCGCTGCCGGCGTGGATGCCGAGTTCGTCGAAGAGCGCGGTGAGGCGCGTGAGGTCCGCGATGAATGTGTCGATGTCGGCCTGCAGGGCGGGGCTGTGGAGGTCCGGGTAGAGCGTCTGGGTGTCCCAGTGGGGCATGGCGGCCGGCGTTGAGGTCATGCGGCAGTCTAACGGGCGTTCGGCGTGAAAGGCGAGGGGTCTTTCGGCGCCTCGCCTTTCACGTGACAGGTTTTGCGCCTTCAGTTGTCGACGGGGTTCGCGTCGAGCTTCGCGAAGACCATGCGGCCCACGTTCGTCTGCACGTTGTTCACGACGATCACGCGCACGCGGCGGTTGCGGTACTTCGCGCCGTCCTCGACGACGATCATGGTGCCGTCGTCGAGGTGCGCGACGCCCTGCCCGGCCTGCTGCCCCGCCCGCGTGATGTTCACCGTGAGGGGGTCGCCGGGCTGCAGCTGCGGGCGGAGGGCCTGCGCGGCCTCATGCAGGCTCAGCACGGGAATGTCATGCAGCTTGGCGATCTTGCTGAGGTTCGCGTCGTTCGTGAGGAGCTTCGCGCCGCTTTCCCGCGCGAGACGCACGAGCTTGTCATCCACGGCGCTCAGTTCGGGCGCGTCCCAGTCCTCCACGCGCAGCGTCGTCACCTGCCGCAGTTCCTCGAGGACGTTCAGGCCGCGTTTGCCGCGCGCGCGGCGTTGCGGTTCGGCGTGGTCCCCGAGGAACTGCAGTTCGCGCAGCACGAACGCGGGTACGACCAGTTCCCCCTCGATGAACCCCGCGCGGGCGAGGTCCAGAATGCGGCCGTCGATGATGATGTTGGTGTCGAGCAGTTTCCCGCCGGGCTTGCGGCGCGGCTGGCCAGTCCAGGCGATCGCGCCGAAGGTGTCGGCGTTGCGCACGGCGAACACCACGAAGAACGCCCCGAGCACCAGGGTGACGAGCAGGTTCCACACCCACGAGTAGAAGGGCACGCTGGCGAGCAGGGTGTTCAGGAGGACGCTGAGCAGCAGCGCCACGACGGCGCCGACGGTGGCGGCCGCGACTGTGCGGGGCGCGAGCGAACCGTACCATTTGCCGAACCGTTCAATCAGTGCGTACGCTCGCCGCTCAATACGGGCTGACAGCAGGAAGCCGGTGAGCAGGCCCGCCAGGCCGAGCGAGACCGTGCCGAACACGTGGTTCAGCCCGTTCCCGCTCGGCAGGAACTGCCCCAGGACCACGCCCAGCAGGAGACCGAGAAGCAGCACAAGCGCGCGAACGAACGACATCCCCGGCAGTCTAACGCACCGTCCCGCGTGAGGTTTGCCACAGCGTCCCGAGGGCCGCCTCGACGCTGGCCGAGCCGCTCACGCCGTCCAGGCCGGGCGGGACGATCAGCTGACGGTATCCGGCGCGGCGCGCCTCCTCGGCGCGCCGCAGGGCGCCCTGCACGGTGCGGACCTCGCCGGCCAGGCCGACCTCACCGAACACGGCCGCGTGCTCCGGGAGGGCCTTGCCGACCACGGCGGAGTACACGGCGAGCGCGACGGCGAGGTCGAGGCCTGGGTCAGGGACCTTCAGGCCGCCGGCGAGGTTCACGTACACGTCGAGGCCGCCGAGGTTCAGGTCGAGGCGGCGCTCCAGCACCGCAAGCACCACGTCCACACGGCGGGCGTCCAGGCCGACCACGACGCGGCGCGGGTTCGGGTACGGCGTTTTCGCGGCGAGCGCCTGCACTTCCAGCAGCAGCGGGCGGTGCCCGTCCATGGTGGCAGCCACGACCGAGCCGGGCACGCCGAGCGGCCGCTCCGCGAGGAACGCGAGGCTGGGGTTCTCCACGGCGACGAGGCCCGTTTCGCGCATCTCGAACACGCCGAGCTCCCCGGCCTGGCCGAACCGGTTCTTCACGCTGCGCAGCAGCCGGAACGACCCGACGGTTTCCAGGAACACGGTGGTGTCCACGATGTGCTCCATGACTTTCGGTCCGGCGACGGTGCCTTCTTTCGTGACGTGCCCGACGAGGACCGTGGCGCTGCCGCTTTCCTTCGCGGCGCGGGTGATGGTGCTCGTCGCCTCGCGCACCTGCGCGACGCCGCCGGGCGCGCCGTCCCCCTCGACCTGCACCGTCTGGATGCTGTCCACGATGGTCAGCGCGGGCGTGTGCTCGCCCATTAGCGCGGCGATGTGCTCCGCGCGGGTGTCGCGCGTCATCTGAATGTCGCCGGTCACGCCGAGCCGGTCGGCGCGCAGGCGAATCTGCTCCAGGGATTCCTCCCCGGCGACGTACAGCACGGGGCGGCCCTGCTGGCTCATCAGGTCCGCGACCTGCAGCAGCAGCGTGCTCTTCCCGATGCCGGGCTCGCCACCAATCAGGGTGACGCCGCCCGCCACGAGCCCGCCGCCGAGCACCCGGTCGAGTTCCGGGATGCCGCTCGGGAGGCGCGGCTCTTCACGCCGCCCGACGGTGGAGAGCGGCGTGAGCTTTCCGCCGCTGATGCCGCCGTACGCGCCGCCCAGGCCCCCGCCGCGTGACGCGATGGCCGGCAGGACCTCCTCGAAGGAGTTCCACGCCTGGCAGTTCGGGCAGCGCCCCAGCGGTTTCGCGGACTGATACCCGCAGGACGTGCAGACGTACTTGGTGGTGCTCTTAGCCACCCTGCGCGTCCCTCGGGGCGCCCGGGCGGCCGCTCGCGCGCCAGTACGCCCGGCCGTCCGGCGTGCGCGTCAGGTAGTCGCCTTCCACTAGTTCGCGGCGCAGCAGGACGTAGTCCTCCAGCGTGCTGTGTTCCTGCAGCAGGGCGTTCACGTCCTGTTCCGTGTAGGAGCGGCCATTCTCGAACAGGTTCACGAGGTGGTCCAGCACGGCCAGTTGGTGCGCGCGGCGCCGTTTGGACGGCCAGGTGGTCACGCGGCCGTACTCGTCAAGGAAGGTGGTGATGCTTTTCGTCATTCGGCCATGGTACGTCACGGACCGCACCCCAATTGGAGCGTCCGCCCGGGTAGCCAAAAAGGGGAGAGTCCGGCCGGACTCTCCCCTGAGGTGGCGCGCTTACGCGAGGATTTGCGGCGGGGCGTTCTTCTTGCGTTCGAACTTCAGGCCTTCGTTGTCGAGGGCGACATGCAGGTCCGCGCTCTCGTCGCCGCTGAGTTCCAGCGCGAGCGGGTCTTCCAGTTCGTCGCGCACGAGCGTGCGCAGCTGACGGCTGCTGCCGAGCGCATGCTTGCTGCTGCGCGCGCGCAGCTTCCCGACCAGCCACTTCGGGATGCCCGCGTCGAACGTGACGTTCAGCTCGCGGCTCGCCAGTTCCTCGCGCATCTCGTCGAGCAGCTGCCCGGCCACGCGCACGAGTTCGTCCTCGCCGAGCGGCTTGAAGCGGATCACGTCGTCCAGGCGGTCCAGGAATTCCGGCGTGAACACGTTCCGCAGCGGCTGCGTGTCTTCGACCGTCACGGGCGAGAAGCCCACGCCCGGGCCGGTGTTGAAGCCGGTGTTGCTCGTCATGATGATGATCGTGCGGCGGAAATCCACCGTGCGGCCCAGGCCGTCCGTGAGGCGCCCATCGTCGAAGACCTGCAGGAACGCGTTGTACACGTCCGGGTGGGCCTTCTCGATCTCGTCGAGCAGGATCACGCTGAACGGCTGGCGCCGCACCGACTCGGTCAGGCGACCGCCCTGCTCGTACCCGACGTAGCCGGGAGGGGAGCCGATCAGCTTGCTGATGCTGTGCGACTCCTGGAATTCGCTCATGTCGAAGCGGATCATGCTGCGCTCACTGCCGAACAGCGAGCGGGCGAGGGCCTTGGCGAGGTGCGTCTTGCCGACGCCGCTCGGGCCGACGAACAGGAAGCTCGCGGCGACGCGCGTGCGTCCACCCAGGCCGACCTTCGCGCGGCGCAGCGCGCTGGACAGCGCGCGGATCGCGTCCGGCTGGCCGTACACCTGCTCGGCCAGGTCACCTTCGAGGTCGGTCATCTGCGTGAACTGCGTGTCGCTGTACACGCCGCCCATGCTGTTGATGACGGCTTCGATGTCTTCGCGGCTCACGAACGGCTCGCCCGTTTCGTCCTCGCTCACGGGTTCGCCGAGGCTGAGGTTCAGGCGCACGCGGCTCGCGGCCTCGTCGATCAGGTCGATGGCCTTGTCGGGGAAGTTGCGGCCCGGCAGGCTCCGCTCACCGATGCGCACCGCGAGTTCGAGGGCGCTGTCGGGGATGTTGACGCCGTGGTGCTCCTCGTAGCGCCCACGCAGGCCACGCAGGATCTGCAGGGTGTCGGCGGGGCTGGGCTCCAGCACGATCACCGGCTGGAAGCGGCGCTCCAGCGCGGCGTCCTTCTCGATGTAGCGGTGGTACTCGCCGGTGGTGGTCGCGCCGATCACCTGAATCTCCCCGCGGCTCAGCGCGGGCTTCAGGATGTTCGCCGCGTCGAGGGTGCCTTCCGCGCCGCCCGCGCCGACGAGCGTATGCAACTCGTCGATGAACGCGATGACCTTGCTGTTGCGGAGTTCCTCGATGATCTGCCGGAGGCGCTCCTCGAACTCACCGCGGTACTTCGTGCCGGCAACAACGCCGCTCAGGTCCAGGCTGACGAGGCGCGCGCCGTGCAGGCTCGCCGGAACACGCTTCTCGTGAATGGCGATGGCGAGACCCTCCACGATGGCGGTCTTGCCGACGCCAGGGTCGCCGATCAGGACGGGGTTGTTCTTGCTGCGGCGCGACAGGATCATCGTGACGCGGCGGATCTCCTCGGCGCGGCCGATGACCGGGTCGAGTTTGCCCTCGCGGGCCTGCTTGGTCAGGTCGCGGCCGTACTCGTCGAGGAACGGCGTGTGCACGGGCTTCGCGGCCTTCTGACCTTCACCGCCCTGCGCGAGAATGCGCCAGCGGATCGTGTCGACGTCTTTGGTCAGCTCCTGCAGGATGCGGTGGGCGACGCCGTCGCCCTCGCGGATGATCCCGAGGAGGATGTGTTCGGTGCTCGTGACTTGCGCGCCGAGGCTGCGGGCCTCGGACGACGCGAGTTCCATCACGCGGCGCGCGCGCGGCGTGATGCTGGGCGCGGCGTCCAGACGGTTGCCTTCACCACGGCCGATAATGTCCTCCACGCGGCGGCGGAGCGTGTCCAGGGACGCACCGAACTCCGCGAGGATCACGGCGGCGGTGCCGCCTTCACGCATCAGGCCGAGCAGCAGATGCTCCGGCCCGACCATCGCGTGGCCCAGGCGGTTGCCCTCCTCGCGGGCGTAGTGGAAGACAAGACGTGCGCGGTCATCGTATCTGTTCATGGCCTCACCCCCAGGTCGGGCGTTGAGCTCGGCGTCAGGGCGATTCCCTCAGCTTGACGTTTTCCTGCTCGACTGGATTCTAGAGTAGCGGTGCATTCCTAAGCGCGTGACATGTCACGTTACGACGAGTCTTCTGACACCCTTGTGACAACGTGAAGGACGCGAAAAACCCCACACAAAACCCATACACGCCAGCCACGCATGTTCGGCCCCAGGGCGTCCCCCTGCCTTCAGGGTCACCATGAGTGGCAGAACGCGCGCTAGACCATGCCCGCCGGCCCTTCGTCAGCCCTGGCTGTACGGGCTGGCGTGCGCCAACGCGGACGGCGTAGCGGGCACGCCGACCACCGCGCCGTCACGCTCTAGAATGGCGCGTCCGCGCGGCACCCCTGCCGCGCCCCAGAAAGGAACCCCCGCCCCCGTGCCCCTCACCCGCATCGACCTCAGCACCGACGGCCTCGACCCTCACCTCCGCGAAGCACTCCTCGAAGTCATCTGGGACACCCTGCGCATCAGCCCCGGCATGGTCAGCGCCGACGGGAACTTCGAATTGACCCTCACGCGCGGCAAGGACGATCCCGAGGACGCCCCGGTGGTCCGCCTGAACGGCCTGCCGTACATCCGCGTCACACCGCAGCGCCTGCACGAACTGCTGCGCCGCCGCGTCCGCTGAATTTAACGGCGGCCCACGTCACTCTGGATGATGTCGTGCAGGATGCGCGCCGTCATGCCCCAGATGTCATGACCCCGCCACGGGTACCGGTACAGCGGATGCCGCGTGCCGTCCGGCAATGCGCGCCACTCCTCACGCACACGCAGCGCCCGCAGCTCCGTCAGGGACGGCATGATGATCTGCGCGACCTCCCCGGTCACCGTGAGCGGCGCGTCCGCGGGTATCCGCGCGAGCACCGGCGTCACGTGAAACCCGACCGGCGTGAACGCGTCGTCCAACTCACCGAGCACCGTCACGCTCGCAGGGTCCAGGCCGACCTCCTCGTCCGCCTCGCGCAGCGCCGCACGCACGACGCTCTCACCCTCCTCCAGGCGCCCGCCCGGAAAGGCGATCTGCCCGCGGTGCGTGGGAAGGTCCGACGAGCGGACCGTCAGCAGCACGCGCGGGTCCGCTTCACGCGTCAGGGCCACGAGGACCGCCGCGCGCCGGTAGTGCGGCAGGTCCAGCGCCTGCCGCTCGCGCGCAGCGAGCCACGCGGACCACGGGTCCGGGTAGGCGTCCCCGGTGGTGGCGTCCGTCACGCGCGCTCCACGTCGACCTCAAGGGCGCGCGCGGTGCGGGCCCGCAGGGCCGTTTCCGGGTCCACGCCGCACGACCGCGCCCACGCGACGACGGCCGCGAGCACCCCCGCCACGCCCGCTTCGTCGTCCGCCGCGCCGTCCACCACGGAGCGCACCGCATCCTTCGTGCCCTTGTCCTGCCCGAGCACCTTCTGCGCCTTCACCTCGCGGGCCAGGGCGCCCAGCTCGCTTGGCACGCGCGCGTTGCCGCGTTTGACGGCGCCACCCTCCTGCGCCTTGATGGCCTGCCAGTTGCGGACGACCTCGTCGGCGTCCTCCACCTGCACCTCGCCGAACACGTGCGGGTGACGCCGCTCCAGCTTCTGCACGATGGCCCCCTCCACGTCCGCGTACGACCAGCGCCCCGCCTCCTCGGCGATGGTGGCGTGGAACGCGACCTGCAGCAGCACGTCCCCCAGCTCCCCGACGATCTCGCGATCGTCCCCGAGCGTGATGGCGTCCACCGCCTCGGCCGCTTCCTCCAGCAGGTACGGGCGCAGGCTCTCGTGCGTCTGCTCGCGGTCCCAAGGGCACCCGTCCGGGGCGCGCAGGTGACGCATGGTGTCCAGTAAACGGTTCATGAGGCCCACTGTACGGCGCGTTCCGGACGTGTACAGCGGCGTAGGGGTGATTTTCCGTGCTCCTTATAGGGCACGGTCCTCATGCGGGGGTCACGTCGCGTCAGAACGCCCGTGGTGGGATGAGCCCATGAGCCGACGCTTTCTTTCCCTGATGCTGCCTGCGCTGCTCGGCTTCGCGGGCCCCGCCACCGCCCAGACCGACCCTGCCCCCATCACGCTCACGAAGGCCAGCCTGAGCGGGGCGCGCTTCGTGGTGCTGCCCGCGCGCGTGGAGGGCGACACGAACGTCGTCTCGTCCGTTCAGCTGCAGCAGGCGGTGGCCGCCATCAACCGCAACCTCCCGGTGTCCCTGAAAGGCCGGTACCCGGGCGCGACCATCACCACCGACGTGAACGACGCCGGCGCCGTGCGCGTCACGCCCGTGCTCGTGGCCCCCAAGGCGCTGAACATCTTCAACCAGCTGGACGCCCGACTGGAACTGCAGATGCCCGGCGACGCCCGAACGTACGTCGTGAAACGTTCGTACGGCCTGCTGAGCCTCGTGACGGCCGGCGGGAACGCCGACATGGTCGTCCTGAACGGCCTCACGACCCAGTTGCCCTGAGCGAGCCCTGCGGGACCGGGGGGAGGGCCGTGGCCCTCCCCCCGGTCCTGTTGACCTTCAGGTCGACGTCAGGGGCGCGGAGCCTCAATTGTGTGTCGGCTTCACGCACGGCGTCCTCACAGGCGTGTTACCTTGCCGCGCATGAAGAGCGCACTGATTACTGGCGGCAGCAAAGGCATCGGGTACGCCACGGCAGAAGCCCTGATCCGCGAAGGGTACGGCGTGACCATCACGGCCCGCAACGCCGCCGAAGTGGAAGCGGCCGCGAAGGCGCTCGGCGAGAACGCCCTCGGCGTCGTCTGCGACGTGCGTGACCCGCAGGCGGTGCAGGACGCCGTCCAGCGTCACGCAGAACGTTTCGGCGGCCTCGACTTCCTGTTCGCGAACGCGGGCGTCGGGCACTTCGCGCCCGTGCAGGACCTCACGCTGGAGCAGTGGCAGCAGGTGATCGACACCAACCTCACCGGCGTGTTCTACAGCGTGAAATTCGCGTTCGAGCACCTGAAGGCCAGCGGCGGGTACGTGATCACCCTGTCGAGCCTCGCCGGCAAGAACCCCTTCGCGGGCGGCGCCGCGTACAACGCCAGCAAATTCGGCTTGAACGGCTTCACCGAGGCGATCATGCTCGACTTGCGCGCGCACGGCATCAAGGTCAGCCAGATCATGCCCGGGTCCGTCAGCACACACTTCAATGGGCACACGCCCAGCGACGCGGACGCCTGGAAGATCCAGCCGGAAGACGTCGCGCAGATCGTCGTGGACCTCCTGAACATGCACCCCCGCACCCTGCCGAGCCGCGTCGAGGTGCGGCCCGCGCAGCCTGCCAAACGCTGAACGCCTCCCGCACGTAAAGGAACATTTGCGCGCGCCCCGGTCCGCACTCAGGGGCGCGGCGCATCATGGCCGCCATGAACCTCATGGACATGCTTTCCGGCGTCATGGCCGGCCCGCAGGGGCACATGATCGGCCAGCAGCTCGGCCTCAGCGACCAGCAGACGCAGGCCGCCATGACCGCCGCTGTGCCCCTGCTCGTGAACGCCCTCGCGCAGAACGCCGAGCAGCCCGGCGGGGCACACGCCCTGTCCGGCGCGCTCGCGCAGCATAACGGCGAGGCCCTCGACCGTCTGGCGAGCGGCACCCTTCCTGACCAGACGGACGGGCAACGCATCCTGGGGCACATGTTCGGCGCGCAGGACACGCAGGCGGCCCAGGCGGTCGGGCGCGCGGCAGGCATCAACCCGCAGGTGGCCATGAGCGTCCTGCAGTTCCTCGCGCCAATTATCCTCGGGGCCCTCAGCCGCCGTATGGGCGGCGCCAGCACCGGCGGGAGCGCGACCCTGCCCGGGCAGGGCGACGCGCCGTTCGACCCATCCGTGCTGGGCGGCGTGCTCGGACAGGAGCGCGCGCACGTCCAGAATCAACTGCCGGGCCTGCTCGGCACGCTCGGGCGCCTCGTGGACCGCGACGGCGACGGCAACCCCCTTGACGACCTCGCGCGCATGATCGGGGGCCGCTGACCATGCGCCGCCCTTACCCCGCGCACGCTTCGCGCAGGACGAATGCTCCTGGCCCTCTCATGTCAGCGCCGTACAATGAAGCCATGAAGGCGCTTGAAGACTTCCTTCAGAAACTGCGCGAGCTGATTCGCGCGGGCACCACCCCGAAACCGGCCCTCGTGCCCGTTCCGGTGCGTACCCGCCAACCCCGCCGCTGACCCCCACCACACCGACGCCCGCCCCGCGCGGGCGTCTGCCGTTGGATTGACGCTAAGATGGCGTGGTGCACGGCATGGAGGACCTAAGGCGCGCAGTGCAGGAGCGCAGCCTGGAGGAACGCGAAAAGATTGAACGCGCCTACGAGTTCGCTCGAGACGCCCACGACGGCGTGCTGCGCAAAAGCGGCGAGCCCTACATCACCCACCCTGTCGCCGTTGCGCTGATCCTCGCGGAACTCGGCATGGACACCGACGCCATCTGCGCCGGATTCCTCCACGACACCGTCGAGGACACCGACGTCACCTTCCAGCAGATCGAGGACCACTTCGGCCGCGACGTTCGCCGCATCGTCGAAGGCGAAACCAAGGTCAGCAAACTCACCAAGCAGACCACCAGCCTGCAGGACCAGCAGAGCGAGAACCTCCGCCAGATGCTCATCGCGATGACGGACGACATCCGCATCATCGTCGTGAAACTCGCGGACCGCCTGCACAACATGCGCACGCTCGGCAGCATGCGCCCCGACAAGCAGCAGCGCATCAGCCGCGAAACCATCGAGATCTACGCGCCCCTCGCGCACCGCCTCGGCATCGGGCAGATCAAATGGGAACTCGAGGACCTCAGCTTCAAGTACCTCGAACCTGAAGCGTACGCGGACCTCGCCCGCCGCCTCCGCACCCGCCAGGACCAACGCGAAGCGCACGTGAAGCTCGCCCTGCAGCAACTCCGCGAGGCCCTCACCGAGGACCTCGAGCTGCCCGAGTGGATCGACAACATCGACATCGCCGGGCGCAGCAAGCACCTCTACAGCATCCACACGAAAATGCGCAAGGAAGGCAAGGCGCTCGAGCAGATCTTCGACCTGCTCGCCATCCGCGTCATCCTCACGCCCAAACCCGTGAACGCCCCCGAAGGCAAACAGAAGGACCGCGCCGAGGAAGTCCGCGAGAAACGCGTCTGCTACCACAGCCTCGGCATCGTCCACAGCATGTGGACGCCGATCCCCGGACGCTTCAAGGACTACATCGCCGTTCCGAAACCCAACGGATACCAGAGCCTCCACACCACCGTCATCAGCACCGAAGGGCAACCCATCGAGGTGCAGATCCGCAGCCGACGCATGCACGAGGTCGCGGAGTACGGCGTGGCCGCGCACTGGATGTACAAACAGGGCGACCGCCTCGGCGAGAAGAACCGCGAAGGGTGGATCGCGCAACTCAAGCAGCTCCAGAGCGAAATCGCCGACGCCAGCGACTTCGTGGACGCCGTCAAGAGCGACATCCTGTCGGGACGCGTGTTCGTGTTCACCCCCAAAGGCGACACGGTCAGCCTCCCGCAGGGCAGCAGCCCGGTGGACTTCGCGTACCACATCCACAGCCGCATCGGCGACACCACCGTCGGCGCGCGCGTGAACGGCAGCATCGTCCCGCTCGGCTCGGAACTCAAGAACGGCGATATGGTGGAAGTCATCACCAGCAAGAACGCCAAACCCAGCCAGGACTGGTTGAAGTACGCCAAGACCCGCAGCGCCCGCAGCAAAATCCGGCATCACTTCCGCCTGCAGGAACGCACCGAAAGTCTCCAGAGCGGCCACGACAGCCTGGAGCGCTACCTGCGCAAACGGCAACTGCCGGTGCGGCAGCTCATGCGCACCAAGCACCTCGAGGAAGCCACCGAGAAACTCCTCGGCACTCGCAACCCCGACGACCTGTACCTCGCCATCCACGCCGGGAAGCTCCAGAGCGCGCAGGTCGCCCGCACGCTCGCGCCGCAACTCGCGCAGGAGCAGCAGCCCAGGAAGGCCGTCACCACCCCCCGCGCCCCGGACGGCGGCACCGTGTACGTGGACGGCATGACCACCGTCACGAAAATGGCGAACTGCTGTAAACCCATCCGCGGCGATCAGGTGATGGGATACCTCACGCGCGGACGGGGCGTCACCGTCCACCGCATCGACTGCCCGAACATGGTCCGCCTCCTGAAGGACGAACCGGAACGCTGCGTGTCCGCCTCCTGGGACCCCGGCAGCAAAGGCAACATGCTCGTGGACCTTGACGTGGTCGCCAGCGACCGCCCCGGCCTGCTGAACGACGTGCTCGCCCTGCTCGTCGAGCAGAAACGCAGCCCGGACCGCGTGGAAGCCGGCGTGAACGGCAAAGGCGACGCGCACATCCACCTGCGCGTCGCGGTGGACGACGGCCGGGACCTGAGCGCCCTCGCGGATGCCATCCGCACGGTCGGCGCGGTCCGCGACGTCCTGCGCGTGCAGGGCCGCAGCAGCAAACGCATCCCCGCGTTCCGCACCAGCGGCGACGACTGAAGTTCGTAGAGCAGCACGAAGGCCACCGCTGGCAGCGGTGGCCTTCTCTGGCGGCGCAGGTCCGTGCAGGTGGGCAGGGGAGAGCTCCCTCAGCGACCGTGACCCTACGCCCGGAACCTTCCAGCGGAACGGCGCCTCACAGGCTGTACAGTTCGCTGTACTTCCCACGCAGGTACGTGAGGTACGGACGCGCGGACAGCGCCTCCCCCGTGGCACGCTGCACCAGCTCGTCCGGCGTGAACCGGCGACCGTGCGCGTACACGTGCTCGCGCAGCCATCCGTGCAGGCGCCCGAATTCGCCGCGCGCGATGTCGGCGTCCAGCGTGGGATGCGCGGCCTGTGCCGCCGCGTAGAACTGCGCACTCAGCACGTTCCCGAGCGTGTACCCCTGGAACGCCCCGCCGATCTGCCCAAAATACCAGTGCACGTCCTGCAGCACGCCGTCTTCGTCACTGGGCGCGCGGACGCCGAGGTTCTGTTCGTACGCGGCGTGCCACGCGTCCGCCAGATCCCGCACGGCGAGGCGTCCGCTCAGCAGCTGCCGTTCCAGCTCGTAGCGCGTGATGACGTGCAGGTTGTACGTCAGCTCGTCGGCGTCCGTGCGGATCAGGCTGCGCGACACGACGTTCACGGCGCGGTACAGCTCCTCCTCGGTCACGTCGTGCAGCTGCTCCGGGAACGCGTCGCGGAACTTCCCGAAGTACGCCGCCCAGAACGCCCGCGAGCGCCCCACGAGGTTCTCCCACAGGCGCGACTGGCTCTCGTGCACGCCCGCGCTGGCGCCCTGCCCGAGCGGGGTGCCCAGGTACGCGTCATCGACGCCCTGCTCGTACAGGGCGTGCCCGGCCTCGTGCAGCGTGCTGTACAGGCATTCCGTCAGATCATGCGGCTTCACGCGCGTGGTGATGCGGACGTCCCGTTCGCCCAGGCGCGTCATGAACGGGTGATGGGTGAGGTCCTGTCGGCCCCGGTCGAAGTCGTACCCGTACGCCCGGATGACGTCCTCGCCGAACCGCAACTGGGCGTCCTGCGGGTAATGCCGATGCAGGAAGTCCGTGCGTGGCGCGGGCGCGTTCGTGACGGCCTCCACCAGGGGCACGAGGGTAGCGCGTAATTCCGCGAAGACCGCGTCGACGCGCGTAGCGTTCATGCCTTCGTCGGACTGGTCCACGAAGTAGTCCATGGGGTCGCTGAACTCCGGGAAGAACGCAGCGGCCTGCCGGCTGAGGTCCAGGGACTTCTCCAGGTACGGGACGACGCGCGCGAAATCGTTCGCGGGCCGCGCCGCCACCCAGGCGCTGTAGCTCTCGCCGCCGTGCTGCGTCCACGTCGTGACGAACGCAGCAGGGACGCGCGCGGCGTCCTCGAAGTGCTTGCGCGCGAGTTGAACGGCGCGCCCCTGCTCGGGGGTGAGGTCCGTGCGGCGCTCGGCGGCGTCCAGCAGCCGCCCGTACGCGGCGTCCGTCGCGCGGGCGTGATGCAGGCCGGACAGCAGCGCCCGCTGCCGCGCGCGGCCTCCGGCCGACGCGCGGGGCATATACGTGCTCTGGTCCCAGCCGAGGAGCGCGCCGATACCGCTGAGGTCCGCCAGTTCCTGCCAGTGTGCCTGCAAGGCCTGCCAGGCCGTGTCATTGTTCGTCATCGCCGTATCGTAAGCCCTCGCTGGGGCGCGGCAGGCTCAACATGCCGCGCGCAGGAACGGCAACGAGGGGGCGGACCGTCCGCCCCCTCATGACGGTTCAGCGGTGTTAGAGGACCTGGAAGGCCGGAACGTACCGGTACGCGTTGCCGGCACGCTGCACGTACCCGACGCCCGGCCACGCGAAGTGGTAGCCGACGACCATGGTGCGGTCGGTGGCAAGTTGGTCGAACAGGCGCGCGCGCGTCGCGGCGGCCTGCGCCTTGTCCATGTCGAACCCCAGGTACTGTCCGGGAAACTGGAACGACAACACGTAATGCCCGCCGGCGTCCGCGAGGTGCAGGAGGCTCGCGCCGCCGTTGTCCACATGCACGGCCAGGTGCCCGGGCGTGTGCCCATACGCGGGGACGGTGGTCACGCCGGGCACAATGCTGGCCCCCTCGCCGACCAGCGTGAAGCGGTCCTTGAGGGCGATCAGGTTGGCCTGCACGGCGGCGTTCGGTTGCGCCTGCGACGCCCACGAGTTGAATTCGGTTTCACCCATCACGAGGCGCGCATTTGGGAACGTCAGGGCGCCGCTCGTGGTGACGCCGCCGATATGGTCACCGTGCCCGTGCGTCAGGAACACCGTGGTGATGTCGGCCGGGGCGTACCCGGCGGCAGCGAGGTTCGCGAGCAGGCGCCCCTGCGTGGCCCCGCGGCCCGTGTCGATCAGCACGCGTTCATTGCCCGTGTCGATCAGCATCGGGTTGAAGTTGTTGATGTACTGCGCGGGATCGAGGAAGTTCTCCCGCAGCGCGGCCACGAACTGGTCCTGCAGTTCGGGGTTCGCGCCCCAGTTCGGCAGGGCCGGGCCGGGGGCGCTCTGACCGTCGCTCAGGACGATGGCGCGGTACGCCCCGACGGGCAGGGTGTAGAAGCCGGGGTTGGTGCGCGCGGGTGCGGTGGGCGCCGACGATGCGGTGGCGCTCTGAGCGCCGGCGAGCGGACTGGCGGCGGCGATCAGCCCGGCGGCGCCCAGGAGTTTCAGGGTGTCGCGGCGTGAACGGGGGTCGTGGGGTTCACTCATACGTTCCTCCTCAAAGACAGCGGACCGTTTCATCTTGAACGATTCCCTGACCGAAACAACGCATCATTCACGACAGAAGCCGCCGAACACTTCCAGTAAAGCGACACAGGTCCTGAGAGTCACACCAAAAAAGAACCGCCCCTGAGGGCGGTTCCGAAGTCCGTGCGGGGTTCAGCGCTTGCTGAACTGGGGCGCGCGGCGGGCCTTTTTGAGGCCGTACTTCTTGCTTTCGACTTCGCGAGCGTCGCGGGTCAGCAGGCCACGGCTCTTGAGCGCGGGGCGGTAGTCGGCGTTGACCTTCAGCAGCGCGCGGGCGATGCCGAGCTTGATGGCGTCCGCCTGACCGCTGGGGCCGCCGCCCGTAACGGTGATGACCGCGTCGAAACGGCCCATGGTGCCCGTTTCACGGAAGGCCTGCAGCGCGTGCACAGCGCGCAGAATGCCACGGAAGTACATCTGGAATTCCTTGCCGTTGACGACGATCTTGCCTTCGCCGGGCTTCAGGAACACGCGGGCGACAGCGGCCTTGCGGCGGCCAGTACCGTAGAACTGCTCCATTACTTGATCTCCAGTTGGGTGGGCTTCTGAGCGCTGTGCGGGTGCGTTTCGCCCGCGTAGACTTTCAGGTGGGTGTGCAGGGCGCGGCCGAGGCGGCCCTTAGGCAGCATGCCGAACACGGCGTGCTCGATGACGCGCTCCGGGTGCTTGGCCAACGCCACACGCGCCGTTTCGGTCTTCAGGCCGCCCTGGTAACCGGTGTAACGGGTGTACACCTTGTTGTCCAGTTTCTTGCCGGTCAGTGCGACCTTGTCGGCGTTCACGACGACCACGAAGTCACCGGTGGACAGGTTCGGCGTGAAGTCCGGGCGGTGCTTGCCACGGATGCGGCTCGCGACAACGGTCGCGAGGCGGCCCAGCGGGATGCCCGCCGCGTCCACGACAATCCAGTTTTGCTCAACGTCTTTGGGAACGTAGGTTTTCACCGTTCACTCCAGAAAAAGGGGATTTGGCGCTCAGCGTCGTCGCTTCACTTCGGGGAAAGATCCACGCGCGCTCCGGTGCCTCCCGGCTGCTTCGGCTCTACCAAGCACGAAACACTAGCGAGGAGTGTACCAGACGCGCGCGCGCAAAAGCAAGTCTGGGCGCACAAAAACCACCCACGAGCGCCACGGGGGCGCTGCCTCAGTGGCGTCCCCCGTGGCGCTCGGCAGTTCAGCCCGTCAGCTCCGTGAGTTCTTCCAGCGCGTAGCGATACCCGCGCGCGCCCAGACCACTGATCTTGCCGCGGCACACGCCCGCCGTGACCGACACGTGACGAAACGCCTCGCGCGCATCCACGTTGCTGAGATGCACCTCCACCACCGGCAGGTCCTGCCCGGAAATCGCGTCGCGCAGCGCGTAGCTGTAGTGTGTCAACGCGCCCGGATTCAGCACGATCCCCCGGAAGCCCTGCTCCGCCGCCTCATGCACCCACTCCAGCAGCTGCCCCTCGAAATTGCTCTGCCGGCACGTCACCGTGACGCCCAGTTCTGCGCCCCACTCCTCGCACTGACGCTCCAGATCTTCCAGCGTGCCCGAACCGTAGACGCCCGGTTCCCGCCGACCCAGCAGGTTCAGGTTCGGGCCGTTCAGGACCAGAATCATGCGTGTTCCTCCGCGTTCATATCGGCCCCTGTCATACCACGCACGTCCGCGCGCCACGCGTCAAAGCACGCGCGCAGCGTGCCCTCCGGCACCCGGGCCAGGTACGGCCGCCCAACCTCGTGCAGCAGCACGAACCGCACGCCCGCATGATCCGCCTTCTTGTCGCGCGCCATGAACGGCCACACGTCCTCGAACGTCAGCTCCGGCAGGGGAGCAGGCCGCTGCCACGCCAGGAACGAGCGTGTGTGCGCCGTCACATCCGCGCCGCCCACCGCAAGGGACAGTAGTGCCGCGTAATGCAGCCCGTACCCGACCGCCTCACCGTGCGGCACCCCATGACGCGTGACCGCTTCCAGGGCATGCGCGAGCGTATGCCCGAAATTCAGGAACGCCCGTTCCCCCTGCTCCGTCAGGTCCCGCGTGACCACGTCCGCCTTCACACGAATCGCGTCCGCGACCGTCCGCGCCAGGCCCGGCCCGCCCGCCCGGAAATCCGCATGCAGCACCCTCGGCAGCAACGTCGCGTCCGCGATCAGGCCGTGCTTGAACACCTCCGCTGCCCCCTCGCGGAACACCCACGCGGGCAGTGAATCCAGCGTCCCCAGATCGCACGTGACGCTCGCCGGCGGCCAGAACGCCCCCACCAGATTCTTCCCCTCCGGCAGGTTCACACCCGTCTTTCCACCCACCGCCGCGTCCACCATGCCGAGCAGCGTCGTCGGCACCGTATGAAACGCCACGCCACGCAGGTAACTGGCCGCCACGAACCCGGCAAGGTCCGTGGTCGCTCCCCCACCGAGGCCCACCACGGCCCCATCACGCGGAAGGTTCGCGCGCGCCAGGCGAGACAGTACCTCCGTCATCACCGCCAACGTCTTGCACGCCTCCCCACTCGGCAGCGCCACCTCAACCGTCGGCCCGAGCGCGCCCCGAACGGACTGCACCAGCGACGCGGGCAGGCGCTCGTCATACAGCAGCGCCCGCGCCAGCTGCGGCACCTCCAACGAGGCGAGCAGCTCCGTCCCTACCTGCACGGCATACGGCGCCGCGCCGCCCACCTCGACGCGCAGTGCGTCATGCTGAGCTTCAGTCACTCGCGCGCTCCCCCTCGTCCCGCGCTTCCGCCCACGCCCACAAGCGCTCCACGATCTCCTCCACGACCTCCTCGCTCGCCCGACCATCGCTGCTCACGTGAATCGTCCCCTCGCGGTACGCCCCCTCCCGCTCTGCCATCAACGACGCAATGCGCGACAACGGATCCTCCGTCTGCAACAGCGGACGCGCGCTGTGCCGCGTCCGCGCGAACACCGTCTCCGGCGTCGCCCACAGCACCACCACCGGCCCACGCGACAACAGCGCCCGGCGGTTCACCTCATTCACGAACGTCCCACCGCCCAGGCTCACCACCGCGTAATCCAGGCGCGTCACGCGCTCGACAACCTCCTGCTCACAGGCCCGGAAGTACGCCTCACCCATCGACGCGAACACTTCCGGCACCGAACGGCCCATCACGCGCGCAATCAACTTGTCGGTATCCACGAAATGCAGTGCGAGCGCCCGGGACAACTCCCACCCGATCCGACTCTTCCCGGTCCCCATAAAGCCCGCCAGTGCGACCCACGTGACGGGGCGCTCGATCAGGCCGGGCTTGTCCATGCCCCGCAGTGTAGTGCTTTCTGCGAGTTCCGCGCTGAGCGCACCCTCCAACGCCGCACGGTCTATCACTGCGCCGTGCGCGTCCACGTCATGCAGCACCGCTCAGTACGCCCGCGCGAACGCCCGCGCCGCTGCCACACGCTCCTGAAGCTCCGGCAGCGTGTCCCCACCGAACTTCTCCAGCATCGCCTCCGCCAGCACCCACCCGATCACCGTCTGCAGAATCACGCCCGCCGCCGGCACGGCCGTCGTATCACTGCGCTCCCGCGCCGCATCTGACGCCTCATGCGTCACCACATTCACGGTCGGCAGCGGCGTCATGAGCGTCGCGATCGGCTTCATCGCCACCCGCACGATCAACTCCTCGCCGTTCGTCATGCCCGCCTCCAGGCCCCCCGCACCGTTCGTGTCCCGCGCGTACGTCCCCTCACGGTAATACACCGCGTCATGCACGCGGCTGCCCGGCTCCACCGCATTCTCGAACGCCCGGCCGATCTCCACGCCCTTCATCGCCTGCACGCTCAGGCACGCCTGCGCAATTCGCCCATCCAGCTTACGGTCCCAGTGCACGTAACTGCCCAGACCCACTGGCAGCCCCCGGAAGCGCACCTCCAGAATCCCCCCGAGCGTATCCCCGTCCTTTTTTGCCTGATCGATCCGCTCCCGCATCCGCGCCGCCGCGTCCACATCCAGCGTCCGCAGGTCGCTCTCCTCGATCTCCTGCACGCGCGCCCACGAGAACGCCTCCTGCGCCTCGATGCCGCCCAGGCTCGCCACGAAATTCGCGCCTTCCACGCCCAGCTCAGACAGCAGCTTCAGCGCAATGCTGCCCACTGCCACCCGCGCCGCCGTCTCCCGCGCGGACGCCCGCTCCAGCACATCCCGCAGGTCCTTATGCCGGTACTTGATGCCGCCTGTCAGGTCCGCGTGGCCCGGGCGCGCGTCCGTCAGTGCCTTTTTGCGCGGCTCCCCGCCCGTTTCCGGACTCATGATCTCCGTCCAATTCCGGTGATCGCGGTTCTCGATCACCAGCGTGATCGGCGCGCCCGTCGTGCGGCCCGCCCGCACCCCACTCATGATCTGCGCCTCATCTGTCTCGATCACCATGCGGCGACCCCGCCCGTACCCGCCCTGACGCTTGCGGAGCCACGGGTCAATGTCCGCGCGGCTCAACGGCAACTGCGACGGCAGCCCCTCCACGATGGCAGTCAGCTGCGGCCCATGCGATTCACCGGCGGTCAAGTACCTCATGCGCGCACACTACCAGACCCCCAACGCCCACCCGGACACTTGACCAAACAAAAGGGGGTGGGCCTGAAGCCCACCCCCCTTGACGCGACGTTCTTAGCGAACGACTGTGCCTGTGATGACCACCAGCAGCTGCGACTGCGTCTTGCTGGTCTGCTCCGTCCCGAACAGGCCTCCGATGACCGGGAGACTCGACAGGAACGGCACGCCCGTGCGGTTGCGGCTCTCGTTCGTGCCGAGCAGGCCACTCAGCAGAACCGTCTGCCCGCTCTTGAACGTGATGGTCGTCTGCGCCTCACTGTTCGTAAAGTTCAGCAGGTTCGGCAGCGTGCCGCCCGTGATCGGGCTCGCCGGCTGGTTCACCTGACCACGAACACGCAGCGTGATGGTGCCGTCTGGCGCGACCTGCGGGTCAATGAAGTCGAGGTTCACGCCGTAATCAATCTGGCGCACGATGTTGCCGCTCTCCGACGGAATCGTCACTTCCAGTCGCCCACCAGACTTGATGGTGGCCGATGCACCGCTTGACGCGTTCTGGGCGCCACCGGCCGTCCCGACGGAGCGCTGACCACTCTGCATGGTCACACTGCCGTCGTAGACGCGCTTGGTCATGTTCTGCGTTTCGAGCGCGTTCAGGGTCGCGCCAAGGTTGATGCCCGCCAGGGCGCGCGTCGGATCGAACAGCGCCTGCAGACCCGTCTGCGCGATGCGCACCACGAAGTTCCCGAAGCCCGCATTCCAGTCCACGCCGAGCGTACGTGCCGCCGTCTCATTGATTTCCTGGATGCGGACCTGCACGTTGATCTGCGGCACCACCTGATCGAGCTGCGGAATGAGTTCCGCAATCTGCGTCACCTGCGCTTGAGTGCCGCGCACGATCAGGCTGTTCGTGCGCTTGTCGCTGATGATCGTCGCGCCGTTCCCCGTCGTGGCCGCGGTTGTGGCCGAAGCGCCCGTCTGAGCGGGGCTGGTGGTCGCCGCGCCACTGGTTGTGCTCCCAGCCGTGTTGCTGGTGGTCGTGGCTGCGGAGGAGGCGGGGTCACCAGTCAGGTCACGTTGCAGGGTGCCTTCCAGCGTCGCTTTCACCTCATCAGCGCCCGCGTTGACGAGCTGGAACACACGCTGCACCACCTGCGGCCCGGACTGTGCCACGACCGGACGGTCCACCTGCGCGAGCAGGCCGAGCGCCGCCTCAATCTGGTTTTGCGGACCGGTGATGACGAGCTGCCCCGTGGACCCGACAGGCGTGACGCGCAGGTTCGGGTATTGCGCGCCCAGCAGCGCCGTAATATCCGCCTGCTGCCCGAGAACGCTGTACACGCGCTGCACAACCTGCGCCCCGGGCGCGGCGGTGGTGCTGCTGCCCCCAGTGGTGGTGCTGGCCGCGTCGAGTTGCGAGGCGAGACGCTGCACTTCCGTTACCTCGCGGTTCGTGCCGCGCACGATCAGGCTGTTCGTGCGGGTGTCCGCGACGATGCGCAGCGTCGGCGAGTCGAGTTTCACGTCCGCGAGCGTGCGGTTCACGCCGGTCACGTTGCCCTGCGCGTCACGCACCTGCGTCTCGCTGTACGTCGGCGTGCCGAAGAACAACTTGATCTGGTTCACGGCGTCGGCAGCACTGGCGTTCTGCAGTTTGATGACCCGCTGAATGGGCGTGGCGCTCACCCGCAAGACCGGTTGTCCGCCAATGGTCTGAATGTCGTAGCTCAGGCCATAAATGTCCATCAGCAGCGGCCACACTTCGTTGAAGGGCTTGTTCGCGAAGTTGTAGACGACGGGGCGGGTACCGCTGGTGGTGCCCGTGGCGGTGGTACCGGTGGTGGCCGTCCCGGCCGCCGGAGTCGCTGCGCCCGTGGTGCCGGGAGCGGCGTCCGTGGTGGTCCCCGCAGGGGCGAGCGCGTCCACGTTCGCGTCCAGGATCAGTTCGTACCCGGCACTCTTGGCGATGGCTGCGAGGAGGCTGCTGAGCGGCCCGGCGTACCGGCCGATCTCAATGGTGACGTTCGCGGTGCTGAGACGCGTGTCAGTGGCGGTCGGAACCGTGGCGGCGGTGCTGGTGGACGGGGTCTGCGCGCTCGCCACACCGAGGGCGGCCGTGAGCAGGAGGGTCAGGGTGCGTTTGTTCATGGCTCACCTTTTGTCGAGTTCAAGGGTTTTGGTGTCGGAACCGAGCGCGAGGGTCACGGATGTGGCGGTCACCTCGCGGATGACGACGTTGCTGTCAGGCAGCGTCTGTCCAGTGGCGACGACCAGGAAGCCGTCGCGGGTCTTGAGGATGCTGGTGTTGACCGGACCGAGGACAACGGCGTTGAAGCTCAGGTCGCGTTCGGTCACGAAGCGGTCGAGGGCGTTGACCTGCGGACCCGTGTCGATCTGGCTGATGACCGGCGGCAGGCTGGGGGTCGTGGTGGGCGCGCTGCCGACCACACCACCTGCGGCCGGAGTGCCCCCCGCCGTGGGACCCGCACCAACGTTGCCGCCGGGCGTGGTGGGCGTTCCCGCAATAGCTTCCCCACCAGGAAGGTCGATGGTACTGACACTCGGCACCTGCACCTGCGGACGCGGGGTGTTGATGGGCGGACGCGGCGTCGCCACGGGCGTGGAAGCTCCCGGATTGCTGGTCGCTCCACTCGTACCCGACGTGCTGGTCGGGCCACCCGTCCCGGTGGCGGTGCTGCCCGGACGTGACGTCGCACCCTGACCGGTGGTCGCCGTCAGAGGCGTACCATCAAACGTTGTGGCGCTCGGGAGGCGCACCGGCGTGCTGACGCCCGGAACCTCAGGTGCCGGCAGCGCGCCCGTCCCCAGGCCCGTCGCCACGGTGGTGGTCGTCGTGGACGTGCGACCCGGCGTGGTGGTGCTGCCGGTCGTCGTACGCACCGGGGTGTTTACCGTGGCGACCGTCCCCGTGGGGGCCGTCGAGATTGGTCGCCCAGCATCGTCCACCGCGCTCGTACCGTTCGCGGTGGCGTCCACCCGCAGCGGCTGGAAGGGGTTGGCCGTAGGGGTCGCGTCACTGCTGGCCAGACTTGGCGTGGCCGTCTCGTCCGTAGAAGTGGTGGCGCCACCTGTGGTGGTTCCTTCGGGCGTCAGGAAGGGAATCTGCTGCACCTGCGCATTCGCATCCGGGCGGACAACGCTGACGCCGCCGTTGCTGGAGGTACTGCTGGACGTTCCGGTGCCGCCAGGTGCGGGGACACTCGTGGCGCCAGTCTGCGAGGTGGTGCCCGTTGACGTGCCTGCGTCGGTCGTGGTTGTGTCGGCGGGGGCCTGCATGTTGCTATAAGCCAGCCATCCACCGACGCCGCCGAACAGCAACAGCCCAGCAAGGGCAATCTTCATGTTGTTCGACAGGCCCCGCTTGCCGTCGCGTGGGGTCGTTACGTCAGTGTCTTTGGTCATTGCGCGCTCCCAGACGCAGGCGTGGTCGGCGCGGCGGGCGCGGCCGGTGCGGCGTTCGGCGTGCCGGCCTGCGGGGTCGCGGCGTCCGGATTGAAGGTGTACACCGTAACGTTCACGTTGCCCGTCAGGTCCGGGTTGAGGCTGGTGGCCTGGCCCAGGTTCATGCTGATCCCCGACACCGTCGTGAAGCGGCTGAGATTCTCCGCGGAACGCACGAACTGGAACAGGCTGCTGAACGGACCCTTCACTGCCAGCGTCACGCCCAGGGGAGAGACACCGGTCGGCAGCGTGGTTGGGCCGTTGGCGGCCTGCGTGACACCGTAAGAGGTGACTTCTGCGCCAGCAAGTTCTGCATTGCTGCGCAGCTCCTCAATGACGGAGCCGATGTTGGCGGTGCGGGGCAGGGCGCGCAGGAAGCTGGCGCGCTGCTCTTCGAGGCGAGAAACCTCAGTGCGCAGATTGGGCAGTTGCGCCGCGGCCTGCTGGTAAAGCGTGAGCTGCGTTTGTGCCTGCGCGAGCGCCTCACGCTGCGTGTCGATACGGGTTTTGATGCCTGAGAACAAAAGGAAGTACCACAAGAGGCCCAGAACCACTGTGCCCAGCAAGGACAGCAGGAACAGATCGCGGCCTTTCAGGTTAGCGAACATCCGTGCTGCCTCCTGTCGCGGGGGGAGTGGCGGGCGCGGCGGGTGCCGCCGCGGGCGTTCCCGCAGCCGCAGTCGTGGTTGCGCTGGCGGGTTGTGCCGGGGCGACAAGGCCAACCACAGCGTTGAATGTGTAGTCCTGGGTCTGCTCGTCGCGCGTGGCGTTGTTGAAGGTAATACCGAACTCCGGACTGCGTTCGTACGCATTCAGGAAACGGACGAGTGCCTGCGTGGAGCGTGCGCGACCGTTCAGGGTGAAGGTTTTGCTGATGGCTTTGCCATCGAAGGGCGTGGCCCCACCGACAGGCGTTGCAGCTGTGGTGGCGGTCCCGACGGTCAGGGACGTCAGAGCGACATCCTTGACCGTCGGAATCTGGTTCACGAATCGCGCCAGGTCACTGCTCCACGAGGTTTTGGTGGCCAGCAGCTGGTCAGCAGTGTTCGTCACCGCCTGCAGTTCCGTGCGGCGGCGGCTGAGCGTATCGAACTCGGTTTTGCTGGGCTGCAGGGCAGCGATCTGCGAGTTTGCATCGTCAACCTGCCGGTTGAGTTCGCTCTCCTGCAAGCTGTACACGACCGTCACCACGCCCATGATCAGCAGCCCGGTGATCGGTAGGCCGATGGCGGCGAACTTCCAGATGTTCGGCTCATTGCGGCGCCGCATGTTCTGCGGCAGCAGGTTGACTTCAACCACGTTGTTGCACCCCCCGCAGCGCCAGGCCGAGCGGCACTGTGAATTCGGGGGCGTTCACCTGGAGGTAGCCAGTGTCGATGTTCGCCTGGTCGGTCTGTACGGTCAGCCAGGGGCTCGCGACTTCCACGCGGTACCCGAGGGCGTCGCTGATCGCGGCCGGCAGGCCGCGCAGTTTCGCGCCGCCACCTGCGAGGAACGTCCGGTCAATGACGATCTCGCCGCTCTGCACGCGGTAGTACTCCAGGGAGCGGCGAATCTCGGTGAGCAGGTCGCCGAGCACGGGACGGATCACTTCGAAGACGCGTGCGGGGCTGTACTGATCGCGGCCCGCGTCGAAGTTCAGCAGGTCCTCTTCGTCCTCGGTGGGGGTCGTGGCGGTCGCGTACCCGACCTTCACTTCTTCCGCTGCGGTGAAGTCGAGGTCGAAGGCGCGTTGCAGGGCCGTGGTGAAGTCGTCGGCGGCGACGCTGATGTTGCGGGTCATCAGGACGCGTTCGCCGCGTACGAGAGCCATCACGCTGCTGCTCGCGCCGATTTCCAGCACCAGCGCTACCTCGTTGTTCTCGGTGTAGTTGCTGCCGGACAGGGTGCTTTTGTTGAGGTGCTCGCCGAGCAGGTTGCCTTTGAGGGCGCGCAGGGTCGCGAACGGCTTCATGTCAACCACGACCGGTTCGAGCCCGGCGAGGCGCAGGACTTCCACCTGGCGAGCGACCGCTTCGGTGGGAGCGGCGGCGATCACGACTTCCATCTGGCCGTCTTCGGGGATCTGGGCGACGTCGTCAAGGACGTCGAAATCCACGGTGACTTCGTCAATGGGGTAGGGGATGTATTTCTCCGCTTCCCATCGAATGGCTTCCTGCAGGTCCTTGAGTTCCATGCGGGGCACCATGATGTTGCGGGTCACGGCCGACTGGTTCGGAATGGACGTGACGGCGTAGCGCGCGTTGATGCGGTGCTGAGCGAGAGCGTTCTTGAGTTCGGTGGCCACCGCCTGTGGCTCGACGACGAGGCCGTCGCGGATGCTGCCCACGGGTGTGGGGATCATCAGGGCGTGCTGCAGGCTGGGCGGTGAACCAGGCTTGAGTGCGACAATCTTGATGGCGCTGGTGCCAATTTCCACGCCGATAGCATTGGGGCGCGGGTTGAGCAGGCGCTGCATGAAACTCGACATAGTGCCTCCGGAAGACGCGGCAAGTTTAGCATTCTTTCATACGGCTTGGATGCAGAGAAATTCATGCTTTTCCGGGCATTCACGGCGTGTGCACTGCACCGTTTGCACGCGCGCGCCAGCTGTGAACCTCACATGTTTCTCGTGTTCCTCATGGGGTGCATTTACTGTACCGAGCAGCTTCTATGCTCGCAACAGCACAGTGAAAAACGCCACATCGCACGATCTGGCCTGATGTACCACCGTAGAGGCCACCAAGGAAAGCGTTGAGGCGTGGGGGTACGGCTGTGCTGCACTCATACCAAGGCAACCAGGAGCAAACTGCGCGCCTCGGAGTCAACCGGTGTGGGCCTCTTTCAGGCAACGAAGAGGCCCGGCGCAGATGCCGGGCCTCCCAACGGACAGGGTTATTTCAGCTGGGCGATCAGGGCGTCCGTGAATTCCTGCGTGCTGGCGGTGCCGCCGAGGTCGCGGGTGCGCGGGCCCTCGACGAGCACGGTGTTCACGGCGTCGTCGAGCTTGCGGGCGATGTCGTGCGCGCCAATGTGGTCGAGCATGAGCACCGCCGCGAGGACCGTCGCGGTGGGGTTCGCGATACCCTGACCGGCGATGTCGGGCGCGCTGCCGTGCACGCTCTCGAAGATGCCGAACTTGTCGCCGACGTTGCCGCTCGCCGCGATGCCGAGGCCGCCGACGAGGCCGGCTGCGAGGTCGCTGAGGATGTCGCCGAACATGTTCGTCATGACCAGCACGTCGAACTGGCTGGGGTTGCGGACCAGCTGCATGGCGGCGTTGTCGACGATCATGGTGTTGACGTTCAGGCCCTCAACAGCCTTGGCCTGTTCCATGACGGTGTTCAGGAAGAGGCCCTGCGTGACGGGCAGCACGTTGGCTTTGTGCACGACCGTGAGCTTCTTGCGGTTGCGTTTCGCGGCGAGGTCAGCGGCGAACTTGCCGATGCGTTCGCTGGCGTCGCGGGTGATGACGGTGTCCGCGATGGCGGTGTCGCCGTACTGACGTTCCTGTTCGACGTACAGCCCCTGGGTGTTCTCGCGGACGATGACGAGGTCGACGTTCTCGTACGCGCCGGGCACGGGGCGGGTGCGGGTGGGGCGGACGTTTGCGTACAGGCCGAACTTGCGGCGCATGAAGCGGATGGCGCCGTAGAAGCCGGGCACCTTCTCGTTGGGGCTGGTGGCCGCGCCGAACAGCGTGGCGTCCGAGGACTGAACGGCTTCCAGGGTCGCTTCGGGCACGCTGGTGCCCGCTTCGAGGAAGTGCTCGTACCCGGCTTGCGCCTCGACGAATTCGGCGTCGAGGCCGGCGGCCTCCAGGACGCGGCGGGCGGCGGGTACGACTTCGTGGCCGATGCCGTCGCCTTCAATTAAGCAGATTCTGTACTTCGCCATAGCGTCCACCAGTCTAGCTGAGTTCGATGTGCTCCTGACACAATCGGCCCTGCCGTCACTCGCGTGGTAACGCCTCCACCAGCGCGCGCGCCTGGAGCGGTCCGAGCAGAAAGCCTTTGCTGCCGAGCCCACACAGCGCCCACCACCCGCCCGGCGTCCGCCCGAACGGCAGCGTGCCTGACAGCCGCGAACCGGTCCACGTGCCCACGACGTTCTGGGGAGGCGAGCCGGTCAGGGCCTGGACCTTCCCGTCCAGCCAGGCGCGTGACGATGCCGGGATCGGCGCCTCCTGAAACGTGTCGGTGGGCGCCTCGAAGGTGGCGCCCACTGCGCCGCCGCGCGCGGCGGGCGTCAGGTACGCCCCGAAGCTGAGGGGCGCCGGGGACAGGGGGGCGGAGGTAAGCAGCACGGACCCGCCCCGGTGCACGCCTCCGAGGCCGGCCCAGGTGGCCCCCACGCTGCCGCCGCACCACACGACCGTGTCCCCTGTGAGGGCCACGCCGCTGGACAGGGTGACGCTCGTCGCCGACCACCCCAGCGCGCGCGCGCGAACGACCCGCGCCTGCGCCGCCCCCAGAAGTGCCCGCGTGAATGCCCCACCATCCAGCCAGCCGCCCTCTGGAAGGCTCAGCGCGTGCGCCCACCCGGGGGCGAGGCCGGACACGCCCGCCGGATCAACCCACGCGTGCAGCAGATCCAGTGGGAGGTTCCGCTCGAACTTCATTCGCGTCCGGTCATCCGGCACGGGCCTCACGATCCCCTCGCGCCCATGCGGAATGTCGAACCCGGCGCGGATGAGTGCCTCCACGAGCGACCACGTGAGGCGCATGCCGGACACGGCGTCTGCGTCCACCCGGCCGCTCTGGCCACGCACGGGGTTCACGAGCGCGCTCGGCACGCGACTTGCGGCGCTCACGCCCGCATCCACGACCGTCACCTCGAACCCAGCCGCGTGCGCGAAGTACGCCACGCTCGCGCCCGCCACGCCCGCCCCGATGATCAGCGCGCGCATCTACGCAGGCCGCTCCGCCACCAGATGCTCGCGCTTGCCCGGCGGGCCCGCTCGTTTCGTCACCTGTAGCCCCGCAGCGAGGAGCGCGCGGCGCACGTCCCCGGCCGCGCTGTACGTGGTCAGCACGCCCCCCGGCGCGAGAGCGCCCGCCAGCCGTTCGGTGAACGCCGGCGTCCACACCTCCGGGTTGCGCGCGGGGGAAAAGCCGTCCAGGTAGATGGCCGTCGCCCACCCCGCCGGCAGGAGCGCGGCCGTCACATCGTCCACGCGCACGTCCAGATGCACACCCGGGTGGTCCACCGTGAGCGGCGCCCCCCAGCTGGCCAGCACTGCAGCCCAGACGTCATCGTTCGTGTCCTCTGCGGCGGCCTCCAGCACCGAGCGGGGCGCCGGGTCGAACTCGAACGCCACGTACGTCAGCGGCACGCCACGCGTGCGCGCGTCTGCGAGGGTCGCGCGGAAGTTGATGCCCAGCCCGAACCCCACCTCCAGCACGCGCGGCGCACCCTGCAGATGGGTGCGCGACCCCTCCACAAAGACGTGCCGCGCCTGCGTGCGCGCCCCGTGCCGTGAGGAGTAATGCTCCCCGAACCTCGCGCTGTACGCCGTGACGCTGCCGTCCGGCGTGCGCAGCAGCCCGTCCGCGCGGGCGTCTTCTGAATCCACCACCCGCTCACTGTAGCGCCGCCCCCTCCGGTACACTCGGGCCATGCGCGTTTCCCGTACTCTTCGCCTGCTGCTGCCCGCCGCCCTGCTGGGCGCCGCCGCGCTGTTCGTGCGCCGCGTGTGGGCCTACCGTGACCCCATCCGCATCACCCCGCGCGAAACGGACGTGCTCGTCAGCCCGACTGACGGCGTCGTCGTGTACCTCCGCCGCATCGAGAATGGCCTCATCCACGCGGACGGCCTGGCTGAGCCGCTGCGCGTGCAGGAGCTCACGCACGCGCCCTGGCCGGCCGACCCGGCACCGGGCAGCGGCTGGCTGCTCGGCATTCACCGGGGCGTCATGGACGCGCACTTCACGTACGCCCCCCTGGAAGCGGACGTGACCGGGAACATGCACCTGGGCGCCCGCGCGAACCTGCGCGCGCTCAACCTCGCGGACGCCGTGCAGCTGAACGCCATGCGCCGCCCCGTGAACCTGCTGGGCCGCCGCTACGCCCTGGAGAACGAGCGCCAGACGTTGTTCCTGCAGCGTGGCGACCTGCCGGTCGCCGTGGTGGACGTCGCCTCCGGCGCCAGCAGCGGTCAGACGTACGTCCGCGCGGGCGAACGCGTCCGCGCCGGTCAGAAGGTCGGATTCCGCGCGCTTGGGGCGCACGTGGACGTCCTCGTGTTCCGCGAGGACGTGGAGTGGCTCGTCGGCGTGGGCGACACGGTCGTGGGGGCGGAAACGCCCCTCGCGCGGCTGAAGTAACCCCGGCAGGCCCGGGCGGACTGGTCGGTCCGCCCGGGGAGCGGTTCGGGAGCGTACGTCCGGGACGTACGGCAGCATGGCGTCCCGGTTCATTCTGAGTGAGGTTCAAGAGGCTCAGGTGGGCGTTCGCAGTCGCTGCGGGTTCTGCAACGAGCGGCACGGGGCGGCTAGTGATGATGAGCTTAGCCCGACCTTCAGGACACCTGACCTGGATGCCGAGCGCGGCCACCATACAGGGACGTCGCCTCCGTGTAGGTTCGCGGAGCCGCCACGAACCCGCATGCACTTGAGCGGCCCTGATCGGTGCATCAGGGCCGCTCGGAGGGGGAGCGTTTCAGAGGCTGCCGAACGTCATGTCGCGCAGCAGGTTCCGGGCGGCGTCCAGCTCGTCACGGATGATGGTGTGCGGCATGCCCGGGTAAATGCGCGCGTCCACCTGCGCGCCCTGTCGGGTGAGGACCTCCACGGTCTGTTCGTGCCGCGCGAGCGGAATGTGCGCGTCACGGTCGCTGTTGCCGATGAAGACGGGCGTGCCGCTTAAAGTGCGGGTGTGGTCGAGCGTGATGAGGCCACCGCTGAACAGCACCAGCGCGCCGAACCGTCCGCCGCGCCGCGCCACGAACTCGGAGGCGAGGCACGCGCCCTGTGAGAAGCCCAGTACCGCTACGCGCTCCGCCGGGATGCCTGCTTCCGCGAGCTCGGTGAGGGCTGTTTCGAGGCGGGCGAGCGCGCCCTCGAGGTACGGCTGGTTCTGGGCGACGGGCGCCAGGAAGGAATGTGGGTACCACGTGTGCCCGTCGGCCTGTGGGGCGACGTACGCAAACGCGGAGAGGTTCAGGTCGTCGGCGAGGGTCAGGAGGTCAGCGGCGCTTCCGCCCCGGCCGTGCACCATGAGGCACGCGACGCGGGCGTCATGGAGGTCGTGGCCAGCGGTGAGGGTGGGTCCGCCCGCGTGGGGGAGGGCGGTCACTGGGCGCCGCCGATCTCGGTGTGGTACTCGCGGTTCACGATGCGGGGGACGTGCCGTTCGATCAGGTGACGTTTGCTTTCGAACCACGCGGGGAGTTTGAGGGTGCCGCCGAGCTGCTCGACGGGTTCGTCGTCAGGGAAGCCGGGGGCGTCCGTGGCGATTTCGAACAGCACGCCGGACGCGTCGCGGAAGTAGATGCTGTGGAAGTACTGTCGGTCTTGGACGGGTGTGGCGGCGTACCCGGCGGCGCGCAGCTGCGCCATGTACGCGGCTTGTTCGGCGTCGTCACGGGTGCGGAGGGCGACGTGGTGGATGGTGCCGGCGCCGCTGCGGCCGGCGCTCTGCCCGGGGCGTTCGACGGCGTCGACGTACAGGCCGACCTGGGCGCCGGCGCCGCGGAAGCGGTAGCGGGTGCCGCCGGCGGCGGCGTCGGGTTCGTGGCCGACTTCGGTGAAGCCGAGCTGGCCGACGAGGAGCGCGCGGATGCTGCGGACGTCGTCCACCCAGGCGGTGACGCTGTGGAAGCCGCCCAGCATGTGTTCGGTGGGGACGGGGCCGTTGGGCCAGGGGTGGGGTGCCTGGACGTCCTGGTCCGCGATGAGGTCCACGAGGGTGCCGTCGGGGTCTTCGACGGTGAGGGTGGCGGCGCCGAAGCGGGTGGCGTGCTGGACGGTGAAGCCGGCGTCTTCGAGGCGGGCCTGCCAGTAGGGGGCGCTGCGTTCGGGCATGCGGTAGGCGGTGGCGACGACCTCGCCGTTGCCACGGGTGCCGCGTTTGGCGTGCGGCCAGGGGAAGTGGGTCATGATCGTGCCGGGGGTGCCGACCTCGTCGCCGTAATAGAAGTGGTACGTGCCGGGGTCGTCGAAGTTGACGGTGACCTTCACGAGGCGTTGGCCGAGGGTGACGCTGTAGAAGTCGATGTTGTGTTGGGGGTGGCTGGCGATCACGGTGACGTGGTGCAGGCCCTGAACGGGGGATGGGGTCGTGGTCATGCCCAAAGCATAATCGTTCAATGTTAAACGAATATGTGAGGCGTGACACAACGAAAACACATGCATTGTGGTGGCGCGCCCAACCACCGTCATCCCCGCGCGCCTAAGCTGACAGCAACCACGGCCATGACCACGCCCGCCCCCCCACGCCGCCACCCCGACCGGCTGCTGCTGGCGGCGCTCCTTGCCGTCGCCATCGCCGAACTGATCTTCACGCACCTGCCCGGCCGCACCGACACCCTCCGCAGCGTCGTCGGCAACCTCGCCTTCCTGCCCCCCTACCTCCTCGGCGCCACCCTCGCCCTGCGCGCCGCCCGGCGCGTCCCCACCCAACGTCACCTCTGGGCCGCCGTCGCCACCGGCCAGCTCCTCTGGACCGCCGGCCAGGTCCTCTACACCTCCCAGCACCTTAACCGCACCGCCCAGCCGTTTCCCTCCATCGCGGACCTGTTCTTCCTGCTGCTCGCCCCCTGCGTCCTCATCGGCCTCCTCACCCAGCAGCGCCGCCCCATCCCCACCGCCCAGCGCCCCCTGTTCCTCCTCGACCTGATCATCTGCCTCGCCGCCTTCGCCGCCGTGTCCTGGTCGGTCAGCAGCGCCCCCACCACCCCCTTTGAACTCGCCATCGCCGTCGCGTACCCCATCGCGGACCTCGCCACCCTCGCCACGCTGTTCAGCCTGATCGTCTGGCGCCCCCGCGACTTCGCCTCCCCCAGTACCCTCGCGCTCACCCTCGGCCTGCTCAGCCTCCTCACCGTCGACGTCCTGTACCAGCGCCAGATCGCCTGGGGCGCCTACAACATCGGCTTCCCCCTCGATAACCTCTGGGTGCTCGCCAGCGTCTGCTTCGGCCTGGCCGCCGCCCTCGCCACCCGCCAGACCACGCTGCACGCCTGGCTGCGCGCCGCCGCCGTGCTCCGCCTGGCGCTGCCGTACCTCGGGCTCAGCGGCGCCGTCCTCCTCGCCCTCACCAGCCCGCAACTCAACCTCATGCGCGCCCACGGTCACATGGACACCCCACTGCTCATCGCCGTGCTGCTGCTGCTGCTGTCCGGTGCGCGTCAGCTGCTCACGCAACTCGAAAGTCGCCGCCTGCACCGCCAGCTCCGCCAGCGCGAACAGTACGACGCCCTCACCGGCCTGCTCAGCCGCACGCACTTCACGCACGTGCTGCACGGCGCCCTGCGCCGCCCCCTCGCCCTGCTGCTCGTCGATCTCGATGGGTTCCGCCGCGTCAACGACACCCTCGGCCACCCCACCGGCGACGCCCTCCTGCAGGAAACCGCGCGCCGCCTGCGCCGCGCCACCCCGCCCGACGCCACCCTCGCCCGCCTCAGCGCCGACGAATTCGCCGTCATCCTCCCGCACGAAACCGCCGCGACCGCAGGACGCGCCGCCCACCGCGTCCTGAATGCCCTGAACGAACCCTATCCGCTCGATCAGGACACCGCCCCCGTCCGTGTCACCGCGAGCATCGGCCTCACCTTGT
Organism: Deinococcus maricopensis DSM 21211; assembly: GCF_000186385.1. Taxonomy (NCBI): domain Bacteria; kingdom Thermotogati; phylum Deinococcota; class Deinococci; order Deinococcales; family Deinococcaceae; genus Deinococcus; species Deinococcus maricopensis. The sequence goes on from NC_014958.1 coordinate 1,669,831, forward strand.
GCCCTGACGAGGCCGTCGACGCCACCAGCGCCCTGCGCAACGCCGAATTCGCCGTGCAGGACGCCAAGCGCCACGGCCGTCAGCAACTGCGCGCCTACAACCCCGCCCGCCAGGCGGACGTCACCGCCCACCAGCGCCTCGAAACGCACCTGGAACGCGCCGCCGACCGTGGCGAACTGCACCTCGCGTACCAGCCCATCGTGGACCTCGGCAGCGGCCGCATCGTCGCCGCCGAGGCGCTGCTGCGCTGGACGTCCGCCGATCTGGGCCGCGTGCCCCCCACGCAGTTCATCCCCGTCGCCGAGGAGCGTGGCCTGATCGGCGACCTCGGCTTGTGGGCGCTGAACGCTGCCATCCGTCAGGCGCGCGCGTGGCGCGACCAGGGGCACACGCACCTGCGCGTCAACGTGAACGTCTCCCCGCTGCAGTTTGGCCACGGCGACTTCGTGCAGCACGTGCAGCGCGCCCTCGACCAGCATGGCGTGCCGCCCGCCGCGCTCGCCCTCGAACTCACCGAAGGTGCCCTGATCCGCGACGTGCACGCCTCCAACGACACCCTGCGCCGCCTGCGCGCGCTCGGCGTGTGCATCGCCCTGGACGACTTCGGCACCGGCTACAGCAGCCTCAGCTACCTGCAGGCGCTGCCCGTCGACGACGTGAAGCTCGACAAGTCCTTTGTGTCCGCCATGACGCAGAGCGGCCCGGCGCTCGTCGAGGCCATCGTGCGCGTCGCGCACCACCTGGGCCTCAGCGTCGTTGCCGAAGGCGTCGAGACGCCCACCCACCGCGACGACCTGCGCGCCCTCGGCACCGACCGCGCGCAGGGGTTCCTGTTCGCGCGGCCCCTGGACGCCGAGGACCTCACGGCGCGCCTCGCGGTGACGCCGGCACTGCTGTGAACAGCCGCGCCCCGCTCAGGCAGGGTCGTCCATCAACGACAGGCCCAGCTTGCGCGTGAGCGCCGCGAGCTGCGCGAGCTCCGCTGCGTCCAGCGCCGCGAACACGTCCACGATGCCCGCCACGTGCGGCGGCATCACCCGCATGATCAGCGCCCGCCCCTGCTCCGTGAGCGACACCGTGAACACCCGGCGGTCCCGCGCGTCGCGCTCGCGCCGCACCAGCCCGTCGCGCTCCAGGTTGTCGATCACCAGCGTGAGGTTCCCGCTGGACTTCAGGATCTTGCGCGCAATGGCCCGCTGACTCAGCGGACCAACGTGATACAGCGCCTCCAGCACGCTGAACTGGCTGAGCGTCAGTCCGTACTCGCTCAGGTGCCGGTTGGCCTGCACTTCCACGGCGTGCGCCGCGCGCCACAACTTGATGTAGGCATCCAGCGCGGCGCGCTCCGCTTCCGTTCCTTCAAAACGCGTCGGCATGAGCCCCCACTTTGCGGGGTGCGCCGCATGAAATCAAGGGTGGTTTCACATCCAACGAACGGGGGAGAGCGCCGGCGAGCCCTCCCCACGCTCCACCCCCGGTCGCGCGCCGGACCGTCACTGCACCCGCACGACGTGCGGCGACAGCAGCAGCGTCCGCTCGCGGAACAGCTCCGCCAGCACCGGCGTGAACGTCACGCCCGCCGCCTCCCGCGCGAACTCCGGCAGCTTCCCGCCGCGCGGCGCGTCCACGTGCCACACCGCGCTCCCGTACGGCAGCCCTGCCAGCTCGCACGCGCGCTCCACGCCCGCCCGCAGGTCACCCAGCTCGTCAATCAGGCCGTGCGTCAGCGCGTCCTGCCCGCTCCAGATGCGGCCACGCCCCAGCTCGTCCACGCGCGCCACACTCAACTTGCGGCCCGCCGCGACGCGCGCCGTGAACCGCGCGTACACCTCCTCGATGCTGCGTTCCACCAGCGCCAGCTCCCCTTCCGAGAACGGGCGGCTGCTGCTGTACATCAGCGCGTGCTCCTGCCGCGCCACCCGTTCCGGGTTCAGGCCGTGCCGCGCATTGAACGCCTCCAGCACCGGCTTGCCCGTCACGACGCCGATACTCCCCGTGATCGTGTACGGGCTCGCCAGGATGCGTTGCGCGCCCGCCACCACGTAATACCCGCCGCTCGCCGCGACCGCGCCCATCACCGCCACGACCGGCTTCTCGGACGTCTGCACCTCCCGCCAGATCAGGTCGCTCGCGAGCGCGCTTCCCCCCGGCGAATCCACGTACAGGACAATCGCGCGCGTGGCCTTGTCCGCCTTCGCGCGGCGCAGCGCCGCCACGACCGTATCGCTGCCCGCCATCGCGCCGCCCACCAGCGGAATCGGCAGCGGGTTGTTGCGGCTGCGGCCCGTCACGATCGACCCCTCCACCGATACGACCGCCACGCGCCCGTCGCCCTTCGCGCGGCGCGGCGCCTGCGGCTTCGCGGTCAGGTACTGCGCCGTCTGCGCGAACGTCCGCACGGCCGGCGTCACCAGCTCGTCCTCGTACGCCACGCGGTCAATCAGGCCACGCGCCCGCGCGCCGTCCGCGCTCGTGACCGGGTCCGTCAGCCACCCGCGCACCGTGTCCTCCGGCACGCGCCGCGCGCGCGCCAGTTCCTCCACCCACGCCGCCTCCGTGCCCGCGAGCAGCGCGGAGAGCTGCTCGCGGTTATGCGCGTCCATGCCCTCGTCACTGAAGCGCGTGAGCGCCGCCTTGAACTCGCGGATGCGGACGTTCTCGAACGCCACCCCATGCTTCTTAAGGAACGCCCCCAGGTACGTCGTTTCCATCGCGAAGCCCTGCAGCATCACCTCCGCGCTCTCCGGCGACGTGATTTCCCGCGCGCCGCTCGCCGCGAGCAGCGTCGTCGCGTTCAGGTGTGGCACGAACGCCACAGTGCGCTTGTGCTCGTTCAGGCGCGCTATCGCGCGCGCCAGGGCACGCGCGCGCACCAGGCCGCACGTCAGCTCCCCGAAGCGCAGCAGCACACCGTGCAGCCACGGCGCGTTCCCGAGCTTCTCCAGTTTCGCCTCGAACGCCGCGAGGGTGTCCTCGCGGCTCAGGAGCTGCTGAACGGGATGCCCGCTGCCGCGCAGCTTGTACTCGCCCGCGACGTCCACCACCACCCAGGTGGGGCGCGTCACGCCTTTCGGCAGGTCGGCGGGCGCGTCGTCGGAACGGGAGAACGGCAGGTTCTTGAAGACACTCATGCCCTACGGTACGCGCCGCTCATGAGCGCCGTTCCCGCGCAGCCGCGCCGCCATCGCGCGCGCCCGGCCCGACAGGGCCTGCGCTGCCGCGGCAGGCAGGTGCGCCGCGCACGCCGCCTCGAAGTGCGCGAGCCAGCGCGCCACGTGCTCGCCGCGCACACCCAGGCCCGCATGCACCCCGTTCAGGTTGCCGCGCCACGCGGGCGGGCCGCCCAGCATCGTCACCCAGAACGCCGTCACGCGCGCCTCGTGCGCCGCCCAGTCCTGCACGTGCGCGGCGAACACCGGGCCGAGCACTTCGTCTGCGCGGCACCGCGCGTAGAAGTCCGCGACGAGCGCCGCCAGGCCCGCCTCGCCGCCCACCTGCTGCAGCAGGGACGGCGCGCGCGTCGTCGCCTCGGGCAGCTCCCCCAGGAACGCGCGCAGCAGTGCCGGGGGTGGGGCCTGGCTCACCACGGCGAGCGCGGCACCGTGACGCCACCGGGCTGGCACGTCACCCCACCCGGCCAGCAGCGTCGCCCCGCGCGGCACGGCGCTGATCTCGGCCGCCAGGGGCGCGCGCGGAGGGGGCGCGCCGTCATCCGCCCACCAGCGGCCCAGCGGCCCAGCCGGGTGCACGGGCGCACCCAGCGCGCGGCCCAGCAGCGCCGCCCCGGAGCCCCAGGCGAACACCGGCACGCCCGCGCGCACCGCGCCGGCCACCACGCTGAGCGTCGCCCAGCGATCCGGGCGGTCCCGCACGTCCGCGACGGGCAGCGCGTCGTGCGGCACGAACAGCGCCCGCGCCGACGATAACGCCCCCGCGCTCGCCGGGGTGGCCGGCACCGGGAAGTCCACCGGAAGTGGCGCCGTCGTCAAGAACATAGCCACAGGATACGGAAGCGCCCGGCATCAAGGCCGTGCGGGCTCGGGGGTGCCCCCGAGCCCGCACGGCCTTGATGCTTCAGTCCAGCGTGCGGATGTACGCCTGCAGGTCCGGGATGGCCTCGTCCGGAATCTGCTCTTTCGAGAAGCGCGGCATGGCCGTGCTGAGCTGCCGCTCGGGCGTCTTGCCTTCGCGCAGCGTCGCCGTGAACTGCGCCAGCGTCCACGTTTTCGGGCCGTCGTTGCCGTTGATGGCCGGGCCGACGACGCCCTCGCCGTTCGAGCCGTGGCAGCCCGCGCACGTCGCGAAAATGGCCTTGCCCTGCTCCGGGTTGCCGGTCCGCGCGACCTGCTCGGCCTCGCTGGTGTTGCTGGCGGACGGCGCGCCGCTGCCCGCCGGGGCGCTCGCGTCCGGCTGGGCCGTCGCGGTGCTGCTTTCCTGCGCTTCCTGGACGGTCGCGCCGTTCGCACCGTTCTCGGTCTGGCCGGTCGTGGAGTCGCTCGCGCCCGTGCCGCTCTGGCCGTTCGAGCTGGTGCCCTGGTCGTCCGGGTTGTTCCCGTCGTCGCTGCCGCTGCTGCCCGCCGCACTGCCCGGCGTGCCCGTGGCGTCCGTGCCGGTGTTCCCGGCCTGCTGCCCTTCCGGCGACGCGTCCTGCGACGGGTTCGTGCCGCCCTCCAGGGCCGTGCCGCCCTGCGCACCCGTGCCGCTTTCGGCGCCCTGCTCGTTGCCTTCAGGCTGGCCCATTTCGCCGTTCGCCTGGTTCTGGCTGCCCTCGCCGGTGTTCGCCGTGTTCGGCGCCTTGTCGCCCTCGGCGCTGCTCTCGGCGCCCGGCGGTTCCGCCGTGGCCACGCGGTACCCGAACACCCCGCCGCCCACCGTCAAGGCCAGCAGCAGGGTCACGCTCACCCAGAATGTGCTTTTCGTGCCGTTCATGCCGTCAACGTACCACACGGCCCCAGCAGGATTGTCCCGCGCAGCACGCCCTCAAGGCCCCATGAAGCCCCACGCTCAGGCGTAGCATGGATGCGTGCGCGTCGCCTCCCTCACCCCCAGCAACACCGAGATCGTCACGGCCCTCGGGCTCGCCCACACCCTCGTTGGCGTGGACGACCACACCGACGACCCGCAGGCCGCGCACGCCGCGCGCCTCGGCCCGGACCTCAGCATCGACGTGGACCGCCTCGCGGCGCTCCGCCCGGACCTGGTCCTCACGTCCCTCAGCGTGCCCGGCATGGAACGGGTCGTGGAGGCCGTGGAGCGCGCCAGCCTCCCGCACCTCACCCTCGACCCAGTGACGCTCGCGGACGTCACGCGTGACCTGCACACCGTCGGCGCCGCCCTCGGCGTGCCGGACCGCGCCGACGCCCTCGCCCGCGACTTCGAACGTGACCTCGCCGCGTGGCGCGTGCACGCGCCCACGCCGCCACGCGTGCTCGTCGAGTGGTGGCCCAAGCCTGTGATCGGCGCCGCCCGCGACTCGTGGATCACGGACCTGCTCGCGGGCCTCGGCGCCCAGAACGCCCTCGCGCACCTGCCGGTGCGCAGCGCGCCCCTCACGCCCGAAGCGCTGCGTGACCTGCAGCTCGACCTGCTGGTGCTGTCCTGGTGCGGCGCCCGCAAGCTCCGCCCTGAAGTCGCGCACGCCCGCGGCCTCGGCGTGCCCGTCGCGTGCATTCACGAGCGTTACCTCGGGCGGCCCGGCCCGAACCTGCGTGAGGGCGCGCGGCTCATCGCTCAGGCGCTCGGCGTGCCCGCCTGACCATGCTGCGCGCCGCCCTGCTCGCCCTCGCCCTGAGCGCGGCCCCCACCACCTTTGACGCGCCGCGCGGCTCCGGCGACCGCCTGTACCCGAAGCTCGGCGACGCCGCCCTGGACGTCACGCACTACGACCTCGCGCTGCGCACCGACCCCGGTGTGGATCACCTGGACGGCCAGGCAACCCTCACGATCACCGCGCGCGCCGCCCTACAGCAGCTGAACCTCGACCTGCTCGGCCCCACCGTGCGCACCGTCACGCTGAACGGCGCGCCCGCCTCGTTCCGCCACGCGAACGGCAAACTCATGATCCGCACACCCGCAATCATCCCGACCGGCCGGACCTTCACTGTCCGCGTCACGTACGCCGGGCCGAGCGGCGTGGTCACGGACCTCACCAGCGTGGGCGGCGACCGCATCGGCTGGCTCACCACCACGCGGGGCAGCTACGTCCTCGCGGAACCTGACGGCGCGCGCACCTACTACCCCGCGAACGATCACCCCGCCGACGGTGCCACGTACACGCTGCACGTCAATGCCCCCCGCGCCGTGCAGGTGGTCGCGAGCGGCGAACCCGCGGGGCAGGACACGGCCGGCGCGCGCACCACACACCACTTCCGCGTTACGCAGCCCATCCCCTCGTACGCCCTCACGGTCCACGTGAACCGCCTCGACGTCGTCACGCGCGCCGGCCCGGACGGCATCACCCTCCGCGACGCGTACCCGGTGGGCCTGCCCGCCGCGCAGCGCGCCCCGTTCGCCCGCACCAGCGAGATGCTCACGTTCCTGCAGGACCTGCTCGGCCCGTATCCGCACCGCACGTACGGCGTGGCCATCACGGGCGAGCGGCACTCCGCGCTCGAAACGGCCACGCTCAGCACCTTCCCAGGCGGCCCCACGAGCGAACGCGTCGCCGTGCACGAACTCGCGCACCAGTGGTTCGGCGACAGCCTCCGCCTCGGCGACTGGAGCGACATCTGGCTCAACGAGGGCTTCGCCACGTACACCGAACTGCTGTGGGACGAAGCGCACGGCGCCAACACCGACGCGCTCGTGGCCCGCTGGGTGCGCCGCGCCCGCCAGGCACCCCGGCCGCTGCTCGCGCGCACGCCCGCCGAGCTGTTCGATGCCACCACCTACGACCGGGGCGCCCTGACCCTCCACGCGCTGCGCCGCACCGTCGGCGACCCGCCCTTCCGGCGGATCCTGCGCGCGTACGTGGAACGCTTCACGGGCCGCGCCGTCCGCACTGACGACTTCCTGAGCGTCGTGCGGGACGTGGCAGGGGAGAGCGCCGTCACCACCCTGCGCCCCTGGATCGACGCGCGCGAGGTGCCCGCCCTCCCCTGAGGGGCGCGCCGCTCAGCCCGCCCGCGCGCTCGTAAAGCCCAGCAGCGCCCGCAGCCCCGCGAGGCACACCGCGCGGTATACGTCCAGGTCCGGCGCGTCGTCCGCCAGGAAGCGCAGGCTCAGGCCGTCCACCAGCGCGCGCAGCTGCTGCGCGCGCGCTTCCACGCCCGCAGCGCCACTCAGGCGCGCGAGCTCCTCGTCGAGCGCGCGCGACTCCGCCAGGAACGCCCGCTGTACCCGCATCAGCGCGTCACTCTTCGTGCTGGCCGACAGGAAGTCCACGTACACCGTGTAGAACCGCCGCGTGCTCTCCAGCCCGTAGAACTGATGCTCCACGAACGCCACGAGTTTCGCGTCGGGCGTGCCCGCGAGGCGCACCGCGCGGCGCGTGCTGACCGCCACGGTCCGCACGAACCGCCGCATCACCGCCTCAATCAGGCCCTCCTTGCTCCCGAAGTGATAGGCGAGCGTGCCCTTCGCGACGCCCGCGTGCCGCGCGACGTCCGCGAGCGTCACCCGCGCGTACCCGTGCTGGTAGATCGCGAGGTACGCCGCTTTCTCCAGACCTGCGCGCCGCCGCCGCTCCGCCACCACGTCCACCGTTCGCGCCATCCCGCCCAGAGTACGACGCGGCACCCCCATAGGGGCGCCGCGTCGGGGTGCGCGCGGATTACTCTTTCGGAGCGGCTTCGGTCACGAGGTCCTTGAAGACCTCCACCTTGACCTTCACAAGCTGCGCGTTGATGTACTTCTGCGCGGCTTCGTTCGCGAGCGTGTCGCGGATCTGATCGGCGGCTTCCGCGAGCGGCGCGAGGCCCGCGTCCGTGCGCTTCGTGACGACCACGAGGTGCGTGCCGAACTGCGTCTTGACGGTCTGCACGGTGTTCAGGGGGCCTTTGAAAACCGCCGCGTCGAACTCCGGCACGGTGTCGCCCGGCGCGAGGCAGCCGAGGTCGCCGCCCTGGCCCTTGCTGCCCGGGTCCTCGCTGACTTCAGCCGCGACCTTCGCGAAGTCCTCGCCCTTGCTCAGGCGCGCCGCGACGGTCCGCGCGGTCGCGTCGTCCTTCAGCAGGATGTGCTTCGCGCACGCCTCGGCGGGCCGCGTGAAGTCCGCCTTGTGCGACAGGTAGTAACCGTTCACGACGCTGTCGCTGAACTTGAACTTCCCGCGGATGGTGTCGAGGTACGCGCGGTACAGCTGCGCGTCCGCGATGCTCTGGCGGAGCGCCGCCTCGCTCACGTACCCGCTGCCTTCGAGGGCGTCGGTGTAGTCCGCGTCCGCCGGGTACTCCTTGCGGAGGTCCTCGATGGACTGATCGACTTTCGCGGTGTCCACCTTCAGGCCGCTGTTCGCGGCGAGCTGCAGGACCGCACGCTGACGCGCAACCTGCTCCAGGATTTCCGGGCGGTACTGCACGAAGTACGGGAGCACGTCGGCGCTGAGCGGCACGCCCTGCGCGTTCACGACCTGCGCGACCGCCTGGCGGTACGCGCTCTCGAAGTCCGCGAGCGTCAGCGTCTGCGTGCCGATGCGCGCCACGACCGTCTGCGGGTCGCGGGCGGGCGCCGCCGCGGTCGTGGCGGGGGCAGGCGTGGGCGCCGGAGTGGTTTGCGCGAGGGCCGCGCCGCCCGCGAGCAGCGCGAACGTCAACAGAACTTGTTTCACCCGCCCAGGATACCCCAGGCCCCCACGGGGCGCGCGTGAGGCGGCGGTGAGGACACCTCCACGTGCGGCAACGCGGACCGCAAGGGGCAGTACAATTCACGGCGTGCGCATTGAGCTGCAGGAAATCACCGACGCCCACGCCTACGACGCCGTCGTCGCCGCCCTCCCCATCACCAGCGCCCTGCAGGGCTGGGGCTACGGAGAAGCGCGGCGCGTGCTGGGCCAGACGCCGCAACGCTACCTGCTCCGCAAGGCCGGTCGCACGGTCGGCGCGCTGCAACTGCTGCGCAAGCCGCTCGTGGCCGGCCTCACGACCCTGTACGCGCCGCGCGGCCCCGCCCTGGAAACCCTGGATGACCTCCCGCTCGTCGCCGACGCCCTCAAACGCGTCGGCGGCGTGAACGTGAAAATCGAACCGCCCGTCCCCGTGGACGCCAGCGACGTCATCCCCGAAGCGCTCGGGCCGTTCACGCGCGCCGAAGCGGAACAGCCGGAACACACCATCCTGGTGGACACCACCCGCACCGAAGCGGAACTGCTCGCGGACCTGCACAGCATGGCGCGGCGCAACGTGAAGGCCTACGCGAAAAACGGCGTGACCGTCGGCCGCGACGACGACTTCGAGGCGTTCTGGGAGATCTTCACCGCCACGAACGAACGCGCGAAACTCGGCGCGTTCCCCCGCGCATACTACGAAACCATGCTCCGCGAGGGCGGCCGGTACGGCGGCGAGGCGTACCTGATTCTCGCGCGGCACGAGGGGCGCGCCCTCGCCGGGGGGTTCTACCTCGCGCTGGGCGGCACCACCAACTACCTGTACGGCGGCAGCATCCGCGACGACCGCCCCGGCGAGAACGGCGAGCCCCGCAAGGACGTGAAGGCCCCCACCGCGTTCTACTGGGGCAGCATCCTGGACGCCAAGGCGCACGGCTACCGCGCACTGGACCTGTGGGGCATCCCCCGCGTCCTCGACGAGAGCAAGCACAGCTTCGGGGTGTTCAAGATGAAGGAGAACTTCGGCGGACGCAAGGTCTGGTTCCCCGGCTACCAACTGGCCCTCAGCCCGCTCGCCGGCGCGCTCACGCGCGCGCAGCGCCTCCGCAAGGACCTGAACAACTACCGCAAGCGCGGCACCACCAAAGACGTCCTGTGAGCCCGTACCGTGCGGAGGCGCCCGCACGGTACACTCGCCATTGATGACGTCCCCCCTCGACGCGCCCATCGCCCTGGTCGGGTACGCCGCCGACCAGGCGCGCGCCCTGCGTGACCTCGGCCTGCTCGCTGTCGCCGTGCCCACCGCGCCCCTCAGGGACGTGCTGGACGCCGCCCGCACCCTGCGCTTCGCGGGCGCGCTCGTCGCGCCTGCCCACGAGGACGACGCGTTCGGCGCCGCCACGCCCGACGCGCCCGCCCGCAAGGTCGGGCGCGTCGACGCCGTCGCCTTCGCGGGCGGCGCGCACGGCACGCACACCTTCGAGGACGCCCTCGTGAGCGCCGTGGAGGACAGCGGGTACGCCGTGCGCGGCGCCACCGCCCTGCTCGTCGGGGACGGCGCCCCGCTCGTGAGCGCCCTCGGGCTCGCGCGCCTCGGCCTGCGCGAACTGCTGATTCTCGCGCCGGACCGTCCCGCCGCGGAACGCGCCGCGCGCACCGTCCCGCACGGCGTGCGCGCCCACGCCGTCGCGCACGCCGACCCTGCCGCCGTGGCGTTCGCGCAGCGCGCCGACCTCGTGGTCATCGCCGGTACCCGCGCGGCCCTGCCTGCCGGGCTGCTGCAGCCGTACCACACGCTGCTCGACCTGGGCGGCACGTACGCCGCCGACGCGCACGCCGCGGGCGCGAGCAGCCTCCCCATCGGCGACCTGCACGCGCGGCACCTCGCGGCGCGCCTGACGCACGCCACCGGGCAGCGCTTCACGCCCGAAGCGCTCATGGACGCCGCGCGCGCCCTCCAGGCCACCTGAACCCAGGCGGCCTGGGGGACCCACACTCGGGCCGCCTGCACACGGGCGCGCCCGGAGGGTACACTCCGCGCATGAACCTCAGCCGCGTCCGCGACATCAGCCGCAGCCTCACGCCCGGTCACCCGAACTGGCCCGGCGACGCCCCGTTCAGCGTCGAACCGGCCGCGCGCATCGCGAACGGCGACACCGTGAACACCGGCGTACTCAGCACCAGCACCCACACCGGCACGCACGTGGACGCCCCCTGGCACTACGACGACGCGGGCGTGCGCCTGCACGACGTGCCGCTGGACGTGTACCTCGGGCGCGCGCGCGTCATCCACGCGACCGGGCATGCGTTGGTGCCCGCCAGCGTCCTCGACGGCCTCGACGACCTGCCCGAGCGGCTGCTCGTGTACACCGGGCAGCCCGCGCACTGGGCGGACTTCCCGCAGGACTTTACGGCCCTGTCGCCGGAGTTCGTGCGCGCCGCCCACGCGCGCGGCGTGCGTCTGGTCGGCACGGACAGCCCCAGCGTAGACCCGCTGGACAGCAAGACGCTCGACGCGCATCACACCTTCGCGGAAACGGGCCTGTTCATCGTGGAGGGCCTGAACCTCGCAGGCGTGCCTGAAGGGGAGTACGACCTCGTGTGCCTCGCGCTGCCGCTGCACGGCGTGGACGGCTCGCCCGCCCGCGCGATCCTGCTGGAGCGCGACGCTTGAAGCGCGACGCGTTCCCCCTGCCGCCCGGCGTGTACATGGACGGCAACAGCCTCGGCCTGATGCCGCACGCCGCGCGCGCCGCCGTGCTGCGCCGCCTCGACGAGTGGGCGACGCGCGCCGTGAACGGCTGGGACAGCTGGTTCGGCCTCGCGGAGTCCCTCGCGCCGTCCGTTGCGCGCCTGGTCGGCGCGGAGCCGCACGAGGTGGCCGTGACGGGCAGCATCACCTCGAACCTGCACGCCCTGCTCGCCACCCTGTACCGCCCGCACGGCGAGCGGCGGCACCTGCTCGCCACCGCCCTCGACTTCCCCAGCGACGTGTACGCCCTGCAGTCCTGGGCGGAACGGTACGGCGCGGAGGTGCGTTTCGTGCCCAGCCGCGACGGCCACACCCTCGACGACGCGGACATCGAAGCCAGCCTCACGTACGACGTCGCCGTGGCGCTCCTCCCGAGCGTCCTGTACCGCAGCGGCCAGCTGCTCGACATCCCCCGCCTCACGCGCGCCGCACACGAACGCGGCATCCTGATCGGCTGGGACGCCGCGCACTCCGCCGGCAGCGTCCCGCACGAGCTGCACGCCTGGGACGCGGACTTCGCCGTGTGGTGCCACTACAAGTACGTGAACGCCGGCCCGGGCGCGCCCGGCGGGCTGTTCCTGCACGAACGGCACCATGACCTCGCGCCCGGCCTGCGCGGCTGGTGGGGGAACCACAAGGGCACGCAGTTCGACATGACGCACACGTACCACAAAGCCGAAGGGGCGGGCGCGTACCAGCAGGGCACCCCGCCGATCCTCGCGCTCGCCGCGCTCGAAGGGGCACTGGAGGTGTTCGACGAGGTCGGCATGCCCGCCATTCGCGCGCGCAGCCTGGACCTCACGGCGCACTTCATGCGCGCCGTCGACGCGCACCTGCCGGAACTGCGCGTCGTGACGCCCCGCGAGGAGGCGCGCCGGGGCGGGCACGTGGCCCTCGCGCACCCGGACGCGCACCTGCTGTCGCTGGGGTTGCGCGCGCGCGGCATCACGCCGGACTTCCGCGCGCCGGACATCCTGCGCCTCGCCCCCGTCGCGCTGTACAACGACGAGCGCGACATCGACCTGACCGTGCAGGCGTTGCGGGCGCTGCTGGACGCCGGTCACCTGGAGCAGTACCGCGCGCACGAACAGGCCGTGCGGTAACGCCACGCCCAGGGGCGCCCGGAGTTTCAGGGCGCCCCTGACGCGCTGGGCTCAGCGGGCTGTTTCCGGGTGGAAGCCGAACCGCGCGAGCAGTTCCGCGGGGGGCGCCTTGGGCCGCCCCGTCTCGGGATGCACCCACACCCACTGCGTCTCGCACGACGCGAGCAGCGTCCCGTCTGCGCGGTTGGCGGTGTACGTGCGCGTGGCGCGCACCCCGCGCGACTCGGTGATGACGGTCGTCACGTGCACCTCGTCGCCGAGCAGGGCGGGGCGGTGGTAATGGATGGTGTGCGTCCGCGCGACGGGCACCACGCCGAGCGCGCGCAGCGTCGGGAGGTCCGCGCCGACGCGGTCCGCGTGCGCGCGCGCGACGCCCTCGAACCAGCTGAGGTACACGGCGTTGTTCACGTGGCCGAGGTCGTCGATGTCTGAGGGCTGCACGCTGAGCGTGAGCGTGTGCGTGCGTTCCGGGGTGAGGGCGTCGGTCACGCCGCGCACGCTAGCACGTCATGGGCGAGCCGGACCGTGCGGGGTGGGGGCGTCGCCGGGGTCGGCGCGGTCCGGCTGCTGCACGTGAATTTCGCGTTCGAGGAAGTAGTTGAGCAGCGTGCGGAGCGCGGCGATGGCGGCGAGCTTGCCGATGTCGTCCCATGAGGGCGCGACGGCGGTGCGCAGGATGTCCGCGGCGAGCAGCAGCTCCAGCGCGACCGCCAGCCAGCGGCCCAGCATGAGGCGCAGGTGCTCCGGTCGGTCCCGGCCCACGAACGCGAGGGCGGTGCGCACGCACGCCTGAATGACGGCGATGGCGATGATGATGGCCGCGGCGCCCTCCACGAGCGAGGAGAGAACGAACGTGCCGTCGCGGATGACGTGGTCCATGCGTGCATCTTGGCAGGACAAAACGGCCTTGACCGCCCGGCATTCGTGAGTGTTCACTTACGAATGAGGTGGCGAACCCCCTTCTTTCGATGGATGACGCCCCGAAACGTCCACGCCAAAGATGAGCGCGACCTGTGACGACCCTCACGGCCGCCCACCCCCAGAACGCCGCGCCCGCCGCCGGTCACGCTGCAGCCCGCCCGACGCCATGCGGGACAACCCCACCCACCAAGGAGCCCCATGCACCCACCCCGCCCGCCACGCCTCACACTGGCCCTCACGGCCCTACTGTGCGCCGTCGCGCATGCCCAGACCACCACGACGCCCCCCGCCGCCCCGCTCACGCTGCCCGACGTGCTCCGCGACCTGCACGCCGCGCCCGCCTGGCAGAGCGCCGACCTGCAGTACCTCGCCGCGCAGCAGGCCCTCGACGCCGCCCGCGCCCGCACCGGCCTGACCCTCACCACGGGCGCGGACCTCGTGAGCGCCGGCGCGGACGGCACGTGGCAGACCGGCCTGACCGCCAGGGTGAACGCCTCCGCCACGGTCCTCCCCTGGAGCCCCGCGTACGACGCCGTCCGCAGCGCCCAGCGCGCCCTGGAACGCGCCGCCCTTGAGCGCCGCGACGCGCGCGCGACCCTCGTGATCAACGCCGCGCAGCAATACACCGCCGTGCGCCTCGCCGCGCTCGACGCGGACCTCGCCAGCGCGCAGCTGCGCCTCGCGCGCCGCGCCCTCGACATCACCGCCGCGCAGCGCGCCGCCGGCGCCGCCACCGCCGACGCCGTGCTGGAACGCGAAGCGGACGTCGGCAGCGCCGCCGCGTCCGCCGACGCCGCGCAGGCCACACTCACCCTGAACGCCGCGACCCTCGCGAACACCCTCGGCCGCGACCTGACCGGCGCGGCCCTCACCACCACGCCCGACGACGCGCCCGCCCCCGCCCCCCTCGCGGACCTGGTGGCGCGCGCCCTCACCCAACGCGGGGACGTGCGCGGCGCCGAAGCGGCCCTCGCGGACGCCCGCGCGCAACTCGCCGCCGCCACCCGTGAACGCGCCCTCCCGAACCTCACGGCGAACGCGCAGTACGGGCAGCTGAGCGCCGGGCAGGGCGCCGCCGGCACCGTCGTGAGCGGCGCCCTTGACCTGAAAAACGGCGTGGCGACCGGCAGCGTCAGCGTGCCCCTGCGCGCCAGCAGCCAACCAAACGCCGTCGCGCTCGGCCTGAGCGCCAGCTTCAACCTGCTCGACCCGGTCGCGGACGCCAGCGTGAACAGCGCCCGCACGGCCGTGGCGAGCGCCGAACGCGCCCTGAACACCGCCCGCGCCGCCGTCACCCTCGACGTGCAGGCCCGCCGCGCCGACCTCGAGGCCGCCCGCGCGCAGCTGCCCCTCGCGGCCGCCGCCGTCAGCCGCGCGCGCGCGAACGCCGACACCGCCCGCGCGCGCGAAGCCGCCGGCGTCGGCACCGCCCTCGACACCAGCCGCGCCGACCTGGCCGTCACGCAGGCCGAACGCGCCCAGCTCGCCGCGCGCGTGAACGCGTACCTCGCGCAACTCCGCCTGCAGGCCGCCACCGGCGACCTCACCCCCTGACCCGCGCCCCCTCACCCTCAGGAGCCCTCATGAACCGCACCCTTGCCTTCACGCTCACCGCTGCCCTGCTCGCCGCGCCCGCCAGCGCCCAGAGCGCCCTCACGCTGCCCGGCGCCGTCACGCGCGCGCTGAACGCCAACGCGGACCTCGTCACCGCCGCCGCGAACCTCCGCAAGGCGCAGGCCACACTCAGCAGCAAACAGGCCGACCCGACCACCCTGATCCTCGACCTGACCGCCGCGCAGCAGGACGTCGCCCGCGCGCAGGCGACCGTCGCGGGCACCCGCCTGAACGTCCTCCAGACCGTCGTCACGCAGTACACGGCGCTCGCCGAAACGAACGCCCGCATCGAACTCAACACCGCGCAGATCAACCTCGACACCAAGAACGTCCAGATCGCGCAGGCGCGGCTGCGCGCCCGCAGCGGCACCGCCCTCGACGTGACCCGCGCGCAGAACACCCTCGACCAGGACCGCCAGGAACTCGCGAACGCCCGCGCCAGCCTCGGCGTGCAGAGCGCCCAGTTCGCCAAGACGCTCGGCCTGAACGCAGGCGCGACCTTCACGCTCGCCGCGGCGCCCGCCGCGCCCGCCCTGAACACCCGCCTCGACGCCCTCCAGACCGGCCTCGACAGCCGCCTGAGCAGCCTCATCGGCGCGGGGCAGGCCGTGCAGACCGCGCAGCTCCAGGTGCAGCTCAGCAACAACGACTACACGCCCCGCCGCACCCTTGAGGACGCCCGCACCGCCCTCGCCAACGCCGAACGCGACCTCGACACCGCCCGCGCGGGCGCCGTCACGCAGGTGCGCGACGCGTACCGCACCGCCCAGGACGCGCAGGAACGCGTCGCCCTGGCGCGCGCGACCCTCCGCACGCAGCAGACCACCCTCGCCCAGACGCAGACCCGCTACCGCAGCGGCACCGTCGCCCAGATCGACGTGCAGAGCGCCCAGGTGAACGTCCTGAACGCGCAGTTCGGCGTGACGCAGGCGCAGCACACCCTCTGGAAGGCCCTCGCGGCGCTCAGCGTCGCCGCCGGCCGCGACGTGACCGGCCTCGCCGGCCAGTAACCCCCACCCCTGGAGAGCCCATGAAAACCCCCGCCCTGCTGCTCACCCTCACGCTCGCGCTCGTCGCGTGCACGCCGCCCGGCCCGAAAACCACCGACGCGAACACCATCAACCTCGACGCCAAACCCGCCAAGACCGCCGCGCTGAGCGTCACCACGCTGAGCGCCACGCGCGGCACCCTCGACGCCACCCGCACCGTCACGGGCACCGTCAACGCCGCGCGTGACAGCAACGTCGCTGCGCGCGCCAGCGGCGTCGTCACGCGGGCCCTCGTGCAGGAAGGCGACGCCGTCCGCGCCGGGCAGACCCTCGTGCAGCTCGACGACACCGCCCTGCGCCAGGCGGCCGACAGTGCCCGCCTGAGCCTGCAGAGCGCCCGCATCAACCTGCAGCAGGCGCGCACCACCACCGCCGGGTCCGGCACGGCCCTGCAGAGCGCCGTGCAGGCCGCGCAGGCGAACCTGCAAAAAGCGCAGGCGACCGCCGCGGCGAACCGCGACCTGTACGCCCTCGGCGGCCTCAGCCGCGCCGACCTGAACGCCGGTGAGGCCGCGCTCGCGCAGGCCCAGGCGGACCTCGCGCAGGCCCGCAACAACCTCACGCAGAACGGCCGCAGCGGCAGCGGGAGCCTCGCTCTGCTCGAAAACCAGGTGCAGAGCGCCCAGGTGGCCCTGGCGCAGGCCGAATCGAACCTCGCGAACGCCCGCGTGCGCGCGCCGTTCGCGGGCGTCGTCGCAGGCGTCACGGCGAAAGTCGGCGAGTTCGTGAACACCGGCGCCAGCGTCGCGCGCATCGTGGACCCCGCCACGCTCGACGTGGACTTCAGCGTGCCGCCCACCGACGCGGTCAGCCTCGGCGCCGGACGGACCGTCACCCTCAGCAGTGGAGGCCGCACCTTCACCGCCCGCATCCGCGAGAGCAGCCGCGTCGCCGGCACGGACCGCCTCGTGCCTGTCACCGCGCGCCTCACGGACGCCGCCCTTCCCGTCGGCGCGACCCTGCAGGTCCGCTACACCGTGCAACTCGGCAGCGGCACCATCATCCCCGCGTCCGCCCTGCAGAACGACGACGGCGGCAACGCCGTGTTCGTCGCCGAGAACGGCGCCGCCCGCCGCGTGAACGTCACCGTCATCGGCGAAAGCAACGGCCGCGTCGCCGTGACGGGCCTGCCGAGCGGCGCGCGCATCATCAGCCCCGTGCCGCCCAGCCTGCAACCCGGCGTGGCCATCAACGTCACCAACAGCGCGGAGCGCGCCAAATGACCGACGAGCACCGCCCGCCCGTCACGGACGCGGTCAGGCCCGAGGAGGCCGAGGTCCGCATCAACCCGGCTGTGGGCTTCAGCGTCCGCCGGTACGTGTTCAGCATCGGCGTGTTCCTCGCGGTCGTCCTGTTCGGCCTGCTCGCCACCACCCGCCTCGGCGTGGAACTCCTGCCCAGCTTCGAGGTGCCCGTCGTCGCCGTCAGCACGCCCTACACCGGCGCGACACCCGACCAGGTGGACCGTGACGTGTCCCGACAGATCGAGGACGCCGTCAGCACCCTGTCCGGCGTGAGCGACATCAGCAGCACCAGCACCACGGGCCGCAGCGTCGTCATCATCACCTTCACGAACGACACCGACATCAACAGCGCCGCGAACAGCGTCTCGCAGAGCGTGGCCGCCATTCGCGGCGCACTCCCGAGCGGCAGCGACGCGCCCATTGTGCAGAAGTTCGACCCGAACGCCCAGCCGATCATCACGCTCGCGCTGTTCGGCGGCGCTGCTCCCCTGCGCGACGTCACCACCTACGCGAACGACACCATCAAAACGCGTCTCGAACGCGTGAACGGCGTCGCGGACGTCACCGTGAGCGGCGGCCCGGAACGCCAGGCGCAGGTGCTCCTCGACCCCGCCCGCCTCAGCGCGTACAACCTCAGCCCGAACCGCGTGTCCGGCGCGATCAGCGCGTCCGCCCTCGACGTGCCCGCCGGCAGCCTCACGCAGGACGGCAACCAGGTCGGCTTCAGCACCCGCACCACCCCCACGTCCCTCGCGGACATCGGGAACATCCTGCTCGACCCGGCGCGGGGCCTGCGCGTCCGCGACGTCGCCACCATCCGCGACAGCACCGAACCCATCACGCAGTACGCCCGCGTGAACGGCCAGCCTGCCGTGCTGCTCGGCATCCGCAAAGGCAGCGGCACCAACAGCGTCCAGGTGGCCGACAACGTCCGCGCCGCCATGCGCGAACTGAACCTGCCCGGCGGGTATCAGCTGATCGCCGCGAGCGACGAGACGACCGTCACGCGCGCCACCGTCGAAGACACCTTCAAGGAGTTCCTGATCGGCATCTTCGCCGTGGGCGTCGTCGTCCTGCTGTTCCTCGGGCGCCTGAACACCGTGTTCGCGGTGATTCTCGCCATCCCGATCAGCGTATCGGCCGCGCCGCTGCTCTACAGCCTGTTCGGGTTCACGTTCAACATCATCTCGCTGCTCGCCATCATCGTCGCCATCGGCATCGTCGTGGACGACAGCATCGTCGTCGCGGAGAACGTCCAGCGGTACCGCGACAAGGGCTACAGCCTGATGCGCAGCGTCCTCGTGGGCGGCAGCGAAGTGTTCAGCGCCGTCACCGCCGCGTCCTTCTCGCTGCTCGCCGTGCTGATCCCCCTGTCGTTCATGCCCGGCATTCTCGGGCAGTTCTTCCGGCAGTTCGGCCTCGGCCTCGCCGCCGCCATCGCGTTCTCGTGGCTGGAAAGCCTGCTGTTCCTCACGGTCCGCATGGCCTACACCAGCGACCCGGAACCCATCGACTGGCGCACGTACGGCGCGCGCCTGCGCCGCCTGCCCGACAGCTTCCGCTGGGGCCTGCGCGCGTGGCGCGCCCCGTGGGGCCTCGTGGGCCTGCTGGTCCTCGCGGGCGCGCTGTTCGCCGCGAGCCGCACCGCCGGCCCGGCCGTGTGGGCTGCGCTGCTGCTGTACCCACTGCTGCTCGGCCTGGTCCGCGCCGTGCTGATCATGCTGCTGGGCCTGCTGGAAGCCGTCACGCACACCCTGCACGGCGCCACCGAACGCGTCGTCTCCCGCATCGCGGACGTGTACGCCCGTAGCGTCGCCGCCGTCCTGCCCCGCAACCTGTGGGTGATCCTCGGCGCCGTCGCGTTCCTGCTGAGCGGCGCGCTCGCGGTGAGCCGCGTCGGCTTCGCGTTCACGCCGCAGAGCGACAGCGGCCTGTTCAGCGTGGACGCCACGCTCCCCAGCGGCACCAGCCTCGACGCCACCAACGCCCTCGCGCGCCGCCTCGAAGCGAACCTCCTGAACCGCGACGAAGTGGACCTCGTGAGCACCACCGTGAACGCCGGCAGCGCCAGCTTCACCGTCACCCTCAAACCCCGCGACGAACGCCCGAACCTCTTCACGCTGCTGCCCACGTACCGCCGCGAACTGCAGGCGCTCGCGCAGAACGTGAACGGCGCGAACGTCACCGTCGGCGCCGAAGACGTCGGCCCGGGCGGCACCAGCGACATCAGCCTCGCCCTCACCGCGCCCACCCAGGCGCTGCTCGAAACGCGCAACCGCGACCTGCTGCGCCTGCTCGGCCGCGACCCGAACCTCGCCAGCGTCAAGAGCAGCCTCAGCGAAACCCGCCAGGAACGCAACTTCGTGCCGGACGCCGCGCGCCTCACCGGCACGGGCCTCACCAACGACGACCTCGCGCAGGCGCTGCGCACGTACAACAACGGCACCACCGCCGGCACCCTCCGCGCCGCGGATGACAGCGTCGACATTGTCGTGAAACTCGACCCGGCCCTCGTGAGCAACGAGCAGAGCCTGCTGTCGCAGACGGTGTACGCCCAGCAGCTCAGCGCGAACATCCCCCTCAGCCAGCTCGGCACCTTCCAGCTGCAGCAGGCGCCCGCCACGCTGCGCCGCTACAACAAGGCGTACACCAGCACCATCGACATCAACCTGAACCCCGGCGCGCCCGGCGCGTTCGAGTACCAGAAGACCGTCGTCAAGAACGCCCGCGACGCCGGCCTGCTCCAGAACGGCGTGACACTCGGCGACAGCAGCAGCTTCGGCGCGAGCGGCCTCACCGGCGACCTGCTGTTCTACGGCCCGGTCGTGATCGTCCTCGCGGTGCTCCTCACGTACCTGGTGCTCGGCTCGCAGTTCAACAGCTTCCGCTACCCCGTGTACCTGATCCTGCCCGTGCCGCTCGCCATCGTCGGCGCGCTGTGGACGCTCGCGCTGTTCCGCACGAACCTCGACGTCATCACCGTGCTTGGCATGGTCATCCTGCTCGGGTTGTCCACCAAGAACAGCATCCTGTACCTGGAGTTCGTGGTGGAGCGCCTGCGCGTCATGCCGCTGTACGAGGCGCTCGTGGACAGCGCCCGCCTGCGCTTCCGCCCGATCCTCATGACGACCCTCACGGTCCTCGTCATCAGCGTCCCGCTGGTGTTCGGGCACGGCGAAGGCGCCGAATTCCGCCGCGGCCTCGGCATCGTGATTCTCGGCGGCGTCATCACCAGCACGCTGCTCACCTTCTACGTGATTCCCAGCGTCTTCTACCGCTTCGAGCGCAAACGCCAGCCCATCCTGGGCGGCGCGCCCGCCCCCGCCACCGACTGACCCCGCGCGGGGCGCCCTTGCGCCCCGCGCCGAAAGGACCCCAGCATGCCCCGCCCCCGCGTGATCCCCGACGAGCAACTCCTCGACGCTGCCCGCAGCGTCTTCGCGGAGCACGGCTACTCGGCGACCACCGCCCAGATCGCCACGCGCGCCCGCGTCAGCGAAGGCACCCTGTTCAAACGCTACGCCACCAAAGAAGCCCTGTTCCTCGCGGCCGTCGGCGTGAGCGGCACCCCCGCATGGCACGACCTTCTGCGCGACCCCGGCACCGGCGACGCCGTCGCGGACCGCCTGGAACGCGCGTGCCTCGCCGCCGTCGCGTACGCCCGCGCCGTCGTCCCGCAGCTCGTGGCGTTGTGGTCGCGCGGCACCGCGTCCGCCACGTTCAACCCGGAGGCGTTCGGCGACCCGGTCAGCCGCGACCTGCGCGCCTTCGAGGCGTACCTGCACGGCGAAGTGCAGGCGGGCCGCCTGCGGGCGCACCACACGCCGTCCGTCGCGCGGCTGCTGCACGGCGCCCTGCTGCACCACATCATGCTGGAGCTGCGCGCCGAAGCGTGCGCGGTGAGCGCCACCCCCCTCGACCGCGCCCGCATCGACGACGCCACGTTCGTCCGCACGGTCGTCCACGCCCTGATCGGCGGCCTGCACCCCGCCGCATAGCCTTGACGGGCCGTGCATACCACGGTACTCTGAAGGTATCAGCGCCCCAAGTGGGCGCTTTTGCTGTTGGGCGCGCAGACCGGGGCCTCAGCTGTCCGTCGTGTGCTGCAGCCCCAGGTACCGCACCTCCGGGAACCCCGCCGCGAGGTCCGCCCAGAAGCCCGCCCGGAACACGGCCGGGCGGACCTCCAGGTCCGCCCGTTCCGCGCACGTGAAGAACCGCGCGTCCACCAGGAAGTCCCGCTCGTCCTCCACGCGGTGGGCGAGCGACAACGCCCCGCCCACTTCCGTGCACAGCACGAAACTCTTGAAAATCCGCTTGCCCGGCTCCAGCAGCTCCTGCACGTACAGCAGCCGCTCCGCGCGCACCACCAGCCCCGTTTCCTCGTGCACCTCCCGGGCCGCGCCCTCCAGCAGACTCTCGTGCCCCTCCAGCCCGCCGCCCGGCGGCAGCCAGAAGTCATACCGCCCGGCCCGCCGGTGATGCACGAGCAGCACCCGCTCCTCCCGCAGGACCACGCCTGCAACACTGATTCGGTGACGCATCCGCTCAGGGTAACGCCGGGCAGTATGCTGGGCCGCATGACTGTCGTGACCCGCATCGCGCCCAGCCCGACCGGCGACCCGCACGTCGGCACCGCGTACATCGGCCTGTTCAACTGGGCCGTCGCCCACCAGAACGGCGGCCGCTTCATCCTCCGCATCGAGGACACCGACCGCACCCGCTACGTGCCCGACAGCGAACGCCGCATCTTCGAAATGATGCAGTGGCTGAACCTCACGCCCGACGAGAGCCCCCTGCAGGACGGCCCGAACGGCCCGTACCGCCAGTCCGAACGTTTCGACCTGTACGGCCAGTACGCCGAGCAGCTCGTCGCCAGCGGCCACGCGTACCGCGCGTTCGAAACGCCCGAGGAGCTCGCCGCGCTGCGCGAAACCGCGCAGGCTGAAGGGCGCGTCATTCACGTGCCCAGCCGCGACCTCAGCCCCGAGGACGCCCAGCGCCGCGCCGACGCGGGCGAAGCGCACGTCATTCGTCTGAAGGTCCCCCGCGAAGGCGTGACCGTCGTGCGCGACCTCCTGCGCGTGAAAACGGAAGAGGGCCAGCCGGACCGCTACATCGAGATCCAGAACGCCGAAATCGACGACAAGGTCCTCCTCAAGGCCGACGGCTTCCCCACCTACCACCTCGCGAACGTCGTCGATGACCACCTCATGCAGGTCACGCACGTGATCCGCGCGGAAGAATGGATCAGCAGCACCCCCATTCACGTGCTGCTGTACCGCGCGTTCGGCTGGGACGAGCCGGTGTTCGCGCACATGCCGCTGCTGCGTAACGCCGACCGCAGCAAGATCAGCAAACGCAAGAACCCCACCAGCGCCGAATGGTACCGCCAGCAGGGCTACCTGCCCGAAGCGCTCCTGAACTTCCTTGCCACCATGGGCTGGACGCACCCGGACGGCCGCGAGATCTTCGACCGTGACGAGTTCGCCCGCGCCTTCCGCCTGGAGGACGTGACGCTCGGCGAGCCCGTGTTCAACCTCGACAAGCTCAAGTGGATGAACGGCAAGTACCTCCGCGAAGTCCTCACGCCCGAGGACGTGGAGGGTCGCCTGCGCGCGTACCTCACTGAACTGAAAGCCGACGTGCCGAGCGGCGAGGCGCACGGCCCCGTGGACTTCAGCGCCGTGGTGCGCATGATGACGCCCCGCATGGACGTGTTCGCGGATTTCCTGCCCAAAACCGCGTTCTTCTGGACGGAACGCTACCCGTTCGACGAGAAGGCCCAGAAGGCCGTCCGCGACGCCCGCGACCTCCTGCCGGAGATCGCCGCGCGCCTCCGCAACCTGCCGGACTTCACGCCCGAAGCGATCAAGGCCGCGTTCGTGACGCTCGCCGAAGAACAGGGCCTGAAGCTCGGCAAGGTCATGCCGCCCGCCCGCGCCGCCGTCGCCGGCACGAACGAAAGCCCGGACCTCGCCGAGATGCTCGCCGCGCTCGGACAGGCGCGCGTCGTCGCCCGCATCGAACGCGCCCTGAACGAAGTGCAGTAACCCAAGCGTGGGAGAGGGGCGCCCGGAGGTTCGGGCGCCCCTCTCGCCTACGCCCTCAGCGGCTGAACACCCAGGTGTGCCCCTGCCCTGTCAGCGTCAGCACGTCCGCGTTCACGCTGAACGTCGCGCCCGCGCGCAGCAGCGCCGTCAGGCTCGGGAAGTCCGCCGGTTCCGGGCAGGCCATCAGCGTCTGCGGAAGCGGCCCGGCCGCACGCAACGTCGAACCGCTCACACGGTACGTCCCGCCGAACGCGTTGCAGCCGTCATTGCCGCCCACCTGCGGACCTTCGAAGTTCAGCGTGATCGCCCGCGGACCCTGCGGCGCGCGGTCATCCACCGTCCGCAGCGTCCAGCCGCCCTCCAGCGACGCGCCCGTGACCGCGCCCGAACCGCTCGCCCGGCGGAATGTGAGGGTCGTCCCGTCGCGCGCCACCACGACCAGTTGCTCCCCGCGCAGCTCGAACGCCCGCGCCGCACGCAGCGCTCCCAGGAACGCTGTCTCCAGCTGGTTGCCCGCGTCGGTGGTGCACAGGCGCCGCGTGCTCGCCACTGGCCCCACCTGAATGGCGCCGTTCACCACGCCGAACGTCGCGCTGTACGTGTTGCACGGCGCGTTCCCGCTGAGGCGCGCGCCCTCCACGGTCAGCGTCACGGGCCGGTCACCCTGCACGTTCAGGGCGCGCCCCGCCACGTTCACGCCCGCGAGTTCCCACGCGCCCGCGTAGCGCGTCGCCGTCTGCGTGACGTCGCTCACGCGTCCGCCCTGCACGAACTCCATCCGGTCGTTGCCTGCATGCAGCACCAGCGTACGCCCGCGCAGCTCGTAGCGCCGCACGCCGCGCAGCACGTTCAGGTACCGCTCCTCCAGGCTCAGCACCTGATCCGGGCAGGCCTTCTTCGTCGTGATGACCCGCGCGAACGTCAGCAGGTCCGCGCGCGCCGCGTACGACGCCGTGTACGTGTTGCACCCGGCCAGGCCGGAGACGCGCGTGGCGTCGAACCGCAGGGTCGGCGCGACCTGCGCGTTCACGCTGATCAGCCGTCCCGCATCCGTGATGCTCGTCAGTCGCCACTCCCCGGTCGGCTGGGCGTTCGCCGCGCCGAGCAGCAGCGCTCCAAGCGCCATGAACTTCAAAGGTCCTCGAATCATGCGCCCGTTGTACCCGGCGGACATGACGCGCGTATGAAGTGCCGCGTCACCTCCCGCTCACCCGCCGCCCGTCGGGACGAACGCCGCGCGCACACGCGTCGCGCGTGCCGTATGGTGAGGGCATGTCATGGTTCGACCGTCTGCGTGACGGCCTCAGCAAGACCCGCCAGCAACTCAACACGTCCGTCGGGTTCCTCGGCACGGACCTCAAAGACGTCTTCACCAACCGCCTCGACACCCTCGAGGACCTCGAGTACGCCCTGATTGCCGCTGACGTCGGCCGCGCCGCCACCGAGGAAATCCTCGAGGACATCAAGAACAGCGGCAAGACCAACCTGCAAGAAGCGCTCATGGACGCCATGACGCTGCAGCTCGAGCCGGACGCGAAACGCGCGCAGTTCCGCAAGCTCGGGTTCACGCCCGACGCCCGCCGCAGCACCGTCCAGCCCGAAGGGCGCGTGATCATGATGATCGGCGTGAACGGCGTCGGCAAAACGACGACCATCGCGAAGCTCGGCCAGTACTACGGCTCGCGCGGGCAGAGCGTCATGTTCGCCGCCGGCGACACCTTCCGCGCGGCGGCCGGCGCGCAGCTCGGCGTGTGGGGCGAACGCCTCGGCATTCCGGTCGTGCAGGGCCCTGACGGCGGCGACCCCGCCGCCGTGGCGTTCGACGCCGCGCAGGCCCGCCGTGCGCGCGGCACGGACTTGCTGTTCGTGGACACCGCCGGACGCCTCCACAACAAACACAACCTCATGGAGGAACTCAAGAAGGTCCGCCGCGTCATCGACAAGGCCGATCCCGGCGAGCCCGCCGAGGTGTGGCTGGTGCTGGACGCCGTCACCGGCCAGAACGGCCTGCAGCAGGCCAAGAAGTTCCACGAGAGCATCGGCCTGACCGGGGTGGTCGTCACGAAACTCGACGGCACCGCGAAAGGCGGCATTGTCGTCCCCATCGTTCGCGAGCTGGGCGTGCCCATCAAGTTCATCGGGGTGGGGGAGAGCGCCGACGACCTGCAGCCCTTCGACAGCCGCGAGTTCGTGCGCGCGCTGTTCGACGTGAAACTCCCCGAGGACCGTTGACGCTCCCGCCGGACCTCCTCGCGTACCACGCACGCCTCGCCGCGCTGCGCCGTGACCTGCGCGGCGCGACGGTCCTGCACGCGCCCGGCACGCCCCTGATCGGCGCGAACGCCGCGTACGTCGAGTCCGACGAGGGCCTGCTGCGCGCACGCCTATGGTTCGCCGGGCAGGGCGTGCCCGCCGTGTTCGCGGACACGCGCGCCCTCACCGGCGCGCGCACCGTGCTGGACGCCAGCGTCGGCACGTACGCGCCGCAGGCCGCTCCCGGCAGCGTGCGCGTGGAGCAGACGAGCCGCCTGCACCTGCGCGCCGCCGCCGACCTCCTCGCGCGCGTCTGGGACGCCCCGGACTGGGCGGACCCGCTCGCCGCGCACCTGAGCCGCACCCTGGAAGGCGCCCGCGACTTCACGCTGCTGCTCGCGTACGACGCGGGCGAACCGTGCGGCGCGCTGCTGCTCCTGCGCGAAGGCGCGCACGTGTGGGGCGTCACGCACGCGCCCGCGCTGCCCGCCCTGCTGAACGCCGCCGCCGACCTGAACGGCGGAACCGTCCGCACCACCCTCACGCCCGAGCATCCGCTTACCCTGTCGGACGTCACGCGCGTCACGTACAGCCACGCCGACACCCCGGCATCACAGGAGCCCACATGACTGCCCCCCGCCCGTTTGGCGCCGTGCTGTTTGACATGGACGGCGTGCTCGTCGACAGCGAGCACGCCGCGAACCAGGTGTGGGTGCGCCTGCTCGCGCAGCACGGCCTGCACCTCACCCCCGACGTGTTCATGACGTACAGCGTCGGCGCGACCCTGACGACCCTGTACGCGCACCTGGAACGCGACCACGGCTGGACCCGCCCCGGCACGTTCGACGCGCTGCTCGACGCCGAGATGCACGAAACGTTCCGCGGCGTCCCGCAGGTGCCCGGCGCGGAAGACACCCTGCGCGCCCTCGCGCACGCCCACGTGCCTTTCGCGGTGGCGAGCAACAGCCGCGCGGACCGCCTGCAGCACAAACTCACCGAAGCGGGCCTCGCCGACCACACGGCCGGACGCGCGTACCACCCGCAGGACGTCGGTGGGCACGGCAAACCCGAACCGCACCTGTACCAGCACGCCGCGCGTGAACTCGGCGTGGACCTCACCCGCTGCCTCGTGGTGGAGGACAGCGTTCCCGGCGTCACCGCCGGCGTCGCCGCTGGCGCGACCGTGTGGGGCTTCCTGGGCGGCAGCCACGGCGCGAACGGCGAGGCGCTGCTCGCTGCGGGCGCGGCCCGCCTGATCGCCAGCCACGCCGACCTCCGCGCGGCCCTCGGTGTGCACGTTCCCGAAATCGCCTGAGTGACCTTCACGCAGGGGCGGCACGACCAATGGCCGTGCCGCCCCTGCAGGTTCGGGCTTCCGCGCGTTACTTGCGTTCCATGTCCGCCATGACGCGCAGGCCGGTGGGCGTCTGCGCGAGGCCGCCTTCCGCCGTTTCCTTGAGCTGCAGCGGCATCATGCGGCCCACCTGCGCCATCGCCGTGATGACCTCGTCCGGCGGAATGAAGCTCTCCAGCTGCGCGAGCGCCAGCTGCGCGCTGCTGACCGCGTGCACCGCGAAGAACGCGTTGCGGCTCACGCACGGCACCTCCACGTACCCGCCCACCGGGTCGCACACCAGTCCGATGGTGTTCATCAGGGCGAGCGCGGCCGCGTGCGCGCTCGCGCGGCTTGTGCCGCCCAGCAGTTCCGTGACGGCGGCGGCGGCCATGGCGGCGCTGCTGCCGATTTCCGCCTGGCAGCCGCCCGCGGCGCCGCTGATGAACATCTGGCGGCTGATGGCGCGCCCGACGCCCGCCGCGAGCACCATGGGCATCACGAGCGCCTCGTCGTCCAGACCGAGGTGGTCTGCGACGCCGATCAGCGCGCCCGGGATGGTCCCGGCACTGCCGGCGGTGGGCGCGGCGACGATGCGGCCCATGCGGGCGTTCTCCTCGTTCACGGCCATCGCGTAGGCCTGCACGCGCTTGAGGAGCGGCGCGTCGAGTTTGTCCTGGGCGTTCCACAGGCCCTTGGCGTTCCAGCCCACCATGCCGGTGATGCTCTTGGCGTCGCTGTTCAGGCCGCGCGTGATGCTGTCGCGCATTTCGCGGATGCGGCCCCGCATCACGTCCTTGACCTGTTCCGGGTCGAGGCCGCTCTCCTGACAGTCGGTGGCGAGCACCCAGGCACTCGCGGGCGTGGGGGCATTTTGAATGTCGTCGAGCGTCATATAGACATACTTCCAAACACTTGTTTGGTTCTCAAGCCGTCAAGTGACGTTTGATGCCAGTCCAAGCGCGCCGCCGCGCCGGTTCAGCCGTCCATCACCTTCGGCAGCATCCGAATCCACGCCATTTCCGGCCAGCGAGACAGCATCCGCACCGCCTCGTCACTGAGCGGCGCGTCCAGCTCGATGCTGAGCATGGCCGCGCCGCCGCGCTTCTCGCGCGTGCAGTTCAGCGTGGCGATGTTCACGCCGTCCGACGCGATCAGGCTCGCCACGCGCGCGATGATCCCGATGGCGTCCGTGTAGCGCGTCAGCAACGTCGGCGAGGCGCCCGTGAACTGCACCCGGAACCCATCCACGCGCACCACCTCGATGGCGCCGCCGCCCGTACTGCTCGCGGTCACGTCCGCGCTGCCGCCCCCGCCGGTCACGCGCAACCGCGCCGTGTTCGGGTGCACGTCCCCCAGGTCCACGTCCTCGAACGTGAACGCGAGGCCTGCCGCCTGCGCCTCCTCGAACGCGCGCGGCAGGCGAGGGTCGTCCGGCGCGAACCCCAGCAGGCCCGCCACGAGCGCGAGGTGCGTGCCGTGCCCCCGGCCGGTCTTCGCGAAACTGGCGTGCAGGCCAATCACGGCGGATTCGGGGCGGTGCCCCAGCAGGTGCCGCGCAATCAGCCCGATGCGGCACGCGCCCGCCGTGTGGCTGCTGGACGGGCCGATCATCACGGGGCCGATCATGTCGAGCAGGCTCATGCCCCTAGTATAGGCAGCGCCGCGCGCGCGAGCGCCCGCGCCGACACTCCCGGCGCCGTGCACGCCGCGCGCGCCAGCGGCGCCCGCACCCGCATGGGCGCCCGCGCGAACAACCGCAGCATAATGCGCGCCAGTTCGCCCGCCGGCGTGCGCGGCGCCAGGAACGCCCGCCACTGCGCGGCCGGCAACGCGAAGAACGCCTCGAAGAACGCCGGCAGGTGCGCGCCCGGCAGGCCCAACAGCGCCTCCACGCCCAGCAGCTGCACCGCGCGCGTCTCACGCCGCGCCGCCGGCCACAGCGCCGCCCACCCCGCACGCGACGCCGCGTCCGGCCCGAACGGCAGGTGCGCCGCAAGCGCGTCCGCGACCAGGGGCGCGTCCGCGAGCGCCCCCGCCACCTGGAAGCCCGACACCGGCTGCACCAGCCCCCCGGCCGCGCCGAACGCCAGCAGCCCCCCGCCCGCGTCCGGCGCGGGCGCGTTCATGGGGAACGCGCACACCTCGGTGCTCAGCACCTCCGCGCACGGCGTGCCCTGCGCTTCCAGGCGCGCGCGCAGCCGCGCGCGCAACGCCTCCACGCTCAGCGCCGGCCGCGCCACCAGCGACGTCTCCTCCACGAAATACACGTCCCCGCCGAGGTGCATGGCGTACAGGAAGGACGGCGCCGCGCCGAATGCCCCGCCCGGCAGATGCGGATGCCGGTAATCCATCCACACCATCGCGCCCGGCGCGCTCGGCGGCACCCGGAAGCGCCCCACCAGGCCGTACGCCGTCTGCAGCGCCGCCCCGCGCCGGAACGCCACGCGCCGCAACGTCCCCCCGTGCCCGCTCGCGTCCACCACGACCCGCGCGCGCCACGACCGCCCGCCCTCACTGTGCACGCGCCACACGCCCGCGTCGCGCTGCGCGCCCACCACCCGCCCGACGTCCCACCACAGGCCGCCCGGCTCCGCGCGCCCCAGCAGCGCCGACAGCAGCTGCGCGTTCTCCAGCAGGGCGTAGGGCCGCAGCAGCGGCGTGACCGCCCGGCCCGCATGCACCCGCACGTCCGACCACGCGTGCGCCACGCTCCCCCGCGCCCACTCCGGCAGGTCATCGAGCCACGCGCCGTACGTCGCCGGGAACGGCTGCGGCGCGTGCGGCGCGACCACCCGCACCGTGAGGTTCCGCGCAGCGACCTCCGCCGCGAGCGCCACGCCGGACGGCCCGCCCCCCACCACCAGTACGTCCGTCACCGTCCCGCCGGCCTTCATGACGCGCAGCGTAGCAGCGCGCCGCGCCCGGGAGTGTACGCGACCCCCTCGTTTTTAAACCGCTCTTAAGCGCACACGGGGAGGCGCCGCACCTCCCCCCGCTAGCCTGGGTGGATGAACCGACCCCTGATCGCCGCCGGCCTGCTGCTCGGCGCGGCCGTCACCTTCACGGCATGCTCCCCGGTCGGGGCGCTCAACGCCGTCACGAACACCGCC
The DNA here is from genome assembly GCF_000186385.1 of Deinococcus maricopensis DSM 21211. Lineage (NCBI taxonomy): Bacteria > Thermotogati > Deinococcota > Deinococci > Deinococcales > Deinococcaceae > Deinococcus > Deinococcus maricopensis. The sequence goes on from NC_014958.1 coordinate 1,700,027, forward strand.
GGCCTGCGTGTCACCCGCGACCTCAAGTACGGCCCGGACGTCCGCAACGTCCTCGACGTCTACGCGCCCGACAACGCCAGGAGCGCCCCCGTCATGCTGTTCATCCACGGCGGCTCCTGGACGAGCGGCAGCAAGGACGAATACAAGTTCATCGGGGACAGCTTCGCGCGCGCCGGGTACGTCACCGCCGTCATGAGCTACCGCCTCGCCCCCCAGAACCGCTACCCCACCTACATTCAGGACGCCGCGCAGGCGCTCGCGTTCCTCCGCAAGAACGTCCGCGCGTACGGCGGCGACCCCGACCGCCTGTTCGTGAGCGGCCACTCCGCCGGCGCGTTCAACGCCGTCGAGGTCGTCATGAACGAACGCTGGCTGCGCGAAGCGAACGTGCCCCGCAGCGCCATCCGCGCCGTCGTCGGCATCGCCGGGCCGTACGCGTACGACTACCGCAGCTTCCCCAGCCGCAACGCCTTCCCCGAAGGCAGCTCCCCCGAGCAGACCATGCCCGACCGGCACGTCCGCAAGGACCCGCCGCCCACCCTGCTCGTCGTCGCCGCGAACGACCGCACCGTCGCGCCGGAAAATGCCACCCGCATGGAAGAAGCCCTGCGCGCCGCTGGCGCGGACGTCACGCGCACCGTCATCCCCAAACTCGACCACTACACCATCATCGGCAGCGTCGGCCGCACCCTCACGTTCCTCGGCCCGACCCGTCAGGTCATCCTCGACTTCCTCAAACGCCACCCCTGACCCGAAGGCCAACAAAGGAGCGGGCCCGCGCGGGCCCGCTCCTTTCGGCCATCCGGCCGCGTAAACGTTCATTCGTAAAAGCCACAAGTTCCCCAAACGCGCCGCGCCCACACTGACGCCATGAACGTCCTCTCCCCACGTCAGCACGGCCTGGTGGACTATGCCGCCTGCGCCGCCATGCTCGCCGCCCCCACCCTCCTCAACCTCAACGGCGCCGCCCGCACCGCCTCGTACGCGTTCGCCGGGTCGTACCTGCTCGTGAGCGCCCTCACGGACTACCCCGTCGCGCTGCGCCGCGTCCTCCCGTTCCCCATGCACGGCAAGATCGAACTGGCCAGCGCTCCCGCCCTGCTCGCCGTCCCCGCCCTGCTGGGCGCCCTCAAGGACAACCGCGCCCGCGCGTACTTCGTGGGCCTGACCGGCATGGTGCTGGGCACGTATGCCCTCACCGACTGGGACGCCGACCCCGACGAGTAACCCCCGGACGCCCCGTACAGGCGCGGGAGGCTGCCGGTTCAGCCCGGCGGCCTCCCGCGTCCGGCTTAAGGGCGCGTCAGGTGCCGTTCACGCCGGGCGGACCCCCGCATGCTTCCCTGGGAGGCATGCCCTGGCCCCGACGTGTGCCCCCCCTGCTCGCGGCCCTCGCTCTGCTTACCGCGACGGTCGCGCACGCCGCGACCGTCACCGTCCGACCTGGTGACACGCTGTTCCGCATCGCCACGCGCGCCGGCACCACCGTCCAGAACCTCAAACGCCTCAACGGCCTGCGCGGCGACACCATCCGCGCCGGGCAGGACCTGCGCGTCAGCGGTGCCCCCACCCCCCGCGCCACGCCCGCGCAGTTCGCGATCATCACTGTCCGCCGCGGCGACACCCTCGGCGTCCTCGCCACGCGCGCCCGCACCACCGTCGCCGCCCTCAAAGCCGCGAACGGCCTGCGCAGCGACACCATCCGCGTCGGGCAGGTCCTGCGCCTCCCCGGCGCGACCGTTCGCGCGGCGCCCAGACCCACGACCGTCACGCGCGTCATCTACTCGTTCGTGACCGTCACCCCCGGCCAGGACCTCACCTTCCTCGCCCGCACGTACCGCACCAGCGCCGCGCACCTGCGCAACATCAACCACCTGCGCGGCAACAGCACCTACGCCGGCCAGCGCGTCCTCGTGCCCAAACGCGTGCCCGTCGCCATCCCGCCACGCCCCGTCCGCGCGCCCATCACGCTCGCGCGCGGCGTGAGCCTCGGCGTGCCCGTCCGCATCGTCCGCGTGGACCTCCGCCACCCAGACGTGCGCGTCACGCCCATCGCGCCCCCCAGCGGCTTCGGGACCGGCCTGCGCGTCGGCGACCTCGCCCGCACCACCGCCGCGAGCGCCATCATCAACGGCAGCTACTTCCACCCACGCACCTACGCGCCCGCCGGCGACCTCGTGCTCGGCGGACGGCTCCTCGCATGGGGCCGCGTGCCGTACGCCCTCGCCATCACCCCCGACAACCGCGCCACCATCCGCGCGAAAAGCGCCACGTGGCGCGGCTTCGAAAGCGTCGTCGCGAGTGGCCCCCGCATCCTCGTCGGCGGGCGCGTGCAACGCACGTTCAGCCCCATCTTCCGCGATCAGGCGCTGTACCGCCGCGCCGCGCGCAGCGCCGTGGGCGTGCGCGGCAACCGCGACCTGATCTTCCTGAACACCAGCGCGGCCCTCACCGTCACCGAAACCGCAAAGATCATGCAGCGCCTCGGCGCCACAGACGCCCTGCTCCTCGACGGCGGCAGCAGCGCCGGCCTCGCCTGGAACGGCCACGCCCTCAAGGACAGCGCCCGCCGCGTCGCGTACGGCATCGCCATGTACGCCAACTACACCGGCAAACGCTACGCCCGCTGAAGCGCCACGGCCAGGCCGAGCCCGCCCACCGACCACGCGGGCCTACAGCCGCTTCATTCGCTGACGGCGCGACGCTCGGCACGCTGCAGCCGCCACGCGATCACGAACGCCGTCAGCGCCCCCGCCACATTCACGATCAGGTCCTGCATGGTGTCCCGGTACAACACGCTCACGTCCACGCCCCCGCGCCTCAGGCGCCACGCGAACTCGAACATCTCATTCGCGTTCCCGATCAAGGCACTCAACCCCAGCACGAACACCAACGCGAACCCCACCGAGCCGCGCAGCACCCCACGATACGTGGGCAGCAGCAGCACGAGCACCGCCGTCATCCACCCCCAATGCTCCAGGCGATTCAGCCACCACCACGAGTACGCCATGACGTCCCGACTGATCAACCACTTCAGCGCGAACTCCCACGCGGGAAAAACCAGCAACGTCACCCACCACGCCCGCCGCGCACCGGGCGGCGCGCGCCGCATGGCGGACCACGTGCCCAGCGCGAGCGCCGCCCACGCCACCATCACCAGCACATCGAAGCGCGCGAACGCCCACGCGTACGCCACGACGCTCACGGCGCCCCACGCCGCCACGATCAGCAGGGACGGCCGGAGCATGCGCGCTCAGCGGCCCTCGCGGGCGTCTTCCAGTAATTGCCCCGCGAGGTGAAGCGCCGTCGGCCCGAGCGGGCTGCGCGTCAGCCCGAGCAGCGTGCTGAGCTTGTCGCGCTTCGCGGCGGACAGATGCCCCCAGTTCGACACGTCCCCGCCGTGCGTGCGCGCCGCCTCATCCCGTAGGTACCGGACACTCCCGTCGTAATACCCCGCCTGGAACGCCGCGCGCGCGCGCTTCTCCTGCGCGACCAGCCCCAGCCCGCGCGTCGCGAGCAGCACCTTGCGCGCCTCGTCCTCCCCGCCGAACCCGTACAGGCCGTCCAGGTGGTACACCGCCTTCGGGAACCGCAGGCCCGAGGCCGCCCGCCACGCGTGCGGCAGGCGAATCTCGAACTCCGGCCACGCGTGGATGTGCGTCAGCAGCGCCGGGTACAGGTCCTCCAGCGCCACGCTACGCGCCAGGATCAGGCACTGAATCTGCTCGGGCACGCCATGACCGGGCCGCGCGAGGTCCCGCCGGGCAGTCGTGAGGCGGTCCAGCCCGCGCGTCAGCAACTCCTCACGATGCGCGGCGCGCTTCTCGTCACTCAGGGTCCACAGCGTCCGCTGAATGCGGCCATAATGCCCGGTCGGATCGTACGCTACGCGGCTGGTGGCCAGCATGGACAGCGGCGCGTCCTGCCGCGCCTGATCCCAGTCGCGCCACGCCTCCAGGCTCTCGTACGGGAAGCGGTGCACGGTCACGCCCGCGCGGGACTCCACGTGCGGCGAGAGGATGCCGCGCTCGAAGGTCACGAAGGTGGGTTCGCTGCCACCCCAGGCGTTCTCGGTGCCGTACCCGCCCGCCCACGCGACGGCGCGCACCTTGCGTTCCGCCACCAGGCGTTCCAGGGTTTTCTCGGCATCAAACACGAGCTTCAGGATAAAGCCTTCACATGAGCTGTGCGCGTCCTGCATCACGAACCGCGCCTCAGGGCCTGCGCCGGTTCACCCTGATGCCTTCGAAACAAGTGAAGTTCAGTTATGGTTGCTGGACAGGCGTGCCGCTCGGGAGAGATCCCGGGCTCCTGTCTGCCTGTGCGGACTTACCGTTTCTTGGGCTGCTGGACTCTGCGGGAGTCGCAGGGTCCAGCAGCCCTCAGAGGACAAAAGCAGCATGAAGCAAGGCCCGCTCTCATTGAATGACGAGGAGCGGGCCCGCGTGAACCGACCGCCGGGGCGTTACAGGCCCAGCCAGTCGGTCGCTTCGGCTTCCACGTCGTCGCGTTCCGTGGCGGCCTGCACCTCGTCACGGCGCGTGGCCCATGCGGGGAACGGGAAGGTGACCGTCACGGGGCTCGGCACGTCCGGCTGCATGACCAGCATCGTGCCGGGCTGCAGGATGCCGGCGCGCACGCGGTAGCTCTGCGGCAGGAACCGGTACTCGGGCCGTTCCGCTTCCGCGAGGTCCAGGCGGCCCACGACGCGCACGGCGGCGTTGCTGACGATGCGGCGTTCCACCTCGCTGGCGGTCTGCTGAGCGCCGATCAGGATGATGCCCAGGCTGCGTCCGCGTTCCGCGATGTCCAGCAGCACGTCCTTGATGGGGCTTTCGCCGTCGCGCGGGGCGTACTTGTTCAGCTCGTCGAGGACCACGAACACGGTGTTCTGCCGTCCGACGCGTTCCTTGTGCTCGAACAGCTCCTTGAGCAGGACGCCCACCACGAACATCTGCGCGAGCGCGCCCAGCTGGTGGATGTCCACAACGCTCACCTGCGCGTCCGCGCGCAGGACGTCCGGTTTGTACCGCGCGGCCTGCTGCGGGGAGACGTCGCCGCGCACGAGCGGGGACAGGTGCTTCTGCACGCCGCGCAGGCGGCGCAGGAACGCCTGCACGGTCCCCTGGTTCTGGTTGCTGAGCCATTTGGGGTCGCCCGCGCCGTCGTTCTGCTCGCTGAGCTTGTACTGCAGGTAATCGATGAGGTCCTCGAAGCTCATCAGGCTCGTGACGCCCACGGCGCCCCACGACGCGGTGTCCGGTACGGGGCCGCCTGCGCGGAGGTCCTCGCCGGCGCTGCGGTCCCAGTCGGGTACGCGCACGCCGGCCGCGCCGTCCGGCGTGGCTTCCGCGAGGCGCGCGAGGCGCTCGGTGACGTTCGAGATCAGGAACTCGACGTTGGCGCTCACGTCCTTCCCGACGAACGCGTACGGCAGCATCCGCCCGGTGCAGAACGCCCGCACGGTCCACAGGTACGGCGTGACGCCCATGGACCGCTGCTCCACGTTCGGCACGATGGTGGTGCCCGTGCCGGGGCGGGGCGGCGCCATGAACTGCACGTCGGTGAACGGCGCGCGGGGGAGCCCCATGATGGTGTAGCGGTCCGAGAGGCCGCGCGAGCGCGTCACGCGGCCCTCAATTTCGTTCAGGCGCGCGTTCGGCTTGTCGAGGAAGAACAGGTCCTCGCCTTTCACGTTGAAGATCACGGCTTTGGCGTTCGCGCGTTCCGGGCCGACCGCGCCGGAGTTGAAGATGCTGTACAGCAGGAACAGCGCGTAGCTGGTTTTCGTGGCGACGCCGCTGATGCCGCTGATGTTGATGTGTCCGCCGCGCGCGCCGTTCACGAACTCGTAGTTCAGCGGCACGACCTCCCCGGCGCGCGTCACGCCTGCCGGGAAGGAGCGGTCCATCTGGTCCTGCGACAGGGCCCGTCGCAGGTCCTCGCCGCGCGCGTGCCGTACGGCGTCGCCCGGCTGCGGCGGAATGAAGTCCTCCGGGTCCACGCGCGTCACGAGCACGCGCGCGGCGTAGGCGACGCTGGCCGGCAGGACGCCCGCGACGACGTCCTCGACGTCTGATTCGAACGTAACGCCTTCGTGCCGCTTGCGCACCTGATCCACCACGCCGTAGAACGCGACCTCGCCGCCGTCCGGCTTGGTGGTGCGCGCCACGACGAGGTCGTCGAGTTGCACGCTCGCGCCGTGCCGCACGGAGAACCAGAAGTTCAGCGGCGTCGCTTCCTCGGTGCCCAGTACCCGCCCGATGGGGGAGACGTCATTGAGCGGGGCGCTCATGCGCTCAGCCCCACGGCGACCCCCAACTCCTGCGCGATGTGCGCGCGGATGCGGCGCGTGATGAGCGTCGCGTCCCCCATGGCGCGGCCCATGGCCTGCTCCAGCGCGCCTGTCGGGATGAGGTTCTGCGGCGCGCGGGGGTCCTTGTGGGCGTGCCCGGCGAGGCGGCACAGCAGCGTGCCGCTCAGGTCCGCGATGCGCTGCACGTTCACCGGCACGAAGTCCTCGTCGTGCGGGGCGTGCATCTCGAGGCGCATGACGCCCGCGAGGGGGTGCAGGTAGAACGGCGCGTCGCACAGGCGCACGAACCACGTGAAGCGCGCCTGCCGCCCGCCGCCGTACTCGAAGCGCATCACGGGTGTGCGTTCGCCCGGCTTGAGGCTGGTGAGGAGGCCCATGCGGTCCGCGCCGAGGTAGTCGGTGTGCAGCGTCTTCACGCACCCGACGACCGCGCGGCCCGCCTGGCCGACGCGCACCGGTCCGTCCTGCAGGATCAGGGCCGTGAGCGGCGCGGCTTCGTCGGTTTCGTCGAACTGCACTTCCGCGGCGAGGTCCTGCGCGAACGTCTGTTCCTGCTCCAGCATCAGGCGCTGCACCTGCGCGCGCGCGCCTTCCACGTGCGCGCCCTCGAACGGCGCGGGCGTGTACTCCAGCTGCCCCGTGTGCGGGTTGCGCGGCGACAGGCGCGTGGGTTCCACGCGCGCGTCCCCGGCGTACGCGAAGACGCGGCGCGCGCGGACGTTCAGCAGCTCGGCGGCGCGCGAGCCGTGCGGGCACAGGTCCACCGCGCCCACCACGTACGCGCCGTATCCCGCGACCGAGAAGCCGCCGTGCTCGTCTTCGAGCAGCAGCCGCGCTTCCATGCGGGGTTTGCCGTCCACGACGCACACGCGCGTCAGGGACTCGGGGATGGGCCGCGCCGGGATGGCGGCCCAGGTCGGCGTTTCCGCGTCGAACACATCGCCCGCGAAGGGCGTCAGCTTCAGTTGCCCATCCATGGTGTCAACGGGCCAGGGGTCAAGGCGGATGCGCATAACGGGCATTCTACGCGAGCCGCGTACTCGGCCGCTTCCGTTTCGGCGTGGGGTGCTGGCCTCAACAGAAGGGCGCGGGCCATGGCCCGCGCCCTTCTGTGACGTGAATCAGTGGAAGTTGATGCCGAGGCGCGCGCCGAGCGTGAAGGGCAGGACGGCGGAGCCCGCACCGAAGTACACGCTGGGGCCGCCGTTCAGTTCGAGGAACGGACGGACGCTGCCCTGCGTGTTGAACTCGGCGTTCAGCAGCGCGAACGGACGCACGAAGCCCACGCCGGCACTCGAGCCGCCAGACGTGGCAAACGCGACGCCGGCGCCCAGGCCCGCGCCGTACATCCAGCGGCCACTGTCGCTCAGGTTGCCGCCGCGCGCCAGGTACGAGACGTCGCCCGTGAGGGCCAGGGCGATCCCGTCCCCGCCGGCGTAGCCGAGGGGCAGGCCGATGCCGTAACGGACGGCGCTGTCGCCGTTCTCGACGGTGTACTGGCCGCCGAGCACGTACAGACCGTAGTAGGATTCCGCCGACGCGACGGACGCACCGGTGGCAAGGGCCAGCATCATTAAGGCTTTTTTCATGAGAACCTCCGATGAGGAAGGTAGCACGTGCGCTGGGCGGTGCAAGCCAGAATGTTGCAAATCGCACCATGACGAGGTGCGGGGGGCGCACCCTGGCGCGGCCTCCATGAACGAGGGGCCGTGTGATCTCCACACGGCCCCTCAGGGCAGGCCTTCAGTCCAAGACTTCGGGGTAATTCAGTTGCAGGTCATTCCAGGTGAGCAGGCGCATGCTGCCGCCTTCCTCGTCGACCAGCCAGTAGCGGTCGACGCTGTCCCGGTAGATGACGCTGCCGTCCGTTGCGACGCGCGTGCGTTCGCATTTCTTGAGGTGCGCGCGGCACTCCTCACCTTGAACCACGAGTTCTTTGATCATAGGGATCGCCTCGCGCCGATGGCGCGGCGTACCCCCATCGTACGCCCTCGCGCGCCCAAACGTGTGAGCAACCTGACGCGCACCTCAAGAAAACCCCGCTTGAAAAGTTAAAGCAGCCCTGCCCTGAGGGCCTTTACGGCCGCGTGCGTCCGGTCGGACGCGCTGAGTTTCGTCAGGATGTCCTGTACGTGCACCTTCACGGTGCTGACGCTCACGCCGAGATCCCGCGCGATCTCCTTGTTGCTCAGGCCGTCCGCGACGCGCCGCAGCACCTCGGTTTCCCGGTCGGACAGCGCGCTCACCTCGCCGTCCGGCGCGCGCACGACGCCCAGCACGAGATGCGCGACCTGCGGATCGAGGTACGCGCTGCCCGCCGCCGCCGCCTGAATGGCGAGGGGCAGCAGCGCCGGGTCGCCGCTCTTGAGGCAGTACGCGTCCGCGCCGGACGCGAGCGCCGCGAACACCTCCTCGCGCAACTGATGCGCGGTGAGCATCACGATGCGCAGCGCCGGGAACGCGGCCTTCACGCGCGCGGCCGTTTCGACGCCGTCCATGCCGGGCAGGCCGATGTCGAGCACAACGACGTGCGCGTGGGCGTGCGGAAGGCGCTCCAGGGCCTCCTCGCCGCTGCGCGCCTCGCCGGTCACGCGCAGGCCCGGCGTGAAGTTGATGGCGGCGCGCAGACCCTCGCGCGTGAAGGCGTGATCTTCCACGAGGAACACGTGAATGTGGGGCTCGGTCATGCTGGGTCTCCTTGTGCGGGCGGGCGGAGGGGCACGCGCACCTCGAAGCACGTGCGGTCCCCGCGATGGTAACGGACGGTGCCGCCGTGGGCCTCCACGATGCCGCGCGCGAGGTACAACCCCAACCCGCTGCCCGCGCCCGCCCCGGCGCCCCGGAAGCGCTGGAACAGCCGGGCGCGCACCTCACCCGGCACGCCCGGCCCGTCGTCCAGGACCTGCAGAACGGCCTCCCCGCCCTGCGCGTCGGTGCGGACGGTGACCGTGCCGCCCGGCGGGGTCCACTTCCCGGCGTTCTCGATCAGGTTCTGCACGACGCGGCGTAACTCGGTCGCGTCCCCGTGCACGGGCAGCGGGCCGGGCGCGTGCACGTCAAGGTGCGCGCCGTGCGCAGTGAGCGCGGCGCGCATGGCGTCGGCGCGGTCCACGGCGAGCGCCGCGAGGTCCAGGGGGCGGTGCTGCAGGTGGAACTCACCGCCCTCCAGCTTCGCGACGAGCAGCAGGCGTTCCGCGAGGGCGAGCAGGTCCTCGTTCGCCTGGACGCTGCTGCCGAGCGCCGCGCGGTACGTGTCGCCGAGCGGGCCGTACGCGCCCGCCAGCGCGAGGCGGGCGCTCATGAGGTTCGCCAGGATGGGCGTGCGCAGGTCATGCGAGAAGGCGTACACGAGGTCCCTGATGACCGCGCCGCGCCGCTCGGCGCCCTCGCGTTCCGCGCGGACCTGCGCGAGCAGCGCGGCCGTGTCGAGCTGCGGCGCGACGAGGGCCGCGCCCTCCGCGAACAGGCGCGCACTCCCGGACGGGCCGAACGCGACCGCGAGCACGTCCTGCCCGGCCCGCTGCCGCCACCGCACGGCGAGCGTGCCGCGCGCATCCACCACGAGCGCCTCGCCCGGCTGGGTGGGGGAGGCCAGCCACGCGCCCGGCAGTGGCACGCCCGCCTGCACGCCCGGGAACGCCGGCGGCTCCACCGCAGCGCCCGGCGCGAACACGTTCCCCTGCACGACGCCGACGGCCACGGCGTCCGCGCCGATCAGGCCGCGCAGGCCACGCGCGGCGCGCGCGAGCAGCTCCCCGGGCGTGTGCGGGCCACTCACGCCCTCCACCAGCGCCCGCAGCGCCCGTTCCTCACGGGCGCGCGCGTCCGCGATGCGCAGCGCCGCCACGCGCGCGGACGCCTCGCGCAACTGCAGCGTCAGGACGCCCACCAGCAGGTACGACAGCGCCGTGAACGCGCGGTTCACGAGCGCGGTGGTATCCCAGCCGCCCTGAGCGGGGCCGTTCAGCACGCCGCTCAGGACGTTCGCGGCGAGCGCGAACAGCATCATGCGTTGCGTCAGCACGCGTGACAGCGCCAGCCCGGACAGCGCGATGGGAACGTTCAACAGAATGCTCACGACCAGCGACGCAGGCGTGAGCACGTCCAGCAGCAGCCCGGCCACCAGCAGCAGCGAACTGAGCAGCGTAATGAACCTCGGGTGCACGCCCAAGTGTAGAGGCCGGCGGCTCGTCCCTCCTGGCCAGATGGCCACCGGCGCTGCCCAACCGGGGATGAGCGGCGCGCGCGGCGCGGCGCAGCATGGGCGCGTATGAGCCTGTTTCTGCTGGTGCTGGTGGTGGCGCTCGGCGCGTACCTGCTGTACGCGCTGCTGCGCCCGGAGAAGTTCTGATGCCCGGCGTGCTGATCGGCGCGCTGGTGCTGCTGGCGCTGTTCGCGGCGTGTTTCGCCTTCCTGCTCCTCGCTGAGCGCCTCGACTGAGCGGCGCGGAAAGAGTCCTGATGACCATTCTCTTTACGTACCTGCTGGTGTTCGCGCTCGCGTGGCCGCTGGGCGGGTACATCGCGCGCGTATTCCGCGGCGAACGCACCCTCACGGACGCGCTCGCGCCGCTGGAGCGCGCCCTGGTGCGCCTGATCGGCGCGAACCCCGACCGCGGCATGACGTGGCAGGCGTACGGGCGCGCGCTGCTGCTCAGCAACATCCCGTTGGCCCTGCTCGCGTTCCTGGTGTACGCCTTTCAGGCGCCGCTGCCTCTCAACCCGGACCGTATCGGGAACATGCCGTGGTTCGTGGCGCTGAACACCGCCGCGAGCTTCATCACGAACACGAACTGGCAGAACTACAGCGGTCAGGCGCAACTGGGTTACCTCGCGCAGATGTTGGGCGTCACGGCGCTGCAGTTCATTACGCCGGCCGCCGGCATCGCGGTGCTGTTCGCGATCCTGCGTGGCCTGAACGGCGGCGTGAACGCGGACGCGCCCGCCGGCGCCCCGCGCGACTTCGGGAATTACTACGTGGACGTGGTGCGCGCCCTGACGCGCGTGCTGCTGCCCGCGTCGGTCGTGCTGGCGCTGCTGCTGACGTGGCAGGGTGTGCCCAGCACCTTCAGCGGCGCGAAAACGGCGGCGCTGCTGGAACCGCAGACCGTGACGGTGAATGGCGCGGCGCAGCCGGTCACGACGCAGACCATCCCGGTTGGCCCGGTCGCTGCGATGGTCGCCATCAAGCAGCTCGGCACGAACGGCGGCGGCTGGTACGGCCCGAACAGCGCCGTGCCGCTCGAGAACCCCACGGCACTCAGCAACGTGCTGGAGGGCGCCGCAATCCTGGTGCTGCCGGTCGCGCTGGTGTTCGCGACGGGCGCGTTCCTGCGCCGCCCGAAGTTCGGCGTGATGATCCTGGGCGTCATGACGCTCCTGAGCGCCGCGCTGGTCGCGCTGAGCGTCGTCGCGGAGCGCGCCCCGAACCCGGCCTTCGCGGGGCTGGCGAGTGGCGCGAACCTCGAAGGGAAGGAGTTGCGCCTCGGCGTGGACGCAAGCGCCTTCTGGGCGGCCATCACGACGCAGACCAGCAACGGCAGCGTGAACGCCATGCATGACAGCCTCAACCCCCTGACGGGGGCCGTGCCGCTCGCCGGGCTATTCCTGAACGACGTTTACGGCGGCCTGGGGGTGGGCGTCATCAACTTCCTGCTGTTCGTGCTGCTCACGGTGTTTATTGCGGGCCTGATGGTGGGCCGCACGCCGGAACTGTTCGGCCGCAAGATCGAGGCGCGCGAAATCAAGCTCGTGTCGCTCGCGCTGCTGCTGCAGCCCCTGCTGATTCTGGGCTTCACGGCGGTGACACTCGCCATGCCCGCCGTCACCGCGAACAGCAACCCTGGCTTCCACGGCCTCTCGCAGGTGCTGTACGCGTACACGAGTCAGTTCGCGAACAACGGCAGCGCCTTCGCGGGCCTCGGCACGGCAAACAGCGTCTGGCATAACGTCACGGGCGCCGCCGTGCTGATCCTCGCGCGGTACATCCCGATGCTCGCGCCGCTCGCCATCGCCGGGTCCCTCGCGCGCAAACGCGTCGCGCCGCACACGCTGGGCACGCTGCGCGTAGACACGCCCGTGTTCGCGGGGACGCTGCTGAGCGTCATGCTGATCCTCACCCTGCTGAACTTCCTGCCCGCCCTGATGCTCGGCCCGGTCGGTGAGCACGTCACCGCCCGCGCGGGCACCTTCCAAGGAGCCCCCAGATGACCGCCCCCGCCCAGACGCCCGGCGCCACCCCCGCGCCGAGCAGCGTGTTCGCGCCGGACCTCCTGCGCGCCGCCGCCCTCGCCGCCTTCACGAAACTGAACCCCGTGCAGGTCGCCCGTAACCCCGTCATGTTCGTCGTGGAGGTCGGCGCGCTGCTCACCGCGTACTTCACGGTGGCCAACGCCGTGGCGGGCCGCGCGTTCGGGTACGAACTGAGCGTGACACTGCTGCTGTTCGCCACGGTGCTGTTCGCGAACTTCGCGGAAGGCCTCGCGGAAGCGCGTGGGAAAGCGCAGGCCGCGAGCCTCCGCCACGCCCGCGAGGGCACCGTCGCGCGCCGCCTCGCGGGGGGCCGCGAGGAACACGTCAGCAGCGTGCAGCTCCGCAAGGGTGACCTCGTGATCGTCGAGGCCGGGCAGCTGATTCCTGGTGACGGCGAGATCGTCGAGGGCATCGCCACCGTCGACGAGAGCGCCATCACGGGGGAGAGCGCGCCCGTCGTCCGGGAGGCCGGCACGGACCACAGCGGCGTCACCGGCGGCACGAAGGTCCTCAGTGACCGCATTGTCGTGCGCGTCAGCACCGAGCCGGGCGAGAGCTTCCTGGACCGCATGATCGCGCTCGTGGAAGGCGCCAGCCGCCAGAAAACCCCGAACGAGATTGCGCTCAGCATCCTCCTGAGCGCCCTCACGCTGGTGTTCCTGATTGTCGTCGCGGCGCTGCCCGCCATGGCCGGGTTCGTGCACCTCCGTGTGCCCGTCGTGACGCTCGTCGCCCTGATCGTGTGCCTGATTCCCACCACCATCGGCGGCCTGCTGCCCGCCATCGGCATTGCCGGCATGGACCGCGCCCTGCAGGCGAACGTGATCGCCAAGAGCGGCAAGGCCGTGGAGGTCGCGGGCGACGTGGACACGCTGCTGCTCGACAAGACCGGCACCATCACCGTCGGGAACCGCATGGCGACGGCGTTCCGGCCGGTGGCGGGCGTGGACGAGGCGGACCTGGCGCGCGCCGCGCTGCTCGCGTCCCTCGCGGACCCCACCCCGGAAGGCCGCAGCATCGTGACGCTCGCCGGGGAGCGCGGCGTGCGCGAGGCGCCCGGCGACGTTGCTGACGCGCAGTTCGTCGAGTTCACCGCGCAGACCCGCATGAGCGGCGTGGACCTGCCGGGCGGGCGCCGCATCCGCAAGGGCGCCAGCGACCGCGTCACCCGGGACGCCCGCGACCTGGGTCAGCCCATCCCGGCGGACCTCGCGGGGCACGTGGACGACGTGGCGCGCGGCGGCGGCACGCCCCTGGTCGTCACGGACGACGGGCGCGTCCTGGGCGTCGTGGCGCTCAGCGACATCATCAAGCCCGGCATTCGCGAGCGCTTCGCGCAGCTGCGCGCCATGGGTCTGCGGACTGTCATGATTACCGGCGACAACCCCCTGACCGCCGAGGCCATCGCGCGCGAGGCGGGCGTGGACGGCTTCCTCGCCGAGGCGACGCCCGAGGACAAGCTGCGCATGATCCGCGAGGAGCAGGAGAAAGGCAAGCTGGTCGCCATGATGGGCGACGGCACGAACGACGCGCCGGCGCTCGCGCAGGCGGACGTGGGCCTCGCGATGAACAGCGGCACGCAGGCCGCCAAGGAAGCCGGGAACATGATCGACCTCGACAGCGACCCGACCAAGCTGCTGGAGGTCGTTGAGATCGGCAAGGGGCTGCTGATCACGCGCGGGGCGCTTACCACGTTCAGCATCGCGAACGACGTCGCGAAGTACTTCGCGATCCTGCCGGCGCTGTTCGCTGCGCAACTTCCGGCGCTCGGCGTCCTGAACGTCATGCGGCTGCACTCGCCCACGACGGCCATCCTGGCGGCCGTGATCTTCAACGCGCTGATCATTCCCGCGCTGATTCCCGTGGCGCTGCGCGGCGTGCGCTACACCGCCAGCAGTGCCGACGCGCTGCTCGCCCGGAACCTGCTGCTCTACGGCCTGGGCGGCGTGATTGCGCCGTTCGTCGGCATCAAGCTCATCGACCTGGCCCTGGCGGCCCTGGGAGTCTGATCATGTCCTCACCTCATGCGGAACTCGACACGCGCGGCGGCAGCGCCCTCACGTTCCTGCGGTTCACGCTGGTGCTTGTGGCCCTCGCGGGCCTGGTGTACCCGGTCGTCACGACGCTGCTGGGCGGCGCGCTGTTCCCCCGCCAGGCGAACGGGAGTCTGCTGGAGCGGGGCGGGCGCGTGATGGGTTCCCGCCTGGTCGGGCAGCCGTTCTCGGGCGCGCGGTACTTCATCGGGCGGCCCAGCGCGGCGGGCGCGGGCGGGTACGACCCGATGAGCGCGAGCGGCAGCAATCTGGCGGCCAGCAACCCGGCGTTGCGGGCGCGCGTGCAGGCGACGGCTGCGGCAATCGCGGCGCGCGAGGGCGTCCGGGCGGAGCAGGTGCCGCTCGACCTGCTCGCGGCGAGCGGCAGCGGCCTGGACCCGCACATCAGCCCGGCGTCTGCGGCGTTGCAGGTGCCGCGCGTGGCGCGTGCGCGCGGCGTGAGCGACGCTGTGGTGCGCGCGGCGGTCGCGCGGCACACGCGGGGGGCGGTGCTGGGTGTGGGGGAGCCGCGCGTGAACGTTCTCGAACTGAACCTTGAGCTGGACGGCGGGCGGTAGGACCGAACGGGACGGAGGGCCCGCGCACGTGCGCGGGCCCTCCGTCCTGGCGGTTCAGTTGACTTTGAGGCTGTTGCGGAACGCCAGGATGGTGCCGAGGTTCTTGGTGTAGTCGGTGGCGAGGCCGCTGATGGTCAGGATCAGCATGCGGCCGCCGGCGCTGGTGACGAGCATTTCGCGGCGGACGTCGCCGGTCTTGCCGGGCGCGGTGATCACGAATTGCGCCCACTGGGTGCCGTTGAGTTGCAGGGCGCCCTGCGTGAGGCTCTTGAGGTTGGGGACCTGCTTGCGCAGCACGGCGGGGAACTGCTGCACGAGGGTGCCCACTTCGGTGGTGCGGAGGCTGGTGGGGCGCCACTCGAAGCTCATGACGACGCGCTGGTCGCCGGTGAGCAGGACCGCTTCGGGGCGGTTGACGCCCGGGAAGAGTTTGGAGATGCCCCCGGCGTTGAGTTCCAGCAGGCTGGGTGCGTCCACGCTCACCGGCAGGTTCGGCAGCGCCACGCGTTCGGCGTGGGCCGCGCCTGCAGTGAGGAGGGCGGCCAGGGTCAGAGTCAGTCGGTTCATCCCAATGAGATTACGTGGCTGAACATGACGCCTCGTGTGCGGAACATGAGTGAATTCAGCGCGCTGTGGTGGGGCCTGCTGGAGTGGTGGCCGGTGGAGGAGACTGGACATTCGTTCGTTATTTCGCTAAACTCCAAATTAGCAAAACGCCGAACTACGGCGTGGAAAGGTGCCCCATGCCCCTCACGACCCTGACCCTCACCACCCTGCTCGCCACCTCGGCCCCCTCCTTCACCGCCGAACCCACCACCCTCACCATTGGCACCGTCACCCTCCACGGCACGCTCGACCGGCCGACCAGCCCAGGCCCGTACCCCGTCGCGCTGATTATCGCCGGCAGCGGCCCCACCGACCGCGACGGCAACAGCGCCGCCCTGCCCGGACGCAACGACAGCCTCAAGGCCCTCGCCGAGGACCTTGCCTGTCAGGGCGTCGCCACCCTCCGCTACGACAAACGCGGCATCGGCGCCAGCACCACCACCCAGCAGGAACAGGACATCACCCTCGACACCTTCGTAAACGACGCCACCGCCTGGCTTCAGCAGCTCCAGCGCGACCCCCGCTTCGCAAGCGTCAGCGTCATCGGCCACAGCGAAGGCAGCCTGATCGGCATGCTCGCCGCGCAGCGCACCCCCATTCGCGCGTTCATCAGCCTCGCCGGCCCCGGCGAGAACCTCGCCGACACCCTCCTCCGCCAGCTCCGCGCCAACCCCAACAACCCCGCCGACCTCATCAACGACGCCGAACGCATCCTCGGGAACCTCCGCGCCGGCCACCCCACCCCCGACGTCCCCCCGCTCCTCGCGCCGCTCTTCCGCCCCAGCGTCCAGCCCTACCTCATCTCCATCCTCCGGCACGACCCGGCGCAGGCCCTCACGCGCGTGCCCGCCCGCATCCTGATTCTCCAAGGCGACCGCGACCTCCAGGTCACCCCGGACGACGCCCGCGCCCTCGCCGCCGCCCGCCCCGACGCGAAACTCGTCATCCTTCCCGGCATGAACCACGTGCTGCGCACCGTCGGCGACGACCCCACCCTGAATGTCCGCAGCTACACCGACCCCTCCGTCCCGCTCGCCGGCGACCTCGCCCGGCACATCGCCACC
The DNA here is from genome assembly GCF_000186385.1 of Deinococcus maricopensis DSM 21211. NCBI lineage: Bacteria > Thermotogati > Deinococcota > Deinococci > Deinococcales > Deinococcaceae > Deinococcus > Deinococcus maricopensis. The sequence goes on from NC_014958.1 coordinate 1,716,875, forward strand.
TTCATCCGCGGCACCATGACCCCATGAACGACGTCTTCAAAGCCCTCGCGGACCCCACCCGCCGCGAGATCCTGCGCGCCCTCAAGCAGGGCGAGAAAAGCGCCGGCGAACTCGCCGCGCTGTTCCCCCTGAACAAAAGCACCCTCAGCGGCCACTTCAACGTCCTCAAGGCCGCCGACCTGGTCATCACCGAAAAACGCGGCACGACCGTCATCTACCGCCTGCACACCACCGTCTTCGAAGACGTCCTCGCCAGCCTGCTGCACCTGTTCAGCCGCGACCCCACCACGGAGGACCCCCAGACATGACCCGCGAACCCCTCACCATTCTCGGCTTCGCCGCCGCCCTCCTGATCGGCGCGGTCCTCTGGTCCAGCACGCCCGAGACCCTCCCCGTCCACTGGGGCCTGAACGGCCAGCCGGACCGCTACGGCACCCGCCTCGAGGGGCTGTTCGCGCTGCCGGCCGTGCTGCTGCTCGCCGCACTCATGACGCGCGTCATGCAGCGTTTCAGCGAGAGCGGCGCCCGCAACGCCACCATCCTCCGCACCGCCCGGCTGTCCCTCGCCCTGCTCGCGCTCCTGCTGCAGCTCCGGCTGCTGCTCAACGCGGACGTGCCCCGCAGCGCCACCCTCGGCCTGGGCCTGACCTTCCTGCTCATCGGCAACGTCCTCGGCAAAGCCGAACCCGACGCCCGCCTGGAACGCGCCCCCACCTGGACCGACGAGCGCCGCCGTGCCTGGTACGTCGCCGCGCGCCGCAGCGCCCACCGCCTGTTCGCCCTCGGCGCCCTCCTGCTCCTCGCGGGCCTGTTCACCCCGCAGGCCTGGCTGGTCCCCTGGGTCTCCCCGGTCGGCCTGATCGCCCTGGTGCTCGTGTTCGCCGTCTGGACCGCCGTCGAACACCGCGCCCTCCGCCCCGCCCGCTGACCCCACGCCGCGCCGGCCCGTCCGGCGCGGTAGACTCGGGGGGAAGCCGCACGCGGCCCGCCTCCCATGAGCGACCCCACCCCCGAACGACAACCGGAACGCCTGACGCGCCCCGACGCCGAACGCGCCCGCGGCCACCACAAGATCTTCGTCGGCGCCGCCGCCGGCGTCGGCAAAACCTACCGCGCCCTCACGGAACTGCGCGAACACCGCGAAGCCGGACAGGACGCCATCATCGGCGTCCTCGAAACGCACGGCCGCCAGGACACCGCCCGCGCCGCCGACGGCCTCCCCATCCAGCCGCGCCGCGAAGTGAAATACAAAGGCGTGCAGCTCAGCGAAATGGACCTCGCCGGCCTGCTCGAACGCCGCCCGGACATGGTCCTCGTGGACGAACTCGCGCACAGCAACGCGCCCGGCAGCAAGAACGAGAAACGTTACGAGGACGTCGAGGAACTGCTGCAGGCCGGCATCAACGTCATCAGCACCGTCAACATCCAGCACCTCGAGAGCCTCAACGACCTCGTCGCGCGCCTCACCGGCGTGCGCGTCCGCGAACGCGTGCCGGACCACGTCGTTCAGGACGCCGACGAGGTCATCCTCGTGGACGTCACCCCGCAGGTCCTGCAGGACCGCCTGCGCGCCGGGAAGATCTACGCCGCTGATAAGGTCGAGCAGGCCCTCAAGAACTTCTTCACGGACGAGAACCTCGGCGCGCTGCGCGAACTCGCGCTGCGGCAGGTGGCCGAAGCCGTGCAGGCCGAAACCGAGGAGACCACCGAGCACAGCAGCGGCGTGAAGGAACGCATCCTCGTGGCGCTCGGCGCCGAGCCGGAAAGCGGACGGCTGCTGCGCCGCGGCGGACGCATGGCCAAACGCCTCGGCGGGGACTTGATCGCGCTGTACGTCAGCACCGGCCGCCTCTCGCGCGACCAGAGCAAGACCCTTGACGGGCTGCGCGCCATCACGGAAAGTCTCGGCGGCACGTTCGTCACCGCGCCTGCGCGCGGCGGCGTCGGCCACACGCTCGTGCAGTACGTCCGCGAGCACGGCGTCACGCAGGTCATCCTCGGCGAAAGCAGCCGCACGCGCTTCCAGGAGTTCCTGCGCGGCAGCATCATCCATCAGGTGCTGCGCGACACCCGCAACGTCGACGTGTACGTCATCAGCCGCGACAAGTAGACCCGGCGATCCCGCCCGGCCACGCCGCGCGCCGGCCTGGCCGGGCGAGCATGATGACGCCCGCATGAACGGCCCTTGGGGCAACCGAGGCAGAGGGGTGGACGTCGCTGAAGGAACGGCAAGTCCTGGCGCGGCGACCGGCCCCTAGGCTACAGACGGGCCACCGCCCGAAAGGAGCCGCCATGTCCGACCCCCGCACGCTCGACTTTGACGTGCAGCGGTACCGCGAGGACTTCCCGATGCTGCGCCAGACCGTTCACGGTCGCCCGCTCGTGTACCTCGACACGGCCGCGACCGCGCAAAAACCCCAGGTCATGATGGACTGCCTGAACGCCGTGTACACCACGCACTTCGCCAAGGACGCCGAGCAGCACACCTTCAGCCAGGGCATCACCGACGCTGTGGAGGCCGCGCGCGCCACCATCGCGCGCTTCGTGCACGCGCCCGAACCCGACAACATCGTGCTCCTCCAGAACGCCACCGAGGGCCTCGCCATCGTTGCCGAGGGCCTCCAGCGCACGCACCTGCGCGCCGGCGACGAGATCGTCCTCACCGGCCTAGAGCACCACTCGAACATCATCCCATGGCTGATTGCCGCGGAGCAGACCGGCGCGGTCCTGCGCGTCGCGCCCGTAAGTGATGCCGGCGAGGTCCACGCGGACGACGTGGCGGCCCTGCTGAGTGACCGCACGAAAGTCGTGGCCGTGTCGCACGTATCGCACGTCCTCGGAACGATCCTGCCTGTCCGCGAGATCGCCGAGGTGGCGCACGCCCGCGGCGCCGTCGTCGTCGTGGACGGCGCGCAGGCCACCCCGCACGTGCCCCTCGACCTGCAGGCGCTCGGGTGCGACTTTTACGTCATGTGCGGCCACAAGATGTACGGCCCCACCAGCGTCGGCCTGCTGTACGGCACGCGCGAGTGGCTGGAGCGCCTCCCCGCGTGGGAGGGCGGGTCCGACAACGCCAAAACGGTCACGTTCGGCGGCTGGACGCCCAAGGCGCCCCCGAAGAAGTTCGAGGCGGGCACGCAGGCGCTCGCCGACATCATCGCGCTCGGGCAGTCCGTCGAGTACCTGAGCGGCATCGGCATGGACCGCATCCTCTGGTACGAACAGACGCTCGCGCAGGACATGATCCGGCGCCTGCGCGACGTTCCCGGCGTGCGCGTCCTCGGAGACCCGCAGGAACGCGTCGGCCTCGCGTCGTTCGTGATTGACGGCGTGGACGACCCGAAGACCGTCGAGCAGTTCCTTGACCAGGAGTACGGCGTGGCCGTGCGCGGCGGGGACCTCACCGCGCAGCCCCTTATGGAGCGCTTCGGGGTGCCCGGGGCGGTCCGCGCGTCCCTCGGGCTGTACAGCACGCGCGCGGAAATCGACACGCTCATCGAGGGCGTCGAGGCGTTTGTGCGCGCGCACCGCGCCTGAGCGGCAGGGGAGGGGCGCGGGGCCGCGGCCCCACACCCTTCAGGCGCGCGCGATGAAGTCCGCGGCGCGCGCGCCGATCATCATGGCGGTCGCGTTCGTGTTCGCGTGGATGATGCGCGGCATCACCGACGCGTCCGCTACCCACAGGCCCGGCACGTTGCGGACGCGCAGCTGCCGGTCCACGGCGGCGCCGTCGTCGTCGCCCAGGCGGGCCGTGCCGACTGGGTGGTACAGCGTCGCGGCTTCGTGCCGGACGTGGTGGACCGTGTCCGGGTGAGCGGGCAGCACCTCCCCGCCGTTCGCGCGGCCCAGCTCGCCGGTGCGCGCGATCTCCCGCGCGAGCGCCACGCCGCGCACGAGGGCGTCCACGTCGCGTTCATCCGCGAGGTAGTTCGGGTCGATGAGGGGCGCGGTCGTCGGGTCGCTGCTGGCGAGCGTGAGGCGACCGCGCGAGTGGACGTCCACGAGCACCGGGCCGACACTGAAGTGCGGGCCGCGCGCCAGCTGAAACCCGTGGTCCCGGAAGTACAGCGGCCCGAAGTGGAACTGGATGTCCGGGTCGGGCAGGTCCGGGTGCGTGCGCGTGAACGCGCCCGCTTCCGCGAGGTTGCTGGTGAGCGGTCCGCTGCGCCGCGCGAACCACTCCGCGAACGCGCCCGCAAGGGCGGGCGGCGTGAGCCGCTCGTTCAGGCTCGGCTGCGTGGAACGGAAGATGACGGGCACCGCCAGGTGGTCCTGCAGGCCCTCGCCGACGCCGGGCACGTGCGCGTGCACGTCCACGCCGTGGCGGGTCAGTGCATGGCGCGCGCCGATGCCGGACAGCAGCAGCAGGTGCGGCGTCTGCACGGCGCCCGCCGTGAGCGCCACCGCGCCGCCCCGCAGGTCCTCGGTGACGCCGTCGGCGCGGCGCACGCGCACGCCGGTCGCGCGGCCGTGGTCCAGCAGGACCTTCAGGGCGCGCACGCCGGTGCGGACGGTGAGGTTCGGGTGGTGCAGGACGGGCTGCAGGAACGCGCGGAACGCGGAGTACCGCTCGCCGCGCAGGTGGTTGCTTTCGTACAGCCCGGCGCCCTGCAGGTTCCCGTCATTGAAGGAGCCCACGACGGGGACGCCCAGGGCCGCGCCGGCGCTCTGCACGAAGGCGTGCGACAGCGGGTGGCTGGCGTGGCGGTGCCCGACGGGCAGGCCGCCGCCCTCGCCGCGCGTGCCGGCAGGGTCGCCGCTGTACGTTTCGAGGTCGCGGAAGGCGGGGAGCACGTCTGCCCACGTCCACCCTTCACCCCAGGCGTCGAAGTCGCGTTGGGACCCGCGGATGTAGATGGTGGCGTTGATGGCGCTGGACCCGCCGAGCACGCGTCCGCGCGGCCAGAAGAAGCTCCGCCCGCCCGCGTGGGGTTGCGGGACGGTGTGAAACGCCCAGTCGAAGGGGGTGCGGAACAGTTTCGGGAAGGCGGCGGGTGCGCGCACGAGAGGGCTGGTGTCCGCGCCGCCCGCTTCGAGGAGAAGCACGCGGGCGCCTGCGTCAAGGAGGCGCCGCGTGAGGATGCAGCCGCCGGAGCCGGCGCCGACCACTATCACGTCAGGATGCATGTGCGTTCAGTATACGCCCCTGCACGCCTACTGGTCTGACCTCTGCGGGCGTGCTTGCCTCAAGGGCGCCCCTGCAAACGATGGCTGCCCCTTAAGGGCACTATTACCTTTCAACATCTCCCGCCACCTGTAATAGCAACCTGTAAGGTCCGGCGCACCCCGCGCCCCTCACGCACACCGCACCCCACGGGAGGGAACCATGAACGCACCCCAAGTCGCGCGCGCCCTCGGCTGGTTTAGCCTCGGCCTCGGCCTCGCCGAACTCATCGCCCCCGGCAAACTCGACCGCGCCCTCGGGCTCGGCGGCCACACCGGCCTCGTCCGCAGCTACGGCGTCCGCGAAATCGCCGCCGGCGCCGGCCTGCTGCTGCAACCCAACCCCACCCCCTGGCTGTGGTCCCGCGTGGCCGGCGACGTCCTCGACCTCGCCTCCCTCGGCCGAGCCGACCCCCACCACCCCCACCAGCGCTACCGCCTGAGCCGCGCGATCGCCGCCGTCACCGCCATCACCGTCGTCGATGTCCTCACCGCCCGCGCCCTCACGCCCAAGCCCGCCTAAGGAGCCCCGCATGACCCGCGACAACCACCCCCAGAACGCCAGCGCCACCGAACGCATCGTCTTCGGCGGCCTCGGCGCCGGCCTGATCTTCCTCAGCCTCCGCCGCGCCGACAAGCTCGGCCTCCTCCTCGGCACCAGCGGCGCCCTGATGCTCAGCAGCGCCGCCATGGGCAAAGGCCCATACAACAGCGCCGTAAACCTCCGCCGCTCCAAGCAGGACGGCGGCATCCAGGTGCAGAAGGCCATCACCATCGGCGTGCGCCCCGAACAGCTCTACACCTTCTGGCGCAACTTCGAGAACCTCCCCAAATTCATGACGCACCTCCAGAGCGTCACCGTGCAGACGCCCGGCGGCACCCGCTCCCACTGGATCGCCAACGCCCCCGCCGGCCTCAAGGTCGAGTGGGACGCCGACATCACCGAGGACGTCCCCAACGAACGCATCGCTTGGCGCGCCCTCGAAGGTGCCCAGGTGCCCAACGAGGGCCACGTCGAATTCCACGAGGCGCCCGGCGGGCGCGGCACCGAACTCCGCGTGAATCTCACCTACCACCCCCCCGGCGGCACCCTCGGCGCCGGCGTCGCCCGCATGTTCGGCGAGGAACCCAACCAGCAGATCACCGACGACCTGCGCCGCCTCAAACGCATCATCGAAATCGGGCAGGAACCCACCACCGAAGGGCAGAGCGCCGGCCGCAAGAGCCCCATCGGCAAAGCCGCCGCCGCCATGTACGACAACCGGAGGACCTCGTGAAAGCACTCATCTGGCAGGGCATCAACCGCGTCAGCGTCGAAAACGTCCCCGACCCCGAACTCATCCAGCCCACCGACGCCGTCGTGCGCGTCACCGCCACCGCCATCTGCGGCTCGGACCTGCACCTCGTCGACGGCTACGTTCCCAGCATGGCGCCCGGCGACATCCTCGGGCACGAATTCATGGGCGAAGTCGTCGAAGTCGGCAGTGACGTCAAACGCATTAAGGTCGGCGACCGCGTCATCGTCCCGTTCCCGATCTCCTGCGGGAAATGCTGGTACTGCCAGCGCGGCGAAACCTCCCTGTGCGACAACAGCAACCCCAACCCCAAACTCGCCGAGGCCCTCTGGGGCTATTCCCCCGCAGGCATCTACGGGTACTCCCACATCACCGGCGGGTACGCCGGCGGGCAGGCGCAGTTCGTCCGCACCGCCTTCGCCGACGAGAACCTCTACAAGGTCCCCGAAGGCCTCACCGACGACCAGGTCCTGTTCCTCACGGACATCTTCCCAACCGGGTACATGGCCGCCGAGAACTGCAACATCGAACCCGGAGACACCGTCGCCGTGTTCGGCTGCGGCCCCGTCGGCCTGTTCACCATCATGAGCGCCTTCCTGCTCGGCGCGGAACGCGTCATCGCCATCGACCGCTTCCCTGAACGCCTCGACCTCGCCCGGCAGTGCGGCGCTGAAACCATCAACTACGAAGAAACCGAAGTCTTCGAGGCGCTCAAGTTCATGACCGGCGGTCGCGGCCCCGACAGCGTCGTCGACGCCGTCGGCCTCGAAGCGCACGGCACCGGCGTGGGCGGCGTATACGACGCCGTCAAGCAGACCACCCGCGTCGCCGAAACCGAACGCCCACACGCGTTCCGCGCCGCCATCATGGCCTGCCGCAAGGGCGGCACCGTCAGCGTCCCCGGCGTGTACGGCGGCCTCGCGGACAAGATCCCCCTCGGCGCGTTCGTGAACAAGGGCCTCACGCTGCACACCGGCCAGACGCACGTGCACCGCTACCTCGACCGCCTCACCGACCACATCGTGCGCGGCGACGTGGACCCGACCGTCATCATCACGCACCGCATGCCGCTCGACGAGGCGCCCGAAGCGTACAAGCTCTTCAAGCACAAGCACGACAACTGCATCAAGTGCGTCCTCGACCCCTGGGCCGACCCGAAGGACCACGCGCCCATGAAGGCCAGCGAGGCCATGCCGCAAGCGAACGACTGAACCCAGCAAAGAGCCGCAGCGGACCCCAAGGGGTCCGCTGCGTTTACTTCGCCTGGATGCGTTCCAGCAGGTGCGTGTGCCGGGCGTCGCGCGCGCGGGTGGCAGCGGCGCGCCACGCACTCTCCGACCCGACGCCGATGAACCGCTCGCGCGCCCGCGTGAGGGCGGTGTACGCGAGGTTGCGGTTCAGCATGGGGCCGTGCGCTTCGTGCAGCACGCCCAGCACGGTCGGCCACTCGCTGCCCTGACCGCGGTGGACGGTGAGGGCGTACGCGAGGTTCAGGTTCCACAGTTCCGCGCCGCTGAGCGTGACGACGTTGCTGTCGAAATCGATGGTGAGGGTGTTGCCTTCCATGTCGAGGACCGTGCCGACCGTGCCGTTGAAGATCTCGTTCTGGTAGTCGTTTTTGGTCTGCACGACCAGGTCGCCCGGGCGGGCGTGCGTGTCGCCGATACGGACGCCGCCGTCCCCCGGGTTGAACAGCGTCTGCAGGTGCGTGTTCAGGGTGTCCATGCCGAGCGGGCCCTTGCGCATGGGCGTGAGCACCTGTACCTTGCCGGGCCCGCCGAGTTCGCGGACGAGCAGGGCCACGCGGCGCGCGCCCGTGTCCGTCTCGACCGCGTGGAACTGCAGCCGGGGGTCGCCGAACGTCGGCGCCTGCGCGTGCATGATGGCGTGTGCCGCCCCGATGATGGGGTTGTCCATCGCCTGGCGGTACACGCGGCTGAGGCGCACGGTGGGCGCGGCGGCGGTGAGTGCCGCGAGCGGCAAGCCCGCGTCCACCGGGGGGAGCTGGTCACTGTCGCCCACCAGCAGGATGCGCGCGCCGGGCGGGACGGCCTGCAGCAGCGCGAGCATCAGCGTGTCGCCCATCATGCTGACTTCGTCGACGATGATCAGGTCGAACATGACGGGTTCCATCGCGCCGAACCGGAAGCCTTCCGGGCCGTACCCGAGCAGGCGGTGCACGGTGCTGGCCGTGCGGCCCGTCACCTCGCCGAGGCGCCGGGCGGCCTTGCCGGTCGGCGCGCACAGCCCGACTTCCAGGCCGAGCTTCTCCGCGAGGTCCGCGACGGCGCGCGTCGTGGTGCTCTTGCCGGTGCCCGGACCGCCCGTCAGGACGACCAGGCGGTGGTGTTCGAGCAGGTGCAGGACCTGCTCCTGCTCGTCACTGAGGCCTTTCGCGGCGCCCCGCTTGACGGTCCATTCGTCCTGCGGGGGCGTGGCGAGCAGCGTGCGGACCGTCTGCGCGAGTTTTTTCTCGGCGCGCAGGGCGTGCGGGAGGTAGATGCGGCCATCGTCGTCGGCGAGGCGGCCGAAGGTGGTGGCGTTCTCCAGCGCGGCTTCCGCGAGGCCCTCGTTCACGCGGGTGTAGTGCATCAGGCCGCGCACCGCGCGCGGGCGGGGGAGGTAGGTGTGCCCGCCGCTGGTGCCCGCGAGTTGCAGGGCGTACACGGCGGCGGCGGTGAGGCGGCGCGGGTCGTCCTGCGGCATGCCCTGTTCCTGCGCGAGCTTGTCGGCGGTGAGGAACCCGATGCCTTCGACTTCGGTGAGGGCGTACAGGTCCGTCTGGAGGCGTTCGATGGCGGCGACCCCGAAGTGTTTCAGGGCGCGCTGCGCCTGCCCGACACTCAGGCCCATGCCCTGCAGGGCGGCCAGGGTGCGGCGCTCCCCGCCCTGCTCCTCCCAGGACACGAGGATCTTGTGCAGGGTGCTCTGGGTGACGCCGGGCACCTGCAGCAGGCGTTTGGGGTCGTCGGTGAGGATGTCGAAGGTCGCGGACCCGAACGCACGGGCGATGCGTCCGGCGAGGACGCGCCCCACGCCGCCGACGCGCGCCTCCAGGTACGCGGCGACGCCGGCCTCGTTCAGGTCCGTGGGGTGCGCGTCAAGGATCATGCCGATGACCTTGTATTGCGGGCCGTATTCGCGGTGCTCCTCGACGACGACGGTGGCGGTGAAGGCGTCACCGGCTTCGAGGGGGGGGACGGGGCCGACGAGGGTGGCGTCGGGGTCCTCGCCGTGGTCGTTGCGGATGCTGGCCGTGAGCACGGCGAAGCCGCTGTCCGCGCGGTAGCGGACTTTCTGGACCGTACCGGTGACTTGCAGGTGGGGTTGTGCGGTGGGGGTGCGCTCGGTCACGTTACGTGTGCAGCATAGCGCGGGGTGGGGGGATGAAGTGTCGAGCATGCACCTCCTCCGGCCGGCACGCGGACCCGGGCACTCCAGCCTGGTCAAACCTGTGTGCGGGCCTTCCAGAAACCTTCTACACTCGCGTATGCGGAAGTTCACCATCGAGGACGTCGCCCGCGCCGCCGGCGTCAGCACCGGCACCGTCAGCCGCGTCCTCAACGGCCACAGCAACGTCGCCGCCCGCACGCGCGACCGCGTCCACGCCGTCATGAACGACCTCGGGTACGCTCCCGACCCCGCCGCCCGCCACCTCTCGTGGCGCACCGGTCGCACCCTCGGCGTGTCCAGCCACCTCACGCTCAGGCCGTACAGCGTCCCGTTCGCCCGCGCGCTCGAACGCGCCGTCGCCACCAAAGGCCTCCAACTGCTCACGTTCAGCGACGACCTGCGCGGCCTCCAACGCTTCCCGAGCGCCATGCTGCTCCTGCACGTCCTCGACGACGACCCACGCGTCCCCCTGCTCCGCGCGCGTGGCGTGCCCGCCGTCGTCGTCGGCCACCACCCCGGCGGCAGCTGGGTCGCGCCGGACGACACGCCCGGCGCGTACCTCGCCACGCAGCACCTCACGCTCGCCGGGCACCGCCGCCTCGCCCTGCTCGGCGACGGCCCCAGCCAGGTGCAACGCGCGCGCCGCGCCGGCTTCGAAGCCGCCGCCCGCGAGGCCAGGGCCCACACCACCCTGCTGCCCGGCGGCTTCAGCATGCTCGGCGGCTACCGCGCCGTCCGCCAGGCCTGGGAGGGCGGCGCGCGCTTCTCCGGCCTGTTCGCCGTCGGCGACGAACTGGCGGCCGGGGCCATCGTCGCCCTCGCGGACCTGGGCGTGCGCGTCCCCGAGGACGTCAGCGTCATGGGCTTCGACGGCCTGCCCGAACTGCCCCTGGACCGCGCGCTCAGCACCGTCGTGCAGGACATCCCCCGCATCGCCGCCGAAGCGCTCACGCTCGTGCTCGAAGCCCTGCGCCACGAAGCGCCGCGCGGCGTGCGCGTCCCCGTACGCCTCCACCCCGGCGGAACCGTACACCCCGCCCCGCGCAGCGCATGAGCGCGTCCATGTCCGGCGGCCGCCCCCCCGCCCCCCCGACGCCCGCGTCCGCCGAGGTGCGCGCAGCGGTGCTGCGCGGCGACCCGCCGCGCGCCTGGGCCGCCTACACCCACCTGCACGCCCCCGCGCCCGCCGACACCGTCTGGGCCGTGCGCGCCCTGATGCTGCTCCGCGAGGAGCACCGCGCCCACGACCTTATCCGCGCGCCCGTCGGCGCGGACGCCCCCGGCGCCCGCGCCGAACTGGCCCGCATCCTGCTGTTCCTCGGCCGCCCCGACGACGCCCTCCGCACCCTCGACGCCGAACGACCCGAACGCCTCACGCCGCTCGACGAGGCCGTCTGGTGGCGCACCCGCGCCCGCACGCTCGCCTTCAGCCGCTCGTACCGCCTGGGCCTCGATCACGCCGAACGCGCCTGGGACGCCCTGCAGCGTGCCGCGCCCGACGAGATCGCCTGCTACGCCCCCATGGTTCTCGGGCAGGTTGGCGAATTCCAGCTGTACACCGGCGACGCGCACGGCGCGCACCTCACGCTCAGGCAGGCGCTCGCCCGCGTCACCGACGGCAGCAGCGGCGCTCCATACCTGCACGCCATCCTCGTGGAAGGCGCCCTGCACCTCGCCCGCTGGGACGACGCGCTCGACCACCTCCTGAAACTCGGCGCGGCGCGCGGCGCGTGCCAGCAGTACCGCACGCGCTACAGCTGGGGACGCTACTTCCTGGCCATCGGGGACCTCGACCGCGCAGAACGAGAAATGCAGCTCGTGGCGTCCGCCGCGTTCGAACAGGTGCACCGCGACCTCGAATTCTGGGCGCGCCTGACCCTCGCGTCCCTGCGCGCCCACGCCGGCGACGCCCCCGCCTGCGAGGCCGCCCTGCTGCGCGCCGAGGAGCTGCTGCGCACGCTGCCCTCCAAGGAGCACCACGCCGGGTTCGCCCTGCGCCGCGCCGCCTGCCTGCTGCGCCTCGGCGCGCCGCCCGACGCGACCATTGAGGACCTGCTGACCCGCGCGCACGACGTGCACGCCCACATCGATCTGCCCCTGGACGCCGGGGTGGCGCTGCTGCACCAGTGCGAACTGTACCGCTGCCGCGGCGACGCGGCCCGCCTGGGCGCCACCGTCACGGCCCTGCGGGCGCTGTGCGCGCGCCTGCGCAACCCACGCTTCCTGGACCGCGAGTTTCCGCTGCTGCCCGAACTGCGCGCGGTCCTCGCCGGCACCCTCGAAGGGCTGGGGCCGGAGCGGCCCGTGCTGGAACTCACGACCCTGGGCGCGGAACGCCTGCACCTCGCAGGCCACGCCGTGCACATCCCGATGCGGCGCGCGCTGGAGGTGCTGGCGTACCTGACGGAACACGGCGCGGTGCCCCTGAACGTGCTGCTCGCCGACGTGTTCGGGGAGATGTCCCCCCGCGCGGCCCGCAACTACTTCCATCAGGTGCGGCACGAGGTCGCGCAGCGCCTTCCGCAGGTGCGCGTCCTTTACGACGCGGCCAGCCGCGAGTACCGCCTGGAAACGTCCCTGCGGATCGTATGGGACGTGGCGGAGGTGCGCGCCGGGCGGCGCGCGCTGGGTGGGCGGCTGTTCCTGCCGGGCAGCGGATCGTGGTGGGCGGAACAGGTGAACGCCGAACTGCAGGCTGCGTGGGACCCCAGCGGCTGGCCCTGAGGACCGACGGCGCTTGCCGGGCGTGGGCGAGCGCCAGACCGGTCAGAGCCGCCTCCAGGTTCATGTAGAACGCACACTAAACGCGCACTAAACGCCCACCGCGTACAGTCAGCGTCACCCCCACTGACCCACCGCGCCGGGCCTGCCGCCCGGCCGGACGAACATCCACGCCCCGCTCTCCACGCGCCGCAGGCCCGTGGTCGCGCCCGTCATGCGCCCCTCAGGAGGCCCCATGCTCACCCGTCAACTGCCCATCGGTCTGGCCCTCACCCTGCTGCTCGCCGCCTGCCAGACCACCACCACCGCCCCCATCCCCACGACCGTCGCCGGCACGACCGGCACCGCCGCCGCGCTGCCCGCCGGCACCTGGACGTTCGCCGGCACGCCCGACCAGTACGCGTACGTGCAGCTCACCCGCGACGAGCGCGGCGCGCGCGTGAACGCCACCATGCCCGGCGACTACCGCCTGCGCGACGGCGACCGCACCCTCACGTACCACGCCGAAGGCCCCCGCACGGGCCGCCTGAACCTCACCGAAGTCAGCCTGAACGCCCGCCCGGACGCGAGCGGCTGGGTGGAACTCTACAACGGCACCGGCGAGCCCCTGAACCTCCGCGACTACGCCCTGCGCGCCCCCGCCCGCACCACGAACGGCGCCACCGCCCCCCGGACCTTCGCGCTGCCCGACCAGACGCTCGCGCCTGGCGCGTACGTCCTCGTGACCGGCCGCCTCGACCCGAATGCGCAGAACGGCCCCCAGGCCGTGTTCATCGGCGACGCGGACCACCTGCCCGCCTGGCAGGACCACGCCACCGTGCAGCTCCTGCGCGGCGAGGCCGTGCAGGACACCCTGCAGTTCAACGAGGGTCTGAGCGCCAGCAGCGCCGGTACCGTGCGGGTTGCCCGCGTGGGCGCGTCCGCCGTCAGCTCCGTCGCGCGCACCCCCGACGCCCTCCGCTCGGCCCTGGGGGCCAGCAGCGCCGACCAGTGGACGCAGACGCTCGCCCCCAGCCCCGGCGCGCCCAACAACGACGCCCTCAGCAGCGCCGCCGCGCAGGGCCTCGCGCCGCTCGCCACCGGCGACACTGACAACGACGGCATCCCGGACACGTACGAGACGGCCACGTCCGGCCCGTACAACGGCATCTACGTGTACAACCTGGGCGCCCGCGTGAACCAGCGCGACATCTTCCTGGAACTCGACTGGATGAACTCGTCGTCGGCGTTCATCCAGCCGCAACGCGCGGGCATCGACAAGATGGTCAACGCGTTCCGCGTCGCCGGGTACGCGCTGCACGTGGACGCCGGGTACGCCTTCAGCGCCGGGTTCTCACCCGAGAACTACAACCTCGGCGGCGGCAACCAGCTCGGGTACAGCGCGTGCATCAGCATCGGGTTCGCGTCGTCGAGCTGTGGGGGCATCCTGAATTACAAGTACGGCACGACCCGCTACAGCGACGGGTCCACCCGGAACAACTTCAGCCTGAACCGCCTGAACCTGTTCCGGTACGGCGTGATCGGCAACTCCCAGCAGTCCAACGGCTCGAACGGCAGCAGCGGCGTCGCGGAAATCGCCGGGAACGACTTCGTCGTGACCATGGGCGGCTGGTCGTACGCGAGCCTCACGCAGGTGGCGAACCAGCAGGGGTCCACGATCATGCACGAGTTCGGGCACACCCTGAACCTCCGCCACGGCGGGTTCGAGAACACCAACAACAAACCCAACTACTACAGCATCATGAACTACACCTACCAGCTCGCGGGCCTGGACGACACGCCGGACCGCGTGTGGGAGCGCGCCAAGCAGCGCCTCGGCAGCTGCTCGGCCCTCACGTACAACGACCCGTGCATGACCAGCTTCAAAATGGACTACTCGTACGGGCAGGGCGGACGCATCGACGAGGGCGCCGTAAACGAGAACAACGGCATCAACCGCGGCGCCGCCTGGATCGACTGGAACAACAACGGGTACGTGAACACGAACGTCCGTGCGGACGTGAACGGCGACGGGTACGTTTCGACCGGCACGTACAGCCTGAACGACTACAACGACTGGGCGAACATCCGCGCGACGTTCGGGTACGTGAACCCGAACGACCCGAACACCGACGTGAACGGCGCGGGCGTGGCCCTGCCGCGCCTGGACGTCGCCGCGAACGACACGCAGCCGGCCATCACCGAAACCAACCACGAGTAAGCCGTGGCAGGAGGGCCGGGCGCACGCGCCCGGCCCTCCTGCCTTTGTGGTTACTGCGGTTGCTGGAAGCGGCGGATGTTCCCCGACGCGATGTACGATTTGCCGTCCGGCCCGGTGTTGACGGTGTCCACCACGAACAGCGTGCCTTCCTGGCGGATGCCGCGCGGGAAGCGCATGTTCCAGTTCGGGTCGTACCCGTCACTCACGACGCGCGCGCGCAGCTTGCCTTTGTCCTTCACGCACTGGATCAGGACGCCGGACCCGACGGTGTCCGTCTCCTCCAGGTCCGCGAGGGTGGTGGGGGCCTTCACGGCGCGCGGGGCGCTGCTGACGCTGCCGCGCGTGAACGACGCGAGCGGGTCGCTCTCGCCGGGGCGCACGAGGCGCGTGATCTGCCCGCGCGCGCGGTAGAAGCTGCCGTCCAGGCTGCGTTCCAGCGACTCCACGACGTAGTGCGCGCCTTCCGCGCGGATCGTGCGGGGGAACTGCACGTTCAGCGTCTCGTCGTGGCCGGGCGTGATGACCTTCACGCGCAGCTTCCCGCCTTCGCGGAAGCACACGAGTTCCACGCCGCTGCCGACGTCGCTCACAACCGGCAGGGCGCGCGCCGCGTCGTCCACGGTCACGCCGCGGCCGCTGAGGTCCGCACGCGCGCGGCGCCCCTGGAACGCCTGATCGCGGAGTTCCTTGCGGTCCGCGTTGCCGAGCGTGCGGCGGGCGAGGCGGTCCGCGTAGTGCGTGAGCTGGTCGATTTCCTCGGCGATCTCGAAGTGCTCGTGCAGGCCGCGCGCGGTCAGGCTGGCCGTCAGGGCGCGCAGCAGTTCGGCGGCGTCCGCGTGCTGCCCGGCGTCCGCGAGGTCCACGGCGCGTTCCTTGTCGCGCGCGATGCGCAGCCGCGCGAGGTCCAGGGTGTTGCCCGCGCCGGCGGCGGCGACCGCCTCGATGCCGGCGGCGGTCGCCTGCAGGGGCAGTTCGCCCGTGAGCGTCTCGATCTGGCCGTCGCGGATGGCGTCCGCGCGGTACGTGACGTGCAGCAGGTCGTGGGTGCCCGCGGCGAGCGCCGACACGTGCAGTTGCACGCCGAGGAGTTTGTCCTCGTTCTCGTATACGTCGCCGAGGTGCAGGGTAACGCGGCCGTCCGCGCCGGTGTCCGTGCGGGCGAGGCTGAGGATGTCCGCGATCTGCACGCCGGGCGCGGGCGTCAGCGTGACCGTGAGGTTCTGCGCGGCAACGGCCTTCATGGTGTCGAGCTCAATGCCGAACACGTCCGCGGCGTCGTCCATGCTCTGAATGAAGTAGAAGTTCCCGCCGGACGCGCGCGCCATGCCGATCAGCAGGTCCTCCTCGAAGGAACTGCCGAACCCGAGGGTGGTGGTGCTCACGCCCGCCTCGGCCTTGCTCGCGGCGGTCTTGATGAGGACGCCGGTGTCGGTGACGCCGTGGTTCGCCTGTCCGTCCGTGAGCAGCAGCACGCGGTTCACGGCGTCGGCGCGGCGCGCGCCCGCGACGAGTTCGCAGCCGCGCAGCCAGCCGCCGCTGAGGTTCGTGATGCCGCCGGCGCGGACGCCCTTCAGGAGGTCCTTGATGGCGGCCTTGTCGCGCACGGGCTGCGCGTCCAGCAGGGTGTCCACGTCGTCGTCGTACACGACGATGGACAGCACGTCCGTTTCGGTGAGGCGGTCCACGAAGTCCGCGGCGGCCTTCAGGGCGTACCGGAGGGGCGAGCCGGCCATGCTGCCGCTGCGGTCGATGACGAGCGCGACGTTCAGGGGGCGGCGCGTGGCGTTCGGGACGTCCTCGCGGAAGCGCAGGAGCAGGTCGGTGGGGGCGGGCGTCCCTTCGAGGACGACGGGCGTGGCGGGCGTGGCGGTGATCTGCATGGGGGCCTCCTGGGTCGGCAGCGCCGGAGCGCTGCGCGGTGCTGTCAAGGTAGACGCTCGCGCGGTGCTTGGCGCGCGAACTTGGGAAATTGGCGGGAGGCTCAGGCTTCCTGCACGGGGCGGTAGTCGCGTTCGTGCTCGAACCCGGCGAGCCACGCGGCGGCGCGGCGGCACGTGCGGATGTGCGGTGGGACGCGCAGGACGTAGGCGTGCCCGGTGGACGGGCAGTGGACCTTCACGGCGATGATCGGTTCGTCGTTGTCGAGAGGAATCATGATCAGTTGGCGTTCGCCGCCCGCGTCGCGGTCCCGGTCCATGATCAGGCCGCCGACCTCGCGCACGAACCGGTCCAGGCCGAAGCGGTCGAGCAGGACGCGGCGGCGCGTGACGTTGCGGGTGTGGAGGATGTCGGCGGCGCGCAGCTCATCCGGGTGGAACGCGGCGCGCGCGTCGATGGGCGTGCCGCGCCAGTGCAGGGGGGCGCGCAGGCCGCGCGGGAGGCCGCTGAGGCCACTGCCGGCCACGTCGATGGGGCCGCTGAGGTGCGTGCCGTCCGGTAGGGCGTGCAGGTTCGGGCAGTCGCTGACGTTCAGGCTGGTGGCCGTGAGGCGTTCCGGCAGGCGCGTGAGGTGCGTGTGCCCGCGCAGGTCCACAGGGCCGCGCACCAGCCAGTCGCCGTGCAGTTCGCGCGCGCCGGTGCGGGCGGCGTTCACGCTCGCGGCGCGCAGGACGTCCGGGAACACCGTGAGGTTCGGGCAGTCGCTGACGTTCAGGTGCGTGCATTCCAGGGTGCGCGGCAGCTCGTGGAGGCGCGCGGTGCCGGAGAGGTCGAGTGCGCCGTCGACGCGCAGGTCGTCGGGGGCGCGGCCCGTGAGGATCAGCGTGCGTGCCTGCGCGGGCGTGCAGGGGGCGTGGGGGGCAGTGGGGGCGGGGCGCGGCTCGCGTGGGGTGAGGCTGGGGCGGGACGTGATGCGGAACACGCGGAACCTCCGGGCGCGGGCAGCGCTGGTCGGGCGTGGGATAGTGGGGTTCAGTCGAGGAGGACGTGGGGGCGCGCGGTGGGGTCGGCGCGCTGCGTCCAGACGTGGTACGTGCCGCCGGGGAGGCGCATGGAGCGGTGGTGCGCGTCCACCAGGGTGGCGTGGGGGGCGGTGACCTGCAGGTACAGGGCGCCGCCGTGTTCGAACAGGTGGGCGGCGCCGAGTTCTTGGATGTGGGGGCCGGCGCCGGGGTGCGGGGCGGGGGAGAGGTGGAGGTCGGCGCGGCGGGTGGCCCCTTCGGGCACGCCCGTGGTGGGGGCGACGAGCGTGTCGCCGTGGCGGTAGAGGGGGGTGGGGTGGACCATGCGGGACCTCCGGGGCGAAAAGGGAGCCTGAACACCTTGAAACCTACACCACAATTGTACGCCAATAGCGTAAAAATGTCAAAGACTTCGGAGGAATGCAGGCCTCAGTCTTCGCCCAGGGCGAAATGCTACCCTCAACAACAATGCGCGTCCTTCACACCGCCGACTTCCACGCAGGCCGCACCCTGCGCGGCGTGGACCGGACCCCCGAAATCCACGCCGCTCTCACCGAAATCGCCGACCTCGCCCGCACCGAACGCGCCGACGCCGTCCTCGTCAGCGGCGACCTCTTCGACAGCGTCAACCCCAGCGCCGACGCCGAAGCCGCCATCTTCCAGTTCTTCCTCGCCCTGCGCGACGCCGGCATCCCCAGCATCGTCATCGCCGGCAACCACGACAGCGCCAACCGCCTCGCCAGCCTCAGCGGCCTGCTCGGCTGGGTCGGCGTACAGATGGTCGCCCAGGTCGGCACCAACCCCCAGGCGCTCGTCCGCACCATCACCGCCCGCGACGGCACCACCCTCACCGTCGGCGCCCTCCCGTACCTCAGCGAACGCCGCCTGATCCGCAGCGCCGACCTGCTCGGCCAGGACGTCGGCGCGTGGCGTCAACGCTACCGCGAAGGCATCAACTTCTTCCTGCGGCAACTCGAACGCGGCTTCCGCGGCGACACCGTCAACATGCTCATGATGCACGCCACCCTGGACGGCAGCACCCCCAGCGGCAGCGAACGCAGCTTCCTGTTCGATCTCACCAACGCCTACACCATCTCCCCACTACAACTCCCCGCCAGCGCCCAGTACGTCGCCCTCGGCCACGTCCACAAAGCCCAGCAGCCCGGCGAAGCCCCCCCCGCGTACTACCCCGGCAGCGTCATCCAGCTCGACTTCGGCGAGGCCGGCGAGCGCAAACAGGTGAACCTCGTGGAGGTCGAACCCGGCCGCCCCGCCCGCGTCCACGCCCTCCCGCTCAGCGCCGGCCGTGAACTCCGCACGGTGCGCGCCACCCTCGACACCCTCGACCGGAAACTCGAAAGCGTGCAGGGCTTCGGCGGCCTCGTGAAGGTCATCATCGAGGCGCCCGGCGGCACCGCCATGCCCGGCCTGAAAGACCGCGTGCTGCGCGCCACGCCGAACGCCATCGCCGTGGACCTCGAACGCGTAGGCGAAGGCACCGGCGCCGCCCCCAGCGCCCGCGAGGGCGTCAGCATGACCGAACTCTTCACCCGCTACTACGAAGCCCGCAAGGGCGCCGTGCCGCCCGCCCTGCTCGACGCCTTCCGCGAAGCGGACGCCGCCGCGCAGCCCGGCGAGGACGAGGCGGTGAGCGCATGAGACCGCTGCGCCTCACCGTGCAGGGCTTCATGCCCTTCCGCCAGCACGCCGACGTGGACTTCAGCGACATGGAACTCTACGCCATCCAGGGCCAGACCGGCAGCGGCAAAAGCGCCCTGCTGGACGCCATGACGTTCGCGCTGTACGGCAGCACGCCCCGCCTCGGCGCGCGCGGCCTCGACGCCCTCATCAGCCAGGGTGAGCGCGGCCTCGCCGTCAGCTTCGAGTTCGAATCCGGTGGCGAAACGTACCGCGTCGCCCGCACGCACGGCCGCAAGCAGGCCGAACGCGAGGTGCGCTTCGAACGCCTCGTCGACGGCCGCTTCGTCAGCCTCGCCGAAAACAAGAAGGCGCAGATTCAGGAGCACATCACCCGCGCCGTCGGCCTCGACTACGACGCGTTCACCCGCGCGATCCTGCTCCCGCAGGGGCAGTTCGACCGCTTCCTGCGCGGCAGCGGCCGCGAACGCCAGGAACTGCTCGGCGCGCTCATGAACATGGAGCACGTGCGCCGCATGGCCGAATACGCCGGCGCGAAACGCAGCGGCCTCGCGCACGAACTCGCCGCCCGCAACGCCCTCCTCGACGGCGAGTACCGCGACCTCAGCGACGACGTGATCGCCGCGTGGGACGCCGAACGCGACGCCGCCCTCGCCGACGCCGAACGCCTCGGGCAGGACCGCGAGCGCCTGAACGCCACCCTCGCGCACGAACGCACCCGCGAAGGCTGGCACGCCGACCTAAACCGCGCCCGCGCGCGCCTCCGCGACCTCCGCACCCGCACGCCGGACGTGCAGGCCGGCGCGCAGCGCGCCGAACGCGCCCGCAGCGTCGCCGGGCTCCTGCCGCTCCTCGACACCCTCGCCCGCGCCGAAGAGGGCGTCCGCCGCGCCGGGCAGGCCGTCGAAGCGCGCACCGCCGAAGCGCAGCGCGCCGCCGCGCAGCTCACCGCCGCGCAGGACGCCTTCCAGCGCGCGGACGGCGCCGCGAACCTCATTCCCGAATGGGAAGCGCGCGCGGACGCCCTGCGCGACGCCGAACGCGACGCGCGCCTGCTCCGCCAGTACGGCGGCACCCCCGACCTCACCCACACGCACCCCCTCGCGTGGGACGAGGACGCGTACCTGCGCGCCCGCGACGCCGCCACGCGCCTCGACGTCCTCAAGCGCGAACGCACCGAAATCACCGCCGAACGCGCCGGCCTGAACGCGCAGGCGACCCGCCTGCAGACCGAAGAGGCCCTGCAGGCGCAGCAGCTCGCGGAACTCGAACGCGTCAAGGACGAGGGCGTGCGCGTCAAGGGCGCACTGGACGCGGCGCAGGCCCGTCTGCTCGCCGCGCGCGAACGCGCTGGCCTCGCCGCGCACCGCGCGCACCTGCACGTCGGCCAGCCGTGCCCGCTGTGCGAACAGACGGTCCGCGCACTCCCCAGCGGTCCCCTGGAGGACCTCGGCGCGCTCACTGCCGAGGTGAGCGCCCTCGAAGCCACCCGCGACCGCCTGCGCGAACGCTTCGCGGACCTGCGCGCCGGCACCCGCGAACGCGACGCACGCCTCAAACGCGAACACGCCGAATACACCGACTGGACTGCCGCCGTGGACGCCCGCGAACGCGAAGCGCAGCAGCAGGCCGCCACCCTCACCGGCGACCCGCACGACGACGCCCGCCGCATCCTGACCGGCCTCGCCCGCACCGTGCGCGCGGCCGGCGGTGACCCCGCCGGGGCTCGCCGCGCCCTCCTGAACCAGATTGCCGGCGCGCGCACCGCCTTGGACGCCGCCCGCGCGGACCTCAGCGCGGCGCAGACGGCCACCGCGACGGCCACCGCCACGCTCGACGCCGCCCGCGTCACCCTCGGTGACCGCGAGGCCGAACGTGCGCACGTGCACCACGACGCCACCGCCGCCCTCACTCGCCTGAACCTCACCGCCGACGCCGCCCGCGCCACCGCCCTCCCCGACGCCGAAATCACGCGCCTCGAGGGCGCCGCCCGCACGCACGCCGCCGACCTCGAGCGCCTACACGCCGAGGAACGCGACCTGCTCGGCAAACTCGGCGACGCGCCCTTCGACCCGGCCCACCTGCGGCAGCTCGAACGGGACCTCGCGGACCTCGACGGCCGCATCCGCGCCGTCCGCGAACGCGCCGGCGCCCTTGGCGAGCAGGTCCGAGCGGGCCGCGAGAAACTCGCCCGCAAACGCGACCTGGAGCGCGAAGCGGCGCGCCTGTCCCGCGACCTCGACACCTGGACGGCCCTTACGAACGCCCTGAAAACCAACGAGTTCCAGCAGTACCTGCTGCAGGAAGTCGAGCAACAGCTGCTCGCCCGCGCCGGGGAACTGCTGTTCGAGATCAGCGACGGCCGCTACCGCCTGGTGCTCGACGGTACCGAGTACAGCGTGCAGGACCTCTGGAACGCCGGTGAGACGCGCGGCGTGAAAACCCTGTCCGGCGGTGAAACGTTCCTCGCGAGCCTCGCCCTCGCCATCGCCCTGAGCGATTACCTCGCGGGCACGCGGGTGCTGGGCGCCCTGTTCCTCGACGAGGGCTTCGGCACGCTTGACCCGCAGGCCCTGGACGCCGTGGCGGGCGCCCTGGAGAACCTGCGCACGCAGGGCCGCATGGTGGGCGTCATCACGCACGTCGATAGCCTCAGTGAGCGCCTTCCCGCGCGGTTCCTCGTCACGAAAAGCGTGGCGGGCAGCAACGTCCAGAAGGTCGAAGGCTGAGCAGGCCAACAGGGGAGGCCCCGCCGACTGGCGGGGCCTCCCTTCGGTTCAGTGTCTCGCTTAGAGGCGCTTCATCAGGTCGCTGAGGCTCTGGGTGTTCGCCCAGCTCATGCCCTGCGTCACGTACGTGCGCGCGGTGGCCTTGTCGCCACGCTGCAGCGCGATGTACGCGAGTTTCGCGGCGCTCAGCGCGGCCCACTGCTTCTCCTGATCGCTCAGGGTGCCGAGGCGCGTCCAGGCGTTGTACGCGTTGATCCACCACTGGGTCTTGGTGTAGAGCTGCGCGAGGTACGCGGCGTAGTCGCGGTTGCTGGTGTCGCCGGCGCTCGCCATGTAGGCGTTGTCCACGGCCGCCTTCCAGAGGGTACGGTCGTAGAAGGCCTGCGGGTAGGCCACGTCGGCCTGCACGGCCAGCTCCTGCGCGCGGGCGTAGGACTCGGCGGGCGTCATGGTGGGCGCCTGCGCTTCGGTGTTCGTGCCCGTGTCGGTGGTGGTGCTCGTGTCCGTGGTCGTGCTGGTGTCGGTCTGGGTGGTGTCCGTCGTGGTGCTGGTGTCGGTCTGGGTGGTGTCGGTGGTGGTGCCCGTGTCGGTCTGGGTGGTGGTTTCAGTGGTGGTCGTGGTCGACTCCTGCGCCGAAGCGAGGGGAGCCATGCCGAGGAGCGCCGTCAGAATGAGAACCTTTTTCATATCGACTCGCATCTTAAGAGCCTGTCTGGGCGCGCGTCCACCATCGTGGAGAGCGTCTCATGAGTCCTTTAAGGCTTCGTAAAGGTCATTCGCCGCACATGAGGAGAACATCACCGGGGCTGACGCCCACCTTCAGATTCGGGTCCCTTACAGCACCCGCCCAGACCCGTCCGCGCCGCACCAGCACACGGTCACAAAACACGCATGGTTTTTCATGAACATGCGGCACAATCCGAAGAGCATGAAGAAGCAACTCACCCTGGCGCTGGCGCTGCTGCTCGGCTCCGCCACCGCCGCCACCGCCCCGCAAGTGGCCTGGCTCAAAAACCTCAAGGTCCTCGGCTCCATCAGCATCGCTGAAAACGGCGACCTGGTGTACATCGGCACGGACGCCCGCGCCCACCGCACCGACGCGAACGGCAAGGAAAAATGGAACTTCGCGCTCGGCGACGTCGGCCGCGCGCAGCCCATCATCACGCCTGCCGGGAAGGTCATCATCGGCGCGTACGACGACTACCTCATTCAGCTGAACGCCGCCGGACAGGTCGACTGGCGCGTGAAACTCGACGGCGACATCGTCGCCAGCCCCGCCCTGCGCGCCGACGGCAGCGTCCTCGCGGCCAGCAGCAGCGGCACCCTCTGGGCGCTCAGCAGCACTGGCCAGCCCCTGTGGAGCTTCAAGGCCGGCGGCGGCATCTACAGCAGCCCCACCGTCGCGGCGGACGGCACCATCTACTTCGGCGCGCAGGACAACCAGCTGTACGCCCTCACGCCCGCCGGCGGGCGCAAGTGGGCGTTCCGCGCGAACTCCTTCATCTTCAGCAGCCCCGCCGTGGACGCCCAGGGCAACGTGTATTTCGGGTCCAGCGACCGCAACATCTACGCTGTCGACGCGAACGGTCAGCTTCGCTGGCGCGTCCCCGCAAACCTCTTCGTGAACGCCAGCCCGATCATCACCAGCACCGGCCTGATCGTCGTCGGCAGCTACGATGGCAACGTGTACGCCATCGACAAGAACGGCGCCGTCGAATGGACCTACAAGACGGGCGCGCCCGTCGCGGCGCCCGCCGTGGAACTCACGAACGGCGACGTCCTCGTGGGTGACCTGCAGGGCACCCTGCACGCCATCAACGCGAGCGGGCGCGGGCAGTGGACCATCAAGACCGGCAAACGCATCGACACGACCGTCGCCGTCAGTGACGCCGGCACGTGGTACTTCAGCACGAACGACGGGCAGCTCAGCGCCATCCAGCGCCAAGCACCCATCGCCACGGGTGAGTGGAGCTTCTACCGCAGCGTCCCCAGCGGCTGGGGCCGCACGCTCACCGCCACCGAAGCGACGAACCGCCGCAGCCGCACGCAGGCCGCGCAGGCTGCCGCGCGCCCCACCACCCCAGCGCCCACGCCCACCACGCCCGCGCCGCGCCCCACCCCGGGCGGCACCGCCACGACCCCCGCGCCGCGGCCCACCACGCCGACCCCCGCGGTTGACCCGGTGGCCGCCGCCACCCGCGCGGGCCGCGCAGCGCTCGTCCGCGACGGCCAGGTGTACCTGCCGCTCACGGACCTCGTGGAGGCCCTCGGCGCGCGCGTGCGCGTCACCACGTCCGTCACCACCACCCTGGAATTCGCTGGGCGTCCCGTGACACTCACCGTCCGCTCCATCGACGGCCGCGCGTACGTTCCGCTCGCCGCGCTCACCCTGCTGCCCGACGCGGCCCCCGCGTACGATGCGCGCGCCCGTGCGTACCGCCTGCGCGTGCCCGGCCGCACCGTCAGCCTCCCGCTCGACTTCGCGCGTCTCCTGCGCCCCGTCTACACGCCCCGCTGAACCACACGCCAGCAGCGAGGCGCCCCGGGAACCCGGGGCGCCTCGCTGCTGTGGGGGCGCGTGGCCCCCACCGACATCACCAGAAGTTGCCGATGCGGAACGCGAACTTGCCGCGGTTGTTCACGGGGCTGAACCCGTAGTCGAAGCGCAGGTTCAGGCCGAGGTTCAGGTTCAGCTGCACGCCCGCGCCGTAGCCGACGTTGACGTTGAAGGCGTTGCTGGCGTCGCCGGGCGTCCAGGCGTCCCCGGCGTCCACGAAGGCCACGCCGTACAGACCCTGCGCGAAGCCCGCACGCAGCCCAAAGTCGTACCGGTACTCGGCGCTCGCCGTGAAGTAGTTGCGGCCCGTGATGGACCCCGGCTCGTACCCGCGCAGCTCGTACGCGAAGTTCGGCGTGCTCGACCCGATCGAGAAGCGGGTGCCGGAGCCCGGCTGGCCGAGGATCGTGCCGGCGTTCAGGCGCACCGCGAAGACGTGCTGCTTCCCGCCGCCTTCCATGGCCCGTCCGAACCCGAAGTAGGTGCGCGCGCCGCCTTCAAGCTGCGTCCAGCGCAAGTTGTCGTTCCCACTGCGGCCCACGCCGAAGCCGGCGCTGGCGTCCGCGCGCACGCCACTGCTGGGCGCGTCGAACCGGTCGGTGTTGTCGAAGCTGAGCGCGCCGCTGGTGTACGTCGTCACGCCGCTCTTCGGCAGCAGCGTGGTCGCCTGCTCGTCCTTGGTGTAGTCGAAGGTGGAGTCCTTCACGGGCTTGTCGCCGTCTTTGACGGGCTCCAGGTAGTACGTGCTGTAGCTGGTGGACACGCCTACGCGCGCGTTCAGGAACTGGTTGATGTTCCGCCCGAGCGAAATGCCGAAGCCGGTGTTGCGTACCGTGTAGTCGCGGCCCGTGTCGGCGCTGTCCTGAATCTGCGGGGTGCCGTCCGCGTTCTTCAGTTCATTGCCGTTCGCGTCCTTCTTGACGACCTTGCCGGTGAGCGCCTGGTTGCCGACGGCGCTGCTGCTGGCGTTGAAGCTCACGCCCGTGCGCTTCTCGCGGAAGTCGAGGAAATCGATGTCGATCCACGGGATGGTGTAGTTGATGTTGCCGCTCCACACCTGTCCGGCGTCGTTCTGGTTCGCCCCCACGGACGCGCCGAAGCCGTTGCCGGTCCCGAGGAAGTTACCGGTGCTGTACCCCAGTTCCCCGCCGAAGCCGACGAGCGTGTCGTACGTGAGGCTGGCCGTAACCGGAATGCCCGCCGTCTCGCCCGCGAGGCTCAGGACGACCGTGAGGTCCTGCGGACGCTCGGGGTTGTCGCTGCGCGTCTGGACGTTCGTGACCTTGAGGTAGTCAAGGCGCTGGAGCGTCTCAATGCCGCCGCGGAAGCTCTTATCGTTGAAGAGCGTACCGGTCTTCGGCAGCTCGCGCGTGATGACGCGCTCGCCCGTGAGGGCCTTGTTGTCCGCCCACTGCAGCTCGTACTTCGCAATGCGCACTTCACGCAGGTTGAAGGTGAGCGTGCCGTTCTCGAACGCGATCGCGTCGGGCGTCGCGGCAATCTCGTAGCCGCGGTCGTTGTAGAGCTTCTGGATGGCGTAGAAGTCCTGCTGCACCAGTTGCGGCGCGGCGGTGTCCCCAACCTTGGTTTTCACGACGGCGAGGATGTCGGCGGTGGGCACGACCGTGTTGCCGCTCACCTGAATCTGCTGCACGGGGCCGCTGAGGGTGTTCGCGGCGGCGAAACGCACCACGACGCGGCCCGGGTTGTTGTTCTCGGGCGCGGCTTCCCAGCCGACGGCCTTGCCGGTGGCGTTCGAGAGGGCGCGCACGTCGTCGTTGAGGTTGTTGAAGTTCAGGGCCGCGCCGGCCTTGGTCTTCAAGGCGACGTTCACGGTGCCGAGCGCGGACGTGTCGATGTTCGTGACGATCGGCTCGACGAGCGTGACCTTCAGGACGCCCGCGTCGAGGTTCGCCTGGACGTTCTCGGGGCGGAACGCGAACCCGCGGTCGCTGTACGCGCGGCCGAGCGTGTCGAGGACCGCGCGGTACGACTCGATCGTGAAGCGCTTGTTGTCCACCAGCGGTTTGAAGGTGTCGCGGATGACGTCCTGCGGCAGCAGGGTGTTGCCGCTCACCTCGACGCGGCTGACCGGCGCGGTCTCGTCGACGACGTACGTGACGCTGACCTTGCCGTCCTTGTCGGTTTTCACCTCGGCGCTGATGTTCGGCGTGAACGGGAAGTTCTCCGCGCGGTAGTTCTGCGCGAGGAGCTCCTTGCTCTGCTCGATGCGCGCGGTGTTGAGGGTCGCGCCCTCGGCGATGTTCAGGCGGTCCGCGAGGGCACCCTTGAAGCCCTCGACGGGGAAGAATGTGAGGCCCTGAACGGTCACGCTGCTGATGGTGGCGTTCGGCGTGACGTTGATGACCAGGACGTCACGGCCGTTCTGCGTCGTGAGGCTGGCGGTCGCGGTCTTGAAGAAGCCGGTGGCGAGCGTGTCCTGTTCGACCTGACGCAGGTTGACGCTGCTCAGCGCCGCGCCGGGCTGCGTGCTCAGGTTGACCTTCAGGTAGTTGGCGAGCAGGTCGGGGGCGCCCTGCACGACGATGTCGTCGAGGGTGGCGGTGGTCTGCGCGTACGCGTGGGGCGCAGCGACCAGCGCGACCGTGACGGCAAGGGTAAGTGGGTGTCTCATACAGCCTCCTAGCATGCCACGCTCGCAGGGTGCGCGCTGAGAAACGTGAAGTTCTCTTGATTGGGCCTGAATGTGCGTGGGCGCGCGCTTGCCGTGCAGGCATGTGCGCGGCAGAATGCGAGCGTGAGTCCGCTCTCAAGTTCATTGGCCCCTGTGTTCATGCGCGGGCGAGCATGAGCGTCCCGGACGTCCTGCGCGGCCTGCGCGCCGCCGAGGAAGCCGCGGGCCGCGCGCCCGGCAGCGCCCGCCTGGTGGCCATCACGAAGGGGCATTCAGTGGAGGAGATCACCGAGCACGTGCTGCAGCACGGCACGTTCCCGCTCGGTGAGAACCGCGGTCAGGAGCTGCGCGACAAGGCGCGCGCGCTGCCCGGGCAGGACTGGCACTTCATTGGGCCGCTGCAGCGCAACAAGATCAAGTACCTCGCGCCGGTCACGCTCGTGCACACCCTGGAGGTGGCGTGGCAGGCCGAGGAGATCGCGCGGCATGCAGAGGCCTGGGGCCGCGCGCCGGACGTGCTGCTGCAGGTCAGCAACGGCGAGCGCCAGAAGCACGGCGTGTCGGCGGAAAACCTGCGGGCGTTGTACGATCAGGTGCGCCAAACAGGACTGAACGTGCGTGGATTGATGGTCATGGCCCCGTATGACGACCCGGCAGCGGCGCGCGCGGTGTTCGCGGACACGCAGGCGCGCGCGCACGATCTGGGCCTGTCGGAACTGAGCATGGGCATGAGCGACGATTACCCCGAGGCGGTGCGTTACGGTGCGACACTCGTCCGGGTGGGGAGGGCGTTATTTCAATGAAACTCACACCACTGGACATCCGACATCAGGACTTCGCGGGCGCGCTGAGCGGCTACCAGCGCCGTGACGTCCGCGCGTTCCTGGAGAACGTCAGCGACCAGTTCGAGGCGCTGCTGCACGAGGTGCAGGGCCAGGCCGAGCGCATCCGTGAACTGGAAGGTCAGGTGGAGATGTACCGCCAGGCCGAGGACGAGCTGCGGCGGACGGTCGTGGCGGCGGAACGCATCGGCAACGACATGAAGGTGAACGCGCAGCGCGAAGCGGACCTGCTGCTGCGCGAGGCGCACGAGGCGCGCGACCGCTTGCTTATCGAGACTGAGGCGCGGCGCGTGGAGCTGGAAGCGCGGCACGAGGCGCGGGCCACGGAGCTGGAGGCGCGCCATGGCGCGCGCATGACCGACACTGAAGCGCAGTTCCGCTCGCGGTTCGCGGAGCTGGAGGGCGCGTACCAGCGGCGTCACCATGAGCTGGAGGAAGGGTACAGTGCGCGGCGTGCGCTGCTGGAGCGGACGTTCGTGCAGCGGCACGCGGAGCTGACGCAGGTGCTGGCGCAGGCGCGCGCGGAGCACGCGCAGTTCGTGGCGCAGTTCCGCGGGCTGGTGCGGTCCTTCGCGGAACTGGCGGCGAGCCATCCGGAGCCGGACGTGACGGCGCTGCCGTCGGACCTGAGCGGGGAGCTGTCGGTGGTGGAGCAGCCGCAGGCGGAGCCGGACGCGCCCGAAGGGCAGCCGCAGCTCGATCAGCAGTTCGTGTAAGACGCCGGACGGTGCGTTCAGGCAGGCGGGGGAGACCCCGCCTGTTGTCGTGTTGCGCGCGGGACGTACGTGTGGAACGTCAAGTGTGCTTGACTATATGTCAATGTCCCTTTACGCTCGGGGCCAAGGAGAGTTGACATGACGCCCCCACGCCGGAGCCGCCCATGACCCGCGACCAACGCACCGCCCGCGCCTTCACCAAAGGCCTCCTCAGCATCACCGTCGTCACCCTGCTCGTCCTCGCCTTCAGCCTCCTCGCCCACCGCCTCAACAACGACTTCAGCCACGGCCTCACCGTCGGCGGCCTCACCGGCCTGATCCTCGTCCTGCTCGGCACCTTCGTGCGCCTCTACCTCACCATGGACGAATACGGCCAGCGCCTCCACCAACGCGCCGGCAGCCTCGCCTTCGTCATCACCATGACCGCCGTCGCCCTCACCTACACCTTCCAGAGCGCCCTGCACTTCACCTGCCCACTCTGGATCATCTACGCCTTCGGCATGACCACCTGGGGCCTGTGCGTCGCCCTGCTCAGCGCCCGCGACGCCCGCAGCGCATGACCCCACCAGGACCCCGCGCATGAACAACCGCATCCGCGTCCTGCGCACCGAACGCGGCTGGACCCAGGCCGACCTCGCCAACCACCTCGACGTCTCCCGACAAACCGTCAACGCCCTCGAAACCGGCAGGTACGACCCCAGCCTCCCCCTCGCCTTCCGCATCGCCCGCACCTTCGCCCTCCCCCTCGAAGCCATCTTCACCCCCGACGACTAACCCGAAAGGCCCCACATGCTCGACGTCCAACACCTCAGCAAAACCTACGGCCAGCACCGCGCCCTCCACGACGTCACTTTTGCCGCCCACGACGGCGAAATCTTCGGCCTGCTCGGCCCCAACGGCGCCGGCAAAACCACCCTCCTGCGCACCCTCGCCACCCTCCTCACCCCTACCAGCGGCACCGCCCTCCTCAACGGCATCGACATCACCCGCGACCCCGAACGCGTCCGCCGCATGCTCGGCGTCGTCAACGGCGGCATGGGCCTCTACGACCGCCTCACCGGCCGCGAAACCCTCCGCTACTTCGCCGGCCTCTACGGCCTCACCCGCACGCAGGCCGACAGCCGGATCGAACAACTCAACGCCGCCCTCGACCTCAACGACACCCTCGACCGCCGCGCCGCCGAATACAGCACCGGCATGCGCCAGAAAATCGTCATCGCCCGCGCCGTCATTCACGACCCCGCCGTCCTCATCCTCGACGAAGCCGCCAGCGGCCTCGACATCCTCGCCCGCCGCGCCCTCCTCGACTTCGTCCAAGCCATGCGCGCCCCCGGCCGCCTCGTCCTGTACAGCACCCACGTCATGAGCGAAATCGAAGAAGTCGCCGACCGCGTCGCCATCATCGAACGCGGCCAGCTCCTCGCCCTCGACACCGTCCACGGCATCCTCCACGCCACCGGCCAGACCGGCCTCGAACGCGCCTTCTTCCACCTCCTCCAACAACGTGCCCAGGAGACCCAATAATGCGACTCCCCTTCATCTGGCAGGTCACCTACAAAGAACTCCTCAGCACCCTCCGCGACCGCCGTACCCTCATCAGCACCATCCTCATCCCCCTGCTCCTCATTCCGCTCTTCACCGTCGGCATGCCCGCCCTGCTCGGCGGCATCATCGGCGGCGCCCAACAAACCCGCCAGAACGTCGGCATCGTCGGCCACGACCACCTCCCCCCCGAACTCCGCGCCCGCCTCACCAGCGATGTCCGCGACGCCAAAGGCCACGTCATCGGCGCCGGCATCAACCTCGTCCCCGTCACCGACCCCCTCAAAGCCGTTCAGGACGGCAGCTTCGACGTCGCCATCAGCGTCCCCACCGCCCTCCCCACCGAAGCCGGCACCCAGAACGCCACCATCAAGCTCTACACCAAAACCGGCAGCCTCAAAGCCGAAACCGGCGCCAGCACCAAAATCCGCGCCGTCATCGACCAATACAACCAGCAACTCGTCGCCCGGAAACTCCGCACGCTCGGCCTCAACGAACGCACGCTCACCCCCGTCCGCACCGACACCATCGACGCCAGCACCACCGCCGAAAAACGCAGCGGCCAACTCGCCTTCCTGATCCCCATGTTCATGGTGCAGTTCATCCTCGCCGGCGCCATGGCCACCGCCATCGACAGCACCGCCGGCGAAAAAGAACGCGGCACCCTCGAAGCCCTCCTCGTCAGCCCAGTCCGCCGCACCGAAGTCGTCACCGGCAAACTCGTCGCCACCACCCTCTTCGCCCTCATGTCCGCCCTCTTCAGCGTCATCGGCCTCGCCATCGCCGCCCCCGTCGCCCGCCTCGTGAACGGCGCCAGCAGCAGCGCCGACATCACCGCTGCGTTCGGTGGCACCCTCAGCGTCACCCCCACCGACTTCCTCATCCTCCTCGCCATGCTCATCAGCGCCGCCCTGCTCATCAGCGCCATCCTCATCGCCATCGCCATCTTCGCCCGCTCCTTCAAAGAAGCGCAGACGTACATCGCCCCCCTCACCATCCTGATCGTCCTCCCCGCCGTCGCCCTGCAATTCGCGGACTTCCTCACCCGCAACGCCACCCTCTACGCCATTCCCCTCATCAACGCTCTGCTCGTCATCCTCGACACCGTCAAAGGCCAGGTCGTTCCCGGCAACGCCGGCCTCGCCATCCTCGTGAACCTTGCCGCCACTGTCGTCGTCACCCTCATCGCCGTGCGCAGCTTCAGCCGCGAACAGGTCATCTTCCGCAACTAAACCGAAACGCACAGGGGCGCCGCTCGACCTTGAGCGGCGCCCCTGTGCGTTCCGGGGGTCAGAACCTGCTCCCCCCAGACATGATGGATGGATTCCGCCACACGCCTCTTGGCATCCGCCATAGCGTTACAGCAGCGAGCGGAGTTGAGCCCGTATAGGCCCCGCCCACGCCGCGTAATCAGCAGGCAGAGCAGGTTCATCATGGGTGTCCACCGCCCCAAAGCCCGAGCTGAGGGCCTGAACGTCCGGCGGGGCGCCCGCCAGCAGGTGGCGTGCATACCAGTACGGACCGCCGAAATGCATCAGGGTTCCCCAGTACATCTCGACGCTCTCCTCGTCGTCCGGGTCGGGCAGAAACTCCGCCATGTCTGCCCTGAAGTACGACACCACCAATTGTTGAGCCACGGCATGCGGCAACTGGAAGTAATGCTTCAGGACTTCGATGATCTCAGCCGTGAACAGCCGCTCATCTCGGAGCTCTGCGGCAATGAAGTCCAGGCCATACGCGTCCTGCATCACTGCAGTCCCTTATGGAAGAGGGCCGCAAGAGCAGGACTGTGAATGGAAATCTGATTGAATTTCGGGAACTTCATCGGCTTGGTCGCGTCATGATCAGGTTTGTACGTTTTCGCTGCTGGGCCATAGACGAAATCGTACCGGTGATGCTCCTTGTCGGCGCGGTGCCATTCAACGAACGAAGCCCAGGCGTCGTTCGCCTCAAGGAACTCGCGGCCTGAGTAAGCCAGCATTTCTCGCGTGTTGACTTTGAAGTGCAGGACGGTGGCCGCCAGCTGCGCGTTCGTGTAGGTATTGCGCCCCTGGTCGCGCTCGGCTGTGCGGAACTTCGAGGTCCGCCCAGACATCTGCTCGGCGTGAACCTTGTTGAAGGTCACATAGAACCCTTTGCCGAAGTCCATGGGGCGGGTGGCATACCGCAGATCGATCCCGCCACTGCGGATGTTCTCTGCGAACACCTCAATGGTTCCGTGGAAGAAATCGTAGTGGTCCTCGACGAAGTACGTCGGTTTCGGTCCGCCTTCGAGTTGGACGCTGGGCGTGTCGCCCTCCGGGTTCAGTTTGCCGTGAATGTGGTACCTCTTGCCGCCCTCATTGATCAGGCGCAGGCTTTTGAGGCCGTGGCGTTTCTGAATCCCTGGCAGGGCACGTTTGACGGCTGCTGGGGTCGTGCCTTGGACGCTGAGCAGGGCGCCCGCCTCTGTGAGTGCCGCATTCAACACCTTCTGTTTCGCGGCCAGGTCCGGTGTGACGCTCTGGCCTTTCGGGAGGGCTTTGGTAGTCCGCCCCCCGGGCAGCGCCTTCCCGATCTTCGCCACCAGGCCCGCGATCTTGTCCATGACTTTGTCGCGTGCGCGGTCGAGTTTGCTCTTCACGCGCGTCATGACGCCCTTGACTTTCCCGCCGATATTGCCGAGACGTAGGAGGCGGCTGAGGAAGTTCAGGGCGAGGGGAATGCTGCCCGCCAAGCTCCGCTCGATGCCGCTCACGGCGCTGCTGATATTCCCGCTCGCGATGGCGCCGACACTGTTCACGGCGGTGCTCACGACGGCCATGATGTCGCGGCCCTTGTCCATCAGGAACTTGACGGTGTCGAACGCGCTGATCAGGGCGTTCACGAAGCCGCCCCCGGGCACGAACATCGTGACGAGCTTCTGCGTAGCAGCGACAATCACGGTATTGCGGACCTCGTCCTTGACGCCATCAACGACGGTGCTTTTCACGTCGCCGCTGTGGGCTTTGACGTCGTCAGCGAAGAGCAGCCCCTTGCGGGCGATGCCTCGGACCAGGTCCACTTTCTGCTCCGCGAGGGCCGTCTGCTCACGGCCCAGTTTACGGACCATGGCCGCGCGGAAGTTCTGGTAGGTCAGCCCAAGCACTGTCAAGACTGTGCTGAAAACGCCCGCCACATCGAGCTTCGCGGGGAACGTGAACCCGCTGGAGCCGCTCAGCCACGTCCCGAGGCCGTTCTGGAGGTGCGTTCGGGCAGAACGCCCGAACGCACGGAACCCGCCGGTCACGGCCTGAATGAGGTTGCGGGCGAACGCGGCGGGGTTCTTGAGGACCTGGAGGAGGACGTTGCCGCTGCGTTTGAGGCCAGCGATGACCTGCCGCGCTGCGGGGCCGAGGCCCGCGCCGACGGCGTCCAGGGCGATCTCGGCGAGTTTCGTGGCGCTGCCGCTGACGATGCTGCGCATGCGGGTGATGCGGGCGGTGACGGCGTCCCGGGCTTTGCCGAGATTGGCGCTCTTCAGGGCGTTCGCGATGTCGGGCAGCAGGCCGCCGACGTTGAGGGCGGCCAGTTCCCCTTGCAGCCACGCCCACGCTTTCGGGATGGCGTTCGATTCGCGGAGGTGTTCGGCAATGCCGCGCAGGGGCGCAGGCAAGAACTTCGTAAGGGCGGTCAGGATGGCGTTCGGGTTTTGCGCCATGGCCTTGCCGGTGACGAGGTCACGGCCGAACACGGCGCACAGCTCACGGTAGCCGGGGATGACGGTGAGCCCCTGGGCGATCAGTTCGCGGCCTTTGTCGAGCACGGCACCGAGCGGATTCCAGCGCTGGACGGTGGGGTCCGCGTGACGTTGGAGGGCTCGGAACGGCCCGTGCAGGGCAGCCTGGACGGCGCCATGCTGGGCGCGGTGCAGGGCCGCGGCGGGCGTGTACACGCCGGGTGCGTGGGGTGGCGGTGCGAAAAGCGTTCGGGGGTGCGGAAAGGGCTGGGCGAGCCGTGCGCCCGCGTCGCGCGCTTCGGTTTCCAGGCTGGCGTCCGGGTCGATGCCGGGGGTGACCCGGCCCTGTGCCTGCTGCACCGTGTGCGTGACTTCGTGCGCGAGGAGTTCCAGGCCACTGCGCGTGTTGGGCGTGTACGTGCCCGTGCGGAAGAAGATGTCGTTGCCACTGGTGAAGGCGAGGGCGTGGACGCTCTTGGAGAGTGTGTGCGCGGCGGTGTCCGTGTGGACGCGTACGCGGCTGAGGTCCGCGTTCAGGCCCAGTTCCAGGTGGCGGCGGACGTCGTCGGGCAGGGGGGCGCCGTGGCCGCGGCGGGCCTCGATGCGTTCCGTGAGGGGCCGCGCGTGGTCCGCATCGAGGGCGGCGAGGTGGGCGTGCAGGTCGTGGAGTTCGAGGGCCTGCGCGTCCTGGGTGTCCTCGGCGGCGTGGCGTTGCACGGCGGCCGTCATAGCGCGCTGGACGCCGGGGCGTTCGCTGGTGGGGAGGAGGTGCAGGACCATGCGGCTGATGGGGGCGCTGCCCGGGTGGCGCTGCAGGGTGGCGAGGCGTTCCCCATACGTGGCGTGCCGCACGGCGGCGGGGGCGGTGTCACTCCGGAAGGCGGCGACGAGATGTTGGGTGGCCGCGTGCAGGGTGGCGGTGTGCTGCGTGTATTCGGCAGCGTTGAGGGGACGGGAGCGCTCGGGGTGGTGCGGGTCCTGCGTGTGTTGGGCGGCGTGCAGGGCAACCCTCACCCAGTCTTCGGGGGTGGTGGGGCGCGCAGGGCGGGCGGTGGGCGCGCGGCGGGCGACCTGTCGCTGCTGCGCGGCCTGAAGGGCGCCGTCGGGCAGGGCGTGGTGCAGGGCGTCCATGCGGGCGAGCAGGGCGGCGCGGGCGTTGTGCTCGTCGCGTTCCGTGTCCGCATGCAGGCGCGCGGCCGTCAGGATGGGGTGGACGGCCTGACGTTGCGTGCGGGCGGGCCGGGAGGTGTGGGCGTTCAGGTGGCGCTGCAGCGCGGTGCGTTTGGCCTGCGCGGCGGGGACGACCGGGCGCTGCAGGACGGGTTTGGGGTCCAGAACCTGCGGGGTCCGGGTGCGAGTTTTGCGCTGCATGTACATGAACGACCCTCCTTGTCTGGACGCTAGCGGACGCGTGGGGAAAGTCAAGGCGAAAACAGGAGGCCGGGGCATGAGGTTGCCCCTGTGGGCGGGCTGGGTCTCACGCGGCGCAGGCGCTAGGGTGTGGGGGTGTTGAGATCCGTTGCGCTGATGTTGGCTGTTCTCCTGCCGTCCGCGGTGGCCGCACCCGTGACGCCCCGCGAGGCGCTCCTGCCCACGCCAGCGGCCCTGGGGGCCGCGTGTCTCGCGGGGGTGGACGCGGCGGCCGCGCCCGCGCGTGCCGGAGAGGTCGAGAAGTACATTTTCACGCTGTCGGACGATGACCTTCAGCTGCTGGGTGGCGAGGCGCTCGCGTTCAGCCGCTGCCGCGCGGACGGGCGCGCGCCGGACGCGCCGTGGTCCGCGGAGGCGCTCGGCCTGCGTCTGGTTGCGCGGGGTGCTGTGCTGGACCTCGCGGACGCCGCGGCGTGGACGGCGGCGCTGGTGATCGACGACGCGGCTGGCCGCGAACTGGCGCGGCTACAGCCGACGTCCGTGGACGCCGGAGGGGTGGACAGCTGGACGCAGGATTGCGATACGGGCGCGTGCGGGTGGGAGGGCGCGAACACGTACACTTTCGGACTGGAGGGGCTGACGGCGGAGCAGCGGGCGGCGGTACAGGCGGACGCGCGGGTGCGGGTGGAGGTCACGCGACGGTACGGGCTGGAGACGTTCACGCTCAGCGGTGAGCAGCGGGGCGACTGAGCGGTGACGCCGGACTTCTCGCTGGAGCGGCAGCATTGGGCGCGCGGGTTCTTCCGCGTGGCCGGCGTGGATGAGGCGGGGCGAGGCGCGTGGGCGGGCCCGCTGACGGTCGCAGCCGTGATCCTGCCGGCGACGCCCACGGACCTGCCGTTCCGGGACAGCAAGACGCTCAGTGCGGCGCAGCGCGAGGCGCTCGCGGCGGAGGTGCGCCGCGTGGCGGTCGCGTGGGCGGTGGAGTTCGCGGAAGCGGACGAGATCGACCGGCTCAACGTGCTCGGGGCGACGCACGCGGCGGCGTTGCGGGCGCTGCGGCGGCTGGAGGTGGCGCCGCAGGCGCTGATCACGGACTACCTGCGGCTCCGGACGGACCTGCCGCTGCTGGCCCCGCCCCGGGCGGACGCGCTGAGTTACAGCGTGGCCGCCGCGAGCCTGCTGGCGAAGACCGAACGGGACCGGCGCATGGTGGAGCTGGACGCGCTGCATCCGGGGTACGGGTTCGCGGCGCACAAGGGGTACGGCGTGAGCGCGCACCGCGCCGCCCTGGATCGCCTGGGCGTGAGCGATGAGCACCGCCGGAGTTTCGGGCCGGTGGCGCGCGTGGCGCAGCAGGGTCAGCTGTTCGCGGCCCCGGAGTAGGCCGGGTGTAAGAAATTCGTGAGGTGACGTGCGGCAGCATGGGCTCACCGCCGAAACGATGCTGCACGAGCACGTGCGCGCCAGCTGCCCTGCCCATAGGGCGCGTTTTCGTGCCCCACCCCCTCAGGAGTTGTAGTTGTCATGAAGCACCTGCGTTTCGCCCTGCCCGTCCTGCTGCTCGCCACCTCGTCCGCGCTGGCGCTGCCGCTCACGTCCATTCAGAAAGCCGGCGTGCTCCGTCTCGCCACTGCCGGCGACAACGTACCGTACACCTCGGAGGTGAACGGCAAGTTCGAAGGGTTCGAGGTCGACCTCGCGAACCTGATCGCCGCGGAACTCGGCGTGAAGCCGCAGTGGGAGCGCGTGAGCCGCGATCGCCTGCTGGGCGGCCTCGCGGATGACCGGTTCGACCTGGCGGTGTCGTCGCTGGGTATCACGAGCACCCGTGAGAACAAGGTGGACTTCACGCAGCCGATGTACTGCGCGTCCGTGGTCATCATCAGTCGGGACGCCGCCATCCAGAAGCACACGGACCTCGAAGGCAAGACGGTCGGCGTGCCCGCCGGGTCGCTGCTGCAGTCGTACATCCAGAAGCTGCCGTTCCCGAAAAAGACCCTGGTGTACGGGAGCGGCAAGGAGATCGTGACGGCCATGCTGAGCGGCGCTATCGACGCGGCGCCCGTGTACCGCCTGGCGGGCCTGGCGGCGCTGAAGGCGTACCCGAAGGCGAACTTCCACGTGGGGCCGGTGCTGTGGTCCGTGCCGACCGGCATTGCCCTCGCGGAGGACAACACCGCCCTGCGCGACGCCGTGAACGTCGCCCTGACGAAACTTCAGAACGACGGGCGGTACGAGAAGCTCTCCCGCAAGTACTTCGGCGAGAACATTCGCTGCGGCTGACGCGCGCCGCGCGTCAGCGGGGGAGGGCGTCCAGCCAGCGTTTCAGCTGCGCGGCGCCCAGCGGGCCGTACTGCACGGCCTTGAGGGCGCCGCGTGTGTCCACGAGGGCGCTGGCGGGCAGGCCGGGCAGCGGCCACGCGTTCAGTTCTGCGGGGCCGGCGAAGGCCACCGGCAGCGCTCCAAGGCCCGCGCGCTTCAGGTACGCGCGCACCTGCGCGGGCGACTCGCCGTAATTCACGGCGAGGACCTGCACGCGTCCGCCTCGCGCCGCTTCGGCGAGGCGCGGGAGTTCCTCGCGGCAGGGTGGGCACCACGTCGCCCAGAAGCTCAGCAGGAGGGGGCGCGTGGTGGGTTTGACGAGGCGCGCGCGGCCGGCGTCGTCGCGGACGCGCAGGGGCGGCGCGACCTGCAGGGCGGTGAGGGCCACCAGGGTCGACAGCATGCGTTCACTGTGCCGCCTACTGAAGCGGCCCGCAAGCGCCTGACCGGACGCTGACATGTTCCTCCGGCGCGACCGTCAGGCGCCCCTGGGCGCCTGACACGCAGCAGACGCGAGCCTGAACGCCCGCTGACACACGCCGCGAAGAGTGAGGGCCGTATGAAACCGTTCCTCACCCTGCTCACCGCAACCCTCGCCCTCAGTGGCCTCGCGAGTGCCGCCGACCTCAAAATCTACCCGTACGACGGCGCGCATGTCCTCGCCGGCCAGCGCTTCGACCTGCGCGTCGAAGCGGGCAGCGTCAAAGGCGCCGGGGACGCCACCGTCACCCTCGACGGCCAGCCCGTCGGGAACCTCGTGCGCAGCAGCGCCGGCGACGGCAAAGCGGAATGGACCCTGCGCGGCACCAGCCTCCCCAGCGGCAACCACACCCTCCAGGTGACCTTCAAGGACGACAGCGGCACCAGCACCGCCCAGGCCGCCTGGACCGCCGACGCGCCCACCACCGGCCCCGCCAAGAAAGTCATCTTGTTCATCGGGGACGGCATGGGCTGGAACACCGTCCGCGCCGCCGAACTCATCGCCAAGGGCTACAACCCCGCCAACGGCATGCCCCGCGGGCGCCTCGCCATGGAAGAAGGCCTGGGCGGCATGGCGACCGTCACGACCAGCAGCTACGACAGCTTCCTCGCGGACAGCGCCAACACGGCGTCCAGCATCGCCAGCGGCCAGAAGATCGCTGTGAACGCCCTGAACGTCTACCCGGACAACACCCCCGACACGCTCGACAACCCCCGCATCGAGACCATCACCGAAATCCTCAAGCGCACCCGCGGCGCCGGCGTCGGCCTCGTCACCAACGCGTACGGCGCGGACGCCACGCCCGCCGCGTTCGGCGCGCACACCTTCAAGCGCGGCGACTACGCCGCCATCGTCGACCAGTACTTCAAGGGCGCCGCCAGCCCCGACGTGCTCCTGATGGGCGGCAGCCGCGACTTCATTCCGCAGAGCGCCCCCGGCTCCCGCCGCAAGGACAACACCGACTGGATCACCGACAGCCAGAAGCTCGGCTTCACGCTCGCCACCACCCGCGCGGAACTGAACGCCGCGAAGGGCAGCAAACTCCTCGGCCTGTTCAACTACGACAACCTCAACTACTACCTCGACCGCGCGCAGTACCAGGACCCCAAAGTCCTCGGGGACTTCAAGGACCAGCCGTACCTCTGGGAGATGACCCAGAAGGCCGTCGCCACCCTTGACCAGAACCCCAACGGCTACTTCCTGATGGTCGAAGGCGGCCTGATCGACAAAGCCGAACACCCCCTCGACTGGCAGCGCGGCGTGTTCGACGTCCTCGAACTCGACAAGGCCGTCGCGTGGGCCAAGGATTACGCCCGCACGCACCCCGACACGCTCGTGCTCGTGACCGCTGACCACGCGCACTCCATCAGCACCTTCGGCGGGTACGACACCACCATGGGCGCCGGCAACCGCGAAGCGGTCGGCACCTACCAGGACGCCAAGTTCCCCACGTACGGCGACAAGCTCGACGCGAACGGCATCCCCATGGTGAACACCCCCCGCACGCTCGCGGTCGGCTTCGCCGCCACGCCCGACTACTGCGAGACCTTCGTGAGCCGCAGCGTCTTCAAGGACCCGTCCGTCAGCGACGGCCAGGGCGGCTACGTCCCCAACCCCGATATCTGCGGTGAAACCGGCGCGTATTTCCGCATCGGCAACCTCCCCAAGAGCGCGAACCAGGGCGTCCACACCGCCGACCCCCTGCCGCTCTTCGCGTTCGGCGCGGGCGCCGGCAACTTCATGGGCCTGATGGACCAGACCGACATCTTCTTCCAGATTGCGCGCGCCATGGGCGTCGACGCCACCAAAACCAAGTAACCCCCCTGCAGCGCGCGGGCACCCCCAGGGTGCCCGCGCGCTCAGACCGTCCCCTGACACGCGCGATCACGCCCTGACACGTCCCATGACAATTCCCTGGAACCATACCGCCATGCGCCTCCCCGCCCTTCTGCTCGCCACGCTCGCCTTGACCGCGCCGCTCAGCGCGGCGCGCGCACAGGCAATCCTCAAATTCAGCGAGCTGTACAGCAAAGTCACCATCCGCGGCATCGAGTTCAGCCCGAAACTCAAGGCGCTCAGCGGTCAGAAGGTCGACATCACCGGCTTCATGGCGCCGCCCCTGAAGCCGAAACTCGACTTCTTCGTGCTCACCAAGCAGCCGATGAGCACCTGCCCGTTCTGCAGCAGCAGCGCCGACTGGCCGCCCGACATCGTCCTCGTGATCATGCCGAACGGCAAGACCCTCGACCCCAGCACCGGCCCGATCCGCGTGCGCGGCCGCCTCGAAGTGGGCGTGAAACGCGACGACGAAACCGGCTTCGTCAGCCTCGTGCGCGTGTACGCCGACCAGGTCACGGACCTGTGAGCGCCGCGGACCTCCTCGTTCGGGGCGTCACGCACGCGTACGGCGCCGACGTCACCCTGACGTACCCGGACTTCACCGCCCGCGCCGGCGAGCACCTCGCCATCACCGGCCCGAGCGGCGCGGGGAAGACGACGCTGCTACACTTCATCGCGGGCCTGCTCACGCCCACGAGCGGCGACGTCACGTACGGTCACACGCGCGTGAACGCGCTCAGTGAAGCCGCCCGCGACGCGTACCGCGCGCGCACCGTCGGGTACGTCTTCCAGGACTTCCACCTCATGCCCGGCTACACCGCCCTGGAGAACGTCATGCTCGGCCTCGGCCTCGCCGGCGTCCGCGGCGCCCGCGCCCGCGACGCGGCCCGCGCCGCCCTCACGCGCCTCGGCCTGGGTGAGCGGGCGCACCACACGCCCCGCCAGCTCTCCACCGGCGAGCGGCAGCGCGTCGCGCTCGCCCGCGCGGTCGCGCACGGCCCGGGCCTGCTGCTCGCGGATGAACCGACGGCGCACCTCGACCGTGCGCGCGCCACGCAGGCCCTCACGCTCCTGCAGGACACCGCCCGTGACCTCGGCGCGACCCTGATCGTCGTCTCGCACGACCCGCTCGTCATTGACGCGTTCGCTCGGCACCTTCACGTCGGCGACCGCGCCGCGCCCGCACTCACGGCGGTGGTCGCATGACCCTGTGGGTCACCCTGCGGAACCTGCGCGTGCGCGGCCTCGCCACGCTCATCACCACGTTCGCCGTCGCGCTCGCTGTCGCCACCGCCCTGATCGTTCCGCTCGTCACCCGCCAGGTGGAACGCGGCGCGCAGGACGCCGCGCAGGTCTTCGACCTGCTCGTCACCGCCAAGGGCAGCCCCACCCAGGCGGTTCTCAGCAGCCTCTTCTACCTTGACGTGCCCATCGGCAACATCCCGTACGCGCAGTACGAGCACCTGCGGGACGACCCGCGCACCGCGCGCGCCGTGCCGCTCGGCTTCGGCGACAACTACCACGGCTTGCCCGTCGTCGGCACGAACGCCGCGTTCTTCGACCAGCGCCTCAAGCCCGGCGCGCCCCTGTACTTCCGCGTGGCCCGCGGCCGCCTGTTCCGCGCACCCTTCGAGGTCGTGCTCGGGCCGGCGGCCGCGCAGCAGGCCGGGCTGCGCCTCGGCAGCACCTTCAAGAGCGCCCACGGCCTCGAGGAGCACGAGGGCGTCGAGGAGGAGGAGCACGATGCGGCGTACACCGTCGTCGGCATCCTCGCGCCCACCGGCGGGCCCGCCGACCGCGCGGTGTTCACGTCCATCGAGAGCCTCTGGCAGATTCACGGGCAGCTCGCGCCCGCCTCGCGCGGCGTCACGGCGGTGCTGTACACCGCCCGCGCGCTCGGCGACCTGTACGCCGTCGCGCAGCGCGTGAACGCCCGTCCGGACACGCAGGCCGTGTTCCCCGGTCAGGTGTTCGCGCAGGTGCGCGGCTTCGTGCTGCAGGGTCAGGCCGCCTACGCCGCCCTCGGCGTACTGATGCTGCTGCTCGCGGCCCTCACCATCTGGCTGAGCGTGCACGCTGCCGGGCTGGAGCGCGCGCGCACGGTCGCGCTGCTGCGCGCCCTCGGCGCGGGCCGCCGCACCGTGTTCGGCGTGGTGCTGCTCGAAACGGCCGTCACGGTCCTCGTGGGCCTCACGGCAGGCGTGCTGCTCGCGTTGCTGCTCGGGCACCTCGGCGGTGGCGTGCTCGCCGCGCGGCTCGGCTTCACGCTCCCCGCACCGAACCTCGACGCGCCCCTGCTCGCGCGCGTCGCGTGGCTGCTCCCCATCGGCCTGCTCGCCGCCTTACCGCCCGCGCTCGGCGCGGCCCGCGCGCACCCCACCCGCCACCTGTAACGGCCCCGCGGACCCTGGTGCGCCGGAGCCCGTCTACACACCCGCCCGCACGCCGCGCCACGCGCGGTACGCTGAGCGGCATGGCCGCGCCCTCCGCCCCCCTCGCCCGCACCGCCTCCTGGCCCACCGCCGCCCGCTCCGCGCTGCTGCTGGTGGGCCTGCTGCTGTTCGGCGCGTCCGTGCGCCTCATGCTCGACGCGCGCGTCGGCGTCGGCCCATGGGACGCCCTGAACGCCGGCCTGGTGCAGCACGTGCCCATCACCTTCGGGCAGGGCAGCATCCTGATCGGCGCGGTCCTCGTGGCGCTTGCGTACGCGTGGCTGCGGGTCCGCCCGGGCCTCGGCACCGTCCTGAACATGGTGCTGATTGGCGTGTTCATCGACCTGCTCGCGCCGTTCTCCCCGCACCCGACCGCG
Source organism: Deinococcus maricopensis DSM 21211 (assembly GCF_000186385.1). NCBI lineage: Bacteria > Thermotogati > Deinococcota > Deinococci > Deinococcales > Deinococcaceae > Deinococcus > Deinococcus maricopensis. The sequence goes on from NC_014958.1 coordinate 1,759,749, forward strand.
CTGCCCGTGCAGTGGGCGCAGTTTGCGTTCGGGGTGCTGCTGATGGGCTTCGCCACCGGCACGTACATCGCCTCGCGCTTCGGCGCCGGTCCGCGCGACGGCCTCGTCCTTGGCCTCGGTGAACGCTACGCGTGGCCGGTTGCGCGCGTCCGCACCGGCGTGGAACTCCTCGTCGTCGCTGTTGCCGTGGTCCTCGGCGGGCCCGTCGGGTGGGGCACGCTGGCGTTCGCGCTCAGCATCGGCCCTAGCATGGCCCTCGGCCTGCGCCTCTACGGCCTGGAACGCCGCAAGTAACCGCAAGCCTGGTGCAGCGTCCGCTCACCGAATTCCCGGCCCGCGTGCCGTAGGGTAGCGGCATGATGCACCTCACCGAAGGCGGCACCCTGTACGACCGCATCGGCCCGGAGCGGCTGCATGACCTGCTCACGCGCTTCTACGCGCACGTCCGCGCCACGCCCGACCTCGCGGCCATCTTCCCGGGCGACTGGGACACCACCCTCGAAAAGCAGGAGGCGTTCATGACCGGCTTCACCGGCGGCCCGCCCCTGTACCACGAACGCTACGGGCACCCGCGCCTCCGCGCCCGCCACCTCCCGTTCCCGGTGACGCCCTCCCGCGCGCGCCTGTGGCTCGCCTGCATGCGCCGCGCCCTCGACGACACGCTCGGCATCGACCGCGACACCGCCGCCGAGCTGTACGCGGCCCTCACACGCGTCGCCACGCACATGGTCAACACCCCCGAGCCCACCCCCGAGGAGGTCCCCGCATGACCACCACGCCTGCCGCGCCCGCCACCAACCGGCCCGCCACGGACCTTCCCACCGGCGCCGGCCCCGTCACGGTCCGCCGCTACTGGGTGGAAGTCCAGGGTGCGCGCCACACGCCTGAGCGGCTGCTGGAGTACATGCTCACGCACCTCGACCGCGTGAGCCCCAACCTGCTCGCCCGCTTCACGCACGAACAGGGCCGCATGCGCGCTCCGCAGCTCGGCGACACGTACCACATCCAGATGTTGCTCCTGCGCCCCGCGTACGTCCGCCTGGAAGCGCGCTCCGACCTGACCGTGCGCCTGCGCACCCTGCGCCCCCACCCGGAAAGCGGCTGGATCGAGTACCGCGTGCACCCCCAGGGTCCAGGGCATTACCGTATCGAGATCGAGTCGCGCGTGCGCTCCAGCAACGCCCTCGACCGCGCCGCGTACCTGCTCGGCGTGAGCTTCGCGCAGCGCCTCACGTGGGAAATCACCATGCGGCGGGTCGCGCGCGCCAGCGGCGGTCACGTCATCCGCAACGGCCAGTCCACCGAGGAGCACGCCTGGCCGCTCGACCCGAGCTTCCCCCGCGGCACCCTCCGGTAACAGGGGCGGTGAGGCCCCCTCGGCCTCGCCGCTCTCAGGTGAGCGGGTAGCGGCGGACCTCGATGAGCGCGCCCTGATGCTCGCGCGTCAGCGCCACCTCCCGCACCCGCCAGCCCATCAGGGGGGGGTCCAGCAGCGCCACCTGCGCCCACAGCGGGTTCTCCGCCCACGAGCACACGCCGAGCGCCATCGTCAGGTGCGGAATGAACCCGCTGCCGTCGCGCGTGCCGCCCGGCAGGGCCTCCACCGCCAGCGCCCGCTCGTGCAGGTCCAGCAGCTCCGGCGTGCGCTGCATCTCCAGGAAGAACACGTGCGGGAAACGCCGCCACCCCTTCACGCGCACGTCGAACGGGCGCACGCCGTCCAGGGCCCGCCGGAAGCGCGCGGCGAGGTCCGACTCGTCCCCGTCCCACTGAAAGGGTGTGCGGACGTTCAGGTGCGGCGGCCCGTACCCCGCGACGCCCAGCGCCGCCTGATGCCGCGTCAGCCAGCCGTCCAGTTCGTCCGGCGGCCACACCACCAGGCTGTACAGCGACACGCCGTCACCCGATCCGGTAGCGGCAGCTCGGTGCCGCGCACGCGATGCGCGTCTCGCGCGTGACCGGCACGCCCAGCAGCTCGCGGTACAGGTCCAGTTCGGCCGCGCACAGCTCTCCGTAGCGCCGCGCGACCGTCAGGTTCGGGCAGTTCCCCTCAATCAGGTACCAGTGCCCGTTCTCGAAGGTAGCCCGAGCCGCGTACCCCGCGTCGCACAGCAGCTGCGCGAGCCGCGTGAGCTTCTCGGGCAGATCGCCTTGCAGCAGCGGCGCCCACTCGCGCGCGAGCTGCGCGCGGCGCGCGTCCATGACCTGCAGCACCGCCCCCTCCCCGAACAGGGCCTGCACGTGCTCCAGCACGTCCACGCACAGCGACGCGTAGCGCTTCGGGAACGACGCCTCGCCGCGCTCCGTCAGGCGGTACACGTTCTGCGGACGCCCACGCCCGAACGGCTTCTCGGTGCTGGGCTCCACGAGGCCCGCCTCGGTGAGGTCCGCGAGGTGCCGGCGCGCTGCCGGCACGCTGACGCCCAGCTCATCCGCGAGGGCCTGCACGGTATGGCAGCGCTGCTGCTTGAGCAGCTCCAGCAGCCGCGTCTTGGTGCGTTCCGGCGCGGCGGGCGCCGGGGCAGAGGGAACAGCGCTCATGGGTGACTCCTCAGACCATCGGCAGGACGTCGAGCGCCTGCACGCTCACCCGGCCCGCCAGGGTACGCGCCACCGAACGCAGCGCCACGCTCGCCGCGCTCTGCGGGTGCGCGAGCACGCTCGGCACGCCGCCGTCCGCGTCCTGCCGCACTTCCGTGTCGAGCGGCACCTCGCCGAGGACCGTCAGGCCACCCAGTTTGCGCGCCCCACCCCGCCCGAAGATGTCGTACGTGATCCCGGTGTCCGGCGCGACGAAGTAGCTCATGTTCTCGACGACGCCCAGAATCGGCACGCTCGCCTTGCGGAACATGTCCACGGCGCGCGCCGCGTCGATGAGCGCCACGTCCTGCGGCGTCGTAACGATCACGGCGCCCGTCACGTTCACGCTCTGCGTGATGGACAGCTGCACGTCGCCGGTGCCGGGCGGCAGGTCCACGATCAGGTAATCCAGTTCGCCCCACGCGGCGTCCTTCAGGAACTGCTGCACGGCGGAGTGCAGCATCGGCCCGCGCCACACCAGCGCCTGCCCGGCGGGGGAGAGGTTCCCCATGCTGATGAACTTCACGCCGTGCCGCTCCAGCGGACGCATCTTGCGGTCCTCGGTGGCGGTGACCTTCTCGCCGCTCGCGCCCATCATGTGCGCGATGCTTGGCCCGTACACGTCCGCGTCCATCAGGCCCACGCGCGCGCCGTCCGCCGCGAGTGACGCCGCGATGTTCGCCGCGACGCTGCTCTTGCCCACGCCGCCCTTGCCGCTGCCGACCAGCAGCACGTGCTTCACGCCCGGCAGGGCCGGCTGCGCCGGCGGCGCGACGCGCGCACTGAACTCCACGCGCACGTCCCGCGCGCCAGCGGCCTCCACGGCGCGGCGCACGTCCGCTTCGATGGTGCCGCGCAGGGGGCAGGCGGGCGTCGTGAGTTCCACGTGGACGTCCACGCGGTCCCCGTCCACGCGCACGCCCTTCACCATGCCCAGCGACACGAGGTCACGGTGGAGTTCCGGGTCGTTCACCGTGCGAAGGGCCGCGAGCACGTCGTCTTGATGCATGACCGGAGTTTTAGCGCATGACCCGCCCCGCAGCAAGGCACGCTCTCACAAATGCTCATGCGCGCGCGGCTCCCAGGCGGGCCGCGCCGTATACTTGCCGCACATGCCCACCGCCCCTGGACCCCGCTCCCACCGGAGTGCCGCATGAAAATGGCCGGGCCGTACGTCCTCACGCACACGCTTATGACCGGCCAGGTGCGCGTTTCCCGCGCCGTGGACCGTCTGACCGGCATGCCCGCCCTGCTGTACCAGCCGCGCACGCCGTTCACGCCGACGCTCCCGGACCACCCGAACCTCCTGCCGTACACCGCCGCCGGAGACGACTACCTCGTCGCGGACCTCGCGCCGCACGCGGAGCACGCGACCGACGCGACCCTCGCGGCAGACGGGGCGCTGCGGGCCCTCGCGGCGCTGCACGAGCACGGGCTCGTGCACGGCGGCGTCCACGAGATGAACCTGTGGGAGCTGGACGGCGAGGCCCTGCTGGCCGGCGCGGGCCTTGCGTGGGGGCCGCTCGGCGAGGACCGCGACGCGCCAGAAGGCGGCAAGAGCGCGTTCGCGGACCTGTACGCGCTCGGGCGGGCCCTTCAGCGCCTCGGGAACATGCCGCCGACGCTTACGCCGCTCCTCGACCCGGACCCGTACCGCCGCCCCGCCGCCGCAGCGGCCCTGCTGCTGCTGCACGCTCCAGAACCGGAACCGGCCGCGCTCACCCCCGCCGAAGCCACGCTCCGCGCGGAGGCGCCCGCGCCCGCCTCGGGGGGGCCGGTGGTGCCCGCCACGCCGTTGGTGACACTGGACCCCCCGCCCATCATCGTGATCGAGGCGGAACCGGCTCCGGGGTCTGCCGAGGTCATCACTGCTGAGCTCCCGCGCAGCGTGCCGGACCTTGTGGAGGCCCCGGAGCCCACGCCACTGCCTGAACTGGCATACGAGGACTTCGAGGAGAGCGTCACGGTCGTTCCCGCCGCCAGCACCCCGATGGCACCCTCCCGGCCTGCCGACGATGACCCTGACCCGGAACGCCCCGCCGACCGCGCGCCCGACGACGCGGCCCGTGCGCGCCACGCGCCCATCCGCATCGGCTGGGAGGAGGACCACTCCTGGCGCGTCGTGAAAAGCCCCACGGACCCCGCCACGCCCGCGCGGTCGCGCCCCCCGCTGGTGTGGCTCGCCCCGGTCGTGCTGCTGCTCGCGCTGCTCGGCGGCGTGTACCTCGCCGCGCGTGACCCCGCGCCCGCCGTGACCACCTGCTGCACCGTCGAGTTCCGCGTGCAGGGCGCCACCACACCCGTGAACGTCCGCGTCACGCGCGCGCCAAACGGCAGCATCCTGCGCGCCGGCGACCTGCTCGGCGTGGCTCCCGGTCTGCTGCGCTTCCCGGACACGCCCGGCACGTACCGCCTCCGCGCGGAAGCGACCAACTACGCCCCCATTGAATTCAACCTGACGATCCCCACGGCGCGGCCCATCACCATCAACGTCGGCCAGTGACCGCCCCTGCCTGACTGGGCCCGGGGGCCCCACGCGGCCCCCGTGTCAGAATGGCGCTCGTGAGTGTCGTCATCCTTGACTTTGGCTCCCAGTACACGCGCCTGATCGCGCGGCGTTTCCGGGAACTCGGTACGTACAGCGTCATCCTGCCCGGCAACGCCCCCCTGGAACGCATCCAGCGTGAGAACCCCGTCGGCATCGTCCTGTCCGGCGGGCCCAGCAGCGTGTACGACGAGCGTGCCCCCCGCCCCGCCGACGGCGTCCTCGACCTCGACGTGCCCATCCTCGGCATCTGCTACGGCATGCAGTTCCTCGCGCAGCAGGCCGGCGGCGACGTGAAACGCGCCGGGAAACGCGAGTACGGCAAGGCCGACCTCACCCGCTACGGCGGGCAGCTCTTCCAGGGCATCCAGGGCGAATTCGTCGCGTGGATGAGCCACAGCGACAGCGTCACCCGTCTGCCTGAAGGGTACGACGTCGTCGCGGAAACCGAGGACACGCCCGTCACGGCCATCGAGAACGTCACCACGCGCCGTTACGGCGTGCAGTTCCACCCGGAAGTCGTGCACACCCCCAAGGGCACGCTGCTGCTCGAGAACTACCTGAGCATCTGCGGCGCCGCACGCGACTGGAATGCCGAGCACATCATCGACGAACTCATCGAGGGTGTCCGCGCGCAGGTCGGCGACGGCCGCGTCCTCCTCGCCATCAGCGGCGGCGTGGACAGCAGCACCCTCGGCCTGCTCCTCGCGCGCGCCGTCGGCGAGAAACTCACGGCCGTGTTCATCGACCACGGCCTGCTGCGCCTTGGCGAGCGTGAGCAGGTCGAGGCGGCCCTGCGTCCCCTCGGCGTGAACCTCGTGACGGTGGACGCGCGCGAGCAGTTCCTCGGCGCGCTCGCGGGCGTCAGCGACCCCGAGCAGAAACGCAAGATCATCGGCCGCGAGTTCATTCGCGCGTTCGAACGCGAAGCGCGCGAGTACGGCCCGTTCGACTTCCTCGCGCAGGGCACGCTGTACCCGGACGTCATCGAGTCCGCCGGCGGCGAGGGCGCCGCGAACATCAAGAGCCACCACAACGTCGGCGGCCTGCCCGACGACCTCGCGTTCAAGCTCGTCGAGCCGTTCCGCACGCTGTTCAAGGACGAGGTGCGCGAGATCGCCCGCCTGCTCGGCCTGCCCGACCACATCCGCATGCGCCACCCGTTCCCCGGCCCGGGCCTCGCCATCCGCGTGCTCGGCGAGATCACGCCCGAGAAGCTCGACATTCTCAAGCGCGTGGATGACATTTTCATCAGTGGGCTGCGCGAGTTCGGCCTGTACGACGGGTGCTCGCAGGCCCTCGCGGTCCTCACGCCCATCCAGTCCGTCGGCGTGATGGGTGACGAGCGTACGTACAGCTACACCGCCGCGTTGCGCGCCGTCACCACTGACGACTTCATGACGGCCGAGTGGGCGCGTCTCCCGTACGACTTCCTCGCGACCATGAGCAACCGCATCGTGAACCAGGTCCACGAGATCAACCGCGTCGTGTACGACATTACCGGCAAGCCGCCCGCCACCATTGAGTGGGAGTAACCCCCGGAGAAGGGCGGGGCCGACACGTCATCGTGTCGGCCCCGCCCTTCGTGTTCACCATCCATGATTATGTCGCGTTCTGTGAGGGTCCGCTGTGCATTACTCACCTGACGCGTTCATGACGCGTGGCTTATGATCGCACCACCGAAGAGCAATCAACCAACTGCCTCTTCGGCGAAAGAGGTGACATTGTGCACATCTATAAGCTGACTGGACGCAACGTCGAAGTCACGGACGCCCTACGGGATTACGTCGAGACGAAACTCACGCGACTGGACCGCTTCAACGGGCAGGTTACGGACGCGCGCGTCACGCTCACCGTCCGCGACGTCCGCGACGCCAGCCGCCGCAACCGCGTCGAAGTTCAGCTGAACGTGCCCAACGGCATTATCCGCGCCGAAGAACACCACGCCGACATGTACGCCGCCATCGACAAGGCCGGTGACGTCCTCGAACGCCAGCTGCGCAAGTTCAAGACCAAGATCATGCGTCACCGCCACGACGCGCAGCCTGACGACGCGGCCCCGCCCGCACCGGCCAGCGGCGACGACGTGAGCGAATTCACGCCGGAAATCGTCCGTCAGAAACGCTTCGACCTGCGGCCCATGACCGCCGAGGACGCCGTCACGCAGATGGAAGCGCTCGGGCACGACTTCTACGTCTTCAGGAACATGGACACCGAGGGCTGCGCGGTCGTGTACCGCCGCCGCGACGGCAACTACGGCCTGATCGAACCCAGCGTGTAACGCCCGGGCTGGGGCGGGCACGTGCCCGCCCCAGCCCGGCGCGCCGCCCAGCCTCAACGGGCGGGCCTGAGGGGAAGTCAGGCCTGCCCGCGCCTCACAGCACGCCACGCAGGGCCGCGCGCGCCTGCGCCTGATCCTCGTGCAGCTGGGCCTTCAGAGCGTCCAGCCCACTGAAGCGCTGCTCGGCCCGAAGGTGCTGGTAGAACTTCACGACGATCTCCTGCCCGTACAGGTCACCCTCGAAATCCAGCACGTTCACCTCAAAGCGCCGCTCCGTGCCGTTCACGGTCGGGCGCATGCCGATGTTCGCCATGCCGCCGTACCGCCCGTGATCCGTCGTGACGCTCACCGCGAACACGCCCAGCGGCAGCGCCTTCCCCTCGGGCACGCGGATGTTCGCGGTCGGGAAGCCAATGGTCCGCCCCAGCTGATCCCCGCGGACCACCACGCCCGCCGCGTCGTAATGGCGGCCCAGGAACCGGTTCGCGCTCGTCACGTCGCCCTGCTGCAGGTGCGCGCGAATGCGGGTGCTTTTGATGTCCTCGCCGTTCAGGCCGTGCATGGGCAGCGGCACGACGTCCGCCGTCACCTCGCGCAGGTCCGCCACGCCGCCCGCGCGGCCCCGCCCGAAATGGAAGTCCTCGCCGACCACCAGCGCGCGCGGCCGCAGCGTCCGCAGGTCATCCAGGAACGCGTCTTTCGGGCGCGCCGCGAACTCCCGCGTGAACGGCACGGCAATGACCTCATCCACCCCGAACCGCGCGAGCAGGTCGAGCTTCTCGGGCAGCGTCGACAGGAACTCCACGCCCTGCATCAGCACGCGCGTGGGCGGGTCGAACGTGTACACGACGCTCGGCACGCGGTAATGCCGCGCGCGTTCCTTCAGGCGCGCCAGCAGTGCCTGGTGACCCAGGTGCACGCCGTCGAAACTGCCGACCGCCACGACCGTTTCCGTGTCCGGCCGCTGGGTGGGGGAGACGTACGTCTTCACGCGCCTGCGTCCTCCCGCACCACGCCCGGCGCACTCGCGTCCCGCGCATGCAGCTCCTCCAGGGCGTACAGCGCGGCCGCCACCGTCGTCGCACTGCCCTGCAGGGTGCCCTCCCGCAGGCCGCGCAGGACCTCGCGCGGGTCGAGCCACAGCACCTCAATGTCCTCGTCCTCGTCCATGGGGAGCCGCGCCTCACGCAGGTCCGTGGCGAGGAACAACGAGAGGCGCTCGTCGCAGAAGCCCGGGCTGCTGTAGAACTGCGTCAGAAGGCGCATGTGCCCGTCCAGGCCGACCTCCTCCTGCAACTCCCGCCGCGCGGCCTCCTCGGGCGTCTCCCCCTCGTCCACCAGCCCGGCGGGGGCCTCCACCGTGAACGCCCCGACGGCGCGCCGCTGCTGCTTCACGAGCACCATCTCGCCACGGTCGTTCAGGGCGAGGATGCTCACGGCGTCCGCGTGCCGCACGACCTCCCACTTGCCCTCCAGCAGTTCCAGACGGACGATCTTCCCGTCGTACACGACGTTCGTGTCACTCATGCCGCCCACTGTACCGCGCGCGCCACCCCGAACCTCAACCCGCACCCCCGCCGGAAGAGTCGACGTCACACGTGAACGGCAGCTCCAGGGCACCCGGGTGCGCCACGTGCCCCGCCTCACAGGGGGGCGCGTGGCCGTGCGTCCGCTCGGCTGGTGCCCCCTCACAGGGAGCGAAGTTCGTCGACGGCGACCAGAACGGTGCTGGAGGCGGAACGGTAGCCCGCCTCCGCCCCTGCGCCCGGTCCGGGCGGGGCGCGGTCAGCAACAGCCCGATGATCGCCACCGCCAGAGTCAGCATGAACAGCCACATACCGTCACCTCCTGAACCGCAACGGCGGCCCAGAGGACCATACACTCGGCGGGCGGCAAGGTTCCCACACACGAGCGGGGGCGGTCCGTGGACCGCCCCCGCTCACATATGCGGGTTACTCGCGTTCGACCTGGCGGAGGAACGCGGGGATGTCGTAGTCGCGGGCGTCGTACGCGCTCACGGCCGGTTTGGTGGGGGCGGCGCCCCCACGAATGAAGGTGTCGAGCGTGCTGTGGCGCGGCGCGCCCGGCATGAACGACGCGGGGCTGTCGTTGAAGCCCGTGGCGATGACGGTCACGCGCACCTCGTCGCCGGCGTTCTCGTCGAACGCCACGCCGAACAGCATGTCAGGCTCCTCGGAGCCGGTCGCCTCGCGGATCTTCTCGACGATCTCGTTCGCTTCGTGCATGCTCAGGTCGAAGCCGCCCGTGACGTTCACGAGGATGCGGCGGGCGCCCTCGATGCCGCGCTCCAGCAGCGGGCTGTTGATAGCGCTCGCCGCGGCCTCCTCCGCGAGCTTCTCGCCGCGGCCCGCGCCGATGCCCATCAGGACGCTGCCGGCGTTCATCAGGAGGTTGCGGACGTCCGCGAAGTCCACGTTGATCATGCCCTCGACGTTGATGACGTCGCTGATGCCTTTCACGCCGTAGTACAGGACGCGGTCCGCGATCAGGAACGCCTCACGGAAGCTGACCTTCTTGTCGACGGCCGTGAGCAGTTTCTCGTTGTTGACGACGATCATGCCGTCGACGCGTTCGCTGAGTTTGCTGATGCCTTCCTCGGCGATGCGCAGGCGTTTGGGACCCTCGAACCGGAAGGGGCGCGTGACGATGGCGATGGTCAGGATGCCCATCTCCCGCGCGATTTCCGCGACGACGGGCGCGCTGCCCGTGCCAGTGCCGCCGCCCATGCCGGCCGTGATGAACAGCATGTCCGTGCCGTCCAGGTATTCCTTGATGCGCTCGCGGTCCTCCAGGGCGGCCTTCTCGCCGACATCCGGGTCGGCGCCCGCACCGAGGCCGCGCGTGAGGCGGTCCCCGAGTTGAATGCGCACTTCCGCGTGGCTCTTGGCGAGCACCTGCGCGTCGGTGTTCCCAGCGATGAACTCCACGCCCTCAAGCCCCGATTCGATCATGCGGTTCACGGCGTTGTTCCCCGCTCCACCCAAGCCAATCACGCGAATTCTCGCCGCCTGCATCATCAACTCCTTCTGCGCGCGCCCCGTGGAGCGCGTGTTAACCCGTGTAGTCTAACGCAGGATACCCCGGAAGTGCATACGCAGACGGGAGCGGCCGCTGCCGACCGCTCCCGTGCACTCAGGGCGCCTTAAATCCAGTCCTTGAAGAACTCGCGGGCGCGTTCCCAGATGGATTTCCCGTCCCCTTTGGGTTTGCTGGGTTCCGCGGCCGGCGGGGGCGTCCGTGGCTCCTCGGCAGCCTTCGGCAGGGGCGCGACGACAACGTCCGGCTCGGGGGACGTGGCCTCGACCGGCGCTTTCGACGTGCGCGGCATAGGCGTGCCGGACCCGCTTGAAGCCCCGTACAGGCCGAGACCGACGGCCGTGGCATGGCCGGGACCGCCCACGATGTCCGTGAGGCCCCCCACACCGCGCGGCCGGCCGATGCGCACCGCCAGGCGGAACCGCTCACGCGCCAGCTCGGACGTGCCGCGCAGCAGGCTGCCGCCGCCCGTGAGGACCACGCTGCCCGCCACGAGCTCCACCGGGCCGAGCGCCGCGTCAATCTCGTCACGCACGAGGTTGTAGATCTCCGCGATGCGCGGCTTGATGACGCGCGACAGCTCGAACGCGCTGATCGCGTGCGTCTGCCCGCCCGCCGTGGTGATCTCCAGCGTCAGGTCCGGGTCCGCGAGTTCCGGCAGCGCCGCGCCGTACTTGCGTTTCACGTTCTCGGCTTCCTCGGTCGGGATCTTGAGGATCTGCGCGAGGTCGGCGGTCACGTGATCCCCACCGATGGGGATGCACGCACTGTGCGCGAGGTTGCCCCGCTTGAACACCGCCACGTCGGTGGTGCCGCCGCCCATGTCGACGACGACGACCGTGCCGTCCTGCTCGGTCATGTCGAGCGTGGCGAGGCCCGCCGCGTACGACTCGAGCACGAACCCGCGCACGCTCAGGCCCGCTTCCTGCACGCAGCGGCGCAGATTCGCCAGGGGCCCGGCGGCGCCCGCGACGATGTGCACGTCCACTTCGAGGCGCACGCCATGCATGCCGACCGGGTTCTTGATGCCTTCCTGCCCGTCGACGACGTACTCCTGCGCGAGCGCGTGAATGACTTCCAGGTTCGGGTCGAGCGGGACCGCGCGCGCGTTCTCGATGGCGCGGTCCACGTCCGCCTGACTGATCTCCTGGTGGCGACGAATGGCGGCGAGGCCATGACTGGTGAGGGCGCGCGTGTGACTGCCGCTCACGCTCACGAACACCTCGTGCACGCGCACGCCGGCGACGCGCTCGGCAGCGGCGACGGAATGCCGGATGGCCTGCGTCGTGCGTTCCAAGTTCACGACCGCGCCGCGCTTGATGCCCTCGCTCGGCACGGTTCCTTCACCAATAATATCCACAGTGCCGTCGGCACCGATTTCTCCGATAACGGTGGTGATCTTGGTGGTGCCAATGTCCAGCCCCACGGTGATCAGGTTGTCTCTCATTCCTGGACGCTCACCCCCCAAGGGTAAATGTTGATTCGCTTACCGGGAAACATTGTGACACCCATAGCATACTTCCGCAAGGAATCCAGATTGCCGCTCCACAGCGTTCCGCGCGCGGTTTCCACCGTCACCCCGCTGGGGGTGTACGCCACGGACTTCACACCGAGCGGCGTGAGCGTCCGCGCGACGCGCACGGCGTCCCCCAGACGGTCCGGGCCCCACCCGGTCAACAGCGGCCCCGTGGGCGCCGCGCCCGGCAGCACCACACGGTCCGCTGCGACCACCACGGTGCGCCCGTCTGGGCGGCGCCAGCGCGCGAACGGCAAGCGCTCTTGCACGTGCACCTCCACGCGGTCCGGGAACACCTGCGTAATCTTCACGCCCTGCACCCACGGGTGCCGCCGCAACGCCTGCGCGCGCCAGCCCCCGTAGAACACCCAGCCGAACTGCGGCGTCAAGCCCGCCAGTTCACGCACGCGCGCCTCCCGAAGCACCTGGTTGCCGCTCACCACGACCGTCCGCACCGGCAGGCCGTACCACAGGCCCGCGAAGATCCCGCCGAACAGGGCCAGCACCAGCATCACGCGCAGCACCGGCCAGCGGCGCCGCGCGCGCGGCGCCGCCTCGGTCAGCTCCGGCGCCTTCTTGGGACGCCGCGCGCGTTTGTTCACGGCCACAACTCGTACTCCAGCTCAAGATCCACACCGACGCGCGCGCGAATCAGGTCCAGCAGCGCCAGCACGTCCGCGCTCGTCGCCCCGCCGAGGTTCACGATGAAGTTCGCGTGCTCCGGCGCGATCATGGCGTTACCGACGCGCGTGCCCTTCAGACCCGCCTCGTCGATCAGCTTCCCGGCGCTCACGCCGCCCGGGTTTTTGAAGGCGCAGCCGGGCGTGCGCATTTTCGGCTGCCCCTTGCGGGCGGCGTCCGCCGCGTCCATTTTCGCCTGCACGTCCTCCGGCGCTCGCCGCACCAGTTTCAGGCGCACACGCGTCACGACGTGGTTGCGAGGAATGCCGCTGTTCCGGTACCCCCACGCGAGGTCGTCCGGCGTGACGACGCGCGTGCCGCCGGGCGTCACGATTTCCAGGGTGTGCAGCCCGTCGAACATCTCGCCGTAGCGGGTGCCGGCGTTCATCCACACCGCGCCGCCCACCTGCGCGGGCACGCCCACGGTCCCTTCCAGGTTCGACAGGCCCAGCTTCTGCAGGGTGCGGAGCAGCCCGGGCAGCGGCACGCCGCCGCCCACCCAGCCGGTCACGACCACCGCGTCGTCACTCAGCGCCGGGTCCGGTTCGAGGTCCTTCTGCGCGAACGCCCCGGTGAGGCGCACCACGCGCTCCTCGACGCCCGCGTCCGCGACCACCAGGTTGCTGCCGCCGCCCAGCACGCGGTACGGGGCTTCCATGGCCTCCGCGAGCTGCGCGTGGTTCTCCACGAACCACACCTCCGCCTCGCCGCCCACGCCCACGGTCGTGAAGCGCGCCAGCGGCAGGCGCTCCACGCGCGCGCCCGTGCGGCTCAGGGTGCCCGCCGTCACGCGCCCACCGCCACGCCCGCGAGTTCCCGCGACAGGCGCCACACATCCCCGGCACCCATGGTCACGATCACGTCACCGGGCGCCGCCGTCTCCCGCAGGTACTGCACCACCTGCGCGCGGTCCGGACTGTACCGCACGCCTGCGTGCCCCTCTTCGCGCATCCGGTCGCTGATCAGCGTCGCGTGAATCCCCTCGATGGGCGGCTCCGACGCCGCCGCGATGTCCAGCAGCAGCACCTCGTCCGCGCCCATCAGGCTCTGCGCGAGGCGCGGCCAGGACTGCTGCGTGCGCAGGTACCGGTGCGGCTGGAACACCACCCGCACGCGCCGCCCCGTCTGGTGCGCCGCCTCGATGGCCGCCGCGACCTTCGTGGCGTTGTGCGCGTAATCGTCGATGACGAGCGCGCCGTTCAACTCCCCGATGTGCTGCCAGCGCCGCCCCGGCCCGGTGAACGCCGCGAGCGCCGCCGCCGCCGCGGGGAAGTCCGCGCCGTGCAGGTCCGCGACCGCGAGGGCCGCCAGACCGTTCAGGACGTTATGCGTTCCCGGCAGGCGCACGCGCGCGGACCCCAGCACCTCACCGCGCCGCTCCACCGTGAACGATGTGCCGTTCGCGTCCGGACGAACGTCGACCGCGCGGTACGTGCAGTCCGCACCCGTCCCGTACGTCAGCACCTCGCGCGCGCCGACCAGCAGCGCGTCCAGGCTGCGCCCTTCCGCGTCCACCCAGTCGGCGCACGCCAGCACCCGCTCGGCCTGCCGCACGAACCGCGCGAACGCCGCGTGCTGCGCCTCCACGCTCTCCCAGTACGTCGCCTGCGCGGTGCCGGCCCCGCCGATGTGGTCGTCCTCGGCGTTCGTGAACACCGCCGTGCCGCACGCGAGTTCCTGGAATTTCGGGTCGCTCTCGTCCACTTCCGCCACGAACGGGCCGGCGCCGACGCGCGCGTTGCTGCCGAACTCCGGCACGATGCCGCCCACGAACGCCGCCGGGTCCAGGCCCGCGCCTGCGAGCGTCACCGCGATCATGCTGGTCGTCGTCGTCTTGCCGTGCGTGCCGATCACGCCGACGCTCGGCCCGCCCGCCAGCAGCTCTCCCAGGAGCCGCATGCGCGGCTGCACCTCCACGCCCTGCGCGTGCGCCGCCGTGAGCTCCGGGTGGTCTTTCGGGACCGCTTCCGACGCGACGAGCACGTCCACGCCCCGCACGTGCGCGGCGTCATGCCCGGCGTGCACCGGGATGCCTTCCGCGCGGAGTTGTTCGGTGAGTTCCGACGGGTGCTCGTCGCAGCCCGTCACTTGATAACCACGGGCCGCCAGCAGCCGCGCGAGCGCGCTCACGCCGATGCCGCCGACGCCCATGAAGTGATAGTGAGGTTTGGTCATAACAGTCGCTCGGGATGCGGCACTCACACCTGAGCGCGCGCGGCGCCCACGAGCGTCTCCTCAACCAGATCCGCGAGTTTCCCCGCCGCACCCTGCGGAGACCGCTCGCGCGCCCGCACGCCCATGCTCGTCCGCACGTCCGACGGTACACACTCTAACACCGTCTGCGCGAGGCTCCCGCTGAGCGCGTCCTGCGGCACCATCCGCCCCGCGCCCTTCGCCTCCACCGCCTCCGCGTTGCGCACCTGATGGTTCTCCGCGCTGCTCGGCAGCGGCACCATCACGACCGGCACCCCATGGAACGCTGCTTCCGCCAGCGTCCCCGTGCCCGCCCGCGTGATCGCCAGGTCCGCCGCAGACCACGCCGCCACCGCGTCCAGGTACCCCACCGCGCGGTACCACGGCAGGTCCGCGACGTCCGGCAGCACCTCACCCAGCCAGCGCGGCCCAGTCGAGTGAATCACCTGCACGCTCCCATCCGCGAACAGGCCCTCCTGCCCGAATGCCGCCCGCAGCGCGCTCGGCACCGCGCGGTTCAGCGCGAGGCTGCCCTGCGACCCGCCCATGATCAGGATCGTGAGCGGCCCGTCCTGCAAGCCCAGCTTCGCCAGCGCCGCCCGCCGCTCCAGGCGCGCCTCACGTACCGGCATACCCACCAGACGCCCACGGCCGTCCGGCAGGCCGCGCACCTGCGCGTACGCCGTCCCGACCGCGCGTGCGCGGCGCAGCGCCAGACGCTGCGTCAAGCCCAGTTGCGCGTTCTGCTCATGCAGCACCGTTGGCAGGCCCAGCGACTGCGCGCCCAGCACGCCCGGCAGGCTCGCGAACCCCCCGAAGCCCACCACGCCCAGCGGCTGCAGGCGCGCCAGCACGCCGCGCGCCTCCGCGAAGCCGCGCGCGGCGCGCAGCACCTGCCGCGGGTCCGGTTTCTCCCGCGCGAGCTTCCCCGCCGTCACGCCCACAAACTCCAGGGCGCCTTCCCGCGCGATGCGTTCCTCCATGCCGCCCGCCTGCCCCATCAGGACGGGCGCGTACCCTCGGGCCTCCAGCACACCCGCCCCCGCCACCGCCGGGTAGATGTGCCCACCCGTGCCGCCTGTCGCCAACACCACTCGCTTCACGCGCGACAGTCTAGAGCGCCCGGCCGCCCCGCGCGTGCCGGCCCGCCCCAACGAACAGCGGCGCGGAGCCTGGCCCCGCGCCGCGCCGGTCGTGCGCGCGTCAGTCCGTCGCGGTCGGCACCGCCTCGGGCTGCACGTCCGGCAGGTGACGGCGCACCTCGCGCAACGCCGAGTGAATCAGCGCGAACGCCACGCTCATGCTCAGCATGCTGGAGAACCCGTCACTCACCAGCGGCAACGGCACGCCCGTCACCGGGAAGATGCCCGCCGCGACCGCCAGGTTCACGAACGCCTGCCCCACGATCATGTACATCGCGCCCGTCGCCATCACGGACGCACCGTGCAGGTCCGGCGTCATCGGCCTCACCCTCGCCGCCCAGTCCGCGACCTGCAGGCCCGACGCGACCACCAGCCAGTACGCGAAGATCACCATGCCCACGCCCAGCAGGCCTGTGCTGAACCCTACCGACGCGACCACCATGTCCGTCGCGTCCGCGCTGTACTCGTAGCGGGGCGCGTCCGGCCCCTGCCCCCAGAATCCGCCGCTGCTGAGGTCGCGGTGCGCCGCGAACAGCTGATACCCGGCGTTCTGCGTGTCCCCGCCGCGCGCCTCCGCGTGCCCGCGAATGCGGTCCAGGATGTACGTGTGCTTCTCCAGGTACACGCTCGCGAACGGCAACGCCAGCAGCATCAGCGCCAGCAGGAAACCCGTGATGCTCGTGAACTTCACGCCCGCCGCGTACATCAGCACCAGCCCCAGGCTGAACGTCAGCACCGTCGTCCCCAGGTCCGGTTCGAGCAGGATCAGCATGGTCGTGACCATGATCATCCCGACGGCGCTGATCAGCTTGCGCTGCACGCCGCGCCGCGCGAAGAAACTCGCGAGCTGCAGGATCAACCCGATCTTCGCGAACTCCGACGGCTGGAACGACACCGCCCCCAGCGGCAGCCAGCGCTTGACGGGACTGCCGTTGCCGCCCACGCCGATGAACAGCACCAGCACCAGCAGCGCCAGCGTCACCACCCAGAACGGCGTGGCGAGCCGCAGGAACGCTTTGGGCCGCAGGCGTGACAGCCCGAACGTCACGACGAGCGCCATGATGATCTTCCCGGCGTGCTCCGGGACGCTCCCGCTGTCGGCCGTGGCGACGCCCAGCAGCCCCAGCGTCAGCAGCAGCACCTGCGCGATCACGAGGTTCAGGCTCACGGCTGCACCTCCGCCACGAGCGCACGCGCCGCGTCCGCGAACGCCGCGCCGCGCGCCTTGTAGTCCCGCCACAGGTCGAAGCTCGTCCCGATGGGCGCGAGCAGCACCGTGCCCTCGCCCGGCAGGCTCGCGTACGCGGCGCGCACCGCGTCCGCCATGACGCGCGCGGCGTCCGCGCCGGGCACCAGCGTGACCGGCACGCCGCACGCCGCGTCGAAGTACCCGGCGAACGCCGGGCCGTCCTGCCCGAACGCCACGACGCGCGCCACCTTCTCCCGCACGACGCCTTCCAGCGCCGCGAGGTCCGCGCCCTTGTCGATGCCGCCCACCAGCCACGCGACCGGCCCGCGCGCCCGCGTGAGCGCCGCCTGCACCGCGATGGTGCGCGTGGCAATGCTGTCCTCCACGAACGCCACGCCGCCCGCCCGCGCGACCGTCTCGAACCGGCCCGGTACGGGCTTCGCGGCGCGCACCGCCTCCGCCCACGCGGGCACCGGCACCGCCCGCCCGCACGAACGCAGGAACGCCTCCGCGGCCAGCAGCGCCGCCGCGACGTTCGCCGGGTGGTGCCCTTCCGGCACGTCCGCCACGCTCAACACCGCCTCGCCGTCCAGGTTCACGAGGTGCGCGCCGTCAAACCGCACGGTCGTCGCCGCGGACGGTGCGTTCACGCCCGCCGGCAGCACCAGCGTGTCCTGCGGCGTCATGCGCCGCGCCAGGTTCAGCTTCGCCGCGTGGTACGCCTCCACGCTCCCGTGCCGGTCCAGGTGGTCCACGCCGAGGTTCGTGATGACGCCCACCACCGGGCGGAAGTCCTGCACGCGCTCCAGCTGGAAGCTGGAAATCTCGCACACCGCGACCTCCGCGCCGTCGATGACGTCCAGCAGCGGCGGGTCGAAGTTCCCCCCCAGGTGCGCCCGGACGCCCAGGTGCGCCAGCAGCTGCTGGATCAGCACGCTCGTGCCGCCCTTCCCGGCCGTGCCCGTCACGCCGATGATCGGCACGGCCCGGCGCCGGAAGGCCAGCTCCAGCTCCCCGATCACCTCCGCGCCGCGCGCGCGCAGCGCCACCAGATCCGGGTGATCAATCGGCACGCCCGGCGCGGCCACCACCGTCCGGTACGTCCGGGACACGTCCCCACGCCCAAAACCCAACTCCTGCGTGAGCCTCAGGTCCTCCTCGGCCGGACGCGCGTCCACCCACTCGGCCGCAAGGCCCTCCCGCGCCAGGAAACGAGCGACGCCCCGCCCGGAACGCCCCAGGCCGTAAATCAAGTAATCCGCCACGCCTCAAGCTACCGGAAAAGCGCACGCACACGTGAGAAAACCCCGCCGTGCCCGCGCGGACGCGCCACCGCCCCGGCGGGACGCCCGGCACACACGCCCCGCACGCCCTCCGCGCGCCCGGAAAGGCGACTCTGCGCCGGCATTCGACGCGGACACGACCGTGTCATGGTACGCCGTCCCCGAATGGCCGCACCCTTCGCGGGATTCCTCAGCGCGCCCGCCCGCTCCGTACGCGGGCGATCCGCCACGTCGCCGCGTGCGGCAGGCCAGACGGGGGGCGACGGGGACGCCTGCGTTCGCGGCGTGGCCTGAGGCGAACGGGCCGTCATGGCGTGCGGGGCGACGGATGTCCGTCGCCCCGCACATGTCAGCGATGTTAGGGTCGTCCACCGAGCAGCCACCATGCCGCCGCCGTGCCCACTGCCGTGACAATCCAGAAGCGCATCGTCACCTGCGTCTCCGGGATGCCCACCAGCTCGAAATGGTGGTGGATGGGCGTCATGCGGAAGATGCGCTTTCCGCCGGTGCGCCGGAAGTACGCGACCTGCATGACGACGCTCAGCACCTCCACGACCGGGATGATCGCCGCGACCGGCAGCAGCCACACGTCCGCGTACAGGATGTACGCGCCCGCGATGAGCGCCCCGATCGCGTGACTGCCCATGTCACCCATGAATACGCGCGCCGGGTGCGCGTTGAACCACAGGAAGCCCAGCAGCGCTCCGGCCAGCAGCGCCGCCGCGGGGGAGAGGACCAGCAGCGGCAGCAGGATGATCAGGCTGACGCCCGCGAGCAGCCCGTCCAGGCCGTCCGTGAAGTTGAACGCGTTCACGCTGCCGATCATCACGAGCGTGAACAGGATCGTCTCCGCGACGCGGCCCAGGTTCAGGCCCAGGTCGTGCGACGCGAGCGGCGCCGCGAAGTACGCGAACGCCAGCCCCACCAGGAACTGCAGCGGGAACTTCTCACGCGCGAGCAGTTCCTTCTTGCCGCTGCCGCGCATGCGCGAGCGGATCTTCAGGACGTCGTCCACCAGGCCGATCAGGCCCATGCCGAGCGCCGCGAGGACAATCAGCGCCTCGCGCGGGTCGGTGGCGAACCCGGCCACGCGGTACCCGAGCCACACGATCAGCATCGCGAGCACGAACCCGACGCCGCCCGCCGTGGGCGTCCCACTCTTCGCGAGGTGCGATTCCGGACCGTCCGCGCGGACCGTCTGCCCCCACCCGTACCGCTTCGACGCGGTAATGAACCCGCCCACCATGAGCCATGACAGCAGCGCCGCGATGATCATGCGCGCCCCCCAACGCTTAGCACTCCAGCCATAAACCCAAGCAGGCTACCACGCGCCCCGCACCTCACCGGACGGGCGAAAGGTCCGCCGTGAACGCCCGCACGCGGCCGTCCTCGCTGACCGTCACGATGTATGGCCCGCTCACGCCGACGACGCCCGGGCCGTGCGGTACGCGCGCGCGCACGACGCCCGTCGCGTCCGCGCGCTCCAGTGCGTCCCCGGTGAGGCGGTAGGTGCCGTCCGGCGTGACGACCGTGGGGACGTTCGCGGTGGTCGCCTCGCGCGTCGTGATGACCAGTTGCGGCTTCGGCACGCTGTCGAGGCGCACGCCGTCCGACACGCGCACCAGCCGGCCGCCCAGCAGCGCGTAATCGAGGCCGTCGCCGCTCGTGACGACCCGGTCCGGGCCGCCCACCACGCCCGTCGTAACGCTCCCGTCGTACGTGACGGCGCTGCCGTCCTCGCGGTACGCGCGTGTATTGCTGAGACGCACAACGCGTCCGGCGGGGCGCACGCGCGGCTCCCCTGCGAGGGAGATCAGCAGGGCCGCGTCCGGCAGGGCCGCGTACGGCGTGCCGCGCCACCAGCCGGCGTCCGCGGCGGGCGTGGGTACGCGGACGTTCAGCGGCGCGAACGCCGGCGCGAACGCCACGTACGCCCGCCCGCCCTGTACCCACGCCACCCCCGCCGTGTCGAACGCCGCGCGGATCGCCGAGGAGGACGCGCCGCCCGCCCCCGTGGCGGCCGGCGCGCACGCGCTCAGCAGCGCCAGACCCGCCAGGAGCAGCCGCTTCACGCGTCGCCCCGCGCGCGCAGCAGCGCGTCCACGACGGTATCCAGGCCTACGCCCTCCTGCGCGCGCCGCTGCGGCGCCCACGAGATCCCACGTGACGCTTTCACCAGTACCACGTCGCCGTCGCGGACCTCCGCGAGCAGGTCCGCGAGCAGGTCCGGCACGGTCGCGTGGGCGCGCTCCCCGAGTTCCGACGCGAACGCGCCCACGCCGAACGTCACGTCCGCGCGTTGGCGGGCGTACGCGCCGACCTGCGCGTGCAGTTCCCGTTCCGTGTCGCCCAGTTCCAGCATGCGCCCCAGCACGCTGACGTGCCGCCCCGGCAGTGCCGCGAGCGCGTCCAGCGCGGCACGCACGCTCAGCGGCGACGCGTTGTACGCGTCATCAATCACCGTGAAGCGCCCGGGCAGCACCCGGTACCGCCCGCCGGGTACGCTCACGCCCGCGAGGCGCTCTGCCGCCGTCCCCACCGGCACGCCCGCGACCTCCGCGAGGGCGAGGCCCAGCACCGCCGCTTCCGCCTGCACCTTCGACGCGTGCGGCAACGCCACGGGCACCTCTCCATACACGAACGCCGCGGCCTCGGCGCTCACCTGCAGCGCGTCGCCCGCGAACGTCGCCTCCCCGAACCCGTACGTGTCCCGCCCGGGGTAGAAGGGGCTCGCCTGCACGCCCACCAGCCCACGTGGCGCCTCCAGAATCACGCCCTTCTCGCGCGCGATGGTCTCCACCGTCCCGAACGCCTCCAGGTGCGCCTCGCCGATGCTCGTGACCACGCCCACGTCCGGGCGCACGAGGTCCACCAGTTCCCGCATCTCCCCGAGCCGGTCAATGCCCATTTCCACGACGAGCGGGCGGGCGGAGCGCCCGAACTCGATCAGGAAGCACGCAATGGCTGGCATGGTGTTGAACACCGGCATGAAGTGCGCGTCCAGCGCCGCCGCCGCGTACGCCTTCGCGGTCGTCTTCCCGACCGATCCGGTGATGCCCACCACCAGCGGGTTGTGCGCCCGCTCCGCCCGCGCCCACGCGAACAGCGCCACCTGCGCGTCCGGCACGCGCACGGCGCGCGGCGCGTCCAGGTCCGTCAGCACGAACGGCGCGCCCGCCGCGAGCGCCGCCTCCACGAACGCGTTCCCGTGCATGCGCTCGCCAGGCAGCGCCACGAACGCCACGTTCGGCCCCGCCTCCCTGGAATCCCAGGTGAGGCGAACGGCCGGGCGGGCCTCGGGATGAACGGCAGCATCGAACGGAAGGGCAGTCGGATCAAGCATGCGGCGAGGATACCCGCTGCGCGTGAGCGCACCGCTCCGCCATCACGCGTATGCCGGGCGCGCGGCGCATTCCTACACTGCGGGGCATGCCGATGGACCTGACCCCTCCCGAACGTCAGCGGGCCCTGCGCCTCCCGGACGGGCGCACCTTTGCGTGGTCCGAATGGGGCCCGCCGGACGGGCTGCCTGTCGTGTTCTGCACCGGCGCCGCCATGAGCGGCACCCTCGCGTTCGGCACGGCGCACCTGCGGGCGCTCGGCGTGCGCCTGATCAGCCCGGACCGCCCGGGTCTGGGTCGCAGCGACCCGCACCCAGCCAAGACCCTGAGCAGCTGGGCGGACGACACGCGGCACCTCCTGAGCGCCGAGCGCCTGCCATCCGCCCGGGCCGTGGGGTTCTCGCAGGGCGCCCCGTTCGCCCTGGCCCTCGCGGGCGCGGGGCTCGTGGACGCCGTGGCGCTGGTGTCCGGCCAGGACGACCTCGCGCACCCCGACCTGCGCGCCCGGCTGCACCCGGACGTGGCGGGCATGGTCGACGCCGCGCAGCACGACCCGGACGGTTTCGAGGCGCACTTCGCGAGTTTCGCTACGGCGGACGGCCTGTGGCAGCTGATCCTCGGTATGAGCGGCGAGCGCGACCGCGCGCTGTACCTCGATCCGGCCTTCCACGCCGCGTACCGCCGCGCCCTGGGCGAAGGCTTCTCCAGAGGCGCGGCTGCGTACGCCCGGGATCTCGTGAACGCCCTGCGGTCCTGGCCCACGCCTCCCGAGCAGGTGACCGTGCCCGTACACCTCTGGTACGGCGCGCAGGACACCAGCATCGTCCACTCCCCGGACTTCGGCGAGACGCTCGCCTGGCGCCTCCCGAACGTCACGCGCGTCCTCGACCCGGACGAGGGCGGCTCGGTCCTGTGGACGCGCGCGCACGACATCCTCCGCACGCTCCTCGCCCGCCCCACCTGAAGCGCGGAGGGCCGGGCCACCCTGGCCCGGCCCTCCGTTGATCGGCAGCGTCCCGGTTACAGCTCGCCGCGCGCGAACGCGCTCATGATGCCCGGCGCGGCCGAGTCGAACCCCACGACGTCCAGCATGCCCGCGTCGTTCGGGTCCGCAATCGTGAACTGCGTGGCGGTCATGCCGACCACAACGAGCCGCGCGGGAATCCCGGTCGCCTGGCGGTACTGGTCCAGCGCCACTTTCGGGTGTACCGCGCCCGCCCAGGTTTCGTTGTCGGTGTACACCACGAACGTGTCCACCTCGATCTTGTGCTGGCGCGCCCACAGCATCGGTTGCGCGCAGTCCGTCGCGCCGAAGCTCGCCGCCTGCGTCTTGCGCATCGCCGCGTCCAGCGTGTCCGCCGGGGTGATGCCGAGGTTCCGGAAGCCATCCGTGAAGCCCATGGTGAGCGTGAACGGTTCCGTGCGGGCCGTCACCATGCTCATGGCGCTCGCGGCGACGTTCGGGCTGAGGCCGGGCACGCCCGCCACGGTCCCCCACGTCATGCTGCCGCTCACGTCGATGCCGAGCAGGAACCGCTTGTCCGCACGCTGCACGTGCCCGAAGCTGGTGTAGAACGCCGTTTCCAGCGCGTCCACCACGCGCGGCACCGTCAGCCACTCGCCCTTGCCGCGCACGCCCCGCCCACTCGCGTACACGAGGCGGGCCTTCAACGCGTCAATCGGGTGGATGCGGCCCTTGCGGAGCGCCGCCGGGTCGGTGAGGCGCGCCACGACCTCCTGAAGGGTGGCGGTGTCGTTCGGGGTGAGCACGCCGACGCGGCTCAGGTTCCCGAGGTTGCGCATCAGCCACGTGAGGCCGTTCGTGCGCATCGCCGCGCGGTACACGCGCGGACCGCGCGCCGGCGTGGGAATCGCCTCGATGGGCAGGCCGTACTCGTGCATCAGGGCTGCCGCGTCCGCATCGGCGCTGACCGCGAGGGCCTTCACGTGCCCCTCGATGACCCGCAGGGCCGGGTCGGTGGCGTCCGCGAGCACGCCGTCCACCATGAAGCGGAACACCGCGTTGCGGACGGCGTCCGTGGTTTTCGGGTGCGCAAGACGGAGCGCGTCCGCCTGACTCCACCCGTCACGGGCCTTGTACTTCACCGCCCACAACGCGAGCTTCTCGATGGGTGCGTCCTCGTAGACGCGCGCCACGCCGCGGCGCGTCAGGCGACCCCATCCGCCCAGCCCCTGCGCGAACGCCAGGAAGTGCAGCAGCATCGTTCCGGTGCGCGCCACTTCCGGCAGCGCGTCCCACGCGGCCTTGCGCGCCTCCAGACTGCCGGTTTTCGCGACGAGCGCGAGCGCCAGCAGGGCCGGGTCCATCTTCGGGGCGCGGCCCGCGCGGACGACGTCCAGGATGACCTGCACCATGCGCGCGCCGTCCAGCTGCGCGAACGTCCGCAGGAAGTCCGTGGCCTTCACGGTGTGGTCCCGCTCGGACGCGTAGAACGTACCGCCGTCCGTCCCGAGCACCAGGAACCGCGTCAGGCGCATCTCGTCGGACACGGCGTACACGAAGCCGCCCGCGTGGTTCTTCTGCTGGTTCGGGTCGAGTCGTTCGCGCTGGGTGCGGGCCTGAGGGGTGATGGCGTTCAGGTAGTTCTTCATGCGTCGGCCCTCCGTCGGGGCATTAAGGTGAAGCGCCAGATTCGCTGGCGTCGAGGTGCGCGGCGTGTGCCGCGCTCGGGTCAGGGGCGGCGGGGTCGAACCGCCAGCAGCGCACGCTGCCGCTCCCGTTGAGCGCCTGGTCCTGATAAAGGTGGGCTGCATGCAGCAGCCCGGAAGGCGAGGAGGCCGAAGGTCAGGCCGCCTGAGCGCCACAGGCACCTCCCGCTGTGCGGGAAGGGGCGCGCGGAACGACCGGCGGCCTGACGTGAGAGGAGTGGGGGGCGGGCAGGACTCGAACCTGCAACCCGGCCATTAACAGTGGTAACCCTCGAACTTCGGCCCGGTGCGGGCAAGGGACGCCCGAGGGGATTTCCTGCTCTACCGTTGAGCTACCGCCCCGAATGGTGGAACTGCTGAACAAAGGGTGGAGGACGGGCAGGACTTGAACCTGCAAATCTCGCGATGGATGAACCAGATCACCTTCCGCCGGTCGGCCCGCGTGCGGGCAACAGGGTGGGGAAGGGCGCCACGGGGGCGTCATGTGCGTCTACCAATTCCGCCACCGTCCTCACGGTGCGCCGGTGCTGCCGGCATGGTCGGGACTTCGGCCGGGCGAGCGGGAATCGAACCCGCGACCTTATGGTCCAGGTAAGCTTCCGGCTGCGGCCCACACGTGGACAAGGAGCCCCAGAGGCCAGTCATATGCTCTCCCGCTGAGCGACCGCCCGGTGAAGTCCGGTGGATGGAGTGAGAGTTGAACTCACGCAGCCCTCAAGGGCTCCAGATTTACAGTCTGGCGCGACTCGCCGTCTTCGCCGCCCATCCGTGGGTGTGCCGGAATTGGCCCTCCGGCGGGGCTGTGGGGTGGGTGTCAGGAGTCGAACCTTGGAGAACCGTAACCCTCCCGCGTCGGCCCGCAAGCGGGCGAGTGGGGCTGGAGGGACTCACCCACCATGGAGCAGGCTGGTCGGAGTTGCACCGCCGTTTCCCGGCTGGTTGCCGGGCGTCTTGCTGCTAGACGAAACCTGCAGGGTGCCCGGATGACCCTCCGGGCAGGGTGCGAGGGCAAGGGACGTTCACGGAGCGGGCCACCTCTGTGGAGGGAATCGAACCCTCAGCGCACGGGGGTGCGCTTCCGCCCTGATGAAGGCGTCGCCGCCGTTCAAGCTGAGATCACCGTGGAACTTCGGCCCTGCGCGGTGGTGGTACGCCCAGCCAGATTCGAACTGGCGTTGCCCGAGAGAAAGTCGGATGTCCTCGGCCACTGGACGATGGGCGCGTCAGGGAACGCCCGGGCAAGGGGTGACGCAGGGGGGCATCCTGGGTAAGGTAACCCTGCGTCTTCGGCCCGGGCGGGGTGGGTGCACCCGGAGGTGCGCTCACCTGGGAAGTACTCTACCGGCCCGCGCGCGCAGCGACATTCGCCGCATGGCGCACCCGCCTGCTCCGCCGAGCGGGGGAGGGCCCCTACGACAAATGGCGCGCTGACATCAGCGCGCCATGTCGCCCGGGGGCGTTACTCCAGCGTCACGAGGTAGTCGTACAGGTCCGGGCCGCCCGTGTGCGCCTCGACCTCCGCATTCGGGAAAGCCTCCTGCAGGCGCGTCACGAGCGCGTCGGACGCCTCGCCTTCCGTGCGCGGGCCGCTGAACACCGTGATGATCTCCTGGCCGGCGTACGCCTGCTGCAGCATGCTGACGACGGCGTCCTCGGGCGTGCCGCCCGCATGCACCAGCTCGTCGTCGCGCAGGCCGATCACGTCGCCGTCATGGATGTTCAGCGTCCCGGCCGGCGTGTCGATGCTGGTGGTGCGGCTCGCGCGCGTCACCTCGAACGTCGTCACGGCGCTGCTCGCGTCCTGCATGACGCTCAGCAGCTCGTCGGCGTTCGCGTCCGCCTGGAAGTTCAGGGCCGCGCCGATCCCCTGCCCGAGCGTGCGCGTGGGCAGCACGAGCGCGCGCCCGCCCAGCAGCTCCGCAGCCTTCTGCGCTGCCAGCAGCACGTTCTTGTTGTTCGGCAGGACGATCACCTTGTGCGCGCTGACGCTGTTCACCGCGTCCACGATGTCCTGCACGCTCGGGTTCGCCGTCTGACCGCCCGACACGATGCGCGCCCCGAAGCTGCGGAACAGCTTCACGAGCCCGTACCCGCTCGCGACGGCCACGAGGCCGCTCTGCGGGATCTCCTCCTCAGCGCGCGCCGCCGCGCCCGCCATGCTGAGGATTTCCGTGTGCTGCTCGCTCATGTCCTCGACCTTCGTGCGCAGCATGCGCCCGTGCCGCCCGACCGTGGCGAGCAGCTGATCCGGTTCGTTCGTGTGGATGTGGCCCTTCACGAACCCTTCCGCGCCGACCACCAGCAGGCTGTCCCCGAACGGCGTGACGAGATCGCGGATCTGCTCGATGGGCAGCGTGGCGTTCTCCATCAGGAACTCCGTGCAGTACCCGAATTCCTCATGCTCGAACTGCTCCTGCGCGTAACTCTCGACTTTCGGCGCTTCAGGCAGCTGGTCGCCGCGCAGGCTGGCCAGCATGCCCTGCACGACGTACAAGTACCCCTGGCCGCCGCTGTCCACGACGTTCGCCTGCTTCAGCGCTGGCAGCATCTCCGGCGTCTTGTCGAGGTACTCCTGCCCTTTGAGCAGCGCGTTTTCCAGCACCGCGTCGGGCGACTCGCCGCCCGCCCCCTCCGCCACGCCACGCGCCACAGTCAGGATGGTGCCCTCGACGGGCTTCATGACAGCGCTGTACCCGCACTTGCGGGCGTCGTCGAGGGCGCGCGCGAGCGTTTTCGCATCGACGGTGCTCGCGTCGCGAATCGCCTCCGCGAAGCCCTTGAGCAGCTGACTGAGGATCACGCCGCTGTTGCCGCGCGCGCCCAGCAGCGCGCCGTAACTGATGGCGCGCGCGACGCTGCCCATATCGTTCTCGTCGCACGTGTCCAGTTCGCGGCGGACGCTCTGCATGGTCAGGTGCATGTTCGTGCCCGTGTCGCCGTCCGGCACGGGGTACACGTTCAGGGCGTTCACCTGATCCTTGTACACGCCCAGCCAGTCGGTGGCGTAGCGCAGCATCTGCGCGAGGTCGCGCGGCGCGAGCGTCTCAGCGGGCATTCGTGACCCCCACGGCGTGCACGCGCGTCGACGCGAGCTCAATGCCGGCCTGCGTGCGCACGGCGTGCTCCACGCGCTCGCTGATGTTCCGCGCGACCGTCGGGATGGACACGCCGTACGCGAGCACCACGAACAGGTCCGCGGTGTACCGCGCGCCGTCCCGGCCGATCAGGACGCCGTCGCGGGCGTGCGCGCGCCCGAGGACGCGTTGGATGCCCTCGCGGAAGTTCGCGGGGGCCATGCCGACCACGCCGGGCACCTCGTGCGCGGTCAGGCCGATCAACGAGGCGAGCGCCGCCTCGGTAATGGTGATGTTTCCGTTCAAGACCTTATCCTCCGATACCCGCGATTATACGCGCGGGGTCAGAATACACACGTGCTGATGGGCGTGCGTGCCCACCCGATGAACGCCCCTTGAGCGAGCGCCACTCAGCGTTCCCCGGTGAGCCACGCCGCGAGCGCCAGGGCGCACGTGGCCCGGTCCGGCTGGAGCTGCGCGACGTCCGGCGGCGTGAGCGTCAGCAGGCCCTCGCGCGCATCGAACGCGAGCCGGAACCCGAACGGCGCGAGCAGGCCCCGCACCGGCACGCGCACGCCGCCCGCGCGGCGGTCCGCGGCGACTGGCAGGTCCGGGGCGCGCAGCATGCGGGGCGCCCCGCCGGGCGCGGGCATGAACGCCACGCGGACGCTGCCTGCACGCACGCGCAGGCAGCCGACATCCACCACGTCATGGATGTCGTCCGTACGGACCGGCAGACCCAGACGCCCGAGCGCGTCGAGCGGCAGCATCAGCTGGCCGCGCTGGACGCTGGCCGCGACAGGCTCCCCGGTGCGCGCGCCAATGCGCACGCGCACGTCCAGTGCGGACGCGTGGGGGAGAGCGGCGAGCGCGGCGAGGCTGAGAACAAGCAGGGGGACGCGCCGTGGGCGACTCATGCGCGCCATGGTAAACCAGCCACATGAGCAGCCAGGCACCATAAACCTCAGGTGCCGGGAATGACGAGGGGACCCCCGGTGAGCCGGGGGTCCCTCCTCGCGCATGGTCAGGTCGCGCTGACCTCCGCGCTTACTCCTGCGCCGTGCGTGGCACTTCCGGGTTCTCGATGAACTCGGTCGGGTCGAGTTCCGAGAAGCCGATCTCGTTCTCGTAATCCTGAATCTTCACGTGCAGGCGGCGCACGTCCCCTTCGACGGAGCCGTAGTCGAACGTGTCCCAGATGATCGTCTGCACGCGGCTGTCGTCCTCGAAGTCCGGCACCTCGCGCGTGGCCTTGATGCCTTCCTCAAGCTTCTTGCGGCTCTCAATGCCGAGGTTCCGGAACGCGACCTGCATCACGTCGCGGCTGAAGTCGCGCGGGCCGTAGATGCCGGCGCGGTACACCGTTTCGAAGAACTCCTCCCAGTTCGGGACGAGCGTCGCGGCGGGCATCGAGAACTGCGCAATCACATTCTTGATGGCCTGCAGCGTCTGCTGCGGGTAGTAGTACAGGTACAGGCGCACCCCTTCCAGGAAGAAGTTGTAGTGCGCGGCCTCGTCCACGGCGATGGTCTGCGCGACTTTCGCGAGGACCGGGTCGCGCACGTCCTTGAGGTGCGGCTTGTCGCTCTTGCCCTGCGCGATCTTCATCAGGTTCAGGTAGTTCAGCTGCGTCGCGCGCTCCTGGAAGACCGTGTACACGAGGTTATGGATGGCGTCCGGGAACGGCAGTTCCCACTGCTTGCTCTTCAGGCGTTCCTTGTACTCCGCGATCCACTCGGGGCTGCGCTGGCGGCTGAACAGCACCGCGTTCTCCCAGGCGTCCGCGTGCTTCTCCTCTTCGCTGCCCCAGCGCATCTGGAAGTGGCTGCGGCCGTGGCTGCGGCGCACGAGGTTCACGAGGCTGCTGGTGTAGTCGGGCGCGTACTGCTCCACCGCGAAGAAGCCCTGCACGACCGTGATGATCTCCCCCGGAAGGTCATGGTTCATGGCGCGCCAGTCGAAGCTCTTGTCGGCGTTCCAGTTGCGGGTTTCCTGGCTGCGCGCGGTGTACCAGCGGTACAGGCCCAGGAAGGCGCGTTCGATCAGGCGATCCTTTTCGCGGTTGCTGAGCAAGCCGGCGGGCGTGCGGGGAATGTCACCGAGGACGTTGGGGGGGATAATGGCACTCATGGGTCTCTCCTGCACTTGATTCAAGGCGCCGCGGGCGCGGCGGGAACGTCACGGAACGCCTCATGCTAGCAAGGCAGGGCGTGAGAAAACCCCCCTGTAGACACGGTCCAAAAGCCGCCGCCCAAAGGAAAACTTCAGGTAACGCTCAACCAGGGATGTCCGCATCAAGCAGCTGACCGTCCGCACCGAACACGCCCTGCACGACATGCCCTGCGAACACCTGATGATGATCGTCATAGTACGCCGTGACCGTACCGTCCACATCCACCGTCAGGGACGTCAGCGTCAACAGCGCCGCGAACGCATCCGCCGTGAGCGGCCCGGCGTCGTCCTGATCGGGGGCGTTCTCGAACCACGAACGCGCGAGCGGCAGCAACCGCGCCGCCACCAGGGCCCGCCGGTCCGGCATTTCCGCCAGGAACGCCCGCACCGCCGCGCCCGCGCTCGCCAGCCGCTCCTCCGTGAGCGGCTCGTCGTACAGCACGACCTCCACATCGCCGTGGTCCGTGCGGGCCTGCGCGGACCACTGCACCAGCGGCGCCGGCCACCCCTCGAACTCCTCGCGCCGCAAGGTCCCCACGCCGTCCAACACGTACGCCCCCGTCATGCGCCCAGCCTACGCCATCAGCGGAGCGCCACGTGCAGGCGCCGACGCTCCGCGTCCGCAACCTCGAAGTAGTAGATGCCGCGAATCATGCGCCCCTGCCCAGCCATGCGCAGCGTCGCGGGGGCCTGCACGGCGTACGGGTGCAGCGCGCGCAACTTCACGATGCGTGCGGGCGACAGGTCCGTGCGCACGTACGGAATCAGGCGTTCCGCGAACGCGTTCAGGCGCGAGGGATTGTCCAGCGGAATCCGCCCGAGTTCCTGCAGCAGCGCGCGCACGACCGCCTGCTGACGGCGCTCCCGCCCAAAGTCACCGTCCGGGTCGAGCTTGCGCATCCGCGAGAACGCGAGCGCCTGCACGCCGTTCAGGTGCATCGCGCCCGCAAATGTCTGCCCCTCGTACGTGAACGGGAACGGCGACGTTACGTCCACGCCCCCCACCTCGTCGATGGCCTGCCGGAACCCACCGTAACTGACCTCCACGTAGTACTGGAACGGGAACCCCAGGAACAGCTGCAGCGTGCGGTTCAGCAGGCGCGCCCCGCCGAACGCGTACGCGTGGTTCACCTTGTCGACGCCGCGCCCCGGGATGAACATGCGCGTGTCCCGTGGGATGCTCAGCACCCGGAGTTGCTGCGCGCCCGGATCGAGCGTGAGCAGCATGATGGAATCCGCGCGGCCGGCGCCGATGCGTTCCTGGTCGTTCGCGATCAGGAGGATGTGCACGCGGTCCGTGAACGGGTTCGGTCGGCTGCTGCCGGCATCCAGATCCGGACGGACTGCCGGCGCGGTCACTGCCGCTGCGGCCTCGGGCGCAGCCGGAGCCGGGGTGGCAGCAGGGGACGCCGAAGCCGATGAGACTGCGGCGGCCTGCTGGATGGGTGTCGGAGCCGCCGAAGGCGTGGTCCGAGCGGGCGTCACGGTGGCCGTGCGTCCGGCCACCGCCGCAGCTGGGGTCGCCGCTGGCGCGCGTGACGTCGGCACCGCTGCTGGCGCGGACGTGGCCGCTCTAGCTGCTGGCGTGGAGGGGGGCGGCGTGACGGCACGCCCCGGGCGGGGCGTCTTCCCGGACTTGTCCGCCTGCGACGTGGCTTTTCCTGGGCGCAGGTCCTGGAACAGCGGCTCACTCAAGATGGCCGGGTCGATGCCGGCGTCCTTCGGTTGCAGCTCCTCCCACAGCGCGCGCGCGATCTCGCCACTGCGGGCCTTCAGGTGATACGCGTACGCACCCGCCACGAGCAGCAGCGCCGCGAGGATCCACCCCACCAGGCGCCGCGCGCGCAGTCGGCGGTCGGGAACAGCAACGTCAGGACGGCTCATGCTGCCCTCAGGGTAGTGGCCGCGCGCCACCCCAGCGACTGAGCGAGTGTTGCTCAGCTCGGACCGAGCGCCGATGTCCCCACACTTCCGCCCGGCCCTGCACTCGGCGGTGGGGGCGCGGGTGGCGCCTGCACGCGAATAAAACCTTCATCACTAAGCCACCCGGCGCACGGTTCCCCCACGCCACGCCCGTATACTTCAGGGCGTGCCGTTCGATTCTCACGCCCTCGACACCCTCGATTTCCCCCGCATCCGGGAGGCGCTTGCCACGCGCGCTGCCACCCGCATGGGCGCCGAACGCGCCCGCGCCCTCCTGCCCAGCGATGACGCGGGCCGCATCGCGCGCGAACTGGACGAGGTCGAGGACGCCCTGTTCGGCGTGAGCCTCAGCTTGGGCGGAATCCAGGACATCCGGCCGCACTTCGACCGCGCCCGCGAGGGCCGCGTGCTGCAAGGCAGCGAAGTGCTCGAAGTCGCGTACACCCTGGACGCCGCCATGACCGTGCGCCGCGCCATCCACACCAATTCCCGCGGCCCCCTGAAAGACGTTGCGCTCGGCCTGGGTGAACACGGCCTCGTGGTCCGCCGCGCCCTCGAAAGCCTCGACCGGGACGGGCAGGTCCGCGACGACGCCACCCCGAAACTCCGCGAGCTGCGCCGCCGCGCCGGCCCGCTCCGCGACCGCATCCGCGAACGCCTGACCGCCACGCTGGAACGCTGGGCGGACCAGCTGCAGGAGCACATCGTCACGCTGCGCCGCGACCGCTACGTCCTCCCCGTGAAGGCCAGCGCCGTCAACCAGGTGCAGGGCATCATCGTGGACGCCTCCGCCACCGGCCAGACGTACTTCGTGGAGCCCGCGACCATCACGCCGCTCAACAACGAACTCGCGCGCCTTCTCCTCGACGAGGAAGCCGAGGTGCGCCGCATCCTCACCGAACTGAGCGTCCTGATCGCCGACGACGCCGACATCCCCATGACTGTCGAGACGCTCGGTGAACTCGACCTGATCGCCTCGAAGGCCCGCCTCGCCCGCGACTGGCGCCTGAACCGCCCCACCCCCAACCCTGACGGGCAGTTCGACCTCGCCGAGGCCCGCCACCCGCTCATCGAGCATCCTGTTCCGAACGACCTGCGCCTCGGCGACACGAAACTGCTGCTCATCACCGGCCCGAACATGGGCGGCAAGACCGCCACCCTCAAAACGCTTGGCCTCGCGGTCCTGATGCACCAGTGCGGCATGTACGTCGCCGCCGCCAGCGCGAAACTCCCCGTCGTGCGTGACCTGCTCGTCGACGTTGGCGACGAGCAGAGCATCGAGGCGAGCCTCTCCACGTTCGCTGCGCACCTCCAGCACCTCCGCTCCGTCCTGCAGCACGCCGCGCCTGACACCCTCGTCCTCATTGACGAGCTGGGCAGCGGCACCGACCCCGCCGAAGGGGCGGCGCTCGCACAGGCGCTCATCGAACAGCTGCTCACGCAGAACGCGCGCGGCGTCATCACCAGCCACCTCGCGCCGCTCAAGCTGTTCGCGCTCGAAACGCCCGGTCTGAAAAACGCCAGCATGGGCTTCAACGTCGAGGACCTCGCCCCCACGTACCGCCTGCAGGTCGGCACGCCCGGCCGCTCGTTCGCGCTCGCCATCGCGCGCCGCATGGGCCTCCCGGAACCCCTCATCGCCCGCGCCGAAAGCATCCTCGGCCCGGAAGGCGGCCTGCTCGAGAAACTCCTCGAAGAACTCGAACGTGACCGTGACCAGCTCAAAACCGAACTGGACACGGCCGTCAGCGCCCGCCGCCACGCCGAAGCGGAACTCCAGCGCGCCCGCGAGGACCGCGCCGACCTGCAGAAACGCCAGAACGAACTGATCGCCCAGGCCACCCAGAAAGCCGAGGCGCTGTACGCCGACGCGCTCGAACAGGTGCGCGGCCTGCGCGCCCGCGCCCGCGAGGACGCCGCTCGCCCCCGCGTCATGGAGGAACTGCGGCAACTGCGCCGCGCCGCCCAGGCGGAACGGCCCAAACTGCCCCAACCGGAATTCAAAGGTGACCCCCTCAAAGTCGGCAGTCAGGTGACCGTCCCCGCATACGGCGCGGCCGGGCAGGTCCTGGAAGTGCGCGGTGACGAACTGGTCGTGCAACTCGGCGTCATGAAGATCAGCGTGCGCCGCCGCGACGTCCGCCTCGTGCAGGAAGACAAGAACCCCAAACCCAAAACCACCTTCACGGGCACGGCGCCCACCACCTTCCAGAAGGAACTGCAACTGCGCGGCCTGGGCGTCGAGGAAGCCGTCGAGGAACTGCGCAGCGCCATCGCCGAAGCGGCCGCCCTGCGTGAAACGCCGCTCCGCGTCGTCCACGGCAAGGGCCAGGGCGTACTGCGTCGCCTGATCCGCGACTACCTCAAGACCGAGAAGCGCGTCGCCAGCTTCCACGACGCCGAACCAAACCAGGGCGGACACGGCGTCACCATCATCAACATCAAGAGCTGAACGACGCCGCCCGCCAACCCTGAACTTCCTAAAGGCGCCCGCGCCGCCCATCCGCCTACAGTGGGCCATGACGCCCTCCGCGCCGGCGGCGCCGCGCCCCGCGGCGCGCCTCACATTCGCGCTCACGGTCATCCTCCTCGCCGCGCACCTCCTGTGGGTGCTCGTGGCGTGGGGGAGCGAGGGGTTCCGCCTGACCGTCAGCGCCCTGATCTACATCCCCACGTTCCTGCTCGGCGGCGCCACCTGCATCCTCAACGCGCCCCGCGCGCCGCACGACGCCAGCGCGTGGCGGACCCTCGGCGCCGGCCTCGTGTCCTTCGGCCTCGGGCAGGGCATCTACGCGTACCTGCTGCTGGTTCTCAAGGACCCGCCGTTCCCGAGCGCCGCCGACGCCCTCTTCCTGCTCGCGCTCGCCCTGTACGCCTGGGGGTTCCTGCGGTTCCGCCGCACGCCCGGCACCACCCTGGAACGCCTGCGCCTCGGCGTGGACGTCGCCGTCATCATCGCCGCCGTCGGCGTCTTCGCCTGGAAGTACGTCCTGTACGGCGTCCTCACCGGATACGCCGGACAACCCCTCGCCGCCATCATCGGTCTCACGTACCCGTTCGGGGATCTCGCGCTCCTCAGCGTGCTCCTGCTGGTCGCCCTGCGCGGCGGCGCCCCCCTCGGCGCGCGCGACGCCACCCTCGGCTTCGGCCTCGCGTGCCTCATCGTCGCCGACCAGGCCTTCATCGTCCTCGGCGCGAACGGCACGTACCAGGAAGGCTCCTGGGTCGACGTGTTCTGGGCCGCTGGTGCCACCCTGTTCGCCCTCGCCTCCTTCGCGCCGACCACCACGCAACGCCCCTCACGCCGCCCCGCCCTCGTGCAGCACACCGCGCCGTACCTGCCGTACCTCGCGCTCGGCGCCGCCTTCGCGCTGCTCATCAGCGGCGACCGCAGCACCAGCGCCGCGCAACGCGGCGTGCTGTGGGGCACCGTCCTCGTCACTGCCCTCGTCGTCGTCCGCCAGATCATCGCGTTCACCGAAAACGCCCGCCTCACCGACGCCCTGCGCCGCCTCTCCGGCGAACTTGAAGGGCGCGTGCAGGAACGCACGCGTGAACTCGACGTCGCCAACACCGCCCTGCGCGGCCTCACCGAGGACCTCGAACTGAAGGTCCGCGAACGCACCGCCGAACTCGAAGCGAGCCAGGCGCGCCTCGCGCACCAGGCGCAACACGACGTCCTCACCGGCCTTCCCAACCGCGCGCTCTTCCAGGACCGCGTAGAGCGCGGCATCGCCAGCGCCGCCCGCGAAGGCGGCCGCCTCGCCGTCATGTTCATCGACCTGGACGGCTTCAAAGCCGTGAACGATACCCTCGGCCACGCCGCCGGCGACGAACTCCTGCGCGAGGTCGCCTCCCGCCTGCAGGACAACGTGCGCCGCAACGACACCGTCGCGCGCCTCGGCGGGGACGAATTCACCGTCATGCTGCTCGGCGTCAACACCGCCCAGGACGCCGCCAGCGTCGCCCAGAAAATCCTCCGGGCCCTGCGGGAACCCATCCACCTCGCGGACGGCGCCGCGCACGTCTCCGGGTCCATCGGCGTGAGCCTCTACCCGCAGGATGGCGCAGACGCCACCGACCTGCAACGCCACGCGGACATCGCCATGTACCGCGCCAAACAAGGCGGCAAGAACAACATCACCTTCTACGCCCCCGAAATGAACGCCGTGGACGCCGCCCGCTCCGCCGTCGAACAGCACCTCCGCGGCGCCCTCGACCGCCACGAACTCACCCTCGCGTACCAACCGCTCCACAACGCCCAGGGCCTCGTCGTCGGCGTGGAGGCCCTGCTACGCTGGCAGAACGCCGCCCTCGGCAACGTCCCACCCACCACGTTCATTCCCGTGGCAGAAGACACTGGCCTGATCATCCCCATCGGGCAGTACGTCCTCAACGAGGCGTGCCGCCAACTCGCCGCCTGGCGCGCCCACGGCACAGCCGTGGACCGCATGAGCGTGAACGTCTCCCCGGCGCAGTTCGCCCGCGAGGACTTCGTCGACATCGTCCGCCGCGCCCTCCAGCACCACCGCCTCGACGGCCGCGACCTCGAACTGGAACTCACGGAACGCCTCATTATCCGCGACGTGCCCGGCGTCTCGCGCAAAATGTCAGAACTGCGCGCCCTCGGCGTGCGCCTCAGCATCGACGACTTCGGCGCCGGCAACTCCGCCCTTAATTACCTCATGACGCTCCCCGTCAACACCCTCAAGGTCGACCGGGCGTTCGTGCAGGCCCTCGACCAGACGCCCGGCGCGCACCGCATCGTCCAGGCCATCGTCGCCCTCGGCCACGCTCTCGGCCTGGACGTCGTCGCCGAGGGCGTCGAAACACCCGCGCAACTCCTGCAGGTCCGCGAACTCGGCTGCGAACGCACGCAGGGCTTCCTCCTCGGCCAGCCCGTCCCTCCCGAGAACATCCGGGCCTGAAGGCCCACCGTCAGGAAGGCCACCCGCAGCCAAACCATGACCTCCCATAGGAGCTTCGCGAACGCTCGGCTGATTTGAACGTGAGTCGGCGCTGATCGCCTGCATGAATTCCTCACGTCGCTCAGAGGGGCCTATGGGCACCATGAAACCGTGACCCGACGCCTCCTGCCCGCAGCGCTGCTGGCCGTGGCCGCCAGCAGCGCCACCGCGCAAACCGCGCCGCCCTTCCTGCCCCGCGACTACTTCCAGCGCTACGCGAACGAATTCCCCGAACCGGTCTACACCGGCGGCCTCGGCCTGCGCCGTATCCCCGTCCCGTTCCCCATTGACCTACGCCTCACCTACGTCCGGCACCCGCTCTACACCGAATTCGGCGCTGAAACCCGCTACCGCGACACCACCTTCGCGCTCGGGCGTTTCCGCAACGACGCGCGCGGAGCGACCCTCGGGGCCTTCCGCGTCGAACTGACGCACGACCCTTCCAACGGCTTGCAGTTCGGAGGATTCGTTCGTGACAGCGGTCAGATCTGCACGAACGACGCGGGAACCAGCATTGACCCCGCCGACCCCATCAACAACGTGTGCCGACGCTATGTTTCCACAGACAATTACGGGAAGTTCAGTGTCGGCTACGCGAAGGTCTACGGTCCATTCCGGCTGCTCGGTGAGGGTGGCTACGCCTTTCAGGGCGCAGCCAGCACGCCTTATGCCCGGGCTGAAGCCTTCGCTGGAGTCGCCGCCGATAAAGGTCAGTTTGCCTACAACACGTATGCGGTGACCCGCATCTTCGCCGGTACGAACGGCAAGGCGCAGCTCAGCGCAGACGCGTACCTGAGTGGAACGATCCGCCCGGAGCCGAACTTCAGCGTGACCCTCAGTCACTTCGAGCGGCAGGTCGCGGGCGACGCACCCATCGGCTTCTTCAATCTCGGCAATTACCGCCGCACGAATCTCGACACGACCCTCACGCTGGACGCCACGGCCGGCCCCCTGACCCTCCGGAACGTGCAGTACCACGCGGAGCGCGTCTGGTACGAGAAGCGTTTCAGCCGGAACGAGTTGAGTGCGGCCTTCAAAGTAGACCTCAACGCGGCGTACCTGAACGTCGTTCCGCGGTATGACTTCAGCCTGCATACGGCCGGCGTGCGCACCGACGTCCTTCTGCGTACACCCACGGGGGCGTTCGGCCCGACCATTGATTACGCTCGCACGCCCGC
Organism: Deinococcus maricopensis DSM 21211; assembly: GCF_000186385.1. Lineage (NCBI taxonomy): Bacteria > Thermotogati > Deinococcota > Deinococci > Deinococcales > Deinococcaceae > Deinococcus > Deinococcus maricopensis. The sequence goes on from NC_014958.1 coordinate 1,797,541, forward strand.
CGCGAACAACACTGTGACGACGGCGTGGCGGTTCGGGATTACCTTCGGGCCCAGGTGACGGGGCTGTCAGAATCCTGAAAGGGGTGTCCTTCTACCCTGGAGGCAGACGAGGTTCCTCCCCCCACCCCGTCCCTGGTCGAAGAACCCACCCCCGAGCTGCGCGCCGTGCGGGTGGGTTCTTCGTGATGGTGGGGAGGGCCGCCAGAAATCCGGGCGACGTCCGGCCTGCCCGGTCAGGGCTGAGTGCTGGGCGTGAACGTGCCCCGGACTTTATCCCACTGGAAATAGGCCAGGGAAATCAGCTGATCCCGGTAGGCGGGAGCCACCGCCTGGTTCAGGACCGCCACGGTCAGGCTGGTGCCCTTGCGGGGCAGGACGCCCATCAATTCGAAGTCCCCCGGGGCGCTCAGGCGTGGGCGGGCGTCGCGTGCGCGCTCAATGAATGCGCGCATGACGTTCGGTGGGAGTAGTTCCTCGGCTTTCACGCGCGAGTACAGGGAACTGCAGACTTCGGAGATCACGCCGGTGTCCCGGCGGTTGGAGGGACGTAGGGTGCGCCCATCATGGAAAGCGAATTCCACGACGGGGGTGCACGGCCAGTCACCGCAGGTCGGGGAGCGCGGGAGGATGCTGCTGACGCCAATGAGTGCCTTCCCGTTGGTGGTCCGCCAGATGGCCATCTCGGAGAAGTCGCCCGTGCGGTCCGCGCCGTAGCGCAGGTAATCGTTTTGCGTGTCGAAGACGGTGGGTTTGCTGTTCTGCGTGACGTATCCGTAAAGGATGCGGAAGTTGCCGAGTCGATCACTTTCGTTCGGGGTGCGCGCGACGGCGTTCAGGTAGGCCTGCGTGCTGAGGCGCGCCGCTTGGGCGGGACAGATCAGCAACAGGGTCAGGAGCGTCCAGGGAAGATGCCGGCGGAACTTCAGCATGGCCGGAACGTAGCGCGCCAGCGATCAACGGGGAGGCGAATGTCAGCGGCAAGCGTACCCCAGGCACGGTCAGGGCTGCGGGCGCCCTCTACACTGATCTGATGCAGTCACTCCTTGACCTTCACCCTGATCAGTACCCCCTGGACGGTTACCGCCGCAAGCAACTGCTGCAGTGGGTGTTCGAGAAGGGCGCAGGCCGCTTTGAGGACATGACGAACCTGCCCGCGAACGTCCGCGCTGAACTTGCCGCGTCGTACAGCCTCGACCCGTTCCTGCATACGGAAACGGCCCGCAGCCGCGACGGCAGCGTCAAGTACCTGTTCACCCTGCACGACGGCAAGCAGATGGAAGCCGTGTACATGCCGTACCTGGACCGCAAGACCGTGTGCGTGTCCACCATGGTCGGCTGCCCCGCGAAGTGCGCGTTCTGTGCGACGGGCGCAATGGGGTTCGGGCGCAACCTGACGGCCGGCGAGATCGTCGGGCAGGTCCTGGCCGTCGCGCGCGGCGAGGGCCTCCCCCCGCGCGACATTCGCAGCCTCGTGTTTATGGGGATGGGGGAGGGGCTCCTGAACTACGACAACGTGATGCTCGCCTCCCGCATCCTGCTGCACCCGCTCGCGTTCGACATGAGCAAGCGTCGCGTGACCCTCAGCACGGTGGGTCTGCCCAAAGGCATCCGTAAGCTCGCGCGTGAAGACGACCTCGGCATCCGTCTGGCCATCAGTCTGCACGCGCCCGACGAGGAGACCCGTCAGCGCATCATTCCGACCGGGCACCGCAACAGCATCGCGGACATCATGGACGCTGCCCGCGAATACCAGGACGTTACGGGTCGCCGCATCACCTTCGAGTACAGCATGCTGCGCGGCGTGAATGACCACCTGTGGCAGGCGGAGGAACTCGCGGGCCTGTTGCGCGGTCTGGTGGCGCACGTGAACCTGATTCCCATGAACCCCTGGGAGGGCAGCGGGTTCGAGGAGAGCACCGAGGCGCAGATTCAGGCGTTCTACGACGTCCTGTCCGCGCGTGGTGTGGAGGTCAGCGTGCGCCGCTCGCGTGGGCGCGACGCGGGGGCTGCGTGTGGTCAGCTGGCGCTCAAGCGGCCCCCACAGGGGCAATCCCTCATGCAACTCGCCTGAGGCTCATGAGTTGATCAGGCCCGCGCCCTCGCACTGGGCGCGGATTTTTTCGCTGTTTTCCCCCAGGGTCCCCATGCTAAAGTGAGCGGTACTTACCCCGAGGAGGAACAGGTGGCTCACAGCGTTCCCACAATCCTGCTGACAGCGTGCCTCACCCTAGGTGTCGCATCCGCCCAGGCAACCCCTACATCCACTCCGCCGGCGCCCACTGCGCCGAGCGTCACCAGCACGGCTGACCTCAGCGCCGCGCAGCGCGCCCTGCAGGAAGGCCGCTACCGCGACGCCCAAACGGCGTTCGAGGCGCTCATCGCCCGCGACTACAACAACGCCGAGGCGCACTTCGGCCTGGGCCTCACCCTGTACGCGCTCGGCGACCTCACAGGCGCGCGCTTCGAGTTCACGCAACTCACGGCGCTCGCCCCGGACCGCTTCGAGGGCTTCTACAACCTCGGCGTTCTCGCAGCCCGCCAGGGTCAGTACGATGAGGCCCTCGCCAACTACCAGAAGGCCCTCACCCTCGCGCAGGGCAAAGCCAGCCCGACCAGCGTCCGCCAAGTTCTGGACGCCCTCGCCGGCGAGCAGACCCGCCGCGGCGACTACCCCGGCCTGATCACCACCCTCACCGCCACCCTCGCGCTCGCGCCCAACGACGCCGCGCTGCAACTGCGCCTCGCCGACGCGCAATACCGCGCCGGAAACGGCACGCAGGCCCTGCCGGCCCTGTACGCGCTGCTGCAGGCGAACCCCGCCAACGCGGACGCGGCGCAACTCCTCGCGGACGTCTACACCGCGCAGAACCTCCCGGACCGCGCGATCCGCGAACTCGACAAGGCCGTCGCCGCCACGCCCAACGGCACCGTGCAGGCCCGCCTGCTCCTGCGCAAAGCCGACCTGCTCGCCCGCCAGAACCGCACCCGCGACGCCGTCCTCGCCGTGCAGGACGCCGTCAAGGCCGACAGCCGCAACGCCGCCGCGCAGGCCCGCCTGGGCGAACTGCTCCTCGCGCGCAACGACCGCACCGGCGCCCGCACCGCGTACCAGAACGCCGCGCGCCTCGACCCGCAGAACGCCAGCTACCGCGCCAGCCTCGCGCTCGTCGAACTGAACCTCGCGCAGTACGACGCGGCCCGCCGCGACGCCCAGCTCGCCGTGCAGGCGGCCCCGGACCAGCTCACGCTCGCCCGCGCGCAATTCGTGCTCGGCGTGGCCGCGTACCGCCAGGGGCAGTACGCTCAGGCGCGCAGCGCCCTGCAATCCAGCGCCCTGAAAGTCCCGGACGCCGAAACGAACCTCTGGCTCGGTCTCGCCAGCTACGCCCTCAAGGACTACGCTGGCGCCATCACCGCCCTCGAGGCGAGCGCCAAGGTCAACCCCAGCGTCAATGCCCGCCAGAACCTCGGCGCGGCCCTGCTCGCCGCCGGACGTTACCAGGAGGCCGAAGCGACCCTGCGCGGCGTCGTCACCGACGCGCCCAAAACCGCCATCGCCTGGTACCAGCTCGGCTGGACGCTGCGCAACCTCGACCGCGAAGCCGAAGCGCGCACCGCCTTCCGCACCGCCCTCAATCTCGGCTATACCCAAGCGAGAGGAGCCCTGCGTTGACGTTCATCAAGCGCCGCTGGCCCGACCTGCTCATCGCCACCCTCGTCGTCCTCCTGCTCTTCGGCTTCGGCACGCTGCTGCTCGGCAACAACCGCAGCGCCCCCACCGCCACCACGGAACCGACCCCGGAAACCACCACCACCGAACCCACGACCACCACCGCGACAGCCCCGACGACCACACCGGACACTGCTACCGGCAGTGACAGCACCGCCGCGCCCAGCAGCACTCCGGAAGAGCAGGGCACCATCCCCACGGCGCCCGTCACGGACCTGCCCACCATTCCCGCGCAGCCCGTCACGCCCGACACCACCCCCACGCCGCCCGCCACCACCGACGAAACGGCCACCGCCACCCCCGAGGAAACCCCGACGCCCGGCACCACCAGCGTCACCCCCCGCGACGGCGGCGCCGTCGCCACCAGCGACAGCCGCACCCCCACCCGGAACGACTACCGCATCAGCCTCGGCACGTACGCCAACGCCGACGACGCCCGCGCGAAACTCAGCGGCGTCACCGCACTTGGCTACACCGTATACCCCATCGACATCGGCAGCGGCGTCGTCGCGCAGGTCGGCCCCTTCGCCGACGCCGACCGCGCGCAGGAAGCCCTCGCGGACATTCAGCGCGCCGCCCCTGGCGCCCTGGTGTACCGTCCGCGCAACGCCCCCGCCACCGCACCCACCGAGAACACGGGCACGACGGCCACCACTCCGAGCACACCAACACCCCCCGAAGCCGCCACCCCAGCTCCTGAAACCACCCCCGCCAGCCCCAACACGCCCGTGTACCTGCAGGTGGGCGCATTCAACAGCGTCGAGCGCGCCCAAACGCTCGTCCAGCAACTCCGCGACCTTGGCTACGCCCCCACCGTCAACGCCCCCGCCGGCGGCAAAGTCACCGTCCTCGTCGGCCCCTACACCAGCGGCCCCCTCGAACGCACCGAAACGCGCCTCGGCGAAAACGGCATCGAGCACTTCCGCGTCCGGTAACCCATGACCAGCGGCATTCCCACAGCAGCCATCAGTCGGCTCGTCACCTACCTCCGCATCCTCGAACACCTCGAAGCGGAAAACGTCAGCCGCACCAGCAGCAACGACCTCGCCGAACGCGCCAGCGTCACCGCCTTCCAGGTCCGCAAAGACCTTGCCTACTTCGGCCGCTTCGGCACGCGCGGCATGGGCTACACCGTCCCCGTCCTCAAACGCGAACTCGTCCGCGTCCTCGGCCTCAACCAGACCTGGAATGTCGTCATCGTCGGCGTCGGCCGACTCGGACAGGCCATCGCCAACTACCCCGCCGCCAGCGATTACCAGTTCACGTACGTCGGCCTCTTCGACGTGAACCCCGACCTGATCGGTCAGGAAGTCCGCGGCCTCACCGTCCAGCACATCAGCGAACTCCCCGCCTTCGCCCGCACCACCCGCATCGACATGGGCTTCCTCGCCGTCCCCCCGGACCGCGCGCAGGACGCCGCACAATCGCTCGCGGACGCTGGCGTGCGCGGTATCCTCAACTTCGCCCCCATCGTCATCCAGCCACGCACCCACGACACCGACGCCGGCCCGGACCTCTCACCCGAATGGCGCGGCGTCACCATCGAAAACGTCGACTTCCTCGCCGGCATGAAACGCCTTGCGTTCTACATCCTCAATCCGCACCTGCAACACATCCAAACGGAGGAATGACACACATGAAGAAATGGATGCTTCCCGCTCTCGGGGCCCTTGCCCTGACCGCCTGTACCCCTGGTGGAGGGGTCAATATCGGCCAAGGTTTTGCGATGGATGGTAGCCTTGCGCAAGCCGAAATCGCCGTTGATCTTGTGTACGTCCTCGACAGCGCAGGCAACGTCGTCGACGGTGAAACCTCTTACGTGGTGACGCAACCAGTCGTCACGTTCAATGTTAAGCCCCAGAGCGTGGGCTTGAACCTGACGAGCGCCGATGTTGAGATTCTTGACGAATCCGGGAACCGCTATGCCGACATTGCAGGACGCTACCTCCGCAACTACAGCGCACGTGTTCCCGGCGGATTCACGTGCGGCACCTCGGAGGCTGACACTGATCAGTGCGCACCTGCCCAGAAGACCCCGATCGCTCGCGCCTATCGTCCCGCCAGCCAATCAGGCTCGTTGCCCCTGATTGGCGATGAGGTTGGACGCCGCGTTGCTCAGGATTGCTTCACAGGTGACTGCCCGACATTAAAAATGCGGGTCATCTTCAACGGCACAGATGAAGCCAACAGGCCACAAAGCGTCAACGTTCCGGCTGCGAACCTGATCGTGCGAGTCAACTCGGTCACTACGAAAAAAGAGGAGTAGTTCATGCAATTGAGCAAAAAATCATCCCTGCTGTGGGCAATGACTGTCCTGATGACAGCGTGCAACAGCACCGTAACGCCCCCAGCAACCTCCAACGTTAAGCCCGAAGTCATTGTTAAACGTTCTAACGGTACCTCCCCGGCTTCTACCTACCTCAGTGCTACAGAAACGCTCTCTGTATCGGCCACAGACCTTGATGGTCAGATCACCAAGCTTCGCTGGGTGATTGATGGTGGTACGTCGCACGAACATTCAGGGGATTTCAGCAGCATCAAAGGCAACCTGTCTCTCGCGCTGCCTAGTCTGAGTAGCGGGCTGCACACCCTCTCGATCACAGCCACCGACAATGCAGGGGCCACTGGGAATGTCACTACCGACATCCGTATCGACGCTGAAGCGCCAGTCATCTCCAGCGTGATGTTGGGCGACCAAGCATTGACTGCTGGGGAGAACCGCACAGTCACAGGGAATGAAGAGCTGAAAATCAGCGCGAGTGATCAGCGCGGAAATGGTGATGTGAGCCCGTCTACGGCTCGAATCAGCGTTTTCGTAGATGGTGTTAAGGTCGGACAAGCGACTGACGCCGTCACACTCAAAATGAGTGATCTGGTGGGTACTGCTGCTGGGACAAAGACCGTTAGCATTGTTGCCCAAGACAGTGTGCTGAACAGCAGTTCCACCTTCTCGTTCAAGACCACCGTCACTGCCAGTGGAACCGGTGGTGGCACCACGGTCACGGCGCCAGCTCCCATCCTGACGTTGAACACCCAGGGGACAGGACCGTTTGGCGGAATTCTCAGCTTTACTGCGTCGGCAAATATCGATCCCAAGACGCAAGTTCAGAAGATGATTCTTGAGGTCAAGGACGCTCAGGGAAATATTGACGGCACCTCATACGTCACTACGCAACCCAATGCCACGTTCAGTGTCGACACAAGTAAATATCCAGATGGACCACTGGTATTCACCATTTATGTGCTCGCGACCGATTCTACGGGCGTGGCGTACGAGGGACGTTCAAGCGCCACCACTGTGCAAGTGCGCAACCTGTCCGCTCCCGCAATTGCGATCTTAAGTCCTGACAACAGCAGCACTATCTCGGGTCCAACAGCCGTTCGTGTACAGGTCCGCCAGCGGAATACTGCCTTCGTGATGCCATCCAACAGCATCTTTGTGGATGTTCGTGATGAACGTGGCCAAATCGTGAAGACGGTTGAAGCTCCTACATATGTTGCAAGCGACGGTGTGCTTGAAGCAATTGCCTCTATCGACCTGACGAGTGCCGGTTTACCAAACGCGAATTACACCCTTGAGGCGCATGCCCAAGTTCAACTGGCAGGTGAGACTCAAGTCCGCTCAATCGGAACGGCCGCCAGCGTAAAATTCCAAACCAATGGCACTTTACCGCCTGCTGTGAACGTATACATGCCTATTTACCATGAGGATCCATACGCCAATGTTAATGTGCGCGCGATTCTCAGCCGTGGCAGTGCTGTCATGCTACAAACCAGTGATGACAATAGTGTTAGCGAAATTCGTGTTGGCTTCTATTGTGATGAAGCAACCAAGCTGCCTACGCAAGTATGCCCTAGCAGTGCATACCAATTTAATTATCCTGTAAAGCTTTCGGGCTTGATCTACAGGATGTTCAAGATTGGTGATCTTCTAGATGGCCAACCTTATGTCCAAAATGGGAACTACACATTGCGTTTCAGCGTTACTGACGGTGAAAATACAACTGTTCAGGAGTTCCCCGTTCGTATCGACCGGACGCAAGACACCATCCAAAATCTCAGTTACAACGATGTATCCGTGACGTACAACGACACCCCTGGCCAGCTGAACCCCACATCCGCCACATGGCAGGTTCTGGGAACAACGGTCAACCCCTCGCGAGTGGTTTCGCTTTACACCGAAGGAGGGCCTGTAGAAGAGCCCATCCGTATTGGGACGAGCTCCTACCTGCCTGCAGGTGCCACTATTGCATCAGGCATGGCGTTTGCTGCTGAAGGGTCATATAGAATTGACTTCCTTGTACAGGACTTGGTGACTGGAGTGTTGCGGTATTACCCTGGGTCTTACGTTAATGTCAAGACGAACCCAGCTAAAACCACACCTTAACCCAATCCTGCCCACTGCCCCCATTTCACGATGGGGGTTTTTTCGTGCCTGTTACACTGCGGGCATGAAGCTTGTGTTGGCAGTGATTCAGGATGCGGATGCGGGGGCGCTCGTGCGGGTGCTGGCGGAGAACTCGTTCGAAGTGACGAAGCTCGCGAGCACGGGCGGGTTCCTGCGCGAGGGGAACACCACGCTGATGATCGGCGTGCAGGGTGACCGCCTGGAGGCCCTCAAGAGCCTGATCGGGCAGACGTGCCGCGCGCGGACGCGTCTGGTCACGCCGGGCGTGCCGATGGGCGAGCAAGGTGAGGGGATGGTGCCGGAGCCGGTGGAGGTGCCGGTGGGCGGTGCGGTGCTGTTCGTGCTAGGCGTGGACGAGTTCGTGCGCGTTTGACGGATGCCCTGGGTGGGCCGCGCCGATAGAATGCGCGAATGCTGATTGATGGTGTGGTGCGTTTCGTGGGGTGGGTGTCGTGGAGGGGTTGATGCTGGCGCGGGTGCTGGCGGACCTTCAGGGGCACCTGCCCGCGCGGACGCTCGGGTGGGTGTTCCCGGATGAGACGACGGCGGCGTTGTTGCTGGACGGTGTGGGGAACCTGGTGTTCGCGTACCGGCCGCCGCAGCCAGTGCTGTACGTGAGCCGTGAGCGGTTGCGGGGTGAGCCGAACAATCCGTTCCAGCGCCTACTGGCGAACCGTGTGCGGGGGGACCTGTTGAGCGCGGAGCAGTTGAAGCTGGACCGCGTGGCGGTGTTCGCGTTCGGTGGGGAGCGGGGGTTTGTGGATGTGGCGCCCGCGCGGCTGCTGTTCGAGTTGACGGGCCGGAACACGAACCTGCTGGTGCTGGAGTCGGGCGAGGGGTTTGAGGGGCGGATTGTCGCGGCGGGCCGGGAGATCACGGGGAGCCGCAACCGGTTCCGGACGGTGCGGAGTGGTGGGGTGTACACGCCGCCGCCGCCATACGAGAAGCTGGATCCCCGGACGCTCGCGGATGAGGAGGCTTTGGCGCTGGCGGGCGTACCGGTGGGGCGTTGGCGGGACCGCGTGGACGGTCTGGGGCTGGCGCTCAGTGCGGAGTTGGCGCGCCGGGCAGGATTGACCCTTGCGGAGGCGCCGGAAGGGCGCCTGCCGGAGGTGGTGGCGGCGTTGCGGTCGCTGGTGGCGGATCCGACGGTGGAGGCCGGGACGCTCAGTGAGGGCGCGCGGGAGGCTTCGCGTGCGGAGAAGGCCGCGCAGTTGCGGAAGGCGCTGCGTGAACCGGTCGAGAAGCGCGTGACGTTGCTGCGCAATCAGGTGGCGGACGTGGAGCGCGCCACTGTGGGCCTGAGTGACGCGGAGCGGGAGCGGAATGAGGCGGACCTGTTGATGGCGTACGCGCATCAGGTGCCTGCGGGGGCGAACGAGGTGACGCTGCCGGACTTCAGTGGGGACGGGGAGGTGCGCGTCTCGCTGGACCCGACGATGAATGCCGTGGCGAATGCGGAGCGGCGTTATGGGCGCGCGCGGCGCCGCGAGGAGGTGTTCTTGCGCCTCGCGGAGCGTGAGGCGCAGCTGCGTGCGGACCTTGCGGATGCGGAAGCGCGCCTCGCGCAGCTGGATACGGCGACGCTCGCGGACCTGGAGGCGCTGGAACGCCGGCTGGTGGAGGAGCGCCCCGAGAAGAGCCCGTATGGGATGCGGTACGTGTCGCCGGGCGGGTTTGAGGTGCTGGTCGGCCGGAATAACAAGGAGAACGCGACGCTCACGCACAAGGTGGGGCGCAGTACGGATTACTGGTTTCACGCGCAGGGGTACGCGGGGTCGCACGTGCTGGTGCGCGCGGGTGGTCGTGACTTGCCGCTCGACGACCTGCTGATGGCGGCGCGCCTGGCGGCGTACCACAGCAAGGCGCGGCAGAGCAGCAATGTGCCTGTGGATTACACGCGCGTGAAGCATGTGTGGCGCCCGAAGGGGGCGCCGGCGGGGCGGGTGCTGTATACGCAGCAGAAGACGGTGTACGTGGACCCGGCCGTGCCGGAGTGAGGCTGCGGGCGTCTGCGTCGTGACTCGCGGACGCGTCGGACGGTCTCTGCGATGACCGCTTGTGCAGGGGTCGGCGCAGTCTCCTGAAGGCCGGGCGCGGGGCCGCGCGTGGACCAATAGTGTGCGGGGGGCTATGTGGGGGCGTCCGAGCCCCTACAATGGTGCGTCGTGGAACGCATCATGTTTCGAGCGAAGATCCACCGGGCGACCGTCACGCAGGCCGACCTGGATTACGTGGGCAGCGTGACCATCGATCAGGACCTGCTGGACGCGGCGGATATTCTGCCGAACGAACGCGTGGACATTTACAACATCACGAACGGGAACCGCCTGAGCACGTACGCCCTGGTGGGCGCGCGCGGCAGCGGCGTGATCGGCATCAATGGCGCAGCGGCGCATCTCGTGCAGCCGGGTGATCTGGTGATCATCGCGGCGTACGGGAACTTCACGGAGGAGGAGGCGCGCACGCTGGAGCCGAAAGTGGTGCTGGTGGACGCCCGGAACCGCATCGTGGATCTCGTGCCCGCCTGAGCGCAGGCGGTAGAGTGGGCGCGATGACGGACGCCCCAGTCACGTTCGGCCGTGTGCGCCTCCAGCCGCTCACGGCCCTGACGCCCGCCGATTGGCGCACGATGTACGGGTACTTCCGGGACCGCGAGCTGGCTGACTGGAACGGCGCGCAGCCGATCCGGTTGCCCGAGTGGGTGTTCCGCCGCGTCATGATCGACGAGGAGCGGGGCGGGGAGCGCTACGGGTTCGGCGTGCTGGATGAGGCGGGGCGGCTGATCGGCAGTGTGGAGCTGTACGATCTGCGGCCCAGCCCGCCGCTGACGGCCACCACGGCGACGCTCGGGGTGATGATCGGCGAGCGGGCGTTGTGGGGCCGGGGGTATGGGCGGGAGGCAGTGGGGGCGGTGCTGCGCTTCGCGTTCGAGCGGGTGTCGCCGCCGCTGGAGCGGGTGCGCCTGCGGACGTTCGCGCATAACCGCCGCGCGCAGCGGGCGTTCCTGGCAAGCGGCTTTCAGGAGGTCGCGCGCGAGGTCGGCCGTGAGCGGACGGACGTGCTGATGGAAATCACGCGGGACGCGTGGTATGCCCGGACGCATGAACGTCCTGATTCCTGACCTGCCGGCTTTCCGCTCACTTGCCGTGCCCGGCGTGACCTTCACGCCGTACGGCCCGGAGGGAGCGTCGGCGGCCGTAGCGGACGGCGTGGTCCTGTGGGGCGTGCGCCGTGAGCACCTGTCGGCGCTGCTGCGCACGCCGGGCCTGCAGTGGGCGCTGACGCTCACGGCGGGGGTGAACCACGTTACGCCGCACCTTCCGGAGCACGTGACGCTGTACAACGCGAGCGCGCTGCACGAAAACGCCGTGGCGCAGCACGCGACCGCGACGATCCTCGCGGCGGCGCGTGGGTTGCACCGCGCCCGGGACGCGCAGCGTGAGGGGGTGTGGCGCCCGGAGCGGAACCTGTGGACGCTCGATGACCGCTCGGTGGTGATCTGGGGCATGGGGCACATCGGCCGGCGCCTCGCGCGGCACCTGGAGGTGCTGGGCGCGCGTGTGACGGGCCTCACGAGTGGCAGCGCGGTGGGCGAGGTGGACGAGGCCCTTGCGGGTGCGGACGTGCTGGTGCTGCTGCTGCCGAGCACGCCGGACACGCGCGGGCTGGTGGGGGAGAGCGTGCTGGCGCGCCTCTCGGCGGGGGCGTGGGTGGCGAATTACGGCCGGGGGGACCTGATCGTCACGGACGCCCTGGTGGCGGCTCTGCAGGGCGGACATCTGGGCGGCGCGATTCTGGACGTCACGGACCCGGAGCCGCTGCCGCCGGGGCACGCGCTGTGGGCCCTGGAGAACGTGATCCTGACGCCGCATACCGCTGGCACGACAGCGGACGTGGCAGAGCGCGGCGCAGCGTACGCGCAGCGGGTGGTGGCGGCCCTCGCGGCCGGGGAGGACGTACCGGGCCGGGTCGACCTGAGTCGAGGTTACTGAGGACCGGGGCGCGCTGCTGGAGGTGATCTGACCTGTTCATCTGGGGTTGACGTTCACTTGTGGAGGTGCTGTGTTCGCGGGCCCCTTCAGGTAAAATGCGGCGTTTCAAGCCTGGAAGTAGTTCCAAAAGTTCTCGGCTTCAGGAAGGGAGTTCCATGACCATCACACGCTCCAGCGGCGTCCTGCTGCACCCAACCAGCCTGCCCGGCCCCTACGGCATCGGCGAACTCGGCGACGCCGCCTACGCCTTCGTCGACTGGCTCGCCCGCGCCGGACAGGCGTACTGGCAGGTCATGCCCCTCGGTCCCACCGGCTACGGCGACAGCCCCTACCAGTCCTTCAGCGCCTTCGCCGGCAACCCCTACCTCATCAGCCTCGACGCCCTGCGCAAACACGACCTGCTGCTCGCTGCCGACTTCGACGCCGCCCCCGCCTTCGACGCCGCGCACGTCGACTTCGGTCTGCAGTACATCTGGCGCAACCAGATGCTCGACCGCGCCTTCGCGCACTTCGAAAGCGGACGCGGCGCGCACCTCAAAGCCGACCTCGACACCTTCGTGAACGCGGAACGCGCCTGGCTCGACGACTACGCCCTGTACACCGCCATCAAGGCCGAACAGGGCGGCCTCCCCTGGAACGCCTGGCCCGAAGCGCTCCGCACCCGCGACGCCCAGGCCCTCACTGACGCCCGCCAGCGCCTCGAACGTGACATCCGCCGCGTGCAGTTCACGCAGTTCCTGTTCTTCCGACAGTGGAACACCCTGCGCCGCTACGCCCACGAACGCGGCATCCAGATCATCGGGGACATCCCCATCTTCGTCGCCATGGACAGCGCCGACGCCTGGGCGAACCCCGAACAGTTCCTGTTCGACGAAAGTGGCCAACCCACCGTCGTCGCCGGCGTCCCACCCGACTACTTCAGCGAAACCGGGCAGCTCTGGGGCAATCCCCTGTACCGCTGGGACGCCATGCAGGCCGACGGCTTCCAATGGTGGATCAACCGCTTCCGCGGCAGCCTGAACCTCTACGACATCATCCGCATCGACCACTTCCGTGGATTCGCGGCCGCCTGGCAGATTCCCTACCCCGCCGAGAACGCCATCCAGGGCGCGTGGGTGCCGTCCCCCGGGCACGCCCTGTTCCACGCCGTGAAGGGCGCCCTCGGGGACTTCCCGATCATCGCCGAGGACCTCGGCGTCGTCACGCCCGACGTCGAGCAGCTGCGCGACGACTTCGCCTTTCCCGGCATGGCCGTCCTGCAGTTCGCGTTCGCCGGCGGTGACTTCAGCGTGAACGCCTTCCTGCCGCACAACCTCCGCCAGAACCAGGTCGTGTACACCGGCACGCACGACAACGACACCACGCGCGGCTGGTGGGCAACCGCCACGCAGGACGAAAAGCACAACCTCGGCACGTACCTCGGCCGGTACGTGGACGACGCCACCATCGCGTGGACGCTCACCGAGGTCGCGTTCGAGAGTCGCGCGAACCTCGCTGTCGTGCCCCTGCAGGACCTCATGAACCTCGGCACCGAGGCGCGCATGAACCTCCCTGGCACGCTCGGCCCGCACAACTGGACGTGGCGCTACGCGCCCGGCGCGCTCACGCCCGACCTCGCCGACCGCCTGCAGGCCCTCACGACCCGCACCGAACGCCGCCACCCGTAAGCCCCGCCACAACGAACGCGCCAGGGAAATCCCTGGCGCGTTACGCTGGAAGGCATGAAACTCTACACCCGCACCGGCGACGCCGGGCAGACCGGCCTGTACGGCGCCGACCGCGTCAGCAAAGCGCACCCGCGCGTCGAGGCGTACGGCACCGTCGACGAAGTGAACAGCGTCCTCGGACTCGTCCGCGCGCACCTGCACGCGCAAGGCGGCGACGACGCCATGGACGCCGACCTCGCGTACCTCCAGAACGCCCTGTTCGACCTCGGCGCGGACCTCGCCACGCGCACGGAAAGCCCCTACGCGAAAAACGTCGCCCGCATCGACGCGGACGACGTCCAGCATCTCGAACAGCTCATCGACCAGTACCAGGCGGGCGCGCCGGAACTCAAGCAGTTCATCCACCCCGGCGGCACCCCCGCGAGCGCCGCCCTGCAGGTCGCCCGCGCGGTCGCGCGCCGCGCCGAACGCGAAGTCATCCGTCTCGCGCACGAGGAGGACGTGAACGCCCACGCGCAGGTCTACCTGAACCGCCTGTCCGACCTGCTGTTCATCATGGCGCGCGCCGCAAACGCCCGCGCCGGCATCCGCGAAGAGGAATGGCACGTCAAGGGTCGCCGCGCCTGAACGCCCACCCCAGCGTCTGAGCCGAAACGAAAAGCGCCCCCGCTGGATGTCCAGCCGGGGGCGCGCACGTCACGCCCCGCTCCGAGGGTCACTTCACGTTCAGGAAATCGCAGATGCCGTCCGCGATCGCGTCCGCCAGCCGGTCCCGGTACGCACCCTGCGCGAGCTTCGCGCCCTCCACTGGATGCGACCCGAACCCAATCTCGATCAGGATGGCCGGCGTCGTCGGGTTGCGAATCACGTAGAACGCCTCCTGCTGCACGCCCCGGTTCACCGCGCCCGTCGCGGCAATCAGGTGACTCTGCACGCGCGTCGCCAGCTGCTTGCTGAACGCGATCTTCGCCTGCGCAATCAGGTCCCCCAGAAGGTTCTGCGCCGTGCTGGTCGCCTGACGCGTCAGGTTCTCACCGAGCGTGCCGCCCCCGTTCTCACGGACCGCCAGCGTCCGGTTCCGGCTCTCCAACGGCCGACCGAAATAGTACGTCTCAATGCCCTGCGCGGTCGGCCCCGCCGCATTCACATGGATACTGACGTACGCGTTCACGCGGTCCGCTTTCGCCATGCGGCTGCGCGCCTCCAGGTCCGTGGTCTTGTTCACGCTGAGCTGCGTATCGCGGTCGCGGGTCATGATGACGTTCACGCCACGCGCGCGCAGCAGCGCACGAACGCGCAACGCCACATCAAGCGTCACTTCCTTCTCGGTCACCCAGCGGCTCGCCATGCCGCCATCCACGCCCCCGTGACCGGGATCGAGCAGAACCGTGAGGGCAGGTGGACGCGTGGTCGGGGCGGGCGCGGCGAGAGCCAGGCTGGACAGCAGCAGAGCGAATGCAAGACGCTTCACGTTGCGCGCAGTGTACCGCCCACGCCAACCCGCAACGGCGCACGGCGCTACGAACTCCGCCCACCTGACGCGCGCCTGAACGCCCCCCTCAGTGTTTTCAGGTGCCCAACGCTATGGTGAAACGCATGACCCGCCTCCTGCTCCCCCTCGCCCTGCTGACCGGCACGGCCCTCGCCGGCACGTTCGGCGGCTTCCAGATCAAACCGTACGGCAACGAACGCCTCGACCTCGGCACCGGCCTCACCACGCTCGACAAGGGCGGCGTCGCCACCGACAGCAAAACTGGCCTCAGCATCGACGCGAAAACCATGCAGTACAAGGACGGCGTGAACCTCAAAGCGCAGAACGCCACCCTCAAAACCCGCGAAGGCGGCACCCTGCGCGCCCAGAACACCACGTACGACGTACCCACCGGCGTCCTCACCGCCCAGGGCGACCTGAAATACGGCGACGGTCGCGTCCGCGACCTCACCGCCGACACCGTCCAGTACGACAGCAAAAAAGGCATCGTCATCGCCCGCGGCAACGTCCGCGTCGCCGAGCCGAACCTGCGCGGCAACCTGCTCGTCGCGGACCTCAACAGCAACCGCGCCGTCCTGTACGGCAACTACGCGTACGCGAGCGGCGGCACCAAACTCTCCAACGCCAAAAACGACGCCACGCTGCTGATCACCTTCACCGGCAGCAAATCCAGCGCCACCACCCGGCCCCTGCCGGAAGCGCTCGCGCCGTTCAAGGCGTACCTCAAGTAAAACGCTCATGCCGCCCGGTACACTGGGCGGCATGTTCCGCTCCGCGCTCACCGTGCTGACGGCGCTCCTGATCGGGAGCGCCGCCGCGCAGGCCACCGCCACCCCGCCCCCACCGGATGCGAGGAACGCGACGTTCAACTGGACATCGAGAACGTCGGCACCGCCCGCGCCGACGCACTCGACACCGACGGTGACCTGACGGTCCTCACGCACGCCTGCTTCACGCAGGGCGACCTGACCCTTGACGCGCCCGAACTGCGCACCGAAAGGGACGTCACCACCGCCCAGACCCTGCGCGTCTTCGGTCAGGCCCTGAACGGCACCGCTGCAGGGCTCCGCGCGGACGCGACCGGCACACACCTCCAGGGCCTGCGCGCACACCTCACACTGCCGAACGCCGCGCTGCCCGGCCTGCCCGTGCCCGCCGGGGAGTACGACCTCGTCAGTCCCGACCTGACCCTGAAAAGCGGAACGCTGCGCACCACGGACCTCACGCTCACCGCGCGCGATGGCCGCGTCACCCGCCTCTCAAACGCCGACGTCTCCGAGCGCAACGTCCGCGCGGACGCCGTCCAGCTCGGCCGCGTGCAGGCGACCGGCGTACAGGTCACCCCCAACCTGCTGGTGGCGCAGCGCGCCCGCGTCAGCCTGTGCCGCGACCCACGCGCCACCGGCCTCACGCTCGACGCGCAGGGCGTGACGGCCACACCCACCGGCACGCACCTCCAGAGCGGCACGTTGCAGGCCGGTGGGCTGCGACTCCCCGCCAGCGGGACGTTCCCCGTGCGGGCCAGCGGCCCAACCGTCGCGGCCACCGTGCAGACGCTGCAGGCCGACGCGGACGCCCTGATTAACCGCGTGCAGGCCAGTCCGCCGCAATTCATCGTGGGGGCCGACGCGGTCGGGATTCGCAACGTCCCTCTGCTGGACGCAGGCGACACGCGGTTCAGTGTCGTCTACCATTCGACCTTCCCGGAAGTGAACTTCACCCGCACCATGTACGGCGCGTCCGTCCGCGCGGGCGTCTTCAATGATGACGGGAACCCCCTGCCGGAGTTCAGCGTTGCTCGGCGCCCACCGACTGGCTTCGTGGGCCTCCTTGCTCTGCGCGGCAACCTGTACCTCACGGAAGCGCGCGCTGGCTACGCGGGCACACTCGGCCCCGTGGCCTGGATCGGGGAGGTCGGTGCGGGTCACCAGCTCGAGGAGGTCACGCAGAACAAGGTGACGACCCTCGTCCTGGGCGAAGCCACCTTCGCGCACGCCCAGGCCAGCGTGGGCCGGACCCTGACACTGATCCCTGGCGTGAGCGTCGGCGGGACCCTGATCGCCGACGGCCTCGCGTTCTCCAGCGGTGAACGGCAGGGCGCTGTGGAGGCGCAGGTGCGCGGTACCGCCACGGAAGGCGCATTCAGCGTCACGCTCGCCCACACTGCCCGTTTCGTGGCCGGGACCAGCCCCTTCAAAGCGCTGCGCAGCTCGAACCTGCAGACCAGTGTGCTGGACGCCCGCTTTGCTCCTCCCAGTGCCGAGCCCATTCGACTGGACGCCATCAGCGCTCACGCGAAGTACAACTGGCTCACCAGTACGTGGGAGGAGGCGACCGCGACCGTCGGCGCCCGCTTGGAAAGCGCCGATGGTGCCCTCGCGCCGCGCGTCAGTTACGACGCCGTGGCCCGCGCCGTCACCGTCGGCACGGACGCCTTGCTGTACAGCGACTGCTTCGCGTACGGCCTGGCGCTCGACTACACCTTCCCGAATACGCCTGCCACGCCCGCACAGCAGACCAGGGGCACCTTCAAGGCGTCCCTGAAATTCAACTTCCGCTGAGCGCGGCCTTTAGGCCCCTTGGGCGTCTGACTGTGCGGCAGAGCCTCAGGGACGAGCCCAGAACGGGCCAGCAGGTCGGCAACGCTCCGCGGGCATGCACGCACCTCAAGACGCCATCAGCAGGGGAACACCGGACACGGCGTCCCCCTGCTGATGCGCCCATTCAGGGATTCAGGACGTCGTGGATGGCCGCGTTGATCCACGTGAAGGCCGTACGCGTGAGCGGCATCGTGTACGTTTCGTGCGCGCCGTGCTGCATGAAGGCGTACACCACATGCCGTCCGTCCAGGGTTTCCAGATAGCCGGTGTACGTGAGGATCTCCCAGCCGTTGCCGCCTTTCCCGCCGAAGTACCGGACGGGCACCTGCAGGCGGGAGCGGCCGTAGCCACTGCTCATCACGTCACGCTGCACGGTGCGGCTGGCGGGGCTGAGGCCGGGGCGGAGGAACTCGTGCGCGACAAGCGCCGCGAATTCCGCCGGGGTGCTCACGTTGTGCGTGCCGAGGTCCGCGTCCGGGTGGTAGCGTTCCTCGAAGTAACGGTCCAGGCGCGTCTGGAGGTAGTCCGCGCGGTACGTCTGCGCGTCGGCGTCGAGGGCGTGGGCGAGGCGGGAGCGGTCCTCGCCGGTGGCGCTGGCGAACACGGACGCGCCGGGGAAGGCGCTGCTGAGGCCCGCCTGCGCCACCCACCAGTCCTTGGTGGGCAGGATCAGGCGGGTGCGGCAGAGCTTCAGGTCGTCGGCAACGCGTTGCACGGCGTCCAGGCCGACGCGGCGGTGCAGGAGGTCCGTGGCGGTGTTGTCGCTGTTGTGGATCATGCGCCGCGCGAGCGTCAGGACGTCGCTGTGGTCGAACGGGTATGCGCCGAGGCTCTGGCTGGCGGTGGTCACCTCGAACCGTTCGCCGAGCGGGAGCGTGCCGGCGTCGTGGGCGCGCAGGAGCGCCCACAGAACGGCCTGTTTGTAGCTGCTGGCGAGGGGGTACACGCCGTCCGGGTCGCGCGCGACGGCGCGTTTCACGCGCAGCGTGGCCGGATCGATTTCCGCGACGAACAGCCCGAGGCGGCCGGTGAGGCGCGCGGGCGGCGGCGGGGCGGGCGTGAACGCGGGCGTGACGGCGCACCCCGCCGCGTGCGCGCCCGGGGAGCGGGCGGCGAGTCGGGCGGCGTCGCCGGGCGCAGGGTCGCGCCAGGCGAACCACGCGCCCGCGGTCGCGAGGGCCAGCAGCAGGTAGCGGCCCTTGCGGCGCAGTGCGCGCGGCGCGCCCCGCCGCTTAGACCTGCGCGGGTTCAAGCACCGCGCCGTACGTGCCCGGCCCGGCGTGCGTGCCGACGACCGCGCCGAAGTGGTGGTCGCCCATGTCGGTGTAGTTCACGCCGGCAAGCGCGGCGCGCAGCTCCACGACGGTGCCTTCGCCGCCGTCCGTGGCGAGGAAGGCGACGTTCGCGCCGGGGTGCTGCTCGGCGTACTTGCGGACGTGTTCGGCGATGTCCGCGAGGGCTTTTTTGCTGCCGCGTGCGCGTCCGGCACTTTCGACGCGGCCGCCGCGGACCGCCAGGATCGGCTTGATGTTCAGGAGGCCGCCGAGGAGCGCCTGCGCCCCGCCGATGCGGCCGTTCAGGCGCAGGAATTCGAGCGTGTCGACCGTGAAGCGGATGTCCTGCTGCGCCTGCACGCGCTCCAGGGCGGACACGATGTCGGCGGCGCTTCGGCCTTCCCGGGCGAGGCGCGCGGCGCGCAGCGCCTGGAGACCCAGGCCGAGCGACACGGTGCGGGAGTCCACGACCGTGACCTTCCCACCGAATTCCTGCGCGGCGAGGCGGGCGCTGCCGACGGTGCCGGACAGCTGCCCGCTGATGTGGATGCTCAGGACCTCGTCGGCCGTTTCGAGCGCCTCGCGGTACACCGCGGCGAATTCGGCGGGGCTGGGCTGGCTGGTGGACGGCGTCTTCTTGCCGGCCTTGATGCCTTCGAACAGGGCTTTGGTCTGAATGTCAATGCCGTCCTTGAGCATCTGCCCGTCGAACAGGACGTAGAGGGGCACACTGCGGATCTGCTCCTGCGCGCGCAGCGCCGGGCTGAGGTCCGCGGTGGAGTCCGTGACGATCGAAATCATTCCCACACTCTACTGTGTGGCCCGGAACGCGGGTAGCGGACCTTCAGGGGCGGTGCAGGGGGCCGTACACGTATGCGAGGTCCCGCGCGAGGCGCCCGAGGTGGAAGTCGTCGCCTTCCTCGTGCTCGACGATCCAGCCGTCCGCCTGCGGCTGCAAGGCGATCAGCGCGAGGACGCGCCCGCCAGCGTGGCGGACGTGCACGTGCGGGTGCCCGGACCAGCGGGCCGCCTGCTCGGGCGTGAGGACCGCCCAGGCGCTGTCGGAGGCGCGCAGCCCCAGCTGCACCTCGGGGACGCCCGCGCGGGGGAGTGCCTGCGCGAGGTGTGCGACGACGTCCGCGCGGCCGGACAGGAGGCCCCGGCGGATGTGGGGCCGCGCGGCGTTCAGGGGGATGGCGGAGCCGCTGCGCCGCACGGTCACGCCACCGTTCGCGCGCACGAGCGCCATGCCCGCCGCGATGTCCCACTCGCTGCGGGCGCTCATGGTGAAGGTCGCGTCTGCCTCGCCGGCGGCGATGCGCGCGAGCTTCAGGGCGATGCTGCCGCTCGGGTGCAGGCCCGTGAGCGCGTAGCGGTGCAGCTCGACGCGGTACTCGGTGTCGGACACGGCGATGATGGCGGCGTCCACAGGCCGGTCGCTGAAGTTCACGGGCGCGCCGTTCTTCATGACGCCCGCGCCGACGACGCCCGCGAACAGTTCGTTCGTGGCGGGCGCAAGCACCACGCCGAGCGTGGCCTCGCCGCGCACCGCGAGGCCAATGCTGACGCTGAAGTCCGCGCTGCCGTTCACGTACTCGCGTGTGCCGTCGATCGGGTCGATGATCCACACGCGCTCGCGCGCGAGCCGCTCCGGGGTGTCCGCGAGTTCCTCACTGAGTACGCCGTCCTCCGGGAACGCGGCGCGCAGCGCCCGGACGATCAGGTCGCTCGCTTCGCGGTCCGCGATGGTCACGAGGTCTTCTGCGCTGGATTTCTGGGTGACCTGCAGGTCGCGCGCGCGGTGGTGCAGCAGCAGCGCGCCCGCCTCGCGCGCTAGGCGCACGGCCACGTCCAGTTCATGGTGAAGGGAAAGGGGAGGGGTCACGTCCCGAGTGTACGGGCCGGCGCGGGCGCGGCGCGCAGATGCAGACAACTGCGCGCGCAGCGCTTGACCGTCGGGCCGGCGGCCCGTACACTCGCCGTCAAGATGCACGCGGCGAACCTCAACGATAATGACTCCCGGTAGGGGGTCGTCTCGCCGCATACCTGCGCGCCCCCGGTCGAAGCAAACGACCGGGGGCGTTTCCTTCTCACTCAGGAGCACCCGCATGACCACCCCCGCACCCCGCACGACCCTTCCCCGCACCTTCACCCGTGATCTCGCGCCGCACGATGGCCAGACCGTCCGCCTGCAGGGCTTCGTGCATGCCCGCCGTGACTTGGGCGGCGTGCAGTTCCTCGTGCTGCGCGACGTGACCGGCATCGCGCAGTGCGTCGGCCAGAACCTCACGCTGCCCATGCCGGAAAGCAGCGTGGAAGTGATCGGCACCGTCAAGGCGCACGCCAAAGCGCCCGGCGGGTACGAAATTCAGGCGCAGCAGGTCCACGTCCTGAGTGAGGCGGTGCAGGCGCCGCCCGTGGAAATCCCGAAAATGGAGTGGAACGTCAACCCGGAAACGACGCTCGACTACCGTTACGTCACCGTGCGTGGCCTTAAGGAGCGCGCCACGCTGAAGGTGCAGGCTGAGATCGTCGCGGCGTTCCGCGAGCACCTGATCGACGAGGGCTTCACGGAAATCTACAGCCCGAAAATCGTGTCTGCCGGGGCGGAGGGCGGCGCGAACCTGTTCGAGCTGGATTACTTCGGGCAGCGCGCGTACCTTGCGCAGAGCCCGCAGCTGTACAAGCAGATCATGGTGGGCACGTTCGAGCGCGTGTTCGAGGTTGCGCCCGTGTTCCGCGCCGAGGAGCACGCCACCAGCCGCCACCTGAACGAGTACCTGTCTCTGGACGTGGAACTGGGCTTCATCGAGTCCGAGGAGGACGTCATGGACGTCGAGACGCGCTTGCTCAGCGCGATCATGACGCGCCTGCGTGCCCGCGCGAGCGCCGAGTTCGACCTGCTCGGCGCGGCCATCCCCGACGTGCCGCAGCACATCCCCCGCATTGAGCTGCTGGAGGCCCGCCGGCTCGTGCAGGAGCGATACGGCCACGCCGTCGGCGGGAAGGACCTCGACCCGGAAGGGGAGCGGCTGCTCAGCCAGCATTACGCGGAGCAGCACGGCACGGACTTCGTGTTCGTCACGAAGTACCCGAAGGCGGCTCGCCCGTTCTACGCGTACCCGGAAGGGGACCTCACGCGCGGCTTCGACCTGCTGTTCCGCGGCATCGAGATCACCAGCGGCGGCCAGCGCATCCACGAGCACGCGATGCTCCTGCAGAGCCTGCGCGAGTACCGCATCGACCCGGCGCAGATGGAAGGGTACACCGAGGTGTTCAAGCACGGCATGCCGCCGCACGGGGGGTTCGCGATCGGCGCGGAACGCCTCACGGCGAAGCTGCTTGGCATCGCGAACGTCCGTTACGCCCGCGCGTTCCCGCGTGACCGCCACCGCCTGCTGCCCTGAGCGCCGCACGTGAAGGAACGGCACGCGCCTCCCTGCGGGGCGCGTGCTTTACACTCCGCGTCATGGAAACCTTCGCGTCCATGACCGTGGATGGGCAGCGCGTGTACGGCATGCTGCACACCCCGGATACGCCGGCCCCGGTCGGCGGCCACCCGAGCGTCCTGATGCTGCACGGCTTCACCGGGAGCCGCTCCGCCGACCACCGGCTGTTCCCGCTGCTCAGCCGGTACCTGGTGCGTCTGGGCATCGCCAGCCTCCGCATCGATTTTCGTGGCAGCGGGGACAGCGAAGGTGACTTCAGCGAGATGACCGTGACGCGCGAGGTGGAGGACGCGCACGCCGCCATGGCGTACCTGCGCCGCCAGCCCGGCATCGACCCGGAGCGGGCCATGCTGCTCGGGTTCAGCCTGGGCGGCATGGTGGCCGCGCTTGCCGCGCCGGACGTGCGCCCCCACCGGCTGGCGCTGTGGGCGCCGGCGCTGCCGGAAGTCATGCTGCCGCACCTGCGCGGCGGCCTGATGCCGTCGGCCATCAGTGATTTCGGCGGGTGGCCGCTTGGGCGGGCGTTCCTGCAGGAACTGCCGCGCCTGAAGCCGCTGGAGGCCGCGGGCCGCTGGGGCGGCGTGGCGCGTGTGTTCCACGGCGACGCGGACCGGAGCGTGCCGCCCGAGATGGGCGTGCGGTACGCCCGCGCGCTTGGGTGTGACGCGGTGGGCATTCCCGGCGCGAACCACACCTTCGACAGCCTGGGCGCGGTGGAGATGCTGCACCGCGAAACGGCGCGCTTCCTGGCGGGCGACTGACGCCGCGCACAGGGGAGGCGAGCGAGGAGGGCGGCCGTGGCTTGTGCACGGCCGCCCTCCTGCGCGGGGGTTACTTGTGGCCCTTGCCGGGCTTCTCGCCCCGTTCGGGCTTCTCGGGCTTTTCCGGTTTCTCGGCGTTCTCCGGGCGGCCGCGGTCCTCGGTGGCGTCCGTGCGGTTTGCGTTCGCTTGACGGTTCGCGATGGCGCTGAGCGGCAGGGCGAGGGTGCGGCCGTCCGGCTGCGTGAATGCGAGCTTGATGGCGCCAGGCTTGGACAGGTCCCGCGCGAGCGTGTACGTCGTGGCCGTGCCGGTCCCGGTGGGCGGCGTTACGCGGACGCTTTTGGCGTCGGCGAGGGTGGCCGTGCCGGTCAGGGTGACGGTGCCGTCCGCGTTCACGGTGCCGATGGGTTGACCGTCAGCGCCGAGGAGCTGGACGGTCCCGCCGGCGGCGAGGAAGGCTTTGAACGTGTCGGTTTGCGTGCGGGTCACGGAGGCGGGGATCTTGCCGGGCAGTGGCACCGTCGTGGTGGGGGCGGGCTGCGTCTGAGCACCGGCGAGGCCGAGGGTCAGGGCGGCAGTGGCGATCAATGTCGTCATCGGATGTTTCATGCATGGACCTCCTGTGGGTTGGGATGACGTCAGTGTGCCGTGGCTGACTGATGTGACACTGACCGTGTGCGGAATTGCACTTGGGTGTTCTGCCATCTGCATCACGGGCATCTATGATTTCTCACGTGCCAGCGTGCTGTTGCTAGCATCCTACTAAGCTAGACCTATGGCTCGGGACCCCAAGCAGCAATTCAACGTCTACCTCCCCCCAGACCTCGTTCGCCGCATCAAATACGCCAGCATCGACGCCCGCCTCAGCCTCAGCGCCTACGTCGAACGCGCCCTGCGCAACCAGCTCGAACGCGACACCCAGGAACCCGAAGCGCACCCCTAACACCCGCGCACACCCATCACCGGCAGCCCCCCCGCACGCTGCTCAGCGGCCCGCGCATCTGCCGCATGGCGGACGGCCACCACCCCGCTCACCGCCTACGCTGAAGGTACCGTGACCAGCACCGCACCCCACGCCCCGCCGCCCGCCCAGCCGGACCGTGACCTCATCGTCCGCGTCCGCGACCTCCGCAAGCAATACGACGTCCACGAAAAGGACCCCGGCTTCCTGGGCAGCCTCCGCGCGTTCGTGCGCCGCCAGACCCGCACCGTCCACGCCGTGCGCGGCGTCAGCTTCGACCTGCACGCCGGCGAGGTCATCGGCTTCCTCGGCCCGAACGGCGCCGGCAAAACCACCACCCTCAAGATGCTCAGCGGCCTCCTGCACCCCAGCGGCGGCGAAGTCCGCGTCGGCGGGTTCGAACCGCGCCGCCGCCAGACAGCCTTCCTGCGCACCATCACCCTCGTCATGGGCCAGAAGCAGCAACTCCTGTGGGACCTCCCCGCCCTCGACTCCTTCCGCGTGAACCAGGCCGTGTACGAGATTCCCGACGACCAGTTTCACGCCACCATGCGCGAATTCGACGACGTCCTGAACCTCGGCCCCATCCTCCGCAAACAGGTCCGCAAGCTCAGCCTCGGCGAACGCATGAAATGCGAACTCGCTGCTGCGCTCCTGCACCGCCCCAAAGTACTGTTCCTCGACGAGCCCACCATCGGCCTCGACGTCAACATGCAGCACAACGTCCGCGAATTCATCCGCGCGTACAACGAACGCGAGCGCGCCACCGTCATCCTCACCAGCCACTACATGGCGGACGTCACCGCCCTCGCGCGCCGCATCCTCATCATTGACGGCGGCGCCATCCGGCACGACGGTGACCTCGCCGACCTCACCGCGCGCGGCACCGGCCGCAAAACCATCAAGCTTCAGCTGACGCGCCCCATCACCGCGGAAGCGCTCGCCCCGTACGGCGACGTCATCCGTGCCGACGGCCTCGACGCGGAACTCAGCGTCCCCCGCGCGGACGTCAGCGCCCGCGCCGCTGCGCTGCTCGGCGCGCTCGAAGTCGCCGACCTCACCGTCGAGGACCCCCCCATCGAGGACGTCATCGGGCAGCTCTTCGGCCACCCCGAAGGAACGCAGCCATGACCGCCACATGGCGCAAGGTGCGCGTCCTCCTCGCCACGCAATTCGCGCACATGACCGCGTACCGCGCGGAAATCGTCATCTGGATGCTCAGCGGCACCCTCACCCTCGTCATGATGCTCCTGTGGCGCGACCTCACCGCGCAGTCCAGCAGCGGCACCATCGGCACGTACGACGCGCGTGACTTCACGACCTACTTCATCGGCACGTGGCTCGCCGGGCAGATGCTCGTCGTGTGGGTCGCGTGGGAACTGAACTTCCAGATCAACCAGGGCACCCTCAGCCCGCAGCTGCTGCGTCCCATCGACCCGTTCTGGATGCATTACTTCGCGCACTGGGCGGAGCGGTTCGTGCGCGTCCCCCTCATGATCGTGCTCGCCTCGGTGTTCACCGCCACGTTCGGCGCGCACTTCACGGCGAGCGT
The DNA here is from genome assembly GCF_000186385.1 of Deinococcus maricopensis DSM 21211. NCBI lineage: Bacteria > Thermotogati > Deinococcota > Deinococci > Deinococcales > Deinococcaceae > Deinococcus > Deinococcus maricopensis. The sequence continues at coordinate 1,823,431 of NC_014958.1, forward strand.
CAGCGCGTGGCTCGCGTTCATCGTCCTCGTCGCGCTCGGCTTTACCGTGCGTTTCCTGTGGGAGTACTGCTTCGCGCTGCTCGCCTTCTGGACGCAGACAGCCACGGCCTTCGCGGAACTCACGTGGCTCGCGTACGCCGCGCTCGGTGGAATCTTCGCGCCCCTCAGTCTCTACCCGCCCGCCGTGCAGGCCGTCGCGCGGTTCACGCCGTTTCCGTACATGCTCGGCCTGCCCAGCGACCTGATCAGCGGCAAAGCGGACCTCGCGGACGCCGCGCGCGGCGCCGCCGTGCTGCTCGCGTGGCTCGCCGCCCTCAGCGTCCTGCGCGCCGCACTGTGGCGCGCGGGGCTGCGGCGGTACGGCGCGGTGGGCGCATGAAACGCGCCCTGCGCCTCATGCGCCTCTTCCTCGGCGCGAGCCTCAGCGCCCAGCTGGAGTACCGCGCGAACTTCATCGGCAGCGTCCTCGCGGCCATCGGCGAGGCCCTCACCGCCCTGCTCGGCCTCTCGCTGATCTTCTCCCGCCCGGAAATCAAGACGCTCGGTGGCTGGACGCTCCCCGAAGCGGTCATTGTCGCCGGGTTCTTCATGCTCACGCAGGGCGTCATCGCCACCGCGTTCCAGCCGAACCTCAGCAAGATCGCCGAGGGCGTCCGCACCGGCAGCATGGACTTCAATCTCCTCAAGCCCATCGACGCGCAGTTCCTCGTCAGCACCCGCAACATCAACTTCCTGCGCAGCATCGACGTTGCGCTTGGCCTGGGCATCATCGCGTGGGGCGTGGCGCAGCTCGGCGGCGTGACGATCCTCGGCGCCGCCACTGCCGCCGCACTGTACGTCAGCGCCCTCCTGATGGTGTACGCCATCTGGTTCATGCTCAGCACGACCGCGTTCTGGTTCGTGAAGGTCGAGAACGTCACCGCCCTGTTCGACGGCGTGTTCGGCGTGGGCCGCTACCCCATCCAGGCGTTCCCCGCGTGGCTCCGACCGGCCCTCACGTTCGTCGTGCCGGTTGCGCTCATCACGACCGTGCCTGCGCAGGCCCTCACCGGTCGCCTCACGTGGACGCTCGCGCTCGCCAGCCCCGTCATCGCCGCGCTGCTGCTCGTGCTCGCGCGCGCGCTGTGGGTCCGGGCGCTCGCCAGCTACACCAGCGCCAGCAGCTGAACGCATGACCGAACGGATCCCCGTACTCAATCAGCTGTACTCCGGTGGGGAAGCGTGCCTTGAGCTGGACAGCGGCGACGACCATCGGCGCACCTCCATCTGCGTGGACCAGCACCATGACGGTACGTTCTGGTGTGCCGCTTTGCCATGGAGGCGGCCTGTGCAGCGGGGACTACGACCTGAGTGACAGCGTCAAACAGGACGTTACCGAAGTTGAGGTGCAGGATCTGGAGTCCCTTCAGGTGGCGCTCGCGGAGCCCTTCGGGGTCTCGCTGACGCAGGTCCGCTCGCCCTGGCGCGTGGGCTGCCCCTTCTGAGCGCGCCTCTCCCGCTCAGAAGGGGCAGCCCAGCGGACCTCCCATACAGGCGACGCGCGGCCTCCTTGTCGTTTACCGCCGGCCCGTGATGCTGAAGTGCGTCACGATGACGCGCCCGCCCCGGTACGCTTCTTTCAGCGTGCCGGACCCACGCGCGCTGCGGACGCTGAACGTGAGCGTCCCCGCGTACGTCCGCGTCGCGTCCGCATCGCGGCTGACGCTGCTGAACGCGCCGGTGCTGCCGCGCAGCGCGCCGCTCAGGCCGTACCCACTCAGGTACACGCGCCCACCCCGCACCACCTGCGTGATGCGGGCCTTCTGCGTGAGGACCGTGCCGTCCTCGCCCCGGGCCGTGAACGTCCACGCGCCCGTGTAGTTCGGCGCGGCGAGGGCGGGGGAGAGCGTGAGCAGCAGGAGCAGGGCGGCGCGTCGCATGCGCGCATGCTACGGCACGGGCGCGCGGGGCCCCCAGACACGACCGGGGCCCCCGGTCATCCCGGGGGCCCCTTCGGCAATCCCCTCAGAGGGTGCGGACGTCGAAGGTCAGGCCCGCATCGGCCGTTTCGGCGTTCGGGTTGCGGCCTGCGACGGTCGCGTTCGCGGCGGCGTCCGCGCGCAGGTACGTGCTCGCCACGCGCCGCAGGTCGTCCTGCGTCACCGCGAGCAGCCGCGCCTTGTACGCCTCCTGCACGTCGGCGGTGTACCCACCGAGGTCGCCGTAGAAGCGCAGGCGCCCCACCGTGTCCGGGCTGGTAAGCGGGTCGAGCTGCTTGCTGGCGGACAAGATCGCCTCGGTGAGGTCGCGGTCCGTGAGGCTCGCGAGGGCGCTCTGCGCGCGGTCGAACACGCCGTACGTGCGGGCGATGTGCGGGTCGCGGTAGCTGGCGAGGCCGAACACGCCGCCGCGCGGGTCAAACGTGGCGTACCCGCCGTACGCGCCGCCCCGCTCACGCAGTTCCTTCTGCAGGTACGTGGTGCGCAGCAGGCGGCTGAGGACGAGCAGCGCCGCGTTGTCCGCGTGCGTGTACGGCACGCCCGGGTACGCGCGGACGTTGTACGCGACGGGCGTATCCACGGTGTACGCCACCGGCGTGCGCGGGCTGAGGGCCGCGCTCACGGGCGCGTCCGGCGCGGTGCCCTGGAACGCCTGCGTGACGGCCGTGAGGTCGAGGTTCAGGTCGGCGTCCTGCGCGGTGAGGCACACGCGCGCGCGGCCGTCGAGCAGGGCGCGCTGAAGCCGCGCGAACTGATCGAGCAGCGCCGCGATGGCCTCGTCCGTCTGGGCGGCTTCGAGGGTGCGCAGGTGCGTGATGCCGCCCTGGCGTTCGTCGAGGGCGCCTTCGGGCGTGAGCTGCGCGGTGGCGGTGCGCAGGGCGTAGTCGGTGCCGCTGCTGACGACGCTGGCGCGCAGCGCCGTGACGCGCTGGCGCAGCAGCTGACGCACACGTTCCGGCGTGAACTGCGGGGCGGTCAGGTAGTCGTGCAGGACGCTCACGAGCGCGTCGGCGTTGCGGGACAGGGCCTTGCCGCTGAGCGTGAACGCGGCGCGCAGGTCCTGCAGTTCGCTCGGCGCGACGCCGCTGCCGACGCTGGCGCTGACGCCGCCCGTCACGGCCTCCACGCGGCGCGTCATCTGCACGTCCGTCAGGCCCGCCGCGCCGCTGCGCGTGAGCGCGAACGCGTACAGCGGCAGCAGGTCCAGCAGGTCGCCGGGCAGGTGGTTCACGCGGACCTGCACGTCCAGGTACACGAGACCGCTGGTGGGCTGCGGGACGCGCCCGATAATCGCGCCGGGCGTCTCCTCGGTCGTGTACGCGGGGCGGGGCACGCCCGTGGGGATGTCGGCGGTGCTGAGCGTGGGGAGGACGCCGTGGTCCACGTCCGCCTCACGCATCGCGTCAAGCGCGGCGTTCTCGTCGAGGACGCGCTGGCGGTCCTCGTCCGTGAAGGTCGCCGTCAGGCGCTCCACGAGCGCGCGCTCCTCCGCTTCGGTGCGCGCCGCGAGGTCCGCGTCGGGCGTGAGCGTGATGGTCGCGCGGTGCGGGTTGCGCAGCAGTTCCGCCTCGATGACCTCCTCGAACAGGCGCGGGTGCTCAGCGCGCGCGGCCTGCAGGCGCGCGAGCTCCACGTCGATGTTCAGGGCGCTGATGGGGTCGCCGCCGTGCAGCCACGGCCCGAGGCCGCGCATCATGAGCTTCAGCCCGTACGGCCAGCCGGCGTTGCTGACTTCCTTCTGCGCAATCTCGAACTGGTGCAGGGCGCTGTCCACGAGTTCCGCCGGGATGCCGTCACGCGCGATGGTTTGCAGGGCGTTCAGGACGAGGGCTTCCACCTCGTTCACGCGCGCGGCGCTCACGCCCTTGAGACCGACCGTGAACGCGCCCTCGCGGAAGTTGTCGTGGTAGCCGCTGGCGTCCGCGAGGCTGCTGCCCACGCCCGACTCGATCAGCGCGTGGTACAGCGGCGCGGCGGGGTTGCCGAGCAGCAGCTCCGACAGGACGCTCCACTTCAGGTTCTCGCTCGCGTCGAAGCTCCGCCCGAGCTTCCACGCGACCGTGCCCTGCGCGCCGCCCTCCAGGTCCGTGCCCGGGTAGCTGAGCGCGAGCGCGCGCGGCTCCGCGAACGGCGTCTGGTCGGGGATGCTCACGTCCAGCGCCTGTGGCGTGAACTTCGACATGACGCGCTCCTCGATCACCTGCAGGCTCTGCTCGAGCGGCAGGCTGCCGTACGTGTAGAAGAACGCGTTGCTGGGGTGGTAGTGGCGCGCGTGGAAGGCCCGCAGGTCCTCCCACGTGAGGCTCGGGATATCGTTCGGTTCGCCGCCGCTGTTGTTCGCGTACGTCAGGTCCGGGTAGAGCGCCTTCCCGATCGCGCGGTACATGATGCTGGCGGGCGCGGCCATGGCGCCCTTCATCTCGTTGTACACGACGCCGCCGAGCTTCAGGGCGCTTTTCGCGTCGCCGGGCGTCTCGAACTCCAGGCGGTGACCGTCTTGCCGGAAGCTCTCGTACCGCAGCAGCGGGAAGAACGCCGCGTCCAGGTACACGCTCAGCAGGTTGAAGTAGTCCTGCGTGTTGCGGGTGCTGAACGGGTACGCCGTCCAGTCGCTGGACGTGAACGCGTTCATGAACGTGTTCAGGCTGCGCGGCAGCATCGCGAAGAACGGGTCCGGCACCGGGTAGTTCGCGCTGCCCATCAGGGCGACGTGCTCCAGGATGTGCGCCACGCCGGTGCTGTCCTGCGGGACGGTGGGGAACACCACGCCGAACGCGAGGTTGTCGTCCGCGCGGTGCACGTGCATGTGCCGCGCGCCGAGGTCATGCCGGAGGAACGTGATGCGCGCGTCGATTTCAGGGAGGTCCTGCACGCGCTCGACGGTGTACCGCCCGAGCTGCACGCCGGGGCGGAGGGCGTCTTGAATGGTCATGCCCCGCATTCTAGGGGGCGCCGCCCACCGGGAACCGTTCCCGCGTGAGGATTCCGGGCGCGCCGCTCATGCGCGCACGGTACACTGCGCCTCATGCGAACACGCAGTTGGCGGGCCCCGGCGGCCCTCGCGCTTCTCGCGCTGACGCTCGGCGCGTGCGGGTCCACGACCGGCACGTCCGGCAGTTTCAGCACGTACCGTGACGCGCTGAACTTCGGCAGCACGAACCTGCCCGTGGCGTACACGAACGAGCCGTACACCGCGCCGCTGAACATCGCGGGCGGCACCAGCCCGTACACGGTGCGCGTCGTGAGCGGCACCTTGCCGCCCGGCCTGAAACTGAACGGCACCACCCTGAGCGGCACGCCCACAGCGGGCGGCACGTACACGTTCACGCTGGAGGCGGGCGACGCGAACCTCAGCACGAAGGTGCAGCCCTTCAACATGTCCGTGAGCACCCTGCCGCCCACGGCGCTCGTGCCGACCCTGCCGAGCACGGACCTGCGCGCCGAGACGCGCGTGCCGCTGGTCCTGAACTACCCGCGGCAGACGCGCGCACTGCGCTTTACGTGGCCGCTGCCCGAAGGCGTGACCGTGAGCGCCGTGACGCCCGGCGACGGCCGACCCGTGGTGTTCTGGAAGCAGTCGGGCCGCACGCTCAGCGTGGACATGGGCTTCCGCGCCGCGCCGAAGACCGGCGCGCGCGTCGCGCTCGTGACGCTGAAGCCCGCGAAGGCCGTGCGCCTGAGCGCCGAAGGCACTACCATCGCCGCGCGCAACGGCGAAGGGAAACTGATCGGGCAGGCGCCCGCCCCGGCCACGCCCGACAAGCCTGCCGACAAGGCGCCCGCCGTGGACGGCAAGACGGACACCCCGGCGCCCACCCCGGGCACTACTGGCACGCCGGCCGCCACCCCGACGACGCCCGCAGACGCGCCCACCACGCCCGCCCCGGCCCCGACCGACGGCGGCGCCCCGACGCCCGGCGCAACCCCCACCCCCCCGGCGGACGGCACGACCACGCCGCCCGCCCCGACGCCCACGCCGCAACCCGGAGGCAAATAATGCACCGCACCGTCGCCACCGCGCTGCTCGCCGCGTCCGCCCTCGCGGGCGCCACCAGCGTCCGTCCGCTCACCTTCGCGCAGCAGGCCCGACAGGCCGAAGTGATCGTGCGCGCCACCGTCGGCGCCGGGCAGACCGTCACCGAGGACGGCCTCACCTGGACGGTGTACCCGCTGACCGTGGCGGAAACCATCGCGGGGAACGCCGCCGACCTGCCTCGCCGCGGCGATCAGCCCGCGCTGTACATCCTGAACGGCGTGGATGACGCACCCACCTTCAAGGCGGGCGCGGAAGCGGTTCTGCTGCTGTACAAAGCGCGCCTCGACAGCCCTATCGTGGGGTTCAACGCGGGCCTGTACCCGGTGGAGGATGGCAAGGTCACGCGCGGTGACACGCCGGACCTCGCCGCCTTCAAAACGGCGCTGCTCAAGGCGCGGGAGGCGCAATGACCGCGCGTCTTCTCGCGCTGCTGGGCGCGGCCGCGCTGGGCGTGTCGGGCGCCGCGAACGTCCCGCTGCGGCCCCAGGGGGACGACGTCATCAAGGCTGTGCAGGCGGCCCTGAAGAGCCTGGAGAGCGACGGCGTGACGTTCCGCCTCGTGGACGGAGACGTCCTCGTGCGCGGCGGGCGCGCGCCGTTCAACCCGGACGTGATCGTCCGCACGCTCACCGTGAACGGGGAGCGCCGCGTGGAACTCAACCCGAACGTCCCGCTGAACGAGGCCGTGCGCGTCGCGCTGACGCGTCAGCTGGGCCTGAGCGCCTTCACGCCCGAAGCCGCAAAGGCGAAGTACAACGGCGCGGACCTCAATAATGACGGCACCGTTGACACGGCGGACCTCGCGCTGCTCATGAACAACTACAACAAGGCCGGCACGGCGCTCAGCGGCGACCTGAACGGCGACGGCAAGGTGAACGACGCGGACATCACGCTGTTCAGCAAGGTGTACAAGCTCCCCTGAGGGACTCGTGGAGCGTCCGGAGGGCGGCCCCAAATCGGGAGCCGCCCTCCGGTGTTTCAGTTGCAGGTGCCGGTCTTGTAACTGCAGGTGGCGGCGCCCAGGAAGCGCATGGAGAAGCCGTCCGGCAGGAATTCCACCTGCAGCAGGCGCGAGTCCGCTTTGAAGTTCAGGCCCATGACCTTGCCGGCGCCGGTGGCTTTCAGGCACGCGGCGTTCACGCGGTACGTGTGGCCGACCTGGAAGGTGGGCAGGCCCTGCCCGAGCTTGATGGTGTGGGCGCCTTGAGGGTTCAGGTACACGTCGCCCGTGCGGGTGGCGTCCTCCCACACCTGCACGCGGACGCGCAGGCACGGGGACGCGCCGCTCTTGACGCGGAGTTCGCCGTTCAGGCCGGGCAGCGCCAGCGCGGGCGAGGCGACGAGGACGGAGGCCAGGACGGCCAGCAGACGGGCAGGCAGGGGGGCCATGAATCAGTATTTATTTCCACACCTTACTTTTCCATGACAAATAATTTTCACTTCCCGGCGTGCGGGTCCGCGCGCCACGCCCGACGCATACTGAACGCCATGGATCAAGACGTCATGGACCTGCAGGACTACCTGAAACTCCGCGGCCTGGTGGACACCGGCGGCGTCGCCAAAATGCTCATCCAGGGCGGCTACGTCCGCCTCAACGGCGAGATTGAAACGCGCCGCCGCAAGAAAATCAGACGCGGCGACGAACTCGACGTGGACGGCATCCCCCACACGGTGGACTGGTGAACGCCCCCGACGCCCACGCTGCGCTCCTCGCGCACCGCGCCCGCAAGGACGCCCACTTCCGCACGCCCCAGGGCCCCCTGCGCGCTGCCGCCCTGCGCGACTTCACCGGCCTCGCGTACTACCCCCCCGACGACCGCTACGCTCTCAGCGTCCCGGTCATGCGCGCCGCACCGGAAACCATCACCCTCCCCACCACCACCGGCGAAGAACGCCCCTTCACCCGCTACGGCACCGCCCACCTCCGCACCCCCGAAGGCGACGCCACCCTCACCCTCTACGCACCCGACGGCGACGATCGACCCGACCGCGTGTTCATCCCCTTCCGCGACGCCACCAGCGGCACCGAAACCTACGGCGCCGGCCGCTACCTCGACGCGCCCCTCACGCACGACGCCGACGAAACCACCGTGCACCTCGACTTCAACTACGCCTACCACCCCTACTGCGCCTACGGCGACGGTTGGAGCTGCCCCCTGCCGCCCCGCGACAACTGGTTGGGCGTGCCCATCCGCGCCGGCGAACGCAACCCCTGAACCCCACCCGGCACGGTAGGCGAGGGCGGCGACCCTGTTGGCGTCGCCGCCCTCGCCTACCGTGCGACCACCGCGAACCGAATCTCCTGCGCGCCCGCCGCCGTGAGCGCCGCCGCGCACTCGGCCAGCGTCGTCCCGGACGTCAGGACGTCATCCACCAGCAGCACCCGCGCCGGCGGCGTCGCCACCGCCCGGAACGCCCCCGCCAGGTGCGCGCGCCGCTCGCTGCCACTCACCTTGGCCTGCTGCCCCGCCTGCGCGCTCGTCCGCGCCAGCAGCGGCAGGTACGGCACGCCCAGTTCCCGCGCGATCACCCGCCCCAGCAGCGCCGACTGGTTGAACCCGCGCTCCGCCTCCCGCGCGCGCGGCATCGGCACGCTCGTCACAACCTCCACCGCCCACGCCGGCGGTACGCCCCGCGCGAGCGCCACCCCCAACGGCACGCTCACGTCGCGCGCGCCCGCATACTTCAGGTCCCGCACCGCCCGGCGCACCACACCCCTATACGTCCCCAGGCTCACGAGATGAGGCGTCACCTCCCGCGTGAGCGGACTGTGCGCACTCACCTGCGCGTGCAGCAGCGCCACGCACGACGCGCACAGCCCCCGCGCCCCACCCAAACTCCCGCCGCACCCGGCGCACGGCCGGGCCAGCAACGCTCGCAGGGGAGACCAGACACTCATCCGCGCGTCACTCCACGTGCGCCAGCGCGTCAACGAACATCGGCAGGTGCACCGCGTCCAGCCGCGCGAACGTCCGCTCCAGCGTCCCCGCATCCAGGCCCGGCGCGGCCAGCCGCAGGCACGTCAGGTAATAGTTCGCGACCGTCAACGCCCGCGCCTCCCCCAGACGCAACCGCTCCGACGGCGTGAGCAGCCGCAGGAACGCGTCCGTCCGCTCCAACGCCGGATGCCCGCCCATACGCGCCGCGCCCCGCAGGAACGCCGCCACCTCCGACGGGTTATGCCAGAACCCGAACGACATCTCATCCGTCAGCCGATCAATCTCGCGCAGGCCCGCCAGCGGAATGCGCTTCTGCACCAGCGCCTGCGCCAGCTCCTGACGCTCCAGGCGCTTACGCGCGTACAGCGCCAACGTCAGCACCGGACCGCGCGGCACCAGCCGACCCCCCACGGCGCGCCGCAACCGGTCCGCCATGACGTAATCCTGGTACTCCCGCAACAACGTACTCACTGGCACGGCCACCCCTCAATTCTAGCGGCCCGCCCGCGCGCCGCGCCGTGAACGCCTCCACGGTTCCCACCCTATGCTGAGCGCGTGCGCGCCCACCCGCCCCCCCTCCTCGACGCCGAACCCGGCGAGACGCAAGCGCGCCGCGCGTACCGCAGCCTCCGCACCGCCATACTGGACGGCCAGGCGCGCGCCGGCGACCGCCTCCCCGGCGTGCGCGCCCTCGCCGCCCACTGGGGACTCGCACGCAACACCGTCGCGGACGCCTTCGAGCGCCTCCACACCGAAGGGTTCCTGCACACCCGCGAACGCAGCGGCACCTTCATCAGCCACGCCGGCCGGCCCGCCACCACGCCCCCACCCGCCGAACGCGCCCCACTGAGCGCCTGGGCGCGCCGCGCCCTCGCCGGCGACCACCCCGACGCGGGCCAGCCGTCCCCGCTGGACTTCCGCCTCGGGCGCACACCCACCGGGCTGTTCCCGTCGCGCGCGTGGGCGCTGAGTCTCGCCCGCCGCGCGCCCGACGCGGCCCGCGCCACCCCGCACGACCCGCTCGGCCCGCTCGAAACGAGGTCCGCCCTCAGCGCCCACCTCGCCCGCGAACGCGGCATTCAGGCGACGCCCGACATGATCATGCTCACCGGCGGGACCGCCGCGAGCCTCGACGCACTCGCCCGCACGTACCTCGAACCGGGCCGCGTCGTCGCTCTCGAGGACCCCGCGTACCCGCCCGCCCGCGCCGTATTCCAGGCGACCGGCGCCACCCTCGCGCCCGTCCCCGTCGATCAGGACGGCCTGCGCCCCCACGACCTCCCCGACGACGCCAGCCTGCTGTTCCTCACGCCCGCGCACCAATTCCCGACCGGCGCGCACCTCAGCGCGCCCCGGCGCCTGCAGGTGCTCGCCTGGGCGGACCGCGCGCGCGCGTGGATCATCGAGGACGACTACGACAGCGACTTCCGCTTCGACGCGCGCCCCGCCGCGGCCCTCCAGGGCCTCGCCCCGCACGCCGTCCTGCACGTCGGCAGCTTCAGCGTCAGCCTCGCCCCCGCCGTCCGCGCCGGGTTCCTCGTCGCGCCCGAACACGTCCTCGACACGCTCGCCCGCACCCGCCCGCTCGCCGCGCGCGCCCCCGCCACCCTCGACGCCCTCGCCCTCGCCGACTTCATCGGCGGCGGCGGGTACGCCCGGCACGTCCGCCGCGCCCGCACCCACGTCGCCGAACGCCACGCCGCGCTGCGCGCCGCCCTGCAGCGCCACCTGCCCGACTGGGCGCTGCCCGGCACGCACGGCGGCCTGCACCTCGCCGCGCGCCTCCCCCCACCCCTCACCGAAGACGCCGTGCAGGCCCGCGCGGCCCGCGCCGGCATCGGCGTGAGCGTCCTCGGCGCGTACACCAGTCGCCCGCACGACCCCACCATCCTGCTCGCGTACGCGCACCTCACGCCGGACGACATCGAACGCGGCGTCCGCACGCTCGCCCGCGCCGTCCACCAACCAACCTGAACGGAGCAAACGCCCGCAGGCGCCCCACCCCCGCCTACGCCTACCCGATCAGGCGACCATCCTGCACCACCGGCGGGATCGGCTTCTCCGCGCTGTTCGTGCCGCGCTCCCGGTAACTCATCAGGTTCGTGTGCGCGTCCACGCGCAGGTGACTGTGCACCCGGTCCGCGAGCCCCGGCAGCAGGTCGTACAGCACCGGGAAACCCTGCGCGAGCCGCAACGGGTAGATCACCGGACGGTACACCTCCATGGCGTCCACCACCGCGCGCGCCACCTGCGTCGCCTCCTGCACCGGCCGCACCAGGTGCGCGCCCCGCCCGCCCGCCTTCACGTTCACGCCCACGTCGAACAGCGGCGTCCGCACCGCCGCCGGCAGCAGCGCACTCACGCGAACGCCCGTCCGCTCAATGTGCATCAACTCCTGCCGCAACGCCTGCGTCAGCACCTCCACGAACGCTTTCGTCCCTGCATACACGCCCGTGTACGGGAACGCCACGCGCCCCTCCACCGACGCCGTGTTGATGATGTGCCCGCCCCCCTGGCGCCGCATCACCGGCAGCGCCGCCTGCACGCCGTACAGCACGCCCATCACGTTCACATCAATCAGCGCGCGCACCCGCGCCTCCTCGCTGTGCTCCACGCTGTCCACGAAGTAATCCCCCGCGTGATTGAACATCACGTCCACCCGCCCGAACCGGTCAACCGCCGCGTCCACGAGCGCCTGCACCTGCGCGCGGTCCGTCACGTCCGTCGGCACCACCAGCGCCTCCGCGCCCAGCGCGCGCGCATCCTGCGCCACGCGCTCCAGCTGCACCTCATCCCGCGCGGCCAGCACCACCCGCGCGCCACGCTCGGCACTCAGCAGCGCCACCGCCCGCCCCATCCCCGTGGACGCCCCCGTGATCACCACGACCCGCCCCCGCAGGGACTGACGGGTACGAGCGCGACGGAACTCCCACGCGGCCACGCAGGCCAGCGCAGCGGCAGTCAAGGTCAGGCGTTTGGCAAACATGGCTCACCGTACGCGCCCACCACGAGAAGCACCTGACAGCCCCATGAAGGCCACCCCGGCACGCCCCCACCCTCAACGAAACCCCAACGCGCCCCCCCAACCCACGAGACTACGGTGGGGCATGAACCTCGGCTACATCCTGATCCTGCTCGGCCTGATCCTGCTGATCGTCAGCGGCGTCACCGCCGCCCGCAACTGGCGCGTCAGCAAAACCGTCCGCAACACCGAACTGGTGTACATCGCCGTGAGCGTCATCATGATCGGCCTCGGCATCTACATGCTCGCCGCCGTCCCGCCCGTCCCCGCGTTCGGCGAACCCACCCCGAAATAACCCGCCCGCCGTCCCCCTGGCGCGCGGGGGCGCCCGGCGACACCCCTTTCCCGCAGAACGCCAGACTCAGAGGCCGAACTCCTTCGCCAGCCATGCTCGCTGCCCACCCTCCGCCTCCAACGCCTGCCCGGCGCCGTCCAGGAACCGCTCGCGCGCCACCCGCGCCTCCGCCGCCGTCACCCCGAACGCCTCGGGCGCGCGCTCCACATCCCGCAGGAACGCCAGCACCGGCACGTCCTCATGCACCACACCCCGCACCGCCACGTTCGCGCGCCAATGCACGAGGTAATCCAGCGCGAACAGCGCCGGCTCCGTCACACACCCACCCCGGTACGGCACGATGCCCGGCGCGGGAAACTCAATGGCCTGCGATTGCGGCGTCATGCCTGAGCTTAGCGGCCCCGCCCTCAGGAGCGTCAACTCCGCGCGACGATCCGCGCCGCCCATGTCACCCTGAGGCATGACGACCGACGCGGTCCCCTGGACGCAGGCGGAACTGGAACACTGGATGGCACAGCACGAGGCCGCCCTCGCCAACGACGAGCGCCTTCAGGCGTGGCTGCGCGTCGCCACGCACGGTCTTGCTGCCGAACCCCAGCGCCGCTTGAGCCGCGAGATCCGCGAACAGGTGCGCCGCTCCGCACAGACGCACCAGCAGCACGGGCGCACCGCCGAAACCGCCACGGTCGCCGCCCTCACCACCCTCGGCGACCCTCGCCACGCGCGCGTCCGCTGGGCCGCCCGGGAACTGACCGCCGCCGAGGAGCGCAGCCTGCGCGCCCACGCCCCGAACCCCCGCCAGGACGCGGCCCTGGGCTTCTTCTGGACGACCACGGCCTTGTTTCCGCTGACCACCGCGCACCCTGCCCTCATTGTCTTGGGCGCGGGCTTTTTCGTGCGCTGGGCCTTCTGGTGGATAATTTGGCGGCGACGCCCGCGCGCGCACGCCTGGCGCGCGTGGCTGTTGCTGGAAGTCCTGCTGGCTCTTTTGGCCTTGGCCGTGTTCCTGCTGAACCTGCATGCCAGCGGACCCGCTCACTGGTGGATGTGGCCACTGCTGCTGGCGGTCATGGTCCCGGCGGTCCATCAGTCCCTGCTCGTCCGCCGTGCCCTCAGGAAGCAGGTGGCCCGCAGGGTAGACTGACGTGCGCGGTCGTTCACCGTGCCTAGCAAGAAGCCACGCGGCAAGGCTCAAGCGTCGGGAGAGAGACGCACCCCCGGGCCATGCAGGCTAGATTTGGTCAGGGAACCGGCGTTCGGAAAATATTCAGGTAAGAGCCTGCGGATAAAACGGTCGGCGGCGTCAAATTTGTCTGTTGTTGACGCTGACGCTCCAAAACACTGCGCGTTTTGTCCTCAAGGTCTAAATCGGCAGCCGGCTGGACTGTGCGTCTGACATGATGGGTGAATGCCGGACAGGGTGGAGCGCGCATTCCAGAGAGCGGCCTGGGAAAGCTGGGCCATGGAACGGGGCGGAGATGCTCGGCAGGCGCAGCTGCTGATGAACTGGGCCAACGCTGTCACGCGAAACCTGGCTGCTGAGGCCCGAAAACGTGTGATTTCGGAGGTTCAGGCCACACTCGAGTCAGCTGTGGCTGCTGCACGGATGCAGGGAACGGCTACGCCGCGAGCCTGGGATGACGCGCTTGAGGCTCTTGGCTCACCCGATGCTGCACGTAAGCAGTACGAAGCAGGGGTTTTCACAGCTTCTGAAGAGAGCATCATCAGCGGCGCGACTGAATTCGGCTCGATGAATGTATTATGCATAGCTTTTGGATTAATCTGTTTAAGTGAAGCGTCTCTTTTGGTAAATGTATCAGGTTTTATTCTGATTATGCTTCAAATTTATAAAAAATATATTCTTGTAAAGAGTAGCCGCACAAATATCCTCTTGCCTACAATACATAGCCTGAGTATCTTGTTGCTGATGTTTCTTTATTATTTATTGAAAGATGGATATATAAAGTATGCCATTTTAATTCTTGGATTAATGGGTATGTTCAGTGTCCTCAAGACATACAGGAAGGCAATGCGTCTGCAGCAAATCGTCGAATAAAGTAAGCGCGGCGCGGCGTGAAAGTCCTCGCAACCATGAACATGAACCGTGAAATGACGCGAGGGGACGGGGTGATGTCACCCCGTCCCCTCGTTTTGCCAATCAGTCTTTGCGCAGCAGGATGCTTTTCAGGTACAGGCTTTCCGGGACGGCGAGCAGCCACGGGTGATCGGCCGGCTGGTACGTGACGTCCAGAACTTCCGCGCTTGCGTCCGCCTCGCTGGCTGCCACGCGCGCAGCGTCCAGCAGGTCGTCCACGCGGATGTAATGCGCGCACGTGCTGATCAGCAGGTGCCCGCCGGGCTTCAGCATGCGCAGCGCGCGGGCAGTGCCGTCCGTGAAGACGCGCTTGGCGCGCGGCACGTCGTCCTTGCGTTTGGCGAGGGTGGGCGGGTCGAGGACGACCGCGTCGAACGTGCGCCCTTCCCGTTCAAGCTGCGTGAGCACCTCGATCGCGTCGCCGAGGCGCACGCCCGTGTGGCGGTCCAGGCCGTTCGCGCGCGCGACCGCTTCGAGCGTGCCGAGCGCCACGGGGTCCTTGTCCACCGCGACGGCTTTCGCGCCCGCGCGGGCCGCGTGCAGACTGAACCCGCCCGTGTAACTGTACGCGTCGAGGAACGTGCCGCCCTCCGGCACGAGGCGGCGCATCAGGCGGCGGTTGTCGCGCTGATCGAGGAAGAACCCGGTCTTCTGCGCTTCCAACGGCCGGAAGAACAGCTCAAGGTCGTCCTCGTGGAACGTGACCTTGTCGGGCAGGTCGCCCCACAGCACGCCGGCACGCAGGTCCAGGCCTTCCTTGCGGCGCTCGCCGGTGTCGCTGCGTTCGAACGCGGCGGTCGCGCCGGTTTCCTCGCGCAGCGCGCGCAGGATCAGGTCCCGGTGGCGTTCCACGCCGGCGTTGCGCAGCTGCACGCTGAGCACACTGCCGAATTTGTCCGCGATGATGCCGGGCAGGCCGTCCGCTTCGGCGTGCGAGACGCGCAGGGCGTCCGTGCCGGTGATGCGGCCCTCGCGGCGGGCGAGGGCCGCGCGGAGGCGGCGGCGGTAGAACGCTTCACCGATGTCCTCGCGTTCCAGCGTGAGCATGCGCAGGGGCGTGGCGCCCTCCGCGTTGAAGTACCCGCGGCCGATGAACGCGCCGCCCTCGGCGTGTACGTCGACGACGTCGCCCGCGCTGATGCCGGCGTCGGCGTCGAGAATGTCGCCGGCGTGCCCGAACGGGTAGCGTCCGAGGAGTTTGCGTTCCCGGCCTGCTTTGATCCTGACCTTCATCCGGGCAGGATACCGTCCCTCGTGGGCAATCACCCGGTGTTGACCCCCCATTCGCGTTACGCTGCCCGCAGAACGCCCATGTCGTCTGCGCCGCTGCTCCGCCCCACCACCATCTACCTCGAACCGGCCGTCCCCGGATACCCGCGCGGCCAGCAGATCCTCGCGCGTTACCCGGACGCCACGCGCATCGAGGTGCCCTCCCACTGGAACATCCCTGGCCTGCACGGCAACGCCGGGCTGGTTCACGACTGGGTGCGCACGAAACGCGACGTCCTCGTTCTCGGCGTGCGCAAGAGCTTCACGATGCGCGCGAACGGTCGCAGCGCCGACTGGATCGCGCCCGGCCCCGCCAACGGCTGCGCCATGGCGTGCGCGTACTGCTACGTCCCGCGCCGCAAGGGGTACGCGAACCCCATCACGACCTTCGTGAACATCGAGCAGACGCTGGACTTCCTCACGGACCACGCCCGCACCCTCGGCCCGAAACCCGAAGCGAACCAGGTGGACCCCGCCGACTGGGTGTACGACCTCGGGGAGAACAGCGACCTCAGCGTCGACGCGACCCTCAGCGACAACGTCCAGGACCTCGTGCGCCTCTACCGCGACCTGAACGGCGCCAAGATGTCCTTCGCGACGAAGTACGTGAACCGTGACCTTCTCCAGTACGACCCGGGTGGCGGCACCCGCATCCGCTTCTCGCTGATGCCGAGTCGCGTGGCGCGCATCGTGGACGTCCGCACCACGCCCATCCCCGAACGCATCGCCGCCATCAACGACTTCGTGGACGCCGGGTACGAGGTGCACCTGAACTTCAGCCCCGTCATCCTCTACAAAGGCTGGCGTGACGACTACGCGGAGCTCTTCACGCACCTGAATGACACGCTCAGCGCCCGCGCCCGCGCGCAGCTCGCCGCCGAAATCATCTTCCTGACGCACAACGAACAGCTGCACGACGTGAACCTCGGCTGGCACCCGCGCGCCGAGCAGCTCCTCTGGCAACCGCAACTCCAGGAAACCAAACGCAGCGAACACGGCGGCGACAACGTCCGCTACCGCACCGGCTTCAAGGGCCGCATGGTCCGCGAGTTCCGCGAACTCCTTGCGCGGCACCTCCCGGACTGCCGCGTCCGGTACGCCTTCTGATGCCCACCCTCGACGCCCTCGCCGCGTGGCTTCAGTCGCGCCTGCAGGAACCGCGCCCGCTCTGGCGCCCTGGCCCGCCGGATGTGCGTCACCTCGCGCTCGCCCTCGACCCGGACGACCTGCCGCAGTCACCCCGCGCGGACGCGCTGTTCCTGCACCGCGCGTTCCGCCTCGGTGACCGGTACGCCCCCCTGGGGGTTCTCACCGCGCACGACGGCTTCGACGCGCACCTCACGACCGGGCAGAACCACGCCCTCGCTCACGCCCTGCAGTGGCGCGACCTTCGCCCCCTCGACCACCAGGGCCGAACGTACGGCCTGACCGCCACGCCCCCGCAAGCGACCTGGCCGGCGCTCCTCGCGGCCCTCACGGACGAACTCGGCGGCGTGGAGGAAACCCGGCCGCCCACCCGCCCTGCAGCGCGCGTGGCGCTCATGAACGCCATGCGCCCCGAACTCCTCCAGGCCGCGCACGACCACGGCGCGAACGTGTACGTTACCGGTCAGCTCCGCCCCGGCGCCCTCGCGCGCGCCCACGAACTCGGCGTGGGCATCGTCGCGCTCGGGCACCGCCGCAGCGAAGTCTGGGGCCTTCAGCAGCTCGCCCGGGAACTCCGTGCGGCCTTCCCGGACCTGCGCCCGCACGTGCACACAGGCTAAGTCCTGACGCACGCGGTACAGTCCGGTCATGAACCAGCCCCTGCACGGCCGCACCATCGCCATCACCGGCGCCAGCAAAGGCATCGGTTACGCCCTCGCCCGCGACCTCACCGCCAGCGGCGCGACCGTCATCGCCGGCGCGCGCGACATCACCGGCCTCGACCTCCCCGGCGTCACCTTCCTGACCCTGGACGTCACCAGCGAACCCAGCGTCGACGCCTTCACCGCTGTTGCCGCGCAGGCTGGCGTGGACGCCCTCATCAACAACGCCGGCGTCGGCGCGTTCATGCCCGTCGAGGACATCACCCCCGAGGTGTACCACCGCGTCATGGACACCAACGTTCTCGGCACGATCCTCACCACCCGCGCCCTCATCCCGCACTT
Organism: Deinococcus maricopensis DSM 21211; assembly: GCF_000186385.1. NCBI lineage: Bacteria > Thermotogati > Deinococcota > Deinococci > Deinococcales > Deinococcaceae > Deinococcus > Deinococcus maricopensis. Next base: position 1,841,216 of record NC_014958.1, read on the forward strand.
CCGCACGCGCGGCGGCGGGCAGGTCATCAACGTCACCAGCGACGTCTCCGCCCGCACCTTCGCGAACGGCGCGCTGTACACCGCCAGCAAGTACGCCCAGCGCGCCGTCACGCACGCCCTCGCGCACGAGGGGCACGCGTACGGCCTGCGCGTTACCGAAATCCGCCCCGGCATGGTCGACACGCACTTCGGCGACACCGAACAGGGCGCCGAGTACAAGGCCGCGTGGCTCAAGCCCGAGGACATCGTGCAGGCTGTCACCTACGCCCTGACGGCGCCCGCGCACGTCCGCGTGGACGAAGTGCTCCTGCACCCGGTCATTCAGGACGTCGCGTACTGAATCACGGGCGGGCCCGCCTGGCCTGCAGCCGAGGCCGGATGGGGCAGTGGCGCCCCGTCCAGCGGACGGCGCCGTTGAGGCTCGTCGGGTCGGCCCTGGTGGCCGGAGGACGCCCGGGTAAGGCTCGCAGGGTGGTAGCCCGCGCGAACCGTGCGCCCCGCACAAGCTCAAGGGACCATCACGCGGCGCTGAGCGTCCCCGCGCGCGGCCCTGCTACCCTGAGGCGCATGAAGCTGCTGCTGCTCCTCGCGCCCGCCGCGCTGCTCGCCTCGTGCGGCACGGGCCTGATTCCCCTCGGGAACTTCAACCTCCCGGACGTGACCATCACGCTGCCTGCCGCCAGCGCCAACAACGGGTTCGTGGCGTACTCCACCACGAACGCCGTCGCGGACGCCGACCCGCGCGTGGCGAGCATCACCAGCGTCACCATCGAGGCGAACGCGTTGTACACCACCCTGCTCGGAACGGCCACCAGCGCGGACATGTACGTCCGCACGAACTTCACCGGCTGCGACCAGAGCACCGCCGCGAGCGGGTACGTGCTGTGCCCCGTCGCGGGCGAGACGAACAACCGGATCAGTACCCTCACCCTCAAGGCGGGCACGCCGCAGGCGGCGGTGCTGACTGGCGCGGCCCTGAACACCGCCGTGAAGACCCGCCAGGGGTACTTCGGGTTGAGCCTCACTGCCGGGTCGACCGTCATGGGCGACCAGCTGAAACTCACGAACGTCATCGCCAAGCCGCGCCTGTAAATCCAGACGGGAAGCGGCCCGCGCTGAGGGGCCGCTTCCCGTCTGGTTGTGCGTTCAGGACAGGCTCGCCCGCGCAGGCTGCTCCGCGCGCAGGCGGTCAAGGTCCGCCAGCACCTCGGTGGCGTGGCCGCCCACGTTCAGGACGCGGTACACGTGCGCGACGCGTCCACCCGGGTCAATCAGGAACGTGCGCCGTGACGCCATGTTCAGGAGGCCGCCCACCACGCCCACCGCGCCGTACGCGCGCGCGATGACCTTGTCGCCGTCGGGCAGCAGCGGGAAGCTCAGGCCGCAGCGGTCCCGGAAGAGCGCCTGTTTCGCTTCCGTGTCCGTGCTCACGCCAATGACGGTCGCGCCGCGCCGCTCGAATTCCGGGAGGGCGGTTTCGAAGGCGCGCGCTTCGACGCTGCATCCGGGCGATGACGCGCGCGGGTAGAAGTACAGCACCACCCATCGTCCACGCAGGGCGGCGAGGCTCACGTCTTGCCCGTCATCACTGCGCGCGCGGAAGTCCGGGGCGAGGTCACCAACTCGAGGCGTCATGCGCGGATTGTACGGGCTGGACGGCGCGCGCGACCAGCGCCGGGGACACGGCATGAAGTGAACCCGGGGGGCCTCCAGGGGCGCTGCGGCGTGCCCCACTACCGGTCGGCAGCTCGGGCTGGCATCGCCTGAGGCCCTGAGCGTGGGCGGGTGGCGCGCTGCGTGAATGCCCGTTCATGCAAGTGAAGGACAAGGTGCGGCTTTGCTCAAGGGTTGCTCGGGGGACGCGGGTGGCGTCAGGCGGTACCGTGCGGGTAGTTTTCAACCTCCAGCAGGGCCACGGAAAGGGGTAACGCACGTGACGAACGAACAGTTGGGCGCGGACGCTGGCGGGCCGGTAGGCTCGCCAGCGCCCACTACCCCCATCAGGGTGCTTGAGACGCAGGTGTACCGCGGGCCGAACGTGTACGGGTACGAACCGATGATTCGCGTGCAGCTGGATCTGGGCGCGCTGGAAGGCGTCCGGGTGGGCACGCTGGCCGGACTGACGGAACGCCTGGTGGAGTTGCTGCCGGGCCTGCACGGGCACGCGCGGGGCGTGCCGGGTGACTTCACGCGCTGGTTGCAGGAGGACGCGGGCGTGGCGGACGTGGTGGAGCACGTCGCACTGGAGCTGCAGACCCTGGCGGGCACGCCCGTCCGGTCGGGCACGGCGCGGCCCGCGCGGGGGCAGGCGCCGGGCGCGCGCGTGCTGTACCGGTACGTGGAGGAGCGCGTGGGCCTGATCGCCGGGGCGGTGGCGCTCCGCCTCGTGCACAGCCTGCTCCCGGAGGGACCGCCGGCGCTGGAGGACGTGGACCTGCTGCTGCCTGGCAAGGTCGTGGCGCTCGACCCGGCGGACCCGTTCGAGTTCGAGGCGGAACTGGGGGACCTGCGGCGCCTCGTGCGGCGGTACGCGCTCGGGCCGACCACGCAGTCGCTGGTGAGTGAAGCGGAGCGGCGCGGCATTCCGCACCTGCGCCTCGATGAGGGCAGCCTGGTGCAGCTGGGGTACGGCCGGTACCAGCGGCAGGTGCGGGCGAGCATCACGAGCATGACGCCGTTCATCGCGACGAGCACCGCGAGCGACAAGGACCTCACGAAGCGGCTGCTGGACCGCGCAGGCCTGCCGACGCCGCAGGGCGCCGTGGTGCGCAGCGCGGACGAAGCGGTGCGCGCGGCGCGGCGCCTGCGCGGGCCGGTCGTGACGAAGCCGCTCGACGGGAACCACGGGCGCGGCGTGTCCCTGAACCTGACGGCGCCGGAAGACATCCACCGGGGCTTTGAGGAGGCGCGGCAGCACAGCCGGGACGTGGTGGTCGAGCAGTACTACGCCGGCAACGACCACCGCGTGCTGGTAATCAACGGTGAGGTGATCGCCGTGGCGGAACGCGTCCCAGCGCACGTGGTGGGGGACGGGACGCGCACGATCCGCGCCCTCGTGGACGCCGTGAACGAGGACCCGCGCCGCGGTGACGGGCACGAGAACGTCATGACGCGTATCAGCATTGACGAGCACGTCCTCCGGCTGCTGGAGCGCGCCGGCCGCACGCCGGACACCGTTCCCGCGGCGGGCGAAACGGTGTTCCTGCGCGACACCGCCAACATGTCCACCGGCGGCACCGCCGTCGACCGCACGGACGTGACGCACCCGGAGAACCTGACCATTGCGCGCCGCGCCGCGCAGGTGATCGGTCTGGACGTCGCCGGCATTGACCTGATCAGCCCGGATATCTCCCAGTCGGTCCACGAGACGGGCGGCGGGATCGTGGAGGTGAACGCCGCGCCGGGCTTCCGCATGCACCTGCAGCCCAGCGAGGGGCAGCCTCGGAATGTCGCCGGGCCGGTGCTGAGCATGCTCTTCCCGAAGGGCACGCCGTGCCGCATGCCGATCATTTCGATCACCGGCACGAACGGGAAGAGCACCACCTCGCGTATGGTCGCGCACATCATGCGGCACGCCGGGAAGGTCGTGGGTCTCACCACCTCGAACGGCATCTACGTGAACGGCGAACTCATCATGACGGGCGACACCACCGGCCCGAAAAGCGCGAAGGTCATCCTCAGCGACCCGAACGTCGAGGTGGCCGTGCTCGAAACGGCGCGCGGCGGCATCCTCCGCGAGGGCCTCGCGTTCGACCGGGCGGACGTGGGCGCCGTCCTGAACATCCAGCCGGACCACCTGGGCGTGAAGGGCATCAAGACCGTCGAGGACCTCGCGTGGGTGAAGGGCCTGGTGGTGGAGGTCGTCACGGACACCGGCACCAGCGTCCTGAACGCTGACGATCCCCTCACGCTGGCGATGCGGGCCAAGGCAAAGGGCCGCGTGACGTTCTTCTCCATGCGCGGCGGCATTGCCGTCTCCCCGGAACTGCAGCAGCACATCAACGACGGCGGCACCGCCGTCGTCCGCGAACCGACCGTGCTGGGGGACGAACTGGTCCTGTATGAGGACGGGCAGCGCCTGCCGATCATGCGCGCGCGGGACATTCCCGCGACGCTTGGCGGGTTCGCGGAGGTGAACATCGCCAACGCCCTCGCGGCGGCGGCCATGGCGGTCGCGCAGGGCGTGGAGCTGCCGGTGATCCGCGCGGCGCTCGGGAGCTTCAGCACGTCGTTCGAGCAGAGCCCCGGACGCCTGAACCTCTACGAAGGCCACCCGTTCCGCGTGCTCCTCGACTACGCCCACAACCCGTCCGGCCTGGAGTACCTGCGGGACCTCGTGCAGCACATGCGCCCGCGACGCGGCCGCGTGATCGGCGTGGTCGGCGTCGCCGGGGACCGCCGCGACGACGACATGCGCCGCATGGGCGAAATTGCCGCGGAGGCGTTCGACGAGATCATCATCCGCGAGGACGAACTGCGGCGCGGCCGCGCGCCCGGTGAGGGCGCGCGCCTCGTCGCGGAAGGGGCGCGCAGCGCGGGCTTCGCCGACGAGCACCTCACGACCATCCTGTCCGAGCCGGACGCCGTGGACCACGCGCTGCGCGCCGCGCGTCAGGGCGACCTGGTGGTGCTGCTCGCCACCGAGGTCGAGGACACCTGGGCGCAGATCCGCAACTTCAACAGTGCCCACGCACCCGCCGGGGGGTTCCCGGACGACACTCCACACCAAGGGACATACCATGAATGAACCGAAGCCCAACTGGGCCATTATCGTGCACGGGGGCGCCCACGAAGTGCCCGCCGGGAAGGAAGCCGCGTCCCGCAGCGGCTGCGTCGCCGCCGCGAACGCGGGCCGCAAGGTGCTGGAAGGCGGCGGCAGCGCCGTGGAGGCCGTGGAGGCCGCCATCCGCGTGCTGGAGGCCGACCCGACATACAACGCCGGGTACGGCTCGGCCCTGAACGCGGACGGACAGGTGGAGATGGACGCCGCCATCATGGACGGCGCCACCCTGGACGTCGGCGCCGTGGCGGGCCTGCCGGGCGTGCGGCACCCCATTTCCGTCGCGCGGCGCCTGCTGCGCGAGCAGGAAATCCTGCTGATCAGCGAGGGCGCCCGCCGCTTCGCGCGGGAGTCCGGCGCGGAACTGTGCGCGCCCGAGGACCTGATCACGCCGGAGCAGCGGGCGGCGTACGAGGACCACGACACGGTCGGCTGCGTCGCCCTGGATGCGGACGGGCACCTCGCGGCGGGGGCGTCCACGGGCGGGCTGAGCGGGCAGCGCGCAGGCCGCGTGGGCGACTCCCCGCAGCCCGGCTGCGGGTTCTACGCGGACGACGGAATTGGCGCCCTCGCGCTAAGCGGCGAGGGTGAGAGCATCGCGCGCATGATGACGGCCGCGCGCTTCATGCACCGCCTGCCGGACCACACCCCGGACGACGCGATGCGCGAGGTGCTGGAAGCCATGCGCCTGCGCGTCGGCGGCGACGGGGGCGGTATCGCCATCAAGGCCGACGGGCAGATCGGCTGGTGGCACAACAGCCCGCACATGCCCGTCGCGTACGCGTACGCAGGCCTGAACGAACCGCGCGTGTACCTGAAGAAGACCGAGGAGGTCGAGGACCGGTAGGCGCCGCCCGGCCCCTGACCCGTCCAGTCACCCTAGAATGCGCGCGTGCACCGCTTCGCGCGTCTGCTGGAGCCGCTCGCCCCCTACGCGGGGCGGGCGGTGCTGGTGGCGGTGTCCGGCGGGGCGGACAGCGTGGCGCTGCTGCTCGGGGCGCACGAGGCGGGCGCGCGCGTGGTCGCGGCGACGTTCGACCATCAGCTGCGCGCGGACTCCGCGCAGGACGTGGCGTTCGTGCAGGACGTGTGTGCCCGCCTGGGCGTGCCGTGCGAGGTGGGCGGCGCGGACGTGGCGCGGGTGGCGCGCGCGCGCGGGTGGAGCGTGGAGGCGGCCGCGCGGACGTTGCGCTACGCGTTCCTGACGCGCGCCGCGAAGGCGCGCAGGGTGGACGTGATCCTCACGGCGCACACCGCCCGTGACGACGCGGAAACGTACCTGATGGAGGCGCTGCGCGGCGAGGCGCACCCCACCGGCATCCCGGAAGCGAACGGGCACGTGCGCCGCCCGTGGCTGCGCGCCGCGCGCGCGGACGTGGAGGCGTACCTCCAGGCTCGCGCGCAGGCATGGCGGGAAGACCCCAGCAACGCGGACACGTACTTCACGCGCAACTGGGTGCGGCACGCGGTGATGCCGGTGCTCACAGCGCGCGAGGCGGGCGCCGAGGACCGCCTCGCGCGGACCGCGCGGCTCGCGCGGGAAGACGACGCCGCCTTGGAGGCGCTGGCAGCGCGCGTGACGCCGCACATGCCGAAAGGAGCCCTGCCGCGCGCGGTGCGGCGCCGGTATGTCACGCGGGCGCTGCGCTCGGCGCGCGCCGCCTACCACGCGGAGCACGTGGACGCCCTCGCGGACGCCCTCGCGAACGGCGGAACGACGCACGTGACCCTGCCGGGCGCGCGCACCGTGACCGTCACGGACGGGGAATTGCACCTGACGCCGCCGGCCACGCCGACGCCGGAGTTCCCCATCCCGCCCGGCTGGACGCTCCGCCACCGGCAACCCGGCGACCGCGTGCGCCTCCCCGGCGGGACCCGTAAGCTCAGCGACGTCCTCACGGACCGCAAGGTGCCCCGCGCGAACCGCGACGCCGTGTGGGTGCTCGCGCTCGGCGCGGACGTGCAGTGGGTGGGACTGCAGCCGCCCGTGTGGGCGGTCGGCGCGGCCGAGACGACCGGGGCGCCCGCCGACCTGGACCACGTGGCCATGGGGGAGGCCCTCGCCGCCGCCCGCGAAGCGTTCGGGAACGCGGAGGTCCCGGTCGGCGCCGTCATCACCGGCCCGGACGGTCAGGTTGTCGCGCGCGCCGCGAACACCGCCCGCGCGCACGGCGACATGACCCGCCACGCGGAACTCGACGCTCTGCGCGCCGCCGCCGCCACGCTCGGCACGGCGTACCTGACGGGCTGCACGCTGTACGTGACGCTCGAACCGTGCCCCATGTGCCTGGGCGCCGCGCTGGAGGCGCGCGTGTCCCGCATCGTGTTCGGCGCGCGCAACCCGAAGCTCGGCGCGCTCGGCGGCGTCACGGACGTCCTCGCGTACGCCTGGGGGCACCGCCCGGACGTGCAGGGCGGCGTCCGCGCCCGCGAGGCGAGCGCCCTGCTGACCGGCGCGTTCCGCACCTACCGCGCCGACTGACCCGCCCTCAGACGGGCCGGCCCGCCATCATGAAGCTGGCGGTCATGCCGCCGTCCACCGGGAGGATCGCGCCCGTGATGAAGCTCGCGGCCTTCGACCCCAGGAAGTACACCGCTTCCGCCACCTCGCGCGCCTCGCCGATGCGGCGCAGCGCGTGCAGGTCCTCGTAGTCCCGGCGGGTCTGCACCGGGTCGTCCGTCGCGGCGATGGCGTCCTCCACGGCTTCCGTGGCGATCGCGCCGGGCGCGACCGCATTCACGCGCACGCCGCGCGGCGCGAGGTCCAGGCACATGGCGCGCGTGAGGTTCACGAGGCCGCCCTTGGTGGCGTTGTACGCCGCGTTCCCCGGCTCCGCGAACAGGCCCTGCACGGACGCGACGTTCACGATGGCCGCGTCGCGCGGCATCAGGTCGATGACGGCGCGCGTGAGCAGGAGCGGCGCCGTGAGGTTCACGGCGATGGCCTGCGCCCAGCCGTCCTCCGGGACGTCCAGCACGCCGCCGGGCGCGCCCTGAAACGCGGCGTTGTGCACGAGGACGTCCACGCCGCCCAGGAAGGTGCGGGCGCCCTCCACGATGCGTTTACGCCCGCCGGGCGTGGCGATGTCGGCGCGCAGGCCACGCGCGCCGCGCAACTTTGGAGGCGTGTGGAGGTCCACCATCAGGACGCGCGCGTCCCGTTCCGCGTACAGTTCCGCGATGGCGCGGCCAATGCCGCGCGCCGCGCCGGTCACGATGACTCGGGGGGCCGTTTCACTCATGCGTTTCAGTGTGCGGCGCGCTCCGCGCGGGCGTGCGCGTTCCGTAAGGGCCGCTCAAGGCGGCGCGCGCGCGCGGGCGCGTAGGGTGGTCGGCATGAGCATCCGAGCGGTCATCATGGATCTGGACGGCACGCTGGTGGACAGCAACGACGCGCACGCCCGCGCGTGGGTGGCGGCCCTGCGTGACTTCGGCATCGAGCGGACCTTCGAGGACGTGCGCCCTTTGATCGGCATGGGCGGCGATCAGCTGCTGCCGCGCGTCGCGGACGTCGACCCGAACAGCGAGCGGGGCGAGGGGCTGACGCAGGCGTGGGCGGAACACTTCAAGCCGATGATCCCGGAGCTGCGCGCCACGCGCGGCGCGCGTGAGCTGCTGGAGGCCCTGCACGGCCGGGGGCTGCGCGTGATCCTCGGCACGAGCGGCGACAGCGACGTGATCGACCCGCTGCTGGAGCACATCGGCGTGCGCGACCTCGTGCCGGACCGCGTGACCGCTGACGACGTGGAGGCCAGCAAGCCCGAACCGGACATCCTGCACGCGGCGCTGCAGAAACTGGGCGTGGGCGCGCACGAGGCGCTGATGGTGGGCGACACGCCGTTCGACGCGGAAGCCGCGAAACGCGCGAACGTGCGCGTGGCGCTGCTGCGCGCCGGCGGGGATGAACGCGTGAACGCCGAAGCGTTCACGTTCGACGACCCTGCGGACCTCGCCGCGCACCTGGACGACGTGCTGCGCTGAGCGGCTTCCGGGCGGCGGGTTCGGCGCGGTACACTCGCCGCCATGACCGCCCATACCGAGGTGCCCCGCGACCTTCCGCTGATCGTGAGTGCCGGTGAGGCCCTCACGGACCTCGTCACGGCTGGAGGGGACCTCTGGCGCGCCCATCCGGGCGGCGCGGGCTGGAACGTCGCGCGCGCCGCGGCGCGCCTGGGCGTGCCCGCCGCGTTCGCGGGCGCCGTGGGCGACGACAACTTCGGTGACGACCTGGCCCGCGCGAGCGCCGACGCGGGCCTCGACCTGCGGTTCCTGCAGCGCGTGCCCCGCCCGACCCTCATGGCGGTCGTGCATCAGCTGACGCCGCCCGCGTACCGCTTCTTAGGGGAGGGCAGCGCGGACCTCGCGTTCGACGCGGACACCCTGCCGGACGGCTGGTGGGCCGCCGCGAAGTGGCTGCACCTGGGCGGCATCAGCCTCACGCGCGCGCCGCTCGCGGACGCCCTCGTGACCCTGATGCACGCCGCGCGCGCACGCGGCGTGCGCGTCAGCTTCGACCCGAACGCCCGCACCCCGCACCGGGACCCGGCGACGCGCCCCGTCTTCGAGGAGGTGCTGCGGCACGCGGACCTGCTGAAGTTCAGCGACGAGGACCTCGCGTTCTTCTACCCGGACGTCAGCGAGGACGACGCGCTGCGCGCCGTGCGCGGCTTGAACGCCCGTGCACCCCTGATTCTCACGCGCGGCCCGCACGGCGCGACGCTGGTCATGCCCGCGGGCCGCGCGGACCTGCCGGCCGCGCTCGTAACGGTCGCGGACACGGTCGGCGCGGGTGACGCCCTGATCGCTGGCGCGCTCGCTCACGCCGTGCAGCACGAGGCGCAGACCTGGGTGGAGCACCTGCGGTACGGTCTGCGCGCGGCCGCCGCCGCGTGCGCCCGGCCCGGCGCGTACGCGCCCACCGCCGCCGACGTGGCCGCGCTGCCGTGAGCGGATGAACGAACACTGCAGATGCGCAGGCCGCGCGTCTGCTACCGTGACGGTCAATCATGGCATCCCCCATTCAGGTCACCGCAGCGGGCTTGCAGCGCCTTCAGGGCAGTCTCGATCGTGAACGTGAACGCGCGGAGGAGGCGCGGCGCGTCCTGCGCGAGCAGATGGAAGCGAACGAAGCCGAGAGTCTCGGCCTGACCGAGGCGCAGCAGCACCTCGCCGCCATCGAGGCGCGCATCGAGGAACTGGAAGGCATGATCGCGGACGCCGAGGTCCTCCCGGCCAGCACGTCGGACGCGGTGGCGCTCGGCAGCACGCTGACGCTGCTGAACGTCGAGAACGGGCAGGTGCGGCGCGTGCGCCTCGTGAGCCCCGTGGAGGCCACCGGCAGCGTGGACGGGGTGGCGCTCATCAGCACGCAGAGCCCCGTCGGCGCGGCGCTGCTGGGCCGCCGCGTGGGGGAGACGTTCAGTGTCCGCCTGGGGGGGCGCACTGCGGAGTATCAGGTGCGCAGCCTTGAAGAGGCCTGAACGCCCGGGAGCGGGGACGCCGTAAGGGCCTGCGCGCGCTCAGGGAAGCGCGCGCGCGTACAGGCACGCCTTGAAGAACCCGTTCCACGCGTACGGCCACGTCTGCCCGCTCGACGCGAGCGCCGGGTTGTTGTGCCAGCCGGGGCCGGTGAAGAACGCCCACGCGTCCGTGTGCCGGCGCACGTCGAGCGGGCCCGCGCCGACCTCGTGGTTCAGGTAGCCGGCGAGGCGCGAGGCGCTCAGCAGCAGGTTCGGTGCGGGCCGGTTCAGCAGCGCGCGCACCTGCGCTTCGGTACGCGGGAAGCGCGCCAGGTGCACGCCGTGCGCGCGCAGGCGTTCCTCCTGCCCGAGCGCGTCCTGCCAGGACATCTGCGCGACCCCGACCGTCTGCGAGAGGCGCCCGGTCAGGCCGCTCGCGCCGTACGTCTGCGCGGCGCGTTGCGCGGCGGTGTCCGTGAACGTCCGCAGCAGCCCCGCGAGGCCGTACCCGCTGGCCTGCCCGGCCTGCTCGTTGTCGACGATGGCGGCCAGAATGGCGGGGGAGAGGTGCAGGGCGTTCGCGGCGCGCAGCAGGCCCGTGCGGTTCCCGAACACCACGTCCGGCGCCATGGGGACGGGCGCGTGCGCGCGGATGCGCGCGGCGAGCTGCGCGGACGTGCCGCGCTGTGGGCGCGCGAGCGTGTCATGCAGGAACGCCAGCCACCGCTCCACGTCCGCGAGGGCCGCTTCGGGGCTGCTGAAGACGCTGCGGCGTGCGCGGGCGGGGTTCTGGTTGCGAACCTCCGCGGCGATCAGGCGCATCAGGCTGGCTGCCTGCGCGCGCCCGAGTGTGCCGCGCGCGCGCAGGTACACCCGGAAGTGCCGTTCGAGCAGCGTCACGCGGCGCCGGTCGGAGGGCCGCAGGTCGTCGAGCGCGGCCGTGAACTCCGGCAGGGTGGTGGCGTACGCCTGGATGTCCGCGCGGGTCGCGTCCGGCACGGGCGCCAGAGGCAGTTCGGGCGTGTCGCGCGGGGCGACGCGGCCGTACAGGTGCCCGAGGTAGTACGCGGCGTTCGGGCTGAAGCTCACCAGGGCGAGCGCGACGAGCATGCTGATGGTCCGTCCGCGCCGCACGCGGCGCGGGTCCGGGCGCTGCGCGCGGGCCATCATCGCCCGTCAATCTACGCGCCGCAGGGGAGCGCCGCCAAGGGGCGAGCGGAACGAGAGCGGCCCCGGCGCGCGCCGGGGCCGCTCTCGTCGGGCGCTGCTCAGCCTTTCACGGCGCCGGCGGTCAGGCCGGACACGATGTTGCGCTGGAAGATCAGCACCAGGATGATCAGCGGGACCGTCACGATGACGCTGCCGGCCATGATCAGCCCGAAGGGATTCTCGTAGATGCTCGCGCCACTGAACTGCCCGATGGCGACGGGCACCGTCTTGGCCTTGTCGTCGCTGGTGAAGGTCAGCGCGAACAGGAACTCGTTCCACGCGTTGATGAACGCGAGCAGGCCGGTGGTGACCAGGGCGGGCGTCATGACAGGCAGCAGCACGCGGAACAGCGTCTGCATGGGCGTGGCGCCGTCCACGAACGCCGCTTCCTCCAGTTCGGTGGGGATGTCCCGCACGAAGCTCGTGAGGACCCACACCGTGAACGGCAGCGTGAAGATCATGTACGACAGCATCAGGCCCCACCACGTGTTGTACAGGCTCAGCGTGCGGATCGTGGTGTACATGCCGCCCAGCACGGCAATCTGCGGGAACACGCTGACCGCCAGGATGATGTACATCAGGATGGACTTGCCCTTGAAGCGGAACTTCCCGAGCGCGTACGCGGACAGCGCGGAGAGCAGCAGGCTGATGATGACCGTGCCGACCGCGACGACCAGCGAGTTCAGGAGGTTGCGGCCGAACGGCTGGCCGCGGAACACATCCACGTAGTTCTGGAAGGTGGGATTGTTCGGGAACCACTGCAGCGCCTGGCTGCTGAGCTGCGCGGAGTTGGTGAGGCTGGTCTTGATCGCCCAGTAGAACGGGAACAGGATGTAGAAGAGCACGGCGGCGATCAGCACCCAGAACAGCGCCTGGCCGAGCGCGCGAAGGGCAGGATTCTTGTTCATGACGGTCCTTTCCGGGGCGCTCAGTCGAATTTGACGCGCAGGCTGGTGACGTAGATGACCGTGAAGATCATGATGACGAGGAAGATCAGGATGCTCACCGCGGAGCCCAGGCCGAACTGCGCGTTCTGGATCATCTCCTGCCGCGCGTACATGCTCATGGTCATCACTTCGGGCGCGTTCCCCTTCACGATGTAAGGCATGTCGAACACGCGCAGCGCGTCGAGCGTGCGGAAGATCAGCGCGACCAGCATGGCGGGCGTGAGCAGCGGCAGCGTGAGGCGCCAGAACTGCGTCCAGCGGTTCGCGCCGTCCACGTCGGCGGCCTCGTACATGTCGCTGGGGATGCTCTGCAGGCCCGCAAGGAGCAGCAGCGCCATGAACGGCGTGGTCTTCCAGACGTCCACCGCGACGAGCGCCCACAGGGCCGTGTCCGGGTTGCTGATGAACGACTGGCCGTTCTGCAGCACGCCGAGTTTCTGGCCCCATTCGCTGAGGATGCCGAACGAGTCGTTGTACATCCAGTTCCACATCTGCGCGCTCACGACGGTCGGGATGGCCCACGGCACGAGGATGGCGGTGCGCAGCAGCCCTCGCGCGCGGATCTTGCTGTTCAGGATCAGCGCGAGACCCAGGCCGAGGACGGTTTCGAGCAGCACGGACACGCCCGTGAACTTCACGGTGTTCCACACGGACTGCCACCATTCTGGAATCTGCAGGACGCCGAGGCCCACGCCGTCCTCGGTGGTGAACCAGTAGTTGCCGAGCCCGATCCATTTGGGCGCGGCGTCGGTGTTGATGTTGTATTCCGTGAAGGACAGGTAGATGGTGCGCAGCAGCGGGTAGCCGGCCACGGCGGCCAGGACGATCAGGGTCGGCAGCAGCAGCCACAGCGCCGTGCGGGCGCGGGTGGCCGCGAGACTGCGGGTGCGGCGGGCGCGGGGTGTGGTGGTCATGGGCGCTCCTGAAGGGTCAAGTCGAGGTACGGAAAAAAGGTGCCCCCCTGGGGCACCTTGGCGTGACGGTGGGGGTGGGCGTATGGCCAGGCCCCGGGGGGGTTACCAGCCGCGACCTTTGATGCGGTTGATCTGCGACTGCAGGCTGCTCAGGGCCGCTTCCGGCTGGGCTTTCTTGGTGAGGACGCTGTACACGGCGGTGCTGAAGGCGTCGCTGACCTGGTTGTACTTGCTGCCCGTGATGGTCGCGGGGCGCGCGACGGCGTTCGTGAACACGTTGTACAGGCTGCCGAAGAACGGCACGGCCTTCAGGACGCCCTGGTCCTTGTACAGGCTGGCGATGGTGGGGTTGTAGCTGGCCTCGATGGCGCGGCGCTTCTGCTCCTGCGCGCCGGTCATGTAGCGCACGAGGTCGGCGGCTTCCTTGGGGTGCTTGCTGTAGGCGTTCACGGCGAGCTGCCAGCCGCCGAGCGTCGCGGCGGGTTTGCCGCCTTTGCCGGCGGGCAGGGCGGCCACGCCGATCTTGCCTTTCACGGCGCTGCCTTCAGCCTGGCCGGCGGCGTACGCGTACGGCCAGTTGCGCATGAACGCGGCGTTCCCGGCCTGCCAGACGTTGCGGGCTTCTTCTTCGCCGTAGGTGGTGACGGCGCTGGGCGCGATGCTGCCGACGAAGCCCTGCGCGGCCTTGAGGGCGGCGACGGCCTGCGGGTTGTTGATGGTGACCTTGCCGCTGGCGTCGACGATGCTGCCGCCGCCGAAGCTGCTGATCCACTCGAGGGCGTCACAGGTGAGGCCTTCGTAGTTCTTGCCTTGGAAGACGAAGCCGACGAATTTGCTGTTGGCTTTGCGTTCGCCGTCCTGGATCTTCTTGGCCATTTCGGCGAGTTCGTCCCAGGTTTTGGGCGCGCTCTTGTAGCCGTACTTGGCGAGCAGGTCCGTGCGGTAGTACAGGACGCCTGCGTCCGTGAAGAACGGCATGCCGACGAGTTTGCCGTTCACGGTGTTGTTCTTGACGATGGCGGGGAAGTGCTGCGCGACTTCGCTCTGGGGGATGTATTTGCTGAGGTCGAGGAGGTGCTGGCTGATCAGGCCGGGCCAGACCACGTCGATCATGTACACGTCCACGTCGCTGGCGCGCGCGCCGAGCTGCTGCTGGTAGAGCGCGAGGCGCTGGTCAGTTTCTTTGGGCACCTGCACGAGTTTGACCGTGTTGCCGGTCTTTTTGGCCCAGGCGTTGGCGCCTTTCTGGCACTCGTTGTATCCGCTGCCGACGCTGTCGCAGGCAAAGGTGAGGGTGACGCCGGCCGCGTGGGCGCTGTTGGCGAGGGCGCACGCCGCGGTGACCGTGATGAGGGCAAGGGCCTTCTTCATGCATGACTCCTTCTGGATGCACACTCTCTGGGAGCGGTTCCAATGGTGAAGTGAACTGACGCCCGAAAGGTACACCCGCGCTTCACCACGTGTCAAACACAAAAAAACGTCCCCCGGACACTATGAGAACCGCTCACAGCGCGCAGGACGCATAAAAACGCACAATTTGCAGGACAACCGACCATAAATCCTGACATTTCCCAGGCTGAGCTTGTATAGAAGCTGGGTAGGGAATATTCATTCCTGAAGGAATTCTCAAGGCAAGCGCTTTCACACACAGCGTCCGGGCAGGCACCACAACCCAGCCACCCACACGACCGCAGGGCAGCCCCCGGACCTCGCCGGACGCCCCCTGCCCCTCCACCCCTCAGCGAGGACGGTCTGCCTGGCCCGACACGTAGTACCGCGCCGTCCGGTGCCCACTCCCGCGCTTCTCAATGTGCCCACCGGTACACAACGCGTTCAGCACCCGCCACGCCTGCTGCGTGTTCAGCCCGCACGCCTCCCGCAGGTCTGCATTCCCCACGCCCTCCTCACGGCGCGCCAGTTCCAGCGCCACCTCACGCGGCCCTGCCGGCACGCGCGCCGGCGCACCCGGACGTGCCGGCGCCATCCGCATGGGTGCCACGCTGCTCACCGCGCGCTTGAGCGCCGCGCGCGAATCCGCCGACAGCTCGTACAGCCGCGCCGTTCCCCGTCCAGTGTGCGCAATCAGGCCGCGGTCCTCCATCATCTGCAGCAGCCGCGGCGTGCGGTCCTCCGGCAACTGCAACGCCTCCGCCAGATGCGCGCGCGACACTTCCCCCTCGCGCTTCAGGACACTCAGGACAATCAGCATGTCCAGGCTGAGCGTCTGCATCTCCTCCTGCTTGCGCGCCACGAACCGCACGAACTCCGCATCGAACCCCGGGTTGTGCAGCGCGAGCGTCACCGCGTCCGGGTACGTCGTGAACTCCGGCGGTTCCTTGCCGTGCCGCAGCATCAACTGGTACATCTTGTCCACGCCCACGCCCGCGCGCTCCACGAACCCCAGCTTCGCCAGCACCTCCGCCAGCAGCGGATTGCGGCGCTTCGGCTGGTGCCGAAGCACGTTCTCCGACGTGATGCCGCCCGGGAAGCCCCCCGGGTTGCTGATCTCCAGCCGGTCCGGGAAGTGATGCACGTGCACCACGTCACGCACCGTGTAGTCACGGTGCGTCAACGCGTTCAGCAGCGCCTCGCGGTACACCGCCTCGTCGAAGTCCCACACCTCGATGCGAAACAGCCCCACCTGCACCGGCGTGAACGCGTTACGCGCCTGAATCAGGTCGTGCAGGCGCGCCAGCAGGCTCGCCAGCGGCCGCAGCAGGTCCTCGCGGAACTGGAACTCCACGTCGCTCGTCGCGTGGTGGTAGTAGCACACTTCCGCCTGCGCCACGAACGTCCGAAGCGCCCGCGGCGTGCCCGCCAGCAGAATGCCGGCGATGGTGGGCCGCCACTCGCCCTGCACGTCCACGATCAACCCCAGCTCCGACAGGAAATCCAGGTCCGCGAGCTGCGCCAGCGCGCCCCGCTGCCCCATGGCGCGCAGGCGCGCCACCTCCACCGGGTCCAGGTCCGACAGGCTCCCCGTGGGCGGCACCGTCGACGTGTAGTCCAGCTGCACCACCCGGTCAGACGTGGCCCCCGTGACCGGCACCAGATGCGCGCCGTCCCACGCGACGACCTCGCCGTCCGGCGCGGCCAGCACGTACGGCGCCTGCGGCACGAAAATCAGCAGGACGCGCACGTCCTCGCCGGGCACGCGGTGATGCTGCACGTTCACGCTCAGCTTCCCGCCGGACAGCTCGAAAATCGCGTGCGTCACCTGCAACGGGTGAATGTCCGACGCGTCCTGCACGCCGTTTTTCCCGACGCCCACCACGATGGTGCCGCCCTTGGTGTTCGACAGCGCCACGGCGTACCGCGCGAGGTCCTGCGGGCTGATGTCCACCGGCAGCACCACTCGCGCCTCCGAAGGCGGCGCGTGAATCAGAGGATCAGCAACACTCGACACAACGCCGCAGTATAAAGCCGCGCCCACCCCACCCCGCCAGTGCGCCGCCCCGGACGCTCAGGGCCGGGCGGACGGCGACGCCCACAGGCGTTCCACGCGCACGCCGTCCGGCCCGCACCACACCAGCGCCGCGCGGGCGCCCACGCCGAACACCACCGCCGCCTGCCCGAAGTGCCGCCCGAGCGCCACGGCGTCCCGCAGGCGCGCGCCTTCCAGCAGCAGCGACGCCTCGCGCCAGCGCCCGTCGCCGTTCACGGCCACGCGGGAAGGCACGCCCAGCGCGTCCACCTGCTCACGCAGCGCCCCGTCCGCGCGGGCGTTCACCTCCGCGCTCGCCAGCTGACCGCCCGGATTCCACGCGGTCACGACCGCCCACGCGCGCCCACCCGCTGCCCACGACGGCGAAGCCAGACGCGCGGGCTGCACGCCGCTCAGCCGGAACCGCTCGGCGCGCGTGCCGTACGTGGCGTTCAGGAACGCCGCGCGCAAGGCCTCACCGGTGCGCATCAGCTCGCGCCGACCAGGGCGTCCACGCGCACCAGACCACTGCCGAACTTCAGCAGCACCGCCACCCGCTGCCCGCGCGTGTACCGCCCCGCCAGGACCACGCGGTACAGGCCCTGACGGGACAGCACCGCCCCGCGCTGCATCGCCACGCTCTGCACCACCACGCAGCGCGGCGCGCACCGCATCAGCTTCCCGCGGCCCACCGGCCCCCACACGCCCAGCAGCGTGTCCGCCGACATGACGCTCACGGACGCCTCCAGCAGCACCCCGCCTGTCGTCGGCGACAGCGCCGCGTTCATGACGGTGGGGGGGCGCGCGGCACTCGACAGCAGCGTCACCGCGACGGCGGCGAGCACCGCGCGTCTCATGCGTCGGCCTCGTCGGTGTCCGCGTCCGCGCTGCCGCCCTCATCGACGTCCACGTTCGTCTTCGTGAGTTCCCGCAGCACCGATGTCGCGAAACTGCCCTTCGGCAGCGTGAACGACACCTCGTACCCGTCGTCGGTGGCCGTGACGCGCGCTTCACCAGGGAAGATGCGGACCACGCGCCGGTCCCCCTTGCGCGACGAGAACGCCTCCGGCGTCAGCCCGAACGGCGCGAGCGCCTCGGCCTCCAGCACCCCGGCGTCCTCGGTGAGCGGCTTGATCTTCCGGCCGAACAGCGTGCCCGTCGCGCTCACCTCCCCGCGCGCCGCGCGCGGGGATTCCGCCTCGGCGTCGTCCACGCGGAACACGCCGCCCGTGTCGCGCTTCTTGGCCATGTCGCCGCGCAGGAGCGCGGCCAGCAGGCCGCGCTCCACGCGCAGGCTCACGAAGCGGTTGAACACCAGGCTCTGCACGCTGCTCACCAGGAAGCGCCGCAGGCGCGGGTCACGCAGGCGCGACTCGCCGCGCAGGACGCGCGCGCCCTCCTCGGCGTTCAGGCCGCCCAGCCCGAACCGCTGCGGCCCGAAGTAGTTCGGCAGGCCGAACTGCACAAGGGCGTCCAGTGTCGCGCGTGCCTGCTCGGCCGTGCCGGGCGCGCCACTTACCCGCACCGTGAAGCGGTTCCCGGCGAGGTGCCCCATGCCCAGCTTGTTCGTGTGCCGCGTGACGTCCAGGACACGCACGCCCTCCACCGAGAAGGTCGGCAGGCGCGCCTCGTGCTTCGCGGGAATACTGAGGTACTGCGTGGTGACCGCGTGGCGGTCCTTGAGGCCGGCCACGCCGATGTCGCGGTCACGCAGGCCCAGCTGGCGCTGCAGCTCCTGCACCACGAACGCAGTCGTGTGCCCGGTCTTCTCGACGTGCAGGTACAGGTGATCGCCGTCACCGGACAGGGGATAGGCGGGCAGTTCATCCACGCGGAACGCCTCGGGCGTCACGCGCAGGGCGCCGCCCGTACCGGGCGTGCGGGTCAGTGGGGCGAGGTCCGCCCAATCAAACGTCAACTTCACGACGCCTTAACATAGCCCGACCAAATGAGAGTCCGCGCAGGACCCCGCCGCCGCAGCAGCCCGGCGCGCCGCGCACGTCTGCTACGCTCCCCCGGTGCCCCTCACCCTTGAGACGCTCACCGACGCCGTGTACGGCGACCTCCACCCGCACGCGCGCACCCTGCAGCCCGCCGAGCAGCACCGCGCCGCCCTGAGCGAGCACCTCACGTGGCACGCCACCGACGCGCTCAGTGACGACTTCGCGCGCGGGTACGCCGCGAGCGCTGCCGTGCCCGGCACCACGCCCGACGACTACCGCAACCGCTGGGTACCCGTCAGCCCCGACCTGCAGGTGCTGTGCGGCCCGCGCTTCGAGGGCATGGACCTCGCGCGGCCCTTCGTGGAAGTCGTGGGCGGGAGCCGCCCCCTGGAACTCGCGGACCTCCCGCACGTCACGGACGCCGTCCGCCGCGCCTTCCGCATGTTCCAGCCGCGCTACGCGCGCCTGTACCGCCCCGAACCGGACGGCGCGGTGCCCGGCGCGCACCCGGACCGGCGCTTCGTCGGCGCCACGCTCGGCACCCTGCGCGCCGCCCCCCTCCCGGACGGCCTGCGCGCCGCCCCCCCGCAGAACTTCGACTTCCGGCCCGCGTACGAAGCCGCGTACCGCGCCAGCGCCGACGCGGACCCCCACCACCCCACCTACGCGCAACCCGAAACTCTGGACGCGCTGCAGGACTACCTGAACGACGGGCTGCTGTTCGAGGTGCGTCTGCACGGCCGCTGGGTAGGCCTGATTGCCGCGCTGCCCACCACGCACCTGGGCCTGAGCGGCCTGGAAGTCGCCGAACTCACCCTCGCCCAGGACGCCCGGGGTCAGGGGCTCGGTGCGGCCCTCACGACGCTGCTCGCGCGCGCCGTTCCCCACCCCGACACGGACGTCCTGCTCGGCACCGTGCACGCCCGCAACACCCCCGCCCTCAAAGCCGCCCTGCGCGCCGGACGCACCGACCTGGGCGGCTGGGTGCAACTGCCCCTCTGAAGCGCGCCCGGGACACGTCGTGCGGCGGCCGACCCCCCGGGCGGGGCCGACCGCCGCACGTTCATACAACACCGCCCGCTCCGGCTGCCTATACTTGCGGTGTCCTTCGTCCTGGCGCTGTCCCTGACCCACCCACGTCATCGCCTCTTCAGCCGGCGCACGCCGCACCCCCACCCATGCCCAACCGCCTTCAGTCCCGCGTCCGCCCACCGCGCGCCACCAGTACGCCGCCCCAGGCGGTCAACCTGAGTTTCGCGCGCGCCCGCACGCTGTCCACCCTCGCTGGAGCGCTCACGCAGGCCCGCACCGCCGACGAGATCCGCCGCGCCGTCCTGACCTTCACGCCGCCAGCGGTGCTCGCCTACGCCATCAACCTCATGACGCTCGGCGATGACCAGCACGTGCACCTGATCGGCCAGCAGGGGTACGCGCTGCACGTCATGCAGCCCTACGCGCACCTGCCGCTCACGCAGCCCGCGCCCAGCACCGACGTGATCCGCAGCGGCGAAGCGCTGTACCTCACCCGCGCTGACCTGCACGCCCGTTACCCCGACATCACCTGGGACGAGCGCACGCACGCCATCGCCGCGCTCCCCCTCGCGGCGGCCGGCACGCCCTTCGGCGCCATGGTCGTCTCGTTCGATGACCCGGGCGTGCCGAGCGCCGAAACCCGCGCGTTCCTGGAGGGCGTCGCGGGCCTGTGCGCCGTCGCGCTGGAACGCGCCGCGTGGACCGAACGCGCTGAACGGGCCATCCGCGAGCAGGCCGAGGAGCGCGCCTGGCTCACGAACCTCGCGGACGCCAGCGCACGCCTCGCCGACGCGCGAGGCGTGCCCGACACGCTGAGCGTCAGCGCGGACGTCGCCCTGACGCTCGGCGACTGGACGCTGCTGAGCCTCCCAGGCCCGGACGGCACCCTGCACGCCCGGGCCATCGCGCACACCGACCCGGTGCGCGCCGAGGGTGCCCGCGCGCACCTACGCGCCGCTGTCCTGCCCACCGAACCGCTGCCCGGCCTCACGGACGCCTACCGCAGCGCCCGCCCCGTCCTGCACAGCGACGTGAGCCCCGAGGCGCTGGCCGCCCTGGACCTACCGGACGCCGCCCAAGCGGTCCTCCGTCAGCTGCGCGTACACAGCGTCCTGCATCTGCCGCTGCTCACGCACGGCCGCGCCATCGGCGTCCTCACCGTCCTGAACGAGACGCGCCCGTTCGAGGACGGCCAGCGTCTGTACGCCCAGAACCTCGCGGGCCGCATCGCCGCCGCCCTCGACAATGCCCTGCTCTACCAGGACGTCGTGGAGCGCGCCAGCGGCCAGGAAGCCGTGATGGAAGCCCTCACCGAAGGGCTGCTGATCCTCGACGAGGACGGCACCGTCATCCTCACCAACCCCAGCGCGCCGCAACTGCTCGGCCTGTCGCCCACCAGCATGATCGGCGTACCCATCGCGGACCTCGTAGGCGCCACCCTCGACCTCGACGGCGCGCCCACACCCGTCACCGCCGAAGACATCGTCGGCCTGCCCAACGCCCTGGACCTCGTGCGCGGCGTCGACACCCCCAGCGGCCGCCGCTGGTTCAAGCTCGGCGCGCGACCCCTGCAGCAGGGCGGACGCCAGCTCACCGTGTGCACCTTCGCGGACGTCACCGACGCCATCGAGCGCGAACGGCGCCTCGTGCACCTCGCGCACCACGACGACCTCACCGGCCTCCCGAACCGCCGCGCGCTGCGTGAGCACCTGCAGCGCGCCCTCCACAACGGCCCGTGCAGCATCGCCCTGCTGGACCTGCAGGGTTTCAAGGGCGTGAACGACACGTACGGTCACGACTTCGGCGATCAACTGCTCATCGCTGCCGCGCGCGCCCTGCAGGCCGCCGCGCCGCCCGGCGCGATCCTCGCGCGCCCCGGCGGGGACGAATTCGCGCTCCTGCTGTGCGGACCGCACGACTGGGCCGCCACCTGGGAACGCTGGCTCGACGCACTCAGCGTCCCCTTGCGCGTGGGCGGCACCGCGTGGCGCACCACCGTGAACGCCGGGTACGCCGTCGCGCCCGAGGACGGCACCGACGTGCGCAACCTCCTCGCCGCCGCCGACCTCGCGCAGCGCGCCGCGAAACACGCCCTGCAGCCCCTCGCGCCATTCCGCGCCGAGTACCGCCAGGCCATCGAGCGCCGCACCGACCTCGAACAGCACCTGCGCGTCGCCCTGCAACGCCATGAGTTGCGCGTGGCCCTGCAGCCGATCCTGCACGTGCACGACCTGCAGGTCATGGGGTACGAGGCGCTCGCCCGCTGGATCCGCCCGGACGGGCAGTTCGTGTCCCCGGCGGAATTCATCGCCGTGGCGGAAAGCACCGACCTGATCCACCCGCTCGGGCGGCAGATGGCGCACCTCGCCCTGCGCGCCCTCACCCGCCCCGGCGTACCCGAACACACCTGCGTCACCATCAACGTCAGCGCCGTGCAGCTCGGCCGCGCGCACTACCACGAGGAACTCACCGCGCAGCTGCGCGCCGCGAACGTCCCCCCGAACCGCCTGATCCTCGAAGTGACCGAGAGCGCCGTCATCAACGACCAGCCCACCGCCCGGCGCAACCTCCTCGCGCTCGCCGAAACCGGCGTGCACATCGCCCTGGACGACTTCGGGCACGGCTACTCCAGCCTGAAGCTCCTGCAGATGCTCCCGTTCACCATCGTGAAAATCGACGCGGAGCTCATGCGCAGCGGCATGCGCGACCCCACGTTCCTGCGCGCCATCATTCAGGTGGCGTCCGCGACCGGCGCGTCCGTCGTCGCCGAAGGTGTCGAAACCGACGAGCAGCTCCGCACCCTGCGCGACCTGAACGTGCCCCTCGCACAGGGGTACCTGCTGGGCCGCCCGCAACTCGTGGAATTCCCGCCGGACACGCTCACCAAGGAGGCCCCCTGACCATGCCCACCCTCGACGTCCCCCAGGTGTCCGCTGACCTCGCCAGCACCCCCCATACCCGCGCGCTGTGCCGCGCGCTCAGCGACCTCGCCGCCACGCACGGCGCCCTGCCCGGCACCCACCCGGACGCGCCCCTCACCTGGACGCTGCCCCTCCCGTTCGGGCGGCACTTCGCCGTGCACTTCCCGGACGCCGGCACCCACCCGGACGCGCCCGCTCTGCAACTGCTGCAGAGCACCCTGCCCACCATCGCGGGCCGCGTCGTCGACCGCGAATGGCAGGGCATCACCGACGCCGCCGTCGACGAACTCACCCGCGCGCACGACGAGGACACCGCCCTCACGCGCCTGCAGGCGCTCGTGAGTGCCCACGTGCCCGCCACCGCCACGTGCACCCGCGACGCCGCGCACCTCGACGCGGGCGTGCACGGCGACGACCACACCCTCACGCTCCCCATCCACGCCCGCTACCGCCCCCTCGTCGCGCTCACCCTCACTGGTGACCTCCGGGGCTGGACGGCCGATGACCGCGCGCGCGTCACGCGCCTCACGCGCGTCGCCGGCGCGCTCATCGAGCAGATCCGCGCGCAGACGGTCGTGGAGCACCTCCTGAACTTCCAGCGGGTCAGCCTGCACACCCCGCCCAGCGAGCTGTACCGGGCGCTGATGGACCTCGCCATCCAGTGCGTGCCCGGCGCTCAGGCCGGCAGCATCCTCGTGTACGAAAACGACCAGTACGTGTTCCGCGCGTGGCACGGCTACAGCGACGACGAGTTCGAGGGCGTCGCGTTCAGCGCGCAGCAGCAGCAGCAGTGGTACGGCCTGAGCGCCCAGGAGTGGCACGACGCACAGCCGCGCCTGCTCAGCGCCGCCGACGTGCCCGTGCGCGGCGCCGGCTTCATCCGCGACGACGCGCACAAGGCCGACACGCTCCCTAGCGTCGAACGCATCCAGGTGAACCTCGCCGTGCCCATCCTGTACGAGGGTGAGGTGTACGCCATGCTGAACCTCGACAACCACACGCGCGCGCAGAGCTTCGACGCGGACAGCGTGCAGGCCGCGCGCCTTGTGGCCACGCAGGCGGCCCTGATCGTCCACGAGGTGCACGCCCGGCAGCACGTCCGGACGCTTGCCACCACCGACGCCCTGACGGGCCTCGGGAACCGCCGCGCGTACGACGACGCCCTGCGGCGCGCGCACCTGCACGGCGCGCGCGAGAACGTCACCCTGATGGTCATCGACATGGCCGCCTTCAAGCAGCTCAACGACCTGCACGGGCACGCCGAGGGCGACGACGCGCTGCGCACCGTGGCCCGCACCCTGCTGTGGTCCGTGCGGCGCAACGATCAGGCGTTCCGCTGGGGCGGCGACGAGTTCGCCGTGATCCTGCTCGGCGCGACCGAGAGCGACGCGGACGTCGTCGCGCGCCGCTTCGCGCGCCTGCTGCCCGCGCCGCTGCGCGCGCACATCGGCATCGCGCAGCGCGGCGCGACCGCCACGCCCGCCGAATGGGCGCGCCTCGCGGACACCGCCATGTACACCGCCAAACGCCAGGGGCTGCCCATCACGCGCGCCAGCACCCTGGAGCACGTCACGTCCGGCACGCCCGACCGAAGCGACGACCTGCGCTGACCCACCCGGACGGGCCCAGGCTCAGGGGGCGACCTGCACGCGCGCGCGCCCCGCGCGCTTCGCGTCGTACAGCGCCGCGTCCGCACGCGCCACCCACGTGCGCTCGTCCTCGGCGGCGTGCGCGAGCGCCACGCCGAAACTCGCCGTGAGCCGCAGCCCCCCCGGGTACGCGTGCCCCGCGATGCGCGACGCGAGCGTCGCCGCCGTCGCCTGCGCGGCACTCGCCGTGACGATCACCAGGAATTCCTCGCCGCCCCAGCGACCGAACTGCGCGTCGCCGGGCAGCGCGCCCGCGAGCAGCGCGCCCGTCTCGCGCAGCACCTCGTCGCCGACGTCGTGCCCGTGCGTGTCGTTCACGCGCTTGAAGTGATCCAGGTCAAACAGGATCACCGCCGCCGGCGTGCCTGCGGCCTGCGCGAGCCACGCACTCAACTGCCGACGGTTCGGGAGGCGCGTGAGGGCGTCCTCGTACGCGGAGCGGGCTTCGCGCAGCGCCCCGCCCAGCAGGCGGCTCCACAGCAGGCACATCGCGATCAGCACCGCGTGCGACAGCGCCAGTTGCAGGCACGCGTTCACGGCGCTGACCTTGCGCGCGGTCGGCACGTCCGGCCACGCGAAGAACAACGTCATGACCAGCAGCAACGTGAAGTACAGCAGCGTCACGGCTCTCGCCGCGCGGCGCGGTGATAGCACCAGGAACGCCGTGAGGTACAGCAGCGGCAGCCACGTGGCGCTGCCCGTGATGTTCGTGAGGTCCTGCTGATGCACCGCGCTCCACGCGAAGTGCCCGACGCTGCTGAGCGCCGCGATGGTGAAGTACACGGCGCTGACGGCGTGGTGGGCGCCGGGCCGGCGGCGCAGCCACGCCAGCAGCGCACTCAGCTCCACGAGCAGCAGCGTGAGCGCCACGACGTACCCCGCGCCCCAGCGTTGCAGCACGCTCAGCAGCAGCGTCAGGACGGCGCCGACCACGCTGACGCGCAGGATGACCAGCAGGGCCTGACGGCGGATGGGGGCAAAGGGGTCGGTGAGGGACGGGGGGACCATGGAAGCGTCCTCAACCTACCCCGCGCCCGGTTACGGCACTGTCACATGCGGAGAGTCACCCGCGTGCGTGGCCGGGGCGAACCCGCGCGCATACTCACGCGCCCGCGTGCGTGGCGTCCACATCCTCCACCCAGACGCGCTGCGCGACCTCCACGCTCAGCAGCACCTCGTGGCCGGCCACCATCACGCGCAGCACACCCGCCAGCAGGTCCGCGAACGTCACGCGCACCTCCGCGCCGGGCACCAGGCCCGCACCCACCAGGTGCCGCAGGCGCGCCGGGTCGTCCTGCGCGACGCGGCCCACGCGCACGACCTCGCCGACGCCCACGCCGCTCAGCGCGCGGGTCGCCACGCGCGGCACCTCACCCGCCAGGGTCGGAATCGGGTCGCCGTGCGGGTCGTGCGTCGGCTCGCCCAGCGCCGCGAACAGCCGCGCCTCCAGGGCCTCGGAAATGTGGTGCTCCAGCCGGTCCGCTTCGTCGTGCAGTTCGTCGAGGGGCACGCCGAGCGCGCGGTGCAGGTACGTTTCCAGCAGGCGGTGATGCCGGATGATCTCCAGCGCGACCTGCGTACCCGCTTCGGTGAGCTGCACGCCCTGGTACGGCTGGTACTCCACGAGCTTGAGTTCCGCGAGGCGCTTGAGCATGCCGGTCACGGACGCGCCGGAAATACCCAGGGTCAACGCGAGGTCCTGCGTGCCGGCTTTCCCTCCTTCGCTGCGCTCGTAGATCGCTTTCAGGCAGTCCTCGGTGGGGGGGGTCAGGCGTTCACGCACGGGGCCATGATACTCACAACGTCGCGCCCGCCCCGGTGGCGCGCGACGCGGTCAGGCGATCTGATCGAACGTGTCGGCGTCGAGCAGCTCCGGCAGGCACCGCATGGTCAGCAGCACCCCGGCGACGCCGCTCACAGCGGCAAAGACGACGTTGACCCACAGCAGGGCGACGGCGCCAACCAGCAGCAGGACCGCCAGCATGGCGAGCCAGGTCACGGGGAGAGCGTTCATACCGTCAATGTAAAAGGCGTCCGCGCGTTGTACATGCGCCGCTTGGCCAGGAAGCGTTTACGTGCCCTCCATCAACCCTTAAACCCACGACCGGTCCATACAACTGCACGTTTTCCCACAAAGCTGGCCCCTGCAGAACCTCACGTGTCCGGCAGGCTGCGTTTGACGCGCAGCAGCACGATGCCGCCCCACAGGCCATTGCGCGGCCACAGCAGCTTCTCCACCCGCATCTCGCGGCCGTCCAGCAGGATCTCGTCACCCACGTTCGCGGCCTGCGCGCCCGGCCGGAGAATCACCGTCGCGGACCGCTGGTCCTTCAACCAGCGCACGCGCGCGATGTCCTCCGGCCCGAAGTGCTGCATCCCTGTCAGCGTGCACCCCCGGCCCTCCGGGTGGGTGGGGCGCACGTAAGCGTCGCTTTGGCCGCCCCTCATGCGCCCCGCTGGCCCACCCACTTGTAAGGATTAAGAGATTGCCCGTCTGGTCCAATGGGCGAACCTTCCCTCCGACCATGCCCAGACCCGCGCCCACCCCCACCCACTGGCCTGCCACGCAGGCGGCGCGCGCGCGTTCCCGGGGGGACCTGTGAGCGTCCGCTTCCGCACGCCCGGCTGGTCCGTGCGCCGCCCCACGCGCGCCGCGCCCGGTGCGCCCGCCGACGAGCTCGTCCGCCTCGGCGCCCTGATCGCCGACACCACCGACCCGGACGCCCTGCTGCGCGGCGCCCCCGCCCTGCTAACGCCCACGCTCGCCTCGGGCGCCGCCACGTACACCCAGGACGGCGACCTCTGGACGCGCGCCGGCGCGTCCGGCGACCTCGCGTTCCTCCCCGAGCACGCCCAGGGCGCCGAGTGGGCCGCCGCGCGCGGCGCCCACCCCCTCACGGCGCACGACGAGCACGTCGGGCTGCTCGTCGTGCGCGGCGCCCCCCACGACCCGGGCACGCCCGCGCGCCTCGCAGAGTTCACGCGCCGCCTCGCCGCCGCCGTGCAGCAGGCGCGCCGGCTGCACGACAGCCAGGAGCAGGCGCGCCTGCACCGCACCATCATCGAATCGCTGGCCGAGGGCGTCCTCCTGATGGACACCAGCGGCCGGTTCCTCGCCGTGAACGCCACCGCCACCGAGCTGATCAGCAGCCTCAACCGCTCCGGCGTTCACGGCGCCGCGCACCCCCTGCGCGCCGACGGCACCCCCATGCCGCACGACGAACTGCCCCTCGTGCGCGCCCTGCGCGACGGCGTACCCCTCTCGAACGTCACGCTGGGATTCCGGCCGCACAACGGCCCGGAACGCTGGGTGCAGACGAACGTCCGCCCGCTGTTCCACCCGCACACCACCGAGCCGTACGCCGCCGTCGCGTCGTTCGTGGACGTCACCGAAAGCCGCCGCCTGCACGCGCGCCTCACGCATCAGGTCGCGCACGACGAACTCACCGGCCTCCCGAACCGCCTGAGCTTCGACGCGGACCTCGAAGGGGCACTGCACGACCAGCAGCCCATCCTGCTCGGCATGCTCGACCTCGACGAACTCAAGCAGGTCAACGACGAACACGGCCGCGACACCGGCGACGCCCTGCTGCGCGCCGTCGCCGTCGCCCTGCAACGCCACCTGCCCGAAGGGGCCCGCGCGTACCGCCTCGGCGGCGACGAGTTCGCCCTCATCGCCCGCAGCGGCCCCGGCGCCGCCGCCGCACTACGCGAGCACGTGCAGCGCGCCCTCGAACGCGTCCGAGACAAGGGATACCCCACCGTGAACGCCTCCCTGGGCCTCGCCAGCGCCCCCGAAGAAGCGCACGCCGCCAACGACCTCAAACGCCTCGCGGACGGCCGCATGCTGCGCGAGAAGGTCGCGCACCGCGCCGCGCGGCAGTTCGGGACGCTCGGCGCGCCCGAAGCGCACGCCGCCACCGTCGCCAGCGACGTCCTGCTCGGCGCCGTGCAGTCCACGCTCGCCATGATCGCCCGCGAAGGCGACTTCGAAATGCAGCGCGGCTGGAGCGCCCTGCTGGACGCCGCCGTCGCCGCCACGCCCGGCGCCGAGGGCGGCACGCTGTACGTCCGCGAAGGGGAGACGTTCGTGGTGCGCGCGCAAAGCGGCTTCTCGGACCTGATGCTCGGCCTGCGCGAAAGCATTGAGGAAGCCCACACGTGGTACGGCCTGGAACTTGAATGGACGCAGGGCCGCGCACGCCTCCTCACCGGCCAGGACATCCTCCGCCGGAACGCCGACACCCAGGCCATCGTCGACAGCCCCGACCGCGCCGACCTGTACGCCACCGCCGGCGAGGTGCAGGCCCTGCACGCCACCCTCACCGTCCCCGTCGTCGTGGACGGCGAGGTCGTCGCGCAACTCAACCTCGACGCGCTCACCCGCGACGACGCCTTCACCCCCGACGCCGCCCGCATCGCCGAGGCGTTCGCCGCGCAGATCGCCGCGCTCATCGCCGCGAGCGCCCGCCGCACGCAGGAACGCACCCGCCGCCGCGAACTCGAAGTGCTCGTTGCCGTCACGACCGCTCTGCACAGCGCCCACCACATCGACGACGCCGAAGCCATCCTGGTCGAGCAGGCCCAAGCGCTGCTGGACACCGGCCACGCCGCGTTCCTCCGCTACGACGCCGCCCATGAGGTCCTGCGCGCCGTGCAGGCCACCGGTTGCTACGTGGACGTCCTGCACCTCGACCTGCCGCGCGGCCGCAGCATCTCCTGGGGCGCCCTGGAAGCGCGCGACGTGCTGCGCGCCACCTCCAGCGTCACCGACGACCGCGTCCGCTCCTTCCCGGGCCTGCTGCAGGGCCCCGTCATGGCCGCGCCCCTGCACACCACCAGCGGCGTGCCGCTCGGCGTCCTGCTGGTCATGCGTGACTACCCCGCCCCGTACAGCGACCTCGACGAGCGCCTGCTGCGCACCATCGCCCTGTCCGGCGCGAACACCATCGAGCGCCTGCGCGGCACCCGCGACCTCGCCCGCCGCGCCGAGGACTTCCGCGCGCTCGCGGACCTCTCCGTCGTGCTCGGCGCCCTCAACGACCCCGCCGAGATCGCCACGCGCGGCGCCGACCTCACCCGCCCCCTCGGCGACGCCCACGAAGCCGGCTTCGTGAGCCTCACGCCGGATCTGCGCGCGCCCGGCGCGCCCCAGCACGCCTGGGCGGCCCTCGCCCGTAACCTCGCGCGGGACGCCGCCTGGGTGCGGCCCGTCGCGTGGACGGACGAGCGCAGCGCGCCCCCGTACGCCACGACGCGCCTCCCGCACATCCGCGCGGGCGTCGTCGCGCCCATCCGCGCGGACGGACGCCTGATCGGCGCGCAGTACCTCGGCTGGAACACCCCCACCGACGTGCCCCCCACGCTCATCGCCGCACTCACACGCGTCGCGGAACTCACCGCGCAGGCTTTCGAGCGCAGTGTCCACCTCGCCGCCATCGAAGGCACCCGCGAGGGCGCGCTCCTCGCCCTCGGCGTGTCCCTGGAAATGCGCGACTTCGAAACGGCCGGGCACACCGAACGCGTCGTCGCCCTGGCCGAGCAGCTCGGGCGCGCCCTGCACCTTGACGCCGACACCCTCGAAGGGCTGCGGCAGGGCGCGTACCTGCACGACGTCGGGAAGCTCGCCGTGCCGGACCGCATCCTGCTCAAGCCCGGCAAGCTCGACGCGGACGAGTGGGCGGCCATGCAGCGCCACGCCCCCCTGGGCTTCGAACTGACCGCCAGCATCCCCACCCTGCACCCGCGCGCGCGCGACGTCGTCCGCCACCACCACGAACGCTGGGACGGTACCGGCTACCCGGACCGCCTTGCCGGCGCCGACATTCCCCTGGTCGCCCGCGTGTTCTCCGCCTGCGACGTGTACGACGCGCTCACCAGCGAGCGACCGTACAAGCGCGCCTGGACGCACGAGGAAGCCCTCGCGGAACTGCGCGCCCAGGCGGGCCGGCAATTCGATCCGCGCGTCATTGAGGCGTTCCTGACGCTCCCGCTGCAGACGTCGGCGCCCGCCGCCCCCGCCGACTGACCCGGTTCCCGCCCCGGATGGCCGGGTCGTTCGCCGCACGGCGCTGTCAGAAGACTGTCACGCCCCCCCGTTACCTTAAGAACGTCCCTGGAGGTTCCGTCGCGTGTCCGGCAGTGTTCAGCATCATCTCAAAACCTTTCGGCTGATCACGGCCCTGTCCCTCGCGCTGATTGCGCTGCTGAGCGTCACGTCCCTGCTCACGCTCGCGCACCGCGCGCAGACGCACGGCCGCGACGCGCGCCTGATCGACGTGTCCGGGCGTGAACGCATGCTCTCGCAACGCATCGCGCTCACCACCCTCGAACTCACGCGCGCCTCCACGCCCACCGCCCGCGACCTGCTGCGCGCTCAGCTCGACACCGACATCGCCCGCATGGCCGACGCGCACGCCCGCCTCACCGACGCGCACTCCGACCTGTACCCGAACGGCACCCGCGACGCCGACCTGAACGCCGTCTACAACGCCGAATCCACCCTCTCCGCCAAGGTCACCGCGTTCCTGCAGGCCGCCCGCACCGTCGCGCGCACCACCGGCCCCGTCCGCGACGACACCGACGAGGTCCGCACCATCCTCGCCGCCCGCGACGGCCCGCTGCTGCCCGCCCTGGACGCCGCCGTCACCGTCCACGCCCTGCGCATCGAAGCGAAATTCCGGCAGTTCACCACCCTCGCCAGCACGCTGCTCGGCCTCACGCTCGTGCTGCTCGCGCTCATCGGCTTCGGCGTGCTGACCCCCCTCATGCGCCGCTACGCCCGCGCCGCCGCCGCCCTCACGCAGGAACGCAACTTCGCGCGGCAGGTCATGGCCTCCATGGGGCAGGGCCTCGCCCTTGCCGGTCCGGACGGCCGGTACCGCTACGTCAACCCGGCCTTCGCGGACCTGCTCGGCTGCGCCCCCGAAGCGCTGCTCGGCCAGCGCCCCTCGGCCATCCTGATGGAACACGCCGACGTCCCCCACGAAGGCCGCCTCGAAGTGACCCTGCGGGGCCCCGGCGGCCACCCCATTCCCGTGCTGCTCACCTCCGTCCCCCACGACTGGCCGGACGGCACCGGCCACATCATGGTCATCACCGACCTCACCGAACGCCACGCCGCCGAAAGCGCCATCCGGACCCGTGAGCGCCTGTACCGCACGCTCGCCGCGAATTTCCCTGACGGCGCCCTCCTGCTGTTCGGCCACGACCTGCGCCACACCATCGTCGACGGCCAGGGCCTCGGCGCCGTCGGCCTGCGAAAGGAGAACCTCGAAGGGCGCACCCTTCAGGAAGCCCTGCCGCCCGCCATCGCCGCGCTGCTTGACGGTCCGTACCGCGCGGCGCTGCGCGGCGAGGAATGCCAGCAGGACATCACCGCGCTGGAACGCACCTTCGTCATGCACACCGTTCCCGTCCGCGATGAACACGGCAGCGTCCTGGCCGGCATGGCCATCGTGCAGGACGTCACCGAACGCCGCGCCGCCGAAGCCGCCCGCGAACGCACCGCCGCGTACACCGCCGCGCTCCTCGACGTCACCCGTCTGTCCGAAACGGACCTCGCCCCCGAGGACGTCGCCGCGCAGGCCCTGCAGATCGTCGCCTGCAGCGCCGACGTCGACTGGGCCGGCGTCATCATGTTCGAGGGCGACTACGCGCACACCACCACCGCCTGGAGCGCCCCGACCGTCAGCGAACCCTTCCGGGACATGGCCACGCAGGGCCTGATGCGCGGCCAGGGCCGCATCTGGGACGTCATGGACGCCGGCACGCCGCTGTTCATGGACGACTACCTCAGCGCCCCTGGCACGTACCCGCCCTTCATCACCGAGGGCGTCCGTTCGGCCGCCTGGGTGCCCCTCACCACCATGGGCGCCCAACGGTTCATGTTCACGGCCGCGCGCATGCATCACCCCCGCCCGTGGGACACCCAGGACCAGGCGCTGTTCAACGCCGTGGCCCGCACCGTGCAGCTCTCGCTGGAGCGCCGCGCGCACGTGAACGCCCTGCGTGACGCGGCCCTCACGGATGTCCTCACGGGCCTGCGTAACCGCCGCGCCTTCGAGCAGGACCTCGAAGTGGAACTCGACCGCGCCGCACGGCACAAGTACAGCGTCGGCGTGCTGCTCGTCGACCTCGACGGCCTCAAGGTGCTGAACGACGCCGAAGGGCATGAACGCGGCGACGCCCTCCTCGTCACCTTCGCACGGCAACTCCGCCAGCAGCTCCGGCTGGAGGACGGCGTGTACCGCCTCGGCGGTGACGAGTACGCCGCGATTCTCGTGCACGCCGACGAGTACGGCCAGCCGAGCCTCGAACGGCGCCTGCGCGCCGCCGTGAACGGCACGCGCGCGGCGGGCTTCCCGGGCATGGACGCCAGCGCCGGCCTCGCGT
Organism: Deinococcus maricopensis DSM 21211; assembly: GCF_000186385.1. Classification (NCBI taxonomy): domain Bacteria; kingdom Thermotogati; phylum Deinococcota; class Deinococci; order Deinococcales; family Deinococcaceae; genus Deinococcus; species Deinococcus maricopensis. Next base: position 1,873,888 of record NC_014958.1, read on the forward strand.
TCGCGCCCCGCGAGGAGCGGCACATGTCCGCCCTGCTGCGCCGCGCGGACGAACGCATGTACGCCCAGAAGGAACAACACCGCGCGCAACGCCGCGCGGCCCGCTCCGAACCCGCCAGCTGACGCGCCGCTCCACCCCGAGAGCACTCGAGGAGGGTGCCCCCGGCGTGTAGCCCAGTGCCCACGGGTCGGCGGTCCAGACGGCTGAACACGCCTCAACAGCTCACCTGGCATGACGTATCGGGGTCCTAAGTGGTTCGCGGAAACCCTCGTCGAGGGGCCGATGCGGCGCCCAGCTCGGTGGTCTGCAAGCGGCTGTAGGTGATGGACGCCATGCTGGAGCGCGGGGCCGCGCGAAAGTGATCGTCACGTGCCACAGCGCTTGGCTCACCCATGCCGGAGCAGCCGCGGGCACTGCAACGGTCGCCGGAGGTGCGCGCCTCAGGGGGCGTGCATGTGCGACCATTCAGGCATGGAGCCCTGGATGGTGGCGGAGATAGAGCGGTTGACGGAGCGGTACGGCACGGTCCCTCCGCCCTGGGTGGTGGTGCCGGACGAGCATCCCTACAGCGCCTACTGGCGCATGGGGGGCGGCGAGAGCCTCGTCATGGTGTGGGGCGCCTGGTGGGACGCGCAGGGGCTCGATGAGGCTGCGCGGGTTGCGTACTTCCGGCGTTTCCCGCCGCAGCCCCGCTGGCTGGAGTGGATGCTTGAGGTCCTGTGGGATCTGCCTGAAGCAGAGGAGGAAGCGGGCGAGGTGGACCGCGCGCCGTACTTCAGGCGCGCCGAGGCGCTTGGGTTCGGAAGTCAGGCCGCGTACGAGCGGGACCTCGACGACCCCCGGCCCTGACGCACACACGTCAGATCATGAAGGAGGCGCCCGCTCGCGGGCGCCTCCTGGTCTTGCGGGGGGTTAATGCATCATCGTGGGCGCGGGGGCGTCCTCGTTCTCGTTGCTGCGGGCGTCCTGGGGGTGCTTACGGAGGGGCACGACGGGCAGCAGGAAGGTGAAGATCAGGCCGACGAGGATGATCCAGATGCTCGTGCCGATCATGTGCTTCACGGCGGCGGTGAAGCCGAGTTTCATGCCGTCGGAGATCTGCTGCGCGACCTTGGTGGCCTGCTGGTCGAAGCTCTGGCGGATCTTGCTGAGGGCGCTGGTGGTGGCCTGCTGCGCGACTTGCGCTTCGCTGGCGAGGATGCCCTGCTGGACCTGGCGGGCGGTGGCCTGCGCGGCCTGTGGGGTGGCGAGGGCCGCGGCGGGCAGGGCGCGCAGCTGCGTTTTGAGGGTGTCGGGCGTCTGGGCGTTCCCGAGGAGCGCCTGGCGGCCCGCTTCGCCCTGCTGGAGCGCGCCGGCGATGGTGTTCGCCTGGGCGGTGAGCTGCGTGTGCACCTGGGCGCGGATGCCGCCGTTCTTGAGGGTGGCTTTGAGTTCGGCGGGCAGCTGGGGGTTCTGGAGGACCTGCTGCGTGGCGGCCGCGTCGCCGTTGAAGGCGCGTTCAATCTGCTGGTACTGCTGGTCGAACGCGGCCTTGATTTGTTTGCTGGTGTCGTTGTTGCCGCTGCTGGCGCGCATTTCGCCGAGGTTGATGTTCTTGGCGGCATTTTCCATGCCAGCGACTTTGGGGAGGTACTTGGGCAGTTCGCTCTGGAGGTTGTTGAGCAGCAGCGTGCCGAAGATGGCGGCGCCGATGGTCGTGCCGATCTGGCGGAAGAACTGGCTGCTGCTGGTGGCGACGCCGATCTGGTGGAGAGGGACGGCGTTCTGGATGGCGATGTTGAAGAGGCTCATGGACGGGCCGAGGCCGAGGCCGACAATGAACATGCGCCAGCCGAGGTCGAAGCGGGTGGTGTGAACGTCGATCTGGGTGAGGACGAACACGCCGAGAATCAGGATGATGGTGCCGCCGAGCAGGAACGGTTTGTAGTTGCCGGTGCGGCTCACGAGGTTGCCGGCGGTGATGCTGGAGAGGATCAGGCCGGCCATCAGGGGCAGCATGGACAGCCCGGAGTTGGTGGCGCTGACGCCCTGCACGGTCTGCATGAACAGCGGGAGGAACATGACGATGCCGATGAACGCCATGTTGATGATGAAGCTGGCGAGGTTCGAGATTGTGAAGGTGCGGTTCTGGAACAGGTCCAGGGGCAGGATGGCGTCCTTGTTGCGGCGTTCCGCGAGGATGAACAGCACGAGGCTGACGGCGGACACGGCGAACAGCGTGATGATGCGGGCGCTGTCCCAGGGGTAAGTGGTGCCACCCCAGGTGAGGGCGAGGAGCAGCGGGATGGTGGTGGCGATGATCAGGACCGCACCGAGGTAGTCGATTTTGCCGGCCGCTTTGTGGGTGAGGCTGGGCATCTTGGCGATGATCATGAACAGCGCGACGGCGCCGAGGGGGAGGTTCACGTAGAACACCCAGCGCCAGCCTTCGATGAAGTACCCGAGCAGGGTGACGCTGCCGTGGTCGGTGAGGAACCCGCCGATGATGGGGCCGAGGACGCTGGACAGGCCGAACACGGCGCCGAACAGGCCGCCGAATTTGGCGCGTTCGGCGGGGGGGAACATGTCGGCGATGATCGCGAAGGCGCTGGTGAAGAGCGCGGCGCCGCCGAGGCCCTGCAGGCCGCGGAACACGATGAGTTGCAGCATGCCGCCGCCGAAGAGGTTCCCGAGGAAGGCTTCGCCGCTCATGCCGCACAGGGCGCTGCCGAGGAGGAACAGGGCAATGCCGATGATCAGGATGGGTTTGCGGCCGTACAGGTCGCTGAGCTTCCCGTAGATCGGGACCATGACGGTGCTGGCGAGCAGGTACGCGGTCGTCACCCAGGAGTAGTATTCGAGGCCGCGCAGCTGTTCGATGATGCGCGGCATGGCGGTGCTGACGATGGTCTGGTCGAGGGCGGAGAGCAGGAACACGACCATCAGGCCGATGAGGGTGATGCTTTTTTCCTGCTGCGTGAAGATGCGCGGGGCGGGGGAGGCTGTGGTCATGCGGTGGTTCCTTCGGGGCAGGGGGTTTCGTCGGTGAGGGCGTTCATGGCGTCGTTGAGGGTGCGTAGCTGTTCGGCGTCGAGGCGCGCGAGGCGGTGGCCGACGAGGGTGTGGACGACCGCTTCGGTGTCGTGAATGAGGGCCACGCCTTTGTCGGTGACGGTGAGGCGGGTGCGGCGGGAGTCGCGCTCGTCAATGTGACGTTCGATGAGGCCGCGTTTGCAGAGGTCGTCGAGGTAGCGGCTGATGAGTGTGGAGGGGATGCGGAGTTCCTGCGCGAGCAGCTTGGGGTACTGGAGGCCCTTGTGGATGCTTTTGAGCAGGATGAAGCTGCGGGGGTCGGTGTCGAGTTCTCGGTGGAGCCGGGGTTCGACCTCCTGGGCGAGGGCGCGGTTGAAGCGCCAGAGGACGCCGAGGAATCGGCTGATTTCCTCGGCGTCGTGGGCGGTGGGGGATGCCGACATGCATCCACTCTAGCTAAATAGATAACTAAAGTAAAGTAAATACTTCAGTCAATCAGTGCCACTAGTGGAATATGCCTAGAAACGCGGAGAACGTTTGATGTTAAACTAAATTATGAATCTGCTCGGCCTCCACCACGTCACCGCCATCACCGCCCACGCCCGCGAGAACCTCCACTTCTACACCCACACCCTCGGCCTGCGCCTCGTCAAAAAAACCGTCAACCAGGACGACGTCCGCGCCTACCACCTCTTCTACGCCGACGCCCACGGCACCCCCGGTACCGACCTGACCTTCTTCGACTGGGACGCCCCGCCCGAACGCCGCGGCACCCACGCCATCACCCGCACCGCCCTGCGCGTCCACGGCGAACGCGCCCTCCAATGGTGGGCCGATCACCTCCACGCGCACGGCATCAACGCCAACCCCATCACCACACGCGACCACCGCGCCGTCCTCGACTTCGAGGACCCCGAAGGGCAACGCCTCACCCTGATCGACGACGGCGGCCACGGCGACGCCCACCCCTGGACCCACAGCCCCGTCCCCGCCGAACACCAGATCCGCGGTCTCGGGCCCGTCACCATCAGCGTGCCCACCCTCCGCGCCACCAACACCGTCCTCACGCGCGGCCTCTTCATGAACCCCGCGCGCACGTACCCGCACCCGGACCACCCCAACCACACCGTTCACGTGTACACGATGGGTGAAGGCGGCGCGCACGCCGAACTGCACGTCGCCGTGCAACCGGACCTGCCTGTCGCCCACCAGGGCGCCGGCGCCGTCCACCACGTCGCCTTCCGCGTCCCCGACGAGGACGCCCTGCACGCCTGGGCCGAACACCTCCACAGCCTCGGCCTGCGCACCAGCGGCGAAGTTGAACGCTACTACTTCCGCAGCCTGTACTTCCGCGACCCCAGCGGCGTCCTGTTCGAACTCGCCACCGACACGCCCGGCTTCACCGCCGACGAGCCCATCGACACGCTCGGCACCCGCCTCGCCCTCCCGCCCTTCCTCGAACCGCGCCGCGCCGACATCGAAGCGCACCTCAAACCCCTCGACTGAACCGGGCAGGCAGGCGGGAGCGGCCTATGGCTGCCGCTCTCGTCTGCCTGCTCCATTACGTGCGCAGCAGACGGTAACGGCGGCGCGCCACACCCAGCACCCAGGCGCGGACCGGCAGCCCAGACCGCTCGCACCCATGACAGAGCGCCCGGATATCCCGGAGCGCCGCCACAACGGCGCCCTCCACGTCCTGCACCCCGGCCGCGCGCGCCTCCACGAGCAGTAGCGCCGCGAACCGCCGTACGCACTCCGCATCCGCGCCGTCCTGATCCAACGCTCCAAGCAATTGCGCGTCCGTCCATGTATGCAACGTGTCCGGAGCTGAAAAAAACGCCATGGCTCCAGTCTGCCCATGGGCGTGCATGGCTGGACACGGCACCCTTCACGCAGCGCAAACTTTCCTCACGCATGAAGCTAACCCTGAAGTGCGGCCTACAATTCACGCGCCGTAAGGTTACCTGAACAAGCCGTCCCAATGCGTCCAGGCCATGCGCGGTTCCCCATAGTCCTCAGGGTGGAACAAGCGCTCATCCAACTCATCCTGAGGTAGAGGGCCTCTTCGAAGAGGTCGCCAAGTGGGAGGAGAGTGGCCTGGACAGATTGCCCCCGACCCGGAGGCGCCTGGCTCAAGCTGACCCTGCCAGACCCCATATAGAACTCCCCATGTGGGCCACCGCTGGCCTTCACAGAGCTGCGCAGGCCGCCATGAGCAGGAAGAGTGAGCGGACCACGCGCACGCGAACGGGAACTTGAGGTAACATGCGCTCATGCATAACCGGAGGGATATCCTTGGTGCAGCTTGAGTCCGGCGCGGTCGCGACCGGCCGCGTCACCCGCGTCACCGATTTCGGGGCGTTCATTCAGTTCGAGAACGGCGAAACGGGCCTCGTTCACATCTCGCAGATCGCGCACTCCTTTGTGCGCTCGGTCAGTGAGCACCTCCAAGAAGGCGAAAACGTCGAAGTGAAGGTCCTCGGCCGCGACGAGCGCGGTCGCCTGGACCTGTCCATCAAGGAACTTCAGGACGAGCCTGAGGAGATACCCCGCCCGCGCGCCATCGGTCGGCAGAGCCCGCAGTTCGAGAACAAGCTCCGCTCGTTCATGCGCGACGCCAAAGAGCGCACCACCGGCGGCGAGCGCCGTGGCAGCGGCGGCAAAAAAGGCGGACGCCGCTAAGCGCAACGCACTGAAGGACCAGAGCGCCGAACCTGCACAGGTTCGGCGCGCGTCTTGGCTGCCGCGAACACGCGGCGAGGCCTGGCGGCCCGCAACCTCCATGACCGCGCGGTCCCTGAAACGCCGAGAGGCGGGCGCGCCGGACCGCATGCGCCCGCCCCTCAGCCCAGCCTTACTCCTGCGACGTAATGAACGGCAGGTTCCGGTCGAATTGCGAGCGGTCCAGGCCGTACCCGTACACGAACGCGTCGGGGATGGTGAACCCCAGGTAATCGACGGGCACCTCGGCCTTGCGGCGGCTCGGTTTGCTGAGCAGTGCCGCGACCTTCAGGCTGGCCGGACCGCGCCCTTCCAGGTAGTGCAGGAGGTACTGCATGGTGATGCCGGTGTCGACAATGTCCTCCACGAGGACGACGTGCCGCCCGGACAGCGGGATCGACAGGTCCTTCACGAGGCGCACCTCGCCGCTCGACTGCTTGGCGTTGCCGTAGCTGCTGATCTGCATGAAGTCGACGGTGATGGGCAGGCGGACGGCGCGCACCAGGTCCGAGAAGAACGGGAACGCACCGTTCAGGACGCAGATGAAATGCGGCTCCTTGCCGGTGTACTCGGCTTCGAGCTGCTGCGCGATCTCAAGGACGCGCGCCTGAATCTGCTCCGCGCTGATCTGCACGGGACCGTTGCCGGGAGTAAACGTCATGCCCTGTAAGGTAACACGTCCCGGTATACTCCGCGCATGACGTTTGACCGCGTGCCCGGCGTTCTCGGGCGGATCGTCCGCGAGCGCGCGCAGGACTACGCCGACGCGCCCACTGACCTCGGCCCCGCCCGCCCCCGCCCGCGCCTGTTTCACGCGGCGCTCGCCCGTGAGGGCCTGCACCTGATCGCGGAAGTGAAGCGCGCGAGCCCCAGCCAGGGCCGCATCGCGGACCTCGACCCGCGCGCGGCGGCCCTCGCGTACGAACGGGGCGGCGCCGCCGCCGTGAGCGTCCTCACGGAGCCGCGGCACTTCGGCGGGGACGCGCAGGCCCTGCTGGACGTAACGGGCGCGCTCACCATACCGGCACTCCGCAAGGACTTCGTCGTGCATCCCGCGATGCTGCGCGAAGCGGCCGAATGGGGCGCGCGCGCCGTCCTGCTGATGGTCAGCGTCCTCGGCGAGGCCGTCGGCACGTACCTCGAGTACGCGCACCACGTGGGCCTGGACGCCCTGGTGGAAGTTCACGATGACGCGGAACTCGACATCGCCCTGGCGGCCGGTGCGGAAATCATCGGCGTGAACAACCGCGACCTGACGACGCTGCACATCGATCTGCGCACCGCGCCGCGCCTGATTCGCCGCGCGCGCGACGCGGGCTTCACCGGGCTGCTGGTCGCCGAGAGCGGCTACAGCGCCCCCGCCGACCTGGAGCACGTGCGCGGCCTCGCGGACGCCGTGCTGGTCGGCAGCAGCCTCGCAGCGAGCGGGAACCTGGAGCGCGCCGCGCGCGACCTGATGACCGCGTGACCCTGACCCTCACGTTCCTCGGCACGAGCGACAGCCAGGGCGTGCCGCGCTGGTCGTGCACCTGCGCCGTCTGCGCGGACGCACGCGCGGGTGGCGCCAACCGCCGCACCCGCTCCAGCGCGCTGCTGCGCGGCGCGGGGGAGAGCGTGCTGCTCGACTGCGGCCCGGACCTGCACGCGCAACTCACCCGCGAGGGCGTCACGCACCTCGACCACGCGGTCATCAGCCACGCGCACAACGACCACCTGATGGGCCTCGGCGACCTGCTGGACGTACGCGCCGCGCCCCGGCCAGTCATCCACGCGCCCGCCGACGTCATCCCGGAAGTCGCGGCGCGTTTCGCGTACGCCTTTCGGAACGCGTCCCCGGTGCGGGCCCTGCCGGAGGTGGGACTGCAGGCGGCGGGCCTCACCCTGCGGGCGTTCCGCGTGCCCCACGGCGACAACGGCGACAGCCACGCCTTCCGCCTGGACGGCCCCAGTGTCCGCGCCGCGTACGTCACGGACGCGCTGCGCATCCCGGACGCGCTCGCGGCGCAGTGGCTGAAGAACCTCGACCTCCTGATTCTGGGCACCAGCTTCCGCGCCGAAAGCCTCGACGCAACGCGGACTCACCGCAGCGTCTACGACGTGCACGAAGCGCGCGCCCTGTCGTGGGCCGTTCGGACACCGCGCGTGCTGCTCACGCACCTCAGCCACGACCACGATGTGCGCGCCCCGGACCTCCCGCACGGCTGGGCGTATGCGCACGACGGCCTGACGATCACCCTGGCGTGACGCACCACGCGCCCACCACAATGGCCGCCTACTACGCTGCCGGCACCGAAGCGACCTCTGCGCAGGAGAGCAGAAGTCGCTCTCGTTCGTGATGACGCTCAGTGCAGGTACGTGCACGGAACGCAGTGCCTCCGAAGCGCTCAGGTCAGGCCGCGAGGCTGCACCGCTCATCAATGCGAGCACGCCACCCCTCACGAAGCTGAAAGCGCACCCGTTCGTTACGTGCGGGGGGCCAGGCACGCCCAAGTCACTGCCGCGCTGGTGAACCGCCAGGGCACTCGCGTCCTGCGCACTTCTGGGTAGCCATACGACGACGGTGGCCGCCTCCCGGCCAGGCTGCACCGCGGAAAGGCAAGGAGGGTGGCGCACTGCGCCACCCTCCTCCGGCAGGCGGAGGTTACGTCAGCGCCGCCCCGGACGTTCACGCCACGTGAGCAGCGCGATGACCAGCGTGAACGCCACGAAGCTCAGCACCGGGATGGTGATGATGTCCGACACGGCTTTGTTCGCGTCGCCGAAAATCGGCCATTTCGCGTCGCAGCCGGCGGTGGTCTGCCCGACGCCGCAGACCTTGAGCGCCTGAATCACGCCCCAGTCTTCCAGGTTGTGCACCATCGCCACCAGCCACCCTGCGACCGCGAGCGGCAAGGCGTACGCGCGCCCACCCGGGTCCGCGCGGAATGCGGCGACACCCAGCACCAGCACCAACGGGTACATGCAGATCCGCTGGAACCAGCACAGCACGCACGGCACGAACTGTCGCACCTCGCTGAAGTACAGGCTGCCCATCGTGGCGAGAATCGCCACGACCCACGCGGCGTACACGCGGTTCTCGCGCGTCACGCCCGGCTCATTTCTGCGCGTCCTCGATGGCCTGACCGAGCGCGTCCGCGTGGAAGTTCGCAATGTACCGGCCGTTCACGTACACGCTGGGCGTGCCGTTCACGCCGGCTTTGTCGCCCTGCGCTTTGTCGTCGTTGACTTCCTTGAGCGTCGCCTGGTCTTTCAGGCAGGTGTTGAACGCGGCGGTGTCGACGCCGTCTATGGTGCCCGCGAGGTCCTGCAGGGCCTCTTCGGTCGCCCAGACGGTTTTTTCGTCCTGCTGCCCGCGGAACAGCGCGTGGTGGTACGCCCAGAATTTCTCGGTGCCCTGGCGCGCCATGCATTTCGCGGCGACGGACGCGCGGGTGGAGTCGTCGTCGCTCAGGCCGAAGTTCTGCGCGAGGAACGGGTACGCCATGGCGACCATCTTCACCTTGCCGGTGTCGATGTATTTGCTTTTGAGGGTCGGGAGGTCCTCCTCGTCGAAGCCTTTGCAGACCGGGCATTTGTAGTCCTCGAAGACGATCATCGTGACGGGCGCGTCCGCGCGGCCCAGCACGGGACGGCCCGTGAGGTCGAAGGTCTGCGCCTGGGTGTTGCCGTTCCCGTGCCGGGTGAACAGGGCGAGGGCGATCAGGACGGCGGCGATGACCGTGCCGATCAGGAGGGCCATGCGGTTGGCGTTGCTGCCGCCGTCCCGCTGGAGGTTCGGTTTGCTCATGCGGCCTATCGTACCGCGCGCGCCGCGTCCTGCACGTCAAATGCAGCCAGCGCCCGCACGGTGGCGGGCGCTGGCGCGGAGGAGGGAAGGTCAGCGGCGCGCAGCGGCCACGGCACGCCGGGCGAAACTCAGGATCGTGCCGAACACGGCCGCGCCGCACGCGTGCATGAGCAGCGTCCGGTTCGTGGGGAGCGTGACGGTCGCGTCCAGCAGAGGCGCGATCTTCGCGGCGAGCAGGAACGGCGCGGCGAACACCACCAGGCTCACGGGGAGCACCAGCGCTCCGCCGGAGTGCTTGACGAGGAACGCCGCGAGCAGCGCCGTGAACACCAGCGGGAACAGCACGTTCCACTGCGGGATGGGCGCCGCCCCGAAGGTGATGAGGCCTTCGGGGCCGCACAGGTACGGGAGCACGCCGAGCGCGGCGGCGGTGTACCCGAACCAGCCGCTCACTTCGTCGGCGATGTACGCGAGCGCCACCCACGTGGCGATCTTCAGCGGCCACGCGAGCGGGGACACCAGCACGAAGAACGTCACGGCGAGGGCGCCGAGGCCCAGTGCCCACACCAGCAGCCCGCGCGTGGTGGGGGGCAGGGGCGCCGGCCGGGACGGCGTCGGCGAGGGCGCGGGGGCGGTCACTTCGCCACCGCCTTCTTGGCGCTGGGTTTACGGGCGGGTTTCTTGGCGGGCGCGGCCTCCACGAGTTCGCGCGCTTCGGCGTCCTCGCGGGGCCTGGCGGGCACGATGCCGGGCACGCGCGCGAGGTACGCGCCCGTGTGGCTGGTGGGGTGCGCGGCGAGTTCCTCAGGCGTGCCGATGGCGACGACCAGGCCGCCGCGCACGCCCCCTTCCGGGCCGAGGTCGATGAGGTGGTCGGCGCTCTTCATGACGTCGAGGTTGTGCTCGATGATCACCAGGGTGTTCCCGGCTTCCACGAGCCGTTCGAGGACCATCATCAGCTTGCGGACGTCCTCGAAGTGCAGGCCGGTGGTGGGCTCGTCAAGGATGTAGATGGTCTTGCCGGTCGCGCGTTTCGCCAGCTCCGAGGCGAGCTTGATGCGCTGCGCCTCCCCGCCGGACAGGGTCGTGCTCGGTTGCCCGATCTTCATGTACCCCAGGCCGACGTCGCACAGCAGCTGCATCTTCCGCTCGATGCTGGGAATCGCCTCGAAGAACTCACGGGCGTCCTCGACGGTCATGTCGAGCACCTCGCTGATGTTCTTGCCGTTGTACTTCACTTCGAGCGTCTCGCGGTTGTAGCGCGCGCCCTTGCACACCTCGCACGGCACGTAGATGTCCGGCAGGAAATTCATTTCGATCTTCACGACGCCGTCGCCCTTGCAGGCTTCGCAGCGGCCCCCCTTCACGTTGAAGCTGAAGCGTCCAGCCTGATAGCCGCGGCGGCGCGCTTCGGGCGTACGCGTGAACAGGTCGCGGACGTCCGTGAACACGCCCGTGTACGTGGCGGGGTTGCTGCGCGGCGTGCGGCCGATGGGGGACTGGTCGATCTCGATGACCTTGTCGAGGTGCTCGATGCCGATGATCGCGTCGGCCTTGCCGGGCGTGGTTTTCGCGCCGTTCAGGTCGCGAGCGAGCGTGGCGTGCAGGATGTCGTGAATCAGCGTGCTCTTGCCGCTGCCGGATGGGCCGGTCACGACCGTCATGGTGCCGAGCGGAATGTCGATGTTGACGTTGCGCAGGTTGTGTTCGCGCGCGCCGCGCACGCTCAGGCGCTTGCCGTTCCCGCGCCGGCGGGTGGTGGGCACGTCGATCTTGATCTCGCCGCGCAGGTACTTGCCGGTGAGGCTTTCCGGGTTCGCCGCGACCTCCTGCGGCGTGCCGACCGCGACGACGTTCCCGCCGTGCACGCCCGCGCCCGGGCCCATGTCCACGACGTAGTCGGACTCCATCATGGTTTCCTCGTCGTGCTCCACGACGAGCAGGGTGTTGCCGAGGTCGCGGAGGTTCTTGAGGGTACCGATCAGGCGGCCATTGTCTTTGGGGTGCAGGCCGATGCTCGGCTCGTCCAGGACGTACAGCACGCCGGTGAGGCCGCTGCCGACCTGCGTGGCGAGGCGGATGCGCTGCGCCTCACCGCCCGACAGGGTGTTCGCGGTGCGGTCCAGGCTGAGGTAATCCAGGCCGACGTCCACGAGGAACCTCAGGCGCGTGCGGATGGCCTTCAGGATGGGCGCGGCCACCGCCGACCCGAACTCCCCGAGGGTGTAGGCGTAGTGGCGCGGGCCGTGCACGCGCGCGGTGCCGCCCATGCCGCCCTCCAGGTACGGCGCGATGGTGTCGTGATTCAGGGTGCCGTCCTGCAGCTCCCCGAAGTACCGGTCGGCGTCGAGGACGCTCATGCCGCTCGCCTGCGCGATGTTCACGCCGCCGACGCGTACCGCCAGGATCTCCGGCTTGTAGCGCGTGCCGCCGCACGTCGGGCACGGCTGGAGCTCCATGAGTTCCTCCAGCTTCTCGCGCATGTATTCGCTCTCGGTTTCCGCGTAGCGCCGTTCGAGGTTCTTCACGACGCCCTCGAACTCCGTCTGGAAACGCATGGTTTCCTTGCCGGCGCGGCGGTACACCACCTCGAACGGCTCGGGCACGCCCGTCAGTACGGCCTTCTTGACTTTTTCGGGCAGGTCACGCCACGTCGTTTTCAGGTCGAACTCCAGGTGCTCGCTGAGCGCCCGCAGTTTGTCCCAGTAGTACACGCCGCCGCCCGTGCCCTTCTTACTCCACGGGATGATGGCGCCGCCGGCGATGCTGAGGTTCTCGTCGATCACGAGGTCCGGGCTGAACTCCAGTTTGCTGCCGAGGCCGGCGCAGTCGCCGCACGCGCCGTACGGGCTGTTGAAGCTGAAGCTGCGCGGTTCGAGTTCCTCGAGCACGCTGCCGTGCTCCGGGCACGCGAACTTCTCGCTGTACAGCTCCTCGGCGCCCTCGTCGGGCAGCAGGATGCGCAGCAGGCCCTCGCCGCGGCGCAGGCCCGTCTCGACGCTTTCGGCGATGCGGGAGCGGTCCGTCTCGCGCAGGACCACGCGGTCCACGACGACGTCCACGTCGTGCTTCTCGAACTTCTCGAGTTTCAGCTTCTCGGCCTCGTCGAGTTCGTACAGCACGCCGTCCACGCGGGCGCGCGCGAACCCTTCGCGTTTCAGGTCGCTGAACAGCTTGCGGTACTCGCCCTTGCGGCCGCGCACGACCGGCGCGAGCAGCAGCGCGCGCTTGTCCGCGAACTGCACCAGCAGCTTGTCGGTGATTTCGCTCGCGGACTGCCGCTCGATCTTGCGGCCGCAGATGGGGCAGTACGGCGTGCCGACGCGGGCGTACAGCAGGCGCAGGTAGTCGTGGATTTCGGTGACGGTGCCGACGGTGCTGCGCGGGTTGTGGCTGGTGGTCTTCTGGTCGATGCTGATGGCCGGCGAGAGGCCTTCGATGGCGTCCACGTCGGGCTTTTCCATCAGGCCGAGGAACTGGCGGGCGTAGGCGCTCAGGGACTCCACGTAGCGGCGCTGCCCTTCGGCGTAGATGGTGTCGAACGCCAGGGTGCTCTTGCCGCTGCCACTCACGCCGGTGATGACCACGAATTGGTTGCGGGGCAGTTCGACGGTGACGTTCTTGAGGTTGTGCTCACGCGCGCCGCGCACGATGATGTTCTGCAAGCTGCTCACTCCTCTCGGGGGTTCGCCCCCGGACGCGTTTCGTTCAGGTCAGAAGCAGGGTCGGGTCTTACTGAATCAACGTGACATTCTAGCACCCGGACGCACCATCACGGGCGCCCCGAGTACATTCCCCAACCAACCCTCAACCCCCACAGGGCGCCACGCACCGGCACCTACGCCAGCGGATGCGACAGGCGCCAGTACGCATGTCCACCAATGGACCGCGTCCCCGCCACCTCAAACCCCAACCGCTCGTACAACCGCCGCGCCCCCACGTTCCCCTCGTCCACCAGCAGCGTCACGCGCGGAAACCCACGCTCCCGCGCGAGCGCCACCGCGAACTGCACCAGCTGCGTCCCCACGCCACGCCCCTGATACGCGGCGCGCACGCTCACCGTATCCACGTAGAACTCGCCCGCTTCGGTTTCCTCCTCAATCACGTAGTGCGTGTTGTCCGTCAACGCCCACGCGCGCCGCAGGAACGGCCAGTCCAGCATCCGCGCGCGCGCACCGTCGTACGCCACCAGCACGCCCGCCATGTGCCCGTCCACCTCCGCCACCCACGCGTTGCGGTAACTCAGGCGGTTGTCGTCCTCCTCGTCCTCCTGAAAGAACGCCCGCAGTGCTCCCGCCGCGCGCGACACGGTCGGTTCCACCGTCAGGGTGAGCGCAATGTCCCCGATGGCGTCCACGATGAGCGGCACGCACGCCCGCGCGTCCCCGGGCACCGCCGGACGGATGGTCAGCATGCCGCACCTTACAGCACCCCCGGACGCGGCCGCATTGGGCGAAACGTCCTCCTTTCGCGCGCGCACCGCGCCCTACACTGAAAGGCATGAGCGAGCGCCGCAAGACCGTCACGGCCTGGGTGGGGAACGTCCCCGTCGGGAGTGACCACCCCATCGTCGTGCAGTCCATGACGAACACCGACACCGCGAACGCCGAAGCGACCGCCATTCAGGTCGCGCAACTCGCCCGCGCCGGCAGCGAAATCGTCCGCGTCACCGTCAACAACAAAGCCGCCGCCGCCGCCATTCCCCAAGTGGTGCAGCGCCTCGCCGACGTCGGCATTCAGGTGCCCATCGTCGGCGACTTCCACTACAACGGGCACATTCTCCTGCGGGAATTCCCGGAAACAGCGCGCCTCCTCGCGAAGTACCGCATCAACCCCGGCAACGTCGGCGCGGGCGGCCAGCACGACAAGAACTTCGCCACGATGATCGAGGTCGCCCGGGAGTTCGACAAGCCCGTGCGCATCGGCGTGAACTGGGGCAGCCTCGATCAGCAGGTGCTCGCCCGCATGATGGACGAGAACGCCCGCGCCGCCGCCCCGCGCGGCGGCACCGACGTCATGATCGACGCGATGATCGTCTCCGCCCTCGACAGCGCCCGCTTCGCCGAGGAGCTCGGCCTCGCGCACGACAAGATCCTCATCAGCGCGAAAGTCAGCAGCGCCCCGGAACTGTGGAGCGTGTACCGCAAGCTCGCCGCGCAGTGCGACTACCCGTTGCACCTCGGCCTCACCGAAGCGGGCATGGGCATGAAAGGCATGGTGGCGTCCGCCGCCGCGCTCGCGCCGCTGCTGCAGGAAGGCATCGGCGACACCATCCGCGTGTCCCTCACACCCGAACCCGGCGCGAGCCGCAAACTCGAGGTGGAAGTCGCGCAGCAGATCCTCCAGAGCATGGGCCTGCGCCAGTTCCTCCCGCAGGTCACCAGCTGCCCCGGCTGCGGCCGCACCACCAGCAGCTTCTTCCAGGAACTCGCGCAGAACATCCAGAACTACATCCGCGACCAGATGCCCGTCTGGAAAGCCCAGTACCCCGGCGTGGAGGAAATGCAGGTCGCCGTGATGGGCTGCATCGTGAACGGCCCCGGCGAGAGCAAACACGCGAACATCGGCATCAGTCTCCCCGGCACCGGCGAGGACCCCCGCGCGCCCGTGTACCAGGACGGGCAGCTGCTCACGACCCTCAAGGGCCCGCGCATCGCGCAGGACTTCCAGGAGCTCCTCGAAGCGTACGTGCAGCGCCGCTACGGCCAGGGTGAGAGCGTCACCCGCTGAAGTCCGCAGCAGAGGCGCGCCGGGCAGACCCGGCGCGCCTCTGTCGTGGCCGTCGCCTGAAACGCCCCTCACCTTCCGCCGTGCATAATGCGCGCATGAGCACCTGGGGCACCGGCAGTTTCGAGAACGACAGCGCCGCCGACTTCCTCGCCGAAGTCACCGAGGACGGCATGGTGGCACTTGAGGAAGCGTTCGAGGTCATCCTCGACCCGGACATGGAGTACGTGGAAGCCGAGGAAGGCGCCCGCGCCGTCGCCGCTGCCGAGATTGTCGCGGCTGGCGCCACCGGCGACACCACGCGCGTGACGGACGCCGCCCTGCGCGCCTGGCTGGACGAACAGGCGCCCGAGGACTTCCAGGGCCTGCAGCCGCTCGCCGTTCGCGCGCTCGACCGCGTCCTGAGCGACGACAGCGAACTGCAGGACATCTGGGCGGACAGCGACGACGCCGAAACGTGGGCGAACGACGTTCGCCGCGTCCTGCACGCGCTTGCCTGAACACGGCGGAGCAGCCACATGGCCGGGCGACTCTGGTGGTACCTCACCCCACATGAAGCAGAGGCGAACGTCGCACTGCAGGCCCCGCGCGAGCGCGAATTCCACGCGGGGCGTTACGTCCCAGCCGTGATGTTTCCGCGATTCCCGGTCACGGACACAACGCCGGGTCCGGGCGTGCAGCCTGCCAGCATTGACGAGGCCATCGAGGACGCCGCGGAGAGTTGCTGTGGAAACGAACGGGAGTCCAGCGTTGTCGCGGCCCTCACGGCCGAAGAGCGCCTGCAGTTCTTCGGCCCCCTCCAACCGCCACGCGCAGATCGAAGCGATCCTTTCCGACGCCCTGTCGACCATTGAGCGTGGACAGGGCGTCTACACCGCCGTTTACGACGGTGCGACCCCTACCGGATGGGTCTGGACGGGGTACTCGTACGACTGACCCTCACGGTGCAGGTGCGAACGGAGCGCCCGCGCCGCTCGTGCTAGCGTGGCGGAATGGCAAGAATCACCCTGAAAAGCCCGCGTGAAATTGAAGCGATGCGCCGCGCGGGCGCGCTCGTGGCGGAAACGTTCCGCGTGCTGGAGCCGTTCGTGGTGCCCGGCGCGAACCTCGCGGACCTGGACCGCATGGCTGAGGAGTTCATCCGCTCGCGTGGCGCGGTCCCCGCGTACGTCGGGTACGGGCCGCGCAACAACCCGTTCCCTGCGACGCTGTGCGTGAGCGTAAACGAGGTCATCTGCCACGGTATCCCCACGCCCCGCAAACTCCGCGAGGGCGACATCGTCGGCGTGGACATCGGCGTGCTGATGGACGGCGTGTACGGTGACGCGTGCTACACCTACACGGTCGGGCACGTGACGCCCGCCGTGCAGAAACTCGTGGACACCACCCGCGATTGCCTGATGGCGGGCCTGGACGTGGTGCGCCCCGGCGCGTTCACGGGCGAGATCGGGGACGCCATCCAGACCATCGCGGAGGCCCGCGGGTTCAGCGTCGTGCGGGAGTACACCGGGCACGGCATCGGGAAGCGCCTGCACGAGGAGCCGACCATCTACCACCACCGCGAGGGCGGCCGCGGCGTGAAGATGCAGGCGGGCATGGTGTTCACGGTGGAGCCCATGATCAATCTCGGGAAGCCCGGTACGCGCCTGCTCCCGGACGGCTGGACGGTCGTCACCGCGGACGGTCAGCCGAGCGCGCAGTTCGAGCACACGGTCGTCGTGACGCCCACCGGGTACGACATCCTCACGAACTAAGCGCCGCAGGAAGCCAGGAGGGGCGAGCCGCGCGGCTCGCCCCTCCTGGCTGGCGGTGCTTCAGTTCAGTTGGCGCTGTCCTGCGCGATGACCGCGCCGGTCTGGTCGCGGACGATCACGCGGGTGTACGTGCCGGGCACTTCGATGCTCACCCAGGGGCTCGTGAGCGCCTGCGTGGTGAAGCTGTCCGCGCCGGGCGCGGTCGTGCGGACGTTCACGGTCAGCGTGCCTGCGCTGGCGTTCACGCTCAGCACGTCAATGCCGTACCCGCCGGTGCTGCGCTGCCCGAGGAAGATGGTGACGTTGCTGTTGCCGCTCGTGAGTGCCGGGGCGCCGGGCGTCGGGAGCGTGCGGGCGTTCGCGGCGCGCCACACGCTGCTCAGGGCCGCCTGCGTGGTGGAGAGCTGCACGGTGGCGTTGCCGTCGCTGACGGCAGCGTTGCTGCCGCTGCCGACGCGGCGGAAGGACAGGGTCGTGTTCACGTTGCCACCAGGAGCGGGGGAGGGCGCGGGCGTCACCACAGGGGTGGGGGCCGGGTTGGGCACCACGGCAGCGGTGCTGAGGATGTTCGGCTGCAGGTACAGGCCCGTGCGGGCGTACGGAAGGCCGCCCGGTTCCGTGCTGAGTTTCGCGTCGGGAATGGCGGCGTCCGGCAGGACCGCCACGGCGAGGCGGCCCTGACCGAGCAGTTCGCGGCCCACGGCGTCCGCCTCGTCGGCCGTGAGGTTGCCGGCGCCGCGCAGCAGCGTGTTCAGGGTGCCGCGCGTGCTGACGACCTGCCCGGCGTTCAGCGCGCCGCTCAGTTTCAGCCACGTGCTGCCGTCGGTGTAGTACACGCCCGTGACGTTCTCGTTCGCGAGGACGCTGAAGGTGCCGTCCGTGGCGCGGGAGACGTTGACGCTGGGGTTGGTTTTGCGCAGGGTGGGTGCGCGGTAGGTGGCCTTGCCGTTCACGCTGAGGCTGCCGTTCACGCCCAGCGGGTCCTGCACCTGCGGGCGCAGCTCAACGCTTTCGCCGTTGAGTTTCAGGTTGCTGCTCGCCTGACCGTTGAGGTTGCCGTACACCCACGCGATGCGTTCCTGCGTGCCGCCGTACAGTAGCGCCTCATGCACTTGGAGTTGACTGGGCGCTTGCGTGGCGCAGCCGCCGAGCAGGGCCGCGCTCAGGGTGAGGGCGGCCGGAAGGGTTTTCTTCATGGGGCTCACTCTAAGCGGGCAATCTGACCTTCGACTGAATGCGCCCTTCATGAACCGCAGACGTCCAGCCGCGTGGGTCAGCGCGTGTCGAGCAGCTCACGCGCGTGCGTGAGGGCCACGTCGCTGGTGTTGCCGCTCAGCATGCGGGCAATCTCCTCGAGGCGCTCCTCGCGGTTCAGCAGGCGCACGCGCGTGACGGTGCGGCCGCCCTCCAGGTGCTTCTCGACTTTGTAATGATGGTCGGCGCGCGCGGCGATCTGCGCAAGGTGCGTGACGACCAGCACCTGCCGCTCCTGCGCGAGCGTCGCGAGCTGCTCGGCGACCTTCACGGCGGCCGCGCCGCCGATACCGGCGTCCACTTCGTCGAACACCACGCTGGGCGTGTCCGCGCCGAGCACCGTGCTGATGGCCAGCATGACGCGCGACAGTTCCCCGCCGGACGCGACCTCCGCGAGGTCACCGAGGTCCTCGCCGGGGTTCGCGGTGAAGCGCAGCGTGACGTTGTCCAGCCCGTGCGGGCCGGGTTCCGTGAGGGGCGTCAGGCCGAACGCGAGGCGGGCGTGCGGCATGCCGAGCTCCCGAACGACGCCCTGCAACTGCGCGGCGAGCGGCTTCCCGGCGCGTTCACGCGCGGCGCGGAGGGCCTCGCCGGCGCGGAGCATGGCCTGCCGCAGCGTCTCCACGTGCGCTTCGAGCGTGCCGGAGTCCTGCTCGTCGCGTTGCAGCGCTTCGAGTTGCGCGGCGACATCATGGCCGTACGCGACGACGTCCGCGAGGGTCGGGCCGTACTTCGTCTGCAGCTTCCCGAGCTGCGCGAGGCGCGTTTCGACGTTCGCGAGTTCTTCCGGGTCGGGCGCGCTGCGTTCGGCGACGTCGCGCAGTTCACCCACGACGGCCTGCACGCCCGCGAGCGCCTCACGCAGCTCGTTCTGGAGTTGCGCGACGTTCGGGTCGAAGCGTGCGGCGGCGTTCATGGCGCGCAGCGCCTCCGCGATCAAGGCCTGCGCGCTCACGTCCGCGTCGGACAGCAGGTCCAGCGCGCTGGCCGCGCCAGACGCGATGGTGTCGAGGTTCGCGAGGCGGTCCAGTTCGGTGCGCAGCGGCTCCTCTTCGCCCTCCTGCGGGTTCACGGCGCTGATCTCCTGCACCTGGTAGGTGAGCAGGTCGATCTGGCGCGCGCGGTCGCGTTCGCCGGCGCGCAGGGCCTCCAGGCGCGCGCGCGCTTCGCGCCACGCGGTGTACGCGGCGGTGTACGCGCTGACTTCGCGCGTGACGAGCCGGTCGAGGAGGCTGCGTTGGTTGGCGGGCGTGAGGAGGCTCTGCGCGCTGTGCTGCCAGTGGATGGTGAGGCGCGTGCCGGTCCAGTCGGCGAGGTCGCGCAGCGCGACGACCTCGCCGTCGACGCGGGCGGTGCTGCGTCCGGCGCTCGTCACTCGGCGGGAGGCGACGTCCTCCCCCCAGAAGCCCGTGACGAGCATGTCAGGCGCGCCGGTGCGCACGAGGTCGCTGTTGGCGCGCCCGCCGAGCAGCAGCCCGAGAGCGTCCACGATGATGCTTTTGCCCGCGCCCGTTTCGCCGGTGAAGGCATGGAAGCCCGCATGCAGGTCCAGGTGGAGGCCTTCAATGGTGGCGAGGCGCTGCACCTCCAGGCGTGTGAGGTGCGGTTCACTCGTCGCTCGGGTCACGCCGATGAGTATACCGAGGCGTGCGTGCAGGAAGGTTCCTTGATGCCCTCTTGCCCCAGGCGTTCACGCGAAGGTCGGCCCCGGTGGACGCAGCGCCTGAAGGGGCGGGCCTCCCGTTGAGCTGCCGGGAGGCCCGCCTCTTCGGGGCCCGGTTACGACTCCGAGTCGTTGGGCAGGGCGGCGCGGCCATGCTCGTCGGGCGTCACGACGTCCACGACCGTGCGCGGCTCCAGCGTCGCCGCGCTGTCCAGCAGGACGTCCAGCACGCCGGACGCGCGCGCGTCGTTCACGGCGCGGTGCGTGATGATCTCCCCGACGTTCAGGATCACGCGGTCCTGCGGGTCGAGGATCACGCGGTTCACGGGTCGCCCGAGCGCCGCCTGAATGCGGCGCTCCTCCAGGCTTTCCTCGGCGCGTTCGCGCTGCTCGCCGAGCCACTCGCGCGCGCGGTCAAGCAGGTTCCCGGCGCCTTCCTTGAGTTGGTGCGCGCCCGCGGCGAGCTGTTCGCGCGGGTGCGCGCCGTCGCTCGTGGCGCCGGATGCCTGCGTCGCCTGAATCAGGGCATCCTCACGGCCGAGGGTGCGGGCGAGGTCCAGGGTGGCGGGCGTGACGATCTGCCCCTCGGCGGCGATGATGGTCCCGCCCGGCCCGCGCACGTCGGTGCGGACGCGGCGGCCCAGGACGCCCACTTCCGGGTTCGTGGTGGTCACGATCAGCGTTTCCGGTGAAGCTGCAGGGTCGACCGGGACGCCCGGGCGTTCATTCACGCCCTGCACCGTCCCGCGCATGACCGCGGCGACGAGCGCCCCGAGCCGCCCGGCCTCGTCCGCGCGGACCGCGTCGACGGACGTGACCGTCTCGCCGCGCTGCACCAGCACCTCGCCGGTTTCCGCCGTGACGTCCGCGCCGGCCACGCGGCCCGTCACGTACTCCATCTGCCGTTCACGCGTGGCGTCTGCGATGCGCTCCACGCCGCCCTGGACGCGCTGACCGAACGTGGCCGCCGCGTCGGAGAGTGCGGCGCCGCCTGCGACGGTGAACAGGCTGCCGAGCGCGCCGTGGCGCTCCGCCTCCAGCGCGTGCCCGTCCGTGATCACCTCGCCCTGCGTCACGATGGGCGTGCCGTCCTCCGCGAGGACGGTGGCGCTCGCCGTCTTGCCGACCACGAACGCCCGCTGGCGCGTGCGGACGTTATCCGCGACGCTCTCGGTCGCTTCGCGCGCGCGGTCCCGCAGGCCGCCGGCGGCGTCCTGTAGGTTCTGCCCGGCGCTGGCGAGCGCGCCGCGCAGCCCGCCTTCCTCCTGCTCCTCCATCATCAGCGCCACCTCGGGCGGGACGATGGCGACGTCCTGACCGATCTTGACCTGTTCGGGGGCGGGCACGAACGTGCGGCCGCTTGCGAGGTCCGAGAAGATCCCGCCGGTCATGTCGTACCCGACGACGCGGCCGGTCGCCTCATCGAAGTACAGGTCCGCGAGTTTCCCGAGGTCGCGGCCGTCGGTGGTCATGAAGGTCAGGCCGCTCAGGCTGCGTTTGTCCGCGAGGAGGTCCGCGACGCGTTCCAGCGCGGTGGCGGGCACGACATCGTTCGTGCTGGGGATGACGACGGCGTCCTCGCCGATGGACCGCACGGACGCGAACGGAATGACGCGCGCGGCGCGGAACCAGCCGCCCTCGTCAACGAGCAGCGCGAGCAGTTGGTTGGCGTCGTGGTCGAAGACGAGGTCGCGGACGGTGTCGATGCGCGCGCCGGAATCGAGCGCGACGATGGGCCGGCCGATGATGTCTTTGCCTTTCAGCATGGGGCCTCCTGGGGCGGGGTGAGGGCGCCTCAGAGGACGCCGAGGTTCCAGATGTTGGTGTAATCCAGGACGGCAAGGACCGCCAGGATGATCACGATCAGGAGCAGAATGGCGCCGAGGCCGCCATTGCTGGTGTTGCCTTTGAGTCGAGCCACGTGGGGGTTCCTCCTTCAGGACGTGGGGTGCGCGTGGGGCGCTTGAGGTTCATTCTGCGTGGGGCGCTGGGCGGGCGCCTTTGCGCTTTCTGAATGCACGTTCCCCGAATGGCGCGCTGGGAGAGCGGGCGCTCCCAGAGGGGCCGGGTTTCCGCCCGCGAGGAGCCTCGACAGCGGGCATGTGGGCTTCCTGGCAAACGACAAATAATTTGATGTTTTTGTTTTAAAATGCTCAGGATGAATGCTGTGCCTCTCTCTGACCTGCACCCCCCAGAGGCCGCGCCCTCCGGCGCCCTCCCGCTCGCACTCGCGCCCCTGATCGTGCTGGTGGGCGTCACGGGGGTCGGCAAGAGCACCACCCTCGCCGCTCTGCGCGACGCGGGCCTGCACCTCCTCCCGGACCGCCGGGACCTGACGGACACCGCCATCATCACGCCCCTCGCGGGCCGCCGCGTCACCGACCGCGAAGAACGCTTCGCGCTGACCGCCCGGTACCGCGCGCTCCACCCGGGCGGCATGGCACACGCCCTGGGCAGCCTCCACGCCTCGGAGCACTTGGCGCGCACCGCGCTGGTGTTCGACGGGTTGCGCGGCCTTGACGAGGTGCAGCACGCCAGCAGCGCGTTCCCCGCATGGCGGTTCGTGAACCTTGACGCGCCCGACCTCGTCCGTGTGCGCCGCCTCCTCGGGCGCGCCGACGCCTTCGACCGGGTCAGCTCCAGCCACGCCGATCATGACCTCGCCGCGCAACTGCGCGCCCTGAACGGCATTGAGGGCGTTTTCACGCCCGCTGACCTCGAGGCCCTGACGGCTCTGCCGAATGAGGGTTTCGCGCCGCAGGACGTGCTGGCGAAGGCGCGGGTCGTCGTCTCCGAGCGGCAGCAGTACGACCCGTCGGCTGCGCTCACGCACCTCCGCACGCTCCCACGCGAACGGGCGCTGCTGCTCGACACGGTCCGCCTCACGCCCGAGCAGGTCGCCGCGGAGGTGCGCGCATGGCTGTGAGCGGCCCGGTCATCACGCGCGTGGAGGGCGTCCCGTACCGCCTCCCGCTGCGCGGCACGCTAGCCTGGGGCAAGCACAGCCGTCTCACGGCCGCCGAACACGTCCTGGTGCGCGTGCACCTCGCGGACGGCACGGTCGGCGTGGCGGAGGCGCCGCCGCGCCCCACCATCTACGGCGAGACGGTCGCGAGCATCCTCGGTCTGCTCGCGCACCTCAGCCCGAACCTGATCGGCATGGGCATCGACGACCAGGGCGCGCTCGGCGGGGTCCTGAACAGCGTCGTCAACAACCACACGGCGCGCGGCGCGCTCGACATGGCGCTGTGGGACGCGCGCGCGCAGGCGAGCGGACGCACGCTGATGGACGTGCTGCGCGGCCCGCGCGATCGCGTGCGCGTGAGCTTCATCCTCGGTATTGCAGCGCCGGACGCGATGCTCCGCGAAGCGGCGGAGGTCGTCCGTGCAGGCGTGCGTTGCCTTAAGGTGAAGGTCGGCCGCGATCACGCCCGTGACCTGCAGGTCATTCAGGCCCTGCGCGCCGAGTTCGGTGACGACGTGCAGCTGTACGCGGATAGCAACGAGACGCTCACCCCGGAAGGCGCGCCGGCCGCGCTCGCCGCCATGCGTGACGCGGGCCTGCTTTACGTGGAGGAGCCCCTGCCCGCGCGGAACCTGCGGGCCCGCGCGGACCTGCATGCGCGTGGGCTGCTGCCGATCATCGCGGATGACAGCGCGTTCACGCCCGCCGACCTGGAGCGTGAACTGGAGTTCGACACCTTCGACGTCCTGAACGTCAAGACGGCCCGCACGGGCTTCACGGACAGCCTCGCCATGATGCACGCGGCGGGCGTGGCGGGCAAGGGCGTCATGATCGGCAGTCAGGCGAGCACCGGCGTGGGCACAATTCACGCGGCGCTGCTCGCCAGCCATGACGTCGTGACGGAGCCGAGCGAACTGAGCTTCCCGCTGAAACTCAGCGCCGACCTGCTGAATGAGGACTTGGTGTTCCGCGATGGGTGGTTGGCGTTGCGTGATCTGGAGGGGTTGCGCGTGGATCCTGAGCGATTGGAGCGCGCGCGCCTGTAACGCCAACGATCAGATTTTTCACATCAGCTGATCACAATGTGTGGTGAACCTAAAGAATTGTTAAGCAATGCGCCTTCTCATGCGCGCCGTTCAGGCATCGTAATGGAGTGAACGAAGAAGGCCTCCTCACCATGCTCGGCCCCCTCCTGTTTGCCACCTTCGGCGGCAGCTGGGGCTACCTGAACCGACCCCAGAAGCGCCCCATGCTGCTGCTCACCCTCACGCTGTTCCTCGTGGTTGGCGCCCTCACCAACTACTGGATGCCGAATACTGGCCTGTTCACGATGCTGCTCCTGTACGCCGTGTACCTCGTGGTCCTGTACGTCCACCACATGCGCGCCGCGCCCACCAGCGACGCCCCCCCCGCCTGAGTCACGTGAGCAGAGGCGCCCCTTCGCAAGAAGGGGCGCCTCTGCTCACGTGACCTGATATCGGTGGCAGTCAGAGAGGTTGGCCCGCAAGGTGCTCCTCAGCAACGGCACAGCCGCACGCCATGGCATCTCGACAACCACCGCCTCAACCTGTACCGGGATCAATAGTCGTAGTGGCGTTCCATGACCGTGGTGGGCGCCGACGGCACCTGCAGACCATAGAGCGCGCCGAACGCCGCCCGGAACTTCAGAAGCTCCGGGCGCAGGCGCCTGAGCGTCTGCTGGGTCGGGAACTCATTGTTCAGGCCCGCCGCGTAAAACCCGTCCGCCAACCCCAGCGACGCGTTCACGATCAGCGACCACTGCGCCCGCCCATTCGGGTGCTCCGCCAGAACGCTGCCCGCTTCCCACGCCCGGTTCAGGTACAGGAACGTCAACTCCGGACTGGCCTTCAGGAGCCCACCGAAATCTGAGCCGCGCTGCGACAGCCGCGCCATGTTCAGGTTCGCCTGGGCGTCCAGGTACACGTCCGCCGCGGCGCGCGTGAACAGGAAGGACGTCCGCGCATCATACGCGCCCTCCGCGAATCCCTTGGACCCCGCGAAGTACACCACCAACCCCGCCTCGATCAGCGTCAGGTCCGGCTTCTGCGCATACGCCTGCACTGCCGCGAAGTTCCCGGCGCGCAGCTTTGCCTGCACGCCCTCATACCGCCCCCAGTCGCCCACGGGAAGCTTCAGTCGGTTCCCGACGTTGTCACGCAGGGCTTCCAGGCGGTGCGCACTCGCGCTGCCGATCATCAACACACTGGCCATCATCCATGTCCGCATGCGCTCAGCCTAAGGACGGACGCCACCCCGGGCGGCGCACCTGCGCTTGAAAGGGGAGGGCCGCTCCTGTATGCAGGAACGGCCCTCCCTGAGAACGCCGGGCTTACGCCTGGACTTCGTTGGTCTTCTTGAGGATGCTGCGCAGCACCGTCTGGAGGATGCCGCCGTTCTTGTAGTAGTCGATCTCGACGGGCGTGTCGATGCGGCACACGACGGTGATGTCGCGGGTGTGGCCGTCCTTGTCAGTCAGCGTGACCTTCACGTCCTGACGGGGTTTGAGGTCCGCCGGCAGGTCGAAGTGGAAGGTTTCCGTGCCGTCAATCCCGAGCGTTTCGGCGCTCTCGCCGGCCTTGTACTGCAGGGGCAGGACGCCCATGCCGACGAGGTTGCTGCGGTGAATGCGCTCGAAGCTCTCCGCGATCACGGCCTTCACGCCGAGCAGGAACGTGCCCTTCGCGGCCCAGTCGCGGCTGCTGCCCATGCCGTAGTCCTTGCCGGCCAGCACGACGAGCGGGATGCCCGCGTCCTTGTAGGCGGTGCTGGCGTCGAAGATGCTGGTCACTTCGCCGTTCAGGAAGTTGGTGGTGAAGCCGCCTTCCGTGCCGGGCGCCAGCTGGTTCTTCAGGCGGATGTTCGCGAACGTGCCGCGCGTCATCACGCGGTCGTTGCCGCGGCGGCTGCCGTAGCTGTTGAAGTCACGGGGCTGCACGCCGTGCTCGACCAGGTACCGGCCGGCGGGGGTGTCCGCCTTGAAGCTGCCGGCGGGGCTGATGTGGTCGGTGGTGACGCTGTCGCTGACCTTCACCAGGACGCGCGCGCCACTGATGCTGCTGATGTCCGCGATGCCGCCGCCGAGGTTCTCGAAGAACGGGGGGTTCTGGATGTACGTGCTGTCCTCGTTCCACTCGTACAGCGCGCCTTCCTTGACGGGAATGGCGTTCCAGTCCTGGTTGCTCTTCTCGATGCCGTCGTACACGCGCTTGAACATCTCGGCGGTGATGGCGCGATCCATGATGTCCTGGATTTCCGCGTTGCTGGGCCAGATGTCACGCAGGTACACCGGCTGGCCGTCCTGGTCCTGACCGATGGGGTCGTTCACGATGTCGTTCACGACGGTGCCGGCGAGGGCGTACGCGACGACGAGGGGCGGCGAGGCGAGGTAGTTCGCGCGGATGTGCGGGTTCACGCGGCCTTCGAAGTTGCGGTTGCCGGACAGCACGCTGGCGACTACGAGGTCCCCTTCGTTGATGGCGGCGACGATCGGCTCGGGCAGCGGGCCGCTGTTGCCGATGCAGGTCATGCAGCCGTACCCGACGGTGTTGAAGCCGATTTGGTCGAGGTACGTCTGCAGGCCGGCGTTTTCGAGGTACTCGGTCACAACGCGGCTGCCGGGCGCGAGGCTGGTCTTCACCCATGGTTTGCTGGTG
Organism: Deinococcus maricopensis DSM 21211; assembly: GCF_000186385.1. Taxonomy (NCBI): domain Bacteria; kingdom Thermotogati; phylum Deinococcota; class Deinococci; order Deinococcales; family Deinococcaceae; genus Deinococcus; species Deinococcus maricopensis. The sequence goes on from NC_014958.1 coordinate 1,900,445, forward strand.
AGGCCCTTCTCCACGGCTTTTTTGGCGACGAGGCCCGCGGCGATCAGTACGCTGGGGTTGCTGGTGTTCGTGCAGCTGGTGATGCTGGCGAGCGTGACCGCGCCGTGCCCGATCTGGATGTCCGTGCCGGGGATGGTGCCGGTCGCGCCGAGCTGCTCTTCGCTGAGCTCGAAGCCGCGCGCCTTGACGGGCGCCGTGAGCGCTTCCGCGAACACGGTGTGCATGCCGCTGAGGTCCACGCGGTCCTGCGGGCGCTTGGGGCCGGCGAGGCTCGGCACGATGGTGCCGAGGTCCAGTTCGATGACGCTGCTGAACACGGGGTCCGGCGTCTCGTCGGTGCGGAACATGCCCTGCGCCTTGTAGTACGCCTCGACCAGTTCGATTTCGTCCTCGAGACGGCCAGTGCGGCGCAGGTACCGCAGCGCCTCGTCGTCGACGGGGAAGAAGCCCATGGTCGCGCCGTACTCGGGTGCCATGTTCGCGATGGTCGCGCGGTCCGGGAGGGTCATGTTGCTGAGGCCCGCGCCGAAGAACTCCACGAACTTGCCGACCACGCCGGCGCTGCGGAGCATTTCGGTGACGCGCAGCGCGAGGTCGGTGGCGGTCGCCCCTTCAGGCATCGCGCCGGTGATCTTGAAGCCGACCACTTCCGGCATCAGCATGTAGATGGGCTGGCCGAGCATGACGGCTTCCGCTTCGATGCCGCCGACGCCCCAGCCGACGATGCCGAGGCCGTTGATCATGGTGGTGTGGCTGTCAGTGCCGACGAGGCTGTCGGGGTACACGACGACGCCGTCATCCTCGGGGCGGCTCTGGACGCCCTTGGCGAGGTACTCCAGGTTCACCTGGTGCACGATGCCGCTCGCGGGGGGGACGACGCCGAAGTTGTCAAACGCCTGCTGGCCCCAGCGGAGGAACTCGTAGCGTTCGCGGTTGCGTTCGAATTCGAGCGCCATGTTGTTCGCGAGGGCGAACTGCGTGCCGAACTCGTCCACCTGCACGCTGTGGTCGATGACGAGGTCCACGGGGATCAGCGGGTTGATCTTGCTGGGGTCGCCGCCGAGCTCGACCATCGCGGTGCGCATCGCGGCGAGGTCCACAACGGCGGGCACGCCGGTGAAGTCCTGCAGGATCACGCGCGCGGGCTTGAAGGGAATCTCGATTTCCGGGTTGACGGGTTTCCAGTTGGCGACGTTCTTGACGTCGTCCTCGGTCACGTCGTAGTTGTTCGCTTCGCGCAGCACGCTTTCGAGCAGCACCTTGATGCTGAACGGGAGCTTGTCGACGTCCAGGCCTTGTTCCTGGAGTTTGTCGAGGCGGTAGTAGTAGAGCTTTTGGCCTGCGCTGGTGTTGAGCACGTCGCGGGCGCCGAACAGGTTCATCGCCATGTGAACTTCCTCCTTACGGCCGCGCCCCCTCGGGGCGTGGCTGGGCACTGTTCATGTTACTGTTTCGGCCGCGTCAGCGCGCATTTGGCAGGTCGACACCCACGTTACTGTGCGGGGGACAACAAGTGCGTCCGCGGGCGCCTAGGCGAGGTGGCAGGCGCGTTCCAGCAGGTACCGCAACTCATCGCGGGTGAACCGCCGCGGCACCAGCGTCACGTCCCGCGAGAGGGCCGGCGCGCCACCCCCACGCGGGACGTACTGCAATTCCGGTTTCAGGATCAGGTCCCGGTCCCGCGTGAACGCCAGCACGAACACCACTGACAGCAGATACGCCTCGTCCATCAGCGCGCGCAGCGGCGCGGCGTCTCCGCCCAGCAGGGCCGTGAGCGCCGGATGCACCTCGAACCCGTCGTCCAGACTGGCCGTCACGCGGTCCAAGTCCAGCAGCGGCCCGGCGGCCGGCAGCTCGAAGCCACTGATGCGCCGCCGACACTGCCCCTCCGGCGCGCCGCGCGGCGTCGTCACCTGCCGACCCGCGCGCTCCGCCGCGTCGAGGTACGTCCACAGGCGCCGCAAGCTGCTGTACCGCTCCAGTTCCACGTACCCGTTGGGGCGGTTCGGAAGGGGTTCCGTGGGACGATGAGGCACACCCGGAATGTACTCGCGCGCGGCGCGTTGCAGGCGCGCAGCTCAAGATTCCCTCAAGAGGCAGCGGGGAGAGCTTGTGCTCTCCCCGCTGCCTGACAGTGCTCAGCTGGAGCCGACCTCGTACACGGCCCGCCACGGCTTGTAGTTCGTGCTGACCTTGTCCGTTCGGACCGTGCCGCCATCCCGGATGGTCCGCGTGATGTACAGGTTGTACCCGTCCACCGCCCAGTCCACCTGACGCGTCTGCCCACGCCGCAGGTTCGGCGTCGTCACGTACTGCGGCGCCGGGTGCGGAATGCGCGCCAGGATCGTCGCGGGCGAAACCGTGACCTTGCGGGTCTGCGGCAGGCCCCACACCTGCACTTCCAGGCGCTGCTGCGCCGGGTGGTTCACGGTGCGAATCAGGATCGGGCCGTTCGTGTCGTTCTTCATTTTGAGGTCCAGGCCCGGGTCGTACACGGCCGCCTCGAACCCCACCTGCGGGTCGTAGTAGTGGACGCGGTACGCGTGCTGGTTGCGTTCCACGACCGGCAGGCCCGCCTGATACAGCGCGCGGAACGTGGTGGTGCTCACCTGGCAGACGCCGCCGCCCAGGCCGTCCACCGTGCGGCCCCCGCTGATGATCAGGCCCCCCACGAAGCCGTTCTCGGGCGAGATGCTGCCCAGGGCATTCAGGAAGCTGAACGTCTCGCCGGGCGCGACGACCGCGCCGTTGATCTTGCTGGCGGCGACCGAGACGTTCGTGGCGCGCGCGCCACTCGACCCGTAGTACGTGCTGCTGCCCGTGGCGATCAGCGTCAGCTTCTTGACTTCCGGCAGGGCATTCACGGTGAGTGTTGGGGCCTGCGTCGTGCTGGGCAGCGCCATGGTTGCGAGGCTCGGCGTCGTGATCGCCTTACGCAGCAGCGGAAGCGCGGCTTTGACGTCCGTCACGACGCCCGGCTGTTCCTTCACGCGCACGAGCGCGCCGCCCTGGAGGGCGTACCGGGCGTTGCGTGCGGGGCGGTCCACGTTGCTCGTGATGGTCTTCATCGCGCGCGTGATGGCCGCCTCATCCAGTTCGATGCCTTTGGCGCGCACCCAGAACAGGTTCGCGACCTGCAGCGCCGTGAGGGCCGTCTTCCGCTCCCCGAGCGTGAAGGTCATGGGCCGCACCAGTTTGTTCCCGGCGTCCACCTGTACCTGCAAGGCGGCGGCCGTCAGGGCCGCCGAGCGCTTGCTGACGCTCACCTCGAGCGTGGTCGCGTCCGGCGACGCGGCGTAGGTGTTCGCGGCCGCGCTCACGTCCGCGAGTACGCCCGGGCGGTCCGGTACGACCGTGTAGCGGGTCTTGTCAAACACGATGCGCGCGTCCACCGGCGCTGTCTCGAGCGGTTTGACGAGCGCCGCGAGCTTCTGGCGGGTGGTAGCAACGTTCACGCGGGCGCGCAGCGGCAACTCCACGGTGTCCGCCTGGCCGAGCGCCGCCATGACGCGCGCGCCGAGGTTACGGTCACGGGAGGCCTGCACCGCCGCGTCGATGCTCGCCTGCGGGTCCGGCGCCCAGCCGAGGTCGGCGGCGGGCACCACCCACGAGCGGCCGGCGGCGCGTACGGTCACGTCGGGCGCGCTCGGCGTGTGGGCCTGGAGCGCCTGCAGGGCCCCGCGTTCATCGAGGCCGCCGAGGTCGACGCCGCCCACATGAATTCCGGGGGCAATGGTGTCGTTGCTGCTGGCCACGGCACCCAGGGCGAGGGCGCCGCCGAGCAGGGCGAGAGAGGAGAGGGCGATGGTCCAGGCCTTCATATGTTTCCCAGTGTAGGGAAGTGACGTGCCGCGCGCGGTATACATGCACAATCTCACCTTCATGAAGCCGGCGCGCCGCTCAGCGCCCCGCACCACAGTTCCGCGTTGCGGCCCTAACGGTTGTTTGTTAGGCTGAGGCATCTACGCACCACGGAGGAACCCATGCACGACCTGACCGCCGACCAGCGCACCATCCTGAGCGCCCTCACCGCCTTCCTCAAACAAAAAGTCGCGCCTGGCGCCGCCGAACGCGACCAGACCGGCGAATTCCCCCTCGACATCGTCCGCGAACTCGGCGACCTCGGCATCATGGGCGCCCAGACGCCCGAAGAGTACGGCGGCGCCGGCCTCGACACCGCCACCTTCGCGCTCATCATCGAAGAGATCGCCGCCGTCGACGGCAGCCTCTGCCTCACCGTCGCCAGCCACAACAGCCTCTGCCAGGGCCATATCCTCATCGGCGGCACCGAAGAGCAGAAACAGAAGTTCCTCCCCGACCTCGCCAGCGCCCGCAAACTCGGCGCCTGGGGCCTCACCGAACCCGGCAGCGGCAGCGACAGCGGCGGCCTCCAGACCCGCGCCGAACAACAACCCGACGGCAGCTGGATCATCAACGGCAGCAAGAACTTCATCACGCAGGGCTCCGTCGGCGGCACGTACGTCATCCTTGCCCGCACCGACGCCCCCCGCCCCGGCCGCAGCAAAAACGACGGCATCAGCGCCTTCGTCTTCAACCGCGACGAAGTCCAGGGCTTCAGCATCGGCCGCAAGGAAGACAAACTCGGCCTGCGCAGCAGCGACACCGCCCAACTCATCTTCGAGGACATGCGCGTCCCCGAAACCGCCCTGCTCGGCACCCGCGGCCAGGCATTCAAGGATGTCATGCGCGTCCTCGACGGCGGCCGCATCGGCATCGGCGCCATGGGCCTCGGCCTGGGCCGCGCCGCCTTCGACTTCGCCACCCGCTACACCCTCGAACGCGAACAGTTCGGCAAGGCCATCGCGCACAACCAGGCCATCGCCTTCAAACTCGCCGACATGGACACCCACCTTGAAGCGGCCCGTCTGCTCCTGCGCAAAGCCGCTGACCTCAAGGACGCCGGCCGGGACTTCACCGTCGCTGCCGCCCGCGCCAAACTGTACGCCACCGAAGTCGGCGTGCAGGCCTGCGACGACGCCATCCAGATGCTCGGCGGGTACGGCTATATCAAGGAATACCCCGTCGAACGCTACTGGCGCGACAACCGCCTCACCCGCATCGGCGAAGGCACCAGCGAAGTGCAGCGCCTCATCATCAGCCGCGCCCTCATGGCCCGCCACGCCCAGGAACCCACCACCGCCTGAACGCAGGCCACAAGAACGAGGGGCACCCCGTGTGGGGTGCCCCTCGTTCCTTACCGTTACTGGGTGCGGTCCAGGCCGAAGACCAGCGCTTCCAGGCCCTCCTCGTCCAGCAGCTGAATGCCCGTCGCGCGGCCACCCTCATCATCATCACCGCTCTTCGCGCGGCTGCTCAGCGTCACGACCTTCACGAGCCGCTCCTCCTCCAGCTTCCGCAGCACCCGCGAGATCGTCTCCCGCGAACTCGACAGGCGCGCCATCAGGTCCCCCTGCGTGAGCGGCAGGAACGCCGGGTCCTTCACGCCCGCCGCGAGCCGCTGACGGTACAGCGTCAACAGCGCGTAACTCATCGCCGCTTCCGTGTTCACGCCCAGCGCAATCAACTCATCATTGATCTGCGTAACGCGCTCCGCCAGCACCCGCGCGAGGTTCCACAGCACCTCCGGGTACCGCCGCATCACCTGCACGAAATGCTCGCGGTACAGCATCAGCGCGCGCACCGGCTCGATCGCCACGACGCTCGCCACACGCTCACTCGTCACCAGCACCGCAATCTCACCCACCACGGCCGGCGCGTACAGGTACCCCAGCACCCGCTCACGCCCACCGACGCTCACGCGGCTCACGCGCACCACGCCGGACGTGATGATATGTAACGCCTCACCCTGAGCCTCCTGCGACAGCAGCGTCTCACCGGCTTCATAACGGCGTTCCGTCACCGCACGCTCAACCATCGAAATGGCGTCCGCCGGGAGGTCCTTGAACAGCGGGGAACGCAGCAGATCATCACGCCTCGACATCGCCACGCATCCTACCGCTCATCCCCGTCAGGCGGAAGTCCCGCTACCATACGCCACGTATGACGCCCCCCGCCCTCCACGCCCGCGCCGTGCACCACGCCTACGGCCAGACGCCCGTGCTGCACGGCGTCACCCTCAGCGTCCAGCCCGGCGAGGTCGTCGCCGTCAGCGGCCCCAGCGGCAGCGGCAAAAGCACCCTGCTGCACCTCCTCGGCGGCCTCGACACCCCAAAAAGCGGCGAAATCCACTGGGCGGACGTCCGCGCCGACACCCTCAGCACCCAGGCCCGCGCCCACGAACGCACACGCCGCGTCGGCCTGGTGTTCCAGCATCATTACCTCCTCCAGGACCTCACCGTCCACGCGAATCTGCTCGTGCCCGCGCAACTGCTCGGCGTGGACCTCCGCGCCCGCGCCGACGAACTCCTCGCCCGCGTGGGCCTCACGGACCGCGCCCACCTCTACCCCGGCGCGCTCAGCGGCGGTGAACGCCAGCGCGCCGCGCTCGCCCGCGCGCTCATGACGCACCCCGCGCTCCTGCTCGCCGACGAGCCTACCGGCAGCCTCGACCGCGCCAACGCCGACCGCGTCGCTGACCTGCTCCTCGACCTCGCCCGCGCGAACGACACCGGCGTGCTCCTCGTCACGCACGACGAACGCCTCGCCGCGCGCGCCGACCGCACCCTCCACCTCGAAGACGGCCACCTGCACTAAACGCACCAGGGGCCGCGCGTATGCGCGGCCCCTGGAAGTCAGAAGTTTAGAAGAAGAACTTCAGGCCGGCCTTGGCGCCCAGGCCGAAGTTGGCCGTGGTGTTGGTGCCGGCGGGGTTCGCGTTGGAGAGGTAGTAGCGGCCGTTCACTTCGGCGAAGGCGCCGAGGCTGTCCGTGAACTTGTAGTCCACGCCGACCAGGCCGTTGGCGTAGTAGCTGTTGACGTTGCCGCCGGCCGAGGTGCGGCTGCTGTTCAGGCCGAAGCCAACGCCGACGTACGGCTGCAGGTTGCCGTCACCGAGGGTGTAGGTGGCGTTCACGTCACCGCTGATGGTGCCGTTGTTGGGCTGGTACTCGACCGCGACGCGCGCGCCGATCGGCCCGAAGAGCTGTTTGGTGCCGATGACGGCGCCGTAGCTGAGCTGCGTGCAGCCGGTGGCGTTCGCGCAGCCGGCGCTCAGGCCGACGTACAGGTTGTTGGTGTCGCCGGTGCTGACCGTGGTGGGGGTGGTGTCACCAATAACGACCGTATCGGACGGCGTGGGCGTGGTGGTGGTCGTGCCCGTGGTGGTCGTACCGGTGGTGGTGTTGGTGCCGGCGTTCACGCGGGCTTCGAGGGCGGCGAGGCGCGCTTCGAGGTCGGCGGTGTTCGCGGCGGCGCCAGCGGGGCCGGCCGGGCCCGCCGGGCCAGCAGGGATGTTGCGGATGGCGGTTTCGAGCGCGTCGATGCGGGCCGTGAGGGCGGTGGTGTCGCCGCCGGTGCCGGTGCCGATGTTCGCGATCTGGGACTCCAGCGCGGTGATGCGGGCCTGCTGGTCAGCGGTGAGACGCTCGAGGTCGGTGAGGCGGCTGCTGACGGCGGCCAGTTCCGTCGCGACGTCCTGCATGCCGCGGGTGATGGTGGCGAGGTCGGCGCTGCTGAGGTTGCTGCCGCCGAGCGCGCCGGTCTGGAGGAGGCGGTAGAAGATCAGCGCCGCCTGGTAGCGGGTGAGGTTCTCGTTGCCGCGGAACGTGCCGTCGGGGAAGCCCTGGATGAGGCCGCGCTGAACGATGACGTCCACGGCGTCTTTGGCCCAGTGGCCGGCGGGGACGTCGCTGAAGGTCGTGACCTGGCTGGCAGCAGTGGTGGTCGTGGTGGTGTTGGTCTGGGCGCTGGCAGCGCCGAGGCCGAGGGCGGCAGTCAGGGTAGTGAGAATCAGCACGTTCTTACGCATATGGGTTCCTCCGGTGCGTTCGGTCTGGTGCCCGAACACTTGTGCCACACCGTAAGGACGCGCCGTGAGCGAAGCATGAATTACGGCCCTGACGGGGTGGGCGTTCCTCACGTGCGTTGAACAGGAACCAGTCAGGTTTTAGGTTCTGAGAAAAAAATGAGAGAGTATGGTCTTTGAATGAGCGAATTTTTTCGCCTGCAGGCGCACATGTTCAAAAAAAAGACTGAGAAAAATGACGCTTCCTTTACGCAGCGCATTCATGAAAGAATTCTGCAGGGCCTGTTCGCGTCAACGCCCTTCCAGACGCACCCGGCCCGTATACTGCCCGCATGAGCCAGATTCATGTTCGAGCCAACCCAGGCGACATCGCGCCCTACGTCCTGCTGCCCGGCGACCCGAACCGCGCCCGCTGGATCGCCGAGACGTACCTGCAAGACCCCGTGCTGTACACCGACCACCGCGGCCTGCTGGGCTTCACCGGCACCTACCAGGGCGTGCGCGTCAGCGTCCAGACGACCGGCATGGGCTGCCCCAGCGCCGCCATCGTCGCCGAGGAGATCATCCGCCTCGGCGCCACGCACCTCATCCGCGTCGGCACCATCGGCGGCGCCACCCCACGCCTGAAACCCGCTGACCTCGTCATCGCGCAGGCCGCCGTCCCCAACGACGGCACCACCCGCCAGCTCCTCGGCGGCGCCCCCTACGCCCCCTGCGCCAGTTACGCCATCGTCGAAGCGGCCGTGAGCGCCGCCCGCGACGCCGACGTTCCCCACCACGTGGGCCTCGTCATGACCGAGGACGCCTTCTACGCCAGCACGCCCGAACACGCCCGCTCCTGGGCGGCGCGCGGCGTCCTCGGCTTCGAAATGGAAGCCAGTGCCATCTTCCTCGTCGCCGCCCTCCACGGCGTCCACGCCGGCTGCCTTACCGCCGTCAGCAACGACATCGGCGACCCGCAACTCGTGCCGGACGAAGTGCTCAAGCGCGGCGTCCAGCTGATGACCGAAACCGCCCTGAACGCCATCGTCCGCCTCGACCGGAACCACTAAAGGAGTCCCACATGTTCGACGAACTCGAATTCAACAACATCCAACTCGACCAGCACGGCACCATCGCGGTCCTCACCATCAACCGCCCCAAAGCCCTCAACGCCCTGAACGCCGAAACCCTGCAGGACATCGCCCAGGCCACCGAAGCGATCATGGACAACGCCGAGATCGGCGCCCTGATCATCACAGGCGGCGGCGACCGCGCCTTCGTCGCCGGCGCGGACATCAGCGAACTCGCTGAGATGAAAAGCGTCTTCGAAGGCCGCGAGCTCGCCCTTGCCGGCCAGGACGTCCTCCAGAGCATCGCGAACCTCCCGCTGCCCACCATCGCGGCCGTGAACGGCTTCGCGCTCGGCGGCGGCCTGGAACTCGCGCTCGCGTGCGACATTCGCGTGCTCGGCAAGAACGCCCGCGTTGGCCTGCCCGAAGTCGGGCTGGGCCTCATCCCCGGCTTTGGCGGCACGCAGCGCCTCCCCCGCCTGATCGGGCAGGGCCGCGCGCTCGACCTGATCCTCACCGGCCGTCAAGTGCCCGCCGACGAGGCCCTCACCATCGGCCTCGCGAACTACGTCGCCGACAACGCCCTCGAAAAAGCCCGCGAAGTCGCGCAGGCCATGCTCAAGCACGCCCCCATGGCCCTCGCCCTCGCCAAGGAAAGCGTGCGCCGCGGCATGGAAACCAGCTTCGACCACGCGCTCGAAATCGAAGCGGACCTGTTCGGGCTGCTCGCCAGCAGCCAGGACTTTAAGGAAGGCACCCGCGCGTTCCTCGAGAAGCGCCCCGCGCAGTTCAAAGGCGAGTAACGCCGCCATGACCGACGACCAGAGCGAAAAACTCACCCTCAAGGTGGAGGCCGGCGAACTGCAGGACGTCGAGCAGACCCGCGAAGGCCGCGAGGCGCGCGTCGTCGAATTCTCCACACCCAAAGCGAAACTCACGGACGAAGCGAACCGCGCCATCCGCGCGGACCTCGCCGGCTTCCCCCGAGCCCTGCGCGCGTACGAGGCCCTCACCCGCGACCCCGAGGCGCTCGCGCACTGGGACATGAGCAACTACATCACCATGCGCAAGCTCGGGTACAACGACCACGGGCGCACGCACGCGTTCATCACGGGCGCGGCGAGCATGGCGATCCTTGACCTGCTTGTGCGCGGCGGCGTCCGCCCGGACATCGTCGAGAGCGGCATCGGGGACCTCGACGACACGTACCTCGCCGTGATCCTCGGCACCATGCTGCACGACATCGGCAACCAGGTGCACCGCGCGCAGCACGAAGCGCACGGCGTGCACCTCGCTCGCCCGATCATCGACCGCATCCTGGAAGGCATCTACCCGGACGCGTTCAAACGCACGAAGATCCGCAGCTTCATCCTGCACTGCATCAACTGCCACGACCTGAACCCCGCGCCGCTCACCGTCGAGGGCGGCGTGACCGCCCTCGCGGACGGCACGGACATCACCAAGGGGCGCGGCCGCAAAGCGTTCGCGCTCGGCAGCGTCGACATCCACAGCATCAGCGCCCTCGCGGTCGATCAGGTCGTGATCTCCGCAGGCGCCACCCGGCCCGTGCGCATCGACGTGACAATGAACAACAGCGGCGGCATCTTCCAGGTCGAGGAGGTGCTCGCGCCGAAAGTCATCCGCACGCCCATCGCGCGGTACGTAGAGCTGCGTGCCCGCACCCGTCCCGAAGGGGACGAGCAGATCATCACGCGCGTGAAACTCGACGGGGACCACTTCGTAATGGACCTCGAGGACGGCGAGCGCGTCACCGTCGAGGTGCAGGACACGCAGAAGCAGCTGCAGGACGCCATCGTCCAGACCCTGAACATCGGCACCGAAAGCAAGTAGGCGCACTGCACAGGAGACGGCGGGTCATGCACCCGCCGTCTCCTGCATGTTCCGCCCCGCCAGAGCGCGGATGCGCTCCGCAGGCGATGCCCGCGATCCTGAACGCATGAAAGCGATCCGGTTCTACCGCCAGGGCGACGCGTACGGCACCTTCTCGAACTTCAGCGCACACCCCATCCACGTGGACGGCGTCACGTGGCCGACCACCGAGCACTACTTCCAGGCGCAGAAGTTCCTCGACCCGGAACTCCAGGCGATGATCCGCGCCCTCCCGACCGCCGGTGACGCCGCGAAAACCGGACGCCGACGGGACCTGCCGCTCCGCGCCGACTGGGAGGCCGTGAAGGAAGACGTGATGCGCACAGCGCTACACGCCAAGTTCACGCAGCACGAAGACGCGCGGACGCTCCTGCTCAGCACAGGCGACGCGAGCCTGATCGAGCACACCCGCAACGACACCTACTGGGCGGACGGCGGCGACGGCCACGGCCTGAACCGTCTGGGCCTCCTGCTCATGGATCTGCGCGCGGCGTTGCGCCATGCCTGAGCCGCACGTGACCGAGACGCTGGCGGCGGCCCTGCGTGCGTAGGGGAGACCTGGTGGTCCACACGTCGCTGAGCCGGGTCGATCGGGTCGCGGGCGCCCCGGCGGGCCTGCTGTTGGGCAGGTGCTCATGCTGGAAAGCACCCTGGTGATGCCCACGCACACCGGTGACCTGACGGATCCGGCGAGGTAGGGTACGCCGCCCAGTCCGCCGGTGTGGTGAGCGGAAGCGCGGTGTTTGCCCTGGCACGCACGACATAGGCTTGACCGCTGAGTTGGTCCGAACACAGCCCGGCGTGTGCCGCAGCGATCACTCGGAGGTTCCTTCCCAGGATGGGAAAGAGCGCCGTTCGTGATGGACGGCTACGCCCATCTCTGAACGAGGGAGTCCGCCCGCGCGCCTGTACGATCTGTCCGCCCGAGTGCTGCTGATCGGTCCCTAGCCTGCACGTCGCAGAGAAGCGGGGGTATCAGGCCGCGAGGTGCAGAGGGAGGGCAGCGCGGACGACGGTAACACCAGGCATTTCGGGGCCGTCAGGACGACGTGCTTGGCGAATGGGCAGGGGGTGGAGGGCCGCGGCGGGCACGGACTTGCTGCGGTGGCGGTTGCTGATTGAATTCGCGACGGACGGGTTTCGTTCGCATCTGCTACCCTGAGAGGGCAAACAAGCGTTTGTTCCCCGGAGGTGGCTCGTGAAAACCAAGAATCAGTGGCTCCAGAGCGTCTACGCGCCCGCCACGCAGAAATTCCCGGAACGCAAGTACAACTTCAAGACCCTCAGCGACCTCGACCCGGAACCGATCTACACGCAGGACGACCTTGCGCAGGACTTCGACGTCGAACGCGACCTCGGCTACCCCGGCGAGTACCCGTTCACGCGCGGCGTGCAGGCCAGCATGTACCGCGGGCGCCTCTGGACCATGCGCATGTTCGCCGGTTTCGGCAGCGCCGAGCAGACGAACGAACGCTTCCACGCGCTCCTCAAGGCCGGTCAGACCGGCCTCAGCACCGCCTTCGACCTCCCGACCCTCATGGGCTACGACAGCGACCACCCCTTCAGCAGGGGCGAGGTCGGGAAATGCGGCGTGGCCGTCAGCAGCCTTGCGGACATGGAGATCCTGTTCCAGGGCATCGACCCGGAAACGGTCACCACTTCCATGACCATTAACAGCCCCGCCAACGCCATCTGGGCCATGTACATCGCCAACGCCCAGAAACAGGGCAAGGACCTCAACAAGGTCGGCGGCACCATCCAGAACGACATCCTCAAAGAGTTCATCGCGCAGAAGGAATTCATCTACCCGCCCGCGCCCAGCGTGAAACTTGTCATCGACACGTTCGAGTGGGGCCCCCGCGTCCTCCCGAAGTGGAACTTCATCAGCGTGAGCGGCTACCACATCCGCGAGGCCGGCGCGACCGCCGTGCAGGAACTCGCGTTCACCCTCGCGGACGGCTTCCACTATGTTGAGAAGGCCATCGAGCGCGGCCTCGACATTGATGAGTTCGCGCCGCGCATCAGCTTCTTCTGGGACGTCCACAATGACTTCTTCGAGGAAATCGCGAAGTTCCGCGCGGCCCGCCGCATCTGGGCGCGCCAGATGCGCGAACGCTACGGCGCGAAGAACCCCAAAAGCTGGATGTTGCGCACGCACGCGCAGACTGCTGGCGTGAGTCTCCCGGCGCAGCAGCCGCTCAACAACATCGCTCGCGTCGCCATCCAGGCGCTCGCTGCGGTGCTCGGCGGCACGCAGAGCCTCCACACCGACAGCTACGACGAGGCGCTTGCCCTGCCCACCGAGGAGGCCGCGACCATCGCGCTGCGCACGCAGCAGATCATCGCGTACGAAACTGGCGTGGCCGGCGTCGTCGACCCGCTTGCCGGCAGTTACTACATCGAGAAGCTCACGAACGACATTGAAGCTGCCGCGATGGGCTACATCGAGCAGATCCGCGCGCTCGGCGGCGTCGAGGTCGGCATTGATGCCGGGTTCTTCCAGGCGGAGATGGCCGAGGCCGCGTACCGCTACCAGAAGGAAGTCGAGAGCAAGGACCGCATCATCGTCGGCGTGAACGACTTCGTTCAGGACAACGTCGAGGTGCCCATCCAGCTGATCGACCCGGAAGTGGAACGCGTGCAGGCGCAGCGTCTCGCGCGCGTGCGCCGCGAACGCGACCCGAACCGCGCGCAAAGCGCCCTGGACGCCCTGCGTGACGCGGCCGTGACCGGCGCGAACACCATGCCGGCGTTCCTGGAATGCGCGCACGCGTACGTCACGCTCGGCGAGCAGATGGACATCCTGAAGACCGTGTACGGCGAGTACACCGAACCCGTGATGGTCTGACGCAACGCTGCCGGAGAAGGGCGCCCCGGAGAGTCCTCCGGGGCGCCCTTCGTGGTGACTGGTGTGCCGGGCTGGCTGTTGGGTCAGTCGGCCTGCGCTCAGTCGGTCGTGGCGAGTTCTCCGCCGTACACCGGCAGCGTCTGGCGGATCAGCGTGACTGCCTCGGTCAGCACGTCCTCCGGCAGCGTCTCGTACGTGCTGCGCATCAGGCGGCGCGCGAACCCGCCGAACCGCTCCTGCACCCAGCGCAGGCGCAGAGGGCCGCCACGGTGCGTGTGCAGCGCGTCCGCTTCCGGGCCGTACCCGTGCCGCGCGAGGTCCTCCGCGAGGAGTTCCGCGAACGTCCGCAGCGCCAGCGTTTCGTTCAGGGGCGCGCTGCGCGGCGTGGCGCGGCTGGACGGCGGCGTCTCCCCGCGCGCCGTGCGGCCCGCAGCGTCCTGCACGTCGCGCAGTTCGTCCGGCGTGAGGGGAAAGCGCCGGCGGAGCTTGCGGTCCAGCGCCCGGCGCCGCGCGAGCGGCAGCCACGCCCGCACCCGTTCGTACTCCGCGTCGGAGTACACCACGCCGTGCCGCAGCAGGTACGCCAGCCAGTCGGCCGGCGCGAGCGGCTGACGGTGCTTCTCGGCATGCTGCACGGCGCGTTCCAGCGCCTCATCCGCGATCTGCAGGTCCGGGCCGCCCTCCCGCTCGCGTTCGCGGTCCTTCGCGGCCTGTTGCGCGCGCTCCACCGCCGCGCTTACGCGCACCTTGGGCCGCGCGGGCGGCAGCGCCGGGAACTCCGGCACGCCCAGCGCCACGCCGGCGTCCAGGTTGCGTTCGCGCTCCGCATGCAGCGCCGTGAGCAGCTGGTACTCCGCGAGGCGCAGCGGCGCGGGGCGCTCCAGGCGCGCCTCGATGGCGTTGCGGACGCGCGCGGGGACCGTCACGAAACGCTCCTCCTCGCCGAGCGCCACCGGAATCAGCCACCGCAGGGACAGGCTGTCCAGGTACGCGGGGAAGCTGCCCGCCTGCGCGAGCCGCGCCGTGTGCTCCGCGTCGTGCGCGGCTTCCCGTCCGCTGCGTTCTGCACGTGCGACGTGCGCGCCCAGCAGGCGACCTACCGTGCGCGCCGCGTCACGCGCGGCGTCCTCGCCGAGCGCGGAGAACGCCACGGTGAGCGCCAGCGGGCCCAGACGGCCGGCGCGGGGCCGCTCGATGGCCACCGCGAACCGACCGCTGATGGGCTGCCCGGACGCGACGCACGGGTCGTGCGCGTCCGCCGCGAGGAACACCAGTTGCGCTGCGCGGAACGCCACGCGGCGCCCGCTCACCTTCACGTGTAGTGCCGCTTCCGGCGCGTTCAGCGCGCGCGCCAGCGACGGCACGTCATGCCAGTTCACTTCCGTCAAACTCGTCCCTCCACCCCGCAGGGCACCCCACGAAGCCACGCGCCGCCCACGTGCGGGCGAAGTCTCGCGTGTATCTCTTCCTCCTGACCACCACTGCCCCCCATGGGGCTGCGGGACCAAAGGACTCTCAGTGTAGCGCACCCGCGCGGCCGCACGCAAAACCGTGAACCGTGACGCCCTCCATGACGCGCGCGTGACGCGCTCTGCTACAATTTACGTTTGGATGCCCGTCCGAAACGCCCGGCGGGCTTTTTCGTGCAGGCGCAACCGCCCGCACCGCCACAGGCGCACAGCCTGCCGTCAGCTTTTCGGGCGGAGGAGAGGAAGAACATGGAATACCGCAACATCGCGATCATCGCGCACGTCGACCACGGCAAGACCACCCTCGTGGACGGCCTGCTGAAGCAGACCCTGAAGCTCGGCCACGGCGAGGAAATCGCCGAGCGCGCCATGGACAGCAACGCCCTCGAACGCGAGCGCGGCATCACCATCCTGGCGAAGAACACGGCCGTCGAGTACAACGGCGTGAAAATCAACATCGTCGACACGCCCGGCCACGCCGACTTCGGCGGCGAGGTCGAACGCGTGCTCGGCATGGTCGACGGCTGCCTCGTCCTCGTGGACGCCGCCGAAGGCCCCATGCCGCAGACGCGCTTCGTGCTCCGCAAGGCCCTCGAGCTCGGCCTGAAGCCCATCGTCGTCGTGAACAAGATCGACCGTCAGGACGCCCGCCCTGACGAGGTCGTGAACCTCACCTTCGACCTGATGGCCGAACTCGGCGCGAACGAAGACCAGCTCGACTTCCCGATCCTGTACGCCATCGCCCGCGAAGGCAAAGCGTTCCGGGAACTCGACAAGCCCCAGGACGACATGCACGAACTGTTCGAGATGGTCCTCGAGTACGTCCCCGCGCCCAAGGTCGACCTCGGCGCGCCCTTCCAGATGCTCATCACGAACCTCGACTACAGCGAGTACCTCGGCCGCATCGTGCTCGGCCGCGTCACGCGCGGCAAGGTCAAGAAGGGCGAGTTCGTTAACCTCATCCACAAAGACGGCAGCATGACCAAGACCCGCATCGTGCAGCCGTTCACGCACCTCGGCCTGCGCCGCATCGAAGCGGACGAAGTCGGCGCCGGTGACATCGTTGCCCTCGCCGGCATCGAGGACGCCCAGATCGGCGAGACCGTCGCGGACCTCGCGGACCCCGAAGCGCTGCCGATCATCACCGTGGACGAGCCGACCGTCAGCATGGTCTTCCAGCCGAACACCAGCCCGTTCGCCGGTAAGGAAGGCAAGTACGTCACCAGCCGCCACCTCAATGACCGCCTCAAGCGCGAAGTCATGACGAACGTCTCGCTGCGCGTCGAGGAAATCCGCCCGGACGAATTCAAGGTCTCCGGCCGCGGTGAGCTGCACCTCAGCATCCTGCTGGAAACCATGCGCCGCGAAGGCTACGAAGTGCAGGTCGGCGCGCCCCAGGTGATCGTCCGCGAGATTGACGGCGTGAAGCACGAACCCGTCGAGCACCTTGTCATCGACGTGCCCGAGCAGCACGCCAGCACCGTCATCGGCGTGCTCGGCGCCCGCAAAGGCCAGATGGTCAACATGGAACCCCAGGGCACCCGCACCCGCGTGGAGTTCAAGATCCCCAGCCGCGCGCTGTTCGGGTTCCGCACGCAGTTCCTCAGCATGACGCAGGGCGAAGGCATCATGAGCCACATCTTCGACGGGTACGCGCCCTGGGCCGGTGACCTCAAGACCCGCCAGAACGGCAGCCTGGTCAGCATGGAAGACGGCGTCGCGTTCGCGTACAGCATCTTCAAGCTGCAGGACCGCGGGCAGTTCTTCATCGACGCCGGTCAGGACGTGTACGTCGGCATGATCGTCGGCGAGAACGCCCGCGAGCAGGACATGAACGTGAACGTCTGCAAGAACAAGAAGCTCACGAACGTCCGCTCCTCCGGTGCCGACGAGGCGCTGACCCTGGTGCCCTTCAAGCGCCTCACCCTCGAGGACGCGCTGGAGTACATCGCGGACGACGAACTCGTGGAACTCACCCCGCAGAGCATCCGCCTGCGCAAGAAGATCCTCAACCCCAGCTTCCGCAAGTAAGCCGCGGCAGGAGAGGCCCCGACCACGTGGTCGGGGCCTCTGTTAATGCGAGCCCTACGCGCGCTTCAGAACGGCCGTGAACGACAGGCACTCGCCCAGCGGCGCGCGCGGATGCCACGTTCCCGCGCGCGGGTCGAACCGCCCGCCCGGCCACACCTCGTCCAGCACGAGCGCCGTGCCGTGTAGCAGCCGGCGGACATCCTCCGGGCTGTAGCACCGCAGCGACTGCGTGACCGTCTTTCCGTCCGCGCGCGCGTACGTGTCCAGCAGGCGGCAGCGGTCCGCGTCGAACCCGTACGACTGCACGTACGCGGGCGTTTCACGCGTGAAGCCCGCATGCTGCGCCCAGTACCACGGCGTGTACACGTCGACGTACGCGGCCCCGCCCGGCGCGAGCCACTCCGGGAAGCGCGCGAGCAGGCGCGCCTGCTCCGCATCGTCACCGACGCCGAACCCGTCCCAGTACGCGAGCATGTCGAACGGCCCGCCCGGATCGGCCGTGTAGAAGTCACCAGTCATGGCGTTGACCTGCACTCCATGCAGCGCCGCGAGGCGCTGCGTATGCACCGTCCCGGACGGTCGCAACTCCAGCGCCGTGACCGCGTGTCCGACCTGCGCGGCGGCCACCGCGAACTGCCCACCGCCCGCGCCCAGTTCCAGCAGCGATCCGGGCTGACCCCGGTGCGCCGTGAGCCGCGCGGCCAGCGCGTGATGATGCGGGTGAAGGCCGCTGCTGTGGCAGCCCGTCAGCTCGTCCTGCGTGTCGTAAAACGAATGAACCCAATCCATGCGTCCCCCAAGGCGGTATAAAAACCCACCCGCGCGACGCGCGGGCCTCCGAAACAAACCGCAAAGGGGGGTTACCGTAAACGCATGGGGGGCACTCCGTGAAGTGCCCCACCGTACCACGGCCTGCGCGGCCCTCCGCCAACCGGCGGAGGACCACTCAACTTCAGGAGATGACGCCGTCCACGTACACCCACGCGCCGTTCAGGCGTGTGAACTCGCTCCGCTCACGCAGGCGCCGCTTCCGGCCGTGCAGGTGATACATCGCGTCGAAGCTGACGGTGCCGCGCTCATCGTCCGGCCCGCCCGCTTCGGTGCCGGTGATTTTCAGGCTCAGCCACTTCGTGCCGTCATTCAGGAGCAGGTCCTCCGGGCAGGTGTCCGGATGCCACGACGCGCGAATGTACGGCTCGATGTTCAGGACGTACGCGCTGTACCGGCTGCGCATCAGCGCCTCGGCAGTCTCGGCAGGGCGGGACCCGTCGTGGCGCGGCGCGCAGCACGCACTGTAACTGCGGCCACTCCCACACGGGCAGGGCTTGAACGGCGGGTAAGTGCTCGCGGAAAAGGTGCTCACGGCCTCAGCATGCCACTTTCTGCCACAATGACGCTGTGCAGAGTATCGCGCGCGAGATCAGCAGTGTGCAGAACCCCGAAGTGAAACGCCTCACGCGCCTCCGTGAGCGCCGCGCGCGCACGCAGGAACGCGCCTTCCTGATCGAAGGCGCCCGCGAACTCGAACGCGCCGCGCAGGGCGGCGTGCCCCTGCGGACGCTGTACATGTGCGAGGAGCTGTTCAGCCCCGACGCGCACCAGGCGCTCCCCGCCCTCCACGCCCCCGACCGCGTGCACCTGTCTCGCGCGGCATTCGAGAAGGCCAGCGTCCGCGAGAACCCGGACGGCCTCCTCGCGGTCGCGGACCTCCCGGCGCGTCCCGCCCCGGACCTCCCACATGACGCGCTGCTGCTCGTGCTTGTCGGCGTGGAGAAACCCGGCAACGTGGGCGCGCTCCTGCGCAGCGCCGACGGCGTCGGCGCCGACGCGGTGCTCGTCGTCGGCGGCGTGGACCTCGAGAACCCGAACGTCATCCGCGCGTCCCAGGGCAGCGTCTTCACGCAGACGCTCTTCACGCTGCCCGAAGCGGACGCGCTCCCCTGGCTGCGAGCGCAGGGCTTCCGCGTCGCCGCCATCACCCCTGACGGCGCCCAGAACTACTGGGACGCCGACCTCACCGGCCGCGTCGCCGTGTGCCTCGGCGCGGAACACGCCGGCCTGCCTGCCGCGTGGCGCGAGCACCCCGACTTGAAACTCGCCATCCCCATGCGCGGCGCCGCCGACAGCCTGAACGTCAGTACCGCCGGCGCGCTCGTGCTGTACGAGGCGCTGCGTCAACGGGGCCCGCGTGAGCAGTGACCCGTACCGCGAGTGGCTGCGCGCCACCATCAGCGTGGAACTGGGCGTGCACGACGCTGACCGCCTCATTCAGAGCGCCATCATCCGCCGCGAGTGGCCTCTCGGCCGCGCCCTCGGCCCGCGCGAGGCCGTTGCGGTCCTGCAGGACGCGTACGTCCTCCTGATGGACCGCGTGGGCGACGCCCGCGCGGAACGCTGGCTGCAGGGCGCCACCGTCGCCCTCGCGAACCTCGCCGAGCGCGTGCCCGCCCCGAGCGTCACTGAAGTCACCCCACCGCCGCTCACCGCGGCCCTCACGCCCGACCCGCGCCCGGGCATCCGGCCGCTCACGCCGCCGCCCGCGTGGGGGCGGCGCGCCAGTGACCTCGCCCTGATCCTCGCGCGCGCGCAGCAGGACGTCGCGCAGCAGGGCCTCGACGTGATCCGCGCCACCCCCGACCTTGCGCCGCTCGAACCCGTCATGGCCTGGAACGTCCAGGCCGCCGCCGCCGAAGTCGCCCGCGTGGAAACCGAGGATCGCTACGGGAAACTCCGCGCGGACCACGTGCGCCAGGAAGTCGCCGACGAGGTCGCACTCGCGCAGGCTCAGCGGGACGTGCTGAACGTCATGGTGCAGCGCCTGCGCGGCGCCGTCGCGCGCGGCGAGGATGCCAGTGCGCAACTCCGGCATCACGAACTGATGCTCGAACAGTCCCGCGCCTTCCTGACGTACTTCGAGGCGCTGCCCGACGTCCGCCATGACCCGCCCCTCCCGGACCTTGGCACGCCCGACCTGAACGACGCGCGCGTCGCCCTCGCCGTCCCCCTGCACCCGCTCGTGCTCCGCGCCCGCCACGCGTACAACCACGCCCTGTGGCTCACCGGCAGCGCCGAAAGCGAACCGGCCAGCGCCGCCCGCGCGCACCTGCACGCCGCCGAAACGCAGGCGCGCACGCAACTCGAAGGGCAACTCCACGCGGCCCGCGCACACCTCGTCAGCTACAGGGACCTCATGACGCGCCTGCACGCCGTCGAAGCGCACATCGACGCGCTGGAGCGCGCCCTGCAGCCGGATGACCTGGACCTCGCGCAACTCCGCGCGGAAGCCCGCCAGCACCGCAACGCCGCGCGCGCCCAGATGCACCGCTACCACGAAGCCATTCACGTCCTGAACGCCCTGACGAGCGCCCAGTCAGCCCCCAGCCAATCGTTCCCACCGATGACCCCGCCTGGAGCATGAGGCTTCAATGGCTGCTCCGATGAGGACGCGACTGCGGCGACATTGAACCCGCTGCCGTTCGTGGGCGCCCGTCCGCGCCCCACGAACGGCGGTGGCGGCGGACGCGCCGTGCAGGAGGAACGCGGTTTCTAAATGTCCTCTTTAGATTTCCGCCGTCCGGCACGCGTTCGCAGGCCCGGCCCGTACACTGACGCCAGGAGGGACTTCATGACTCAACCTCGTGTTCTCGGGATGGTGCTCGCCGGCGGTCAGGGGACGCGCCTGTCCCCGCTGACCCTGAAACGCAGCAAGCCCGCCGTGCCGTTCGGCAGCAAGTACCGCATCATCGACTTCGCACTGAACAACTTCATCAACAGCGGCATCTTCAGTCAGTACGTCCTGATCCAGTACAAGGCGCAGAGCCTCACGGAGCACATCCAGCGCGGCTGGCGCTTCGGGACGTTCCTGAGTGACTACTTCATCACGCTCGTGCCCGCGCAGATGTACCGGTACGAGGAGCTCGGCCCGGTGTGGTACCGCGGCACCGCCGACGCCGTGTACCAGAACCTGCACCTGATCGACAACTTCAACGCGGATTACGTGGCGATCTTCAGCGGGGACCACATCTACAAGATGAACATCGCGCACATGCTGGACATGCACCGCGACACCCGCGCGGACGTGACCATCGCCGCGTACCCTATGCCGCTCGCCGAAGCGCAACGCTTCGGCGTAATGCAGGTGGACGACCGCTGGCGCGTCACGGACTTCCAGGAGAAGGTCCCGAACCCGCCCACCATCCCCGGGAAGCCCGACCAGGTGCTGACCAGCATGGGCAACTACATCTTCAGCCGCCGCGCGCTGGAGGAACTGCTGGAGCGCAGCATCGCGGGGAACGACGAGGGCTTCGACTTCGGCAAGGACGTCATTCCGCGCGCCCTGCGTGACGGGTACAGCGTGCAGGCGTACGACTTCCACAAGAACCCCATCCCCGGGCAGCTGGTGCCGAACACGTACTGGCGTGACGTGGGCACGCTCGATGCGTACTACGACGCGAACATGGACCTGATCTCCGTGAGCCCGGAGTTCGACATGTACAACGAGCAGTGGCCGCTGCGGACGAGCAGCGAGTTCTCCGCTCCCACGAAATTCGTGCATGAGCAGGGGGACCGGCGCGGGCAGGCGTTTAACAGCCTCGTGGCCGGGGGGACCATCATCAGTGGCGCGACCGTGCGCGACAGCGTGGTGGGCCGGCGCGTGCACGCGCACTCGTACGCGCTCGTGGAGGGCAGCGTCGTGTTCGATAACGTGCAGGTGGGCCGCCACTCACACATTCACCGCGCGATCATCGACAAGGACGTCATCATTCCGCCTGGCACGACCATCGGCCTGGACCACGAGGAGGACCGCGCGCGGGGCTTTACGGTGACGGACAGCGGCGTCGTCGTCGTGCCGAAAAGCTACACGTTCTGACCCTGAGCCCCTGCCGAACGGGCGCGAGGACCTCCCCGCGCCCGTTCGGCGTTCCTTGGGGCCGTGCAGTCGGCGCGCCGGGGCGGGGGAGGGCGCGGGTGTGACGTACGCGGCGAAAGCTGGTAGCGTGACGCGTGCCCCAACTGGACGTGTTGCTGTACGGCCTGCCCCTCGCCTTTCTTGCCGGGTTCATTGACGCGGTCGCAGGGGGGGGCGGCACCATCACCCTGCCGACGCTGTTCCTGATGGGGTTACCGCCCGCGCAGGTCGTCGCGACGAACAAGCTCCTGGCGATTTTCGGGAGTGGGAGCGCGACCGTGCAGTACTGGCGGGCCGGGCACGTGGAGAAGCCGCTGGTGCTGCGGCTCATTCCGCTGGCGTTGCTGGGCAGCGCGTTGGGTGCATTTCTGGTGCGGTTCGTGGACCCGAACACCTTCCGGGCGTTGGTGGCGGTGGTGATCCTCGCAGTGGGAACGCTGGTGCTCGTGAACAAGCGGTTCGGCCTGGAGGACCGCTACCCGGGCTTGACGGGCCGGGTGCTGGCGTTGACGATGCCGGGCGCCTTCGTGATCGGCGCGTACGACGGGTTCCTGGGGCCGGGAACAGGGACGTTCCTGATGTTCCTGTTCGCGCTGGCGGGAATGAACCTGGTGCGGGCGAGCGGGAACGCGCGCACCATCAACTTCGCGACGAACCTGGGGGCGTTCCTGTTCTTCCTGCTGGGCGGGCAGATGGTGTGGTGGATCGGGCTGCCCATGGGCGTCGCGAACGCTGTGGGCGCGGCTGTGGGGGCGCGCCTGGCGATGCTGCGCGGGAGTGCGTTCGTGAAGGTCGTGTACGTGGTGATTGTGGTGCTGGTGGTGGCGAGGCTGCTCCTGTCCCGCTGAGGCGGGGTGGGGCGGTTCATTACGGGCGGATGACAGGGGCGTGGTCCATTAGGGACCGTGAAACGTTTCCTCACGGTCCTCACGCTCACCTTGCTTGCCCCGTCCGCGTCCGCGGTGGCCATCCTGGGTCACCTCTCGAATGCCGCTGTTCTCCCGAGCCTCATGGGCACCGACCAGGACGTGTACGTGTGGCTCACGAACATGACGCAGGGCCGCGTCGTCAGCCGCGCCGCCCTGAAGGACGGTACGTTCCTCCTGAACATCCCCGCCGCCCTCGCCCTGCCGACGCGGCCGCTGGACGTGTGCAGCGGCGTCACCGTCAAGCCAGCGCGCGTGCCCGTGTACCAGACTGAAACGCTCGTCCTGTACAACCGCGCGCATGACCGCCTGCTCGGCCCGCTCGTTCAGGCGGACGACCCCCGCACCCCCACCCGCATCGTCCGCTGGATGTACAGCGACGTCGCCGCCACCGTTCAGGGCCGCTGCACCGGCCTGAACACGACCTACAACCTGAAACTCCGCAAGGGCTGGAACGGCGTCATGACCGTCAGCACCAGCGGGAACTTCCACGTCACGAACCCGGACCGGAACCTGCCGTACTGGTTGCTCGGCGACCTGAAGCTTGACCAGGCGAGCCGCACGCTGCCTGCCAGCTTCTTCAGGCAGCCCTGAACGCGCCGCAAAGGTGCGATGCCGCCCGGTGTGCGTCCGCGCCGCGCGACAGAATGCCCGCATGAACCAAGTGATTCTCGCGAGCGGCTGTTTCTGGTGCACCGAAGCGGTCTTCAAGAACGTCCGCGGCGTGCAGCGGGTGGAGAGCGGGTACATCGGCGGGCACGTTCCCAACCCCACCTACAACCAGGTGTGCGGCGGCGACACCGGTCACGCTGAAGCCGTGCGCCTGACGTACGACCCGAACGTCATCAGCTCCCGGGACCTGCTCGGCATCTTCTTCGCGACGCACGACCCCACGCAACTCAACCGCCAGGGCGCCGATGTCGGCACGCAGTACCGCAGCGCGGTGTTCTACGCGAACGACGAGGAGCGTCAGACGGCGCAGGCCGTCATCGACGAGCTGAACGCCGGGAACGTATTCGACGCGCCGGTCGTCACGACGCTCGAACCGGCCACGACCTTCTACGTCGCGGAAGGCTACCACCAGGATTACTACGAGCGGAACCCGGGGCAGCCGTACTGCATGGCGGTCATCACGCCGAAGGTCATCAAGTTCCGCAAGCAGTTCTCGTCTTACCTCTCGTAACGCTTAAAGGAAGCCGGACCGCCCTGCAGCGGTCCGGCTTCTTACATGCATGCCATAGCGCACTCACGCTCGGCCAGTAAGGTGGCGGAGGTAAAGGAGGGCTTATGCGACCACTCATGCTACTGACCACCCTGGGGACCCTGGCGCTCGCCGTGCCTGCGCACGCGCAGTCCCTGGGCCTCACGGCCTGCCAGAGCGCGTGCGGCTTCCGCCTGGGCAGCACCCTCACCCCCACGCCACCCCTCGCGCAGCAGACGGCGCTCACGAACGCCACGCGCGTTCTGCAGGCAGATGGCTTCATGCTCAGCAACGAGCACACCGACGCGCTCGGGAACCGCACGCAGGTATGGCACAACCCCCGCGAGGACCGCTGGGCCCGCGTGGACATCACCCGCTCCGGCCAGGTCGCCGTCGAGCGCCGCGACACGCCCCCCACCTCCTGAGTTCCCGGCAACAGAGCGCCCGTGACGAGCGGGCGCTTTGTTATATTGAGCCTTCATGCTGGACACGCCCGCCCTGCTCAACCTCCTGCGCGCTCACGGCGGCGCTGAATTCGCCGCGCAGGCCCAGAAGCTCGGGACGCCGCAGGGCACGTACCGACTTGCCGCGCGCGGCGATGACCTGCACGTCACCGCGCCGACCGGACGGACGCATGGGCTCACGCAGGAGCGCTTCGCGGACCTGTTCCGCGGGTACAGCTGGGCGGAGATCACGCGCACAGGGCGCCTCACGGACCTCGGCCCGCTGTTCGAGCCGCTCGGCGACGCCGTGAACGCGTACAGCTGACCCACCCGGTGGCACGAAAGCCCCGCGGCGTGGGTGCGCTTCAGCTGTTCAGGCGCGTCTCGAAATCCGCGCGGGCGCGCTCGGCCACCGGGAAGCGCAGCATGCGCGCCAGGACGTCCCTCGGCGTCTGCCGGTCGTAGAACGCGTCGAACATCTCCATGACGGTCGGCGCGTCGTGCGGTGCAGAACGCACCTGCACGGCGTCGCCGGCGCTGATCTCGCCGGGTTCGAGCACGCGCGTGTAGAACCCGGGGCGGCGCGCCTGCGTAAACGTCCGCACGAACTGCGGATCGTTCATGCGCGCGGCCAGCGTCGCGCACGGGATGCGCGGCGCGGACACCTCTAGCAGCACGCCGCCCACGCGGTAACGGTCCCCGATGCGCACGGGGTCCGTGCCGAAGTCGGTGAGCGTGAGATTCTCGCCGAACAGACCCGCGCTGGGGGTGAAACCCAGCATGACCGCCCACACGTCGTAATCGGTGCGGCTGTACACGTATACGGCCTGGTCCAGCCCGCCGTGGTGCCGGGCGTCACCGATGTGATCGCCGTCCAGACCGAGGGGGCCGACACGGACGGGCCCGCTCGCGGGGCGTTTGTCGATGCCGCTGGGTTTCGGCTGCTGGCCAATCATGATGGGCTGAAGGTGACCGATGTTCACGGATTCCACGCGGAGCATGCCTCACGGTACGCGATCCCCCACTAGGGCCGCACGGGCTGAGCCAGGACGCCGTACGGCAGGGCGCCGATGCTTGCCCGCGCCGTGTACGCTCAGACCGGCCACCCACGCGCCGAGCGGACCTGCCCACCGGTACGCTGGCCCTTACTGCGCGCGTATCAGGAACCGCAACGCCGCGCGGGCCACCGTGGCACTTCCGTAACGCTGGAATCGACGTGTATGCCGCCGCCCGCGCCCGTACACTGGGGGCGGACCTACGAAGGAGGAGCCATGAGCTTTCTGAACAACCTCAAGAACAGCCTCAAGAACGCCGGGAACCAGCTGGGCGACCAGGTGGCCCGCTTCAAGTCGAACGACTTCGCGGACGCCGCGATGGCGATGTGCGCGCTGATCGCCGCGGCGGACGGTCAGGTGGACGCGGCGGAGCGCAGCAAGACGGCGCAGTTCATCATGAGCAACGACGCCCTGCGCGTGTTCAACGCGGCGGACCTGAAGACCCGCTTCGACAAGTACTGCGATAAGCTCACCAGCGATTACGACTTCGGGCGGATCGAGGTGCTGCAGGTGGTCGGGAAGCTGCGCAGCAAGCCGGATCAGGCGCGCGCGGTGATTCAGCTGGGCATCGTGATCGGCGGTGCGGACGGCGACTTCGAGGAATCCGAAATGCGTCAGGTGCGCGATGCGGCGAACGCGACCGGGCTGAACCCGTCCGAGTTCGGCGTCTGATTCGGGTGTGAGCCGGGGCGGCAGCGCGTGCGCGCTGCCGCTTCACTTGTGGGGGAGGGCACGAGCGGGGACGTCAGAATGAGTTACGCTGCAAACAGAATATGTCGTTGTCGGACCGCCCCACGCTCCACCATAGCCCCACCCTCGCCGCGCTGTTCACCGCCCTCAGCAAAGCGCAGGGTCAAATCCGACCTGCGCTCAAAGACGCCACCAACCCTCACCTGCGCAGCAAATACGCCGACCTCGCCAGCATCTGGGACGCCTGTCGAGACACCCTCACCACCCATGGGCTCAGCGTCAGCCAATGGCCCACGCAGGCCGAAAGCGGTTACATGGCCCTTACCACCGTCCTCGGCCACGACAGCGGCGAGTTCATCAGCAGCACCTACCGCATGCGCCTCGCCAAAGACGACCCGCAAGGCAGCGGCAGCGCCCTCACATACATGAAACGCTACGCCCTCGCCGCCGTCCTTGGCATCGTCGGCGAGGACGACGACGACGCCCACGCCGCCACGCACCCCCGCCCCACCCGCACCGCCCCACGCCGACTGGGCGATCACGAACCCATCGGCGCGCACCACGCCGAACGCCTCCACGACGAACTGCGCGCACTCGGCATTCCCGAACCGCTCCACTACGCCCGCACGCACCTCGGCGCGGACCTCCCCGACCTCGGGCACGTCACCGTCGCGCAGGCCCGGCACCTCAAACACGCCGTCACGCCCGCGCCCTGAACGGCGAAGGTCAAGGCGCTTGAAGGCCCCGTTCATGCGCTCAGAGTGCACGCGCCTACGCTGGGAGCATGACCGACCATAAACAGACCGAGACGCAGGACTCCACCCTGATGGACGACACCCTGAACCCCACACCGCACCCCACGCACGGCGAGGGCGGCCTCGGCAGCGGCGCCAACATGGTGCCCACTGGCGACAACAGCCAGGAAGAAGCCGACGACCTCGACAGCAGCGCCGCCGCCGGCCCCGCCCTCTGACACTGCAGGCGGGGCTTCCACCGCCCCGCCTTGCGCCGGAACCGGACAAGGAGCGCCCATGACCAGTGATCACGACACGAACCTCCCCGCCGGGCAGGACGCCACCGACGAGAGCGGCGCGAGCGCCGGTGCGGGCGCGACCCCCAGCGGCGGTGACACTCGCGAGCCCGTCGCCACCCCCGGCACCACCGACGAGCACGACGCCACCGACGAAATCCCCGGCGAAACGGTCGGCCCGCAGGCCTGACCCCAGCGCAGCGCGTCCCCTGCCGACGCAGGGGACGCGCTCAATCTTGCCTCAACCTTTGACGACGATGTTGATGATGCGGCCCGGCACGAAGATCTCCTTCACGGTGTCCTTGCCGTCCACGAACTTCGCCACGTCCGGGTTGGCGCGCGCGGCGGCCATCGCGTCCGCCTGCGTGGCGGTCTTGCTGATTTCCACCTGCCCGCGGACCTTGCCGTTCACCTGAACGGCCATCGTGACCGTGTCGCGGACGGTCGCGGTCTCGTCCACGCTCGGCCACGCCTCTAGGTGCACGCTCTGCGCGTGGCCGGATTCGCGCCAGAGTTCCTCGGCGATGTGCGGCACGATGGGCGCCAGCATCAGGTTGAAAATCCGCAGCGCTTCCGCCCACGCGTCCGTTCCGAACGCCGGCGAGCGTTTGGCCTTCACCAGCGCGTTCGTGTACTCCATCAGCGCCGCGACGATCGTGTTGAAGCTCAGGCGCTCGAAGTCGCCCGTGACCTTCTGCAGCGTCGTGTGCGTCGCGTACCGCAGTTCCGCCTCGGTGGTGTTCTCGGCCGGGCCGCTCGCGTTCTCGTCAAAGTACAGGCTCCACACGCGGCTCAGCCACTTGCTGGGGCCGTTGATGCCACTCGCACTCCACGGGCCGCCCACCTCCCACGGCGCGATGAACATCAGGTACGTGCGCACCGTGTCCGCGCCGTACTCCTGCACCAGGTCGTCCGGGTCGATGACGTTCCCGCGGCTCTTGCTCATCTTCTCCTGGTCCTCACCCAGGATGATGCCCTGGTTGCGCAGCGCCCGGAACGGCTCGCTGTTGCTGGTCAGGCCCAGGTCCCGCGCGACTTTCGTCCAGAAGCGGCTGTACAGCAGGTGCAGGATTGCGTGCTCGATGCCGCCCGTGTACAGGTCGATGGGCGTCAGGCGCTCGGCGGCGTCCTTGTCCCAGGGGGCCTGATCGAAGTGCGGGCTGGTGAAGCGGTACATGTACCAGCTGCTGTCCACGAAGGTGTCCATGGTGTCCGTGTCGCGCTCGGCGGGCCCGCCGCACTTCGCGCAGGTGGTTTTGCTCCACGTGGGGTGCAGCTTCAGGGGGCTCTGGCCGGTCGGCAGGAACTCCACATCGTCCGGCAGTTCAATGGGCAGCTGATCGTCCGGGACGGGCTGCGCGCCGCACGTGTCGCAATACGTAATGGGAATGGGCGTGCCCCAGTAGCGCTGGCGGCTGACCAGCCAGTCGCGCAGGCGGTACGTAGTCTTCGCGCGCACGCCGTACCCGGCCAGTCGCTCAATGACCGGACCGATGAAGGCCTTACCGCCGCGCATGCCGTTCAGGTCGCCGCTGTTCACGATGACGCCGTCACCGGTGTACGCCTCGGTCGCGGCGTCCATGTCCAGCGCTTCAGCCCCTTCAGGGCGCACGACCTCGACGATCGGCAGGCCGTACTTGCGGGCGAACTCGAAGTCGCGCTGGTCGCCGCTCGGCACGGCCATGATCGCCCCGGACCCGTACGTGACCAGTACGTAATCCGCGATCCACACGGGAATGCGCTCGCCCGTGATCGGGTGCGTGGCGTACGCGCCGGTGAATACGCCGGTCTTCTCGCGCCCTTCCGCCTGACGGTCAATTTCGCTCAGGCGACCGGCGGCTTCCTTGTACGCGCCCACGGCCTCACGCTGCTCGTCGGTGGTCAGCGGATCGACCAGTGGGTGCTCCGGCGCCAGCACCAGGAACGTCGCGCCGTACAGCGTGTCCGGACGCGTCGTGAAAACCGTGACGATGCCGGCGTCCGTGGCGAAGTCCACCTCGGCGCCCACGGACTTCCCGATCCAGTTCTGCTGCATCAGGCGCACGCGCTCGGGCATGTCGGTGCCGCTGAAGTCCAGCAGTTCCTCGGCGTACTCGGTGATCTTGAAGTGCCACTGGCTCATCAGGCGCCGCTCGACCAGCGCGCCGCTGCGTTCCCCGCGGCCGTCCACGACCTGTTCGTTGGCCAGCACCGTCTGGTCGACGGGGTCCCAGTTCACGAAGGATTCCTTCTTGTACGCCAGGCCGCGCTCGAACATCCGCGTGAAGAACCACTGGTTCCAGCGGTAGTACTCCGGCTGGCACGTGGCGAACTGACGGGACCAGTCGATCATGGTGCCCATGCGGCGGAACTGCCCGGTCATGTACTGGATGTTGTCCAGCGTCCACGTGCGCGGGTTGATGCCGCGCTTGATGGCGGCGTTCTCGGCGGGCAGGCCGAACGCGTCGAAGCCCATGGGGAACAGGACGTTGTAGCCGCGCATGCGCATCCAGCGGGCGCGCGCGTCCGGCACGACGTACGCGTACCAGTGGCCGATGTGCAGGTTCCCGCTGGGGTAGGGGAACATCGTCAGCGCGTAGTGCTTCTGTTTGCGGGGGTCCTCGTGGAAGGCGTACAGGCCGGCTTCGTCCCAGGCGGTTTGCCATTTCTGCTCGATGGCGTGCGGGTTGTACCGCTCGCTGCGCGGTTCCTGGATGTTGATGGTCATGGTGGTCCTCCTGAAGGGTTGAGCGATCAAAAAAACGCCCCGGCTCACGGCAGCCGGGGACGCGCGAAGCAAGCTGGTGGCTAGTCGCGTGTCCCCGGGGTCGTAAGCGCAGAGCGGATCATGCGCACAGTGTACGCGCGGAATCCACGCGGGTCAAAGGCAGGGGCGGGCGCCGGTCGGTGCGCCAGGGCGAGGGGCAGCCGAGATGACGGGCGGGTGGGAGGGCCGCCGTCGGCCGTGCGCAGGAATCTTCTGCGTTTCCCTTGCGTGGGGGGGTGCCTGCCGGGGTGCCTGGAGGGAGCGTTCTACCCTGCAAACTTCCTCATTTCGTGCGAATGGCGCGGATGTTCCGGGTTTTACAGCGGGCGGGTCATTTTGATCTGGTGCATGCCGGGCGCGAAGCCGTTCTCGATGCGGTCGGTGACCCGGAACCCGTGGCGTTCGTAGTACCCCTGTGTGAGGTGGCTGGTGTCGATGTACAGCTGCTGAACGTCGGGACGGTGGGTGCGCAGCCAGTCGAGGCGCGCGTTCAGGAGGTGCGCGCCGATGCCCTGGCCGTGCTGGTCGCGGCGGACCATGGCCCAGCTGAGGCCGGCGGTGTATTCGGGCAGATGGGCGCCGAGCCACAGGCCGCCGCACGCGACGATGCCGGTGTCGTCCTCCAGCACGAAGTACGGTTCGGGCTGATGCAGGAAGTCCTCGTAGAGTGCGCGTTCGGTGGAGTCGAAGAACGGCGGGGTGTTGCTGTCGAAGAGGGCGAGGCAGGCGGCGCGGTCCTGCGGGGTGAACGATCGAAAAGTCATTCGGGTCACAGCCTGTCATGTTCGTATAAACCCCAGGGTTTTGCGAGCGATTATGCAGCGGAACGCCCGTTTGTTACCCTGGAGGTACAAGCCAAAGAGGGGTTTTTTCCGCTGTTTAGCGTGCTTGTGACGCTTAATGTTCCCCCTGGCGTGACGACGATTCGGCTTGCGTCGGGACCGTTTCCGCAGTCACAATGGGGCACGATTGCTTTGCGAACGGTCGTTCGTTTTGCACGCACGGAGGGAGCATGAGCCAAGTCACCACACCGCCGCAGCAGCCCAGGGTCGCCGACACGCTCGGCCTCCCGAACGCCACCATCCACGTCAACCTCGGCGTGCCCGAACTGTACGAAGCCGCCCTCCGCCTCGGCGAAGGCGTCATCACGCAAGGTGGCCCACTCGCCGTCCGCACCAACAAAACCGGCCGCAGCCCCAAAGACCGCTTCATCGTCGAAGACGACCACACCCGCGACACCGTCTGGTGGGGCGGCTTCAACACCCCCGTCCAGGCGGACGTCTTCGACCGCCTGCTCGAACGCATGCAGGCCCACGCCGCCCACAAGGAACTGTTCGTGCAGGACCTGTACGCCGGCACGGACCCCCAATACCGCCTCGGCGTGCGCTTCGTGCACGAAATGGCGTACCACAGCCTGTTCGTCCGCAACATGTTCGTGCGCCCCACCAGCGACGAACGCGAGCAGTTCCGCGCCGACTGGACGGTCCTGAACCTCCCCAGCTTCAAAGCCGACCCTGAACGCGACGGCACCCGCACCGACACGTTCATCCTCGTAAACTTCGCCCGCAAGATGATCATCGCCGGCGGCACCGAATACGCCGGCGAGAACAAAAAAGGTATCTTCGGCGTCCTGAACTACCTGCTGCCCGAACAGGGCGTCATGCCCATGCACTGCAGCGCCAACCGCGGCCCCGACGGCGACGTCGCCCTGTTCTTCGGCCTGAGCGGCACCGGCAAGACCACCCTCAGCGCCGACCCGGAACGCCAGCTCATCGGCGACGACGAACACGGCTGGACCGACGAAGGCGTCTTCAACTTCGAAGGCGGCTGCTACGCGAAGGTCATCAACCTGAACGCCGAAGCCGAACCCGCCATCTACCGCACCACGCAGATGTTCGGCACCGTTCTCGAGAACGTCGTCGTCCGCGACGACCGCACCCTCGACCTCGATGACGGCCGCCTCACCGAGAACACCCGCAGCGCGTACCCCATCGACTTCATCCCGAACATCGTCCCCGAGGGCCGCGCCGGGCACCCGAAGAACATCGTGTTCCTCACCGCCGACGCGTTCGGGGTGCTTCCGCCCATCGCGCGCCTCACGCGCGAACAGATGATGTACCAGTTCATCAGCGGCTTCACTGCGAAGATCCCCGGCACCGAAGACGGCGTCGTGGAACCGCAGCCGACCTTCAGCACCTGCTTCGGCGCGCCGTTCATGCCCCGCCACCCCGGCGAGTACGCGGCGCTGCTGGCCCGCAAGGTCGAGGAGAGCGGCGCGCGCGTGTGGCTCGTGAACACCGGCTGGACCGGCGGGAAGTACGGCGTCGGCAAGCGCATGAGCATCAAGCACACCCGCGCGCTCCTGAACGCTGCCCTCAGCGGCCAGCTCGACGACGTGCCCTTCACGCACGAGCCGTTCTTCAACCTGGAACTCCCCACGCAGGTGCCCGGCGTGCCCGCCGAAGTCCTCAACCCCCGCGAAGCGTGGGCCGACAAGGACGCGTACGACCACACCGCCCGCGAACTGTGCGCGATGTTCCGCAAGAATTTCGAACGCTTCCAGGACGGCGTGGACCTCAACGTCACCGCCTGCATGCCTGAACACCTGTAACGCCCCCGCGCGAACGAGGCCGACCCACACGGGTCGGCCTCAACTTCTTGATGGTAGCAGACCCGCAGCTGACGCAGTGAAGACACACCACAAGGCGCCCCTCACGCTCCGATGACGAACGGCTGATACGCCCCGCCGACCATAAGGGCAACATTCACACCCTGATGCCCCTTCGGCCCAAGCGCATTCAACCCCCACGGAGACCGCCATGAACGACCCCATCACCGTCCGCCACGACCTCGAAACGTACGCCTTCCCGACTGCCCTGCACGACCGCCTGATGCGCGAGCAGGCCTGGACGACCGAGCGCACCCGCCGCGTCCTGAACGAATACCGCCGCTTCCTGATTCTCGCGGCGCTGAGCGGCGAGAGCGTCACGCCCAGCCGCACGGTCGACCATGCGTGGCACGCGCACCTGGAATTCACGCAGGACTACTGGGACCGGCTGTGTGACCGCGTGATCGGTGAGCGCCTGCACCATCATCCCGGCGGCACCGACGAGGACGCTCGCTACCGCGAGCAGTACCTGCGCACCCTGGATCTGTACCTGCGCACCTTCCAAGCGGTGCCGCCCCGCGACCTCTGGCCGGACCCGCGCACCCAGCCGCAACAGCACCGCGGAGGCGCGCTCGGCTGCGGGGTGCTCATGGCCGCCTTCGGTGGGGGCGCGGCGGTCGCGTTGATCACCGGGTGGTGGCTGGCGCCCTTCCTGATGCTGCTCGGCGGGATGGCCGTCGCCGGAGCAGTCGACCCCGCGTTCCGGACGGCCGCGGGCAGCGGCGGCGACACGACCGGCGGTGGCCTGCTCGGCTTCTCGTGGGACGCTGGCGGGGGCGACAGCGGCAGCGTTGACGGCGGCGCGAGTTGCGGCAGCAGCTGCGGAGGTGGCTGCGGCGGCGGGTGCGGCAGCTGACCCTCAATTTCCCCGGTGGGCGACGCGAGCGCGTCCCTTTTTTTGCCCTGCGCAGGCGACCGGGCGGTGCCGGACCGCGCGGGGTGTCAGAATCGGCCAATGACCGATGCAGAAACGCAGGCGCGCATTGAGGCGCTGGAACGCGAGGCGCAGACCGTCCCGACACCGCTGAGCATCAGTGCCCTGCAGGCGCTCACGGAGCAACAGCGGGCCGTGGTGCCGCACCTGCCGATGCATGAAGTGCAGGAGGAGCGGTTCCGGGTGGTGATCGGCATGGAGCGCAAGAACCACTTGGAGATGCGGGTGGCGCTCGGTGAGGACGCGCCGCTGCCACCGCGCACGGCGGCCCTCGCGAGCGTGAAGGGCCCAGCGTTGGTGGAGGTGTTATGGGCCGCCCGGGCCGAAACCCTGGCCCTGCTGGCGCTGGTGGCGGCGAGAGAAGGGGAGCGGACCTTTACGGTATGGGCCCTGGGCGAGCAGGTGAGCGTGCGGGCGTATGCGCTCAACCTCCGTGCGCGCTTGGAGCGCCTCGCCACGCACCTGTTGGGACATGATCAGTCAGAGCGATAAAATTCACGATCCGGATTATCGTGAAAGTATTCACATGTCAGTTTTGATTCGCTTCCTTGGCCACGCCTCACGATTAGGCAGGTTCCTTTCAACGCACGCCCACCTGCCCTCGACCATCCGTAAAGCCAAGCGATCCAGCATTCCGCCGCAGTTCGACCAGTCATCTGCGGAAAAGCACCCGACCGCTCGAAACGTCCAGACACGCGCGTCAAGGCCACTCATCGGACCGCCGTCAAGCTGGCCGAAACGACCCGGGAGAAGCAGACACCCTGCTTCCCCCGGACCTCAACCTTCAGGGCGTGCGCGTACGCCCGTCTAGCCAGGCGAGCAGGTCGCGGATCAGGTCCTGCCGCGTATGGTCATTGAACAACTCATGGTACCCGCCGGGAATTTCCGTGTACGTGAAATCCTCGCTGCGCGCCAGCCCTGAGAACCGCCGGGAACCGTTCACGTCCGCCAGGCGGTCCGCGTCCCCGTGGATGACGAGCGTCGGCACGCGCCACGTATGCGCCCGCGCCCACAGGCTCGCGCCCGCGCGCATCATGCTCGCGCCCGTCCCGGCCCGCACACGCCCACGGTACACCAGCTCATCCGCGTCGTACCGTGCGCCCACGGACGCGTCCTGCGCGAGATGCGCGGACGACAACTCGATGGTCGGCGCGGTCGGCGCCAGACGCCCGAGCAGCTGCGACACCGCCCGCACCGGCGCGGGCAGATCCGAGCCGACCAGCAGGGCCGGGCTGCTCAGCACCACGCCCGCCAACCCCCGCGGGTCCCGCAGGACACTGAGGGCCGTCACCAGACCCCCCAGGCTGTGCCCGAACGCGAACAGCGGCGTGCGGCCCTCCAGCAGAGCTGCGCGCGCCGCAATGTGGTCGTCCACGAAGGCGTCAACGTCCACCAGCGCACGCGTCCCACTGGACCGCCCGTGCCCGCGCTGATCGAACCCGTACACGCTGTACCCGCGGCCCCGCAGGTCCTGAATGAGCGGCTCGTACCGGTGCGTGTATTCCGCCAGGCCGTGCGTCAGCAGCACCCGCCCGCGTTCACGTTCCGCCTGCCACGCCCACCCTTCCAACGGCCGCCCGAACGACCAGTTCACCGGTGTGTTCATGCCCGCAGTGTACGCGAGGCCCGCAGGCTGGGCCGAGGCCGAACGAGGCTGCGGGGCTCCCTGAAGCCTTCCGCGAGGGGACTCTCACGCTGAACCGTAAACGCTTCCAGACGCGCGGTGTACACTCGCGCCATGATCCACCCCGACTGGTACAAGCGCGCCGTCTTCTACGAACTCAGCGTCCGCACGTTCCGCGATGGCAACGGCGACGGCAAAGGCGATTTCCCTGGCCTGACCAGCAAACTCGACTACCTGAAGTCCCTCGGCGTGGACTGCCTGTGGCTCCTTCCGTTCTACCCGAGCCCCCTGCGGGACGACGGGTATGACGTCGCGCACTACACCGACGTCCACCCGGACCTCGGCACCCTCGAGGACTTCCGGGTGTTCCTCCGCGAAGCGCACGCGCGCGGCCTGCGCGTCATTGGGGACCTCGTCACGAACCACACCAGCAGCGACCACCCCTGGTTCCAGGAAGCCCGCAAAGGCAAAACCGTCGACGGGCAACCCAACCCGTACCACGACTACTACGTGTGGAGCGATACCGGCACCGAGTACGCGGGCGCGCGCATCATCTTCACGGACACCGAGACGAGCAACTGGACGTACGACGAGCAGGCCGGACGGTACTACTGGCACCGCTTTTTCAGCAGTCAGCCGGACCTGAACTTCGACCACCCGCCCGTTAAGGAGGAACTGAAGAACGCCATGCGGTTCTGGCTGGACCTCGGCCTCGACGGATTCCGCGTGGATGCCGTCCCGTACCTCATCGAGCGTGAAGGCACCAACTGCGAGAACCTCCCGGAAACGCACGGCATCCTCAAGGAACTCCGCGCGCTCGTGGACGCCGAATACCCCGGGCGGCTGCTGCTCGCCGAAGCGAACCAGTGGCCGGAAGACGTCGTGGAGTACTTCGGGACCGAGGAGGAACCCGAGTTCCACATGTGCTTCAACTTCCCCGTGATGCCGCGGCTGTACATGAGCCTCAAGCGCGAGGACACCAGCAGCATCCGCGAGATCATGGGTCGCCTCCCGCAGATTCCGAGCTTCGGGCAGTGGGCGACGTTCCTGCGCAACCACGACGAACTGACCCTCGAAATGGTCACCGAGGACGAACGCGCGTTCATGTACGCCGCGTACGCCCCGGACCCCCGCATGAAAATCAACGTCGGCATCCGCCGCCGCCTCGCGCCGCTTCTCGACAACGACCGCCGCCGCCTGGAGCTCCTGAACGCCGTGCTGCTCAGCCTGCCCGGCAGCCCCATCCTGTACTACGGCGACGAGCTCGGCATGGGCGACGACCTGGGCCTCGCGGACCGCAACGGCGTCCGCACGCCCATGCAGTGGAATGCCGGTCCGAACGGCGGATTCAGCACCGCCGACCCGCAGGACCTGTTCTTCCCAATCATCCAGGACCCCGTGTACGGCTTCCAGCGCGTGAACGTGGAAAGCGCGGATCACGACCCTGGCAGCCTGCTGACGTTCACGCGGCGCCTGCTGGACCTGCGCCGCCAGAACCCCGCGTTCGCGACGGGCACGCTCACGTTCATCGACACGGACAACCCGGCGGTGCTCGCGTACCTGCGCGAGGAGGACGGGCAGCACCTGCTGGTCGTCGCGAACTTCGCCGCGAACGCGCAGGCGGCACACCTGCACCTGGGCGCGCTCTGCTGCGGGCGCACGCCCGTGACGCTCACGGGCGGTGCGTCCTTCCCGCCCATCACGGACGCGCCGTACCCGATCGCCATCGGCAAGCATGACTGGTACTGGCTGAAACTCAACTGAGCGAGGGGGGCGCGCGGGCAATACGCCCGCGCCGTGGAGGCGGCCCAGGTCGGTCCTGCGGGCGGTCAGCCACCAGCTCACGCCGGTGCACCCCGCCCCGGCCGTCAAAGAAGGAAGGCCGCCCACCGGGCGGCCTTCCTGACGTGTGCGGCGCTCAGTCGCGGCTGCTAAACAGGCGCAGGATGAACAGGAACATATTGATGAAGTTCAGGTACAGGGTCAGCGCGCCGTAGATGGCGCCCTTCTCCTGCGTGTGCGCGTCGCCGAAGCCCTGGAGGGCCATGTTGCGCAGCATCTGCGTGTCGTATGCGGTGAGGCCCGCGAACAGCAGCACGCCGACGGCGCTGATGATCAGGTTCAGGGTGCTGCCGCCGATGAAGATATTCACGATGGACGCGATGATCAGGCCGATCAGCGCGAACATCAGGAACGTGCCCATCGGGGCGAGGTTGCGGCGCGTCAGGAACCCGAACGCGCTCATCGCGCCGAACGTCCCGGCGGTCGTGAGGAACGCGGCGGTGACGTCGCTCGCGGTGTAGAACTGGAAGATCACCCCGAACGTCAGGCCGGTGACGGCGCTGTACGCCATGAACAGCAGGCCGGCCACGGTCGCGGACACGCGCGGCGCGAGGAAGCTCAGGAACATGACGATGCCGAGTTGCACGAGCGGCAGCAGGAAGCCGCTGCGGCCAATGCTGACCATCAGGTCCGGGTTGCGGCCCACGAAGTACGCGATGGCAGCCGTGAGCGCGAGGCCGGCGGTCATCCACGAGTAGGTGCGACCGATGAACGACCGAACAACACTTTCCGAACGGGCGGACAGGGTAGAGGGGGGATACTGGTTCATCACTCCCAGAGTACGCGGTGAAGATGGGCGGGGTTCCCGCCGGGCCGTCACGTGGCGTTTAGGCAACCGTGCGGGCATGGTCAGGTGCACGGGGCCCTGCTGGTGCGAGGCCCCGCGCGTAAGGTTAGGTGTCCTGCCGGATCAGCAGGGCGAGCGGGAAGGTCCGCAGGAGGGCCGCGAGCGGCAGGCGCGGCTCGCGGCCACGCGCGCGGTGCCGTTCACCCGTGAGGACGTTCACGTACACCCCCGCGCTCGGCAGGGGAAGCGTGCGGCTCCCCCACGCCGCACCAACCGCCCAGGCGTGCGGATCGCGCGTGAGGAGGGCCGTGAGGCGCGGCGTGACCGTCACGGCCACCTGCGCGCCGTGCGTCCGCGCGAACGCGAGGACGTGGCGGCCCGCCGTGATCGGCGTGTACGTGCCGTGCATGAACAGCTCCGGATGCGCGCGCCGCGCCTGCAGGGCTGCCCACGTGACCAGCAGTTTCACGTCGCCGGTCATGAAGTCCCTCAACAGCGTCTGCGCGAGCTTCAGGGCGTTGCGCGCGGCCTCCCGTTCAATGCGCGTCAGGGTCCGCCCGAGCGCGGGATACGGCACGGGGCGGCGGTTGTCGGGGTCCACCAGGGACAGGTTCCAGCCTTCACTGCCCTGGTACGTGTCGGGCACGCCCGGCGCGGTGAGGCGCACCAGGGTCGCGGCGAGGCCGTTGCTGGCGCCCGCCACGCGCGTGCGTTCATGCAGGTCCCGCAGGACGCCGACGGCGCGTTCGTCCGCGAGCAGGCCCCGCACGAAGTCCGTGAGGGCGCCCTCGTACGCCTCGTCCTGCTGCGCCCAGCTGGTGTGCACCTTCGCTTCGCGCGCGGCCTTGAGCATGTAGTCGACCATGCGGCCCACGAACGCCTCGTCGGTCACGCCGGTCCACGCGCCGAGCGCGTTCTGGTAGAAGGCGTACTCGTCGGCGCGGCTGGGGGCGCGCACGCCGCCCAGGTCGCGGGCGTACTCCTCGCCGACGTCGCTGAGCGTCTCGATGGCGTCCGCCCACACCTGCGGCATTTCCGTGAGCGCCGTGAGCCGCGCGCGGGTGTCCTCGCCGCGCTTCGTGTCGTGCGTGCTGGTGGCGAGCATCGCGTGCGGCCACGCGTCCGCCCGCCCGCGCGTCTCCTTGTGGAACGCGTTCAGCGACGTGCCGAACAGCGCCGGATCGCCGCCCACCTCGTTGAGCGCCACGAGGCGCACGTACCGGTAGAACGCCGTGTCCTCCGCACCCTTCGCGGTGACGGGGCCGGTGAGCTGCTGGAAGCGCAGCGCGAACCCCGCGTACGCCGCGCGGTGCGCCTCGTCCGGCGCGCGCAGCAGCAGCACGTCCTCCAGGTATTGCAGGACCGTGGGGTCGAGGTCGCGGTTCAGGCGGCGCGCGTCGCGCACGGCCGCGCGGATGTGCGCGTCGTCGCCGGGCTCGCGTGAGCCGTCCTCGCGGACGTAGCTGCGGTACACGGGGAACGCGGCGATCACCTCGCGGATCGCGTCGCGCAGGCTGCTGAGCGTGAAGTCACGCGAGCGAAGGTCCGCTTCCGCGATGCGCAGGAGGTGCTCCGCGAGGACGTTCACTTCCGACGACAGGCTCACGCGCTGAATGAGGTGCTTCGTGCTGTGTAAGGTCTCCCCGTACGACGCCTCCGCGCCGGTGAACCACCGGAACGCGCGCGTGAAGTCCCGTTCGGCCCGCTCGTTCACGAACACGCCGTTCAGCTGCGCGAGGAAGTCGTACCCGGTCGTCCCGTGAATCGCCCACGAGGCGGGGAGCGCCTCGCCCGGCTCCAGGATCTTCTCCGCAACGACGTACAGCGGCTTGTCGTCCGCTTCGGCCGCGCCGAGGGCCGCGCGGGCGCGGTCCTGCAACGCCTCGAAGTACCCGCGCGGGTCGTACAGGCCGTCCGTGTGGTCCAGGCGCACGCCTGTGATCAGGCCGTCCCCCAGCAGGCGCAGCAGCGCGCTGTGCGCCCAGTCGAACACGTCCGGGTCCTCCATGCGGAGCGCTGCGAGGTCGTTGATGTCGAAAAACCGCCGGTAGTTGATTTCCTCCGCGGCGACGCGCCAGTACGCGAGGCGGTAATTCTGCTCGCTGATGAGCGCGTCGAGCTTCACGGGGTCGGCGTTCAGTTCCGTGATGGCGGCGTCCAGCGCGCGCCCCACCTCGGGGGCGGCTTCCGTGAGGCCCTCCAGGCGGCGGCGCATGACGAGCGCCTCCTGCGCCCGCATGACGCGGTCCTCGCGCGCGAGGGCGTCCGTGGCGCCCGGCAGGTGCGCGGCCTGCAACGCCACGGACGCGAGTTCCAGGCGGGACGGGTCGTCCGCGCCGAGCGTCAGCAGTGCCCCGGCGCGCGTGAGCAGCGGCGCGAGCGTGCGCGGACTCAGCGGGAGCTTCCGCTCCCAGTAGGCCAGGAACAGGCGGCCGCCCGTGCGCGTGACCTGCAGTTCGTTGCGTTCCAACACGCGCCCGTACTGGTCCCCGAGGGTGGGCAGCAGCACGCGGTTCTGCAGGCCGCGCCGCAGCGGGTTCCAGTCGATGTCGAAGAAGTGCGCGTACCGCGACGCCTGCCCGTGCTCCAGCACGTCCTCCCAGTACGGGTTCGCGCCGCCCTCCACGCCCATGTGGTTCGGAACGAAGTCCACGAGCACCCCCAGGCCGCGCGCGCGGGCGTCCCGCGCGAGGCGCGTGAAGGCGCGTTCGCCGCCCAGCTCGTCGGACACGCGCGCGTGGTCGGTGACGTTGTACCCGTGCGTGCTGCCCGGCGCGGCCTGCCAGATGGGGGAGAGGTACACGTCGGACACGCCGAGGCGCTCCAGGTACGGGAGGGCCCTGCGGGCCGCGTCGAAGTTGAAGCCTGCGTGGAGCTGCAGGCGGTACGTGGCGCGCGGGATGCGCGCGGCCTGCTCGGCGGGGGCAGTCACGCGCTCACCGCCAGCAGGGCCGCCTCGCCGGGCTGCAGGGTCGAGTCGTCGCGCGCCTCGCTGTGCAGGCGGATCTCGCCGCCGTCCGCGTGCGTGCGGGCGTCCACGGGGCCGCCACCGAGGTTCCACACGAGCACGCGCGTGCCGTGCTCATCCGCGCGGCGCACGATCAGCACGTCGCCGTCCGCGCGCGCGTGGAGCGTGTCGCGGCTGGGGCTGCGCAGGACCGGGTCACTGCGGCGCAACCCCAGCGCCGCGCGGTACAGCGCGCGCGTGCGCGCATGCTCCCCCTCGTCCAGTTCCGCCCAGTTGAGTGTGCTGTTCAGGAAGGTCGCGGCGGCCTGCGGGTCCGGGACGTCCCCGCCGGCGAAGCCCTCGAAATGCTGGAATTCCCTGCGGCGCCCCTCGCTCACGAGCGCGCCCAGTTCGCCGTGGTGGTCCGTGAAGTACTGGAACGGTGTGCTGGCCGCCCATTCCTGCCCCTGGAACAGCAGCGGCGTCATGGGGAGCGTAAGCAGCAGCAGGCTCGCGGCGCGGTACTGCGCGGGCGTCACGTCCTCACGGTGGTGCAGGCGGTCCCCGGTGGGGCGGTTCCCGATCTGGTCGTGGTTCTGCAGGGTGTACACGAAGCTGGGCGCGCCGAGCGCGTCCGCCGGCGCGCCGCGCGGCTCGTCGTTGAGCGGCCACGGCTGCCCCTCGAACGACCACCCGCGGTTGATGACGTGCGCGATCGCGGCCGCGCCCCCCGCGTACGGCGCGTAGTACCCTTCGTGCTCCCCGGTAAGGGTCACGCGGACGGTGTGGTGGAAATCGTCCGCCCACACGCCCGTCAGTTCATCCTCGGTGACGAGCGCGGGAAGGTTACGGGGGTCCTCCGCGAACAGCAGGTGCTGGCCGCGCATGGCGCGCACCTCACGCGCGAGTTCGCGCAGGAGGTGCGTGGGGCTGTCGTCGTGAATCTCGTGCGTGGCGTCAAGGCGCAGGCCGTCGAAGCGGTACTCCTGCAACCACATGCGGGCGTTGTCGAGAATCAGGCGGCGCATGTGCGGCTCGCGGTAGTCGAGGCCCTGTCCCCACGGCGTGTGGAAACGGTCGGTGAAGTACCGGTCGCTGTACGCGTGCAGGTAGTTCCCGTCCGGCCCGAAGTGGTTGTACACGACGTCGTTGAGGACCGCGAGGCCATGCCCGTGCGCCGCGTCAATGAACGCCTTGAGGTCCTCAGGGCGGCCGTACGGCGCGAACGGCGCGTACAGCATCACGCCGTCGTACCCCCAGCCGCGTTCGCCCGGGAACGCCGCGAGCGGCATCAGTTCGATGGCGGTGACGCCCAGGTCCCGCAGGTACGGGAGTTTCGCCATGGCCGCGCGGTACGTTCCCTCGGGGGTGAAGGTGCCCACATGCAGTTCGTACAGGACGCACGCTTCGGCGCTCACGCCCGGGAAGTCCGCGTGCTGCCACGTGAACGCCGGGTCGATGACTTCCGCGTCAGCGTGGACGCCGTCCGGCATGAAGCGCGCGTACGGGTCGGGCGTGACCTGACCGTTCAGCACGAAGCTGTACCGCGCGCCCGCGCCGACCGGCAGGGCCACTTCATACACGTCGTCACCGACGGGCGCCATGCGGTGCGTGTCGCCGTTCACGCGGACGGCGACGTCGTCCGTGGTCGTCACCCACGCGCGGAAGCGGGTGCCGCCGGGCACGAGGTGCGCGCCGAGCTGCGGGGCGAGCCCAGGCTTGGCGGCAGAGGAGGCGGATTGGGTGTCAGTCATGGCAGGGCCCTCCAGCAGGATCAATGGTTGGGGCGCCCCGTTCGGGGCGTTGGCTTTTCACACTACGAGGCTGCAGCACGCGGGCGTGTGCGCGCCCTTCAGGAACGTTTACCTTCGCTGGGCGGACGCTGAAGCCCCCCGGGCCCCGCGCGGCCCGAACGCCGGCAGGACCCGGGGGGCGGGCCGCTCAGGCGGACGCGCGGCGGAACAGCTTCATGCTGCGGCCCGCGAGGGTCGTGGCCTCGCCGACGGGCTGGTCGCCGCCCGCGTCGTCGTCGGCGGTGTCGAGCAGCAGCGTCCACGGGCCACCCGACCCGAATTCCGGCAGCACGAACGGCAGGTCCACGTGGCTGGCGTTCAGCAGGATCAGCAGGTCATCGTCGAGGATGGGCTTCCCGTCGGCTGTCGTGTCGTTCAGGCCGCGCCCGCCGAGGAACATGCCGAGGCTCTGCGTGTTCGGGTTCTGCCAGTCCTCGTCCGTCATGTCCTGGCCGTCGTGCCGCAGCCACATGATGTCGCGCTCCTCGCTGCCGCGGATGGGCCGCCCACTGAAGAACTTGCGGCGGTGCAGCGCCGGGTGCTCGCGGCGCAGCCCGATGAGTTTGCGGGTGTAGCGCAGCAGCGCCTCGTCCACCTGATCCCAGTGGAACCAGCTGATCTCGTTGTCCTGGCAGTACGCGTTGTTGTTGCCGCGTTGCGAGCGCCCGAACTCGTCCCCGCCGAGCATCATGGGCGTTCCCTGCGACAGGAACAGCGTTGCGAGGAAGTTGCGTTGCTGGCGCGCGCGCAGGGCGTTCACCTCGGCGTCGTCCGTTTCGCCCTCGACGCCGCAGTTCCACGACTGGTTGTCGTTGTGGCCGTCCTGGTTGTTCTCGCCGTTCGCTTCGTTGTGCTTGTCGTTGTAGCTGACGGTGTCGCGCAGCGTGAACCCGTCGTGCGCCGTGATGAAGTTGATGCTGGCGTACGGCTTGCGACCGTCACTCTGGTACAGGTCGCTGCTGCCGGTCAGGCGGTACCCGATTTCCGAGGCGAGGCCGCCCTCGCCCTTCCAGAAGGCGCGCATGGCGTCGCGGTAGATGCCGTTCCACTCGGCCCACTTCACCGGGAAGTTCCCGACCTGATAGCCGCCCTCGCCGACGTCCCACGGTTCCGCGATGAGTTTCACCTGGCTGATGATGGGGTCCTGGTGAATGATCGTGAAGAAGCTGCTCAGCTGATCCACTTCGTGCAGGCCGCGCGCGAGGGTGCTGGCGAGGTCGAAGCGGAAGCCGTCCACGTGCATGACCTGCACCCAGTACCGCAGGGAGTCCATGATGAGCTGCAGCGTCTGCGGGTGCCGGACGTTCAGGCTGTTGCCGGTGCCGGTGTAATCGAAGTAGTGGCGTTCGTCGCCGTCCACGAGGCGGTAGTACGTGGGGTTGTCAATGCCTTTGTAGCTGAGGGTCGGGCCCATGTGGTTGCCTTCGGCAGTGTGGTTGTACACCACGTCGAGGATCACCTCGATGCCCGCGCGGTGCAGGGCCTTGACCATCTCCTGGAATTCGCGGACGGCGCCGCCGCGTTCGCCGCGCTTCTCGTACGCGCTGTAGCGGACGTCCGGCGCGAAGAAGTTCAGCGTTGAGTACCCCCAGTAGTTGCTGAGGCCCTTGTCGAGCAGGAACGGGTCGTCGACGTGCTGGTGCACGGGCATGAACTCGATGGCGGTGATGCCGAGGTCCTTGAGGTACGTGAGGACGGGTTCGGTGGCGACACCCGCGTACGTGCCGCGCAGGTCCTCGGGCACGTCCGGGTGGAGCATCGTCAGGCCCTTCACGTGCGCCTCGTAGATGACGGACTGGTGGAACGAACAGTTCGGCTGGTGGTCGCCTTCCCAGTCGAAGCTGTGCGGGTCGATGACGATGCCGAGCGGCGCGCCGCGCTGCTCCTCGGTCTGCATCACGAGGTCGTCTTCGCCCATCACGTACGCGAACACGCCCTGGTCGAAGCGTTCCGTGCCGTCGAGGGCCTTGGCGTACGGATCCATCAGGACCACGTTCGGGTTGAAGCGCAGGCCCCGTTCGGGCGCGTACTCGCCGTGCACGCGGTACCCGTAGCGCTGGCCGGGCTGCAGGCCGGGCACGTAGACGTGCCAGACGAACGCGGTGTTCTCGCGGACGGGAATGCGGGTTTCG
This sequence comes from Deinococcus maricopensis DSM 21211, assembly GCF_000186385.1. Taxonomy (NCBI): domain Bacteria; kingdom Thermotogati; phylum Deinococcota; class Deinococci; order Deinococcales; family Deinococcaceae; genus Deinococcus; species Deinococcus maricopensis. Next base: position 1,945,347 of record NC_014958.1, read on the forward strand.
TTGTTCTGGTCGTCGAACAGGCACAGCTCGACATTGCGCGCGTTCTCGCTGAACAGCGCGAAGTTGACGCCCTCGCCATCAAACGTGGCGCCGAGCGGGTAGGGTTGTCCGTGTCGTACGTTCATGGGCTCTCCGTCGGAGCGCCGTGAGGCGCAGCCGCCCAGTTGGGCTGGGCGGCGGGTTTCGCGCGGCGTTGGGGGTCGCTGCGCTCCTTCAGAATGCTCTCACAGCTGTCGCGTGCCGGTCCTGAAGATGAACTTAACGTCCCGTTACGGGATGGCATCGTTTCCAGGCCGACGAAGCGCGGAAAACGCAGCACCCGAGCTTCAGCCCGGGTGCCGCAGGGCGACCCCTCCTTCAGTCGCCGCCCCGCGCGGAGGCGGGCGTCAGAACCCCAGGCGCGCGCGCGGCTTCTGCAGCTGCGCGAGCTTCTCGGTGGTCCACAACTCGTACGTGTACATCGGGTACTGCCGCTTGAACCGCCCGACGCGGTCCCACACTTCACGTGACTCGCGCGGCACGACCAGAATCAGGCGCACGACCGTGTCCATGTTGTCGTAGATGTAGAAATCGAAGTGGAACGCCTGCTCACTGCCGCCCGGCGTGAACAGCGGGAACGTGAACGGCCGGTACCGCCACGCCTTGTTGTGCTCCGTGAGGATCTTCGCGGCGACGCGCTTCAGGGCGCTGTCGGGGAACGTGAGCTTCTCACGGTCGCGGTCCCGGAACACCGCTCCAACGGGCGGCGCGTCGAGCTTGACGCCCGGGGCCGCGCCGCGCGGCGCACCCTGCTTCTTCGGCGGGGCCTTCTTCGCTCCGCTCGCGCCGCCCCGGGTGTCCCCGGCGGGCGCGTCGCCACTCTGTTTGGGGCGGGCGGCGCGCACCCCGTAACGTTTCGGTCCAGTCATGCGTGCAGTGTAGCGCCCGCCCCACGCGGAGGGCGGGCGTCCAGCGAGCGCGTTACTTCGCGAGGCTGCGGACGAGGTCGAGGTCCACGAACCGGGCGAGGTCCGGGACGTCCCGCGCGAAGCCCGCTTCCTTGTTGAGCTGCGCGTACTCCCCGAGCGTCTTGAGGTTGATGTCCCAGGTGATTTTGGTGCGCGCCAGACCCTTGAAGAGCGTGTCGCGGTCCGGGCGCTGCCCGGTGAACGCGTAGATCTGGTCGCTGATGGCCTTCTGCGCGCCGGCGTTGCTGCCGCGAATGAAGTTGATGGCCGCGAGGTGTCCGCGCAGCAGATCCTTCACGGCTTCCGGGTTCTTCTTGGCGTACTGGGTGTTCACGACGAGGACGGTGGTGGTGTAGTCGCCGCCGTTCCAGATGCCTTTTTCGTTCACGAGAAGTTTCGCGCCCTGCGCTTCGAGCACGGCCCCCCAGGGTTCCTGCACGAGCGCGGCGTCTACCTGTTTGCTCGCGAACGCCGCGGGCATGTTCGCCGGGTCGATGGGCACAATGGTGACGTTCCCGCCCTCGTCGCTGGCCTTGAGGCCGTTCACGTGCAGCAGGTGACGGAGGCTGATGTCCTGCGTGCTGCCGCGCGTAGGCACGGCGACCTTGCGGCCGGCGAGGGCGGTGACGCCGCGGAGTTTCAGGTCGCCGCGGCCGACGAGGACCGCGCCGGCGCTCGCGGCGCCGCTGATGACCTGGATGGGCACGCCGCGCATGAAGGCGTTCATGACGGGGCCCGGGCCGACGTACGCGGCGTCGATCGCGCCGGCGGCGAACGCTTCGTTCACCTGGCTGCCGTTGGCGAATTCCTTGACCTGCAGTTTCACGTTGCCGAGCTGTTTCTGGAACAGGCCCTGTTTGATGCCGACGAGGCCGGCGGCGTGCGTGACGTTCGGGAACACGCCGAGGCGCAGCGTGGTGGCGCTCTGCGCGTTCGCGGCGCCCAGGGTGAGGAGGAGGGTGAGGGGGAGGAGCAATCTCATAGGCGGAGTGTAGCGCATTAAACGACCAAAATTATCAACTAAGACGGGCCGGCGGCGCGCTCCATATGGGGATGACACAGCGCAAACAGCACCTGGCCGTGGCACCCTTGCCCACGGCGCCGCAGCCAGATGCTCAAGCAGGCTTCTGCGCCACGAACAGCACCCGCGTGAAGGCGTAGTACACCCGGTCGCCGGGCCAGCGGGCCCGCAGCCGAGCGCGGTACGCCTCGAGGAACGCCGCGCCGGTCGCTTCGTCCAGCCGCGAGAGGTACGGGACGAGGGCGGTGCCGCGCACCCAGTCGAGCACGCCTTCCGCGCCGGGCAGCACGACCGGGTACACCTTCTCCAGCGCGGTGACGTTCGCGGCGCCCAGCGTGTCGAGCAGCTCCGCGTAGCGTGCAGGCGTGAGGACCGGGGACGCACCCTGAACCGGGCCGAAGCGCGTGAAACCGCCCAGGGCCTCGCGGAAGTCGTCGGCGGTTTCGCCCAGGAGGCGGTGGCTGTCGTGGCTGTGGTTGCTGGGGACCTGCACGGCGAGCGTCCCGCCCGGCCGAAGGTGCGTCCAGAGACCCGCGAGGAGTGCAGCGTGGTCCGGAAGCCACTGAAGGGCCGCGTTCGAGAAGATCAGGTCGTAGGTGCCGTGCAGGGCCTGAATCGCACCGAGGGTGAAGTGGAGGTTGGGCTGGTGGTGCGTCCGGGCGCGTTCGAGCATTTCGGCGCTGCTGTCGAGGCCGGTGACCTGCGCGTCCGGGTGTTGCTGGGCGAGGGTGGCGGTGTGATCGCCGGTGCCGCAGCCCAGATCGATGATGGCGCGGTACGGCGCCTCGGGGAGCAGCTGAAGGAGGTCGCGGGCGGGCGCGTCGCGGGCGTCGCGGAAGCGGTGGTACTGGTCAGGGTTCCAGGCCATATGCCGAGCGTAGCGAGACCAACCTCGTCTTGTGCGTACTCCGGTGGTAACAAACGATTTTCAAAGGTCGTCTCTGCTCCTTGCCCGGCGTACAGCAACCCCAGTAGGCATTCGGTCGACGGGAGGTAACGACTGCTGTTCTGGCCGGGTTAGAGTCTTTGTCCCCGTCCCCAGGCTCGCAGTGCAGCGTGAGGGCAACGCGCTCAGGGCGAAGAGAGCCTGTGGCTCAGCAGGAAATCTACTCGATTGACGCAAAATTTCACGAGCCCGATTTATCGTGAAACTATTCACTTAAATTCTTGAAGGAAAGGCGGGGAAGACCCCCGCCCACCCTCAGACGCGCGTCAGGAAGACCCGGCCACCCTCCACCGTCGCCTCGAACCCATCGCCAGCCTCGAACGACACGGCCTCCGCCAGCGTCTCCTCCGCGATGTACGCCTGCCACGCCTCCGCCGCCTCGCGCGCATCTCCGCTCAGGTCGAACGCGACGCGAATGCGGTCCTGCACCTCGAACCCCGCCGCCTTCCGGGCCTCCTGCACGCCACGGACCACGTCGCGCGCGAGACCCTCCAGCACCAGCTCGCGCGTCAGCTGCGTATCGAACGCCACCAGGAAGCCGCCGTCCTCAGCCGCCGCGAGCCCTTCCGGCGCGGAGGCGTCCACCAGCACCTGATCGCCCGTCAGCTCGAACAACGCGCCGTCCGCCTCGACGGTGAACGGCTGCCCGTCACGCACCGCGCGCGCCACCAGCGCCGCGTCCGCTCCCGCAAGCGCCGCGCGGACCTTCGGCAGGTCCTTCCCGTACACCTTCCCGATCACCGGCAGGTTCGGGCGCAGGCTGTACTGCACGAGGTCCGTGTACTGGTCGAGGAGATTCACGCTCTTGACATTCAACTCCTCCTTGATCTGCGTCTCGAAGCGCGCGAGGGCGGCCGTCAGCTCTGCGGTGCTCGCGCGGACCGTGACGCCCGCGAGCGGCTGGCGGGTCTTCAGGTTGTGCTGCCCGCGGACAGCGCGCCCGAGGTCCACGACTTTCAGGACCGCCGCCATTTCCGCGGTGAGCTGCGCGTTCAGGCGCTCCGGGCGCACCTGCGGCCAGCGCGTCAGGTGCACGCTCGCCGGGTGCTCCCCGGGCAGGGCCGCCACGAGGTTCCCGTACAGCGCGTCCGCGAGGAACGGCGTGAACGGCGCGGTCAGCTGCGACACGACCAGCAGCGCTTCGTGCAGCGTCGCGTACGCGCTGGTGTCCACACTGCCGCCCGCGCCCCAGAAGCGGCTGCGGTTGCGGCGCACGTACCAGTTGCTCAGGTCGCTCACGAAACGCTCCAGCGCGCGCCCGCCGCCGCGCGCGTCGTACGCGTCGAGCGCGCTCGTCACGTCCCGCACCGTTTCCTCCAGCCGCGCGAGCAGCCAGCGGTCGATTTCCGGGCGATCCGCCACGGCGGGCGCGTCCGCGAGGTTCGGGCGGTCCAGGTTCGCGTACAGCACGAAGAACGCGTACACGTTCCACAGCGTGTTCACGTAATTACGCTGCGCTTCCGCGACGAGACGCTCACTGAAGCGTTTCTGGTCGCCGGGGTCGCTCGCCGTGAACATGTACCAGCGCACCGAGTCCGCGCCGTACTTGTCGAACATCGGGATGGGCTCGATCACGTTGCCCTTGCTCTTGCTCATCTTGGCGCCCTTCTCGTCCACGATGTGCCCGAGGCAGATGACGTTTCGGTACGCCGGCTGGCCGTACAGCATGGTGCTGATCGCGTGCAGGCTGTAGAACCACCCGCGCGTCTGGTCGATGGCCTCGCTGATGAAGTCCGCCGGGTAGTGCCGCTCGAACTGCGCCTTGTTCGCCTCCGCGCCGGGCAGGGCGCGCGCGCCCGTCTCGTCGGTGAGCAGGTGCCACTGCGCGTACGGCATGCTGCCCGAGTCGAACCACACATCCAGCACTTCCGGCACGCGGCGGTACACCTTGCCGTCCTGCTCGAAGGTGATGTCGTCGATGTACGGGCGGTGCAGGTCGAGGTCCGTGAGGTCACGGCCCGTCAGGGCGCTCAGTTCCTGCACGCTGCCCACGACGATCAGGTCGCCGTCCTCGCTGACCCAGAAGGGGAGGGGCGTGCCCCAGTAGCGTTCGCGGCTGATCGCCCAGTCCACGTTGCCTTCCAGCCAGTTGCCGAAGCGGCCGTTCTTGATGTTCGCCGGCACCCAGTTGATCTTCTGGTTCTCCTCGACCATGCGTTCCGCCATGGCGTTCGTGCGGATGTACCAGCTCTTCTTCGCGAAGTACAGGATCGGGTCGCCGGTGCGGTCGTGGAACGGGTAGCGGTGGCGCAGGGTGCCGCTGCGGTACATCAGGCCGCGCTCCTTGAGGTCCGCGATCAGGCCCTTGTCGGCGTCCTTGAAGAACTTCCCGCGTTCGGTCGTGACCTGCAGGACGCCGTGGTCGTCCACGCCGAACATCAGCGGCACGCCGTACTTGCGGGCGAGTTCCAGGTCCTCCGCGCCGTATGCGGGCGCTTCGTGCGCGACGCCGGAGCCGTCCGCGGCACTCACGAACTCCGCGAGCGTCACGAAGTGCATGACGGGCCGCCCGTCGTCGCCGCGTTCATGCAGGGCTTGGACAGCGCCGAGTTCCACGGCGACCTCCGGGAAGGGTGGCTCGTACTCCACCCATTCGAGGTCCGCGCCCTTGAAGGTCGCGAGGACTTCGAGGGGCGGCGTGTCCTTGAGCAGGCTGCTGAGGCGCTCCACGGCGTCCTCCGCGATGATGACCGTGCCCATGGGGCTGCGCGCGGCGACGTACGTGAGGTCCGCGTTCACGGCTGCGAGGGTATTGCTGGGGAGCGTCCACGGCGTCGTCGTCCACACGACGAGCGCCAGGGACGCGCGGTCCTCCTCGTTCAGGCCGCCGAGGACCGCGAGGGCCCGTTCGGGCAAGCTGCTCCAGATCACCGGGAAGCGGACGTACACGCTGGGGTCGTCCACCTCGCGGTAGCTGTCCACCTCGCCGAGTTCCGCGCGGGAGAGCGTCGTACTGATGCGCGGGCTGAGCGGCACCACCTTGTAGTCCTGCACGACGAGGCCCTTGGCGTGCAGGCGCTTCAGGAGGTTCCACACGGTCTCGATGTAGTCGTTCTCGTACGTGATGTACGCGTCCTGCAGGTCCACCCAGTACCCGAGGCGCTGCGTGAAGGTGTTCCAGTCCTGAATGGTTTCCCACACGCTGGTGCGGCACAAACGGTTGAACTCCTCGAGTTCCTCGCGGCTCGCGCCGTGGTTGCGGCCCTGCAGCCCGAGCTTCTTCTCGACGCTGATTTCCACGGGGAGGCCGTGGGTGTCCCAGCCGCCCTTGCGGGTGACGTGGTAGCCCTGCATGACCTTGTAGCGCGGGAAGAGGTCCTTGAAGCTGCGCGCGAGGACGTGGTGCAGGGCGGGCTTGCCGTTCGCGGTGGGCGGGCCTTCGTAGAACACGAATTCCGGCTGGCCTTCGCGGCGTTCCTGCGTGCGTTCGAACACGCGCTGCGTCTGCCAGAGGTTCTGGATGTCCGCTTCGAGGTCCTTGAAGCGCGGCTGGGAGTTGACGGGTGTGAACAGGGTCATGTGGCCTCCTGAGGCAACAAAAAAAAGCGTCCCGGCGCTCAATGCCGGGACGCTCGGGGTTTCAAGCGTGGTACCACCCAACTTCGCCAGCACGCGCTGGCCTTGTTCGCCTCGCTGTCGGGGAGGGGCCGGAGGCGTCTACTGCGCCCGGGTGGACGGTTCTTGCCTCTGCGCGGGAGGGGATGTTCGGCGCGGCGCGGTTCCGTCAGGCTCTCACCGTCCCTGACTCGCTCGTGGTCGCATGTCCTCGCGTACTGGCCTCACGGTCGCGTTGCGGATTGTCGCTCCGCCGGGGGAGCGCCCTCATGGTAGGGGTGCGCGCGTGGGGGGTCAAGGTCGGCCACCGGGCGCACCCGCGTGCGGGTCAGGCGGTCAGGATCACCGGGCGTCCGCGCGTGATCATGACAGTGTGCTCGTGGTGCGCGGCGAGGCCGCCGTCGCGCGTGCAAATGGTCCAGCCGTCCCGGCGCGTCGCGGTGCGCCACGCCCGCCCGCTGGAGATGATCGGCTCGACCGCCAGGACGAGGCCCTCGTGCAGGCGCGAGCGCGCACCGGGATGCGGGAAGTTCGGCACGTCCGGCTGCTCGTGCAGCGCGCGGCCCACGCCGTGCCCGGTGAGTTCCCGCAGGACCGTGAAGCCGCGCCGCCGCACCTCTGTGTCCACTGCGCGCCCGATGGCGTTCACCGGCTGGCCCGCGCGGGCCACGCGCATGGCTGCGTCGAACGCCGCTTCCGCGCACGCGATCAACTGGAGCGCCACCGGCGATGCGGGCGGCACCGCGACCGTCACGGCTGCGTCCGCGATGAAGCCGTCGACGCTGGGCGTCACGTCGAAGCTCACGACGTCCCCGGCCTGCAGGGGCCGCGTGGTCGGCAGGCCGTGCACCGCGTCGTCGTTCACGCTGATGAATACATTGACGGGCGCGTCGTACGTGAGGCGCGGCGCGGACTGCGCGCCGTGCCGGGCGAACACCTGGCCGGCGAGCGCGTCGAGTTCGGCGGGGGTCACGCCGGGCTCCAGCGCTTCACGCAGCGCGCGCAGCGTGTCGGCGACGACCTGCCCGGCGCGGCGCATGCCCTGAAGTTCCCGTTCGTTCGTGATGGTCATGCCTCACTGTACGGCGCGCTCAGCGCCACGCGGGGTTCTGAGGGGACGCTGAAGGCTCCGGCGGCGCTTGTCAGGACACACATCACGTCCGCGAGACGCATATTCCCGTACAATCGTATACATGAAATTCTTCATTGATACCGCTGTCGTCGACGAAATCCGCGAGATTCACGCGTGGGGCGTCCTGGCGGGCGTCACCACCAACCCCAGCCTGGTGGTCGCGTCGGGCCGCGACTTCAAGGAAGTCGTGCAGGAGATCGCGCAGCTGGTGCAGGGGCCGACCAGCGCGGAAGTGACTGCGCTGGACGCCGAAGGCATGATCAATGAGGGCCGTGAGGTCGCCACGTGGAGCGAGCACGTCATCGTGAAGCTCCCCCTCACACCCGCAGGCCTGCAGGCCTGCAAGGTCCTCACGAGCGAGGGCATCAAGACGAACGTCACGCTGTGCTTCAACGTGCCGCAGGCGCTGCTCGCCGCGCGCGCCGGCGCCACGTACATCAGCCCCTTCGCCGGCCGCGTCGACGACATCGGCTGGGACGGCATCGAGCTGATCCGTCAGATCAAGGAGGCGTACGTGATGGGCGACATCCAGACGCAGGTGCTCGCCGCGAGCGTCCGTCACCCGCAACACGTCGTGCAGTCCGCCCTCGCCGGTGCGGACGTCGCCACCATCCCGTACAAGGTCTTCAAGCAGATGATCAAGCACCCCCTCACCGACGCGGGCCTCGAAGGCTTCATGAAGGACTGGGCGACGCGCGCCAAGGTGGCTGAAAGCACCAAGGGGAGCGACGCGAAGTGACCGAACCCCACCTTGACGCCGAGGTTCTGCCGTTCCACGAGCTGCAGGCGAAAATCCTGCCGGAACTGCACCTGATTGCCGCGAACCTCGGCATCGAGAACTACCGCAAGCTCAAGAAGGACGCTCTCTCGCTCACCATCCTGGAGCGGCAGGCGGACCGGGAAGGGCAGGTGCTCGCGCGCGGGTACCTCGACATCAGCCCCGACGGGTACGGCTTCCTGCAGCGCGACCTGCTGGACGCCGAGAGCCGCAGCGTCCTCGTGACGGCCGGCATCATCAAGCAGTACCACCTGCGCACCGGCGACGAGGTCATCGGCCGCGCCCGCAAGCCGCGCGAGAACGAGCGGTACGGCACGCTCACCCGCGTGGAGGCCGTGAACGGCATGGACCCGATCACGGCGTCGCGCCGCCCGCGCTTCGACGACCTCACACCGACCTTCCCGGACGACCAGCTGGTCCTCGAGGACCCCACCATGGACGACGGGCTGAGCCTGCGCGTCGTGGACCTCCTCGTGCCCATCGGGAAGGGCCAGCGTGGGTTGATCGTCGCGCCGCCAAAGGCCGGGAAGACGACGCTGCTCAAAAAGGTCGCGAACAGCATCGTCAAGAACTACCCGAACATCACCGTGATGGTGCTGCTGGTGGACGAGCGCCCGGAGGAAGTCACGGACTTCCGCGAGAGCGTGCAGGGCGCGCAGGTCATCGCCAGCACCTTCGACGAGCCGCCCGCGAACCACGTGCGCGTCGCGGAATTCGTGCATGAGCGCGCGCGGCGCATCGTGGAGGAGGGCGGCGACGTCGTCATCCTGCTGGACAGCATCACGCGCCTCGCCCGCGCGAACAACCTCGTGACGCCCCCCACCGGGCGGACCTTGTCGGGCGGTCTGGACAGCAACGCGCTGCACTGGCCCAAACGCTTCCTCGGCGCGGCCCGCAACATCCGCGGCGGCGGGAGCCTCACGATCCTCGCGACCGCCCTCGTGGAAACCGGGTCCCGCATGGACGACGTCATCTTCGAGGAGTTCAAGGGCACGGGCAACATGGAACTGATCCTGTCGCGCCGCCTGGAAGAGCGCCGCATCTTCCCCGCCATGGACATCCTGAAGAGCGGCACGCGCCGTGAGGACCTGCTGCTCGACGGGAACGTCATGCAGAAGATGTGGCTGCTGCGCAAGGTCATCAGCGACATGGACCCCGCCGACGCGATGGACATGCTGCTCACGCGCATGGGCAAGACCGCGAACAACATGGAGTTCCTGTCCACCCTCACGGGCCGCTGAACCCCCCTGGGTCGGCGCCTGCCAGGCGCAGGTGCCGACCGACCTGACAAATGCACGCGCTCACCGGTGAGCGCGTGCATTTGTCAAGGCGCCAGGTCTTCATCTGGCCTAGACTTCTCACTGGGCTTCGCTTTATGCTGCGCCCCGGAGGATCAGTGCCCAAGCCTTTTCGTCGTCTGTTCGCCCTGTTCACGCTGAGCTTGATCGCGCACGCGCCCGCCGTGCCGCTGCTGTCCCCGCCGGACCTCGGCCAGGCAGCCCTGCCGCTGACCATGCAGCGCCTGCAGACCACCCCGACCAGCGGGTACGTGTACGCCATCAGCGAGCGCGGCGATCGCCCGCGCGACATTGCCGAGGAGTACGGCGTGGACCCCGCCAGCCTCGGCGTGAACCCCGACGCGCCCCTGACCGCCGGCACCGTCGTGAAGTTCAAGGTGTCCGTGGACGCCGACACGCGCCTGCCGCCCGGCGTCGTCACGTACACCGTCCGCGCCGGTGACACGCTCGCCCGCGTCGCCCGCCGGTTCGACCTGACCACCACCGACCTGGTCAGCGCCAACCTCGACACGCAGAGCCTCGACGACCTCGTCGTGGGCGACACCCTGCTCATCCCCACCCGCGAGACAGGCCTGCTCGTCCGCGTGAAACCCGGGCAGACCGCCCTGGAACTCATCCGCGCGTACCGCGCGGACCCGGTCGCCGTCGCGCGCGCCAACAGCATTGTCGCGCCCCAGGAACTCCGCACCGGCGATCACCTGCTGCTGCCCGGCGTGCGCGCCGACAGCCTGATGGACGAACTGCTCGCGCGCCGCGCGCGCGCCGTCGAAAACGAGCGCCGGCAACGCATTCAGGCGCAGTACGAGAAGTACCTCGCCTACCAGGAAGCCGTGCACGAGCGACGGTTGCGCGAAAAGTATGCACGTCAGGCGCAGTACGAGAAGTATCTTGCGTATATGAACAGCCCGGAGCGTCGGCGCGCGCAGGAGCGGTACGCGCGACAGGCCGCCTACGAGAAGTACCTCGCGGCGCAACAGGAGCGGCAGCAACTGGCCGCGCGCACGGCTGCTGTGGCCTCGGCCGCTCCGGTGGTGCGCAGCGCGAGCAGCGCGTCCGGCACGCGCCTCGCGTGGCCGATGCGTTCGTTCCGTCTGACGTCCATGTTCGGCGAGCGGGACATCGAGTTTCACAAGGAGTTCTTCCACGGCGGCATCGACCTGGCCGCGCCGTACGGCACGCCCATCTACGCCGCGACGGGCGGCGTGGTCCGCGAGGCCGGCCCCGGTGCGTTCGGGCTGAACGTCTGGACGGACAGCGGGAATGACACGTTCATTTACGGCCACATGAGCCGCACCGCCGTGCGGGCCGGGCAGACGGTCGAGCAGGGGCAGCTGCTCGGGTACGTGGGCTGCAGCGGCATCTGCACCGGGCCGCACCTGCACTTTGAAGTGCGCGTCGGGGGGCGCGCGATCGACCCGATGGGTCTGCTGCCGTGAGCGCCCCGCACCTCCTCCTCGTCGATGATGAGCGGCAGATTCTGGAGCTGCTGGAGTTGACGCTCACCATGAACGGGTTCATGGTGTCCACCGCGCAGAGCGGCGCGGAGGCCGTGGACCTGGCGGCGCAGCGGCACTTCGACCTGATTCTGCTGGACGTCGTGATGACGCCGTGCGACGGGTTCGAAACGGCCCGGCAGTTGCGGGCGCGCCCGGGCTGCCCGCCCATCGTGTTCCTCACGGGCCTCGGCGGCGACGACGAGCGTCAACGCGGCCTGGATCTGGGCGCCGCGTACCTCGTGAAGCCGTTCCGGCCCGCGCAGCTGCTCGACACCATCCGCGCCACGCTCGCCTGAGCCCCCCGAGCACCGCAGAGGGCCTCACCCCCATAGGAGGTGAGGCCCTCTGCGAGCTTGATTAGCGGCGCACGTCGAGGCGGACGGGCGCGACCCCTTCACTCAGCATGCCGAGCGCGCGGGCGGCGCTTATGGACAGGTCGATGACGCGGGCGCTGTTCCCGAACGGGCCGCGGTCGTTGATTTTCACGAGGACGCTCTGACCGGTGCGTTCGTGCGTGACCCGCACCCACGTGCCGAACGGCAGGGTGGGGTGCGCGGCCGTCATGGTCGTTTCGGCGTCCGCGCGGCCGCCGTAGTACACGGCCTGCCCGCGCCCGGCAGGGGCCCAGTCGGCAGTGGGGGCGCTGCGCGCCGTGGCGGTGGCGGCCGGGACGCTGGGCACGGGCGCGGCGCCGTTGACCGTGAGGGTCATGCCGACGCGGATGGTGTCGCCCGGCAGGTCATTCCAGGCCTGCAGGTCCGTGACGCTCACGCCGGCGCGCCGCGCGATGCTCCACAGGGTGTCGCCGGGCTGCACCGTGACGCTGTCCGCGGTGGCCGCGCCGGCGGTCAGCAGGACCGCGAGTACGGCCGCGCGGGGGAGCCTCACACGGGCTCCTTCGGGCTGGTGGAGAGGACCTCGTACCCGTCCTCGGTGACGAGCACGAGGTCCTCGATACGGACGCCGCCGAGGCCGGGCAGGTACGCGCCGGGCTCGATGGTGATGACCATGCCGGGTTCGAGGACGTCGTCGCTGGTGCCGCGCAGGCTGGGGCCTTCGTGGACGGCGAGGCCGACGCCGTGCCCGAGGGAGTGCGCGAACGCCTCGCCGAGGCCGTGCCCCGTGAGGATGTCGCGGGCGAGCGTGTCGAGGTCGGCGGCGCGTACGCCGGGCCGGACGGCGCGGATGGCGGCCTCCTCGGCTTCGAGGACGGCGTGGTAGATGCGGCGCAGTTCTGCGCTGACCTCGCCGACGCGGACGGTGCGGGTCATGTCGCTGACGTACCCGTCGTACACGGCGCCGATGTCGACGGTGACGAGTTCGCCGTCCTGGAGGACGCGGTCGCTGGCGTGCCCGTGGGGGAGGGCGCCGCGTTCGCCACCGGCGACGATGAAGCCGTGCGCCCAGCCGCGCGCGCCGCGTTTGCGCATCTCGCCTTCGATGGCGAATTCGATGTCGCGTTCGACGGCGCCGGCGCGGATCAGCGGGCGGACGGCCGCGAAGGCCTCGTCGGCGATGCGTTGCGCCTGGCGGATGCGTTCGATCTCGTCGGGGGTTTTGATGAGGCGCAGCGTTTCGAGGATGCCGGTGGTGGGGACGAGGGTGGCGTCCGGCCAGAACCGGCGGAGGTCGTCGAGGGCGGCGACGGTGAGGGCGTCGGCTTCGAAGCCGACGCGCAGGCCGCGGACGCGTTCGGCGGCGTGTTCGAGCGTGGCGGGGGGGCGGGCGATGAACTGCTCGGCGCTCGATTCGAGGCGGGCCTGTTCGGTGTAGCGGGCGTCGGTGTAGAGGACGGCGCCCTGTGGGGTGAGGAGGGCCTTGCCGTCTTCGGGGCTGGTGAAGCCGGTGACGTAGCGGACGTTCTCGGGTCGGCTGACCCAGAGGGCGTCGACGCCTGCGCGGGTGAGCGCTGCAGCGAATTCTGGCATGAGGGGGAGTATAACATCCTTCTCATCAGGAAAAAGTTAAAGGAGGCAAAAAATTCACGAACCAGATTTATCGTGAATAATTTCACTAAATGGGTGCGAGTGGGGGATACACCCCCACTCGCCTTAAGCCAATGCCTCCACCATGCTCAGCACGCTGCGCAGGTCCAGGGCCGCGCCACCCACGAGCGCGCCGTTCACGTTCGGCTGCGCGCAGATGTCGGCGATGTTGTCCGGCTTCACGCTGCCGCCGTACAGCACGCGCACGCCGTCCGCGAAGTCCGGGTACACCTCACGCAGCGCCCCGCGAATGGCCGCGGCCAGTTCCTCAGCGTCCGCGCTCGTGGCGGTGCGGCCCGTCCCGATCGCCCACACTGGCTCGTACGCGATGACCAGCTGCTCGGCGCTGCCGGGCTGCACGCCCTCCAGGCTGCTGCGCAGCTGCGCCAGCGTGTAGGGCACGTGCTCACCCGCCTCGCGGACGTCCAGGCCCTCGCCGACGCACACGATAGGGGTGAGGCCGTGCTCCAGCGCCTTGCGCGCCTTCGCGGCCACGACCGCGTCCGTCTCGCCGTGGTACGTGCGGCGTTCGCTGTGCCCGACAATCACGTACGCCGCGCCGACGTCCTTGAGCATCGCGGCGCTCGTCTCACCGGTGTACGCGCCGGATTCGTGCGCGGACACGTCCTGCGCACCGAGGCCGGCGCCGCTGCCGTACAGGTGCGCGGCAACCAGGCTGAGCGTGACCGCCGGGGCGCACACGACGAGCTCCGCGTCGGTCTGCGGCAGTTCCTCCTGCAGGGCCTTGGCCCACTCGCCCGCTTCGGTGGGCGTCTTGTTCATCTTCCAGTTCAGGGCCAGCAGCGTGCGCGGCGTGCTCATCGCATCGCCTCCACGCCCGGCAGCTGCTGCCCTTCGAGGAGTTCCAGGCTGGCGCCGCCGCCGGTGCTGACGTGACTCACCTGATCCGCGAGGCCGCTCTTGTTGATCGCGGAGACGCTGTCACCGCCGCCCACGACGGTGTACGCGCCCTGCAGGTCCGCGACGGCGCGCGCCACGGCGTTCGTGCCGTTCGCGAACGCCGCCATCTCGAACACGCCCATCGGGCCGTTCCAGAACACGGTTTTCGCACCGCTGAGCGCCTGCGCGTACGCCTGCTGCGTGTCCGGGCCGATGTCGAGGCCCATCCAGCCGTCCGGGATGGCGTCTGCTGGGACGACTTGCGTGGCGGCGTCCTCCGCGAAGCGGTCCGCGGCGACCACGTCGACCGGCAGGAGCAGGCGTTCGCCGTGCTCGTCCAGCAGGCGCCGCGCGAGGTCCAGCTGGTCCGCTTCGTGCAGGCTGTTGCCGATCTGCCCGCCGCGCGCCTTGATGAACGTGAAGGCCATGCCGCCGCCGATCAGCATGCGGTCCACTTTCGGAAGGAGGTTCTCGATGACCTTGATCTTGTCGCTGACCTTCGCGCCGCCGATGATGACGACGTACGGCTGCTGCGGGTCGTTCAGCAGGCGGTCCAGGGCGTTGACTTCCGCCTGCAGGAGCAGCCCGCCGGCGTGCGGGAGGGCAGCCGCGACGCCGCTCACGGACGCGTGCGCGCGGTGCGCGCTGCCGAACGCGTCGAGCACGAACGCGTCACCGAGGCGCGCGAGCGCCTGGACGAGCTGCGCGTCGTTCTTTTCCTCGCCGGCCTCGAAGCGGACGTTCTCGAGCAGCGCCACCTGCCCGGGCTGCAGCTCGCGGACTTCCTTGAGGGCTTCCTCGCTGCTCGGCAGGGCGTGCACGAAGTGCACGGGGACCTGCAGCAGCTGCTCGAGGCGCGCCGCGACGGGCTCCAGGCTGTATTTCGCTTCGGGGCCGTTCTTGGGGCGGCCGAGGTGGCTCATCAGGACGAGGCTGGCGCCGCCGTCGAGGAGGCGCTTCAGGGTGGGGAGGCTCGCCTGGATGCGCGTGTCGTCCTGAATGACGCCGTCCTTGAGGGGCACGTTGTAGTCGACGCGCACGAGGACGCGTTTGCCCTGCACGTTCAGGGCGTCGAGGGTTTGCATGGGGTCCTCCTGGGTGAATCGATCAGCCGTCAGCGTTCAGCGTCCACGCTGAGCTGACGGCTGAAGGCGGGGGTTCAGGTGGGAAGGCCAGAACAGGGTGTTCTGGCCTTCGGGGTTCAGTTGCCTTTTTCCAGCACGAGCTGGGTGAGGTCCGCGATGCGGTTGCTGTAGCCCCACTCGTTGTCGTACCAGCTGAAGAACTTCACGAGGTTGCCCATGGCCATGGTGAGGCCGCCGTCGATGATGGCGCTGTGGCTGTCGCCGACGATGTCCGCGAGGACGATGGGGTCCTCGGTGTACGCGATGATGCCCTTGTGGCTGCCTTCGGCGGCGTTCTTGA
This sequence comes from Deinococcus maricopensis DSM 21211, assembly GCF_000186385.1. Lineage (NCBI taxonomy): Bacteria > Thermotogati > Deinococcota > Deinococci > Deinococcales > Deinococcaceae > Deinococcus > Deinococcus maricopensis. Next base: position 1,960,830 of record NC_014958.1, read on the forward strand.
ACACCGCGTTGACTTCGTCGACGGTCACTTCGCGGCCGAGGATCACGACGACGTCGCTGATGCTGCCGACGGGCGTGGGGACGCGCAGCGAGGTGCCGTCGAACTTGCCTTTGAGGGCCGGGTACACCTGCGACACGGCCTTCGCGGCGCCGGTGCTGGTGGGGATGATGTTCACGGCGGCGGCGCGCGCGCGGCGCAGGTCGCTGTGCGGCAGGTCCAGGACGCGCTGGTCGTTGGTGTAGCTGTGGACCGTGGTCATGATGGCCTTCTCGATGCCGAACGCTTCATCGAGGAGCTTCATGGGCGCGCCAAGGCTGTTGGTGGTGCAGCTGGCGTTGCTGATGATGTGGTGGTTCTTGGGGTCGTAGTCCTGCTCGTTCACGCCGAGCACGACGCTGAAGTCCTCACCTTTGGCGGGCGCGGTGATGATGACTTTTTTCGCGCCGCCCTGCAGGTGCTTGCTGGCGCCCTCGCGGCTGGTGAAGATGCCGGTGGACTCGATGACGACGTCCACGCCGAGTTCGCCCCACTTGATGTTGGCGGGGTCGCGTTCGGCGAGCGCCTGGATCTGCTTGCCGTTCACGGTGAGGCTCGACTCGTCGTACTCGACGGTGCCGTCGAACTTCCCGGCGGTGCTGTCGTACTTGAGCAGCGTCGCGAGGGTCTTGTTGTCGGTGAGGTCGTTGATGGCGACGACGTCGACGCCGCGTGCGGTGAGGATGCGGAACACCAGGCGGCCGATGCGCCCGAAACCGTTGATACCAACCTTCATTGCGTCCTCCTTGTTGAAACGGCTCCTCTGTCGTGAGCGCGTTTCGCGGCCCCAGTGTACACCGCGTTCGGGGCGCGTCCCGCCGTGAGTTTCAGCTTTCGCCCCAATATTGGTGTGAGTTCAACACAAATCCCTCATCCGCCGAGCACCGCGTCCGCGTCGTCCAGCAGCCGCTGCACCTCCAGGAAGTACCGCCCGACATGCACGCCGTCCATCAGCGCGTGATGCCCCTGCACCGCGAGCGGCATCACGCGCCGCCCGTCCTGCACGGTCACGCGGCCCGTCGCGAGCCGCGGGAAGCTGTCCGCCGGGCCGAGGGGCACCGGGTGCTGCACGCTCGTGAACGCCACCCACGGCAGGTTCGTGATGAAAATCAGGTCGTCCGCGGCCGCGTCCTCCTCCAGCGACGGCTGCGTCTTCGCGCGCGCCATCCGCGCGCGCGCCTCGCCCGCGAACGCCGCGAAGTCCGGCGCGTACGGCAGCGTGCAGAACCCGAACAGGTCCCCCTCGCCCAGCACCGTCACGGAACAGCTCACGCGGTCGTGCTGCACGACGCGCTCGCCCCGCAGGCGCTGACGGAACTCCGGGAAGGCGTCCGCGTTCGCTGCGCGCGTCAGGACGTACGCGGAGGCGGCCGTGAACGACGCGCCGCGCGCCTTCACGGCCGCGTGCAGCGCCGTCACGTCCACGTTCGCGCTGAGGTTGAAGTACGGTAGGGCGAGCGTGCGGAAGAACGCGTAATGCTGCCGGCGCGGCCAGGTGGTCAGGTCAATCTCGTGCATCCCAGGGGTTCTAGCGCATGCCGTCCGCGCGCGTCTGTGCAGACGCCTGACCGCGCGCGCAGGCCGCTCAGGTACACTGCTGGGAATGTTCTGGAGGACCGCATGCTCGTGATGAAGTTCGGGGGGACCCTGATGGGCGATCCCAAAGCCATCGCCCATTCCGCCAGCCTCGCCGCCGCGTCCGTGCGCGCCGGCGAGCGCGTCGTCGTCGTCGTGAGCGCCATGAGCGGCGTCACGGAGACGCTGCTGAAAATCGCCGCGAGTGCCGAAGGGGGCGACATCGCCTTCGCGAACGACGAGATCGCCATCCTGCGCAGCCGCCACTTCGGCGCGGCGCAGGCACTCGGTGCCGCGCCCGACAGTGACGCCGTGCGCGAGATCCGCGAACTGCTCGAGACGTTGCGGCAGACGGTGTACGGCGTGTACCTGCTGCGCGAACTGTCCCCGCGCACCCGCGACCTGATCGTGAGCTTCGGCGAACGCCTGAGCGCCCCCCTGATGGACGTGGCGCTCGGCGGCGCGGGCGTGCGCGCCCACCACCTCACCGGCGGTGCCGCCGGCCTCACCACCGACGCGCACTTCGGGAACGCCCGCCCCCTGCCGGGCGCGTACCCGCGCATCCGCGACCGCATGAGCGGCCTGTTCGAAGCGGGCCTCACCCCGGTCGTGACCGGCTTCATCGGCGAGACCGAAGATGGCGTCATCACGACGCTCGGGCGTGGCGGCAGCGATTACACCGCCACGATCCTCGGCGCGGCTCTCGGCGCGACCGAGGTGTGGACGTGGAAGGACGTGGACGGCGTCATGAGTGCCGACCCGCGTTTCGTGCCGGACGCCCGCAATCTCGCGCACCTCAGTTATCACGAGGTGATGGAACTCGCGTACTTCGGTGCGAAGGTCCTGCACCCGCTCGCGGTGACGCCCCTGCAGGAGCGGGGCACGCCGCTGCGCGTGAAGAGCGCCGCCGACCCGGACTTCCCCGGGACGCTCGTGACGAGCGAAGCGCACGCGGACGCCGCGCACCCCGTGAAGGCCGTCACGGCCATCCGGGGCGCGACCGTCCTCACCATCGAGGGTGCGGGCAGCTTCGGCGCGCCGGACGTCCTGGTGGACGTGTTCCGCGTGCTCGCCCGCGAGAACCTTACGGTGCTGATGGTGAGCCAGTCGAGCAGTATGAGCAACGTGTCGCTGGTGATTCCACGCGCGAGCGGTCCGCACGCCCTGGCCAGCCTGAAGCAGGAGTTCGGGCGGGATGACCGCGTCCGCGACTTCACGCTCAACGAGCATGTGGCGGTCGTGGCCATCGTGGGTGAGGGCATGCGCGGCACGAAAGGCGTTGCCGCGAAGCTGTTTGGCGCACTCGCCATTGAGGGCGTGAACCTGCTGATGATCTCGCAGGGGTCTAGCGAGCTGAACATTTCGTGCGCCATTGACGAGTCGGACGTGGACGCGGCGCTGCGCGCGGCGCACGCGGCGTTCGACCTCGGGAAGGAACGCGCGACCGCGTAAGCGTCCAGGCAGGGGAGGGGTAGGCCATTTGCGTGGCCTGCCCCTCGGCCTTGTGGATGATGTGGTGCTGATGCTTGTGCGGGCATCATAAGGGCGGTTGGGAAGGCCTTAAGCCCGTCTCCGACGCCCTTTTGCGGGCGTCCTCCTGAGGAGGAAGCTCATGACCACCCCGTACGCTCTATTGGTGTCTCTGGCCCAGGATCGCCTGAACACCCTGCACACTGAAGCTGCCGCTGCCCGTCTCGTCCGCCAGTCGTTCGCTCAGCCTGAAGTGCCTCATCTGGTGCGCGCCCCTGCTCCCCAACCCGCGCGCCCATTGCCCCTCGGCTGACCGGTCACCACGGATGACAGCGCCCCACAACTTGTGGGGCGCTGTTTCACTGGTACTCGTGAAATAGGGCTAAGTTTCACGAGTCAGATTTATCGTGAACATATTCACTAACTATGGCCCTCGTAGCGCCCACGCTCAACCACAACGTGGAACGCTGCCACTCCCCCTGAACCCTCACCTCAGAGGGTGAAGGCCAACTCGATCGCCTCGGCCAGACCTCCGTCATCCACGTGCCCGACGGTGTACCGTGCCGCCGCGCGCGCTTCCGCGTCCGCGTTGCCCATCGCGACGGGGTGCCCGACGACCTGCATGGCGAGAACGTCATTGTGCCCGTCGCCGACCATCATGACGCGCTCCATGGCCACGCCGAGCTTCTCCGCGACGCGCCGCACGGCGCTGCCCTTGTCCACACCAGCGCGCGTGACGCTCACGAACATGGTGTCCGGCATGACCGGGCTGCCCGCCGGGTGCAGCGTGAGGCCCTCGTGCGGCTCGGCGAGGAGCGCGTCCGTCTCCTCAATGGGAATCACCCATTGCGTGCGCACGACCGTGCCGGGCAGGCTGTCGAGCGGCCGCAGCTGGAAGGGAAGGCCGAGGAGGTCCGCGTGCGCGCGGGCGCGCGGCACGTCCTGTTCCACGGCCATGTCCGTGTCGCTGTAGACCTCCAGCAGGCGCCCGGTGGCGCGCGCCTGCTGGATCTGGCGGTGCAGGGCGTCTTCCGGGAAGGCGGCGCTGAGGCTCTCGCCGGTGCCGACGTGCACGATGCTCGCGCCATTCTGGAACACGTGCCAGCCATGCGGGTCGAGACGCTGCGCGTACGCGCGCGCCTTCGCGAGGGCGGGGCGCCCTGAGCAGAGTGCGAGGTGCACGCCGCGCTCGCGGGCATCTTCCGCTGCGCGCCACACGACTTCAGGAATCACGCCGCCACTGCCGACCAGGGTGCCGTCCACATCAATACAAATCAAACCTAGCATCCGCGCAGTCTACCCGCCGGGCCGGGCAGCCCGGCGGGCGCTGTCTACGGTTCAGCCGCCGCGCGAGGTGGGCACGTCGCCGCGCGCGCGCGCGCGGTCCGTGTCGGTGGGGCGCTTGAAGCCCGCGTGCTCGCCCGCGTGGTACTGCTGAATGTCCGCCGGGATGGCGCTCACGTCATCCACGATCTTGAACAGGTCCAGGTCGTCGTCGGCAATGGCGCCAGACGTGATGAGCGTCTCCCGGAACCACCCTTCCAGGCCCGCCCAGTGCGCGCGGCCCACCAGGTACACCGGCATGGCCGGCATCTTGCGCGTCTGCACGAGCGTGAGGATGCCCGCGAGTTCGTCGAGCGTGCCGAACCCGCCGGGGAACACCACGAACGCGCGCGCGGCCTTCGCGAGGAGTTCCTTGCGGGTGTGGAAGTACTCGCATTCGAGGCTTATGGTCTGGTACGGGTTCGGGCGCTGCTCGTACGGCAGGATGATGTTGATGCCGACGCTCACGCCGCCCGCCTCGAACGCGCCGCGGTTCGCGGCCTCCATGATGCCGGGCCCGCCGCCGGTGATGACGGCGAAGCCGGACGCGGCAAGGTGCGCGCCGAGGTCGCGGGCGAGGCCGTAGTACTGGTCGCGGATGCCGGTGCGGGCGCTGCCGAACACCGTCACGCCCGGGTGCGGGAGTTGTGCGAGCCGGTCGAAGCCGACGGCGAGTTCCCCGAGGACGCGCAACATCCGCCACGCGTCCCGCGTCATGTTGTCCAGCGATTCGTGCTCGGTCATGCGCCAGTCTAGGGCTGGCGGGCGCGCGCGGTCGTTGCGGCGGCGTTCATGCGCCGCGCGGGTCGTGGCGACCCTCGCGTTCCACGACGGCGCAGCCGCCTACGCGGACGCTGCTCGCGCGGTCCCGTTCGAGCGTCACTTCGACGCTCACGTCGCCCGGCTGGCCCATCGCGTGCCCCTGGTAGCAGGTGCCGGCTGCGAGCGTCCCGCGGCGTGGAATCAGGCCGCGCTCGGCGAGCAGCGCGATGAGCGCGCCGCTCGCGCTGCCCGTCACAGGGTCTTCCGGGATGCCGACGAGCGGTGCGAAGTCCCGCGCGGCGAACCGGTCCGGGCCCATCGGCGCGTACGGGTGCAGGCCCGTGACCCCCAGGTCCTCGCTGAGCGTGCGGATGGCGTCCATGTCAGGGTCGAGGCTGTCGACGACCATGGCGTCCACCAGCGGCACGAACGTCGTCCACAGGCCCGTGTACGCGGACGCGAGCGGCAAGCCGCGGTGGAAGACGCGTTCGTTCACGCCGAGCGCCTCGGCGATGCGGCCGCGCAGTTCGCGCGGCACGTCGCGGACCTCCAGGGTGGGCTGCTGCATCCACACGCGGTGTGGTCGGCCGTCCTGCACTTCCAGTTCGAGTGGGACCGTGCCGACCAGCGTCTCCAGGTGGAGCGGCTCGCCCCGCCAGTGGCCGCGTCCGGCGAGCATCAGCCCGAGCGCGACGGTCGCGTGCCCGCAGAAGTCGATCTCCTGCGTGGGCGTGAAGTACCGGACGCGCGCGCGGCCAGGGGAGACGTCCGTGACGAACACGGACTCCGGCAGGCCGATGAACGCGGCGAGCCGCTGCATTTCCGCGTCCGTCAGCGCGCCCGCTTCCAGAATGACGCCCGCGCCGTTGCCCATGCCGGGCGTTTCCGTGAACGCACTCACCTCGCTGTACTGCACCATACGGCCCAGGGTAGCAAAGGGGGGCGGCCCGCACGTGCGGGCCGCCCCGAACCGCCCGGGCCGCTCAGGCTTCGGTGGGCTCCGGTATCTTCACCTGCACGCCCACGTCCGCGAGTTGCGCCGCGTCGACGGGCGCGGGCGCGTCCGCCATCAGGTCCGCGCCGCGGTTGTTCTTCGGGAACGCGATGACTTCGCGGATGTTCGACGCGCCGCTCATCAGCATGATCAGGCGGTCGAAGCCCCACGCGATCCCGCCGTGCGGCGGCGTGCCGCTCGCGAGGGCGTCCATGAAGAACCCGAACTTCTCGCGCGCCTGCACTTCCGTGAAGCCGATCGCGCCGAACATCTGCGTCTGCACAGCTGGGTCGTGGATGCGGACGCTGCCGCCGCCCACCTCGAAGCCGTTCAGGACGAGGTCGTACGCCTGCGCGCGAATCTCACCCTGGCGGGGCGTGCCGAACAGCGCAACGTCATCCGGGTGCGGCGCCGTGAACGGGTGGTGCATGTACGTCCACTCGCCCGTTTCGGGGTCCTGGTCCAGCTGCGGAAAGTCCGTGACCCAGCCGATGTGGAAGCGCGGGCCGTGCGCGGCGAGGTCGAACAGGTCTCTCAGGGCGTTGCGGACCGCGCCGAGCGCCGTGACGGCCGCCCGCCAGTCGCCCGCCGCGAACAGCAGCGTCCCGCCCTGCTCCACGCCCGTCGCGTCGATCAGTTGCGCGCTCACTTCGCCCACGAACTTGCTGATGCCGCCCGTGAACGCGTCCCCGTCGCGCTTCAGCCACGCGAGGCCGCGCGCGCCGTTCTGCTTCGCGACGCGTTCCAACTCGTCGATCTGCTTGCGCGTCAGCTCCGGCGCCACCAGGACCTTCACCGTCTGCGCGTCCGCGAACGCCTTGAACGCCCCACCCTGGAACAGGCCCGTCACGTCCGTGAACGCCTGCCCGAAGCGCAGGTCCGGCTTGTCCGACCCGTACCGGTCCATCGCCTCAAAGTACGAGATGCGCGGGAACGGGTTCGGGAGGTCCTCGCCGAGCACCTCACGGAACACATGCCGCAGCAGCCGCTCGTTCAAGTCGAGGACGTCGTCCTGCTCCACGAAGCTCATCTCCATGTCGAGCTGCGTGAAGTCCGGCTGGCGGTCCGCGCGCAGGTCCTCGTCGCGGAAGCAGCGCGCGAACTGGTAGTACCGGTCCAGACCCGCGATCATCAGCAGCTGCTTGAACAGCTGCGGGCTCTGCGGCAGCGCGTAGAACTCACCCGGGTTCAGGCGGCTCGGCACGAGGAAGTCCCGCGCGCCCTCCGGCGTGCTGCGCGTCAGCATCGGCGTTTCCACGTTCACGAACCCCTCGCTGTCCAGGAACCGCGTCACTTCCGCCTGCACACGCGAGCGCAGACGCAAGACGTCCTGCATCTCCCGGCGGCGCAGGTCCAGGTACCGGTACTTCAGGCGGATGTCCTCACCCACCGTCACGGGGCTGCCGTCCACCTGGAACGCCGGCGTCGTCGCGCGGTTCAGGATGCGCAGCGTCGTCGGGATGACCTCCACGCCGCCCGTGGCGTACGCGTCCGTGCGCTGCGCCTCACCGCGCGCGCGCACGACGCCCGTGACCTCCACAACGTACTCGCCGCGCAACTCCCCGGCCGTCTCGTACGCGGCGTTGTCCGCCTCGACCGTCACCTGCACGATGCCCGTGCGGTCCCGCAGGATCACGAAATACTGCCCGGGGAAGTCCCGAACGCGATTCACCCAGCCCGCGAGGTTCACGGTCTGCCCGGCGTGTTCCGGGCGCAAGTCTCCACAGTAATGCGAACGCTTCATGACAGGACATTAGAGCACGAGCGGCGCAACCACCCCCAAAGCAGCGGAGCGGGAGCACACGCTCCCGCTCCGCTGCGCGCGCCCTACTGCGCCAGGAACGCCGCGAGGTCTGCCAGAGGCACGTCCGCCTGCGCCCCCGACGCGAGCGCCTTCACGCGCAGCACCCCCGTCGCCGCCTCGTTGCTGCCCACCACAGCCGCGTACCGCGCGCGCTTCCGGTCCGCCTCCTTGAACGCCGCGCCCGGCTTCATCGCGCGGTACGCGAATTCCACGTGCGCGTCCGCGCGGAGCTCCATGGCCACCCGCGCGACCAGCGGCACGTTCTCCGCGTCCATCGCCGCGAGGAACAACGCCGGGCCGTCCGGTTCCGGAATGACCAGCCCCTCCTGCTCCATGGCGATCAGCAACCGCTCCACCCCGAACGCCCACCCGATGCCCGGCGTTTCCGGCCCGCCCAGCTGCGCCGCCAGGCCGTCGTACCGTCCGCCGCCCCCCAGGGCGCTCTTCGCGCCGATGTGCGCGTGGTGTAGCTCCCACGCCGTCCGCCGGTAGTAATCCAGGCCGCGCACGATGCTCGGGTCCACCTCGAACGGCACGCCCCACGCGCGCAGGTACCCCTGCACCACCTCGAAGTGCGCGCGCGCCTCCTCCCCGAGGAACGCCAGCATCGGCTGCACATGCAGGCCCGCAATGAGCCGCTGATCCTCGTCGCTCTTGCTGTCCAGGATGCGCATGGGGTTACGGTCCAGGCGGTCCTGGCTGTCGCCGCTCAGCCGCTCACGCTCCGGCGTGAACAGCTCCCGCAGGTACGCGTTGTACCGCTCACGGTCCTCCGGGTCGCCGATACTGCCCAGCTTCACGCCCACGCCCGTCAGGCCCAGCGCCTCCACGACCCGGACCATCAGCGCAATGGCCTCCGCGTCCACCAGCGGGTCCGTGCTGCCCAGCACCTCGTAATCCACCTGATGGAACTGCCGGTACCGGCCCTGCTGGTTGCGTTCCGCGCGGAACATCGCCCCCGTCGTCCACAACTTCAGCGGCGCCGGCAGCTGCTTCAAGCCGTTCTGAATGTACGCCCGCACGATCGGCGCCGTCCCCTCCGGCCGCAGCACGTACCCGCCGTGCTCGCCCTGGTAGAACACCGTGAACATCTCCTTGCGGACGATGTCGGTGCTGCCGCCCACGCCGCGCTTCACGACCTCCGCCTCCTCGAACATCGGCGTCGCCATGAACTGCGCGCCTGCGCGCTCCAGCACGCCACGCGCCACGCCAATCACATGCTCATGCCCCCGCGCGCTGCTGAACGCCTTGAGGGTCGGGGAGCCGCTGGGAAGGAGATCATTCGTGCCCTGAGGGCGCTGCAAAGCCATGAAACGCAGTCTAGCGCGCGCCCGCCCCCACCCGCACGGCCCAAATGGCAGGGGAGAGGTACGTCAAAAGGCGGCCCGCAGGCCGCCCCCGAAGCAACGAAACTTACTGACGCACGCTGAACGGCAGACCCGTGCTCAGCATGTTGTTCACGCGCACGAACAGCCACCCCGCGCCCGGCACCGCATTCGCCGGCACGCGGAACTGAATCTCCGTGTCTGTCCAGCTCACGATGTCCGACGCTGGCACCACGTACCCGTCCGCGCCCGACTCCGTCGCGCCCAGAAGAATGCGGCCCGTGCTCGGCCCCCCCAGGTACCGGCCCTGCACCGTCACCGTCTGGCCACGCTGCGCGCCCTCACTCACCTTCACGACCATCGGCGTGACCGTCACGCCCACCACCGTATTCGCCCGCGGCGCGCACGACGCCAGAGCCCCCGCCAGCAGAATCCCGCTCACCAGCAACACTTTCATGAATCAACCTCCGTGACGCGAGTGTACCGTGTTTCCCCGAACGCGCCATGCGTAACTCCACATGAAGGCCACGCCCCAGGAGCGGATGCTGTAATGAACCTCATGACGGCCGCTCTCGACTCGACCACCGCCCCGCGCGTCCTGGTCGTCCACAACCCCAAATCCGGCCAGGGCGACAGCCAGCTCCCCACCTTCCTCGACCGCCTCCGCGAACGCGGCGTGCACATCGAGGAACGCGAACTCAGCGTCGACACGCCCATCGCCGACCTCGTCCACGACCTCGAGGACTTCACCGCCCTCGTCGGCGCCGGCGGTGACGGCACCGTCAGCGCCCTCGCGTACGCCGCCCGCGACCGCGAAATCCCGCTCCTCGCGTACCCCGCCGGCACCGCGAACCTCATCGCGCAGAACCTCGAACTGCCCCGCGACCCCAACACCCTCGCCGACATCCTCATCGCCGGCCACACCATCCGCCTCGACCTCGGCGAAATCGAAGTCGGCAGCGAAGGGCAGAGGCACGGCTTCGCCATGCTCGCCGGCGCCGGCGCCGACGCCGCCATGATCCGCGACAGCGAAGAACTCAAGGAACGCTACGGCGTCATGGCGTACGTCCTGAGCGCCATGAAGCAGGTCAACCCCAAGAAAACCACCTTCAACCTCGTCGTCGACGGCGAACCCCGCCAGTTCGAAGGCATCGGCGTGATGGTCGCGAACTTCGGCATGGCCAACTACCGCCTGCCCATCACCAGCGACATCAGCCCCAGCGACGGCCGCTTCACCGTCGTGCTCCTCAAAGCCGGCAACATCTTCCGGCTCATCCCGAACCTCATCGACTCTGTCCGCGCCAAACTGAACCTCGGCGACCCCATGTTCAGCGGCAACCTCGAAACTTTCGAGGCGCACGAAGTTACCGTCGACGCCGCCGAGCCGTTCCCACTGCAGTACGACGGCGAGCTCCACGTCGAAACGACGCCGTTCACCGCGCGGATCCTGCCGGGCGCCATCCGGTTCTTCACGCCCGCCGCGAAACAGGACCTCGACACCTGAAGGTGACTCAGGGCGAGCCGGCCTTCCTGAACCGGCTCGCCCTGAGTGTGCGGTGCTGAGGCCTGAGCGCAACGGGTTCTCCCCTGCATTGTTTTTCACTAATTTGACTTAGTGCTAAAATGGGTGTTGAGATGACCCTCGTCCGATCCTCCGAAGCGCTCGCCCTCGCCAGCCTCAACGACCAGGCCCTGCGCGTCCGCGCCATCCAGGCCGCCAGCACCTACGACACGGACCTCCTCGTGCAACTCACGCAGGCGTACATGACGACCGCCAGCAAGAAAGGCGCGCGCACCAGCCGCAAAACCCTGGAGGCGTACGCGCTGGCCGTGCGGGACTTCGTGCCGTGGGCGCAGGCCAGCGGCGTGACGCTCCTGCACCCGGGCCGGCGCGACGGCGGCCGGTACGTCGCGCACCTGCAGACACGCGAGAATCACAGCCGAGGTCGCCGCGGGCCGTTATCCGCAGCGACAATCGCGCAATACGTGGCGGGCGCCCGCGCCCTGTACCGCGCGTTCCGCTGGTCAGGCGCCACGGAAGCGCAGCCGTTCGAGGACGCGCACGTGCCGCCCGACCCGACGCCCGGCATCGTGAAGAACCCGCCGTACACGCGCGAGGTCGACGCGGCCCTTGCCGTGATCGATGACGCTTCGCTGGCGGCCCTGCTGCTGCTGTGCGCACATACGGGCCTGCGCGTCAGCGAGGCGTTGAGCCTCACGTGGGCGGACGTGACGCCCACGCGCGTGACCGTCCACGGCAAGGGCGGGAAGGTGCGCGTGGCGCCGCTCGGCCGCCGCGTCCGCGAAGCCCTGGCGGCCCTCGTGCGGGGCGCGCCGGCGGACCGGCTGTTCACGTGGTCGTACCATCAGGCGGTGTACCGGATGCAGAAGGCCTTCCGCGCGGCTGGGTGCGGCGAGGCGTGGCGGGGGTTTCACGCAGCGCGGAAACACTCGGGAACGCGCCTGTACGCGGCGACAAAGGATTTCACGCGGGTGGGGTTGTTCCTTGGGCACAGCAGCGTGGATACGACGCGGCGATATGTGGCGGTGCAGGAGGACGACGTGTCGGGTGAACTGGAGCATTTCTGAAAGGTGACGTTCTCCCCTGCTGTGGCTTGCGCGACAGCAGGGGGTGGTTGGGATGGTCGGGTGGTTTGCTGTTTTGCTGTTTTGCTCTCAGACTTTATCCGAGGATGTAAAGATAGTTAGTGAATAGATTCACGATAAATCTGGCTCGTGAATCTATTCGTTCTTTCAAATCTCCATCTTTTTCTGGCGTCCGCGTGAAGGAATTCAGGGATTGCGCTCCAGGCACATTCGTGTATAAATGCCGTTCAGGTCGCGTCCTGTGACCTGGGAGGAACTCACCATGACCAAACGGAACGCCAGCAAAGCCGCGCAGACCACTACCGACCAGGGCGACAGCGCCGGCAACGACAGCAGCAAGGTCGGCAAGACGCAACTCGTGGATCTGGTCACGGACCGCACCAGCCTGAACCGCAAGCAGTCCGCCGAGGCTATTGACGCCGCGCTCGGCATCATCGTGAGCGCCCTGCGCGACGGCAAGAGCGTCGGTCTGCCCGGTCTGGGGACGTTCGCAGTGCGCGCCACGGCGGAGCGCACGGGGGTAAAGCCCGGCACGAGTGAGCGCATCACCATCGCGGCAGGCAAGAAAGTCGGCTTTAAAGTCGCGAGCACCCTCAAGGGCAACTTGTAACGTCGTTTGAGCCCGCAGGAGCAGGCGTTGGCCTGCTCTTTTGCTATGCAATCGTTCTGGTGTTCACCTCTCCCCTGCACGCTGGTTACGCATTGACCAGAATTACATTCTGTTATAAACTAAACATATGAAGCTGAGCGATGTACAGAGACGACTGCGCGCGCCCTTCCCCGCCCACTTCGTCGGCTGGAAGCCGCAAACCATCAGCAAGGACCGCACCCGCGCGCTCATGCTCGCCTACGTCGACGCGCGCGCCGTGCAGGACCGCCTCGACGCCGTCGCACCCGACGACTGGACTTTCCAGGTGGACGTCATCCCCGGCACCACGCACCCGACCGTGAAAGGCCGCCTCACCATCCTCGGCGTCACCCGCGAGGACATCGGCGAAGCCGAAGGCGACCTCGCCAGCATCAAAGCCGCCACCAGCGACGCCCTCAAACGCTGCGCCGTCCAGTTCGGCATCGGCCGCTACCTCTACGACCTCCCCAAACAGTGGGTCGACTGGGACGACGCCCGCCACGCCCCCACCACCACCCCCGAACTGCCGGAATGGGCCCGCCCCGACATGGAACGCAGCCCCGGCGGCGCCCACCTCGTCCAGGCCATCGAACAGCTCCGCTACGAACTGCCCGACGACGTCGACCTGCAACGCGAGGTCTACAAGCACCTGCGGGCGGCGCTCGCCAGCATCCAGCCGTCCAGCGGGCAGGCCGCGTGACCCCGGCCCCCCGCCAGGACCCTCCCGGCGCGCGCGCGACCGCCGCGATGCTCACCGTGGTCCTGCTCGGCGTGCTGCTCGCCGGCCTCACCCTGCACCTCCTGTAACCACAAAACGCGGGCGGCATGGAGGCGCCGCCCGCGTTTTATAGCCCTCAGACCGGCAGGCGATCCTCGTCCTGCCGGATGCTCAGCACCCGCGACGCTCCAGACGTGTCCGTCGTCACGCCCCACAGGGAATGCGCGACCTCCATCGTCGCCTTCTGGTGCGTCACCAGCAGGAACTGCGCCCCGCGCGCCGCGAACACCTCCAGGAACCGCGTGAACCGCCGGATGTTCGCCTCGTCCAGCGGGGCGTCCACCTCATCCAGCACCGCGAGCGGCAGCCCACCGGACTCGGTTGCGTGGTTCAGCGCGAACAGGAACGCGAGGCCCGCCATGGTCCGCTCCCCGGCGGACAGCAGCGTCATGCTGCGCGTGCGCTTCCCGCGCGGCTGCACCGCGAGGCGCAGGCCGGTCAGGTGCCCGCGCTCGTCACGGTCTGCTTCCAGCTCACCGACGCCACCCAGCAGCTCCCCCGCGTACTCCCGGAAGGCGTCTGCCACCCGCGCGTACGCCACCCCCAGCGCGGACTGCGCGTCCCGGTCCAGCGCTTCGAGGTGCTCACGCAGCTCCTCGGTGGCGCGCGCCGCGTCGTCCCGCTCCGCACGCAACGCCGCGAGCCGTTCGGCCTCCTCGGCGTGCTCCTCGCGCGCGCGGGCATTCACGGTGCCGAGCCGCGCGAGATCCGCGCGCACGCGCGTGAGTTCCGCCTGCCATTCGCGCGCCGCGCCGGGCGGCTGCGCGCCGGGCGGGACTTCCTCCAGGCTGCCTTCACGCCGCGCCGCCGTGAGGCGGGTGTCCTCCAGCTGGGCGCGCAGGGCGTTCTGCTGCGCGATCAGCGCGGCGTACGCGCGGTTCGCGTTCTCCCGGGCGGCCACGAGCGCGGTGTACGTGGAATCGTCGTACTCGCCGAGCTGCGCGCGGCGCCGCTCAACCTCCTCGGCAGCGCTCGCCAGTCGGGCGCGCTGCGCCTCGAGGGCGCCCGCGTTTTCGGTCAGGCGGGCGTCGAGGTGTGCGGCGCGCGCGGCCGCGTCCGCGTGTGCCCGCCACGCGGACGCCAGCGCCTGCGCGTCCAGCACGGCGGCGCTGGCGGTCCGCTCAAGTTCGCGCGCGTCATCCACGTGGGCGCGGGCGTCCGTGAGCTGCTGCTCCAGTGCCTCGGGCGGCGCGGGGGGGGCACCCGGGACGGGCGCGGCGTCTGCGCTGAGGCGCGCGAGGTACGCGTCGTGCTGCTTACGCGCCCCGCGCGTCACGGCTTCCAGTTCGGCCACGCGCCGCTCCAGCGTGCGTTCCGCCTGCGCCGCCCGTTCCCGCTCCGGACTGGTCCCGTCCGCGCCGAGCGCTTCGAGGTCCCGGGTGAGCTGCGCCTCCTCCCGCGTGAGGGTCGCGCGCTGCGTATCGGACGCGGCCAGCTCGTCATCCAGGTCCGCGAGGCGCCGCTGGTCCGCGAGGACGTTCAGGCCGCCGTCGCGCAGGCGGCCGCCCGTGAGCGCCCCGCCGCTCTCCAGGAGTTCCCCGTCGAGCGTCACGAGGCGGGGTCGGCTGGCGTGCGCGCGCGCGAGGCGCGTGGCGTCCGCGAGGGTCCGCACCACCAGCGTGTCCGACAGGAGGTTCTGCCCGACAATGTCCGGGTCGGTGGGCAGCAGGTCCGCGAGGTTCCCGACGACGCCCGGCTCGCGCAGCAGGTGCGCGTCCCGGCGCGGGCGGGCGCGCAGCAGGTCCAGCGGCAGGAACGTCGCGCGCCCGCCCGCACGTTTCAGGTGCTCGATCACTTCGCGCGCGACCCCCGACGACTCCACGACCACCTGCTCGAGGCGACGCCCGAGCGCGGCCGTGACGGCCGTTTCCAGTTCGGCGGGTACGGTCAGGAGGTCCGCGACCGACCCGATAATGCCCGGGTGGTCGAGGCGCAGCGCGTTCCGCGCGCCCTCGCCGTAACGCGCGTAGCTGTTCAGGGCCGCTTCGAGGCGCTCGCGTTCACGCACGGTGGGCGCGCGGGCCGCGTCGAGGCGGGCGATGTCCGCGCGGACGTCCCGCAGGCGCGCCGTGACGTCCGCGCGGCGGCGCGTCGCGTCCGCCGCGCCCGCGTCGAGCTGCGCGCGGTGCTGCGCGGTGCCCGTCAGGTCCGCGCGCGCGGTTTCGAGGGCGGCTTCGTCGTGTTGCAGTTGCGCCTGCAGGCGTTCCACCTCGCCGAGCAGGGTGTCCCGCTCCGCGCCGAGGCGCGCCTGCGCTTCCGCGGCGCGCGCGAATGCCGTGCGGGCGCGTTCCAGGTCCACTTCCAGTGCGCGCACGGCCCGTTCCGCCGCGTCGAGGGCTGCGCGGGCCTCGTGGGCGGCGCGGCTCAGCGCGGCCGTGTCCGGCGCGGGCCGTTCAGGCGGCGTGAGGGGCAGCGCGGCCCGCTCGGCCATGAGGGCGTCGCGTTCGCGTGTCAGGTGGCCGAGGTACACGTCCGCCTGACGGTGGGCGTCCTGCGCGGCGCTCAGCAGTTCCAGCGCCTGAGCGTGCGCGGCGCGCTGCGCCTGCGCGTCCGTGAGGGCCACGCGGGCGCGTTCCAGCGCCGACTGCGCCGACTGTGCGTCGTCAGCGACGCGGGCGGACGCCGCCAGCAGGTCCGCCTCGCGGGCGCGCAGCGCGCGGATCTCCTCGGTCGTCGCTTCGAACCGCGCGCGCGCGAGCGCGTCCGTGAGGGTGAGGCTGCGCAGCGTGAGCGCCTGGTGCGCGGCGGCGTCCTGCGCGGCACGTTCCAGGCGCGCGACGCGCCCGGCGAGCTCCTCCTCGACGGGGCGGAGGTTCGCGAGGTGCGCGTCCGCGTCGGCGAGGCGTGCGCGCGTCTCGTCGCGCGCACTGATCATGCGGCTGAGGCCGGCGGCCTCCTCCAGGTATCCCAGGAGCGTGCGCCCCTCGGCCTGTACGACGCTCGACACTTCGCCCTGTCCGATGACAGCGAGGCCGCCCGAGCCGAGACCGGTGCCGCGCAGTTCCGCCTGCACGTCGCGCGCGCGGACCGCGCGGCCGTTCACGTCCTGTTCGGCGGTGCCGTCGCGGTAGATGCGGCGCGCGAGGTTCAGGCGTGCGCGGCCCGGCAGGTCCCGCAACTCCACCGTGACTTCCGCGAGGCCGAGCGGCGCCTTCCCGCCGCTGCCGTGGAAGATCAGTTCGGTCGCGCGGCCCGCTCGGAGTTCACGGGCGCGCGCGTTGTGCGTCGCCCAGCGGATGGCTTCCACGACGTTGCTTTTGCCGCTGCCGTTCGGGCCGATGACGGCCGTGACGCCCGGTCCGAATTCGAGGCGCACGCGGTCCGCGAAGCTCTTGAAGCCTTGTAACGTGATGCTGGCAATCAACTCAGGTTCCTCCCGGGCGCGCGTGCGGAGCGGCCCGGCGCGCGCTGCGTCCGGGCCGCTTGCGGGGCGGGCAGGCCCCGGCGCCGCTGTACTTCAGTCTTCGCAGTCGTCGCGCAGGAACGGCGAGCGCAGGTCCACGTGCCCCAGCAGCGTTTCGACGTTGCGGCCGTTCAGCAGGAACGTGACGTCGCGGCCGCGGCTTTCCAGCAGCGTGCGCGTGAGGGTACACACGATCATGCGTTCCCCGTCCGAGCCGTAGTTCAGGCGCGCGTATGCGGCGGGCAGGTTCACGAAGTAATGCTCGCCCCGCACCCAGACGTTCGGCACATCCGACCCTTTCGGCACGACGGGCAGCGCGTCGCCGGAGGTCGGCCCGGCCACCCAGGCTTTCAGAGCGGCGCGCGCCACGGCGTCCGGTGCGTTCGACGTGGCGCTCACGGTGCGCACTTCCGGCCGCATGGCCTGCACCTGATCGTCCGTGAAGTAGAGGCGCGCGCGGACCTGCTCGACGCTCCCGAGCTGCAGCTTCGGCGGTTTCGGCGCGGCGGGCGGCTGACTCACGACGTGATCGACGAACGCGGCGCTCACGAGCAGCAGCGCGCTGATCACGTTGAACGGGGACAGCAGGGGCCGCATCACGCGCCGCCTTTCGTGACGCGCGCGGCGAGGTACGTGGCGATGCTGCGCGCCACGGCCTGCGCGAGGTTCGCGCGCGCCTCGGCGCTCGCGAGGCGCGTGCGGTCCTCGGTGTCCTGCGGCCACCCGAGCTCCAGTTCGAGCGCGGCGTGCGGCGCTTCGCGCAGCATCAGGCGGCGAGTGTCCACGACGCGGCGGGCGTCCAGACCGTCGTTTTTCAGTTCGCCGCGCAGCATGTCGCTGAGGCGGCGCGTCTCGCCGACGTCCCCGACGACGTACCGCGCGAGCGGGAACGTCTTCCACTGCCGGAAGGCGCTCAGGATCTCGCTGTCGGCGGCGCCGCTGCTCTCCACGACGGTCAGGCCGGAGCGTTTCGCGCCGGGGAAGCGGCCCACGGTGAGGCTCACGAACACGTCGCTGCGGCGCGCGAGTTCCGCGCGTTGCGCGGGCGTCGTTCCGGCCTCACGGGTGAGTTTCACCTGCCAGCCGGCCTTGGTGAGCAGTTCGCCGGTGGCGCGGGCGACTTCGAGGGCGGCGTCCGCGTCGCTGTCCGGGTCGAGGACCACCAGGGGACGGGCGACGTTCGCCGTGATGGCCGGCACCGTGAGGGGCAGGCCCGGACCGACGTCCAGCACCACGCGGACGCTGCCGGGCCGCACCACCTTGAAGGCGCGGTAGCCGCTGCCCGCCGTGAGAGGCGCGGTGACGACGAGGCCGGCGTCGCCGGACGCGACGGTGACGCGCGGCAGGTACGCGCCGCGCGTGGTGTACGTGCCGGCCTTGCCGCGCGCGCCGCCGAGCGTGAGGCGCAGCTCACCGTTCACGAGCTCCTCGGTGAGGGGCACGTCGCGGTTCACGTCGAACACCAGGCGGTCCACGCGCTGGCCGGCGCGGCTGCTCACGCCCGCGACGGTCGGGGCGGGCAGCGCGAACGTGCCGGGCGTGTACTGCGCGCCGAGGCCGCGCGCGAGCGTGTCGAGCGGCAGGTACAGGCTGCCGTTGATGATTGTGGCGGTGCGGGCGTTCACGCGTTGCGTGTCGAGCTGCACGGTGTTGAAGTCGGTGGTGGCGCGTTGCTGGTCCTCGTCGAGGGGCAGCAGCAGGACGTGCCCGAGACCTTCGGCGCGAATGACGCTGCCGTCGCGGGAGACGCGCAGGACGCTCGCGAGGGCGTCGTCACGCGCGTATTCCGCGCCGTACAGAGTGACGCTGGGCGTGGCGCGGCCGAACAGGTTCAGGCGGGTGAAGGCGATCTGGGCGCTGGCGAGGCCGGCGGCGAGGAGCGTGGCGGCGGCGAGCCAGCGCAGGCGAGGGCGGGGCGTCATGCGTCGCGCATCTCCCGGCGCGCTTCGCGGTCCTGCTCAGCGCGGCGTTTGTCGTGGAGTTTCTTGCCGCGCGCCACGGCGACTTCCACCTTGAAGTGCCGCCCTTTCTGGTACAGGCGCGTGGGAATCAGCGACAGGCCTTTCTGGGTGAGGGCGCGGCGGAGCTTCTCGATCTCCTGGCGGTGCAGGAGCAGGCGGCGGGTGCGGCGCGGCGCGTGGTTGTTGTAGGTCGCGTCCTTGTACTCGGGGATGTAGAGACCCTCGAGGTCGACGTTGCCGTTCGTGACGCGGGCGAAGGCGTCGCGGAAGTCCACGCCGCCTGCGCGGACGCTCTTGACTTCGCTGCCGGTCAGTTGGATGCCCGCCTCGAATCGCTCCAGCAGTTCGTATTCGTAGTGCGCGCGGCGGTTCGTGTACACGGCGGCATTCTAGCAGCCCGGATGAGACAGACTGAAGTAAGTGAATAGTTTCACGATAAATCGGGTTCGTGAACGAATTCTTCCCAAGCTGACCTTTCAGGCCCCACCCTCCACCAGACACGCGCTGCGGACCACGGCAGCGTCCGTATAATCGTCGAATGACTCGCATTCGCGACCTGCAAGCCCACATCGGCCAGACCGTCACCCTTGACGCCTGGCTCACCGACAAGAGCGGCAAAGGCAAGATCCAGTTCCTCAAACTCCGCGACGGCAGCGGCTTCGTGCAGGCCACCGTCTTCAAGAACGACGTCACCGAGGACGTCTTCGAGAGCGCCAAACGCCTCACGCAGGAAAGCAGCGTCCGCTTCACCGGCGAGGTCCGCGCCGACGAACGCGCACCCGGCGGCGTCGAGCTCGCTGTCCGCGACCTCTCCCCCGTCCAGGTCAGCCTCGGCGAGTACCCCATCACCCCCAAGGAGCACGGCATCGAGTTCCTGATGGACCACCGCCACCTGTGGGCCCGCCACCGCCGCCCCTGGGCGATCCTGCGCGTCCGCGACTGCGTGCAGCGCGCCGTCGTGGACTTCTTCCACGGCGAAGGCTTCATCCGCTTCGACGCGCCGTTCTTCACCCCGAACGCCGCCGAGGGCACCACCGAACTCTTCGAAATCGACCTGTTCGGCGAGGACAAGGCCTACCTCAGCCAGACCGGCCAGCTGCACGCCGAAGCGGGCGCCCTCGCGTTCGGCAAGGTCTACACCTTCGGCCCGACCTTCCGCGCCGAAAAGAGCAAAACGCGCCGACACCTCCTCGAATTCTGGATGATCGAACCCGAAGTGGCGCCCAGCAACCACACCGAGAACATGAACCTGCAGGAACGCTTCGTGAGCTTCCTCGTGCGCCGCGCCCTGGAGGAATGCACCGAGGAACTCCAGCTGCTCGGCCGTGACCTCGACAAGCTGCGGCCCGCCGCCGAAGGGAACTACCCGCGCGTCACGTACACGCAGGCGCTCGACATCATCCGGCAGCACATCGAGGACCGCGACCTGCCGCCCAACGTGCAGGACGACGTGCAGCCCGTCGAGTGGGGCGACGACCTCGGCGCGCCGCACGAAACCATCCTCGGGTACCACTTCGACCGGCCCGTCATGATCGAGAAGTACCCGGCGGCCATCAAGGCGTTCTACATGCAGCCCGACCCGCAGGACCCGACGGTGGCGCTGTGCGACGACATGATCGCACCCGAAGGGTACGGCGAGATCATCGGCGGCAGCGAACGCATCCACGACTACGAACTGCTCAAGGGCCGCATCGAGCACGAGGGCCTGCCGCTCGAGGCGTTCGACTGGTACCTCGATCTGCGCCGGTACGGCAGCGTCCCGCACGCCGGCTTCGGCATGGGCCTGGAGCGCGTCATCGCGTGGATCACCGGCATCGACCACATCCGCGAGGCGATTCCGTTCCCGCGCATGCTCACCCGCATGCGCCCCTGAAGCGCCACCCGGCAGAAGGCCGCCCCCGCAGTCCGGGGGCGGCCTTCTGCCGGGGTCGGTCAGCTTTTCGTCTGGCGCTGAATGACCACGTCGTACGTCATGGACTGCGCGCGGCGCTTCACGGTGAGTTTCGCGGTGACGCCCTGCTCGTACGTGAAGTCCCCCGTCATCTGGCCGGGGCTGGTCGTCGACAGGCCCGCCACGTACCCCTGCGCCTTGAGCTGGTTCGCGTAGAAGTTGTACGTCTCACGCAGCGACAGCGTCGACTGGAACGTGGACTTCCACGAAGTCGTCGTCGTGGTCGTCGGGACGGGCGGCGTCGCCACCTTCGAGGAGATCTGGTACTGCGCGACGTCCGTCACCCAGTCCTTCGACGGGAGCGGCTTCACGACGATGCTCAGCGCCTGCGCGAGGCCCGTCTGACCGGACACCGTCACGGTCGCGAACCCGGTCTTCTGGTCGGCCTTGAACTGCGCGATGTCGTCGAGGTTCAGTTTCGTTTTGCTGGCGAGCGCCAGGACCTTGTTCACGCCGGCCGGACCGGCAATGTCGAACGTGAACTTGTCCTGCTGGCTGGGGAACGCCTTGGTGGTGTTCGCCCGCACGAAGTTCTCGCCGCTCGCGAAACGGTTCGGGAGGATCAGGTCCACGTTGCCTTTGCCGTCCACGTTGAACAGGTACACGTACGCGTCCTGGTTCGTTTTCACGTTCAGGGTGATGTGCTCGCCCGCCACGTACGTCGGCACCTTCGTGCCGGTCGTGTCCTTGGCGGTCCACACGTTCACCTGCAGGTCCGGCTTCACAGGGTTGACGATGATGCTCTGCGAGCTGATGGTCGGCGTCGTCTGCGCGGCGGCCACACTGGCGGCGGCGGCGATAGTCGCGGTGATCAGGAAGTGTTTCATGCCTTCACCGTGCCACGCTTCACCTGACGAAAGCTGAGCGGCGCCTGACGCCCGCGCGCGGGCGTCAGGTTCACGCGCCTTGAGCACGGCGTTCAGCGTGCGAACATTAATAAAGGCGGCGGCGCCGCGCCCGCCCGTCCACCCCGACGGCCAGCAGCACCAGCAGCGCCGCCGCGACCAGCGCGGGCGCGTCCCCCACGCGGACGTACACCGTCTGCGCCGTGGACGGCACGAACCGTGCGTGCAGCACGCCCTCGCCGTGGTCCAGGCGCTGCACGACGCGGCCCAGGTCGTCAATGACGGCGGCCACGCCACGGTTCACGCTGCGCAGCACGTACCGGCGCGTCTCGATGGCGCGCACGCGGCCCATCATCAGGTGCTGCTCCACGCCCCACCCGACGAACCACCCGTCATTGCTGACGTTCACGAGCACCTGCGCGCCGTTGTGCGCGAGGGCGCGCGTCACCGCCGGGAAGATGCTGTCGTAGCAGATGTACGTGCCGTACGCCACGCCGTTCAGGGTGAGAGGCGCGCGCGCCTCGCCGGGGCGCGTGGACGCCAGCGGAAAGTGCGTGATGTGCTGCTCCACGGCGGCGTACACGGCGTTCAGTTCGTCGCGCAGGGGGAACAGCTCCCCGAACGGCACCGGGTGGGCCTTGTCGTAGCGCGCGCCGATCCGCACGTCCGGCGTGATGCTCACGGCGGTGTTCATGCGCGCGGTGAGCTGCCCGCGCTCGTCGAACGTGAAGAAGCCCAGGCCGCTCAGGCCGGGCGCGGGGAACTGCGGCAGGTACGACGGGTCCGGCAGGGCCGTCTCGCTCCACACGACGATCTCGTCCGGGCGGCGCGCGGCGGACAGCGTGCGGCTCTGCTCCACCAGCGGGACCGTGGCGCTCTGCGTGGCCTTCTCGAACGAGTCGATGTCGGTGCGCAGCAGCAGCGCGCGCCCTTCGGGGCCGCCGGCGGTGAGGGGCGCGCGGCCCGCTATCACGCCGTACGTGGTGCCGCCGGCGAGCAGCACGAGCACGCCCAGCAGGGGCCGCCACGCACCCCACACGGCCGCGACGAGCGCCGACGCGGTAAGGGCCACCAGCAGGTTCAGGCCGTGCACGCCCACGAGGTCCGCGACCTGCACGAGCGGCGTGGGCAGCAGGGTGTACCCCACGTCCGCCCAGGGGAACGGCAGCGGCCCGAGCGTGCGCGCGTACGACAGCAGCGTCCACGCGCCCGCCAGCGCCCACCCGCGCGCGAGCGGCTCGCGGACCGCGCGCGCCGTCAGCCACGCCGTGAGCGCCCAGAAGCCCGCCTGCAGCAGGATCACCGGCACGAACATGACGGCGCCGAACGCGCCGAACCCGGCAGAGAAACTGACCGGCAGCCAGAACAGCTGCACCGTGAAGTACGCGAGGCCCGCCCAGAACGCGGCGGCGCTCGCGGCGCGGGCGGTGGGCGCGCGGGCGATCAGCGCGAACACCAACGCGAGCGGCAGGGCGCTCAGGGCACTCCAGGGTTGAGGAAGGCCGCACGCGGCCAGCAGGGCCCCGGCGAGCGCGGGCGCGACGACGGTGATGAACACCCGCCCACTTTACAAGCCGGCGCGCGCGGTGGTGTATCGTGGGGGCACCTTGAGACTGGCGTTCCTTAGCGACTTGCACGGCAACATTCACGCGCTCACCGCCGTGAAACGCTTCCTTCAGGAGAACCCTGTGGACAGCGTCATCGTCACTGGCGACCTCGTCGGGTACGGGGCGAGCCCAGGGCCGATCATCGACTTCGTCCGCCGCGAAGGCTGGCCGTGCGGCATGGGCGGCAGCGACGCGCGCGTGGCGTTCAGCTTCCAGGAGCGAAGCGAACGCAAGGGCGTCGCGGACCAGGTGCTCGCGTGGACCCGCACGAACCTCACCCCGGACCAGCTGGAGTTCCTGCGGCGCCTCCCCACCGGCGGGCGCGTCATGACGCCGCTCGGGCGGCTGCGGTTCTTCCACGGCAGCCCGCACAACCCCGAGGAGCGCCTGAACCTGATGGCGCCCGACCAGGAACTCGAAGCGGTCGCGCAGCAGCTCGGCGCGCGCGTCGTCGTGGTCGGCGGCACGCACATCCCGTTCATGCGCACGGTCGGCGAGACGACGTTCGTGGACCCGGGCAGCGTCGGCCTCACCCTGAACCACGAGCCCGGCGCGGACGTCGCCATTGTGGACGCGTCGGGCCGCCGACCGAAAGTCACGCTGCACAAGGTGCCGTACGACTATCACTCGGCGGCGTTCGACATCATGGCGTGGAGTCTGCCGCCGGTCATCGCGGACGTCATCCGTAACGGCCGCATGTGACGCAAAGTGTGAGGGGCGCGCACCCAGACAGGTGCGCGCCCCTCACACTTTGCCTACTTCTGCCGGCGGCGCCGGCGAATGACGCTCACGACGATGTACAGCAGCAGGCCGCCCAGGATGAGGTACGTGGCGGGCCCGAGGTACTGCTCGACGCGTTCGTAATGCTCGCCGAGCAGCAGGCCGAGCGACGCGAGCAGCGTGGACCACAGGGCCGTGCCGATGCTGGTGTACAGCAGGAACTTCGGGAGCGGCATGCCGGAAATGCCCGCCGGGATGGAGATCAGGCTGCGCACGCCCGGGACGAGGCGCACGAACAGCACCATCTTGTGCCCGTGCCGGTCGAACCAGTCGTCGGCCTTGCGGATCTCATCGCCGGACACCGTGAGCCACGCGCCGTACTTGTCGGCCCACTTCACGAGGCGTTCCTCGCCGACGACCTTCCCGATGTAGTAGAGCGGCAGGGCGCCCAGCACGGAACCGACCGTGCCGGCGATCACGACGCCGACGAAGGTGAGGTCGCCGCGCGAGGCAGTGAAGCCCGCGAGCGGCATGATCAGTTCGGACGGAATGGGCGGAAAGACGTTTTCCAGGCACATCAGCAGCGCGATGCCGATGTACCCCATGGATTGCATAAGGTGTTGAATCCAGTCCAGCATGAGGTCTCCTGGGCGCCCGTCGGGGCGCGCCGACTGCACCGTACCGCAGGGGCGCGCGCTTCGACCTTGCCTTGAAGTTCACGAAAGCACGCGGGGGCGCGCGCGGCGTCCACCGAAAGGCGGAGGGTGACCGTGCGCACGGCCGCCCTCCGTGGGGGTGCGGGTGGGTTCAGGCGGGAACGGCGGCGAGCGCGTCGTCGAAGCGCGCGCGCAGGCCGGGGGCGCCCAGCAGGTCCTCCAGGGCGGTCATGAGGGTGCGGTACGGGGCGGGGCGCGCGGCCTCGCCCATCAGGCCGAGGCGCCAGATCAGGCCGGCGGTGGGGCCGAGACCGCCGGTGATGCTGATGTGCCGCTCGCGCAGGGCGCGGCGGACGCCCGCGTCGTCGAGGCCGTCCGGGAGGCGCAGCGCGAGGACGGTGGGGAGGCGCGCGGCGGGGTCGCGGACGAATGGCGTGAACCCGAGGGGCGCGAGGGTCGCCTGGATGGCGCCGCTGAGGTGCCGGACGCGGTCGCGGCGGGTGGTGAGGCCCTCGTCGAGCGCGGCGCGCAGTGCAGCGTGCAGCGCGAAATGCAGGTTGACGGGAACGGTGTGGTGGTACGACTGGCGCTCCCAGTAGTCGCGCAGGCCGTCGAAGTCGCAGTACCACAGGGGCGTGCGCTCACGGCGCGCGTGGAAGCGGTCGAAGGCGCGGTCACTGATCATGACGGGCGCGACGCCGGGCGGGGCGGACAGGCACTTCTGCGCGCCGGTGTAGGCATAGTCCACGCCCCACGCTTCGGCGTGGAAGGGCTCCATGCCGGCGGTGGTGACGGCGTCGACGGTGAGGAGCGCGCCGCTTTCGCGCGCGAGGCGTGCGATGGCCGGGACGGGGTTGAGGACGCCGGTGCTGGTTTCGCCGTGGACGACGGCGACCATGCGGGCGCCGTCGAGGTGTGCGGCGACCTGCTCGGGGTCGATGGGTTCGCCGAGGGGGGCGGTGACGGTGCGGACGTGCGCGCCGTACCGCTCGGCCATTTCGGCCATGCGCGCGCCGAAGCTGCCGTTCGCGCACACGACGACCGTGTCGCCGGGCTCGACGAGGTTCGCGAAGCCGGCCTCCATGCCGAGGCTGCCGGTGCCGGCGAGCAGGGCGGTGAAGGTGTCGGGGGTGGCGCCGTACATGGTGCGCAGGTCCGCCTGAATTTCGCGGTTGAGGGCGAACACGTCGGGGTCCATGTGGCCGAGCATGGGGCGGGTGAGGGCGTGCTGCGCGTGTGGGTGCAGGGGTGTGGGGCCGGGCGTCAGCAGGGTGTGTTCGGAATGCTCGGGCAACATTTGGCGCACAGTATACCCCTCAAAGAAATCAAATTGCGCCGAGTATCCGCAAAGGGCTAGGTTTGGTTTTTTTATTGCGCGGAGCTTCGTACACGCGCGCGGATCAGTTACAGTCCGGCGGGCACGACGTCACCTGTTGCGCGTGCGCGAGAATCCGCTCCACCGCCGACTCCACTTCCAGCGTGCAGGTGTCCAGCTCCAACGCGCCCGGCTCCGGCGGCAGCAGCGCATGACGCGCCATCAACGCCGCGAGTGCCTCCGGGTCCCGCAGCTTCAGGCGTGCCGCGCGGTCCTCGTTTCCCACCCGCGCCAGCAGCGCGTCCGTCGAGCACATCAACCACACCGGCACGAACCGCGACTGCCGCGCCCGCGCCAGCGCCTCCACCCGCGCGAAGTGCGCGCGGTCCTCGTCCGCATCGACCAGCACGTTCGTGAACACGTAACTCAGGTCCGGCGGCGCGACTGTGCGGATCGCGTCGAACACCACGTCCGCCACGCGCGCCACCAGCGGCCACGCCCCGTCCGGAACGGGCCGCACGCCGTCCGCGCCGATCGCCTGAAACACCGGATCGTTCATCAGGTGGTTGTCGATCAGGCGCGCGCCCGTGCGCCGCGCGAGCTCCACGCCGATCGTCCGCTTGCCAGAACCGGGCCAGCCCACCAGGTAGTAAAGGCAACGCATGCCCTCAGCATGCCACCACGCGCGACGCCGCGCCCCCGCCCGTCACTTCATGCACGGGCCCGCGACGGTCAGGCGAGCAGCGTCGTCGCGGTCTGCCGCGCGATCTCCCCTTCCTCGTCTGTCGGAATGACCAGCGCCGCCGGCATCTCCCCGGCGAGCGTGATGCGCGTCGTCTGCCCGCGGCGTTCGTTGCACTCCTCGTCCAGGTGGAACCCCAGGAACGACAGGCCGTTCACGACCTGCGCGCGCACCCACGGGTCGTTCTCGCCGATGCCGCCCGTGAACACCAGCGCGTCCAGGCCGTTCATGGCGGCAGCGTACGCGCCGACCTGCTTGCGCAGGCGGTACACCATCACCTGCAAGGTCAGCTGCGCGCGGTCCGCGCCGGCCAGGGCCGCGCGGTGCAGGTCGCGCAGGTCGTTGCTCACGCCGGACAGGCCCAGCAGGCCACTCTCGCGGTTCAGGATGTCCGAGGCGCGCGCCGGGCCGTGCTTCGCGGCGAGCCATAGCGCAATGGCCGGGTCGATGTCGCCGCTGCGGGTGCCCATCACGAGGCCCTCCAGGGGCGTGAAGCCCATGCTGGTGTCGACGCTCACGCCGCCCTGAACGGCAGCGGCACTCGCGCCGTTCCCGAGGTGCAGCGTAACGAGCTTCAGGTCCCGGAGGTCCTGGCCAAGGACGTGCGCGGCTTCCCGCGCGACGAACGCGTGGCTGGTGCCGTGGAAGCCGTAGCGGCGCAGGCCGTGCTCGCTGTACAGGTCGTATGGGATGGCGTACGTGTACGCGTGCGGCGGGAGGGTCGAGTGGAACGCGGTGTCGAACACGGCCACCATGGGCACTGCGGGGAGCAGCGCGCGGGCGGCGCGGATGCCCTGGAGGGCGGGCGGGTTGTGGAGTGGCGCGAGGGTGCTGAGGCGGTCGAGGTCCGTGAGTACGGCGTCGGTGATGCGGGTGGGGGCGCTGAAGCGCTCTCCCCCGTGGACGACGCGGTGCCCGACGGCTTCCACGCGGGCGGTTTCGGGCAGGGTCGTCATGGCCTGGTGCAGCGCGGCGGTGTGGTCGGGGACGTCGGTGCCGATGCGTTCAACCAGGCCGCGCGTGAGGACCTCGCCGGTGTTGGTGTCGATGAGTTGGTATTTGAGGCTGCTGGAGCCGGCGTTCAGGACGAGGACCTGCATGGGCGTATCGTATGGGCTGCAAAGATGAAGTGGTATTAAGTGAATAGTTTCACGATAAATCATACTCGTGAAACTATTCTTCGCTGTAAAGAGACGCCTGCACGATGCAGGCGTCTCTTTACAGGTCAGGTCAACAGTGGGAAGGCCGCTGCACAGGCCGGGCAACAGCGGCGCTCCTGCACGATCTGTGTGCCCTGGCCACCCGGATCGGGGCGCCGCGTCCGGCGACGGACGCGCACACGGCGCCGGTCAGGCTGACCGAGGCCTGGATGCGCCCGTGGGCGCGCGGGGAACGTGACTTGCCGGGTCTGAACGGTCAAGAGCACGCTCGGCGTGCCCGGGATCTGCGTCTGTCCGCAGGATTCGCAGTGGTACATCAACACAGCCTTGGTGTGGGCGACGGCTGCAGCCCATGAGGTGCCCGCACGAACAGCGGGGCGCGGCTTCAGATGAGGCGTCGAAGCGTCGCAGTATTAAGTGAACATCCTGGCGGCGTTGGCGAGGGAAACCCAGCATAGGGTCAGGCCGCGTCCCGTGAAGTGAACGCAGCGTAACACGCGCCGCCACCGCAGGCAAGGCGCCCCCAAAGCAGGGCGGGCGCCTTGCCTGTGCGCGGGCCTACTGCTCGCCGAACACCGGAACGGCCGTGTACCCGCGCTTCGCCGACTCGAACCGGCCGAACGGCGCGTGAGGGTCGTGCGGTGGCGCGATGATCGCGCCGGCTTCCGCCCACGCTGGAAAGTACCGCTTGCGGACTTCCAGGTTCGTGACCGGGTACAGGTCGTAGCCCATGTTGTACGCGTACGGCGCGTGCACCAGCGTCGGCATCAGGTCCGCGCACGCCACCAGCATTCGCCCGCCCGACTGCAGCACGACGCCCTGCTGCCCGAGGTTATGGCCCGGCAGCGGCACGACGCTCAGGCCCGGCAGCAACTCTGTCTCGCCGTCCACCACCTCGAACAGGCCCGCCTCGTGAATGGGCATGAACGTGTCCGGAATGTAACTCGCGCGGTTCCGGTCGTGCGGGCTGAGGGCGTCCTCGAGTTCCTGACGCTGCACGACGTAGCGCGCGTTCGGGAAGGTCGGCTGGCCGAGCGCGTCCGTGTTGCGTCCGCAATGGTCGAAATGCAGGTGCGTGTTGATCACCAGGTGGATGTCGTTGGGCGTGAGGCCCACGGCGCGCAGGCCCGTAAACAGCGTCTCGTCGCGCTCCACGGCGTACATCGCGTCGAACTTCTCACCGCCGCGGTCCCACATGCCCGTCTCGACAAGGACGTTCTGGCCGCCCAGTTGAATCAGCAGGGGGTTGATGCGCAGCGGAATGCGGTTGTCCTCGTCGGGCGCGGTCAGGTTCGCCCACAGGGCTTTCGGGACGACGCCGAACATCGCGCCGCCGTCCAGGCGGAACTGCCCGTCGGTGAGGGACGTGACGCGGGCGTCGCCGAGGGTCAGGGTATGCAACCAGGTCATGCGCGGAGTCTAACAAGTGTTAGGCGAACAGGCGTAAAGGTCACTTCATGCCGCTGCCACGCGCACGGGCACAGCCCTGCCAACACTGAAGGGCAACGCCACCCCAAGGAGGAGCCACCATGACGAACCCCGAGCCCAGCCTGACCCTGCCGATGACCGACCTGCACGACCTGTACCTCGAACAGCTCCGCGACGTGTACTCCGCCGAGACGCAACTCGTGCAGGCCCTGCCGACGATGGCGGACGCCGCCACGGCGCAGGTCCTCAAGGACGGCTTCCACGCGCACCTGCAGGAGACGCTCGGGCAGGTCGAGCGGCTGGAGCGCATCTTCGCGGACCTCGGCGAGCAGCCGGGCGGGCACACCTGCCAGGCCATGCAGGGCCTCATCGCCGAAGGTCAGGAGATGATCCGCGAGAAGGCCGTGCCCGCCGTGCGCGACGCCGGCCTGATCGCCGCCGCGCAGCGCGTGGAGCACTACGAGATCGCCGCGTACGGCACCGTCCGCACGTACGCGGACCTGCTCGGGCACCCGGAGCACGCGATGCTGCTGCGCACCAGCGAGGACGAGGAGAGCGCCGCCGACCAGCGCCTCACGGCGCTCGCGGGCCGCATCAACGTGCAGGCGATGCAGGGCTGAGCAGTAGAGAGAGGCGGCCCGCGCGTGTGCGCGGGCCGCCTCTCTACTGCGGTTACTTGCGGGTGCCGCTGCGGATGGCGTCCGCGAGGGCGGCGGCGTCCTCGCCGCGCTCGATGGCCTGAATGAAGGCACTGCCGACGACCACGCCGTCCGCGCCGGCGTCCACGGCGACCGCGCGGGCCGTCGCGGCGTCCTTCACGCCGAACCCCACCGCGACGGGCAGGGACGTATGCTGCCGCGCGAGCGCGACAAGCGCCGGGACTTCCCCCAGGGCGCTGCCCTCACGCGCGCCCGTCACGCCCGTCACGCTCACGGCGTACACGAACCCCGTGCACGCGCGCGTGACCAGCGCCACACGCTCCGGCGTGCTGGTCGGCGCGATCAGAAACGTCAGGGCCAGGCCCGCCTGACGGGCGAGCGCCTGAATCTCCTCGTCCTGGTCGGGCGGCAGGTCCGGGAGGATCAGGCCGTCCACGCCGGCCTCCACGGCGAGGCGCATGAAGCGTTCCGGGCCGACGGCGTACACGGGATTGATGTACGTCATGAGCAGGATGGGCGTGCTCGACTCGGCGCGGAGCGCGCGCACGTACTCGAAGGTGCGCAGGGTGCTGCTGCCCTCGCGCAGGACCTGCTCGCTGGCGCGCTGGATGACCGGACCGTCGCCGAGCGGGTCGCTGTACGGCAGGCCCACCTCCATCAGGTCAGCGCGGTCCAGCAGCGCGCGCGCGACCGCGTGGAAGCCCGCAGCGTTCGGGTAGCCGGCCGTGAGGAACGGGATGAACGCGGCGCGGCCCTCGGTGCGCGCGCGGTCGAACGCGGCGTGAATCCGTTCCGTGCGGGTCTGCGTGACGGTCATGCGTGCACCTCCTGGCGTTCCACGCCGTCCAGGAGGCGCATCACCTCGACGACGTCCTTGTCGCCGCGGCCGCTGAGGTTCACGACGATGACCTTGCCCTCGCCGAGTTCACGGGCGGTTTCGATGGCCTGGTGAATGGCGTGCGCGCTTTCGAGCGCGGGGATGATGCCTTCGGTGCGCGCGAGCAGCTGCAGGGCGTCGAGGGCCTGCGCGTCCGTGACGGGCACGTACGTGGCGGCGCCCGTTTCGCTGTACCAGCAGTGCTCCGGACCGATGCCGGGGTAGTCGAGGCCGGCGCTGACGCTGTGCGCCGGGAGGATCTGGCCTTCGTCGTCGTGCAGGAGATACATCATGCTGCCGTGCAGCACGCCGACCTTGCCGCCCGCGACGGACGCGGCGTGCCGACCGCTCTCGACGCCCTCACCGGCCGCTTCCGCGCCGATCAGGAGGGGGCGGGGCTGCTCGTACGCGAACGGCGCGAAAATACCGATGGCGTTGCTGCCGCCGCCGACGCAGGCGATGATCGCGTCCGGGACGCTGCGGCCTTCTTTTTCCTGCAGCTGGCGTTTGACTTCCTCGCCGATGACGCTCTGGAGGTCGCGGACCATGGCGGGGTACGGGTGCGGGCCGACGACGCTGCCGAGGATGTAGAAGGTGTCGCGGACGTTCGTGACCCAGTCGCGGATGGCTTCGTTGGTGGCGTCCTTGAGGGTGCTGGTGCCGCTGGTGACCTCGCGGACCTCGGCGCCGAGGAGTTTCATGCGGAAGACGTTGAGGGCCTGGCGGCGGATGTCCTCGGCGCCCATGTACACGACGCACTGCAACCCGAGCAGGGCGCAGGCGGTGGCGGTGGCGACGCCGTGCTGCCCGGCGCCCGTTTCGGCGATGATGCGCTGCTTGCCCATGCGGCGGGCGAGGAGGGCCTGGCCGACGCAGTTGTTGATCTTGTGCGCGCCGGTGTGGTTGAGGTCCTCGCGCTTCAGGTAGATTTTTGCGCCGCCGGCGTGGCGGGTGAGGTTCTCGGCGTAGTACAGGGGGCTTTCGCGGCCGACGAAGTCGCCGAGGTAGTACGCGAGTTCGCGGAGGTACTCGGGGTCGTTCTTGGCTTCGGTGTAGGCGCGTTCGAGTTCGTCGAGGGCGGGAATGAGCGTTTCGGGGACGTAGCGTCCGCCGAAGCGTCCGTACCGTCCGCGCGCGTCGGGTTGGGGGTACGTGGGGAGGGACATGGCTTTATGCTAGGGCGAACGGGCGTTCGGGCAAGGGAGGCAAACTTAGACAAGCTGTCTAAGTTTTCGTATGACTGCCACCCGCTCCATGAGGCCAACACACGGAAGGCCATGAGGGTCCAGCGCCTTCAGACAACCAGGCCCCACCCGCCACCAACTCACAGCGTGCGCGCCCACACGGTCGTCACGACCTTCCGGGTCAGTCTACGCCGCCCTCACGGCCAGTGGCCCACGCACGCCACAGCGGCAACAGCTCACCGGCCGTGACCTCCTCCGGCACAGCCCAACCCAACGACTGCGCCAGCGCCGACAGCACCCGGCCCGGGCGTTCACCCGCCTCGCGGAGCGCCATGACAGGCGGCGCGCCCCCCCGCTTCGCGAGGCGCGCGCCCGCATAGTCCGTCATCAGCGGCACATGCCAGTAGCGCGGCGTCCCGTACCCGAGCGCGCGCTGCAGCGCCACCTGCCGCGGCGTCGCGGGCCACAGATCCACGCCGCGCACGACGTCCGTGACGCCCATCAAGGCGTCGTCCACCACGACCGCCAGATGGTACGCGAACGCCCCGTCGTTCCGCGCGAGCACCACGTCCCCCACGTCCCGCGCGAGGTCCTGGCACAGCACGTTCCCGCTCAGGTCATCGCGGGCGCACACCTCCCCTGCCGGGACGCGCCAGCGCAGCGCCGCCGGACGCCCGGGCACGCGCGCTGAGGGCTCACGGCACGTGCCGGGGTACACCACCTCCGCGCCGTGCGGCGCGCCCACCGCCTCCAGCACCTCACGGCGCGTGCACGTGCACGGGTACGCGTCCAGACGCGCTGCCGCCGCCCCGTACAGGGCCGTGCGCTCCGACTGCGTGAACTCCTGGTCCCAGCCGAGGCCCAGCCACTCCAGGTCCCGGCGGGTCACGTCGTACGCCCACGCGCGCACCCGCCCCGCATCCAGGTCCTCGAAGCGCAGCAGATGCCGCCCCCCGAGCGCGCGCGAATGCAGCCACGCGAGCAGCGCCGTGCGGGCGTTGCCGAGGTGCATGGCGCCCGTGGGGCTGGGTGCGAACCGGCCGACCCTCATGCACCCGGCAGCGTGAAGTGGAAGGTGCTGCCCTCCCCGGGCGTGCTGTCGAGCCACAGCTGCCCGCCGTGCCGCTCGACGATCTTCTTGCAGATCGCCAGGCCGACGCCCGTCCCCTCGTACTGCTCGCGGGTATGCAGCCGCTGGAAGATCTCGAACACCCGCTCGAAGTACGCCGGTTCGATGCCGATGCCGTTGTCCTGCACGGTGAAGTGCCACAGGGGCCCGTCCGGTGCGGCGCGCACGCGTACGCGCGGCGGCACGCCCGGGCGGTGGTACTTCAGGGCGTTCCCAACGAGGTTCTGGAACAGCTGATCGAGTTGCCCCGCGCCGATCAGCACGGTGGGGAGGGCCGCGCGGTCCACCTGCCCGCCCGCCGCGTCCATCTCGACGCGCATGCGCTCCAGCACACCGTCCAGGACGGCGCCACTGTCGGTGGGCTGCACCGTGCGCTCCTCGGTGGTGACGCGGGAAAACGCGAGCAGGTCGTCCACGAGGCGTTTCATGTGCTTGCCGCTCTGCGCGATCTGCCCGAGGTACACCTGCCCGCGCGCGTCCAGGCGGTCCGCGTACTTCCGGGCGATCAGGTCCGCGAAGCTCGTCATGGCCCGCAGCGGCGCCTGCAGGTCGTGACTGGCGATGTACGCGAACTGCTCCAGCTCCTGGTTGCTGCGGCGCAGTTCCTCGTTGCTGCGCCGCACGGCTTCCTCCGCGACCTTGCGTTCGGTGAGGTCGTGCATGGCGACGACCGCGCCGAGCGGCTCGCCGTCCTCCGTGAAGATCGGCTGGCCGTTCGCGACGAGGCTACGCGCCGGGCCGTCGTCCGGGCGGATGACGATTTCGGCGTCCCGGACGCGCTCGCCCTGCCACGCGCGCACGAGCGGAATGCGGTCCGTGGTGAGCGGCGTCGCGCCGTCCGCTTCGAACAGCTTGTAATGCGCCGGCCACGCCTCGGGCGGGAGCGTCGACGCGTCGAGGCCGTGCATGGTGCGCGCCGCGTCGTTGAAGAGCGTGAGCTGCCCGTCGGGCGCGCACGCCACGACGCCTTCCGCGAGGCTTTCCAGCACGGCGCGCAGAAAACTGCGTTCCCGCTGCAGTTCGCGGTTGCTGCGCTCCAGCTCCTGCGAGCGCAGCGCGAGCTCCGCCACGCTCTGCGCCCGCTCCAGCGCCTGCCCGAGGCTGCGCACGACCGTCTCCAGAATCGCGCGGTCAATGGCCGTCCAGCGGTGCGCGCTGAACAGCGCCACCCCGAACACGCCCACCGGCACGCCGTTCACGAGGACGGGCAGGGTGGCGGTGGTGCTGACGTGCTGCACGAGCGCCGTCAGGTCGTCGGTGCTTTTGTCGTACGCGTCCTGGTAGTGCGCCTGCCGGGTCGTCCAGGGCAGCACGAGGTTGCGGGTGGCAGCATACGGCAGGCCCGCGTCCACGACCGCCTGCAGCTCGGGGTTGCGGAGGTCGCCGGTCTGCGCGCGCAGGCGCCACGTGTCGCCGTCCAGTTCGTAGTACACGGCGTACCCTTCGGGCAGCATGGACAAGGCGACGTCCTGGGCGCGCTGCACGAGTGCGTGCGCGTCGCGTTGCGCGCCCAGGTCGCGTGTGAGCGCCGCGAACCCTTCGAGCGCGCGCGTGCGCGCCGCGAGCTCGGCGTTGCGCCGGGCGAGGCGCGCCGTCTGCTCCGCGCGCTCGACGGCGAGGCTGAGGCTCCGCCCGACCGCGCGGAACACGGCGCGGTCCCGGTCGGACCAGCGGGGCGTGTCGCGCAGGCCGATGGACAGCGTCGCCTGCACGCGCCCGTCGTGCAGCAGCGGGTACGCGGCGGCGCTGGCGAACTGCCCGGACTGCTCGATCTGCTCCGCGGCGGCGTCCCACTCCTCGAAGAACACCGGCTCGGCCGTGCGGGCGACGCGCGCGAACGACGGCGTGTCCTGCGGCAGGCCCGCCCGCAGGATCGCCAGGA
Source organism: Deinococcus maricopensis DSM 21211 (assembly GCF_000186385.1). Taxonomy (NCBI): domain Bacteria; kingdom Thermotogati; phylum Deinococcota; class Deinococci; order Deinococcales; family Deinococcaceae; genus Deinococcus; species Deinococcus maricopensis. The sequence continues at coordinate 1,995,651 of NC_014958.1, forward strand.
GGTCCGGTGAGGCGTTCAGGTCCTCGGACCATACGCGCAGCGTCCAGCGGTGCTGGTCCAGTTCGTAGTACCCGCCGGTGCAGTTCGGGAACTGGGCGCGCAGGACCTCCACGGCGCGCGTGGCGAGGGCGTGCAGGTCCGTGTCGGTGCCGACCGCCTCGGTGAACGCCACGAACGCGGCCTGCGCGGCGCGTTCCTCCTCGAGCTGCTGCGTGCGTTCCTGCACGCGCGCCTCCAGGGTGGCGTTGAGGTCCTGCAGGGCATGTTCGGCCTGCTTGCGCGCGGTGATGTCGCGGGACAGGCCGTACAGGCGGATGGCCTCGCCGTGGTCGTCGCGTTCCACGAGGGTGTGCTGCTCCACCCAGATGGGCCGACCGTCGTCGCGGATGAAGCGGTACTGCACGACGGATTCGTCGATCTGGCCGCTGCGCAGTTGCGTGAACGCCTCCAGGATGCGCGGGCGGTCGTCAGCGTGGACGTTGCTGAGGTAGTCCGCGAGGCTGGGCGAGCCGTTCTGGACGCCCAGCAGGTCGCGCAGTTCCGGGGAGCGGTAGCCGGCGTTCGTGCGCAGGTCGTACTCCCATGCGCCCTGACGTGCGGCTTTCAGGGCGAGGCGGAATCGCGCGTCGGTCGCGGACGGGTCGGACATGGCGACCAGCATACCGTCCGGGTGGGCGGCGAGAACTTGCGGTTTTTCGCGTGTCCGGCCCGGGCCGCGCCGGATGGAAGCGGTATCATCCTGGGCATGAAGCACCTCCTGCTGCTGGGCCTGCTCACCGCGCCTTCCGCCCTCGCTGCCAGCGCGGACGCCTGGCGCGGCCAGGTGATCTATCAGGTCCTCCCGGACCGCTTCGCGGATGGCGACGCTGGCAACAACGCCGGCGTGAACCGCGACGACCTGCGCGCGTGGCACGGCGGGGACCTGACGGGCCTCACGGCGCGCGTGCCGTACCTGCACGACCTGGGTGTCACCGCCGTGTGGCTCACGCCCGTGTACGCGCAGCAGCCCGGGCGGTCCTTCGACACGGACGGCTACCACGGGTACTGGCCGGCGGACTTCCGCAACACCGACGCGCACTTCGGGACGCTCGCGGACTTCGACACGTTCATCAAGACCGCGCACAGCAGCGGCCTGAAGGTCATGCTCGATCAGGTCGTCAACCACACCGGGTACACGGCGCCGCTCGTGCGGGAGCGCCCGGCGTGGTTCCACAACGAGGCGAACTGCGCGGCCCTCGGCAACAAGGACGTGTACTGCCCGCTGTCGGGCCTGCCGGACCTCGCGCAGGAACGCGCGGACGTGCGCGACTTCCTGTACGGCAACGCGGACTTCTGGCGCGCGCGCGGCGTGGACGGCTTCCGGTACGACGCCATCAAGCACGTCCCCGAGGATTTCCTCAAGAACCTCGTGCACCGCGACGCGGACGCCGGCACGTTCACGCTCGGCGAGTACTACGGCGGCGACGCCGGCACGCTCGCCGCCTACCAGCGTCAGGGCCTCAGCAGCCTGTTCGACTTCCCCCTGCAGGCCGCGCTCAAATCAGCCGTCATGACCGGCAGCAGTGTCGGCGCCGTCCGCACCGTCCTCGAACAGGACCAGCAGTACCCGGACGCGAACCTGCTCGCCACGTTCCTCGACAACCACGACGTACCCCGCTTCGCGAACGGGTCGCTGTTCGAGGACGAGGCGCGCGCCCGCACGGTGTACGGCGTGCGCGCCCTCATGACGCTGCGCGGCATTCCCGTCCTCTACCAGGGCACCGAGATCGCCATGCGCGGCGGCGGCGACCCCGACAACCGCCGCGACATGCGCTTCCCCGACGCCTGGACGCCCGAGGAACGCGCCGTGTACGAGGCGACGAAAGGCGCCATCGCCACGCGCCAGGCCAGCCGGGCGCTCAGCGTCGGCAGCACGACGCTCGTGAGCGTCCCCGAAGCGCACGCCGACGACCTGCTGCTGTTCGAGCGAACCGCGAACAGCGAGCGCGTGATGGTCGCATGGAACAACGCCCGCGACCGCCGCACGTACAGCGTGAAGTTCAGCGGCGACGCGCGCGCCCTCACGCGGGACCTGTTCGGGCAGGACGCGAAGCTCAGCGTGAGCGGCGGGTACCTGCACGTCAGCCTGCCGGGCCGCAGCGCCAGCGCCTTCACGCTGAAGTGAACCTCCCGCGCCGCGCGCCCACCCCGGGCGCGCGGTTCCTCACGGGGGAATCTGGTATCACTGCTGCTGATGACGATTCAGGCCGTGCTGTTTGACCGTGACAACACCATCGCCTTTACGGACCCGCAGGTGTACCGCGAAGTCGCCGCGTACGCGCACGCGACGTACGGCGTCGACCCACGCGCCGCGCTGGAGGCCCTGTCGAGCGAGTGGCAAGCGAGCGAGAACGCCTGGTGGGACCTGCGCAGCCACGAGGACGAAGCGGCATTCTGGACGGCGTACGCCGGGCGCCTCGCGGGCCGCATGGGCACCCCGGACGTCACGGCGCTGCTGGAACGCTACCCGTACCACGCGTACCTGAAACCCGCCCCACACGTCCGCGAGGTGCTGGAGGCGCTGCGCGCGCAGGGCGTGAAGATCGGCGTGCTCAGCAACACGCTCCCGAGCGTCGCGGCGTCCCTGGAGACGCTCGGCGTCCGCGACCTCGTGGACGTACCGCTCGCCACGTGCCTGCTGGGCGTACACAAACCCGAAGCGCAGGCGTTCACGCTCTCGGCGGACGCGCTGGGCGTCCCGCCCGCCGAGATCCTGTTCGTGGACGACCTGCCCGAGAACATCGAAGGGGCGCGCGCCGCCGGCCTGCGCGCGCAGCTGATCGACCTGACCGGCGAACGCGCGGGCGCCATGCACGACCTCAGGGCCCTGCTGCCGCTCGTGCAGGCCGGGTAAGCTGAGGGCCTCATGACGGACGCAGACTGGGCGCTGATGGAGCGGCGCGTCGCGAACCTGGAGGCGCTGCTGATGGCGGTGTTCCGGCGGGACGCGCGCGCCACGTACGAGCGGGCGTGCGCGGACGGCGTCGCGCACGCGGAGGCCGTGCAGGCAGCGCTGCAGGACGCGCGCGCGTGGACGGCGGGCCTGGACGCCGCACTGCAAGACGGCGTGCTGCGCGCCGTCGCGCGGCAGTTCGAGAACTAACCGGGCGCGGCCCGGACAAGGGGGTCAAGGGCGGCGGTTCAGCCTGAGCCGAGGGCCGCCGCGCACCCACGCACCAAACGGGAATAACACGCGGCACGTGGCCGCGCTGCAGACGTCCGTGCCGCCGTCCTCGCTGACCGCGTGGGAACGCGAGCTGCTCCGCCTTGCGGAAGCGGGCGCGACCGGGCGGCAGACGGCGCGAGCAGTCGGGCTCTGCGAGGGCACCGTTCGGAATCGCGTGGAGGCGGCGCGGCAGGCGCGCGCGCACGGGCCGCCGCGTCCGGCCTCGGGTGTCCGTGGCGGCGGCGCGCCGTAAGCTGAGCGGGTGATAGTGGACGGACACCTGGATTTGGCGATGAACGCGGCGCTCGGCCGGGACCTCACGCTCCCCCTCGCGGAACTGCGCGACCTGGAAGGACCGGTGGGCGATCAGGAGGCACTCGTGACGTTCCCGGCGCTCCGCTCGGCGGGCGTTGCGGCGTGCTTCGCGACGCTGTTCGCGTGGCCGGCATCGTCGGGCATGCCCGGCGGGTACGAGACGGCGCAGGAGGCGCGGCGCATGGCGCTCGCGCAACTCGACCAGTACGCCCGCTGGGAGGAGGCGGGGCTCGTGCGGGTACTGCGCACGGCGGACGACGCGCGCGCGCACTTCGCGAGGTGGTCGGCGGAGCGGGACGTGGCGTCGCCGCTCGGCGTGGTGCTGCTGATGGAGGGCGCCGACCCGGTGCGCGACCCGAACGAGGTGGAGTTCTGGGCGCGTGAGGGCGTGCGCGTGATCGGGCCGGCGTGGGGGCGGACGCGGTACGCGGGCGGCACGGACGCACCCGGCCCGCTCACGGATGCGGGCGTGGATCTGCTGCACGCCATGCGGGAGGCGCGCGTGGCGCTGGACGCCGCGCACCTGGACGACGCGTCGTTCTGGGGGGCGGTGGACCTGCACCCGACGGTGATCTGCACGCACGCGAACGCGCGCGCGTTCGTGCGCACGAACCGGCAGCTCACCGAGGACATGGCGGCGCGCGTGGCGGCGTCGGGCGGCGTGATCGGGCTGGTGCCGTTCGGGAAGTTCCTGCGCGAGGGCTGGACGTCCGCGCAGCCGCGCGTGCCCGTGTCGGATCTCGTGCGGGTCGCGGCGCATTTCGCGGGCGTCGTCGGGTGGGCGCACGTGGCGCTCGGCACGGACTTCGACGGGGGGTTCGGGCGGCCCACGCTGCCGCGCGGCATCGACAGTCACGCGGACTTGGGCGCGTTCCTGGAGGGCGTGCCGGATGAGTTCCGCGAGGGCGTGGCGAGCGGGCACTGGCGCGCGTGGATGGAGGCGCACCTGTGAGCGGCGCATCCGGTCTGGACGCGCGCGTGCACGCGGTTGACGCGGCGCGGCGCGTCGCGGAGGTCGCGCTGCGGGACCAGCTGGAGGGCGAGTGGACGTACCTGACGCCCCGGGCGGCGTGGGCCGCGCGGGGCCGAGTGAGCCTGCGCGCCGCGCCGGACGAGCGTACGGCGCAGGTGACGGAGGCGCTGCTCGGTGAGGCAATGGAGGTGCTGGAAGCCCTGCCGGACGGGTGGGCGTGGGTGCGCACCCGGCATGACGGGTACCTGGGGTTCGCGCGCGCCGGGGCGTTCACGACGACGGCGCCTGAGCCGGCCGTGACCGTACAGGTGCCGCGCGCGCACCTGTTCTCGGCGCCGCGTGTGAGCGCCCCGATTCTGGACGACGTGAGTTTCGGCGCGCGGCTGCCAGTACTCACCGAGGGTCCGGCGCAGGAGGGCGCGTACGGGTGGTGGCGCGTCGCTTATCACGAGGGGGAGGCGTTCCTGCACGCGGCGGCCACGCGCGTGCCCGCGGGTGGCACGGTGCGGAGCGTAGCGTTCCTACAGCGGTTCCTGGACACGCCGTACGTGTGGGGAGGGCGGAGCGCGTGGGGGCTGGACTGCAGCGGCCTGACGCAACTGTGGGCGGGGCCGGGCGTCCTGCCGCGCGACGCGGACCAGCAGCAGGCGGCGCTCGCGCCCGTGGAGGTGCCCAGCGCCGGGGACCTCGCGTTCTTCCCGGGGCACGTGGGCATCATGCTGGATGAGCGGCGCATGCTGCACGCGAACGCCACGCACATGCGCGTGACCGTGGACACGCTCGGTGAGAGTGAGTACGGCGCGCGCCTCGCGGCGGACCTGCTGGGGTTCGGGCGGCTCCCGTGACGCCCGCGCCGTCCGTGGCGGTGCTCGGCTGCGGGAACCGCGGCGGGGACGTGTACGCGCGGCACCTGACGGCGCAGGGCGCGCGCGTGACGCACCTGGTAGATGCGCGTCCCGCGCGGCTCGCGGAGGTCGCGGTGCGGGGTGGCGTGCCGCCCGAGCGGACGTTCACGGACGCGGCCGCGTTCTTCGCGCTCGGGCGGGTCGCGGACGCGGTAGTGATCGCCACGCCCGACGACGGGCACGTGGAGCCGTGCCTGGAGGCGCTGCGGCTCGGGTATCACGTGCTCCTCGAGAAGCCCATCTGCCTGAATGAGGCGGAGCTGGACCTGCTGCTCGCGGCGGAGTGCGCGTCGAGCGGGACGGTGACGGTGTGCCACGTGCTGCGCGCCTCGCCGTTCTTCCGGGCGGTGCGGGCGGTGCTGGACCGCGGCGTCCTGGGGCGCCTGGTGGGCGTGACGCACGCGGAGAACGTCGCGTACTGGCATTTCGCGCATTCGTTCGTGCGGGGGAACTGGCGCGCGTCGCCGCCGGCCGCGCCGTTCATCCTGGCCAAAGCGTGCCATGACCTGGACCTGCTGCGGTGGTTCGTGGGCGCGCCGCCCGCGCAGGTGAGCAGCGTGGCCGGGCGGCATCACTTCCGGGCGGAGGACGCGCCGGCGGGCGCGTCGGACCGCTGCGTGACGTGCCCGGTCGTCGCGTGCCCGTACGATGCGCGCCGCATCTACGGCGCGCGCGCGCCCGGAGTGTGGCCGGTGACGGTGCTCACGGCGGGCGGCGTGACGCTGGAGGAGGCGCTGGAGGCGGGGCCATACGGGCGCTGCGTGTACGCCTGCGACAACGACGTGCCGGACCATCAGGCGACGCTGATCACGTTCCGGAACGGCGTGCAGGCGACACTGACGGTGAGTGCCTTCACGCACGAGAACACGCGGACGCTGCGCCTGCTCGGGACGCACGGGGAGCTGCGCGGCCACCTGGACCGCGGGGAGCTGGAGGTGCACGACTTCCGCACGGGCGCCGTGGAGGTGCAGCGCGTGGACGCGAGCGGCAACCACGGCGGCGGCGATGAGGGCCTCGTGGCGGCGTGGCTGGCGTTCCTGCGCGGGGACGCGCCCGGGACGCCCACGCCGCTGGCGGAGTCGCTGGATTCGCACCGGCTGGCGTTCGCGGCGGAACGGGCGCGCCGCGCGGGCACCGTGGAGGCGCTGTGAACGGCGTGGAGGCCGTGCGTTCGCGCGGGGCGAAGGTGGACGCCGCACACCTCTCGCGGTACGCGCGGGGGGGCGCTGTGGGGACGTTCGGTACGGCCACCGCGGGGTACGTGGGGGCGGACCTGCCCGTGAACGCCGCCGTTCTGACGGGGGCAGCGGTGGAGTGGCCGGCGCTGGAAGCGTTCTTTGAGGCGCGTGGCACGGCCCCGGTCGTGCAGGTGTTCTCGGGGGACGTGGCCGTGCACGCGGCGACCCTCGCGGAGCGCGGGTACACGCTGAGTATGCTGCTGCACGTGCATGCGCGCGGCCTCGTGGACCTGCCGCCGGCGGGGCATGATGTCCGGGAGCTGCTTCCGGCGGCGTGGTCGGTGCTGGCCGCGCGGGCGTTCGGGCCGGGCAGTGAGCGCGTCATGCAGGTGACGGCGGCGCGCGAGGACACGACGCTGTTCGCGTGCAGCGTCGCTGGCGAGCCGGTGGGGGTGGGCGCCCTGAGCGTCTTCCAGGGCGTGGCGCTGCTGTTCTCAGCGGGAACGGTCCCCGGGGCGCGCGGGCAAGGGGTGCAGGCGGCGCTGCTCGCGGCGAGGCTGGAACGTGCCCGTGCCCTGGGCGCGCAGGCCGCGATGGTCCTGACGACGCCCGGGTCCGGCAGTGAGCGGAACGTGGCCCGCGCGGGGTTCACGCTCGCCGCGGCGCGGGCCACGTTTCAGCGCCGCTGACCTCAGCGGCCGTCCGTGAGGCCCTTCTGCACGCCGTCACCGACGGCGTCCGCTTTCTCCCCCAGGTCCTTGGCGCCTTCCTGAAGGCGGTCGCCGAGCTGTTCGGCGCCGTCCTGAATGTTGTTCACACCTTGCTGCACGTCCTGCTCCAGTTGCGCGTCACTTTTCGGCGAGCACGCCGTGAAGCTGAGCAGGAGGGCCAGGCCGAGCGCCGGCAGCGCTCGGCGGCCCTGTGGTCCGGACTGTCGCACGGTCACCTCCCTGAGCGCCGCTGGGCGGCGTCCCCCTGAGGGTACGCGGGAAGCTTGAGGCGCAGTCCAGCCCCGCGTGAGCGTCCCTTCACGCCAGCGTGAGCAGGTGGTCGCCGCGCGCGAGGTCCGCGGTGAGCACCTCGCCGCTTTCCGGGTCGAGCGTGAGCGTGGAGTACGCGGTGTTGTCGTGCAGGGTGGTGCGCGCCGCCCAGGTTTCGCGGTAGTCGAGGTTCAGGAGGCGCACCAGCAGCGCGCTGAGGGCGACGCCGTGTGACACGAGCACCAGGGTTTCCCCTGCGCCGGGGCGGTGCGCGGTGAGGTGCGCGTGCACGCGTTCGGCGAGTTCCGAGGGCGTCTCGCCGTTCGGGGCGCGGAAGTCCGGGTGGCCGTCCCAGAAGGCGCGGTACAGGTCCGGTTGGGTGGCGCGCAGCGTCTCGAACGTCTGCCCTTCCCAGTCGCCCATGTGCAGTTCGCGCAGGGCCGCGTGGGCGCTGAGCGTCCCGCCGAGGCGCTCGTGGAGGGCGCGGGCGGTGGCGTGCGCGCGGGCCAGGTCGCTCGCGTGGATGGTGGGGGCGCGCACGCCGTGGGCGTGCAGGTGCGCGGCGAGGGCGCGCGCCTGCGCTTCGCCGTGCGCGTCGAGCGGCACGTCCGCGTACCCCTGGAAGCGCCCTTCGGCGTTGTGGGCGGTGCGGCCGTGGCGGACGAGGATCAGCGTGGCGGGCGTCATGCGAGGGAGTGTAGCGTGCCGCGCAGGCGCGCGAGCAGGGCGTCGTCCTCAGCGCGCAGGACGTTTGGCCGGACGACCTCGCCGTCCTGGAAGTGCGCGCCTGTCACGTACGCCGGCTGCACCCACTTGGCGACGAGCAGCACGCGCCGCGCCCGCTCGACGCGGTAGATGAACCCCTCAGGGGGCGTGCGGGCGCCGTGCCCCCCGTGCCCGCACGCGGCGTGGAGCGCGGCGAGGTCGCGGGCGCCGTGCGCGTGGAGGTGCGGGGTGACGAACCCGCCGCGCAGGCGACGGTGCAGGTCCGGGAGGGGTGTGCGTTCGTGGCCGCGCATCAGGTCGAGGGCGACGAACGGCTCGTGCGGGAGGTGGTAGTGGGTGCCGTGCGCGTACAGCAGCCACTCGCCGATCAGACGCTCGCCCGGTTGCAGCACCGCCAGGAAGCGCGGGGCGTGGTGGTGGACCCACGCGTCGAACAGGCGGCCCTGGAGGCGGCGACTGTCGCGCGCGCGGTACCCGGCGCGGTTCAGGGCGATCAGGTCGTCGCCGACGCGGGCCACGGCGACGTTCGTGCCGTCGAGCTTCTCCTGCACCCATACGGTGTCGTGCGGGCCGGGCGTCAGCGTGCGCGGCAGGTGCTCGTCGTCCGCGCCGGCGCGGCTGCCGGGCAGGTGCGGGATACGGCCGTACGCCGGGTGGCCGAGCGGTCTGCGGGCGTCCATGCCATGCATTAGGCCACGCGCGCCCGGCGGGGGGCATGCGTCGGCGGCGTACGCCATTGTCCGGTCGGCGGCGCGGGCGGGGAACGCTATGCTGCTCGAATGCTTCGCACGTGTTTTGTCCTGACGGGTCAACGGTGCGCTGCGCCCGTTCGGGGCAGCGCGGAGACGTATGAGGTGCACCTCACGACGGTGCCGCTGCACGGCGGGGCGCTCGACGCGTACCGGGCGGCGTGCACGGCGCTGCGCGTGAAGGCCCTCGTGATTGAGCTGTCGCCGGCGTTGCCGGTGCAGCCGATGACGTGCCTGCGCGTAACGGGTTCGTTCGCGGACGCGATGGCGGAGGCCGCGCGGGTGCGTGACCTGCTGGCCGCGCAGGGGTTCCCGACGACGCGCGTGAAGGTGGAGGCCGCGCCGTGGAATCCGGGCGTGCCCGTCACGGACGCGCAGGGCATGGCGGAACCGCCGGGACGGTACTTCGAGTACCACGCGCGCCTGACGCTGCCGGACGGCGCGGACCTGTCGGGGCTGCGTGAAGCGTGCGCGCAGCACAGGGCGCATGTGTCACGCAACCCGCTGAAGGTCCGGGAGGACGGGCTGCAGGAGCGGTTCGTGACGCTGCGCGCGTACGGCGTGGGGCGTGAGGCGGTGGAGGCGCGAGCGGCCGAGCTGGAGGGCGCGCTCAGGCGGGCGGGGTGGACGGTGGCGTCCACGGTGCTGGAGTACTGCGTGCATGACGATCACCTGGCGCTGGACGGCGGCTGGGGGCAGCCGTGAGGGCCGCGCGGCCGGATGAAGCGGTACGGCCGCTGCTGCTGGGGTGGCTGCGCCGCGCCGGTCACGTTCCGGAGGCGGCGGCGCTGGTGCTGCGCGGCAGCCTGGTGACGGGCGCGTACTGTGGGGCGGGGCGGGCGGCGGCGGACGTCGACTACCTCGTGATGGGCGCGTTCGATGCCGCCGCCATGCACGCCGTGGCGGAACGTGTGGTGGCCGTGCCGGACGCCCGCACCGCCCTGCGGCTGGTGAGCACGGAGGTCATCTGGGCGGAGACAGCCTTCCCGGGGCTGCGCGCGCACGTGGCGGGCGACGCGGGGGACGGCGTGGAGCGCACGTTCCAGGTGGATTTCGCGTTTGGGGACCCGATGACGCAGGCGCCGACGCGGCTGACCCTGCCCGGCGTGGGGCCCGTGCAGGCGTGCGCGCCGGAGACGCTGTGGGCGTGGAAGCTGCACGGCCTCGTCGAGTTCGGGCCGGGCCGGTGGCGCGCGAAGGACCTGTACGACCTGCAGCTGCTGGACGCACGGGTCGCGCTGGACGCCGCCGAGTTACGCGCGGCGGTGGAGGTGGCGTTTCAGAGCCGCGGCGCCACCTTCGCGGACTTGACGGACCTGTTGACGCGGGCGGCGTGGGGGTGCTCTGCGTCGAACCGGCGGAAGTGGCGGGCCTTTGAGCGGCGGTACGGCGTGTCGGCGGAGTTCCTGGCGGTCCGGGACGCGGTGCACGCCCGCGTAGCGAGCGTCGTCGGGCCAGCCGTGCAACGCGCGCGGCGCTGACGCTCGCCGCGCGTCCGTGGGCGCGGCGCTCAGCCGGGGTGCGCGGCGAGGTGCCGCGCGAACGCCTCGGCGCCCTGCGGGTGCGCGAACAGGAACCCCTGCACGGCGTTCACGCCGAGCCGCGCGAGGAACGCCTGCTGCTCGGGCGTCTCGACGCCCTTGGCGATCACGTCGAGGTGAATGGCCTGCGCGAGGCGCACGACCCCTTCGAGCATCGCCTCGTCCCGGCCGTGCGTGCCGTCTCCCTTGAGGTCGCGCACGAGCGCCGGGTCGAGTTTCACGCCGTCCACGCCGGCATGCTTGAGCGCCGCGAAGCTCGTGAAGCCCGCGCCGAAATTGTCGATGACGATGCGGACCCCCAGGGCGCGCAGGGCCGTGAGGGCGGCGCGCGCGCGGTCCGGGGCGCGCTGCAGCATCTCCTCGCTGACCTCGAGTTCCAGCAGGTGCGGGCTGAGGCCGGACGCGTCGAGTGCGTCCTGCACGAAGGTGGTGAGGTCCGGGTGCGTGAACTGCCGCGGGCTGAGGTTCACGCTCAGGACGCGTCCGTCCCAGTGACGGGCGACGCGGCACGCTTCCTGCAGGACCCACGCGCCGATGGGGACGCTCAGGCCGGTGCGTTCCGCGAGCGGCAGAAACACGCCGGGCGGGACGCTGCCGAAGTGCGGGTGCTCCCAGCGGAGCAGCGCTTCCGCGCCGCGCACGCGCCCGTCGGGCAGGGTGAGGGGTTGGTACATCAGGTCGAACTGCCCGAGCGCGAGGGCGTGATGCACCGCACCTTCGAGCGTGATGGGCGCGAAGCCGCCCTCGTCGCCGGCGGCGTGCCGCTCGAAGCCGCTGCCGCGCGTCTTGGCGTTGTACATGGCCTTGTCGGCGTGCTCGAACAGGTCCTCCCAGGTGCGGGCGTCGTCGGGGTACACGGCGACGCCGAGGCTGGGGCGGACGTTCAGGTCGTGCGTTTCGAGCGTGAAGGTCGGGTCGAACGCGGCGACGACGCGGCGCGCGGCGTTCAGGACGGCGGCGTCGTCGGGTGTGTCGCGCAGGATCAGCACGAATTCGTCCCCGCCAGTGCGGGCGACCGTGTCGCGCGGGCCGATGACCGGCTCCAGGCGGCGCGCCACCTCGATGAGCAGCAGGTCGCCGATGTGGTGCCCGAGCGTGTCGTTGATGTGCTTGAACTTGTTCAGGTCGATGACACCGAGGGTGAGGCGCTCGCCGTGCGCGCTGGCGTGCTCCACGGCGGTACGGTAACGGTCGGCGAGCAGCAGGCGGTTCGGGAGGCCGGTGAGGGCGTCGTACAGCGCCTGACGTTCGAGTTCCACGAGGCGTTCGCGCGTTTCACGCTCGGCCTTCTCTTTCGCTTCGCGTTCCGCGTCGTACTTGCGGCGCTGCGCGTCGAGGTCCTGGCGGGCGCGTTCCAGTTCGTACTGCGTGGTGAGTTGACGCGTCTGACGGTCCGCTTCGGCGCGCAGGACGTCCGCTTCGGCGGTGTGCGCGCGGCGCGCGACGGTGTACGCGCGCGCGTGCGCGCCCTCCTGGGCGTGCGCGGTGGCGAGCAGGTCGAGGAGTTTCGCGCGGGTGCGGTGCCGTCCGGCGTCCTCGGCGAGGATGATGGCGTCTTCCAGCGCGGCGCGCGCCTCGGCGGGCGCGCCGCGCTTCAGGTGCGCCTGCGCCTGACTGGTGATGATGGCGAGCTGCGCGTCGAGGTCCTCGCCGGCGCGGGCGAGCGGCAGGGCGCGGTCGTACGCGCGCAGGGCCTCGTCGGTGTCGCCCTCGTCGGCGTGCAGCTGGCCGAGCATGTGTAGGGCCGCGCCGGCGGGGGCGCTGCGGTCCCCGGCGAGGGCGAGGGCGCGGTCCAGCAGGCGCCGCGCGTGGTGGTAGCGGCCGTGCTTGCGCTGGAAGTCGCCGTAGTTCATGGAGAAGATCATTTCGCCGTCCGCGTGCCCGTTGGCGCGCGCGAGGTCGAGGGCCTGGCGGTAGTGCGCCTCGGCCGGTTCGGGCTGCTGGAGTTCCTCGTACACGCGGGCGAGGTTCGCGGCGACGTTGCTGGCGCGCACCGGGTCGTCGTGGCCCTGCAGGGTGGTGGACGCCGCGAGCAGGTGCTCGAGGGCGGTGTTGTAGTTGCCGAGGTCGGTGTAGAGCGCGCCGAGGTTGCACAGCACGGCGGCCTGCCCGGCGGCGTTGCCGACCTGGCGGTGCAGGTCGTGCGCCTCGCGGAGGCGCACGAGGGCGGCGTGACTGTCGCCGCGCGCGTGCTCGAGGCCGGCGAGGCCGTTGAGGGCATCCGCGAGCAGACGGCCGTCGCGGGCGTCGCGGGCGAGGGCGGCGGCCTGCTCGAACAGCAGCGTGGCGCGTTCGTCGTCCACGCCGCGGTACGAACGCGCTTGCTGCAGGATGTGCGGAATGGACGGGGAGGTCATCGGGCCCTTTCGGCGGAGGCGCGCCCGGCGGGCGCGCGCCGCGCCGGGGTCCGGTCAGTGCAGGTTGGAGAGCAGGGTGGCGGCGTCGAGCAGGCCGTCCCGGGTGGCGTCCTTGAGTTCGTCGGCGAGGTCGGCGGGGCGCGCGCCCTGCCCGAGCGCCAGTGCGAGCGTACCACTCACGAGCGGCGCGCTGAAGCTGGTGCCGGTGGCGTGCACGGCGCGCCCGTCCGGGTACGCGGCGGTGAGGGCCACGCCGGGGGCGTTCACTTCGCTGCCGCGGTTCGTCCAGGCGGTGAGGGTGCCGGCGTTGTCGGTGCCGCTGACGCTCAGCGCGCGCTCGCCGGCCGGGTCGGGCTGGGCCATCTGCACGGCAGGCGCTTCGGGGCGGGGCGCGCCGGTGTTGCCGGCGCTGCCGACGACCAGGACGCCGCGGCGGGTGACGTCCACGATGGCGGCGCGGACACCGCCGTTGGGGGCGGCGCCGCTGACGCTGAGGTTGATGATGTTCGCGCCGCGGTCGGCGGCGTCGCGGATCGCGCGGGCGACGTCCGCTTCGCTGCCGCTGCCGTCCGGGCCGATGACGCGCATGGACAGGAGTTTCGCGTCGGGCGCGACTTGCAGGACCATGCTGGCGACGGCGGTGCCGTGCCCGTACGCGGGGTCGCCGTCGCGGCCGCCTTCCGCGCCGTCGTCGAGGTCGCGGAGGTAGTCGTGGCCGCCGGTGACGCTGCCGCGCAGGACGGGGTGGTCGGCGTCGACGCCGGTGTCGATGATGGCGACGGTGACGCCGGCGCCGAGGCGGGGGGCGCGGGCCTGCGCGCGGTCCAGGCCGATCAGGCGGAAGGCGGCGGTGTTGTCGGGAGCGGGTTGGAAGGTGCCGTCGCTCCACATGCGCTGCCCATCGCTCCACATGCGCTGGCCGTCGCTCCACATGCGGAAGCTGTCACTCCACATGCGCTGGCCGTCGCTCCAGATGCGCTGGCCGTTGGTGGTGCTGGCGGCGCTGAGGTGCGCGCCGGCGGTGGGTTGGAAGGCCGCGCCGTACAGGGTGCCGTCGGCGGGCGTGGTGGGTTGACTGCACGCGGCCAGGCTGACCGCGAGCGTCAGGAACAGAATCGTCTGGCGCACGTCTTTCTCCTTGTCTGGTCTGCCGCGCGGGGGCGGGCAGGGAACCAATAGTCGGTCGCACCACTGGCTCTGCGCGTCCCAGGTGCCCGAGTACGGGAGCGCGCGTCGCAGCCTCTACCAGTCAGACTGAGTGTCTGTGCTGATGCGCCCAGCATGACAAAAACCTCACGCGCGCACCATGAAAAATCCCGCGCTTGAGCGGGGCACGGTTCGTGAGGGGGAATGTTGTGTCTTCTAACCGTCATCGTTACGTTCTGGGCGTACACTGAAGCAATGCAGTTCGAGGAATTGCCAGTCCTGCCCACGCAGAGCGGCGTCTACATCTTCCGCAGCGTCAGCGGCACGCCGATCTATATCGGCAAAGCCAAGAACCTGCGTGCACGCGTCACGCAGCACTTCAAGGCCGGCGGGAAGAGTGGCAAATTCACCCGCGAGGCCGCCAGCCTGGAATTCATCACGGCGCGCAACGAGGTGGAAGCGCTCGTCCTCGAAGCGAACCTCATCAAACAGCATCGCCCGCACTACAACGTGCTGCTCAAGGACGACAAGCACTACCCGTTCCTGAAGCTCACCAGTGAGGAATTCCCGATGCTGATCGTCACGCGGCGCGTCCTGAAGGACGGCGGCAGCTACTACGGCCCGTACCCGGACGCGTCCGCCGTGCGCCGCGTGAAGAACCTCGTCGACACCATGTTCCCGCTGCGCAAGAACAGCGGCATCCCCCTCCAGAAAAAACCCCGCCCGTGCCTGAACTTCCACATGGGCCGCTGCCTCGGCCCGTGCGTGGACGCCGCCGACCGCGCCGAGTACGCCCGCGCCGTCGACGACGTCAAGGCCCTCCTGGAAGGCCGCGCGGGCAGCGTCGTCACGGGCCTCAAGGAGCGCATGCGCGACGCCGCGCTGAAACAGGACTTCGAACTCGCCGCGCGCCTCCGCGACCGCGTGCAGGCCGTCGAGAAGCTGTTCGGCACCGAGCAGCACGCGTTCGTGTCCGACGAAACCGACCTGGACTTCCTGGGCCTCGCCGTCGCCGGCGAGTACGCGATGGTGCAGCTGTTCCGCATGCGCGGTGGCCGCGTCGTCGGCCGCGACAAACGCTTCCTCACGAACGCCGGCGACAGCGAACGTGGCGAGGTGCTCGGCGCGTTCGTGCAGGACTACTACACGCAGGCCACGCACGTTCCGCCGCTCGTGCTGATTCCCGAGGAGTTCGAGGACGCCGCCCTGTGGAGCGAATTCCTCTCGCAGAAAGCCGGACGCAAGGTGGAGTTGCGCACGCCGCACCGCGGCGACAAGGTGGACCTGATCGAGATGGCGCAGCGCAACGCACAGAACGGCCTGGAATCCGAGATGCTGCTGCTCGAGAAGCGCGGCGACCACCCGGGCCTGGAAGCCCTGAAGGAAGTGCTGGCCCTGCCGGAACGCCCGTGGCGCATCGAAGGGTACGACAACAGCAACCTGTTCGGCACGAACATCGTGTCCGGCATGGTGGTGTTCGAAGGCGGACGCGCCCGCAAAGGCGAGCACCGCCGCTTCAAGGTGCGCGGCCTTGACCACCCCGACGACTACGCCGCCATGCGGCAGACCGTGCACCGCCGCTTCAGCGGCAGCCTTTCCGACAAACTCCCCCTCCCGGACCTGATCCTGATCGACGGTGGGCGCGGGCAGGTGAACGCCGCCCTCGACGCGCTGCGCGAACTGAACCTGCACATTCCCCTGGTGGGCCTCGCGAAACGCGAGGAGCGCATCGTGCTGCCCAGCATCTACGGCGCGCAGTGGTGGTTGGACACCGGCACGGAAGTCGGCCGGAACCGCGAGCTGCTGCTGCCGGAAACGCACCCGGCGCTGCGCACCCTGATCGGCGTGCGCGACGAGGTGCACCACTACGCCATCACGTACCACCGCAAACTCCGCGGCGAAGGGATGCTGCGCAGCGTCTTCGACGACCTGCCCGGCATCGGTCAGAAACGCCAGGACGCGCTGCTGGAACACTTCAGCAGCCTGGAGGACCTCGCGAGCGCCAGCGTCGAGGACATCGCGCGCGTGCCCGGCATGAACGCCCGCGCCGCGCAGGCCGTCAAGGCGTTCCTGCAGGCTCGCGAACAGAACAGCGCGCCCGCCTGAGCCCCCACACAGGAACGGCCCGGAGCTGGCCGGGCCGTTCCTGTGACTGCCCTTCAGGGCGTGGCGGGGGCCGCCGTCGCGCCCGGCAGGGTGCGCGCGTGCTCCAGGTGCTGCTGGATGATCGGCACCTGCGCCTGCGCGTACGCGCGCACGTCCGCGTCCTTGCCGGCGGTCAGTTCGTTCTGCTGCACGCTGAGGTTCAGCTGGTGGCTGACAACCTGCTCCTGCGCGTACGCCGCGTCGAACGCCGCGCCGGTCAGGCCGGACAGCGACGTCACTTTCAACTGCAGTTCCGGCGGCAGCTGCGTGGGGAGCGGCACACCGCGCGCCGCCGCCAGGGCCGTGAGCTGGTTCTGCGCGGTCGTGTGATCCGCGATCATCTGCTGCGCGAAAGCGCGCACCGCGTCCGAGGTGGAGTTCTTGAGCGCCACTTGCGACGACTGAATCTCAAACAGGTTCCCACCCGCCGCCGCCTGCATGTACAGGCCGTCCACCGTCGTGGCGTTCGGAGCCATCATCATGGGCGCGCAGGCGGCGAGGGTCAACGGGGCCAACAGGAACAACGCATGTTTCTTCATGGAACCTCCGGAGTGTCGGCGGGGCGCGGGTTTCTCGGCAGCCACGTCTCGCGTTCCAGCTTGCCCACGCCATTCGGACGTTAAGTAGGAAACGCGTGAACGCCCCTGGGGTTCCCCTCATGCCACGCTCTGAGGCCCAGCTGATGCCCTTAGGGCTGCTGTGACCCACCTCACATGCGCCACCCACGCGCGGTGCGGTCCGTGACCTGCGTGCGGAGCGTCGGTGGACACCCTTCTTGAGGGACGCGAGCATCGCCGCACGTCCGGTGGGGGCTGCGGTGCGCTGCGCCCGTGGTGCGGCGCGGAGTGGAGTGTCTAGTGCGACGGACCAGCAGAGCCGCCCCGCCTGAACGTGCTGCAGCATGCTGAGGAGCATCCCGAGGCGCTGCGCGCGCAATCGGAAGTCCGAACGCTGATCATGCGGGTTCACCGTCAGGTTCGTCAGCGGCAGCAGGCCGCTGCGGCGCGCGAACAACCTGCAGACGTCGGTATTCCGTCTGCAGGCAGCGCCAGACTGAGCATCATCACGTCGCGCCTGGCGCGGACCTCCTCTGGATGCAGGCGGGAACGCCCGACGTACAGGCATTCCCGCTTGGTCTGCTTGACGTGGATGAGCGGCAGGTGGGCCTGCGGGCGCGCAACAGCTGGACGGCGCGACTGGCGGACGTGGACACCGCGAGTTGTTGGAGATGCAGCTGGTGTACACCACCATGCCGCGCATGCTGTGCATTCAGCTGAAGCCGTTGCTGCGTTGGCCATTCGAGCGGCGATTCATCGTGAATGTGGGCGTCCTGGAAAGAGCCGCTCGCGCGGGCGCAGCACACCGACCAGACCCGCATACGAACAGGACCAAGGCGGCGCTGAATAGGCGGACACGCACCAGCGGCGCGGATTACGCCCGCGAGGGCATCTCCATGACCCGTATGGATACGGGCTTCACCCACGAGAATCCGCGTGCTGTTGCGGAGCGGATGGCCGCGGCGGAGTGCACCCCGCCGCTGGACGTGGATGATGGGGCGGCCAGGGTATACGACCCGGTCGTGCGCGGCCTGAATGAACCGGGTGTACCGACGTTCGGGGCGTTCCTGAAGGATGAGGAGCCATGCTCATAGCGACGCTGCAACCCCGGCGCTGAACGACGGGACCGGCAGCGCCGGAGCGGGCCTGACCCCGGCGCTGCCGGTACGGTGTGTATTCAGCTGTGGCCGGGGTCGCTGTCGTCGGTGGGTCGCCCGTGGGTGCCGGAGTCGCCGTCCTGCTGCTGGTCGTCAGAGACCGGGGTTTCGTCGCGGGTGCCTTCGTCGTTCGGTTGGCCCTGGGGGGTGTGGGCGTCGGGCGTGGTGTCCTGGTCGGTCATGTGGGGCCTCCTGCGCTGCCGGGCGGGCGAGCGGTGCCCTCACCTTCGGGGGTTGCGGGCGCGGATCGTTGTGAATGGGATGAACGGCCCTTGAGGGTGAGGGTCAGCGGCCACGACGCGCAGGGCACGGGCGCGCACCTCGACGTGCAGGGCGGGCGCGCTGAGCAGGTCCCCGTCGATGTTTGCGGTGAGGGGCGCGCCGTCGTGCGCGCGCAGGTGCAGCGTGCGGAACCGCTGGACGCGCAGCGCGCGGGTGTCACCGAACCACCAGCGCAGGCCGTGCAGGAGCAGGCCGAGGGGTGTGCGCCCGCGGACGCTCACGAGGACGAGCTGGCCGTCCTCGTAGTCCGCGCCGGGAATGCGGAGGCGGCGCGCGACGTCGTCGGCGTTCGCGAGGATGAGTTGCGCGGTGTGGAGGCGCAGGGGGCGTCCGTCGAGGGTGAGGTCGTACGTGCGGGGGCGTTCGCGGACCAGGGCGGGCAGGCCGACGAGCGGATACGCGAGCAGCCCCAGGCGGCGTTTGATGCCGCCCCGGAGGGCGCGGGCGACACCGCTGCTGACGCCGAGCGTGACGCTGTTCAGGAAGGCGCGGCCCTGCACGATGCCCACGTCGATGTCGCGGGTGCGGCCCTGCACGATGGCGCGGGCGAGGGCGCGCGGATGGCGGGGCACATGGAGGTTACGCGCGAAGGTGTTGCCGGTGCCGAGCGGCAGGACGGCGAGGGCGATGCCTGTGCCGGTGAGGGCGGTGGCGACGAGGCCGAGCGTGCCGTCTCCGCCGGCCGCGGCGATGACGCGCGCGCCGCGGCCGGCGGCGTGCGCGGCGAGGTCGTCAAGTTGGTCGTCGCGGGTGGCGGTGGTGAGGGTGGGGTGCAGGCCCGCGCGGAGGAACGCGTGGAGGTACGCGTGGACGCGCGTGGCGCGGCGCGCGGCGGGGTTCAGCAGGACGGGCAGCATCACTCCGGAATACGCGGCGGGCGCCACGGTCGTTGCGTGCCGCAGCGGAGGGGACGCCCGGGTTCGGGCGTCCCCTCCGCTGCGCGGGGCGACTTCAGGCGTTCTGGGTGTGGTTGCGGGCGGCGACGAGTTCTTCGAGGCGGCGGACGTACCCGTCGAGCACGGCGAAGGTCCGCTCGACCGCTTCGGGGGTGCGCATGTCCACGCCGGCCGCCTGCAGGGCGTCGAGCGGGTCGAGGCTGCCGCCGGCGCGCAGGAACGTCAGGTACGCTTCGCGGGCCGCATCGGGCTCGTCGTCGAAGCGGGCGCGCAGCTGATGCGCGGCGCTGATGCCGGTGGCGTACTGGAAGGTGTAGAAGTTGCTGTACAGGTGCGTGCTGAACTGCGCCCACATGATGCCACTCCGTTCGCGGTCCATGCGGACGGTGTCGCCGTACCCTTCGCTGAGCAGGTCCGCCATGAGGTCGTTCATGGTGGGGGCGCTGAGGGGCTTGCCGGCTTCGGCGCGCTGGTGCGTTTCGAGTTCGAAGCGCGCGAGGGTCGGCATGATGAAGAAGTACCGGTGGAAGTTGCTCATGGCCTCTTCGATGAGCGCCACCTCGAAGTCCGGGGTGATGTCCGTGCCGAACAGGTGGTGGCGGACCATCGCCTGGTTGAAGTTGCTGGCGACTTCCGCGGCGAACAGCGTGTAGCGGGCCTGCGGGGTGGGTTGCGTGCGGGAGGAGAGCAGGCTGTGCATGCTGTGCCCGATCTCGTGCGCGAGGGTGCTCATGCTGAACAGGCTGTCCTGCCAGCTCATGAAGATGTAGGGTTTCCCGCCGGGCAGGCCGGTGCTGTACGCGCCCTGGCGTTTGCCTTCGTTCGCGCCGTAGTCGACCCAGCGTTGCGTGGTGAGGCCGTCGCGCATGGTGCGGGTGTAGTCCTCGCCGAGCGGGGCCATGCCGTCGGTGATCCAGTCGACAGCCTGCGCGTACGTGACGCGGGGCGGGTTGGCGGTGAGTGGGGCCTTGACGTCGTACTCGCGGAGTTCCGGCAGGCCGAGCCATTTGGCGCGGGCGCGCCAGTAGCGGTGCCAGGTGGGCGTGTGCTGGCGGTACGTGTCGAGGAGGTTGTGGAACACCTCGGCGGGGAGGTGCAGCGGCGCGAGCGCGGCGCTCAGGCTGTCAGGGTAGTGGCGGGCGCGGGCGAGGAAGACGTCCTGGCGGAGACCGGTGGCGAGCGCGGCGGCGAGGCCGTGCTGCACGTTGAGGTGCGCGTCGGCGTAGCTCTCCCACGCTTCGCGGCGGGTGTCGCGGTCCGGGTGTTGCGTGAGGGCGTCGATGTTGCCCTGACCGATGGGAACGCGCACGCCGTCCTCAACGGTCGAGCCGAGGTCGAGGTCCATGTTCACGAGGGTGGGGTGAATGCCGCGCGCGCTCGCGAACGGCGTGCCGAGCTGCCCGAGCAGCTCCTCGACTTCGGCGCTGCGCACGTGCGGGCGTTCACGCCAGATGAGTTCCAGCGGGCGCGCGAACGCCTGGAGGTTCTCGCGTTCCAGCCAGGGGCGGACGGTGTCGGGGTTCAGGGCGAGCAGCTCGGGTTTCGCGAAGGCGGTCGCGGCGGCGTACTGCGCGAGGAGGCCCTGCGCGCGGTCGCGGCGCGCGGCCGCTTCGGGGTCGCGGCCGTCGGTGCTGGCGGACATGCTGGCGTACTGCATGAGTTTGCTGACGCGCAGGCGCGCGTCCTCCTGCGCGCTCAGGAACGCCGCGAGCGCTTCGGGGCCGCGGCCGAGCGTGCCGGCGTATGCCCGCAGGGCCTCAAGTGTGTCGGGCAGGGCGCTGGCGTCCGCGTCCCACGCTTCGGGCGTAGGGTAGATGGCTTCGATGTCCCAGGTGACGTCGCGCGGGAGGTCCGCGCGCGGGGGGAGTTGGTTGCTCATAGTGCGCGTACCATAACACCCGCGCCGCCCGGCGCAAGGGGTCAGTGCGGGTGGTCGCGCATGAACGCGACCGTGAGGGCGGCGACCTCGTCGGCGCGGCTGTCCATGATGGCGTGCGACCCGCCGGGGATCACGTGCGCGTGCGCGTGCGGCAGCAGTTCGCACAGCGTCTCGATGGTCCACGGGCGGATCACCGGGTCGCGTTCGCCTTTGAGGATCAGGACGGGGCACTGCACGCGCGGGATGAGCGGGCCGGTCATGTGGGCTTTCTGGTCGCGGGCGAGGGCGTAGATGCGGCGCAGGCCCGCGCGGACGTACGCGCCGGCCGCGCGCGGCCACAGCGCCGGGCGTTCCAGCGGAAGGTCCTGCAGGAACCGCAGTGCCTGCACGCGGACGCTGGGATTCTCGGGGATGCCGGTGGGGGCGAGCAGCACGAGGCGGGCGGGCAGGTCCGGCCAGCGCGCGGCGAGGTCGATGGCGACCTCGCCGCCGAGGGAGTGCCCGAGGACAGTGGCGCCCTGCAGGCCGCGCCCGGTCATCCACGTGGCGAGGTGGTCGGTGAGGTCCTCGATGCCGTGCGGGTACAGTGGCGCGCGGTCGAGCGGGCGGGGGCGGCCGCGACCGCGGCTGAGGCCGTGTCCGGGCGGGTCGTAGCGGACGACGCGGACGTGCTCGGCGAGGCACCCCGCGAGGCGGCGGTACATCCACGACGCGCAGCCGAGGCCGGGGACGATCACGACGGTGTCGGCGTTCCCGCCGTCGCCGCAGGTGGCGTCGTGGGTGAGGGTGCCGTGCACGCGCGTGAAGGTGCGGCGTTGCGGGGTGGTCACGCGGCGGGCACCTGCGCGGCGAGGAACGTGAGCACCTCGCGGTTGAAGTCGGCGGCGGCGTCGACCATGGCGACGTGCCCGGCGCGGGGGAACACGACGAACTGCGCGCCCTGAATGCCTTCGGACAGGGCCTTGCCGAGCGGCAGGGGCACGAGGGCGTCGCGCGCGCCCCACACGACGAGGGTCGGCACCTGAATGCGCGCGAGGAAGTCGGTGATGTCGTCCGCGAGGAGGCTGCGTGTGGCGCGCACGAGCGTGACAAGGCCGGCGCGGGCCGCGTCGAACATGATGGTGGGCAGGAAGTCGGCCTTGCCGGCAAGCGCGGCGCGCGGGAGGTGCAGCGCGACGCGCCACCAGTCGCCGCGCAGCAGGCCGCTCGCGCACACGAGGACGAGCGCGGCCACGCGGTCCGGGTGGCGGGCGGCGAGGTGCGCGCTGATGTGCCCGCCCATGCTGTGCCCGACCACGGCGGCGGGAGTGAGGTTTAGGCTGCCCATCCAGCGGGCGATCAGGTCGGCGCTTTCACGTACGCCGAGGGGCCGCTGGCGGCGGGCGCTGCCGAACCCCACGAGGTCCACGACGTACACGGTGTAGTGGGCCTGCAGGGCGTGGAGGTTGCGGCGCCACCATCGCCGGGAGCCGCTCAGGCCGTGGATGAGCAGCATGGGTGGGCCGCTGCCGTCCACGGTGTACGTGAGGCGATACGTTCCGTCGCGGTACTCGTGCCGCTCGTGCATACCGGCAGGATAGAGTGCGCGTCCGGGCGGGAACTTGAGGTGTTCTTGGTGATCGCGCATCTCCGCCCGGCGCCCGGGAAGGGCGGGGTGCTCCGTGGCCGTCAAAGGTGAGGGGCGCCGGGCGGAGATGCGCATCTTTGCCCGGCGCCCCTCACCTGCGGTTCAGGCGCTCTGCGCGAGCGTCAGGAAGTGGCGGTGCAGGGCGTCGCCGTCGCCGAGTTCCGGGTGGAAGCTGCAGGCGAGCAGGCGGCCCTGCTGCGCGAGGACGATGTCGTCGCCGTGGCGCGCGAGGACGTCCACGCCCTCCCCTGCCCGCTCAATGATGGGCGCGCGGATGAACACGGCGTGGACGGGTTCCGTCAGCCCCTGAACGTGCAGGTGCTCCTCGAAGGAGTCTACCTGGCGGCCGAAGGCGTTGCGGCGGACGGTGATGTCCATAAGGTCCAGGCCGGGTTGCACGCCGCCGAACTGTTTGGGCGCGCCGTGCACCTCGCGGGCGAGGAGGATGGCGCCGGCGCAGGTGCCCCAGAGGGCGCCGCCGCGTGCGTGGAAGTCGCGGATGGGGTTCCGGAGATCGTAGTCGACGAGGAGTTTGCCGATGGTGGTGCTTTCCCCGCCGGGGATGACGAGGCCGTGCAGGCCGTCAAGGTCGCGCGGCAGGCGCACTTCGGTAACGCGCGCGCCGAGGCGCTCCAGGGCGTGTTTGTGTTCGCGGAAGGCGCCTTGCAGGGCGAGGACGCCGACGTGGGGGGTGGTCATGGGGGCCTCCAAAGGCGCGGGAGCGGCATGCCGCTCCCGTGAGGTGGTGGGGTGGGGTTACCAGCCGCGTTCGGCGAGGCGTTCGCTGGGGATGAGGCTGTCGATGTTGATGCCGGTCATGGGCGCGCCGATGTCTTCGCTGATTTCCGCGAGGATGTCGGGGTTCTGGTAGTGCGTGACGGCCTTGACGATGGCGCGCGCGCGTTTCTCGATCTGGCCGAGGTCGCCGCCGCCGCTTTTGAAGATGCCGCTGCCGACGAACACGCCGTCGAGGCCGAGGTGCATCATGAGGGCCGCGTCGGCGGGCGTGGCGACGCCGCCGGCGGCGAAGTTCACGACGGGGAGCTTGCCGTGTTCGTGGACGTAGCGGACGAGTTCGTACGGCGCCTGCAGGTCGCGGGCGACGGTCATGAGTTCCTCGACGGGGCGGGCCTGGATGGCGCGGATTTCGCCGAGGACGGTGCGGGCGTGGCGGACGGCCTCGACGACGTTGCCGGTGCCCGCTTCGCCTTTGGTGCGGATCATGCTGGCGCCTTCGCCGACGCGGCGCAGGGCCTCACCGAGGTTCTTGGCGCCGTTCACGAAGGGGACGGTGAAGGCGTGTTTGTCGATGTGGTAGCTCTCGTCGGCGGGCGTGAGGACTTCGGATTCGTCGATGAAGTCGACGCCGAGCGCCTGGAGGATCTGCGCTTCGACAAAGTGGCCGATGCGGACTTTGGCCATGACGGGGATGCTGACCGCGCCGAT
Source organism: Deinococcus maricopensis DSM 21211 (assembly GCF_000186385.1). NCBI lineage: Bacteria > Thermotogati > Deinococcota > Deinococci > Deinococcales > Deinococcaceae > Deinococcus > Deinococcus maricopensis. The sequence goes on from NC_014958.1 coordinate 2,019,715, forward strand.
GATTTCCTTGATCATCTTGGGGTCGCTCATGCGGGCGACGCCGCCGTCGACGCGGATGTCGGCGGGGACGCGTTCGAGGGCCATGACGGCGGTGGCGCCGGCGGCTTCGGCGATGCGGGCGTGTTCGGCGGTGACGACGTCCATGATGACGCCGCCTTTGAACATTTCGGCGAAGCCGGTTTTGACGCGGAGGGTGCCGGTGTGCGGGGTGGTGGTCATGGGGTCAGCGTACGCATGAACTGCCCCCATGAGTAGGGGCAGAATCTGGGGTCACATGGGGGCAGTTCTGGTGGGATGTGCGCGTGCCCTGCAGGTTTCCCGTAGTATGATCGTCCGGGCAATACGTTCAGAGCGGTTCGCGCGAAAGGCGTTCACGACAACTCTGAGTCGGGCGGTACGTCCGCCCGATCCGTTACACAGGAGGAACATTCACATGGCTGACACTGCACTGCTGACGCTGGAAACCATCGCCAAGTACCTGCGCGAGAAGGAAGTCCAGCTGGACATGGAAGAGAACAACGGCCAGCGCTTCATCCGCATGGGCTGGCGCTTCGAGATGGGCGACGCCGCCGTGCTGGTGAGCGTCAACGACGGCCCCAACAACACGAGCCGCCTGGAAGTCACCTGCGTGACCCAAAAGACCTACACCGAGCGCAAGGCCGAAGTCATGACGATGCTCAACGAGCGTAACCGCGAGCGCGCGTTCAGCCGCAGCATCGACAACGACGGGAACGTCTGGCTGGAGTACGTGGGCTTCTACCCCACGCTCACCGAGATGCCTCAGGAAACCTTCGACACGCTGTTCGGTGGCGTCCTGATGCACTTCCAGGATGACTACGCGTCGCTCGAAGGCTACGTGCCCGCGCAGGGCCAGCAGCCCCAGGCGTAAGCCGGTTGCCCTCCCCTGGTGGAGGGCATTCTCCTACCTCTATTAGTGAATAGTTTCACGATAATTCCTGCTCGTGAATAAAAACGTTGCTTTCAGAGCTCCACGTAAGCACGCTGTAAGCCGAAATTCGCCATAGTAGAGGCACCATGCCCGCGTCGCCCCCTCCTGACCTGCCTGCGCGCCTCCAGGCGATGCACCGTCAGGCCGCGGCCCTCCACACGCAGGACATGCACGCCGCGTGCGCCCTCAACACCGAAGCGCTCGCCCTCGCCGAACAGCACGGCACCCCCACCCAGATTGCCGACGCACTCCTCGCCACCGCCAGCTCCCTGCTGCTGCTCGGTGAATACGCCGCCGCCCGCCAGCACACCGACCGCGCCAACGCCCTGCTCGGCCCACACAGCAGCGCCGCGCAACGCGCGCGCGTCCTGCTCGTCCACGGCAAGATCGAAAGCGCCCAGGGCCGCTACCCCAGCAGCAGCGACGCCCTGCAACGCGCCCTCGCCCTCACGGAAACCAGCGGGCAGACCGAGCACCTCGGCGACATCCTCAACAACCTCGCCGTCAACGAACACCACCTCGGCCAGCGCGACGCCGCCCTGCAATTCTACCTGCGCGCCCTCGACCAGTACGAAGCGCAGGGCGACGAAACCGGCGCCGTCAAGGTCCTCGTCAACATCGGCGGCCTCGAAGAGGAACTCGAGCAGTACGACACCGCCCTGCGCCACCTGCGCGCCGCATACCAGCGGGCCCGCCGCGCCGGCAACGCCCGCAGCGCCGCCCTCGCCGTCGGCAACATCGCCTGCGTCCACCAGAGCCAGGGGCAGCACCGCCAGGCCATCCGGTACTTCCACCTCGCCATCCGCCTGCAGGAGCACCTGAACTACCGCAAAGGCGTCCTGGAACTCCACGCCTTCCTCGGCGCGTCGCACGCCGCCCTCGGCAACTTCGACACCGCTCACGCGTGCTTCGAACTGGCCCGCCGCCTCGCCGACGACCTCGGCGACCGGCGCATGCGCATCGAAATCCACCTGCGCGAAAGCCGCTCCCTGCTCGACGCCGGTCACCTCGACGACGCGCTCGGCACCCTCAACCGCGCCCTGCAGGACGCCACCGACGCGCACTACATCGTGCAGACGCACGCCGCCCACACGCTGCTGTGCGACCTGCACGAAGCGCGCCACGACCACCGCGCCGCCCTGCAGCACCTCAAGGCCGCGCGCGCCCTCGACCGGCACCTCAACACCGAAGCGCAGGAGCGGCGCCTCCAGGGCCTGCTGATCGAACACGACGTGAAACACACCCGCGAAATCGCGGAAGTGCAACAGCAGCTCAACGCGGAACTTAAGCGCAAGAACGACGCCCTCGAAGCTGCGTACCGCGAGCAGGAAGCGCTGCTGCAGCAACTCCGCTGGCAGGCGGAGGAACTCGCGCATCAGGCTCGCAGTGACGCGCTCACCGGCCTTCCGAACCGGCGGTGCTTCCTGGAACGCTTCGAGCAGGAACGCGCGCGCGCCGACCGCACCGGCGCGCCCATCGCCGTGGCCCTGATCGACATCGACTACTTCAAGCGCGTGAACGACGAACACTCGCACGCCATCGGCGACGCCGTCCTGTGCCGCATCGCTGAGCTCCTCACGCAGGGCGTCCGCGCCTCCGACACGGCCGCGCGCTACGGCGGGGAGGAATTCGCGCTGCTCATGCCCGACACGGACACGTACGGCGCGCGCCTGACCTGCGAACGCCTGCGCGTTGCCATCGCCGCGCACGACTGGTCCACGGTCCACCCGAACCTGCAGGTCACGCTGAGTATCGGGCTGCACGTGGCGCACGGCCCGGAAGGCGCGGAGCGGATGCTGGCCAGCGCGGATGCCCGCCTGTACCGCGCCAAGGCCCTCGGCCGGAACCGCGTCCAGGGCTGAGCACCCGAAAACCTGCGGCCCGTACCCGCTTGCGTACGTCAGTCCGTCAGGCCTGGCGTTCGGCACGCCGTGGACATGGGAAGAGGCGCCGACCCAGCTGACAGGCACGCTTCGCCGGCGCGTCTGTTGAGGGAATCGCCGGTATGCGGCGTGAGTCGAGGGGCTGATCGGCCGAGCGATGCGGAGGCGCCCGCCATAGCGGCGTCCTGGGGTGGCTGTCCCCGTGCGGCTACTCGTGGCCGAGGGCGAGGTAGAGGCGGGCAAGCGCGTCGGGGCGGCGCAGGTCCACGCCGAGGGCCTCTTCAGCGCGGCGCAGGCGGTAACGGAGGGTGTTCGGGTGGACGTTCAGGCGTTCCGCGAGGGCTGGGAGGGGGCCGGCGTGCGCGAGGTAGGCGCGGAGCGTGGCGGTGAGTTTCCCGTCGGCGTCGTGCGGGGCGAGGCGCGCGCGGACGTGGTCCCGCAGGGCGCCGGTGGCGTCGGTGTGCAGCAGGGCGTGCAGCGGGTCAAGGCGCGTGTAGGTGGTGTAGGCGCGCGGGGCGGTGGTGCCATCCAGCGCCTGCGACGCCTGCCGCAGCGCGGTGGGGGCGGCGGCGTACCCGGGGTGGCGGAGGCTCACGCCGAGGCGTACGTCTGCGGAGGTCGCGGCGAGGAGGGCGGCGTGGAGGTCGCGCGCTTCGCGTTCCGGGTCCAGGCTGTGCCAGAGCCAGACAGCGCGGTCCCGGCGCACGGTGGTGTACGCGGCGAGGCCGCGCTCCCGGAAGTACCCTTCTCCGGCGCCGGCGAGGACGTCGAGGGCGTGTTCGCGGGCTTCGCGGGCGCGCGTGGAGCGTGGGTACGGGGCGTGGAGGGCGAGGACCCCGACGGCGCACGGTTCACCTTCCTCATGGGCCTCGCCGCTCAGCAGCGCTTCGAGGAGGCGTTCGCCGACGCGGCGGCGCGCGGCACCGGCAGCGGCGGTCTGGAGGCGCGCGAGGCGCGCGAAGGGCGCGGCGAGGTGCAGAAGCGGCGTCCATTCTGCGGGGGCGGCGAGGCTGAGCGTGCCGACGTGGCGGCCTTCGTGTTCGAGACGGACGGCTTGCGGGGGACCGCCGGGCGTGCCGCTGAAGGCGATGATGTCGCCCCAGCTGGCGCGCACTTCGGCGTACCCGCCGCTTAGGCGTGCCAGGAGGTCGGCGAGGTCCCGTTCAGGGCGGGGGCTGTGGAGCGTGCCGGTGAGGGCGTGCAGCAGGTCCGGACTGCCAGGGGTGTGGAGGGTGGCGTGGGCGAGGATGGCGAGGGCGGCGTCGTGTACGCGGGCGTGGGGCAGGTGCGGGAGGGCGGCGAGCGCATCGGCGACGCTGTGCAGGGGGGCGTCCGGTTCGGTGAGTGGGAGGCCGAGGCGGCGGCGCAGGGTGTTGAACGTGGCCATTTGTCCAATGTTACAAAACGCTCGTTTGTTTTTGGTCAATCGTCCATTGCCGCCTGTCTGCGCCCCTCGGTACGCTCGGGACACGTCGGTCACAATCCCTGGTTCCTTTCGGAGGTTTCCCATGCTGCATGTCCTCTCCCCCTTCGGCGGCGCGCAATGAAGCACGCCCGCGTTCTCATTCATGGCCACGCGCAAGACGTCACCATTGACGGCGAGTTCGTCGTCACCGCCGGCGGTCACCGCTACCGCCACGACGACGTCACGTGGCTGCCGCCCGTGCAGACCGGCACCATCCTCGCGCTCGCGCTGAACTACGCCGACCACGCCACCGAACTCCAGCTCGACAAGCCCGAACAGCCCGCGCTGTTCGCCAAACTCCCGAATACCCTCGTGGGCCACCTCGGCACGGTCATCCGCCCGGCCGGCGTGCAGTACATGCACTACGAGAACGAGCTCGCCGTCATCATCGGCAAGCCCGCACGCCGCGTCAGCGTCGAGGACGCCATGGACCACGTGAAGGGCTACACCATCTTCAACGACCTCGTCGTGCGCGACTTCGTCATCAACCACTTCCGCCCGCCCATCAAACCGAAGAACTTCGACACCTTCGGCCCGATCGGCCCGTGGTGGGTGGACGCCGCGGACATCGCGGACCCGCACAACCTGAACATCACCACGTACGTGAACGGGGAGCTGCGGCAGGAAGGCAACACCCGCGACATGGTGTTCAACATCCCCGAGATCATCAGCTACGTCAGCCAGTTCATGACGCTGCGCGAAAACGACGTCATCTGCACCGGCACGCCCAAGGGCATCAGCCACATCCACCCCGGCGACGTCATGGAACTGCACATTGAGGGCATCGGGATGCTGCGCAACCGCGTGATCGCCGAGGAGGAACTCCTGGAAGGCGCGATGACGGCGGAGGTGGCGCGATGACTGCCACGATGGACAAGGCCTCGGAGCTGCGCGCCGCCCGCGCCCGCAGCGGCCTGAAGCACTTCATCGGCGGCGCGTGGGTGGACAGCGCGTCCGGTGAGACGTTCGAGACGCACGCGCCGAGCGACAACAGCGTCATCACGCACGCCGCGAGCGGCAACGCCGAGGACATCGACCGGGCCGCGCGCGCCGCGCACGACGCGTTCCCCGCCTGGCGCGCCCTGGACGGCAAGGCCCGCCGCAAGATTCTCTACAAGGTCGCGGCGCTCATCGAGGACCGCGCCGAGGAGATCGCCCTGCTCGAAAGCCTCGACACGGGCCAGCCGATCCGCTTCATGCGCAGCGCCGCCGCGCGCGCCGCCGAGAACTTCCGGTTCTTCGCGGACCGCGCGGAAGGCGCGCAGGACGGCCTGAGCCTCCCGGCAAAAGGCTTCCTGAACTACACGGTGCGCCAGCCCATCGGGCCGGTGGGCGTGATCACGCCGTGGAACACGCCGTTCATGCTGTCGTCGTGGAAGATCGCCCCGGCGCTCGCGGCGGGCTGCACCGTCGTGCACAAACCCGCCGAGTGGAGCCCCGTGACCGCCACGCTCCTCGCGGAAATCCTGGACGAAGCGGGCGTGCCCAAGGGCGTCGTGAACCTCGTGCACGGCTACGGCGAAACCGCCGGGAAAGCCCTGACGGAACACCCGCTCATCAAGGCCATCGCGTTCATCGGGGAGAGCAGCACCGGCAGCCTCATCCAGAAGCAGGGCGCCGACACCCTCAAACGCACGCACCTCGAACTCGGCGGGAAGAACCCCATGGTCGTCTTCGCGGACGCCGACCTCGACCGCGCGCTCGACGCGGCCGTGTTCATGCTGTACAGCCTGAACGGGCAGCGCTGCACGTCGTCGAGCCGCCTGCTGGTGGAGCGCGGTATCTACGAGGAGTTCGCGGCGGGCATTGCGGAACGCGTCGCGAACATCCGCGTGGGCGACCCGCTCGATCCGGACACCGAGGTCGGTCCGCTCATCCACCCGCGCCAGTTCGACAAGGTCTGCTCGTACTTCGACATTGCCCGCCAGGACGGCGCGACCGTCGCGGTCGGCGGGGAGCGCCTCGGGGACACCGGAAACTACGTGCGCCCCACGCTGTTCACGAACGCCCGCACGGACATGCGCATCGCGCAGGAGGAGATCTTCGGGCCGGTCCTGACGGTCATTCCCTTCGATGACGAAGCGGACGCGCTGCGCATCGCGAACGACGTGAAGTACGGCCTCGCCGGGTACCTGTGGACGAATGACGTCACCCGCGCGCACAACTTCGCGCAGGGCCTCGACGTGGGCATGGTGTGGGTGAACAGCGAGAACGTCCGCCACCTCCCCAGCCCGTTCGGCGGCATGAAGGCCAGCGGCATCGGCCGTGACGGCGGCGACTACAGCTTCGACTTCTACATGGAGACGAAGAACATCGCCGTGAACCTCGACGGGCACCGCGCGCAGAAGTTCGGCGTCGGCGAGCGCGGCAGCGCGAAACCCACCCTCGGCACCGCACCCGAGAAGAAACTCGCGGAATAACCCCCGACCGGGCCGCCCCGACGCGCGGGCGGCCCACAAAGGAGCACTTATGGGCGCACGTAATGGTCAGGCCTTCCTGGACCGCCTCCGCCAGCAGCCTCCCACGCTGTACGTGGACGGCGCGCGGGTCGAGGACCCCACCACCCACCCCGCCACGCGCAACATGGCGCGCAGCCTCGCCGGGCTGTACGACCTGCAATTTGACCCCATGCACCGCGACCTCCTCACGTACGAGGAGAACGGCGAGCGGTACGCGACGAGCTTCATGGTGCCGCGCACGCCCGAGGACCTCGCGAAGATCGGCGAGGCGCACCGCCTCCGCGCGAACTACGCCCTCGGCTTCCTGGGCCGCGCGCCCGACTACATGAACGCGAACGTCATGGCGGCCGGCATGGCTAGCGACTACTTCGAGGCGTGCGAGGGGAGCGGCGAGATCGGCTCGGGCCGCAACTTCGGCGAGAACATGCGCCGCTACTACGAGTACGTGCGCGATCACGACCTGTGCCTCACGCACGCGCTCACGAACCCGCAGGTGAACCGCGCGCGAATGGCGTCCGAACTGCCCGACCCGTACATCGCGCTCGGCATCGTGCGCGAAACGGAAGAAGGCGTCGTGGTGCGCGGCGCGCGCATGCTCGCCACGCTGCCCATCGCGGACGAGATCCTGATCTTCCCCTCCACCGTCATCAAGGAGAACGGCGATCGCAGCCGCTACGCCATCGGGTTCGGACTGCCCACGAACGCGCCCGGCCTGTCCTTCCAGTGCCGCGAGCCGTTCGACACCGGACGGGACGTGGAGGACCACCCGCTGTCCAGCCGCTTCGACGAGCAGGACGCCTTCGTGATCTTCGACGACGTGCTCGTGCCGTGGGAGCGCGTGTTCCTGATGTACGACATGAACCTCGCGAACCAGGCGTACGCGCGGACCGACGCGGTGCTGCACATGGCGTACCAGGTCGTGAACCTGAAAATCGCGAAGACCGAGGCGATGCTCGGCGTGGCGCAGAGCATCGTGAACACCATCGGCAGCGGACAGTTCCAGCACGTGCAGGGCAAGGTCAGCGAACTGATCCTCACGCTGGAGATCATGAAGGGCCTGGAGGTCGCCGCGCGGGCCGGCGCGACCGTGAACCAGTACGGCGTGCTCACACCCGCTCGCGGGCCGCTCGACGCCGCCCGCAACTACTACCCGAGCGTGTACCCGCGCCTGCAGGAAATCATTCAGCTGCTCGGCGCCAGCGGCATCATCATGATGCCCGGCAAGGCCGACCGCGAGGGTCCCATGGGCCCGTTCATCGAGAAGTACCTCCAGGCGGCAGGCGCCAACGCCGAGGAACGCCTGCGGCTATTCCGCCTCGCGTGGGACATGACGCTCTCCAGCTTCGGCGCGCGGCAGAACCTGTACGAGAAGCACTTCTTCGGCGACCCGATCCGCATGTCCTCGGCGCTGTACGAGAGTTACGACAAGCAGCCGTACGTGGACCGCATCAGCGCGTTCCTGAAGCGTGGCCAGACGGAACTGGTGGGCGCCGATGACTAAACCAAACGTTACGCGCATCGCGCACGGCGTGCTGTACGTCACGGACCTCGCTGCGTCCCGGCGTTTCTACGTGGACCTGCTGGGCCTGAACGTCCTGCACGAAACTGAAGGCGCCCTGTACCTGCGGGGCGTGGAGGACCGCGAGTGGACGCTGAAGCTGGAGCGCGCCCCCCAAGCGGGCGTGAAGCACCTCGCGTACCGCGTGCACGACGAAGCGGACCTCGACGCGCTGGTGGCGCTGGCCGAGGCGCAGGGCCTCCCCTACCGCTGGGAGGAGGAACTCGACCGCCCGCGCCTGCTGCGCATGCAGGACCCGTTCGGCGTGCCCGTGGCGTTCTACGCGCGGCCCGTCACGCACCCGTGGCTGCTGCAGGAGTACCACCTGCACCGCGGCCCCGGCATCGTCCGCGTGGACCACGTGAACGTCATGACGCCGAACGTGAAGGGCATGGTCGACTGGTACGGGGACGAACTCGGCTTCCGCCTGTCGGAGTACACCGAGGACGACCAGGGGCGCATGTGGGCCGCGTGGATTCAGCGGCGCGGCAGCGTGCACGACCTGGCGCTCACGAACGGGCGCGGGCCGCGGCTGCATCACTTCGCGTTCTGGATGCCGGACGCCATGAGCATCATCCGCACGTGCGACATCCTCGCGGGCGCGCGCCAGCCGGAAAGCATCGAGCGCGGCCCGGGGCGGCACGGCATCAGCAACGCGTTCTTCCTGTACATCCGCGACCCGGACGGGCACCGCATCGAGCTGTACACCAATGACTACGTGACCGTCGACCCGGACTTCCAGCCGATTCGCTGGTCCCTGAACGACCCGCGCCGCCAGACCCTCTGGGGCGCGAAGACGCCCCGCAGCTGGTTCGAGGAGGGCTCTGTGATGGAGGCCTTTGGCGGAGGGTGGGTGGGTGAGCGAGAATCCGACCTGGAGGGCTTACCCGTTCATGTCATCTGAAATCACCCGGCAGGAAACAACGGCGGCCATTGAAGTGGTCCCAAACGTCATCGCGGGCGAGGCCGTCACGACCGGCGCGCGCGAACAGGTCCTGAACCCGTACACGGGCGAGGTCCTGTACGAGGTGCCGCAGGCGGGCGAAGCGGAACTCCGACGCGCGCTGGACGCGGCGGTCGCCGCGTTCGCGGACGTGCGCCGCTGGCCCGCGCACCGCCGCGCCTCGTGCTTACGGGAGGCGTCGCGCCTCCTGCGGGAGCGCGCGGAGGACGTGGCCCTCACCATCGCGCGCGAAGCCGGGAAGCCCCTGAAAGCCGCGCGCGTCGAGGTGGGCCGCAGCGCCGAGAACCTGGCGTTCGCCGCGGACGCTGCCGCCGACCTCGCCGGTGAGGGCCTCCCGCTCGACGCGAGCGTGTACGGCGAGGGCCGCGTGGGCTTCACGGTCCGCGCGCCGCGCGGCGTGATCGCGGCGATCAGCCCGTTCAACTTCCCGCTGAACCTCGCGCTGCACAAGGTCGGTCCGGCCCTCGCGGGCGGGAACACGGTCATCCTGAAGCCCGCGCCGCAAACGCCGAAAACCGCCGTGATTCTCGCGCGCCTTCTGGTGGAGGCGGGCTTCCCACCCGGCGCGATCAGCGTCCTGCACGGCGGCGCGGACCTCGGGAACGCGCTGGTGACCGCGCCGGACGTGGCGATGGTGAGCTTCACCGGGAGCCCGCAGGTCGGGCAGGCCATCGCACGCGCGTGCGGCCTGAAGCCGGTGGTGCTGGAACTCGGGAACAACAGCGCGAACCTCGTGGACGAGCACGCCGACGTCGACGCCGCCGCGCGGCTGCTGGCGGTGGCGGGCTTCGCGTACGCCGGGCAGGTATGCATCCACCCGCAGCGCCTGATCATTCACGAACGCGTGTACGAGCAGTTCCGGGCGACGTTCCTCGAAGCCGTCGGGACACTGAAGGTCGGCGACCCGCTCGACGACACCACGGACGTCGGGCCGCTCATCAACGATGCGGGCGCCGCGCGCCTGAACGCCTGGGTGGACGAGGCCGTGAGCTTTGGCGGCACGCTCCTCGCCGGCGGGCACGCCGAGGGCCGCCTCATGCCGCCCACCGTGCTGGAGGACGTTCCGGAACACGCGCAGCTCGTGTGCAACGAGGCGTTCGGGCCGGTCGTCGTGCTGCAGCGTGTGGACAGCTGGACGGACGCCATCGACACCGCAAACCGCTCCCGGTTCGGGCTGCAGACGGGCGTGTTCAGCACGTACCTGCCGCACGTCCTCCAGGCCGTGCGGGACATCGAGGCGGGCGGCGTGATCGTGAACGACACGAGCGCGTTCCGCGTGGACCAGATGCCGTACGGTGGCGTGAAGGACAGCGGCGTGGGCCGGGAAGGCGCCCGCGCCGCCCTTGAGGAACTCACGTACGTGAGAAGCGTCGTCCTGCGCTGACACGCGACCCTTCCCGGCCGCTGACCTTCCCCGTCAGCGGCCGGGCATTGTACAAGGAGGCAGCATGCTTAAACCCCAACAGATCGCGGACGCCGCCCAGCGCCTGAACGAAGCCGAACGCACCCGCACCACCGTCCGGCAGTTCTCGCTGGAGCACCCGGACATGACCATCGACGACGCGTACGCCGTGCAGAAGGCGTGGGTGGACCTGAAGCTCAGCGAGGGCCGCATCCTGAAAGGCCACAAGATCGGCCTGACGTCCCGCGCGATGCAGATGTCGTCGAACATCACCGAACCGGACTACGGCGCGCTCCTCGACGACATGTTCTTCCCGGAAGGCTCGGACCTGCCCATGAGCCGCTTCATCACGCCGAAGCTGGAAGTGGAGCTCGCGTTTATCCTGGGTGCGGACCTGAGCGGCCCGGACTGTACCGTGTACGACGTGCTGCGCGCCACGGAGTACGTGACGCCTGCCGTGGAGATCATCGACGCGCGCATTGAGCGCATCGACCGCGACCGTGGCGTGACCCGCAAGGTCACGGACACCATCAGCGACAACGCCGCGAACGCCGCCCTGATCCTCGGGGGCCGCCCGGTGCGCCCGCACGACGTGGACCTCCGCTGGGTCGGCGCGCTCCTGTACCGCAACGGCGTGATCGAAGAGACGGGCGTCGCCGCGGGCGTCCTGAACCACCCCGCGAACGGCGTGGCGTGGCTCGCGAACAAACTCCACCCACACGGCGTGACGCTGCGCGCCGGGCAGGTGATCCTGGCCGGGTCGTTCACGCGCCCGGTGGACGCCCGCCCCGGCGACACGTTCCACGCGGACTACGGCCCGCTCGGCAGCATCGCGTGCCGCTTCGTGGGGGACGCATGAACCCCTTCAAGGTCGCGCTCGCGGAGGGCCGCGCGCAGATCGGCCTGTGGCTGGGTCTCGCGGACCCATACACCGCGGAAATCAGCGCCGGCGCGGGCTTCGACTGGCTCGTCGTGGACGGCGAGCACGCCCCGAACGACCTGCGCAGCATCCTCGAGCACCTGCAGGTGCTCGCCGCGTACCCGGTCGCGCCCGTCGTGCGCCCGCCGGAAGGCACCACCTCGGGCATCAAGCAGCTCATGGACATCGGCGTGCAGAACCTGCTGATCCCCATGGTGGAAACCGCCGAGCAGGCGGCGTCCCTCGTGGCCGCCACCCGCTACCCGCCGCGCGGCGTACGCGGCGTGGGCAGCGCGCTCGCGCGCGCCAGCCGCTGGAACCGCACGCCGGAGTACCTGCACCGCGCGGACGACGACGTGTGCCTCCTCGTGCAGATCGAAACGCGCCTCGGCCTGGAGAACCTCGACGCCATCGCGCGCGTGGAGGGCGTGGACGGCGTGTTCATCGGCCCGGCGGACCTGTCCGCGTCGCTCGGGCACCTGGGAAACCCCGGGCACCCGGACGTCACCGCCGCCATCGAGGACGCCATCCGGCGTATCCGCGCGGCCGGGAAGGCGCCCGGCATCCTGATGTCGGACGAGGGAGGCGCCCGCCGCGCGCTGGCGCTCGGGAGCACATTTGTGGCGGTCGGCGTGGACACCAGCCTGCTGGCGCGCGCCACGAGCGACCTCGCCGCGAAATTCAAGGGCGGGGAGGCCACGAAGGGCGACGGCGTGTACTGAACGCCGCGAAAGGGGACCGGGCGGGCCTCCCCACCCGGTCCCTTCAGGTTGTGAGGGCGATGACGGGAACGAGCATTTCTGTGCTGCTCCAGCCGCCGTGCAGGCCCCACAGGTCCTCAAACATGTGACCGACCGGGCTGGTACGGCCGAGCGTCTGGTCGTCACGGGCGACGGCGATGAGGTTGCCTGTGCGCGCGCGGAAAGAGGAGCGCGGCGGACCGAACAGACCGGCGTTCCAGAGGTCGCGGGCGCCGTACACGTGCGCGTGCAGCGTGAGAAGCGCCCTGACTTGCGTGAGGTGCCGTTCCGGAACGTTGAGGTACGTGACGCGTTCCTCGCCGAACGGTACGCCGCTCAGCAGCGCGGTCAGTTCGGGCGTGCGCGTTGGCCAGCGGAGCGCTGCGGGGTGCAGGTCGCGGCGCCCGTGGTCGGCGGTGATCAGGAGGAGTGTCCGGTGGTCACGTGGGAGGGTATCGGCGAGGTGCGCGGCTGCTTCCGCGCTGGAAGGGCCGAAGCGGTGGCAGATGGCGTCGTACGCCGGTACGTAGGGGTGGACGTAGGCCGGGTCGGGCAGACGAGCGGCCGCGATGAGCGCGGGCAGGTCGTCGTCGCCGTGGCCGTGGAGGGTGGCGCCGGCCGTGGACCAGCGGGTCAGGGCGCTGTTCAGCGTGAAGTTCGACTGCATGACGACGGCGTGGAGGGATTCGTACTGCCGTGTTCAGGATGCTGCCGCCATAGGCGGGGCGGACGTCGGGTGCGAGTATGGCGGGAGGATCCGTGAGGGCCGCGCCGGTCAACGGCGGAGGGGTGGGGTGAGCAGGCGCGTCAGGTGCGTTTCGGCGCTCTGCGGGTCGAGGAGGGGCGCGTGCAGTTGCGTGCGCGTCCAGGTGAGTTGCCGTTTGGCATACTGGCGCGTGGCGAGCGTCACGGCCGCGATGGCGTCGTCGACACTCAGGTGCCCGTGGTGGACGGCGAGCGCTTCGCGGTAGCCGATGGCCTGCCACGCGGTCGGGCGGGGGTCGCGGTTCGGGGGGACTTGCGTGGCGAGCCAGGCGGCTTCGGCAGGCAGTCCAGCATCGAACATGGCGTGGACGCGCGCGGCAATGCGGGCTTCCAGTTGCGGGTGCGTGAACGCGACGGGCGCGTACGTGAACGCGGGGGTGCTGTGCCCGAACTCGCCGGGGAAGCGGCCGGTGCGGCGGTGCACTTCGAGGGCCCGGATGATGCGGCGCGGGTTGCGTTCCATGCGGGCGGCTTCCTGGGGGTTGAGGGCATGGATGTCCGCGAGGAGCGCGTCGAGGCCGCGGGCGTGCAGGTCCGCTTCGACGGCCGCGCGGATCTGCGGGTCGCTGGGGGGGGTGAGGGGCAGGCCGCGCATCAGGCCCGTGAGGTAGAAGCCGGTGCCGCCCACGACGAGCGGGACGCGCCCGCGCGCGAGGACGTCGCGGATGGCCGTTTCGGCGTCACGGACGTAGCGGGCGACGTCGTAGTCTTCGGTGACGTCCACGACGTCCACGAGGTGGTGCGGGACGCGCGCGCGTTCGGGCGCGGTGGGTTTGGCGGTGCCGATGTCCAGCCCGCGGTACACGTTGAACGCGTCGGCGCTCACGATCTCCAGGGGGTGCTGCGCCGCGAGGTGCAGGGCGAGGGCGGTCTTGCCGCTCGCGGTGGGCGCGGTGAGCAGGGGGATCGGGGTGGGCGTCACACGCGCGATTGTAGCGGGGCGCTGGCGGTCTCGTCCGGGCGTGTGTTTTAGAATCAGGGCATGAACGAACCGGCCCTGGCCCGACTGAATCACCTCATGCGCATCCGCGAGGAGGTCGAGACGCTCAGTGAGCATGGCCCGTGGACGCCGCCAGCGGACTGGGTGGACAATGGCACGCACCTGACGCTCGTCATGGACGTCCCCGGCGTGGACGCGGACAGCCTGAGCGTGCAGGACGACAACGGTGAGACCGTCACGGTGCGTGGCGAGCGCGCGCCGCTCGACCTGGACGGCGAGGCGGTGCAGGTCGAGCGACCCGGCGGGGTGTTCACGCGGGACCTCACGCCGCCGAGCGAGGTGGTGCCCGGGACGGGCGCGGCGAGCCTGCGCGCGGGCGTGCTGATGATCACGTTCGAGAAGCGGCACAAGACCATCGACCAGCGTTGACGCGGCGCTTCAGGGCGCCGTGGGGGCACCCCGGGCGGGTGCCCTTGCTCTTGTCGGTCGGCGGGCGTAACGTGCGCGGGTGAGACGAGAGGTCAGGGCCCGTGCGCGGCCCTCCATTGACGTGTTGGTTTCTGAGTTGACGTGCGTGCGGGGAGGCCAGACGCGGTGAGGCGCGAGCGCGGATGGCGCACCTGGAACGCGAACTACCGCCTGGGCGTCCTGAACGGCTGGCTGGTCTTTATCGGCGACGGCTTCCTGAGCGCCACGGTGGTCCTCACGGGGTTCGCCGCGAAGCTCGGCGCGACGAACGCCGTGATCGGGCTGCTGCCCGCTATTCAGCAGGGCGGGTGGATGCTGCCGCAGATTCTCGTGGCGAGCCGCCTGCGCGGGCAGGCGTACAAACTTCCCACGTACCGGAGTGCCGCGACCATCCGGACGCTCACGTACGTCACGATGGTCGCGCTGTCCGCGACGCTGTGGTCGCACCCGGCGCTGCTGTTGACGCTGTTCATCCTGGCAATGCTCGTGAACGCGCTCGCGTCGGGCGTGAGCGGCCTGCCGTTTCTGGAGGTGACCGCGAAGGTCGTGCCGTCCGCGCAGCGCGCAGCGTTCTTCGGCACGCGCAACCTCGTGGGGGGCATTCTGGCGTTCCTGGCGGGCCTGATCGTGCGCGAGGTGCTGGCGTCGCCGCTGCCGTTCCCGTACAACTACACGCTTATTTTCGCGCTCGCGACGATTGCGTACACCATCGGGTACGCGTTGTTCGGCCGGGTTACGGAACCGCCGGATGAGCCGCTGCCCGTCAGCAGCCTGCACGAGGAACTCCTCACGATTCCGCAGACGATCCGCGCGGACGCGCATTTCCGTGCGTTCCTGCGCGTGCGGCTGCTGCTGGCGTTCGCGGGCGTCGCGGAGCCGTTCTTCGCGGTGTACGCGCTGCGGAAGCTGCACTTCCCGGCGAGCACGCTGGGGGTGTTCCTGATGGCGGTGACGGCGGCGGCGCCCCTGTCGAACCTGGTGTGGACGCGCGCGGCGCAGCGGTACGGTTCGCGGCGCATCATCCGGTACTCGGCGGCGTTCGCGGCGTTCGCGCCGCTGCTGGCGCTGCTGCTGGGCGGCGCGGGCGCCGTGCCGTACGCGCTGGTGTTCGTGCTGTCGAGCGTGGCCGCGCAGGGGTTCAACCTCGGGCACACGAACCACCTGCTGAACCTCGCGCCGCCGGGCGCGCGCTCGCGGTACATCGGCACGCTGAACACCGTGGTGGGCGTGGCGCTGTTCGCGCCGGTGCTGGGCGGCCTCCTGGCGGACCACGCGGGGTACGAGGCGGTGTTCGCCGCGTCGAGCGCGCTGTACGCGGTGGCGTGGTTCGCGTGCATGCGCCTGCGGCGTGACGCGTGACGCCGCCAGGCACCCCGGTGACGCTCCGCTGAGTGGAGGAAGGGGCAGGCGCCGCATGGTGGTCACTGGCTCCCGCGAGGGGTGTCCCCAAGGGTTCAAATCCCTTACGCAAACTGCACTCCGCCCCATTGGGGCGGAGTGCAGTTTGTTGCCCTGCTGTTATTCCTGGGGGTGGAGGGTCTCGTGGATGCGGTCGTTGAGGGTGTCGGCGTCCATCAGGAAGGCGTCGTGGCCGTGGATGCTGTCGAGTTCCCAGTAGCGGGCGTTGCCGAGCGCGTCGGCGACGGCGCGCACCTCGTGCGGAGGGTACAGGACGTCACTGCGGATGCCGACGACGAGGGTGGGCACGTGGACGCACGCGAGGTCCGCAGGGGTGGTGCGGTAGGCGTCCATGGCGCGGGTGAGCGTCAGGTACGTGCGTTCGCAGAAGCGCTCGTGGAGTTTCTGGCCGTGGTGCTGGAGGTAGGTGGTGATGGCGTGCTCGCCGCGCGCGCGGGGGCTGGGGCCGGCCTGCGTGGCCGCGTAGCTGTCGGGGCTGCGGTAGCTGAGCATGGCGATCTGACGCGCGACCTTGAGGCCTTCGCCGCCGGGCGCGGCGCGGATGGCGGCGCGGGCGGCGCTGTTCAGGCCGATGGCCCAGGGGCTGTGCTGCGCGGGCGCGGCAATGACGACGGCGCGGTCGATGAGGTCCGGGTACGCGCGGAGCCATTCGATGGCGTGCATGCCGCCCATGCTGCCGCCGATGACGGTGACGCGGCGCACGCCGAGGTGCGCGAGCAGTTCGCGGGCCGCGCGGACCATGTCGGGGATGCTGAGGTCGTCCGTGCCGAGCTCGGCGGGGCCGCTGCTGCCGGCGCAGCCGCCGAGGACGTTGCTGCACACGATGAAGTGCCGTTCGGGGTCGAGGGCCTTGCCGGGACCGAACAGGGCGCCCCACCATTCGTGGACGGCGCTGGTGCCGGTGAGCGCGTGGAGGACGAGGATGGCGTGGTCGCGGGGCGTGCCGTACGTGTGGTACGCGAGGCGGACGTTGCTGACGATGTGGCCGTTGTCGAGCAGCAGCGGGCGATCGCGGAACAGCGTGGCGGTGCGCAGGCGCGGTGCGGCGTCGGGCTGGGGGGTGGGAACGTGGGGGCGTGCGGGGGCTGTGTGCGCGGTCATGCGAGGACCTCGCGCGCGGGACAGTCTGGTTCGGTCATGGGTTCACTCCGGGGTGGGAGGCGCCATGAAAAAGCGCGGCTCCCGGTGGTGAAGGGAACCGCGGCGTGCGCTCGGGTCACCCTTCCCGTATCGTTCCGACCGTCGGTCATCGTTGACCTGAGGTGGGCTGGCGTTGAGCACCGTGCCGTGATGAGGGCCGGTTGCTGCGACGGTCACTGGGCCAGGTCCCTGCGTCGCTCCTGATAGGGGTTGGGTCCCGTGGGCGGGACTGCCTTACAGGCTACGGCAAGGGCGCCGGGGGGGTCAAGGGCGCGCGCCGGTCAAAGTCGCCGGTTGGAGCGGATGGTCGCGGAGCAGGGCGCGCGTGTTGAGGCCTCTGCTGCTGCTTCGGGCGGGGCGTTCCTGGTGGTCATGACTGTCCGGGCGTACCGCCAGGCTCTCGCACGGCGGGCCGGTACGGCGTCAACGACCCGGACGCGCCTGGCGTGAGGAACGGGGCGCGCTCGTTGGTCGGGGCCGCGCAGTGATGAAGGCCCCGAGCGTCCGCCCCGTCCATGAGTCTGAGGCCCACGGCCTGCGGCGCGCAGGCGCGGGGTTGAGCGCGTGTTCCCGCGGTCTCGCGTAGTGTGGGGGCATGATGCGTGTGTCTGGAGGCCTGCGTTGAGCCTGTCCCCTGCGGAACTGGAACGGTTCCTGAGTGCCGTCGTTCGTGATGAGTTGACGCTCAGCCTGATGATCTGGGGCGCGCCGGGCGTTGGGAAGAGCAGTGTGGTGCAGCAGGTGGCGAGCGCGCACGACCTGGGGTTCGTGGATGTGCGCCTGTCGCAGCTGGCGCCGACGGATCTGCGGGGCCTGCCGGTCGCGGAGGACGGCGTGAGCCGCTGGTACCCGCCGGAGTTCCTGCCGCGGTCCGGTCGGGGGGTACTGTTCCTTGATGAGATCAACATGGCGCCGCCGACAATGCAGGGGATGGCGCAGCAGCTGATTCTGGATCGCCGGGTGGGCAGTTACGTGCTGCCGGACGGGTGGTTCGTGTGGGCGGCGGGGAACCGCAAGGAGGACCGCGCGTCGGTGTTCGATATGCCCGCGCCGCTCGGGAACCGTTTCCTGCACCTGGAGGTGCGGGCGGAGTTCGAGGCGTGGCGTGCGTACGCGCTCGCGCGGGGGCTGCATGAGCATGTGCTGGCGTTCCTGACGTTCCGGCCGGAGCTGCTGCACCGCCTGGATACGGTCTCGCCGGCGTGGCCGAGTCCGCGCTCGTGGGAGATGGCGTCCAGGCTGCACCGCTCGGGCCTGCCGGTGGGACCGGCGGTGGGTGAGGCGGCGGGCGCGGAGTTTGAGGCGTTCGTGCGGCTGTATGACCGCCTGCCGGACCTGCTGGACGTACTGGAGGGCCGGGCGGCGGGCGTGTCGTTGCCGGCGGAGCCGAGCGTGCGGTACGCGGCGGTGGTGGGGTTGGCAGCGCGGGCGCGCGGGGCGGAGCAGGCGCACCGGGCGTTCCGGTGGCTGGCGGACGGTGCGGGTGCGGAGTGGCTGCAGCTGTTCGTGGCGACGCTGATTCCGCGCCTGAGCGCGAGCGGGGAACTGGGGGAGCTGGCGGCACTGATGGAGCGGGACGCGGACCTAGCGGCGTTGGTGCAGGACGCGCTGAGTCTCGCGGAGGCCTGAGGTGGCGGCGCTGCGGCTCGCGCCGGATGAGGCGCGCGCGTTTGACCGTGCGGTGAGCGGTGCGCGGTTGCGCCTGCGTGGTCGGAGTGCGTTCTTCGCGACGTTGATGCTGCACGCGCGGATCGTGCCGTCGCGGGAGGTGAGCGTGGCAGCGACGGATGGGGAGCGGGTGTACCTGAATCCGGACGCGGCGGAGCGTGTGCCGCGCGACGTGCTGGATGGGCTGCTGCTGCATGAGGTGCTGCACGCGGCGTTGTCGCACGTGCCGCGGCGTGGGCCGCGCGAGCGGGAGCGGTGGAACGCGGCAGCGGACGTGGTCGTGAACGGCATGATTGCGCAGTCGGGGTTGCCGTTGCCGGAGCGGGCGGCGCGCGCGGGCGACCTGGAGCACCTGAGTGTGGAGGAGGTGTACGCGGCCCTCGTGGAGCATGACCTGGAGGGGCAGGGCGGCGATGACCTGCTGGACGGCCCGCCGGGCGACGCGCCGGAGGACGGTAAGGGTCGTGGGCATCCGGCGGCGAACGAGCGGGCGTGGCGGCAGGCGGTGGAGCAGGCGCGCGCGGTGGCGAGCATGGCCGGGCAGGGTGACGAGGGGTTGGGGGCGTTCCGGGAGCTGGCGCGCCTGCGGGCGCCGCAGCTGGACTGGCGCGCGCACCTGTGGCGGTTTCTGACGCGCACGCCGGTGGATTTTGGCGGGTTTGATCGGCGGTTCGCGTACCGGGGGTTGTACCTGGAGGCGCTGGATGAGGACAGCCTGCGGGTGCTGGTGGGTGTGGATACGTCCGGCAGTATCGATGAGGGGGCGGTGGCGGCGTTCCTGGGGGAGATTCAGGGGATTCAGGGGGCGTACCCGCACGTGCAGGTGACGTTGTATTACGCGGACGCGGCGTTGTATGGGCCGTTCGAGTGGGCGCGTGGTGAGGCGGCGCCGCCGATGCAGGGTGGGGGCGGGACGGATTTCCGACCGCTACTGGGGGTGGCGGACCAGGGGGAGCATGACGTGCTGGTGTATCTGACGGATGGGTTCGGGGAGTTTTCGGTGCGGCCTCCGCAGACGCCGGTGTTGTGGGTGGTGCTGCCGGGTGGTTTGGAGGACGGGCAGTTTCCGTTCGGCGAGGTCGCGCGGTTGGCGGAGGGGTGAGTGAGTGCTGCTCACCCCTCCTTTTTGAAACCGCATTCATCATCATGAAGATCGCTGTGGAAGCCTTTCCGCAGGTCATCCGCGGTTGAACCACGAGGTTGTTTTTTGCTGTCCAGATTGAAGTTTTTCACGCTTCAGCCTAGACAGTGCCCTGGAGATCAAGCATATTGTGATCATCAGTCGCACAAATACACATGATGATCATCGTCCAGGAGCGGCTTGACAGCGCTTTCATGAACGCCTACGCTACACACACAGAAGCAATCCTGAACTCCACCGGCGGACACCTCATCCGCCCGAGGTTTAACCATGACCGAAAGCGTCATCACGCTTGAAGACGTCGCGCGTGCCGCCGGCGTTTCCCCCAGCACCGTCTCCCGCGTCCTGAACGGCAGCGCCAAAGTTGCCGCCCCCAAACACGACACCGTCATGCGCGTCGTCCGCGAACTCGGCTACCGCCCCAACCCCATCGCGCAGGGCCTCGCCAGCGGCCGCAGCATGAGTATCGGCGTGCTCACGCAGGACATCACCAGCCCCTTTTACGGCGACATGCTGCACGGCATCGAAGAAGGCCTGTACGGGAGCCCTTACCACCCCGTATTCGCCAGCGGCCACTGGCACGTCGAGGACGAAACGTCCGCGCTGCACACCCTGCTGAACCGCCCTGTCGACGCCCTCATCGTTCTCGGCGGGCACACGCCCGACGCGTCCCTGCTGGCCCTTGCCGGCCGCGTACCCGTCATCGCCGTGGGCCGCCGACTGCACGGCCACGACCTCGCGTGCCTCAACATCGACAACGTCAGCGGCGCGCACCAGGGCGTCCAGCACCTCCTCGACCTCGGCCACACGCACATCGCGCACATCGCCGGACCGAGCGCGCACCGCGACGCCCGCGACCGCCTCGACGGGTACCGCCGCGCCCTCCAGAACGCCGGGCTGCCCATCAACGACCAGCTCATCGTGGAAGGCGACTTCATGGAGCCGTCCGGGCTGCTCGCCGTCGAGACGCTCATCACGCGTGGCGCGCCGTTCACGGCCA
The DNA here is from genome assembly GCF_000186385.1 of Deinococcus maricopensis DSM 21211. NCBI lineage: Bacteria > Thermotogati > Deinococcota > Deinococci > Deinococcales > Deinococcaceae > Deinococcus > Deinococcus maricopensis. Next base: position 2,040,595 of record NC_014958.1, read on the forward strand.
TTTTCGCCGCGAACGACCAGATGGCGTACGGCGCGCGCCTAGCGCTGTTCCGCCGCGGCATCCGCGTGCCGGAGGACGTGTCCCTCGTCGGCTTCGACGGCCTGCCCGGCTCGGCGTTCACGACGCCGCCCCTCACGACCGTCCGCCAGCCGACCTTCGAGATGGGCCGCGCCGCCGCGCAGGCCGCCCTGAACGCCCTGAACGGCAACGCGCCGCACCTGCCGCGCCTCGCCACTGAACTCGTCGTCCGCGAATCCACCGCCCTGCACCGCGCGCGCACCGCCCGCCGTGCGCGCAAGACCGTCACGGTGGGAGGTGCGCCATGAACGTCACCTGACGCGCGGGCGCACCCCCCAGCCACCCTCAACCGCTGCCCTCCCCTCCCCGTGCCTGACGGGGTGGTCAGACCCCTATTGCCCTGTCAGGCACGCCCGCTCACTTCCATTAAGGCTCATGTCACGGCGCCGCACCGGCGCACCCCTGGAGGACACCATTATGACTACCCCCCGCATGCTCGCCCTTACGGCCCTGCTCACGGCCACCTTCGCCGGCGCCCAGGCCAAAACGACCCTCACGGTCGGCGTGTTCCCGGACCTCGACAGCGTCGTGAAAGCCGCGCTGCCCGGCTTCAACAAACTCCACCCGGAAATCGAGGTGAAGATCAGCAGCCTCGCGTACGCCGACCACCACAACGCCCTCACGACCGCGCTGTCCACCGGCAAGGGCGCACAGGACGTCGTCGCCATCGACTTCGGGTACATCGCGAAATTCGCGGAAGGCAACGGCCTCGTGGACCTCAGCAAGGCCCCGTACAACGCCGGGCAGTTCCGCAACCAGATCGTCGCGTACACCTACCCGCAGGCGACCGTGAACGGCAAGATGGTCGGCATGCCCACCGACATCGGCCCCGGCTCGATGTTCTACCGCACGGACCTGCTCAAGAAGGCCGGCGTGAAAGCCACCGACCTGAACAAGAGTTGGGAGTCGTACATCAGCAGCGGCAAGAAGGTCGTCGCCGCGAACCCCGGCACGTTCCTGCTGCCCGACGCCAGCACCGCCGCCTCCATCATCATCCGCACCGGCCTGAAGAACGGCGAAGGGCTGTACTTCGATAAGGCGGGCAAAGTCCTGGTCAGCCCGGACAACGCGCGCTTCGTGCGGGCCTTCACGGTCGCCAAGCAGATCCGCGACGCGAAACTCGACGCGAAAGCCGGCGCGGCCTTCTCGCCCGAATGGACCACCGCGTTCCAGAAAGGCAACCTCGCCACCGAATTCAGCGGCGCGTGGCTGGTCGGCCACATGCAGAACTGGCTCGCGAAGGACTACACCGGCAAATGGAACGCCCAGAACCTCCCGGGCAACACCTTCGCCAGCTGGGGCGGCTCGTTCTACGGCATTCCCGAGCAGAGCAAGAACAAGGCCGCCGCGTGGGAACTCATCAAGTACCTGACGACCAACAAGTCGCAGCAGGTCCTCGCATTCAAGACCACCGGCGCGTTCCCGGCACTCAAGACCGCCGGCACCGACAAGATCTTCGAGGAAGGCGTCCCGTACCTCGCCAACCAGAAGGCCCGCATCCTGTGGCGCGCCGCGACCTCCAAGATCCAGCCGATCGACGTGAACCGCCTCGACCCCATCGCGGAGCAGATCGTCAACGACGAACTCACGAACGTGCTGAACGGCAACAAGTCCGTCCAGGCCGCCCTCACGGACGCGCAACGCCTGATCGAGCGCCGCGCCCGCTAAGGCCGTACCACGGGCGACCCTGACGGGTCGCCCGTCCTGAGAGGAGTGCCGTGCAAGCCAACACCCCTGCCCGACCCGCCATCCAGCCACGCCGCACGCTCGGTGCGCAGTGGGACAACTTCCAGCGCAAGAACGCCCCCTACATCTTCATCAGCCCCTTCTTCCTGCTGTTCGCGGTGTTCGGCCTCTTCCCGATCCTGTTCAGCGCGTACCTGTCCTTCCAGGAATGGCAGCCGGGCAGCGGCCTGGGCGACATGAAGTTCGTCGGGTGGCGCAACTACACCGACAACCTCACCGACCCGACGTTCTGGCAATCCCTCAAGAACACCGTGATCCTCGCGGTGGAATCCGGCCTGCCGCAGCACCTGATCGCCATTCCGCTCGCGTTCGCCATTCACATGGCCCTCAAGCGCGTGCAGTCGCTGGTGACGGCCGTGTACTTCCTGCCGTACATCACCAGCATCGTGGCGATCTCGGTGGTGTTCTTCACGCTGCTCAGCTGGCAGTACGGCGCCATCAACGCCGCGCTCGTCGCCATGCACAAACTGCCGCTCATCGGCGGGCTGTTCCCCGCCGAGAACGTCAACTGGCTCGGCGAGAAGAAGTACCTGCAGCCCGCCATCGCCATGGTGATCGTGTGGCGTTACACCGGCTGGAACGTCCTGCTGTACCTCGCGGGCCTGCAGGCCATTCCGAAGGACGTGTACGAAGCCGCGAGCGTGGACGGCGCGAGCCGCTGGCAGCAGTTCCGGTTCATCACGCTGCCGCTGCTGCGCCCCACCATGTTCCTCGCGGTGACGCTCAGCCTGATCGGCGGGTTCCAGCTGTTCGAGGAGCCGTTCATCCTCACGAACGGCAGCGGCGGCGCGGAACAGTCCGGCCTGACGACCATCATGTACATGTACCGCACGTACTACCAGTACTCGGACGCCGGCGTGTCCGCCGCCATGAGCTGGTTGCTCTTCATCGTGATTGGGGTGCTCACCATCATCAACAACCGCGTGTTCGGCCGCAGCGGCCTCGCGGGGCGGGAGTAACATGGCCGCCCCCACCCTTCCCGCCCCCGCCCGGCGCCGCACGAACGGCGGCGTGAAACCCCTCGGCCGTGCCGGCGCGATTCTGCTCCTGGTGCTCGGCGGCCTGCTCACCGTCCTGCCGTTCTACTTCATGTTCGTGTTCGCCACGCACCCCCGGCAGGAGATCTTCCAGCTTCCGCCGCCGCTGTGGTTCGGCGACCACCTGCAGGCGAACTACGACAGCCTGCTGGAGCGCACGCCGTTCTGGCGGAACCTCTGGAACAGCCTGTACCTGGCCGTGATCACGACCGTCACGACGCTGTTCTTCTGCACGCTCGGCGGATACGCGTTCGCCATGTACGAGTTCAAGGGCCGCGAGGTGCTGTTCGGCGTCCTGCTCGCCACCATGCTGATCCCCAGCACGCTGAACATCGTGCCGTTCGCGCTGATCATGCAGGCGCTCGGCTGGATCGACACGCCCCGCGCGCTGTGGGTGCCGGGCATGGCGAGCGCGTTCGGGATCTTCCTGATGCGGCAGTACATCGGCACGGCCATCCCACGGGAACTCGTGGAAGCCGCCCGCCTGGACGGCGCCACCGAGTTCGGCATCTTCCGCCGCGTGATCGCGCCGCTGTGCGGCCCGGCCATGGCCACGCTCGGCCTGGTGACGTTCGTGCAGTCCTGGAACAACTTCATCGGGCCCCTGATCATCTTCCGCAGCGCCGAGACGTACACCGCGCCGCTCGCCCTGCGCGCCCTGCAGGGCATCGCGAACACCGACTGGGGCGCCCTGATGTGCGGCGTTGCCCTCACGGTCCTGCCGCTGCTGGTGCTGTTCGCCCTCGCGTCGCGGCAACTGATCGCGGGCCTCACGTCCGGCGCCCTCAAGGGCTGACCCTCCCCCTTCGCCTTCCCATCCCGCCACAGGAGGCTCCATGACCGCCACACCCGACCCCCTCCACCGCGCCGCGTTCCCGGCCGACTTCACGTTCGGCGTCGCCACGTCCAGCTTCCAGATTGAAGGCGCCACGAACGCCGACGGGCGCGGCGTGAGCATCTGGGACACGTTTTGCCGCGAACCCGGCCGCATTCATGACGGCAGCACCGGCGACGTCGCCTGCGACCACTACCACCGCTGGCCCGAAGACCTGAACCTCATGCGGGACCTCGGCGTGGACGCGTACCGCTTCAGTGTCGCGTGGCCGCGCATCCAGGCGGACGGCCGCGGCCCTGCGAACACCAAGGGGCTGGACTTCTACGACCGCCTGGTGGACGGCCTGCTGGAACGAGGCCTGCAGCCGCACATGACGCTGTACCACTGGGACCTCCCGCAGGCCCTGCAGGACATCGGCGGCTGGACGAACCGTGACGTCGCCCTGCGCTTCGCGGAGTACGCCCGCATCGTCGCGGAACGGCTCGGCGGGCGCGTGCGCAGCATCGCCACGCTGAACGAGCCGTGGTGCAGCAGCATCCTCAGTTACCAGATCGGCGAGCACGCCCCGGGCCTGCGGGACCGCCGGGCCGCCGTCGCGGCGGCGCACGGGCTGCTGCTCGGGCACGGCCTCGCCATGCGCGAAATGCGCGCCCTGACCCTGGACGCGGACCTCGGCATCGTCCTGAACCTCAACCCCGCGTACCCCGCCTCGGACCGCCCGGAGGACGTGGCCGCCGCGCGGTTCGTGGACGGCACCTTCAACCGCTGGTTCCTCGACCCGATCCTGCGCGCCCAGTACCCGCAGGACATCGTGGACGCGTACGGCGCGGACGCACCGGACGTGCACAGCGGCGACCTCGACATCATCGCCGCGCCCATCGACTTCATGGGCGTGAACTACTACAGCCGCAGCGTGAGCAGTGCCGACGGCGCCATCCGGCCCAGCACGTCCAGCTACACCGACATGAACTGGGAAGTGTACCCGCAGGGCCTCACAGACCTGCTCGTGCGCCTCCATCACGATTACCCGAACCTGCCGCCGATCATGATCACCGAGAACGGCGCCGCGTATCCCGACGCGGACGGCCCCGACGAGCACGGCATCGTGCACGACCCGGAGCGCGTGCAGTACTTCCAGCAGCACCTGGGCGCCACCCTGAACGCCATTGATGCGGGCGTCAGGGTCACCGGGTACTTCGCGTGGAGCTTCATGGACAACTTCGAGTGGGCGTACGGGTACAAGAAACGCTTCGGGCTGTTCTACGTGAACTACGGCAACCAGATGCGGCACTGGAAGGACAGTGCCCGCTGGTACCAGACGTTCCTGAACGCCGCACCCGCCGCTCACGCGCCGCAACCCGAGGAGGTGATCGCCGCCCCGCAGCACTGAATCCTTTTGCACCACTCCTGGGGCGGGGGGCAGGCTGGCCGGCTTGCCCCCCGCTTTTCTCGGCTCACCGCTCACCGACTGTCGGTTTCCGTCTCGCTTCATTGTTCGGCGTCCGCCTCGCGCGGCCGCCCGGGGGAACTATGCACCGAACCATCACCCGTCCGCTGTCCCGAACGCTCATCCTCACGGCCCTGTGCACGCTCGCTGCGTGCACGGACGCGCAGCCCAGCCCCAACCCGAACGCGAACCTCGTGTGGTCCGACGAGTTCGGCGGCAACGCGCTCGACGCGGCCAAATGGGGCCCGCAGTTCGGGAATGGCTTCGGCAGCGGCAGCGGCTACACGGCCGGGTGGGGCAACAACGAACTGGAGTTCTACACCGACCGGCCCGAGAACCTCCGCGTGCAGGGCGGCAACCTCGTCATCACGGCCCGCAAGGGCGCGTACACCGGTGACGCGAACGGCACGCCCAAGACGTTCGACTGGACGAGCGCGCGCATCCGCACCGCCGGGAAGTTCAGCCGCACGTACGGCCGCTTCGAGATCCGCGCGAAGTTCCCGACCGGGAAGGGCTTCTGGCCGGCCATCTGGCTGCTGCCCGACGACCAGCCCGGCGCCCCGTACGGCACGTGGGCAGCGAACGGCGAAATCGACATCACTGAAGGGTGGGGCAGCAAACCCGACCAGGTCGCGCACACCATCCACTACGGCGGCATGTGGCCGAACAACGTCTACTCCGGCGAGACCGCCAAGTACCCGAACGGCGGCCGCATGGACGAGTGGCACACGTACGCGCTGGAGTGGCGCCCCGGCGAGATCCGCTGGCTGATCGACGGGCAGGAAACCGCGAAGCGCACCGCGTGGTGGAGTTCGAAGGCGACGCCGCCGCAAAGTGACGCGGACCTGAACGCGTGGCCCGCGCCGTTCGACAAGCCGTTCCACCTGCTGCTGAACCTCGCTGTCGGCGGCAACTTCGACGGCAACCCGGACGCGAGCACCCCAAACGAAGGGCAGATGCTGGTGGACTACGTGCGCGTGTACAGCCTGCCCGACGAGAACCGCGACCCGGGCGCGCGCCCGCCCATGAAGTACCCGTGGACGCCCATGCCCGCCCGCCCGGCCCTGGCCGACGGGAACCTCGTGTACAACGGCAGCTTCGACTGGACCGCCACGAACGAGCACGTCACGCCCGACGCGCCGCAACTCCCGGCCGTGCCGAGCTCGTACTTCTGGACGCTGTACACCAGTGACGGCAGCGTGAACCTCAGCAACGACGCCGCGCAGGACCACGCGCTGCGCGCGGACATCACGAACCCCGGCGGCGTGAACTACGCCGTGCAGCTCCGCCAGGACGGCCTGAACATCGTCAGCGGCCACAAGTACGAGGTGAGTTTCGACGCGTGGGCGAGCGCGAACCGCACCATGATGCTCAAGGTCGGCGGCGGGCAGGACCGCGGGTTCGCGGCGTACTCCGGCGAGCAGACCGTCACGCTCGGCACCACCCGCGAACGCAAGACGCTCACGTTCAACATGACCGCCACGTCCGACGCGGCCGCGCGCCTGGAATTCAACATCGGGAACGCCGGCGCGAACACCGTGTGGTTCGACAACGTGACCGTGCGTGACCTCGGGGACGCGGGCACCACGGCGCGCCCGCCCACCCCGGACGGCAACCTGCTGTACAACGGCAACTTCAGCCAGAACGACGCTGCCGACGCCGGCATTCCCGGCGTGCCGAACACCGCGTTCTGGCGCACATGGGAGAACGGCACCAGCGGCCTGAGCACCACCACGGGCGGCGGGGAGGTGGAGCTCAAGGTCGCGCACGTGGACCCCACGAACAACTGGCACGTGCAGCTCAACCAACCGGACGTACCCTTAAAGGCCGGGCGGACGTACACCCTCACCTTCCGGGGCCGCGCGGACAGCGCCCGCACGGTCGGCGTCGTCATCGGCGAGAACGGCGGCAGTTACGCCCGCTACCTCGACCAGACGGCGGCGCTCACGCCGGACGCGCAGGCCTTCACGTACACCTTCACGGCGCCCGTGAACAACCCGAACGCGCAGTTGCAGGTGCTCGGCGCGGCCGGGCAGCCGGGCGACGCGTACACGCTCGGCTTCAGCGACTTCCGCCTCACCGAGCAACCCTGAGGTGCAGGGAGGGCGCCCCGCGCGGGGCGCCCTCCCTCCCTGCACGGGGCGGGGGGCGCTTCGGGCACACTGAAGCATGGCGACGCCCACCGCCCCAACCGCCCACCTCGCCGCCCTGAACGCCAACACGAGCGTGCAGGTGCTCGGCGAACTCGCGGCGCGGCACCCGCGCGAGGTGCTGCGCAACCCGGCCCTGGCCCTCCACCGCCTCGCCAACCCCGCGTTTCTGGGTGCGTGGCCGCTGGAGGGCCTGCTGGCGCTCGTGCGCGAACCTGACGTGCCGGCGTGGCTGCTGGACGCCGCCGGACGCCACCCGGACGTGCGCGCGCCCGGGCGCGGCGTCGCGGGCCTGACGGGCAGCCCGAACCCCTTTGTGCGCGCAGCCGTCGCGGGGCGCGCAGCCCTGCCCGCCGAGGCCCTCGGGGCCCTAGCTGCAGACGACGTGGCGAGCGTCCGCGGCGCGGTGGCCCTTCACCCTCTCCTGCCGACCGAGTGGCGGGGGGCGCTGCTGCGCGACCCGTACGCGGGGGTGCGCGCGGCAGTGGCGGGCCGCGCGGACCTCACGCTCGGGCAGATGGCGGTCCTCGCCGCGGACGCCCACCCGGACGTGGCGGGCGCCGCCGCCGCCCGCGCGGACCTGCCAGGGTTCCTGCTGGCCCGCGCGGCCACCCACGCGGCCTTCCGCGTGCGCCTGACGGTGGCCGCCCACCCGTTCCTGCCGCCCGACCTGCACGCGCGCCTGAGCGCGGACCGCAGTGCGGGCGTGCGCGCCGCGGCGCTCGGTGAGCGCGCCGCGCACCTGCACGGCCCCGGCGCGCCCGAGGCCGTGCGCGTGGCCCGGGGCGGCCCGCGCGACGCCTCGCTGCTCACGCACCCACTGGCGGTCGTACGGCGCGTCGCCGCGCGGGCGTGGCCGCTGCGCCCCCCGGAACTGGCCGCGCTCACCCGCGACGCGGACGCGGGCGTGCGCGCCCTCCTGGCCGAACGTGCGGACCTCCCCCGGCACGCCGCGCGCGCCCTGGCGCACGACGCGGACGTGCTCGTCGCGCACGCCCGGGCCACCTGCGGCGCACGCACCTGAACGGTATCCTGAGCACCATGACGACCTCCGATCTGGACGTCCCCCCCACCCCGGAGGGCACGGCGCTGGCCCGCGCCACCGCCGAGGACCGCGCCACGGACGCCGCCACACTCGCCCGCCTCGCCGACCACCCCGACCCCGGCGTGCGCGAGCGCGTGACCGCCCACCCGAACACGCCCGCGCACGTGCTGGAGGACCTCGGCGCGGCCTATCCCGCCGCGTACCTGCGCAACCCGGCCCTGACGCTTCTGCGCCTGGCGCGGCCCGGCCTCGCGCGGGAACTGCCGGAGGAGACGCTGCTGGCCCTGCTGCGCCTCCCAGACGTGCCCGCGTGGGTGATTGACGGGGCCGCCGGGCACACGTCCGACGTGGTGCGCGCGAAGCTCGCCGCGCGGCCCGCCCTGCCCGGCGCGCGCGTACGGCAGTTCGCGTCGGACATGGCCTGGACCGTCCGCGAAGCCATCGCCGCGCGCCCGGACCTGCCGGAGGACCTGCTGGCGCGCCTCGCCGAGGACAACGACTACGACGTCCGCAAGGCCGTCGCGGCCCGCCCGGACCTGCCGGGCACCCTCATGGCGCGCGCGAGCGAGGACGACCACCCGTTCGTGCGCGGCACCGTCGCCCGCCGCGCCGACCTCCCCCTGGACGTGCTGCTCCGCCTCGCGGACGACGAGGCGATTGACGTGCAGGCGGCCCTGGCGAGCCGCACGGACCTGCCGCGCACCCTGCGTGAACGCCTGCGCACCAGTGAGCAGCCGACCGTACGCGCCGCCGCGCTGCAGGCGTGGCGCGTGCCGGACGCGTGGGTGCACGCGGCCCTGAACGACGCCGACGCGGACGTCCGCGCCGCCCTGACGCGCCGTCCGGACCTGCCGGTGGACCTGATGCTGGCGCTCGCGCAGGACCGCGCGCCGGAAGTGCGCCGCAACCTCCTGAACCGCGACGATCTCACCGAGGACGCCATCGTCGCCCTCGCGGGCGACCCCGAGCAGGACGTGCGCCTGCACGTGGCCGCCGCCGTGAGCGTGCCGGTCTCGGCACTGGAGGTGCTCGCGGCCGGGAACGACTCGACGGTGCGCGGCGTCGTCGCGGTCCGCCCGGACCTCCCCGCGCCCCTGATGGCCCAGCTCGTGCGGGACGCGCACCCGGACGTGCGCCGCACCGCCGCGCTGAACGACGCCCTCCCCGAGGCGCTGCTGCGCGCCCTCGCGGCGGACGCGCACGTGGGCGTGCGCCGCAGCGTCGCGCAGCATGACCGCCTGCCGGACGCGGCGCTCCGCGCCCTCGCCGCCGACGAGGACGCCGGCGTGCGCCTCGTCATCGCCGCGCGCGCGGACCTGCCGGCCGACGTCCGCGCCGCCCTGCAGCACGACCCGAACCCACTCATCGCCGAGGAAGCCGCTCGCGGAGGCACCCCATGACCAGCACGCACCACCGAACCATTCACGGCGCGCCCGCGCGCTTCCCCACGGGCCTGCAGGAAGTCGCGCCAAGCGTGTTCGCGTACCTCATGCCGAACGGCTCGTGGAGCGAAAGCAACGCGGGCCTGATCGTGAGTGGTGACGAGGCACTCCTCGTGGACACGCAGTTCGACCGGCACCTCACGCTGCGACTCCTGCAGGCCGTGCATGCGCGCGTGCCGCACGCGCACGTCCGCACGCTCGTGAACACGCACGCGGACGGGGACCACACCTTCGGGAACAGCGTCGTGCGCGCTCCGGAGGTCGTCATGACCGAACGGGCCGCGCGGGACGCCGCGCACGAACCGCCGGGCGGTATCCGCATGTTCCAGCGCCTCATGGGCGGCGCGCGCGGGTGGCCCCTGCCCCCCGCGTGGGCGCGCACGCGCGCGTTCGTAGCGGACATGCTGCAGCCCTTCGACTTCGACGGCGTGAGCGTGCCGCCGCCCACGCGGACGTTCAGCGGCAGCGTGACGCTGAACGTCGCGGGGCGCCGCGTGGAAGTCGTGGAGGCCGGGCGCGCCCACACCGCGAGCGACGCGGTGGTGATCGTGCCGGACGCGGGCGTGGTGTTCGCCGGGGACCTGCTGTTCGTCGGCGTGACGCCGGTGATGTGGGCCGGGCCGGTGGAGGACTGGATCCGGCACTTGCAGTGGTTGCTGACGCTCGACGCGGCCGTGTTCGTGCCGGGGCACGGGCCCGTATGCGGCGCAGAGGGCGTGCAGGCATTGATCGGGTACTTCGAGTTCCTCGCCATTCAGGGCGGCGCGCGCCTGCGGGCGGGCCTCAGCCCGTACGCGGCCGCGCGGGACCTGCTGCTCTCCCCCACTTTCCGCGCTTCGCCGTACGCGGCGTGGCTGAACCCGGAGCGGGCCTACGTGAACCTGCTGACCATGAGTCGGCCCGGTGGTGTCGGGGAGACGCCTGCCGGACCGCTGGAGCGCGTGCGCGCGTTCCACGGCATGGCGCAGCTTGCCGCGCTGCGCTGAGCGGACGCGGCGCGCGTGTCGTTCGTCCCGCGCGCCGCCGGTACGGGCGGGTATACTGCCGGTGGACCGGCGGTGACTGGCGTTGAACGTGGGGAACCACGGGGAAGCCGCTTCGGGAATTTCAATGGATCGCACGCCTGGGTCGGACACGGTCGCGCACGCGCGCGCCGCGTCCGTTTTCGCTTGGAGGGCTGCAATGGGGAAACGCGCGTTGATTTCCGTGTCGGACAAGAGTGGCGTCGTGGAGTTCGCCCGGTCGCTGGTGGAAGGCGGCTGGGAGGTGCTGTCGACCGGCGGGACCATGACGGCCCTCGCGGAGGCGGGCGTGCCCGTCACGAAGGTCAGTGACGTGACGGGCTTCCCGGAGATTCTGGACGGCCGCGTGAAGACGCTGCACCCGAACATCCACGGGGGGATTCTCGCGCGCCGCGAGGACGCGCACCTCGCGGAACTGGCCGCGCACGGCATCGGCACCATTGACCTCGTGTGCGTGAATCTGTACCCGTTCCGTGAGACCGTCGCGCGCGGCGCGCCGCTCGGCGAGGTTGTGGAGAACATCGACATCGGCGGGCCCGCCATGATCCGCGCCGCCGCGAAGAACTTCGAGGGCGTGCTGATCCTCGTGGACCCCGCGGATTACGGCGTGGCGCTGCAAACGCACGTGAGCCTCACGGAACGCATGCGGCTCGCCGCGAAAGCGTACGCGCACACCAGCGCGTACGACGCGGCCATCACGGCGTACCTGGAAGGGCAGGTGAACGCTGCGTCCGCCCCTGCCGCCGAGCCGGCGTTCCCGGCGGAGGTCCGCCTGGACCTCGCGCAGGTCACGGACCTGCGGTACGGCGAGAACCCGCACCAGGGCGCCACCGTGTACCGCCTGGGCGCGCAGACCGGCCCGGTGCTGGACGCGCGCGTGCTGAGTGGCAAGCCGATGAGCTTCAACAACTACGCGGACGCGGACGCCGCGTGGGCGCTCGTGGGCGAGTTCAGCGCGCCCGCGTGCGTGGCCGTGAAGCACGCGAACCCGTGCGGCGTGGCCGTCGCGGAGGACGTGCGGACCGCGTGGGAGCGCGCACGTGACGCGGACACCGTGAGCGTGTTCGGCGGGATCGTCGCCGTGAACCGCCCCGTGGACCTCGACATGGCGAAAAGCACGCGCGGCACGTTCCTGGAGGTGCTGATCGCGCCTGACGTGGCCGAGGACGCCCTCGCGTGGTTCCGGGAGAAGAAGCCGGACCTGCGCGTTCTCGTGGCGGGCCCGGCGGCGTTCGGCGGCGTGGAGTACCGTCCGCTCGCGGGCGGGTTCCTCGCGCAGGCGCGCGACGCGCGCACGTGGGATGACCTGTGCCCGGAAGTCGTCACGGACCGCGCGCCCTCCCCGCAGGAGTGGCAGGACCTGGAGTTCGCGTGGAACGTCGCGAAGCACGCCCGCAGCAACAACGTCGTCCTGGCGCGCGCGGGCGTGACGGTCGGTGTGGGCGCCGGCGCCGTGAGCCGCATCTGGGCGGCGGAACGTGCCGTCATGAACGCCGGCGAGGCCGCGCGCGGCAGCGTCATGGCGTCCGAGGCGTTCTTCCCGTTCGATGACGTGGTGCGTCTGGCGGCGGGCGCGGGCGTCACGGCGGTCGTGCAGCCCGGCGGCGCGAAACGCGACCCGGAAGTCATCGCCGCTGCGAACGAATTGGGCGTCAGCATGATCTTCACCGGCAGCCGCCACTTCCGGCATTAAGGTGGAGGGCATGAGCGAACACGCGCACACGGCACGGCGGCTGGAAGGCAAGGCGCTCGCGCGGGACGTCACCGCCCGCGTCCGCGCGGACCTGCGGGGTCTGGGCGCCGCGCCGCACCTCGTGGCCGTCATCGCGTCCGGCGACCCGGCCACGCGCGTGTACGTCGAGAGCAAGGCCCGCACGGCCGAGAAGCTCGGGGTGCGCTTCACCCTCCGCGACCTGGGCGCGGGCATCACGCAGGCGGACCTGCACGCGGAACTGCACCGCCTGTCGGACGACGCGGACGTGCAGGGCGTCGTGCTGGAACTGCCGCTCGCGCCGGGCCTCGACGCGGACCGCGCCATGCTGCACCTCGCGCCGGAAAAGGACGTGGAGGGCCTCACGCCCGCGAACCTCGCGCTCGTCGCGGCAGGCCGTGAACCCGAAGCGCTGCTGCCGCCCACGCCGCGCAGCGTCCGCTTCCTGCTCCGCGAGGCTCTTGACCTTGACGGCGCGCGCATCGCGATCATCGGGCCGGGCCGGACGGTCGGACGACCCCTCACGTGGATGCTGAACAACCGCGGCGCGACCGTCACGCTCTGCAACGAGCGCACGCGCGACCTCCCGGCGGTGCTGGCCGGTCAGGACGCCGTCGTGATCGCCGTGGGCCGCGCGGGCCTGCTGAAGGCCAGCATGCTGCAGGCGCATCAGGTGGTCGTGGACGCCGGCATCAACGTCACGGACGCCGGCGTGGTCGGTGACGCCGAACCGGGCATCGCGGAGGTCGTGCGCGCCCTCACGCCGGTGCCGGGTGGTGTCGGGCCGCTCACGAGCGCGCTGATGTTCCAGAACCTCGTGCGCGCCGTGAAACTCCAGCGCGGCGAACCCGTCGACTAAGCGAGGGTTCCTGAGAGGAGGAAGGGCCGCCGTGGTGGCGGCCCTTCCTCTTTGCCTGGGAGCGCCCGGAACCACCAGCGCCTTTCAGGAGGGCAGGGCGAACGCCTGCGGGCATCCGGCCTGCCCTCCCCTCTGTTAGTGGCCGAGGATCTTGCTAAGGAACGCTTTGGCGCGTTCGTGCTGGGGGTTGTTGTAGAACTGCTCGGGGGTGGTGTCCTCGACGATGTTGCCGGCGTCGAAGAAGACGACGCGGTCGGCGACTTCGCGGGCGAAGCCCATCTCGTGCGTGACGCACAGCATGGTCATGCCGCTGCGCGCGAGTTCCTTCATGACGTCGAGCACTTCCTTGATCATTTCCGGGTCGAGGGCGCTGGTGGGCTCGTCGAACAGCATGATTTTGGGTTCCATGGCGAGCGCGCGGGCGATGGCGACGCGCTGCTGCTGCCCGCCGCTCAGCTGCGCCGGGTACTTGTCGGCCTGTTCGCGGATGCCGACGCGGTCGAGGAGCTCGAGGGCTTTTTTCTCGGCGGTGGCCGCGTTCTGCTTGCGGACGCGCATGGGGGCGAGGGTGATGTTCTGGAGGACGGTGAGGTGCGGGAAGAGGTTGAAGCTCTGGAACACCATGCCGACCTCGCGGCGGATGGCGTCGAGGTTGCTGCCGCGTTTGAGTTCGATGCCGTCGATGGTGATGTTGCCGCCGTCGTGCGGTTCGAGGGCGTTGAGGGTGCGGATGAAGGTGCTTTTGCCGCTGCCGCTCGGGCCGATGATGACGACGACTTCGCCCTGACGGACGGTCATGTTGACGCCTTTGAGGGCGTGGAACTGCCCGTAGTGCTTCTGGACGTTTTCCGCAGTGATGATGTTCTGGGCGGTCATGCTGCCTCCATTATGGGCGCGGGGGGCGGGGTTGGGGTGGGGGTGGCGTTCAGATGGTGTTTTCGGGGTTGGTGGCGCGGGCGACGCGGCGGCCCGTGGGCGCTTCGAGGCGGCGGGCGGCGCTGCTGAGCGCGTACGCGAAGATGAAGTAGAGCACGGCGACGGTGAGGTAAATCTCGAACGTGGCAGTAACGACGCGGTTGCCGGTGATGCGGGCGGCGCCGGCGAGTTCGATCAGGCCGATGATGCTGACGAGGCTGGTGTCCTTGAAGAGGCTGATGAACTGCCCGACGAGCGGTGGGATCATGTTGCGCAGCGCCTGCGGGAGGATGACGCTGAGCATGGTGTGCGTGCCGCTGAGGCCGAGCGCGCGGGCGGCTTCGTCCTGGCCGCGTGGGAGAGCGCGAATGCCGGCGCGGACGATTTCGGCGACGTACGCGCCCGTGAACAGCGCGAGCGCGAGAATGACGGCCCAGAACTGCGTGCCTTCGCCGAGGACGTACGGCACGAAAATGAAGAACCAGAAGATGACGGTGATGAACGGGAGCCCGCGGAACAGTTCGATGTAGACGGTGCTGACGGCGCGCAGCAGCGGCAGGGCGCTGACGCGGCCAATGCCGAAGAACAGGCCGAACGGAAGGCTGAGCAGCAACCCGAGCACCGCGAGGATGAGGCTGAGGGCGAGGCCGCCGATGCGCACTTCAGGCGTGACGGTGGGCAGCAGGACGACGCCGCCAGCGAGCAGGCCGAGCAGGGCGGGGAGCCACGCGGCGCGCACGTGGGCGCGCGCGAGGAGCCAGGTGAGAGCGCCGCCGGCGGCGATGGCCGCGAAGCCCCAGAGGCGCCAGCGTTCATCAGCGTAGTCGGCGGAGCGGAAGCGACCAATCAGGAAGAACAGGAAGTTGCGGTGCACCTGGTCCCAGCTGGGCAGCGCGATGATCCAGCGGCCGAGCAGGTCGAGGAGCAGGACCGCGAACGCGGCGGCGATGAGGGTGGACCAGCGGCGGTAGGTGTCCTGGGCGTGTGCGGCCGCGTCGGCACTGCGGCGTCCGCGCGCGCCGGCCTGGGCGGTGAGGCCCGCACCGACGTGCAGCGCGAGGAGCGTGAGGACCGCGAGGAGTTTCGCTTCGGGGTGCGGGCCGCGCAGCGCGCCGAGCGCGGTGGGCCACAGGATCAGGGCCGCGAGGAGGTACTGCGCGCCGAGCAGGCCCGCGCCGGTGAGGAGCTGCCCCAGGCCGGGAATCAGGTACGAGAGGGCGCTCATGCGCGCACCCCGGGGAGGTGCAGGCGGGCCATGAGGAGGTTCAGGAGGCCGGTGATGGCGAGGCTGAGGATCAGGTACGCGATGGTGATGGCGGTGATGCTCTCGAACCCGCGGAAGGTGTAGCTCTGCACCTGCGTGCCGTAGTAGAAGAGTTCGGCAACGCCGATCTGCGACGCGAGCGAGGAGTTCTTGGTGAGGTTCAGGAACTGGCTGCCGAGCGGTGGGAGCACCACGCGGAACGCCTGCGGGAGGATCACGAGGCGGAGCGTGTCGAGGCCGCCCAGGCCGAGGCTCTGCGCCGCTTCGGTCTGGCCGTGCGGGATGCTCTGGATGCCCGCGCGGATGGTTTCGGCGATGTAGCTGCTGGTGTACACGCTCAGCGCGGCGATGACCGCCCACTGTTCAGGCTGGTGCGCGTTCAGCCAGGTTTTGGCGGCGTCGGGAAGGACGTTGAGGACGCCGAAGTTCCAGAAGAAGATCTGCACGAGCAG
Organism: Deinococcus maricopensis DSM 21211; assembly: GCF_000186385.1. Classification (NCBI taxonomy): domain Bacteria; kingdom Thermotogati; phylum Deinococcota; class Deinococci; order Deinococcales; family Deinococcaceae; genus Deinococcus; species Deinococcus maricopensis. The sequence goes on from NC_014958.1 coordinate 2,056,598, forward strand.
CGGGGTGTTCCGGAAGAACTCGACGTACGCGCTCGCGGCGGTGCGGACGACGGGGTTGGCGCTGAGGCGCGCGACGCCGACGACCGTGCCGAGCAGCAGCGCGAGGGCGATGCTGATGAGCGCGAGGCGGACGGTGAGCCACATGCCGATGAGGATGGTGGTGAGGTACGTGCCGCTCGTGAGCTGGCTGGGCTTCCCGAAGATGCTCCAGTCGAGGGTGACGTTGTTGCGCGCGAAGCCCGCGTGGACCTGCCAGACGATGAAGCCGAAGGCGAGGATCAGGAGGGCGCCTGCGATGAGCTGCTGCGTGGTGTCTCGTTTCATGCGTGTCCTGGGGGCGTAGGCGTGCGGGGGAGCGCGCGGCTCCCCCGGGGGTATGGTGGTGTTATCGGGCGCGTTGCCCGGACGCGGCGGTCAGCGGCGGACGGGGAACTGTTCGGGGACGGTGACGGTGCGTTTGGGGTCGGGGAGGTTGTATTTGGTGTTCGGCCCGAACCATTTGCGGAAGATCTTCGCGTACGTGCCGTCGGCGGCCATGCGCGTCAGGGATTCGTTCACGAAGTTGCGCCATTTGCTGTCGTTCTGCTTGAGGATGATGCCGTACGGTTCGTTGCTGAAGTACGCGCCGACGATCTTGAATTTGCTGGGGTCGGGCGCGCTGGCTTTCAGGCCGAGCAGGATGGTGCTGTCGGTGCTGACGGCGTCCACGCGGCCCTGCTGCAGGGCGGTGAAGGCGTCGGTGTACTGTTGGAAGCTGACGACGCTGGCTTTGGGCGCGGCGGCTTTGAGGTTCGCTTCGCTGGTGCTGCCCTGAGCGGTGCCGACGCGTTTCCCGGCGAGGTCCTTGACGCTCTTGATGGCGCTGTTGGCGGGCACGAGGAGGCGCTGGCCGTCAATGAAGTAGGTGTTGCTGAAGTCGACGACGTCCATGCGGCCGTACGTGGCGGTGGCGGTGGCGGCGGCGAGGTCGACGGTGCCGTTCTGCACGAACTCGATGCGGTTCTTGCTGGTGACCTGCTTGAGTTCGAGCTTGACGGTTTTCTTGCAGGCGGCGCTGAGGTCCTTGGCGATTTCCTTGACGAGGTCCACGTCGAAGCCGCCGACGTCGCCGTCTTCGTTCACGAAGCCGAACGGGGGGCTGTCGTACTTCACGCCGGCAGTGAATTTGCCGTCCTGGCAGATCTGGTCACGAACGGAAGCGGCGGACGCGGTGGCGGCAAGCGCAAGGGTCAGAACGGCAAGTGTACGCATATGAACTCCTGAGGTCACGGGGAAATGAACGGAGATGGTTGGCCCTGGACAGTATGGGTCAGAGGCACGGCGGGGGCCGTGCTGGCGGAGGTTCATGCTGTCGTGCCCTGCATTGTATGCAAAATCAGGTTTGCGTGTGCGTGGTGTTCAGGCATGAAAAGGCCGCGCCCTGGTGGGGGGCGCGGCCTTCCGGTATGGGTGTTCAGCGGCTGACGATCTTGGTGCGCCGCTCGAGCTGGTCGGTGAAGAAGGTCAGGACGGTGGTGAGCGCGAGGTACACGCCGCCGATGGTGGCGAGCGACGGGACGGGCTTGAAGGTTTCGCTGCTGACGCGGTTGCCGGCGAGCGTGAGTTCGAGCAGCGCGATGCTGGATACGAGCGAGGTGTCCTTGAGCAGCGCGACGACGTTGTTCACGAGGGGCGGCACGACGATGCGCAGGGCCTGCGGGAGGATGATGGTGAGCATCGCCTGGCCGCCGCTGAGGCCGAGGCTGCGGGCCGCTTCGCCCTGGCCGCGCGGGACGGCCTGGATGCCGGCGCGGATGACTTCGGCGTTGTACGCGCCGACGTTCAGGGCGAGGGCCGTGATGCCCGCGATGATTTCCGGGCCGCCTTCGATGGGCCAGGTGCCGGCCCAGTCCATCAGGGCCTTGAACGGCGGGAACAGCAGCGGGAGGGCGTTGTAGACGAACAGGATCTGCACGAGCAGGGGCGTGCCGCGCATCAACCAGACGTAGAGGCTGGCGGGCGCGCGGACGATCCAGTACGCGCTGGTTTTCATGAGGCCCGCGACGACGCCGAGGATCAGACCGATGACGCCGGAAGCGACCGTGAGGTAGAGCGTCATGACGGCGCCCTGCACGAACAGGTCAGCGCGGCTGCCGATGGGTTCCGGGGCCTTGCGGAGGATCAGGGTGATCAGGAGGAACAGCAGGTAGAACGCGATGCCGGCGCCGATCACCCACAGGGCCAGGGCGCCGCCTGACATGGGGGTGCGGCGGGGGCGGGCCACGCTCGTCATGCGCGCCTCGTGAAGTGCATAACAATTCGCATATCGGTCATGATGGCATATGGGTTCGGAAGTGTCAGCCGCGCTGACATTGACGCAGTCGGCGCGGGCCTCAGCCCGCGCCGCGCGGCGGGTTCCTTATTTGCAGCGGATGTCCTGCCCGAAGTACTTGCCGCTGATCTTGGCGTACGTGCCGTTGCCCTGAAGCTTCTGGAGGGTGGTGTTGAGTTCCTTGAGGAGGCTGGCGTTGCCCTTCTTGACGGCCATGCCGATCCGCTCCTGGAACAGCAGATCGCCCTGCTGGAGTTTGCCGGGGTTGGCCTTGATGGCGTCGATGGCGAGGAATTTGTCGCTGACCCAGGCGTCGGCGCGGCCCATCATGATGGCCTGCTGCGCGTCAGTGTCCTTGGGGTAGGTTTTGACGCTTTTCACGCCGGCGACCTTCTTGACGTTGTCGAGGTACGTGGTGCCGACCTGCACGGCGACGATTTTGCCGCTCAGGTCCTTGGCGGTTTTGGGCCCGCCGGTCTTGCTGACGATCAGGCCGCCGGTGCAGTAGTGGGGGGCGCTGAAGTCCACGGCCTTCTGGCGTTCAGGGGTGATGCCGTGGCTGGCGATGACGAAGTCGTAGCGGTCCTGGTTCAGGCCGATGAGCAGGCCGTCGAACGGCTGCGTGACCCACTGGACTTTCATGCCAAGCTGTTTGGCGATGGCGTTGCCGAGTTCCACTTCGAACCCGGTGAGGGTTTTGCCTTCGAAGTAGTTGAAGGGCTTGAAGGCGCCTTCGGTGGCGATCTTGATGGTGCCGCTACTTTTGATCTGGTCCCAGGTGCGGGCCTGGGCGGGGCTGGCGGTAGCGGCAAGGACGGCAAACAGAACGAGGGTGCGCTTCATGGTTCCTCCGGGGGGGGGGGCGCGGCGTCTGACGTGGTGCAGCCAGACGAGCAGGATTGTGGGCTGCGCTTACTGTAGCGGAATCCTGGGGGGGCGTAAAGCGCAGCGGTGTTGTGCTGGACGGCATTTTTCCAACTTGCCGCCTGCAGGCAGCGCGGCATGCGGAGCAGTATATACGAAAACTCTAAACTCTTCTGAGTTTACGTTTGACAACTGACCGGGGCCTGATGTGACACAAGAGAGCAGGCCAGCCTGATAGTTCAGGCTGGCCTGCTCTCGGAAAAATTCGCTCAGGCTTTGGTGAGCGCCGGGCGGCCCTGCAGGCTGTCCGCCTGACCCAGGCCACCCATAGGCGTGCCACGGTCCAGCGCGTCCTCGGTCTGGTAATCGAAGGCGTGCAGGCGGCTGCGATCCACGACCAGATCCACGGTGTCGCCGGGCTGCACAAGGGCGTGCCCCTCAACCTTCGCCGTGACCGTCTGCCCGGCGATCTCCACGATCAGGTCCGTCTGCGCGCCCAGCGGCTCCACCACCAGCACGCGGCCACGCAGGACGTTCGCGCCCTCGGCCACGTCCGTCATGCCGCGCACGCCGAGGTGCTCGGGGCGGATGCCCATCCACACCTGCTTGCCTTCGAAGCCGCGAACGCTACCCGCCAGCTGCCCCTCGGGCTCCACGGTGCTGTCACCGACAATGAAGCGCCCGTTCTGCACGGTGGCCGTCACGAAGTTCATGCTGGGGCTGCCGATGAAGCCCGCCACGAACTTGTTCTTCGGGAAGTCGTACAGGTTCAGCGGCGTGTCGACCTGCTGGATCAGGCCGTCGCGCATCACCACGATGCGGGTGCCCATCGTCATCGCCTCGACCTGGTCGTGCGTCACGTAGATGACGGTCGTGCCGAGGCGGCGGTGCAGCTGGCTGATCTGCGAGCGCATCTCCACGCGCAGTTTCGCGTCGAGGTTGGAGAGCGGCTCGTCCATCAGGAACACTTTCGGTTCGCGGACGATGGCGCGGCCCAGCGCGACGCGCTGACGCTGACCACCGGACAGCTCCTTGGGCTTGCGGCCGAGCAGGTGCTCGATCTGCAGGATCTTCGCGGCGTCACGGACGCGGCGGTCGATCTCCTCGCGGGGCGTCTTGCGCAGCTTCAGGCCGAACGCCATGTTGTCGTACACGTTCATGTGCGGGTACAGGGCGTAGTTCTGGAAGACCATCGCAATATCGCGGTCCTTCGGGGGCATGTCGTTGACGATGCGGTCGCCGATGCGCAGCGTCCCGTCGGAGATTTCCTCCAGGCCCGCGATCATGCGCAGCGTGGTGCTCTTCCCGCAGCCGGACGGCCCGACGAACACCATGAACTCCTTGTCGCGGATGTGCAGGTTGAAATCCTTCACCGCGTGGTGCTTGGTGCCGTAACGCTTGTTAACGTGTTCCAGAATGACTTCGGCCATGATGCCTACCTCGAGGCCCCATCTCTCGCCCGTGAGCGTCCTCGGGCGACCGGGGTTGATCGTGAGAGTTCCCAGGTTTCCTCTGTTGCTGATCCGACGCGCGCAGCATACCAGAAAGCGCTTGCACCCGCGAGCGGGACCCGTCTAGAACAGAAGCGGACCCGGCGCGCCGGGTCCGCTTCCTTCACTTGTCCCTCAGGTCAGGCGGTGTTGACCTGCATGCGGAACATGAACTTCGTCACTTCCGTCTTGAGCGTATCGATCATCTCGTTGAACATGTTCGTCGCCTCGAACTTGTACTCCGTGAACGGGTCACGTTGCCCGTACCCGCGCAGACCGATGCCCTGACGGAGCACGTCCATGCCGTGCAGGTGCTCCTTCCAGTACTGGTCCACGACCTGCAGCAGCACGTAGCGCGACAGGCTGTTCAGCAGGTCCGCGCCGAGTTCCGCGCGGCGCGTCTCGAACGCGTCCGCCGTGAACTCCAGCACGCGCGTGTGCGCGTCGGCGACGCTCATGCCGCGCAGCGCCTCGAAATCGAACCCCTCGAACGCCGGCACGGCGTCCGCCAGGGCGGTCTTGAGGCCGTCCAGGTCCCACTTCTCCGGCTCCTCGTCAATGGGCGCGAACTCGCCGAGCTTCAGCTCCACGAAGTCGCCCACCATGCCCTCGGTGCTCTCCTCGACGTCGGCGTCGGCGCCGAGTAGCACTTCGCGGCGCTGCGCGTAGATGATCTCGCGCTGCTTGCTCATGACGTTGTCGAACTCCAGCAGCTGCTTACGCGTCGCGAAGTTGCGGTCCTCGACGCGGGCCTGCGCGCGCTCAATGGCGCCCGTGACCATCTTCGCCTCAATGGGCTGAGTATCGTCCATGCCGAGGCGGTCCATCATCGCGACGACGCGGTCGTTCGCGAACAGGCGCATCAGGTCGTCCTCGAAGCTGACGTAGAAACGGCTGCTGCCCGGGTCGCCCTGACGGCCGGCGCGGCCACGCAACTGGTTGTCGATGCGGCGCGACTCGTGCCGTTCGGTGCCGATGATGTGCAGGCCGCCCAGTTCACGGACCTTCGCGCGGTCCGCGTTCACCTGATCGCGCAGCGCCTGCGCTTCCGCCAGGAAGTTCGCGGGGACGTCCGGCAGCGCCTTGATCAGCTCGGCGGCGCGTTCGTCGCCGCGCATGATGGCTTTCGTGAACTCCTCCGCCTCGGGCGCGAAGCGGTTCACGCCCATGCTTTCCAGGCGGTCACCCATCAGGAATTCGGCGTTGCCGCCCAGCATGATGTCCGTCCCGCGGCCCGCCATGTTCGTCGCGATGGTGACGGTGTTGCTGCGGCCCGCCTGCGCGACGATGGCCGCTTCGAGCGCCTCGTACTTCGCGTTCAGCACCTGGTGCTTGATGCCGGCGGCAGTGAGCATGCGGCTGAGCAGTTCGGACGTTTCGATGCTCACGGTGCCGATCAGGACCGGGCGGCCCGTGGCGTGCATCTCGCGCACCTCGTTGACGACCGCGCCGAACTTGCCCATTTTCGAGCGGTACACGAGGTCATCGTGGTCCTGTCGGATGACGGGCAGGTTCGTGGGGATCACGAGGACGTCGCTGCCGTAAATATCGAGGAATTCCTTCTCCTCGGTCTTCGCGGTGCCGGTCATGCCCGCGAACTTGTCGTACAGGCGGAAGAAGTTCTGGTACGTGATCGTCGCGAGCGTCTGGTTCTCGTTCTCGATCTTCACGCCTTCCTTGGCCTCGATGGCTTGGTGGAGGCCCTCGCCGTAGCGGCGGCCCGGCATGCTGCGGCCCGTGAACTCGTCGATGATGATGACTTCGCCCTCGGCGGACACGATGTAGTCGGTGTCGCGGTGGTACAGGTCCTTGGCGCGCAGGGCCTGCGTGATCATGTGCGCCTTCTCCATGTGCTCGGGCGAGTACAGGTCGTCGATGCTCAGGAGCTTCTCGATGCGGTTGATGCCCTGCTCGGTAAGGTGGACGCCCTTGCTCTTCTCGTCGACGGTGTAGTCGCCGGTCGGTTCGGTGCGCTTGCCGGGCTCGGCCGGCTCGCCCTTCTGGAGGCGCTTCACGAGCTTCGCGAAGATGAAGTACTGGTCGGTGGCCTTTTCCGCCTGGCCGCTGATGATCAGCGGCGTGCGCGCCTCGTCGATGAGGATGCTGTCCACCTCGTCGACGATGGCGTAGTGCAGGGGGTGGTCGGCGCGGAGCACCAGCTGGTCCGGGGACTGCGCCATGTTGTCACGCAGGTAGTCGAAGCCCAGCTCGGAGTTCGTGACGTACGTGATGTCGCACGCGTACGCCGCCTGACGCTGGTGCGGCTGCATGTCGCGCGCGGCGAGGCCGACGGTAAGACCGAGCGTGCGGTACAGCAGGCCCATCTCCTCCGCGCCGACGCGGGCGAGGTAGTCGTTGACGGTGACGAGGTGGCAGCCTTTCGCTTCGAGGGCGTTCAGGGCGAGCGCGAGGGTCGCGACGAGCGTTTTGCCTTCGCCGGTGCGCATTTCCGCGATGCGGCCGTAGTGCAGGGCGGCGCCGCCGATGAGCTGCGTGTCGTAGTGGCGCTTGCCGATGCTGCGGCGGCCCGCCTCGCGGATCAGCGCGAACGCGGGGACGATCACGTCGTCAAGGGTTTCGCCGCCCTCCACGACCCGTTGGCGGAGGTTCATGAACGCCTCGGCGAGGTTCTCGACTTTCATCGTTTCCTCTTCGAGTGCGTTCACAGGCTGCACGACGTTCTTGATGAGCTTCTGCACGTCGCGCGCGTTGTTGTCGAAAATTTTGTTCAGGACACGGAACATTGCCGGTCAGTATACCGCTTGGCGGCGCGCCGTACGCGCACGATCTCAGCGGAGCAGACTCAACTTCCTTTATAAGCACCGGCGATGCCGGGAGGCTCACCCCACACCCGCCGACTGCCCGAGGCACACGCCCGCGCCTCAGGCGCAGGGGGAACCCCCACGCGAGGACGCTCCCCCGTTCCCGCGCTCCCTGAACTCAGGCGTTCGCGAGGGGAGCGTAGGCCGTTGCGCCCGCGCTGAGATCACTGGGGGCGCGCCCCGCGCGAATGGCCGCCGCGCCGGCCAGAGCGATCATCGCGCCGTTGTCGGTGTTCAGACCCTTGCCCGGGAACACCACGTTCAGGCCCGTCGCGGCGAATGCCGCCCGCAACGCACGGTTCGCCGCCACCCCGCCCGACACGACCACCGTGCGGCGCCCGTGGTGCTCGGCCGCCCGCACGGTGGTCTTCACGAGGCTGCGCACAACCGTCCGCTCGAAACTCGCCGCGAGGTCCTCGGGGTTCACGCCGCGCTGCGTGGCGAGCAGCGCGGCCGTCTTCAGCCCGCTGAAGCTGAACTCGAACCCGCTCTGCCCTTGCAGCGGCTCCTTGAGCGGCACGGCGTCCGGGTTGCCGCGCTCGGCCGCCGCGCTGATGGCCGGGCCGCCCGGGTACCCCAGGCCGCACAGGCGCGCGACCTTGTCGAACGCCTCCCCTGCCGCGTCGTCACGCGTGGCGCCCACGAGGACGTACGCCCCCTCGCGCGGCACGTCGAACAGGTGCGTGTGCCCGCCGCTCACGACGAGCGCGAGGTACGGCGCGCGCAGGTCCGCCTCGCTCGCCGCCGCGTAGATGTGCCCCTCCAGGTGGTGCGCAGCGTAGAACGGCACGCTCAGGCCCTGCGCGAGGCCCTTGCCGTAGCTCAGGCCGACCAACAGTGCGCCCATCAGGCCCGGCCCGTTCGTGGCGGCCACCGCGCCGAGGTCCGCCACGCGGACGCCCGCCTCGTTCAGGGCGTCCTCCAGGACAGCGTCAATACGTTCCACGTGTTCGCGCGACGCGAGCTCGGGCATCACGCCGCCGTAGGTCGCGTGGATCGCCTGCGACCACACGCGGTTCGCGCGCACGCGCACCTGCCCGGCGTCCGTGAGTTCCACGACGCCGACGCCGGTGTCGTCGCAGCTGGTGTCAATGCCCAGAATCAGCACGCGGGGCAGTGTAGCAGGCGCGCCCGCCCGCAACGGTAACGCGGGGCGGCGGTGCTACCGCTCGTCCTCGATGACGACCGGCAGGCACGCGTCCCGGAGCACGTCGCGCAGGAGCGCCGCCATGTCCGGCGAGCGGTGCTCGAATGCCGCGAGGCCCCGCACGGTCAGGGTCGCGCCGTCCGGCCACAGGGCCGCGTCGCACAGCACGTCCGCGAGGGCGTCCCAGTTGTCCCCGAAGTACCCGGGCAGCGGCAGGTCCCGGCGCGCGGCGCGCATCAGGTCCGCGCGTCCACGCGCCCGGGACACGTCCAGGACGATCACGGTTCCACCCGCGCGAAGCTCGCGTAATGGTCCGCGGTGTAGTAGCACTCCAGACGGGGCGCGCACACGAGACGCCGCGCGCCCCGGTCGCGCTCGCCGGGCGTGCGGACGGTGTACTCGCGGTACGTGCCGCGCGGCCGGGCGGGAAGCAGGCGCTCGCGGTTCCCGAACACCTGGCCGTCCTGCGCGTGCGGGAAGGGCCCGCCCGCGCGGATCAGCGTGAACGTGCGGCGCGCTTCGGGCGGGAGCGTCTGCAGCGCCACGATGGGGAGGCCGCTCTCGGCGTCCGTCCGGGCCTGCCGGTTCGGGCTCTGGCAGGCGGTGAGCGTCACGAGCAGGGCAAGCAGGAGCGCGCCGCCCCACCGGGGGGCGCGCGTGGTCGGGCGATGGCTGCTCATGCGGGAGGCCTCACCATGGCGGGTCAGGCGGTGCGGACGATGGTGTACGTGACGCCGTCGAGTTCCGCCTCGCCACGCTCGGGCGTGACGGAATCGCCGATCAGGCGCCACGTCAGCTCCATGCCCGCCAGCGCTTCGCAGGCGGCCTTGGCCTCGCGGAAGTCACCGGCGGTGCCGCGCCCCTGCGGGTCGGTGGCTGTGCGGTCGTGGGCGTCGTGCATGGGCGTGCGGCCAGTCGTGTATTCGTACATGCCTCAACCCTACGTTCCGCCTGCGTTCGGCTGCACTCAGGGTCCTTTTAGAGTTCGCGGACCGCGTGGGCACACGGAGGGCGCGCCTGCGTACGCGCCCCGTGTGCCCGCGCTCCTCAACCCGGAGTCGACGCTGCAGCGCGGCGCCCGCTCCTGGGGGCGGGCGCCGCGCTGCACGTGCGCTTTACACGCGGATGGTGTCGTGAATGACGCCCGTGGCGATCAGCGCGAGGATGACGGCGCCCGCGATGATGCGGTAGATCGCGAACCCCTTGAAGTCGTGCTTGCTGACGTACTGCAGCAGCCACCCGATGGCGAAGTACGCGACGACGAAGCTGGTGATGAAGCCGATGGCGACGCTGCCCATGCCGATCTCGCCGAGCACGTCGCGGTTGCGGATGAAGTCCACGAGGGCCGCGCCGCCCAGCGTCGGAATGCCGAGGTAGAAGCTGAATTTCGTGGCGGTCGGGCGGTCCAGGCCCATGAGCATGCCGCCCAGGATGCTGCTGGCGCTGCGCGAGAACCCGGGCCACAGCAGCGCCAGGCACTGCGCCGCGCCGATCAGGAACGCCTTGCCAACGCCGATTTCCTTGAGTTCCCGCACGCGCGCCTGGCGGGGCCGCAGCTCAATGAGGTACATCAGGATGCCGCCGACGATCAGCGCCCACGCCACGACGGTCGGCCGGAACAGCACCTCCTTGATCTTGCTGCTGAACAGCACGCCGAGCATCAGCGCGGGGAGGCACGCGGCGACGACGCCTGCCCAGAGGCGCTGCGTCGGCTGGTCGTGGCCGATCACGCGCGCCTGCCCGAGCAGGTCGCGGGCGTAGTACACGAGCACCGCGAGAATCGCGCCGCCCTGAATGACGACCTCGAAAGTGTCCCCGGCGGCTTTGCTCCAGTCGGGTTTGAGGAGGTCACCGGTCACGATCAGGTGGCCGGTGCTGCTGATCGGGAGGAATTCGGTGACGCCCTCCACGATCCCTTGAATGATGGCGATCAACCAGTTTTCCACGCCCCGCAGAGTACCGCGCCGCGCGCCTGCGGCGGTCTCTGCCCCGGGATATACCCCTTCGTGAAGGCGGCGCGAAGGCACACCCGGGCGGGCGGGCGGTACGCTCCACGCATGAGCGACCCCACCTCCCACACGAACGCCGGCGATCAGGCGGCGCTGCAGGCGCGCGCGCAGTACACGCAGGACGAGTGGTTCAAGATCATGAACGGCCCGGGACGCGCGGGCGTCATGGTGATCGCCGCCGGGCCGAGCGGCATCACGGGCGTCCTCGCGGAAATGCAGGAGGTCGCGCTGAGCCTGCAGGAGGGCACGCGCGGCCTAGACGCGCCGCCGCTGCTGCGTGCCATGCGGGACGCGCTCACGAACACCAGCCCCGAGGAGGTCAAGGCGCTGCGGGACGCGCAGCCGCACGAGCGCGCGCGGAATACGGAGGACCTGAAGGCGCAGGCGCGTGACGGCCTCCGGCAGGCGGCGTGGCTCGTGAGCGCCAAGAGCAGCCCTGAGGACGCGGCGGCGTACAAGCAGCTGATCGTGACGACGGCGGAGCGCGTGGCCGCCGCCGCGAAGGAGGGCGGGTTCCTGGGCATCGGCGGCGTGCAGGTGAGCGAGGGCGAGAAGGCCGCGATCGAGGACATCCGGCATCTGCTGGGCCTGAGCGGCAGTGCCGACGCGGGCGTGCCGGGCGCCTGACGCGGCGGCCTACGGCGCAGAACCGCAGGGAGCGGGGAGGCACGCTCGCCTCCCCGCTCCCTCTTGGGTCTTCAGTCTACGGCGTTGGGCGTCGTGTCCGGCGAAGCCACGGGCGCGGGAGTCGCGCTCACGAGGGGTTTTTTCAGGACGCCGAGCAGCACCGTGCTGAGGATGGTCCCCGCGATGATCGCCACGGCGTACATGCCGACGTGCGTGACGGCGTTCGGGATGAACATGACGAAGATGCCGCCGTGCGGGGCGCGCAGCTGGCACCCAGCGGCCATGCTGATGGCGCCCGCCAGGGCCGAGCCGGCCACCATCGCCGGGATGACGCGCAGCGGGTCGCGCGCCGCGAACGGAATGGCGCCTTCGGTGATGAAGCTGATGCCGAGCACCGCGGCGGCCTTGCCGGCTTCGCGTTCGTCGGGCGTGAAGCGGTTCTTGAACAGCGTCGTGGCGAGCGCGATCGCCAGGGGCGGCGTCATGCCGGCGGCCATGGTGGCTGCAATCGGGCCGTAGACGTTGTTGCCGAGCAGGCCGGTGGAGAAGGTGTACGCGGCCTTGTTGATGGGGCCGCCCATGTCGAACGCCATCATGCCGCCGAGGACCGCGCCGAGCAGGCCGGCGCTGCTCTGCCCGAGGCCCTGCAGCCACGCGGTCATGCCTTTGAGGGCCGCGGCGACGGGCGTGCCGACGACGTAGATCATCAGGAGGCCCACGCCGAGCGTGCCGAGCAGCGGGAGCAGCAGGGTCGGTTTGAGGCCCTCAAGGGTGCGGGGCAGGCGGATGCTGCGGTTCAGCCACTTCACGAGGTACCCGGCGATGAAGCCCGCCGCGATGCCGCCCAGGAAGCCGCTGCCGGTCGTGCCGGCGAGGAACCCGCCGACGAGGCCGGGAGCGAGGCCGGGCCGGTCGGCGATGGAGTACGCGATGTACCCGGCGAGGACGGGCACGAACAGCCCGAACGCGCCTTTCGCGCCGATCTGGAAGAGGTTGTAGCCGAGGGTGCCGGCGTACTTCTCGTCGTAGATGAAGATGCCCTGGTCGCCGTACTGGAAGGACCCGATGGCGAACGCGAGGGCGATGAGCAGGCCGCCGGCGACGACGAGCGGCAGCATGTGCGACACGCCCGTCATGAGGTCCTTGTAGATGCCGCCCACGCCGGGGCGGGCCGCTTTGGCGTCCTGGATGGCGTCCGCGTAGGTGGGGGTCGCGCCGTGGGGTTTCGCTTCGGCGAGGGCCGTCTGCACGAGCTGCTGGCCGTTGTGGATGGCGGGCTTCGTGCCGGTCTGGTACACGCGCTTCCCGGCGAAGCGGCTGAGGTCCACGTTCGTGTCGGCGGCGATGATGACGAGGTCGGCGTTCGCGACCTCCTCGGGCGTGAGGGCGTTACCGGCGCCCACGGACCCCTGCGTTTCGACGCGGACGTGGTGGCCGAGCGCTTTCGCGCCGTTCTCGAGGCCTTCGGCGGCCATGAAGGTATGCGCGATGCCGGTGGGGCACGCGGTGATGCCGACGATGCGCAGGCTGCCGCTGCTGGGCGCCGACGTGGGCGCGGCGACGGGGGTCGCTTCCCCGAGCGCGCGGTTCAGTACCCCTGCGGCGTCCCGGATGGCGTCGGCGGTGCGGGCGTCCACGACGCGTTTCCCGGCGAAGCGGTCGCGGTTCACGTGGGTGTCGGCTGCGAGGATGACCACGTCGGCGCGCGCGATGTCGGCGGCGCTCAGGGGCGTGCCGGCGCCTGCAGCCCCCTGCGCTTCGACGTGAATGTCGTGTCCGGCGCTCTGGGCGGCGCGGGTGAGCGCCTCGGCGGCCATGAAGGTGTGGGCGATACCCGTGGGGCACGCGGTGACGGCGACGATTCGGGCCATGATTCAAACCTCCTGGGCGTGGTCGGCGTTGCGGACGTCCACCTGCCGGGCGAATGCGGTGAGGGTTTCCGGGTCGGGCAGGTGCGCGCCGACGCGGGTGATGGCGCCGAGCGAGAAGCTGGTGGCGGCGCGGGCGGTGTCGTGCAGGGTCAGGGCGCGCGCGCGGGCGTTCACGAGGCCGGACAGCATGGCGTCGCCGGCGCCGACGGTGCTTTTCACGGCGACGCGTGGCGGGCGGGCCATTACCGCTTCGGCAGCAGTGACGAGCAGCGCGCCGCGTTCGCCCATGCTGACCGCGACGAGTTCCGCGCCGCGCGCGATCAGGGTGCGCGCGGCGGCGAGCAGGTCCGCGTCGCTCACGAGGTTGCGGTCGAGTGCGAACTTCAGCTCGTGAATGTTGGGCTTCAGGAGGTGCGGGAGGGCGCCCGCCTGCAGGGCCGCGCGCAGGGCCGCGCCGCTGGTGTCGAGCGCCACGGTGCGTCCGGCGGCGCGGAGCCGGGCCGTGAGCTGCACATAGAGGTCCTGCGGCGCGCCGGGCGGGAGGCTGCCCGCGAGGACGAACACGTCATGGTCCTCCGCGAGGGCGTCGAGGGTGCCCTGGAGGGCCTGCAGGTGCTCGTTGTTCGGGGTGAGGCCGGGGAGATTCAGGTCGGTGGTTTCCTGCGCGAGTTCGTCCACGACCTTCACGCCGATGCGGGTGGCGCCGGGCACGCGGATGAAGGCGTCGCGGACGCCCTTGTCGCGCAGGAGGGCCTCGAAGCGCTCCGGATTGTCGGCGCCGAGCAGGCCGGTGGCGGTGACGGTCATGCCGGCGTCCGCGAGGAACGACGCGACGTTCACGCCCTTGCCGCCCGCGTCGAATTGCGCGCCCTGCGCGGTGTTCACGTCGCCCTGCCGCCAGCCGTCCGCGCGGATGGTGAGGTCGAGGGCGGGGTTCAGGGTGACGGTGGCGACCTTCATGCCTGCACCTGCGCGGCGTTCAGGACGTCCGCGACGAGGCCGCGCACCTCCGCGGCGTCGTTCGCGGCGAGGGCGCGTTGCGCGAGCACCTGCAGGTCCGCCAGGCGCTGGGTGCGCAGCGCGGCTTTCACGGTGGGCACCTGCGGGGTGCTGACGCTGAGTTCGTGCACGCCGAGGCCGGCAAGGACGAGCGCGCCCGCCTCATCACCGGCGGCGCCGCCGCACACGCCCACCCACCGGCCGTGCGCGCGGGCGGCGCGGACGGTAAGGTCCACGGCGCGCAGCACGGCGGGGTGCAGGGCGTCTGCCTGGCGGGCGAGGACGGGGTGCAGGCGGTCCATCGCGAGGACGTACTGCGTGAGGTCGTTCGTGCCGATGCTGAAGAAATCCGCGTCGCGGGCGAGTTCGTCGGCGGTGAGGGCGGCGCTGGGCACCTCGATCATCAGGCCGAGCGGCACTTCGGGCGCGCCGAGTTCCGTGCGGACCTGCTCGGCGATGTTCCGGGCGCGGCGGAATTCGGCGGGCGTGGCGATCATCGGGAACATCACGCGGATGTTGCGGCCGCCGTCGCGCGCGGCGCGGTAGATGGCGCGCAGTTGCGGGAGGAACAGGTCGGGGCGTTCGAAGCACAAGCGGATGCCGCGCAGGCCGAGGAAGCTGTTATCCTCACGCTGAAGGCCGAGGTACGGGACGTCCTTGTCCCCGCCGATGTCGAGCGTGCGGATGATGAGGGGGTGCTCGCCGAGCGCCTCGCTCATGGCGAGGTACGCGGCGTACTGGTCGTCTTCGCTCGGGGCGCTATCCGCTTCGAGGAACAGGAATTCGGTGCGCATCAGGCCGACGCCTTCGGCGCCTGCGTCGAGCGCGGCCGGCGCGGCGTTCGCGCGGTTGATGTTCGCGGCGACCTCGACGGTGTGGCCGTCGAGGGTGGTGGCGCGCTGGTGGCGGGCGGCGCGGGCGGCCTGCGCGGCGCGGTGCTGCGCGGCCTGGTGTTCGCGGGCGGAGGCGAGGTCGGCGTCGCTGGGGTTGAGGTACACGAACCCGGCGTCGCCGTCCACGATGCAGGGGGTGCCGTCGGGCACGGTGAGCAGGGCGTCGCCGGCGCCGACGACGGCGGGCAGGCCGAGGCCGCGCGCGATGATGGCGGTGTGCGAGGTGGGGCCGCCCTGCGCGGTGCACAGCGCGAGCACCTGCTGCGGGTCGAGGGTGGCGGTGTCGCCGGGCGCGAGGTCCGGGGCGAGCAGCACGACCGGCGCGCCCGCCTGCATGGGCGTCTGGGGTTCGACGCCGAGGAGGTGGCGGACGACGCGGCGGGTGACGTCGCTGAGGTCGGCGGCGCGCGCGGCGAGGGTCGGGTCGTCGAGGCGGGCCATGGCCTGCGCGCGGTCCTGCCCGGCGGTGTACACGGCGTGGGCAGCGCTGGCGCCATCGAGGATGCGGGCGGTGGCGTCGCGGAGGAGGTCCGGGTCCTGCACGAGCGTGGCGTGCGCGTCGAAGATGGCGGCGCGGTCGGCGGCGCCGCGCGCGCGCAGGTCGGCGGCGAGCGCGCCAAGGTCGCGGAGGGTCGCGTCCAGGGCGCGGTCAAGGTGGGTGCCTTCGGTAAGGGCGTCGCTGCCGTGTTCGGGGACGGTCAGGTCCTGCTGGCGGTGCTGGCGGGTGACGCCGATGGCGAGGCCGCCGGACGCGCCGAGGCCTTCGAGGGTGCTGGTCGGGGTGCGCGGGGTCCAGTCGGGCGCGCGGCGGGTGGGTGCGGCGCTCGGGAGCGGCGCGTTGAGGTCGTCGCCGAGGCCTCGGGCGATGGCGTCGCGGAGGGCGGTGAGGGTGGCGTCCGCGCCGGGCGCGTCGGTGCTGAGGACCAGTTCGCTGCCGCGGCGCGCGCCGAGCTGCAGGAGTTGCATGATGCTGCTGGCGTCGGCGGTGCGGTCGCCGACGCGGATCTGCACGTGGGTCCCACTCGCCTGCGCGAGTTTGGCGAGGACGCTGGCGGGACGGGCGTGCATGCCCATGGGGTTGGGGAGGGTGACGGTCAGCGCGTGCGGCAGGTCGCGGGGCGCCGGGGAGGGCGCGTCGGCGGGGGCGGTGCCGGTGAGGGCGGTGATGATGTCGGCGGCGTGGGTGGTGCGCGTGAGGTGTTCGGCCTGGGCAGGATCGGCGAGGACGCGAGTGAGTCGGCGGAGGACTTCGATGTGTTCGTCGCCCTGCGCGGCGATCCCGACGATCAGGTGCGCGCGTTCGCCGTTGTCGCCCCAGGGGACGCCGGCGGGCACCTGGAGGACAGCGATGCCGGTGTGGCGGACGAGGTGTTTGGTGCCGGGGGTGCCGTGGGGAATGGCGACGCCGCTGCCGATGTAGGTATTGGCGGTGCGTTCGCGGTCGAGCATGCCTTCGGCGTAGTCGGGGTGGATGTTCCCGGCGTGGGCGAGGAGGGCGGCGACGTCGCGGATCGCCTGGGTTTTGTCGGCGGTGTGCGCGCCGAGCTGCACGAGGTTCGAGGAGAGTTCGAGCATGGGGCCCCCTGAAGTGAGCGTCGGCGCCTTTGCGCAGACTTGACGAATTCTGGTGAATTCTGAGCAATTTTGATCATAGTCCTGTCTGTCGGCGATTGCAAGCCAGGGGCAGAAGCTCGCCTCAAGCCCTCCAGCACGGCCTCCGCACCCTGCTAGACTCCTCCCAGGAACTGCATGACCCAGCCGCTCGCCGAAGAACGCCACGCCCAGATCCTCAGCCTCCTGATGCAACGCGGCTCATGCCGCACCACCGAGATCGTCGACCGGCTGGGCATCAGCGGCAGCACCGTCCGGCGCGACCTCGACCTGCTCGCCGAACGCGGCCTGATCCGCAAAGTCCACGGCGGCGCCATCATCAACAGCCAGGACCAGGTGTACCAGGAGCGCCAGACCCTCGGGCAACGCGAGAAAGAACGCATCGGACAGCTCGCCCTCACGCTCCTCGCCCCCGGCCAGATCCTGTACCTCGACGCCGGCACCACCGCCCTGCAAGTCGCCCTCGCCCTCAAACGCACGCCCGCCCTCACGCGGACGCTGCGCGTCGTCACGCACGGCATCAACGTCGCGTACGAACTGAACGGCGAGTGCCAGTTGATGGTCATCGGCGGCGAAAACTACGGCAGCACCTACAGCCTCGTCGGCCCGGACGCCCTCTCCATCATCGAGCGCTACAGCTACGACGTGTTCCTCGTCGGATGCACCAGCATCGACCCGGCGCGCGGCCTCACCAACAGCAACCTCATCGAAGCGCAGCAGAAAACCGCCATCATGGCCCGCGCGCGCCAGAGCGTCCTGATCGCGGACCACAGCAAATGGAACGTCCCCGGCTTCGCGACGTTCGCCGCGCTGAGCGACGTGCGCACCTGGGTGACGGACGCCGCCCCACCCGACGCCCGCACGCACTTCGAGCGCGCCGGCGTGCGCGTCCTCGACGAACGCCCTGCCCAACCCCCACAACCCTGAGCGTCACTCCAGCACGGTGGGCCGCTTGGGCCACGCGAACCAGAACGTCGCGCCCACATCCACCTTGCCTTCCGCCCAGCAGCGCCCACCCACCCGCTCGCACAAGCGGCGGACGTTCGCGAGGCCGATACCGCTGCCCTCGTACGTCGTGGTCGAATGCAACCGCCCGAACAGCCGGAACAGCTTGTCGCGCTGCCGCATGTTGAACCCGGCGCCGTTGTCGGCCACGCCAATGTGGTACTCCGTGTCCGTTTCGCGCGCCACGATATGGACCTGCGCTGTTTCCCGCAACTTCGTGAACTTCAGGGCGT
Source organism: Deinococcus maricopensis DSM 21211 (assembly GCF_000186385.1). Classification (NCBI taxonomy): domain Bacteria; kingdom Thermotogati; phylum Deinococcota; class Deinococci; order Deinococcales; family Deinococcaceae; genus Deinococcus; species Deinococcus maricopensis. Next base: position 2,074,480 of record NC_014958.1, read on the forward strand.
TCGCGATGTACTCTTCGAGGATCAGCATAAGCGCCTGACTGTCGCCCTCCACGACCGGCAGGGCCTCACAGACCACGTCCACCTTCCGGTCCGCCATGGCCGCGCGCTCCTTTTTCAACACTTCACGCAGCACGACGTTCAGGTCCACCGGCCGCAACCGCAGCCGTAACCGGCGGCCCTGCATGTACCGGTCCAGTGACGCGCTCAGCGCGAAAACCGCCTGAATGGCCCGCTCGGTCTGCTCCAGCGCCCGCCCCCCCACGCCGTCCACGTCACCGACGCTCTTCCGCAGCAGGGACACGAAATTGACGGCGCGCGCCACCGGTAGGTTCAACTGCTGCAGGAAGCTGGTGATGATCCCCTCCAGTTCCTCGTTCAGGGCGCGGATCTTCACGCGTTGCGCCTGCACCTGCGCGTCCAGCGTCGTGGTCGTGTCCAGCAACGTCCGGTGCGCGCTCTTGAACGCGCTCACGTCCGTGGCGACCACCTGCCACGCGGGCGCGTCACCCGCCCCGGCGGCCACGTCCAGAAGCACGTCCAGCGTCGCCCCATCCGGGCCCAGCAGTTGCGTCTCCACGCGCTGCCGGCCAGCCCCCTCGACGGGCCGCGCCAGGAGCGCCGCCACCGGCGCCTGCGACTTCGTGGGAATCAACGCCGAGAACGCCCGGCCCACCACGCCCTCAGCCGTGACGCCCAGCAACGCCAGCCCGGCCGGGTTGACGTCCTGCACGCGACCCTGCGCGCTCAGGATGAAGCAGGCGGCGGGCAGCGTCGTGAACGCGTCATGGTGTGGGGGAGCCGGAAGTCCAAATCGATCATCACTCATCAGAGAAAAAACCTTTCTGGCCGGGGCGCTGCCCTGCACGGCGGCAGGCAACGGCGCAACACCCCACAGTAGCCCTGCCCGCCACCCGCCTGCCCCTTGCTCAAGAGTGCCTGAAGGCCAGAGAGCCGCGCTGAACGGCGTCCAGAAAGGCTCGTCGGGACGCCTGACGGCGCGCACCACGGGTCCCGCACGTCGGTCACCCCCACTGCCAGAAACCGGGAAGCACGACGCACCGGGGAGGTTCAGCTGCCCGCGCCCCGGCGCTCTCCCCTCCCTCACTGGGCCGCAGACTCGCCCGCCGCCGAGCGTCCCCTGCCTGAACTCAAAAAAGCGGCCCGAGGAGGCCGCTGATGGAACCCAGAATCACGCCATATGCATGAAGGGTCAACTTCATGCAGCCTGTGTCGGCGGCCCCACCACCGCCCGTCCAGCGCGCCGCACCATCAGGCCCGGCCGAATCGGCGCGCCACCCGGCAGGCCTGCGGCGTCAGTGACCGCTGGTGGCTTTGAGGCCCACGATGGCGACGATCATCATGCCGAGAAAGGCCAGGCGCGCAGGGGTCGCCGGCTCCTTGAACAGGACGATGCCCAGGACCGCCGCGCCGACCGCGCCGATGCCCACCCAGATGCCGTACGCCGTGCCGATCGGCAGTGTCTTGGCGGCCACGCCCAGCAGGCTCATGCTGGCAATCATGCTGCCGAGCGTCAGCAGGGTCGGCACGACCCGCGTGAACCCCTCGGTGTACTTCAGCCCGATAGCCCAACCGACTTCCAGAATGCCCGCAATGATCAACAGCGTCCACGCCATGACATGACACCTCCATGTGTCACGCCGTCTTGTCTTGACCGGGTACGGCGGTGCTCTCGTCCGGGCGTGGCGCCTGCACACGCGAGCGCCACAACGCCCTGGAGTGTACGCAGGCAGGCCGCGTGGTGGGTGAGCAGGCGGTAAGCCGTGGGCGGGGGACCCGCGCGAGGCGAGCCCCGCGGGAAGCTACGCACGGTCACGTCCGCTCGTCACCGGCCATCAAGGCAGAGGCCGCCGGGGCGTCCGGCGGCCTCCCACGCGCGGCTTACACCTTCTGGAGGTTCGCGAACTTCACGATCAGTTTCTTCACGCCGGCGGACGCGAAGTGCACGGTGACTTCCTGCTTGTCGCCGACGCCGGCCACTGCGAGGACCTGCCCGTCGCCGAATTTCGGGTGCTTCACCTTCTCGCCGCCGCGGTACGCGAGTTCACTGGTGAGGGGGCTGGTGCCTTTCACGGCGGTGGGCGTGGGGGTGTTCATGTGGCGCGTGGCGGTCGGGCGGTAGTCCCGCCAGGTCTTCTGGGTGTACTCGACGACCTGGCCGTACTGGTCGACGCTCTCGAACCCCTGCCCGAGTTCCTCCAGGAAGCGGGAGTCCTCGGTGCTGTTCGTTTTGCCGTACTGCATGCGGTTCTGCGCGGCCGTGAGGTACAGGCGGTCCATGGCGCGCGTGATGCCGACGTAGAACAGCCGACGTTCCTCCTCCACACCGCCGGGTTCGATAAGGGCGTTCTTGCTGGGCAGCAGGCCCTCTTCGGTGCCGACGATGAACACGACGGGGAACTCCAGCCCTTTGGCGTTGTGGAGGGTCATGAGGGTGACGGCGTCCTCGGGGGCGTCCTTGTTCTCGGTTTTGGTGCGCATGTCGTCCACGCTGGAGAGCAGCGCGGCGTCGTCGAGGAAGTCGGCGATGGTGCCCTCGTGGTCCTGCGCCCACTCCTCGGCGGCGTTCACGAGTTCCTCGAGGTTCTCGATGCGCGCCTGGCCTTCGTTGTTGTTCTCGGCCTTGAGCATGTCGAGGTACCCGCTCGTTTCGATGAGGTAGCGCAGGAACGCGCCGGGACTGTACGCCTCGACGGCTTCGCTGAAGGCGTCCATGAGGTTCGCGAACTCCACGGCTTTGTTCGCGCCGCGCTCCAGGATCTGTTCGGCGTTGTGGCACGCGACGAGGATGGGGACCTTGTTGATGTTCGCCCATTCGATAAGTTTCGCGAGGGCGGTGTCGCCGATGCCGCGGCGGGGCCGGCCGATGATGCGGCGCAGGGCGACGTCGTCGGCGGGGTTGATGCTGAGGCGCGCGTATGACAGGATGTCGCGGATTTCGCGGCGGTCGTAGAAGCCGACGCCGCCGACGATTTTCGCGGGGATGTTCACGCGCCGCAGGGATTCCTCGATCACGCGCGACTGCGCGTTCGTGCGGTACAAGATGGCCATGTCGCTGAACTTGATGCCGCGGTGGTGGTGCAGGGTGATCTGCTCGGCGACGAAGTCGCCTTCGCCGCGGTGGTCGTTGGCGCGGTGGAACAGGACGGGCTCGCCGGAGTCCTTGACGGGCCGCAGGACCTTCTCGAGGCGTTCGGTGTTGTTCTCGATGAGTTTGTTGGCGAGGTTCAGGACGCGGGCGCTGGAGCGGTAGTTGTGCTCGAGGCGGTACACCTTGGCGTCCGGGTAGTCCTTCTGGAAGTCGAGGATGTTCTGGATGTCGGCGCCGCGGAAGCGGTAGATGCTCTGGTCGGGGTCGCCGACGACGAGGAGGTTCCGGTCGCGGGACGCGAGCAGGCGCGTGAGTTCGTACTGGGCTTTGTTGGTGTCCTGGTACTCGTCGACGTGGATGAAGAGCGCGCGGTCCTGTACGCGCTCGAGGACGCCGGGGACTTCCTTGAACAGGCGGACGGTTTCGGTGATGAGGTCGCCGAAGTCGATGGCGTTCTGCGCGCGTTTGCGGGCTTCGTAGCGGGTGTAGACCTCACTGGCGGCGTCCTTGCGGATGCCGCTGATGAACGGCTCCGGGTGGCGGAGCAGGTCGCCGGGCGTCCAGAGGTTGCTTTTGGCTTTGTCGAGGATGCTGCGCAGGACGCGCGGGTTGGTATCCGGGCCGAGGCCGGGAACGTTGCCGATCAGGTCCTTGAGGATGTCGAGTTGGTCGTCGTCGTCATAGATGACGAAGCCGCGTTTCAGGCCGATGTACTCGCCGTACGCGCGGAGGATGCGGACGCCGGCGCTGTGGAAGGTGCTCATCCAGAGCTGGTTGGCGCCTTGGACGAGGTGGCTGGCGCGTTCGCGCATTTCGGCGGCGGCCTTGTTGGTGAAGGTGACGGCGAGGATCTCGCCGGGGTGCACGTCGTAGTGCTGGATGAGGTGCGCGATGCGGTACACGAGGGTGCGTGTTTTGCCGCTGCCGGCGCCCGCGATGACCAGGGCGGGGCCGGTGTGGTGGTCGGCGGCCTGGGCCTGGTTCGGGTTGAGCTGCGCGAGAAGATCGGAGGGACTCACCTGGGGATTGTACCGCGCGGTTACGTCCGGGGCGTAAGGGTGTGGGCGGGGGTGCGACCGGAACCACAGCTTTTTCATCAAGCGTTAACGATCGTGAGCGCTGCACATCCACTTGGCAGTGGAACGCGAATGACTGGACGTCGGAGTGCAGGAGCGCGGGAGGTCCGCGGTTCAGGTCTGCGCCCGCATCTGGGAGGAACCACCATGTCGAACAGCAACATCAGCCGCCGTAAAGCCCTTGGAACGTTCGGTCTCGTCGGCGCGGGTGCCGTCCTGGGCGCCTGCGCGCCCGCGATGGCGGTCACGCCCCCCAAAGCGAACCTCGACGCGACCATCTTCAACTTCGCGCTGAACCTCGAGTACCTCGAAGCGGCGTTCTACCTCGCGGCGGTCGGTCGCCTGGGCGAACTCGACGCGGCGGGCGGCAGCAGCGCCCAGGTGATCCTCCCAGCGGGCTTCAACGGCAAGGACGGCGTGGGCATTGCGAGCCTCAGCCCCGAGATCCGCGCGCTCGCAAACGAGATCGCCACGGACGAACTCGCGCACGTGAAAGCCATTCGCGACAAGCTCGGCATCAACGCGGTCGCGCAGCCCCAGATTGACCTCGACGCGTCGTTCAAGGCGGCGGGCAAGGCGGCCTCCAACGGCGCCATCACCGGCTTCGACCCGTACGCGAACGAGCTGTTCTTCCTGCACGGCGCGTTCGTGTTCGAGGACGTCGGCGTGACGGCGTACAAGGGCGCGGCGCGCCTGCTGGTGGACGACAAAGCGGGCGGCAACCTCGAGAACGCGGCGGGCATCCTGGCGGTGGAGGCGTACCACGCGGGCGCCATCCGCACGCTGCTCAGCCAGCGCCGCACGCAGGCCGCCGCGGCGGGCCTGACCGTGGAGCAGGTCGTGCAGGCCATCAGCAACCTGCGCGACAACGTGGACGGCCCCAGTGACCTCGACCAGGGCATCTCCCCGGTGGGCACGGGCGCCAACGCCGCGTCGAACGTCGTCCCGACCGACGTGAATGGCATTGCGTTCAGCCGCACGCCCCGTCAGGTGGCGAACATCGTGCTGCTCGACACGACCGGCAAGGCGGCCACCGGTGGCTTCTTCCCGAAGGGCCTGAACGGCGACTTCAGCGCGATCCTCGCACTCTGAGCCCAGCCTCCCCCGACCGCCCCCGTTGGGGGCGGTTTTTCATCGTGCCCAGCGGGACGCGCTACACTCGGGCATATGCGCCTTTCGACCACGGATGTCTATGCGTTTCAGGCGCTCGCGTACCTGGGCATGCAGGGACCGGACCGCTGGATCGCCAGTGAGGAGATCAGCGAACAGACGGGCGTCGCACGGCCGTATCTCGTGCGGATTCTCGCGGCACTCGCGGCCAAGGGCGTCGTGAAGAGCAAGAAGGGCATCGGCGGCGGGTACGCGCTGGCACGCAAGCCGCACCTCGTGAGTCTGTGCGAGGTGGTGCGCGCCATTGACGGGCCGGTCGCGCCGCTGTCGTGCATCAGCCTGAACTGGCGGGAGCCGTGCCCGGAGCAGGACCGCTGCCACGCGCGCAACACCATCTACACCCGCATGCGCGACGCGATGCTGACGGTGCTGCAGGATTTCAGCGTCGCGGACCTCGTGCAGGACCGCACGGCGGGCGTGGATTACCACTACTGTCTGGGGCACCTGCTGAAACCGAACGCCTGAACGTCAGGGCCCGCCGGCACCTCGGCGGGCCCTGACGCTGTGGGCTTACCAGCGCACGGGGAGATGCCAGAGGCCGCGGATGAGCATGCCGGGGCGCCACTGGAGCTCTTCGGGGCGGACGTCGAGACGCAGGTCCGGGAAGCGCTGCAGGAGCGTACCGATGGCCACCTGCCCTTCAAGGCGGGCGAGGGGCGCGCCGAGGCAGTAGTGGATGCCGTGCCCGAACGCGACGTGGCGGTTCATGGCGCGGGTGATGTCGAGGTCCTCGGGGCGTTTGAAACGCTCGGGGTCGCGGTCGGCGCTGGCGATGACCACGAGCACGGCCTCGCCGCGCGGGATGGTGGCGCCGCCGAGCTGGACGTCCTCGGCGGCCCAGCGCATGGTGGACGTCTCGACGGGACCGTCGTAGCGGAGGAGTTCCTCGACGGCGCTCTCGATGAGGGTCGGGTCGGCGCGCAGGTGCGCGAGCTGGTCGGGGTGGGTGAGCAGCGCGAGGGTGCCGTTGCCGATCAGGTTGACGGTCGTTTCGTGCCCGGCGACGAGCAGCAGGAACATCATGCTGAGCAGTTCGTCCTCGTTGAGGGCGTCGCCTTCGTCGGTGGCGTGGATGAGTTCGCTGGTGAGGTCGTCGGTGGGGCGCGCGCGTTTCTCGGCGATCAGGTCGCGGAAGTACTGCGTGAACGCGACGAGGTCGTCGGCGGTGCTCTGGAAGGTCTGCGGTTCGAACGGGTTGACGGACACGATGATGTTCGACCAGGTGCGGAAGCGTTCGCGGTCCTCGTGGGGCACGCCGAGCATGTCGCTGATGACGGTGATCGGCAAGGGGAACGCGAGCTGTTCGATCAGGTCGCCCTGGTTGCCTTCGGCCATGCGGTCGATGAGGTCGTCGGCGATGGCCTGCACGCGGGGCCGCATCTGTTCGACGTAGCGGGGCGTGAAGGCGCGGCTGACGAGGCGGCGCAGGCGGGTGTGGTCGGGGGGGTCGCTGGAGAGCATGTGGTGGCTCAGGACGCGGAAGGCTTCGCGGCCGCGGGGCAGCTGGCTGAGCGCTTCGGGCGGCATGGCGCTGGCGGGGTTCTTGACGAGGCGCGGGTCCTTGAAGGCGGCGATGACGTCGTCGTAGCGCGTGACGAGCCAGAGGGGCCGGCCGTCGGGAAGGGTTTCGCGGCGGACGGGCTGGGTGTCGCGGAAGTGCGCGTAGGTGGGGTACGGGTCGGTTTTGAAGGCGGCGCTGAACAGGGGCGGATGCGTGGTGTGGCTCATGAGCCCTCCTTGGACCGTCCTATTGAACGCCTGCGGGTGCGTACCTGGGCGTGAAGTTCGTGAGGGAGAGGTCAAGGGGAAGTAAATGGACTGGGTCCGGTCAGGAAAGGTGTTCTAGACACTCCTGCTTAGTTGACGAACTTTGTCCGTTGAATTGGTTTACACTTTTGGTCGACTATTCCACGGAGGCCCACATGACCGACCAGACCGCCCTGAAATTCAACCAAGTCACCGTCGTGAGCCTCACGACCCTCGCGCTCGTCACGCGAATGCCTTGGCTGATGGCCGGTCTGGGCGCCGCCATGCTGCTCGGCGCTCTCCGTCCCCAAACTGCCCCGCTCCGCGCCGCGTACCGCGCCCTCTCCCCCATCCTGCGCCTGCGCGCGAACACCGTGCAGGACGACCCACGCGCGCACCACTTCGCGCAGGGCGTCGGCGGCACCTTCCTGCTCGCCAGCGCCCTCGCCGGCCTTGCGGGCCTGCAGGTCCTGAGCGCCCTCCTCGGCGTCACCGTCATCGCCCTCGCCCTGCTGAACCTCACCACCCGCATCTGCGTCGGCTGCCTGATGTACTTCCAGTGGCGCATGCTGCGTTACCGCCTCACCCGATAACTCCCGGAGACCCCATGAGCGACATCGAAACCCTCAAAAAAGAACTCCCGCCCTTCCAGATCTTCGACCTGATCCCCCAGTACGCGCAGCAGGGCTTCATCGACCCGGAAAAGATTGACCTGCTCAAATGGGCCGGCGTGTACCCGCAGCGCCCGCAGGAAGACGGCTTCCTAATGATGCGCGTAAAGGTCCCCACCGCCGAATTCAGCGCCAGCACGCTGCGCGGCATTGCGGGCATCGCCGAGGACTACGGCCGCGGCTTCCTCGACGTCACGGACCGGCAGGCGTTCCAGTTCCATTACCTGCGCATTGAGCACATCCCCGCGATCTTCGAGCGCCTTGAAGCCATCGGCCTGCACACGAAGGGTGCGTGCGGCGACACGGTGCGCGCCGTCATCGCCTCGCCCCTCGCGGGCCTCGACGCGCGCGAGGTGATTGACGTGCGCCCCATCGCGGCCTCCATGGAAGGCAGCCTCAGCGGCAACCCGGACTTCCAGGACCTGCCGCGCAAATTCAAGATCAGCCTCACTGGCACGCCGGAACTCGAAGGCATCCACCTTATCAACGACATCGGCTTCCTCGCGCACCGCGTGAACGGCGAGGTCGGCTTCGACGTGTGGGTGGGTGGCGGCCTCGGCGCGGTCGCGCACCTCGCCAAACGCCTCGGCGTGTTCATCCGCCCCGAGGAGGTCGTGGAGGTCGGGCAGGCCATCACCGCCGCGTACCGCGACCACGGCTACCGCCAGAACCGCAAGAAGAGCCGCCTGAAGTTCCTGATCAAGGACCTCGGCGTAGAGAAGTTCCGCGAGATCGTCGAAAACGAGTACCTGGGCCGCAAGCTCACGGACGGCCCGCAGGCGCCCGTCGCGCGCTTCGGCGGCAACGACGTGCTCGGCGTGCAACCCCAGAAGGACGGCCTGAACTACGTCGTCATCAGCACCACCGTGGGCCGCATCAACCCCGAGAAGGCCCGCGCCCTCGCGGGCCTCGCCGAACGCTACGGGCAGGGCATGCTGCGCACCACGGCCTTCCAGAACATGATGATCCCGCACGTGCGCGCCGAGGACGTCGAGGCGCTCACGCAGGCCCTCGCGGCGCTTGACCTCGCGCCGAAGATCACGCTGCGCGGCACCACCATCGCCTGCACCGGCACGCAGTTCTGCCGCCTCGCACTCACCGAAACCAAAGCGCGCACCGCCGGCCTCGTCGACCAGCTCGAAGCGAAGTTCGCGGACCTCGACGTGCCGTTCACCATCAACCTGACCGGCTGCAGCAACGCCTGCACCCGCTACCAGGTCGCGGACCTCGGGTTCATGGGCGCCCTGCGCGGCGAGGAAGAAGTCTACAACGTGCACCTCGCGGGCAGTATCGGCCAGGCGCAGCGCACCGGGAACAAGCTCAAGGGCGTGGTGCCCGCCGTGCGCCTCACCGAGTACACCGAAGGCGTCCTGCGTGACTTCCGCGCGCACAAACTGCCGGGCGAGAGCTTCGTGGAGTACGCGGACCGCGTGGGTCACGAGCGCTTCACGCCCGACGCGGTCCTCAACGCCGTGGTGAGCGCATGACCGCCACCGAACCCCGCCCAGCCGCCGTGACGGGACACGGGCGCGTCGTGTGGTTCACGGGCCTGTCTGGCGCGGGCAAGAGCACCCTCGCGGGCGCCCTGCGCGACGAGCTCGAAGCGCGCGGCGAGCGCGTGGAACTCCTCGACGGCGACGCCGTGCGCGAGAACCTCAGCAAGGGCCTCGGGTTCAGCCGCGAGGACCGCGACACCAACGTGCGCCGCATCGCGTTCGTGGCGGGCCTGCTGGCGAAACACGGCGTGACCGTGCTCGTCAGCGCCATCAGCCCCTACGCGGACACGCGCCGCGAGGCCCTCCAGGCACTCCCGAACGCCCTGGAGGTGTTCGTGGACGCGCCGCTGGACGTCGTGACGGAACGCGACGTGAAGGGCCTGTACGTGCGGGCGCTGCGCGGCGAGATTCCGCACTTCACGGGCGTCAGCGACCCATACGAGGCGCCCGAACAGCCGGACCTGCACCTGCGCACCGACCGCATCAGCGTCCGCGAGGGCGTGGACCAGCTGCTCGCGCGCCTGGGAGGGTGAGCATGACCGTACTGGAACGCCCGAACTTCACGCCGGACACCGACCCGCGCGACGTGATCCGCTGGGCGCTCGCGCAGCACCCGGACGCCCTGATGCCCAGCGCGTTCAACCTGAACGGCGTCGTCCTGCTGGACCTCGCCGTTCAGGCCGGGTACCGCGGCGAGGTGGTGTTCGTGGACACCGGCTACCACTTCCCGGAAACGCTGCGCACGCGGGACGCCCTGCGTGAACGCTACCCGAGCCTGACCTTCGTGACGTTGCACCCCGCCCCGGACGCGCCGCAGGACACGTACGCGGACGACCCGGACGGCTGCTGCGCCGCGCGCAAGGTGCAGCCGCTGCAGTCGTATCTGCGGCTGCGCGCGCCGGGCGCGCTGCTGAACGCCCGCAGCCGCGAGCAGGCCACCACCCGCGCGGACATCCCGTTCGTGGAGGACGGCGGCGCGCGCCTGCGCGTGAACCCGCTCGCGTACTGGACGCGCGAGATGCTCGAAACGTACGCCCGCGAGCATGACCTGCCCGTGAACCCGCTGTACTGGGACGGCTTCCTGAGTGTCGGGTGCTGGCCGTGTACGCGCGCCGTTCGCCCCGGCGAGGATGCCCGCGCAGGCCGCTGGGCCGGCAAGGGCAAAACCGAGTGCGGCCTGTGGGTCGGCGAGAATAAGCTGTAAGGCCGCGCCCTGCCGGGCTTTTCCTCTCTTTTTTCGCTAATAGTTGATCACTTTCATCACCCTTCTCGTTTCCTCCCCCTCCGAGGCCCCATGATCACCGTGACTGACTCCCTGCTCCCCACCCCCCTCGGCGGCACGCTCATCAACCGCGTGCGCCCCCTCCACGACGCCTCGGAACTGCGCGGCCTCCCCACGCTCGAACTCACGGACCGCGCCTACGCGGACCTGGAACTCATCGCCACCGGCGCGTACTCCCCCCTCACCGGCTTCCTCGGCGAAGCGGACTACCTCGCCGTCATCCACACCCTGCGCCTTGACAACGGCACCCCGTGGAGCGTGCCCATCACGCTGCCCATCCCCCGCGAGGACGCCCGCACGTACCGGGGCCGCGTCGTCCTCACACGCAGTGGCGCGCCCGTCGGCCTGCTCGACGTTACCGAGCAGTACGATGCCCGCAAGGCCCTCGAAGCGCGCGAGGTGTACCGCACCGAAGACGCCGCGCACCCCGGCGTCGCCGCGCTGTACGCCGCGGGCGACGTGAACCTCGCCGGCGACGTCACGCTGTTCGACGTGCCGCGCGGCGCGTTCCCGCACCACCACCGTACGCCCGCTGAAGTGCGCGCCACCATCGAGGCGCGCGGCTGGCGCAGCAGCGTCGCGTTCCAGACCCGCAACCCCATCCACCGCGCGCACGAGTACCTCCAGAAAGTCGCGCTGGAACTCGTCGACGGGCTGCTGCTGCACCCGCTCGTCGGCACCACCAAGGGCGACGACGTGCCCGCCGACGTCCGCGTGCGCGCCTACGAGGTGCTGCTCGAGAAGTACTACCCGCACACCCGCACCCTGCTGAGCGTCTACCCGGCCGCCATGCGCTACGCCGGCCCGCGCGAGGCGATCCTGCACGCCCTCAGCCGCCGCAACTACGGCGTGACGCACTTCATTGTCGGCCGCGACCACGCCGGCGTCGGCAGCTACTACGGCACGTACGACGCGCAGGAGATCTTCAGCGCGTACACCCGCGAGGAACTCGGCGTGCAGATCCTGAAGTTCGAGCACACCTTCTACTGCCGCACCTGCGGTCAGCTCGTCAGCCCCCGCACCTGCCCGCACGACGCCGCGCACCACCTCGTGCTGAGCGGCACGAAAGTCCGCGAGAAGCTTCGCGCCGGCGAGCACCTCCCCGCCGAATTCACGCGGCCCGAAGTGGCCGAGGTGCTGCGCGACGCGTACCTCGCCGCCGGCGACTGACCCTGCGCCCCTGACAGCCCCTTCATGAATTAAAGGCGCCTTCATGCGGCCTGCGTGGTCCCCGAGGAACACATCGTGTTCACTCAAAGGACCACGTTGCACACCTCAACAAGGAGACCACATGCCTGCGAAACGCACCATCCTGGCCGCCCTCACCCTCACTCTGCTCAGCGGCGCCACGGCCCAGAAGGCCACCACGGTCCGCCTCGGGTTCTTCCCGAACCTCACGCACGCGCCCGCCCTGATCGGCATCGAGAAAGGGTACTTCAAGGCTGCGTTCGGGAACACGAAACTCGAAACGAAGGACTTCGTGAGCGGCACGACCCTCACGGAAGCGTTCGCCGCCGGGCAGATCGATATCGGGTACGTCGGGCCGGGCCCCGCCATCAACGCGGCGGCGCGCGGCATGCCCGTGCAGGTCATCGCGAACGCCGCGAACGCCGGCGCGGTCCTGATCGCCCGCAAGGACGCCGGCATCAAGACGTTCAAGGACCTCGCCGGCAAGAAGGTCGCCGTGCCGTCCCTCGGAAACACGCAGGACATCAGCCTCCGCCACCTTCTCGTCGAGAACGGCCTGAAAACGAAGGACGCCGGCGGGAACGTCACCATCACGCCTGTCGCGCCCGCGGACGTCGCCGCGGCGTTCGCCAGCAAGCAGATCGACGCGACGCTCGTGCCTGAACCGTGGGGCGCGCTGCTCCAGAAGCAGGGGCACGTGCTGGTCGGGGATGAGAAGACCATCTGGCGCGGCGGGGACTACCCGACCGCCGTCGTGATCGTGAACGCGAAGTTCGCGCAGGAGAACCCGAACCTCGTGCAGGCGTTCCTGAAAGCGCACCTGCAGGCGATCACGCTGCTCAGCAAGAACCCGCCAGCCGCGCAGCTCGCCGTGAGCGCGCAACTGCAGAAGCTCACCAACCAGAAGGTCGACCCGCGCGTCCTGCAGCTCGCGCTGAAACGCACGAAATTCACCGCGGACCTGAACCTCGACGCGTTCCGGGAGTACGGCGACCTGAACAAGGAAGCTGGGTACGCGCGCACCCTGCCGGACTTCAGCACACTCGTGAACCTCGCCCCCCTGAAGAGCGCGCGCGGGAAATGACGACGGTCCTGCCCGCCACGCCCGCCCGCCCGAAACGCGGGCGGGCCCTGCTCTGGCAGGCGCTCGGCCTGCTGCTGATCCTGGTGGCGTGGTACGTCGCCACGGACGTCCTGAAGCTCTACCCCCCGTACGTGTTTCCCAGCCCGAAAGCGGTGTGGCAGGAAATCTCGTACGGCCTGTGGGGCAGTGGCCCCCAGGACGGCAAGCTGCTGCTGTCCATCGGGAACAGCCTGCGGCGCGTCGCCATCGGGTACGCCGTTGCTGTCGCGCTCGGCCTCGGGGTGGGCCTCCTGCTCGCCACGTGGCGGGGCCTGCGCGACACGGTCGGCGCGTACCTCACGGGCATCCAGAGCGTGCCGAGCATCGCGTTCGTGCCGTTTGCCATCTTGTTTTTCGGCCTGAACGAACGCGCGGTGCTGTTCGTGGTGATTCTGGAAGGGTTCATTCCCGTGGCGCTGGCGGTGTCCGGCGCGCTCCTGAACGTCCCGCCCGCGTGGCGCGTCGCGGGCCGCACGCTCGGGTCGCGGGGCCTGCCGTTCACGCTGAACGTGATGGTGCCCGCCAGCCTCCCGCACATCGTGGGCGGCCTGCGCACCGCGTGGAGTTTCGCGTGGCGCGCGCTGGTCGGCGGGGAGCTGCTGACCGCCAACCCCGGCCTGGGGCAGCAGCTCGAAGTGGGCCGCAACACCGGCAGCGTCGCGCTGGTGCTCGCCACGATCATCATTATCGGCATCATCGGGGGCGTGTTCGACGCGGTCATCCGCGTGATCGAGGCGCGCATCCGCCGCAATTACGGCCTGGAGGTCATGGCATGAGCACGACCGCGCTGGAGGTGGCATGATGAGCCTCACCATGACCAGGCCCGAAGCGACCACCGCCGCGCGCGCTCAGGGTGCGCCCCTCACCTTGGACGGCGTGACGTACCGTTACGACGGGCGCGCAGGCGTCGGTCCGTTGGACGTGCAGGTGCGCGCGGGCGAGTTCGTGTGCGTGATCGGCCCGAGCGGCAGCGGCAAGAGCACCCTGCTGGCGCTACTCGCGGGGTTCCTGGCGCCCCAGTCCGGGCGGATCCTGCTCGGCAAGGGGGAGGTGCGCGGCCCGGACCCTCGCCTGACGCTGGTGCAGCAGGAGCACGCGCTGTTCCCGTGGCGGACGGTGCTGGGGAACGTGACGTTCGGCCTGGAGGCGCGGCGGGTGCCGCGGGCGGAGCGGGTGGCGCGCGCGCAGGCGGCGCTGGCGCTGGTGGGGTTGCCGGACGCCGGGAAACGCCGCGTGCACCAGCTGAGTGGCGGGCAGCGGCAGCGGGTGGCGCTCGCGCGGGCGTTGGCGGTGCAGCCGGAGCTGCTGCTGCTCGACGAGCCGTTCAGCGCGCTCGACGTGCAGACGCGCGAGACGCTGGGCGACGAGGTGCTGCGGTTGTGGCGTGAGGCGGGCTGCACGGTGGTGTTCGTCACGCACCACCTGGATGAGGCGTTGTCGCTCGGGCAGCGGGTGATTGCGCTGAAGGACGGTGAGGTGGCGCTTGACGCGCCCGCCGCGGACCTGACGCGCGAGGAGCTGGCGCGCGTGATCCGGCAGTAACGGCCGCACGCGTGGCCGGAGGGGGCGCGCCCCCTCCGGCCGTTGGTTATTCGGCGGCGTAGGCTTCGCGGGCGAGGTGTACGAGGCGTTCGGCGCCGCCGACCTCGCCGCGCAGGTCGAGGTGGTCCACGAGGGCGGAGGCGTCCACGGCAGGGTTCGCGCACGCGCGCCATAGGGCGTAGCACACGACGCTCACGCCGGGCCGCAGGCCGCCCACGTCTGCCCAGGTGTCCGGCACCTGCGGAAGGAGGCGCAGGCCGAACGCCTCGACCTGCGGGCTGGTGCGGCGGAGTTCCTTGAGGAGCTGCCCGGCGCTGTGCACGCCGACGAGTTGCAGGACTTCCGCGAGGCGCTGTGGGCGTTCCTCGTCGAGGACGTTCGTGAGGAGCGGCACGCCGAGGCCCGCAGCGAGGCGTTCGTCATGCGTGCGGATGTCGGCGCGCGGGAGGAGGTACGACATGCTGGCCGCGTCGATGAAGACGTCGTCGGGTTCCTGCGCGATGCGGTCCGGCAGTTGCGCGGCGTAGTCGCGGACGAGCCGGTCGATGGCCATGAATTCCTCGTCGGCGACTTCGAGGAGGCCGGCGAGGCGGGAGAAGCGGCGGCGGATCTCGCGGGGGACGGCGCCGGCGGATTTGTAGCCGAGGTCGTGTTCGATTTCCGCCCAGGCGTGCTGAAGGATGCTGCGGATCTGCACTTCGAAGTGCGCGCCGCTCATGGGGCCGAGCATGGTTTCGCCGCGCGCGCCGAACCGCAGGACGTAGTGCACGCCCATGTACCCGAAGCGGTCCGGGTCGAGCAGTTTGCTTTTGTCGGCGCTGTGGTCCCAGTCGACGTCGAAGGTGCTTTCGAGCAGGCGGGAGACCTGCCACACGTCCCGCTCGAAGTACGTGATGACGCGCACGCCGACGATGTCGGTGACGTCGGCGAGGGTGCGGTACCGTCCGGGTTTGCGGCGGAGTTTGTCGAGGAGGCTGTCAGGGCGTTTGAGGCGTCCGGTGACGTGGTGGATGTTCAGGCCGGCCTGCCGCAGTTGCGCTTCGATGTCGGCGACGGCGACGTCGCGCAGGCGTTCGAACCGGGGGCGGACGGCGTGGTAGGCCTCGAGGACGCGGGACGTCATGGGTGAGGTTCATGATAAGCGTGTGGCGCGGCGGGGTCCTGCGGCGTTTCTTTGGATTTGTCTACGGCGCGTGGCGCGCGGCGCGGCGCGTGCGCTATGATGGGCGTTAACGTGCTTCGGCACGTTCCATAGCGAAGCGCCCGAGGGAACTGGCCCAGGGACGGCGCGGCAACCGGCCCTCATCGCGGCAACGGTGCTTCAAGCCAGCCCGCCTGCAAGGGGTCAACGATGACCGGGGACGGGACCGATGGAACGCCGGGGCAGCATTCGTGCTGTACGTCTTTTTGCGCGCGGGCCATCCCTGGCCCGCGTGACTGTTGTAGGTGCACAGTGACGCAACGCAACGACCGAACGCAAGAGTTACTCAGCATTGCGCGCGAGCGCATTTTGATTCTGGATGGCGGCTGGGGCACGATGCTTCAGCGCCGTGGCCTCACGGAGGCCGATTACCGCCGCGCGGAGTTCGCGTGGGACGTGCAGTACAAGGGCAACCATGACGTGCTGCAGCTGACGCGCCCGGACGTGATCCGGGAGATTCACCGCCTGTACTTCGAGGCGGGCGCGGACATCACGAGCACGAACACCTTCAGCAGCACAAGTATCGCGCAGGCGGATTACGGCCTGGCGCACCTCGCGCGGGCACTGAACGTGGCGGGCGCGCGCCTCGCGCGGGAGGTCGCCGATGAGCTGACCGCTCAGGATGGGAAGCCGCGGTTCGTGGCGGGGTCGGTGGGGCCGACGAACCGCACGGCGACGCTCAGCCCGGACGTGGAACGCCCGGAGTTCCGCGCGGTCACGTTCGACGACCTGGCGGCGGCGTACGAGGAGGCCGTGGAGGGCCTGCTGGAGGGCGGCGCGGACCTGATCCTGATCGAAACGGTGTTCGATACCCTGAACGCGAAGGCGGCGCTGTTCGCGTGTGAGGCGGTGTTCGAGCGGCTGGGGCGGCGCGCGCCCGTGATGCTGTCGGGGACGATCACGGACGCGTCGGGCCGCACACTGAGCGGGCAGACGCCCGAGGCGTTCACGGTGAGCACGGAGCACGCGCCGCTGTTCTCGCTGGGGCTGAACTGCGCGCTCGGCGCGGACCTGCTCCGCCCGCACCTGCGCGCCCTGGCGCGCAGCACGGACGTCCTCGTGAGCGTGCACCCGAACGCGGGGTTACCGAACGCGTTCGGGGAGTACGACGAGACGCCGGAGCACACCGCGGGCGTCCTGCGCGAGTTCGCGGAGGACGGCCTCGTGAACATCGTGGGCGGCTGTTGTGGGACGACGCCGGAGCACATCCGCGCGATTGCGAAGGCGGTGCGGGACGTGAAGCCGCGCGTGGCGGCCCCTCTCCCCCGTCAATTGCGCCTGTCGGGCCTAGAGGCGTTCACCGTGACGCCCGAGGTGAACTTCGTGAACGTCGGGGAGCGCACGAACGTCACCGGCAGCCCGAAGTTCTCGCGGGCGATTCTGGAAGGCGATTTCGACGCGGGCCTGAAGATCGCGCGGCAGCAGGTGGTGAGCGGCGCGCAGGTCATCGACATCAACTTCGATGAGGGCCTGCTGGACGGCGAGGCCGCGATGGTCCGCTTCCTGAACCTGCTCGCGGGCGAACCGGATATCGCGCGCGTACCGATCATGCTGGATTCCAGCCGCTGGAGCGTGCTGGAGGCGGGCCTGAAGCGCATTCAGGGCAAGGGCATCGTGAACAGCCTGTCGCTGAAGGAGGGCGAGGCGGCGTTCCTGGCGCAGGCGCGCACCATACGCCGCTACGGCGCGGCCGTGGTGGTCATGGCGTTCGACGAGCAGGGGCAGGCGGACACGCTGGAGCGCCGCACCGAAATCTGCGCGCGCGCGTACCGCCTGCTGACCCAGCAGGCGGGGTTCGCGGGGCACGACATCATCTTCGACCCGAACGTCCTGACGGTCGCGACGGGTCTGCCCGAGCATGACCGCTACGCCCTGGACTTCATCGAGGCGACGCGCTGGATCAAGGCGAACCTGCCGGGCGCGCTGGTGTCCGGCGGCATCAGCAACGTGTCGTTCAGCTTCCGTGGGAACAACGCGGTGCGCGAGGCGATGCACGCGGTGTTCCTGTACCACGCGATTCGCGCGGGCCTCGACATGGGCATCGTGAACGCCGGGATGCTCGCCGTGTACGACGACCTCGACCCGGAACTGCGCGAGCACGTGGAGGACGTGATCCTCGCGCGGCGCGCGGACGCCACCGAACGCCTGATCGAGCTCGCGGAGCGCTTCAAGGGGGAGAAGCGCTCCGCGAGCAGCAACGCCGCCTCGTGGCGGGACCTGCCGGTGCGCGAGCGCCTGTCGCACGCGCTCGTGCAGGGCATCAGCGACTTTGTGGAGGTGGACGCCGAGGAGGCGTACCAGCTGCTCGGGTCGCCGCTCGCCGTGATCGAAGGGCCCCTGATGGACGGCATGAACGTCGTCGGGGATCTGTTCGGTGCCGGGAAGATGTTCCTTCCGCAGGTCGTGAAGAGCGCGCGCGTCATGAAGCGCGCCGTCGCGCACCTCACGCCGTACCTGGAGGCGGAGAAGGCGAGCGGCAGCAGCAAGGGCCGCGTGGTCATGGCGACCGTAAAGGGCGACGTGCACGACATCGGCAAGAACATCGTGGGCGTCGTGCTCGCCTGCAACGGCTTCGAGGTGACGGACCTGGGCGTGATGGTGTCCGGCGAGCGCATCCTCGACGAGGCGGCGCGCCTGAACGCGGACGTGATCGGCCTGTCCGGCCTGATCACGCCCAGCCTGGACGAGATGGTGAACGTCGCGCGCGAGATGGAACGCCGCGGCCTGAACACGCCCGTCCTGATCGGCGGGGCGACCACCAGCCGCGCGCACACCGCCGTGCGAATCGCCCCGGCGTACAGCGGCCCGGTCGCGCACGTGCTGGACGCCAGCCGCGCCGTGACCGTCGTGCAGGACCTGCTGGGCGACCCGGACGGCTTCAAGGTCCGCGCGGACGCGGAACACGAGCGGCAGCGCGCGCGCCACGCGGACCGCACCGTGCGGCTCACGCCGCTGGACGCCGCGCGCGCGAACGCCCTGAAGCTCACGGCCCCGGCGCAGCCCTCACCGCGCGAACCGGGCCGGCAGGTGATCGAGCAGCCCCTCGGGGAGCTGCGCGCGTTTATCGACTGGACGCCGTTCTTCATCGCGTGGGAATTGCCGGGCGTGTACCCGAAGATCCTCGACGACCCGCGCGTCGGCGCGGAAGCCCGCCAGCTCCTCGCCGACGCGAACGCGCTCCTCGACCGCGCGGAACGCGAGGGGCTGCTCACCGCGCAGGGCGTCATTCGCCTCGCGCCTGCCACGCGTGACGGCGACGACATCCTCCTCGCGGACGGCACGGTGCTGCACACGATCCGGCAGCAGCGGGAGCAGCAGGGCCCGAACGTCGCCCTGTCGGACTTCGTCGCGGACGGCGGCGACCACGTCGGCCTGTTCGCCGTCACCATCCACGGCGCGGAAGCGCTCGCCGTGCAGTTCGAAGAGGCGCACGACGACTACAACGCCATCCTCACGAAGGCCGTCGCGGACCGCCTCGCGGAAGCGTTCGCGGAGAAACTCCACCGGGACGTCCGGACCCGCCACTGGGGGTACGCGGCCGACGAGCAGCTCGACCATGCCGCCCTGATCCGCGAGAAGTACGTCGGCATCCGCCCCGCACCCGGCTACCCGGCGCAGCCCGACCACACCGAGAAGCGCACGATCTTCGCGCAGCTGCGCGCCGAGGAGATCGGCCTGACCCTCACGGACAGCTGCGCGATGCTGCCCGCCGCAAGCGTGTCTGGGCTGTACTTCGCGCACCCGCAGAGCGCGTACTTCGCGGTGGGGCGCATCGGCGAGGACCAGGTGCGGGACTACGCGCGCCGCAAGGGCTGGACGCAGGCGGAAGCGGAGCGGTGGCTCGCGCCGATCCTCGCGTACACGCCGGCGCTCACCGGGGGGGTGCGCTGATGCGCGTCAGCGTGGAACTTGTCCCGCGGGACGCGGCGTCGCTCGCGGAGGAGCTCGCGCAGGTGCGCGCGCACCTGCCGGGCGTGAACACCATCAACATCCCGGACCTGTCGCGCTTCCCGCTGCGCTCCTGGGAGGGCTGCGCGCACGCGAAGGGGTGCTTTGGGGATTCTGGCCTGCAGCACGTCATCCCGCACGTGCGCGCCATCGACGTGAACCCGAACCGTCCGCTCGCCATCGCGGCGTACCTCGCGGAGCACGGCATCGACGAGGTGCTGGTCGTCACGGGGGACGCGCCCGCCGACATGAGCCGCCCGATCTACAACAACGACGCGCTCGGCGTGATCCGCAAGTTCCGTGAGGAGTTGCCGCACGTGCGGGTGTACGCGGGTCTGGACCCGTACCGTCAGGGGTTCACGCGCGAACGGGAGTACGCGCAGCGCAAGCTGGACGCGGGCGCGTGCGGGTTCTTCACGCAGCCGTTCTTCGACGTGCGCCTGATGGACGTGTACGCGGACCTGATGGACGGCGTGGACGTGTTCTGGGGCGTCACGACCGTCACGAGCACCCGGAGCCTGCGGTACTGGGAGACGCGCAACCACGCGGTATTCCCGCGTGGGTTCCAGCCGACGATGGACTGGAACCGGCAGCTCGCGCGCGACGCGTTCGCCTTCGCGCGCGAGCGGGGCGCGCACATCTACTTCATGCCGGTCCGCGCGGACGTGCGCGCGTACCTTGAGGGGATCGTGTGACCTGGGGCGACAGGTCAGGCGTGTGATCTATCCGACATACCTCCTTTGACGGACGCCGAAGGGCGCGCGCGCAGCGCATGCTGCTCGCATGAGAGTCGAGCTTCGTGAAGTGCGCGCCGCCGCCGTTCAAGCCCTGCAGTTCCCGCCGTCCGCGTTCGGCCTTCAACCCGACGCGGACGGCTGGGTGGACCTGAACGCGCTGCTGCTTGCCCTCGCGGGCTCGCGCCCCTCGTGGGCGCGGCTGAGCGCACGTGAACTGCGCCTCGCCGACGAGCAGGCCGACGTCAGCGGCCTGGAGTTCACGGTGCCGCACGGCGCGGGCGGGTTCGTGCGCTCCCGCCTGAATGCGCACGGGCAGGTGCGCGGCCTCAGCCTGCGCGGGCAGGGCCTCCCGGCGTGGCTGTACTGCGCACTCGACGTGGACGACGCCGTGCGCGCCGTCCGCGCCGGGCTGCTCGGGGACGGCGGGGTGACGCTGCAGGACGAACCGGCCGCGTGCGTCGGAGGCGCGCTGGTGCTCGCGGTGCATACGCGCAGCGCGGCAGAGCGGGGCGTGGGGTTCCGCGCGCGCGGCACGGGCCGCTGGTGGGCGCCGCGCATCCCACGCGAGCATCTGATGGTGTACACCAGCCGCCAATGAACCCAGCAGCAGAGCGGCGCACCTCACGCGGGTGCGCCGCTCTGCTGCATTTACATCATTTACATCATTTACATCGCGCTGGGCACCTGAATGCCGAGCAGGTCGAGGGTCTCCTCGAAGGTCGCGCGGAGTTTACGCACGAGCGCAAGTCTCGCTTCACGCTGCCCGGCGGGACTCGCGAGGACGTTCGTGGCCGCTTTGCCTTCGGGCGTTTTCGCGTTGTACCAGCTGTTGAACGCACCGGCGAGGTCCAGCGCGTACGCGGCGACGACGTGCGGGCTGTGCACGCGCACGGCAGTCCCGATAACCTCCGGGAGGCGCATGACGGTCTTCGCGAGCGTCAGGTCGAGGTCCGTGAGTTGCGCCCAGTCGGCGCCCGCGCCGTCGCTGACGTACCCTTCGGCCGCAGCCTTCTTGAGGATGTTCCCGGCGCGCACGGCGGCGTACTGCACGTACGGCGCCGTGTCGCCCTGGAGGGTGAGGGCCTGCTCCCAGCGGAAGTCGATCTGGCGGGTGGGTTCGTTGCGCATCATCGCGAAGCGCAGCGCGCCCAGGCCGATGCGGCGCGCGATCTCCTGCGCCTCGTCGGCGGAGACCGTTTCGCGGCTGCTCTGGCCTTCCTTCTCGACGAACAGCGCCCGCGCCCGCTGCGTCGCTTCGTCCATGACGGCGTCCGCGCTGACGGCGCCGCCCTTGCGTCCGGAGATGGTCTGCCCCTCGAAGGTCACGAACGCGTAGCTGAGGTGAATGCTGCGCGCCTCCTCGTCCGGGTGCCCGGCCACGCCCAGGGACGCCTTCACGACGCGTTGGGGGTGCTCCTGGCGGGAGTCGATGACGTTGATGACTTCATAGGCGTGCGCGAAGCGGCGCTCGCCGTCCACCTCGCCGTCGGGCGCGCTCGTCCACACCGTCTTCCCTTCCGGGTCGGTGGTGAAGGGCTTGAACTTCATGCCTTCGAACAGGCCGAACTTCCAGAACTGGTACCCGATGTCCTTCGCGGCGTACATGGCGGTGCCGTCCGAGCGGACCAGCACGACGTTGCTCTCCTCCAGGCCCGGCATGAACGCCGCGACGTTCATGACGAACGCCCCGGCGTACTTCCCGTCGGTGGGGTGGCTGGTGTAGCTGCTGCCCTGCAGGATGTTCATGGCCTTGCTCAGGAAGCCGCTGCCGACCACGTCGGATTCCCAGTTGAGCAGGTCGTAGCGCGCGCCGAGGCGGTGGCAGGTGTCGAGGTGCGCGAGGACGATACGTTCCACTTCGCCGCGCAGTTCGCCCGCCTCGAGGCGGTGCATGATGGCGCTGATGCCGGGCTCCAGGTCCGCTTTCTGCGGGTCGGCGTTGAGCCGCACGTACCCTTCGCCCATCCAGTGGTCGTACTTCTGCTGCCCGTCCCACACGCGGCCGTAATGGTCGCGCGCAAACAGGCTCTCGGCTGCCTGACGGCCGGTGTCGTCAATGTAGTTCTGCACCTCGACGGGGTAGCCGGCCGCGCGGAAGATGCGCGCCATGCTGTCCCCGAGGACGACGTTGCGGACGTGCCCGACGTGCAGTTCCTTGTTGGGGTTGACGGACGTGTGCTCAATGACGATCTTCCCGCTTTGCGCCTCGGGCGTCGCGGTGTCCTCCACGATGCTGCGCACGAACGTGCCGACGTCCACGAAGAAGTTCAGGTACGGGCCCATCGCTTCGGCGCGGGCGATGCCGCTCGGCAGTTCGATGGTGCTCGCGAGCTGCGCCGCGAACGCGGCGGGGTTGCCGCGCAGGCTCTTGGCGAGCAGGAACGCGGCGGGCGTGCCGTAGTCGCCGGGCTTGCCGGGCGGCGTCTCCTGAATGACCGCCTCGATGTCCGCGCCGAGGGTCCGGGCTGCGGCTTCCACTGCTGCTTTGAGTTGCGCCTTCACGTCCATAAGGCCAGAGTTTAGCACTGCGTGAAGGGCGGCTCCCGCTGCGCTTCACGGTCTGCTGGGCGCGTCATCACGGACGCGTCAGCTTCAGCGGGCACAGTGGGAAGCATGAAGAAGCTTCTCGGTCTGGTTGGCGTCGGTGTGGTCCTGGCAAGTTGCGGGGTGTCTTCGGATGGCCGCTCCGCGATTTTCGCACCGGAGTTGCGTACGGAGTTCTACGACCTGACCACGAAAACGTACGTGTCATGCGCGAACCTGAACCAGCAGAGCGTGCCGACGCAGGGCGGCGTGTCCGTGGGCGCGACCGGGGCGCTGGCGCGCATTCACGTGCAGCTCAAAGGCCAGACGACCACGGCGTACGATCAGAATTACGTGGCGGACTTCTCGCAGAGCGCGGGCACCCTGGAGAAGAACGGGGACCGGTACGTGTTCGTGTTCGACGCGCCCAACCGCACCGAAGCGGACTTCCTGCCGCAGAGTGTCGGGGCGCAGGGCATCATCGTCAACCCGGCGAAACGCACCATCAAGAACGTGGCTGCGTCGGACCGCGTGGGCAACGGCCAGGGCGGCTTCTACGCGCAGCTGACCGGGTACTCCGACACGGGCGCGTCCACGCCGGCGATCACGAGCCAGGCAGTGCCGGTGTACGCGAACTGCCAGCTGATCAACGACACGGGCAAACCGGTGTTCTGAACGGCGCACAAGGAGGCCACGCCTGCTCAGGCGTGGCCTCCTTCCTTGCCGGCTTCAGGGGATCCAGAGGAACGCGACGCAGCCGGCGAGGATGCCGAGCAGGGTCCCGACGAGCACTTCGAGGTACGTGTGGCCGAGCAGGACGCGCAGCGGCGTGGGCGCGAAACCTTCGCGGACGACGGCGCGGAGTTCCTCGACGAGTTCGTTGAGGAGCCGCGCCTGCTGGCCGCTCGCATGGCGCACGCCGGTGGCGTCGTACATGACGATCAGGCTGAAGGTGACGCACGCGGCGAACAGGGGGCTTTCGGTGCCCTGTGTGATGCCGATGCCGGTGCTGAGGGCGGCGACCATGGCGCTGTGGCTGCTGGGCATGCCGCCCGTTTCGAGGAACTTCTCGGGGCGCCAGCGGCGCTCCAGCAGCAGGATCAGCAGGACCTTCACGACCTGCGCGAGCGTGCTGGAAAGCACGGCGGTCCACAGCCAGCGGTTGTTGAGGGCGTCGAGCAGATTCATGGGTGGGCGTGGTGGTGCGCGGCGGTGACGGTGTTCATGAGGAGTTGCGCGACGGTCATCGGGCCGACGCCGCCCGGCACGGGCGTGAGCGCACCGGCGACGCTGCGCACGTCCGGGTGGACGTCGCCCACGAGGCGGGGGGGCTCGTCGGCGACCGCGTGGCGGTTCACGCCGACATCAATGACGGTCGCGCCGGACCTGACGTGTGCGGGCGTGATGAGGTGCGCGCGGCCCACGGCGGCGAACAGGATGTCCGCGGCACGGGTGACGGCGGAGAGGTCCGGCGTGCGGGAGTGCGCGACCGTGACGGTGGCGTCCCGGGCGAGCAGCATGGCCGCGAGGGGCTTGCCGACGATGTTGCTGCGCCCCACGATCACCGCGCGTTTCCCCGCGACCGGGACGGCGTAATGGTCGAGGAGTGCGAGGACGCCGGCGGGCGTGCACGGTGGAAGGCGCGTCTCGCCGCTCCACAGACCACCGACGTTCACGGGATGAAAGCCGTCCACGTCCTTGTCGGGGTCGATGGCGCGCAGGACGCGCGAGGCGTTCACGTGGGCGGGCAGCGGGAGCTGCACGAGGATGCCGCTTGCCGCCGGGTCGGCGTTGAGTCGCGCGATCAGCGCGAGTAGGTCCGCTTCGGGGGTGGCGTCCGGCAGGGCGTGCACGGTGCTGCGCAGGCCCACCTCGCGGGCCTTGCGGTCCTTGAGGCGGACGTAGCTGACGCTGGCGGGGTCGTCACCGAGGCGGATGACGTGCAGGTGCGCGCCGCCCGGCAGCGCCGCGAGGCGTTCGCGGGCGCGGGCGAGCAGGGCTTCCGCGGCGGGCGCGCCGGGCAGCGCGCGTGCCGTCAAGCGTCGTCTCCGCTGCCGTCCGGGCCGGGCAGCGGCAGGGCGCCCTGCTCCTCGATGGTGCGGGACACGCCGCTGAGGACGCCGTTCACGAAGCGGCCGGAGTCCTCGCCGCCGAACTTGCGGGCGACGCGCACGAAACTCTCGATGATGGGCGGGTGCGGGTCCTCGCCGCGCAGCATTTCCGCCGTGGCGAGGCGCAGGACGTTCAGGTCCGTCTGGGCCATCTGCTCGAAGGTCCAGCCGCGGATGGTGCGGGTGAGGAGGCTGTCCACCTCGGCGCGGCGCGCGGTCTGCGCCCCGAGCAGGTCCCGGGCGAAGTCCACGGCTTCGTCGCCGAGTTCCGGGTAGGTGTCGTCGCCGTGCGCCATGTTGAGGCGGGCGCGATTCAGGGCTTCCTGCAGGGGCACCTGCCCGCGTTCACTTTCGAACAGCACGCGGAAGGCGAATTCGCGCGCGGCGCGGCGGGAGTTGCTGGGGGCGCTGGCTTTCTCTCGGCGGCGCGTCAAGGTCAGGCGCCTTTCGGGAGCGTGAGGCCCAGGACGGTGACGTTCACGGCGCGGACCTTCAGGCCGGTCATGAGCTCCACGTTCTCGGTGAGGGCGCGCTGGGCGTTTTGCGCGAGTTTCACGAGGTTCTGGCCGTACTCGATGTTCACGCCGAGGTCGAAGCTGAGCTGCTCACCTTCGCGCTGGACCTTGATGGCGCGGGGGCGGCCACGGCCCGCCTGACGCTGCAGGACCTCACCGACCTTGATGGGGGCGGGCGCGACTTCGAGGCCCTCGATGCGGTCGAGGGTGGTGGTGGCGATGTCCAGGAGGACGTTTTTGCTGATGTCGAGTTCCACGGGGAACCTCCGGGTGGGGTGAAAGGGTGGGTTGGGGGTGGCAATGCGCCACCGGGTGACTCAGTGTAGCAGCGGCCTGCCCGGGACCCGCGCGGCGGGTGAGGCCGTGCCCGCGCGTGGACACGCCGGCCTCTCTCCCATCACCCTGCGTGCAGGCGGTGAAGGGTAAAGGCGCCCCTGCTCGGTCCAGCTGGACGGGGGCGTGCGTTTGCCGCAGACTCCGGAGGTGCTCAGGCGGGAGCGGTTGATGGCGCGCGTTCAGGGGACGCGCGCGCCGGTCCTGCTCGTGATGGGGCCCGTGGGGTATGGGAAGAGCGTGCTGCTGCAGGACCTGGCGAGCGTGAGCGCGGCGGTGTTCGCCGTGGCGAGCCGTGACGAGCCCGTGGCGGAGACGCTCCACCGCGCGCTCGCGAAAGTGGGCGTGGTGGCCGAATCGCTGGAGGCGGCGTTGGCGACCGTGCGCGCGCCGACGCTAGTGCTGGTCCCGCAGGCGCACGTGCTCGACCGGGCGCAGCAGGAGTCCCTGCTGGCGCTGGCGCTCGCGGGGCCGCCGGGCGTGCGGTGGGTGCTGGAGGTCCGGCATGCGCACCTGCCGGGCGTGCAGTCCGGCCTGCTGTCCGGTCGGCTCGATATCCTCGGCCCGGACGCGCTGCGGTTCACGCCCGAGGAGGCCGCAGCCCTGCAGCCGGACCTGAACCCCGGGGAGCGCGAGGACCTGGCGCGGCATGAGGGGTGGCCGACGGTGGTCGCGCATTATCACCTGCCGTACGTGCACCCGGAGGCGCTGTTCGAGGAGCTGGTGGGGGCGCTGCCGCCCACGGCGCGCCGGCTGATCGCGCACCTGCGCCGGCCGGACGACTGGTCGCAGGTGCGCGCCTCGAACCCGGACGTGCTCGCGCTGCTGGACGCGGGCCTGCCGCTTCTGGAGCGCCGGGGGGTGTTGCGGCCCACCGTGGCGTTCCAGTCATGGCTGCAGGGGGCGGGCGACGCGGCGCCGACCAGCTTCGAGGAGACGTACGTGGGCGTGCAGGTGCTGCTCCAGAGTGGGCATGTGGACGAGGGCGTGCGCGTCGCGGACGCGTTTGTCGCGGCGCACGAGGTGCCGGCAGGGCAGCAGGAGCATTTCCTGACCCTGCTGCAGGGTGTGGGGCAGGCGGCGCTGACGCCGCGCCTGCGGGACGTCCTGGCGTACGCGGCGGTCATGTGCGGGCGCGTGGAGTGGGGGTGGACGCTGGCGACGTGGCAGGAGCAGCAGGGGCTGGCGACGTTCACGACGTACAACACGTTGCTGGTGGCATCGGAGCGGCGCAATGACCAGTTCAGCAACTACCTGCGGTATTCCGAGCGGTGCGAGCAGCACGCCCGAACGCCGGGGGAGCACTTCCGGGTGCTGATTCAGCGGGCGTACGCGTGGATTCTGCAGTTGGACGGCGTGCAGGCGTTGCAGGCGTCCCTTGACGCGATGCGGTTCACGGAGAGCGATCCGGCGCGGATCACGACGGCGTTGGAGCACCGCGTGCAGGCGCATCTGCTGCTGCAGGACGCGGCGGGCGTAGAGGCCGCGTACCGGGAGGCGGTGGCCGTCGCGGACGCGTGGGGGGACAGGCGGCTGCTGCGCGGCGTGAACATCCTGATGGCGGAGTACCTCAAGGACGTCGGGCGTTACGACGACGCGGCGCGGGTGCTGGACGATGCGTTGTTCGACGGTGCCGCGGAGCGTCCGGACGGCGCGGAGTACCACCAGCTGGTACGGGGGTACGTCGCCTCGGATCTGGGTCGGTACGTGGAGGCGACGTCGCACTTCGAGCGGTCAGTGGCGCTGTTCGAGGACCGGCAGCACTATGTCGGCATCATCATGCCGCTGACGTTTCTGGTGTACGTGCTGTGGCGGCTGGGAGATGTGGAGCGCCTCAGGGGGTACGCTGAGCGGTTGCGGACTGTGGTCCGGCTCTACTGGAATGACGTTCCGGCGGGTTCGACGGAGGCCGCGAGTGTGTATCCGCTTGCCGAGGGGCTGCTGGCGTACGTGGAGGGCGACGTGGATCGGGCGCTGGCGTGCGTGGAGGGCATCCGGACGGCGCGCGCGGAGTATTACGATTCGGTGCTGCTGGCGGCGCTGCTGACGTGTCAGTGGCGTTACGAGCGTGGGGAGCTGACACCGACGCATGTGTCGCGATTGTTGCAGTTCAGCGCGGCGCGGCCGCTCGGGAGTGACGCGACGCTGCGGGCGCACGCGGGCCGGCATCACCGGGCGTTGCTGGCGTTCTGTATTGAGCGGGGGTGGGGGGCGGCGCGGCTGGAGGCCTGCCTGTCGGCGCGCGGCGGGCGTGCGCGGTCGGCGGTGACGCTGCTGACCGCGCCGCCGACATGGTCGGGGACGGAGGAGGCGCGGACGGTCCTGCGTCCGGTGGAGGCGTTGCTGCTGGCGTACTGCGTGGATCGGGCGGCGCGTGGGGAGGGGGCAGCGACGGTCGACGAGGTGCGGCGTGACGTCTGGGGTGGTCAGCGGTCCAGGGCGACGGTGGCGTCCCAGCTGAGTCGGGTGCGGCGTCGCCTGCGGGCGGACCGGCACGCGGTGGCGGTGCTGTCGGGCACGTCCGCCGTGGGGGATGTGGCGTTGGATGTCACCGAGGCCGGCGCCGCAAGCCAGCTTCCGGCCATCCTGGCTTTTCTGGGTGCGCTCCGACACTGGGACCAGTACGCGGAGTTCGGTGGGGGGTGGGTGTTGGAGACGCAGCGCCGGCTGGTGCAACGGGCGAAACGAGCGGTGCAGGGTCTGCCGGACCTGGGTGTGGGGGTGCGCGCGGACCTGTGGTTGCGGCTGTGGCGCGTGGCGCCGGAGGATGAGGAGGTGCAGGCGGCCCTGAGTGCCCTGCTGCTTCACCCGGCGCTCTCGCCGCTCGCGAGAGTGTTCGCGGCGGAGCGGGGGTGGGACGCTGATCTGGTGGACGTGGCGCTGCATGTCCTGCGGACGCAGGTGGATCTGGGAACCGCCTCTGCAGACACGTGAGTTTTCTGCTTTTCAAATGGTATCTTGACTCATCGGAAGCTCATTTGATGGTGCAATCCCTGCGCTCTAGGCTGCAAGCATGACGCCGATGATCGCCGACCACTTCGTGGCCGACGCCCCCCACGCCGGCCTGTTCGCAGTTTCCACCGCAGAAGCCGGGCTGGCCATCCGTCTCGACGGTGGCCTGATGGTGGCCCTGCACGCCACCCGCTCCGCGCCGCAGATCGTCGCAGATGAACTCTGCTGCCCGGCGGTGATGGCGCACCTGCGGCAGAGCCATGCCCGCGTGATGGTCGGCCTGCACCGCATGACCGGCCTGCACCTGCTGCTCCCCGTGGACCCCAGTCCCCTGGCCCCCAGTGCCCGCGACACTCTGGAGCGCGCCCGCCTGCTGCGCGACACCACCCTGCACATGCTCGACCCTCAGGGGCTCTGGCTGCGCGCCTCGGACGCCGCCACCTGCACCGCCCTCGCCGCCGCCTACCCGGACAGCGCCCACGCGCACGAGTGGGCACTGACCTCCTCGCTCGCGCCCTGGCCGGACGTTCTGAGCACCGCGGAACAGCAGGGCACCCCGGGACTGATGGTCGCGGACTTCGGGCCGCATACCCCCCTCGCGCACACGGCGCTGCTGCAGCGCACGGCAACGCCGGGGAGCCCCGTGCCGGCCGCGCTCGCGCAGTACGCGCCCTTCCGCGCGCAACCCCACACGGACCACCTGGGAACGCCCGCTCACTGAGCTTGCAGCTGCAGGCGGGGCCCACTCGATCCTGAGTGGGCCCCGCCTGCAGCTGCTGATTCAGGGGACTGGGGGTGCGTCGCGTTCGGTCAGCAGGGCCCCGAGGGCCGCCTCGTCGAGGATGGTCACGCCGTTCTCGCGGGCCTTGTCGAGCTTGCTGCCGGCGTCCTCTCCGGCAAGCAGGTACGTCGTTTTCTTGGTGACGCTCCCGCTGATGCGCGCGCCGAGCGACTCCAGGTGGGCCTTGAACACGTCGCGGGGTCGGCTAAGCGTCCCCGTGATCACGAACGTCGTCCCGGCGAGCTGCTCGCCTTGGGGCGCGTCGACCTCCTCGACGGTGTTGAGGTCGGCGGCGCGCAGGCGCCCGAGCAGGTCCGTCATGGTTGCGTCGTGCAGGGCTGCGTGGACACTCTGCGCGAGGGTTTCGCCGACGCCGTGAATGGACGCGATCTGCTCGGGCGTGGCGGCGAGGAGCGCGTCCAGGCTGGGGAACGCGCGCGTGAGCACCTGCGCGTTGCGTTCGCCGACGCCGGGCATACCGAGGGCGTTCACGAGGCGCCACAGCGGTTGCTTCTTGCTTTCCTCCAGTTCGCGCAGGACGTTCTGCGCTTTCTTGGTGCCGCTGCGCTCCAGCCCCGCGAGCTGCGCTTCCGTGAGGCTGTAGAAGTCGGCGGCGTCCCGCACGAGGCCGCCCTGCAGGAGTTGCTCGATGAGCTTCTCGCCGAGGCCGCGGATGTCCATGGCGCCGCGGCTCACGAAGTACCGCAGCCGTTCGTACGCCTGCGCGGGGCACGCGGGGTTCACGCAGTAGGTGTTCGCGTCCCCTTCGGCGCGGACGGCGGCGTGACCGCATTCCGGGCAGTGCGTGGGGAACTCGAAGGGTTCGCTGTGGTCCGCGCGGAGCTCGGTGAGGTTCCGGACGATTTCCGGGATGACGCCGCCGGCTTTGCGGACGAGGACGGTGTCGCCGATGCGCAGGTCGAGGTTGCGAATGAAGTCCTCGTTGTGCAGCGTGGCTTTGCTGACGGTGCTGCCCTCGATGAGGCGCGGTTCGAGGTGCGCGAGCGGCGCGAGCTTCCCAGTGCGG
The DNA here is from genome assembly GCF_000186385.1 of Deinococcus maricopensis DSM 21211. Taxonomy (NCBI): domain Bacteria; kingdom Thermotogati; phylum Deinococcota; class Deinococci; order Deinococcales; family Deinococcaceae; genus Deinococcus; species Deinococcus maricopensis. The sequence continues at coordinate 2,105,011 of NC_014958.1, forward strand.
CCGACGTTGATGGTGATGCTCAGGAGTTTCGTCTGGACTTCCTCGACGGGGAACTTGTACGCGATGGCCCAGCGGGGCGCGCGGCTCGTGAAGCCGGCGTCCTCCTGGGCGCGCAGGTCGTCGAGTTTGATGACGGTGCCGTCCGCGTCGAACGGGAGGTTCGCGCGGTCCGCGACCATGCGGGCGTGGTATGCGGCGGCCGCTGGGAGGCCCTGAACGCGTTCGCTGTACGCGCTGGTCGGGAAGCCCTGCTCCGCGAGCCAGGTCAGGACGTCCCATTGCGTGCGGGCGGGCACGCCGTCGCGTTTGCCGAGGGCGTACAGGATGGCGCGCAGGCGGCGTTTCGCGGTTTCTTTCGGGTCTTTCTGCCGGAGGGCGCCGGCGGCGCCGTTGCGGGGGTTCTTGAGGAGCGGCAGCCCGAGTTCTTCGGCGAGGGCGTTGTAGCTGGCGAACTCCTCGCGGCTGAGGTACACCTCGCCGCGCACTTCCAGTTCGCCTTTGAGGCCGGGCAGGGTGCGGGGGATTTCCGGGATGGTGAGGACCTGTTCGGTGACGATCTCCCCCACCACGCCGTTGCCGCGCGTGGCAGCCCACTGCAGGACGCCGTCCACGTAGTAGAGGTTGACGCTGAGGCCGTCGATTTTGAGTTCGCAGGTGTAGGCGTAGTCGGCGGTGTCCGGGGCGGCGCCGAGCGCGCGCGCGAGTTTGGCGCCCCAGTCCGTGAGTTCCTCGTCGTTGAATACGTTGTCGAGGCTGGTCATGGGTGTGGGGTGCGTGACGGGCTGGAAGGCGCTGCTGGGGGCGCCACCGACCTTCTGCGTGGGCGATTCGGGCGTGATCCATTCGGGGTGTGCGGCCTCGGCGGCGCGCAATTCCCGCATGAGCGCGTCATACTCGGCGTCGCTGATTTCGGGGGTGTCCTGCTCGTAGTAGAGGCGGTTGTGGTGTTGGATGGTCTGGATCAGTTCCCGGTAGCGGGCCTCGGTCATGGGGGAAGCCTACCACTCAACTACGCTGTGGGCGGAACGCTTTTGGGCCCTCAACATGCCGGACTTTACATCTGCGTGGAGCGTTCATGAAAATGAGAGATGTTTTACGGAGGCTGTGCACGCCCATGAGGAGCGTCACAGAACATCGTCCTGCTCAGCGTTCTGCGCTTTTCCCTGATCTGGAGCTGACATGCAGGCCTCTGGCTTGCATGAGAATGACATCAGAATCGTTTGTTTATTTCCCCATTGTATTCGCTATACTCCGTTGCGGGAATCACCCCAGGAGGAATAACAACCATGAAAAAAGCACTGACCCTCGGTCTGCTTGCCGCCCTCAGCGGTGCCCTTGCCCAAGGTAGCCTTCGCGTCGGCATGGCCTACGACGCTGGCGGTAAATTCGACAAATCCTTCAACCAGAGCGCCTACGAAGGCAGCCAGCGTGCCGCGAAAGCGGGCGGCGTCACCGTCAAGGACTTCGAACCCACTGACCCCAGCCAGGTCGTGCAGGGCATCCGCAGCTTCGCGAACGACGACTTCGACCTGGTCATCGGCGTCGGCTTCAACAACAACGCCAGCATCACCACGGTCGCGAAGGAAAACCCTGACCTCGCGTTCGGCCTGGTCGACGACGTGAGCCCCCAGAAGAACGTCGCCAGCCTGCTGTTCGCCGAAGAGCAGGGCAGCTACCTGGTCGGCTACCTCGCCGGCATGAACAGCAGCACCGGCGTGGTCGGCTTCGTGGGCGGCATGGACATCCCCCTGATCCACAAGTTCGAAGCGGGCTTCACCGCGGGCGCCAAGGCCGCGAACAAGAACGTCAAGGTGCTCGCGCAGTACGTCGGCACCACCCCTGAAGCCTGGAACAACCCCAGCAAGGCCAAGGAAATCGCGGCCAGCATGAAGGCCAAGGGCGCGGACATCATCTTCGCGGCCGCGGGCGGCAGCGGTAAGGGCGTCGTCGACTACATCAAGCAGACGCAGTGCCTCAAGGCCGGCAGCCTGCCCAAGGGCGTGACCTTCAAGACCAACAACTTCGCCAAGGTCGCGAAGAGCGCCAGCTACGCCAGCGCCTGCGCCGGCAACACCCGCCCGATGTTCTTCATCGGCGTGGACAGCAACCAGAACTACCTGGGCGACTTCGACAACAAGCCCACCACACTCAACCACGGCCTGACCAGCATGCTGAAGCGCGTTGACAACGCCGTGTTCGCGCTGATCAACGACGTGAAGGCCGACAAGTTCAAGGGTGGCGAACGCCGCTTCGGCCTGAAGGAAGGTGGCGTCGGCTACGCCGTCGACCAGTACAACAAGGCGCTGATCCCCAGCAGCCAGATCGCCAAGGTCGAAGCCATCAAGGCCCAGATCATCAGCGGCAAGATCAAAGTCCCCAGCAAGTAAGCCGGGCAAAGGGGAGGGGCGGAACGCGCGCGTTCCGCCCCTCCCCTTTTGGCATTTCGGCGTGGCTTACGCTTCCGGCACCGTGGACGCCCGGACCGCCCGGGGAACGCGGGGGCGCGTCAGCCACGCGTGCAGGACGCGTGCGCCGCCACGCTTGGTCGGCATGTACCAGACGAAGAACAGCAGGCGCATCAGCCAGCCCAGGCGCCCCGTGAACTGCATTCCCTTGAGTTCCGTGATGCCCTGACCGACCCGGAAGGCCGCCCCCTGCCCCAGCCCGCGGTAGGCGAAGGGCCGAGGCGCGCGCCCCTGCACGGCGCGGCCGATGTTACGCCCGGCGCACATGCCGTGCTTCATGGCCCACAGGGCATTGGTGGGGCAGGCGCCTCCGGTGACCGGGTGGGTGACGTGCGCGGCGTCACCGCCCGCCCAGATGTTGGCGTACCCCGACACGCGCAGCGCGTCGTCGGTGAGCAGGCGCCCGTCCGGGTGGCGCGGCAATTCGTTCAGTCCGGGGACGTCCTGCGCGGCGAATCCGGCGGTGACCAGAACCAGGTCGGCGGGCAGGTGCGCGCCGCTGCTCAGGCGCGCGCCGCGGGCCGTGACCTCCTGCACGCGGCATTCGCGGAGGATGTGAATTTCGCGCGCGCGCAGGGTCTGCTCGGCATACTCCGCGAGGTGCTGGTACTCCGGGCGGAGGGTGGTGAGGAGCTGCGGGGTGGCGGACGCCAGGTGAATCTGAAGTTCGGCGGGCGTGAAGCGCTCGCGCAGCGCGGCGGCCATTTCCACGCCGGCAAAGCCGCCGCCGACGATGAGGGCGCGCGCACCGTTGGGGGACCACGTTTGCAGGTGTTGGTGGAGGCGCTGCATGTCAAGGGTGTCTTTCAGGCCCCAGCCGTGTTCGCGCAGGCCCGGAAGGCGGTCGAACGGGTCGCGGGCGCCCACGCCGACCAGCAGGTGATCGTAGGGCACCACCGTGAGCGCGCCGTTGGCCTGCGTGACCTGCACGGTCTGGGTGTCCGGGTCCACGCGTGTGGCGCGGCCCAGCACGAGGCGCGCGTGGGGGAGCACGTCGGTCAGGGGCGTGAGGGTGCGCTCCAGCGGGAGCACGCCGGCGAGCACTTCGCCCGTCCAGCCGTGGAAGGTGTGGTACGGCTCCGGGGTGATGACGGTGATGCGCGCCGCGCCGCGCCGCACGTCGCGCCCGAGGGTGCGCATCAGCGAGCGGTACGCGTCGATGGTCACGTAGCCTCCGCCGAGCAGGACGATGTCGGTCATGCCAGCACCGGTTGCCGCGCGTGGGGGGTGACGGTGAGGGGGCGACTGAAGCTGTGCGGCGCCGCGATGTGGAACCCGAGGTCTGCGTGGGCGCGTGCCAGTTGGAGCATGTGTTCGGCCTGGTCCACGGAGGAGGCCCCGATGGAGAAGTGGCCTGCGTGGCCGCTGAGGCCCAGCAGGAGCGTTTCGGCGAGGCAGGCGTAGGCGACGCCGCGGGGCAGGCCGATGCTGCCGCGCATGCGCATGCCTGGTATCTCCACGAGGCCACCGTCGATGATGGTGACGTCCGGGCGCGTGTGGAGCAGGGCGGCGTCGGTGTTGCGGGGTTGGGTGTCGTCCAGGACGACGGCGTGCGGTTTGAGGTGTTCGCTGCGCAGCAGCGCTTCGGTGGCGCTGGTCAGCAGGACCACGAGGTCGGCGCCGCGCGCGTCGATCATTGTGGTGGAGGCGTGGGCGTCGGCGCCGCTGGCGGCGATGTCGTCGCGCAGTGCGTGGAGGCGTTCGGGGTTGCGGGCGATGAGGGTGAGGCGCCCTCGGTGGCGGCGCGCGAGGAGGCGGGTGAGGCAGGCGCCGACGCTGCCGGTGGCGCCCACGAGGGCAATGTGCGCGCGGTCCGGGTCGGGGGTGTACTGGAGGGCCTGGTGGACGCCCTGGAGGGTCATGGCGGCGGTGAAGGCGTTGCCGTTGGTCACGCCGATGTCGGTGCGGTGGGTGAGGGTGGCGCCGCCCCGGGTGGCGGGGGCGTTGAGGCCGCCGAGGCCGACGACGCGCGCGCCGAGGTCGCGGGCCCGGCTGACGGCGTCCTCGAGTTTCGCCTGCACTTTCGGGCGGGGCAGGTGGAGGAGCTGGGCGGCGGTGAGGGGCACGGTGATGAGGTGCGCGGCCAGGGTATCGGGCGCGTCGGTGTAGCGGATGTGGCCGGTGACGAGCGGAGGAATGGGGAGTCGGCGCAGGGCCTGGGCGTAGACGCTGTTGGGAATCCGGGCGAGTGCGGGGTGGAAGAGCTGGGCCAGATCGGCGGCGACGTTGACGCGCGGGTGAATCAGGAAGGCCACGGGTTGGCGAAAGTTCATTAAGACATCATAAATAAATGGTGTGGATTTTTCCACACAAGACTCACAAAAGGTGCACAGCCCACGGTTGTCAGGGGCAATCCTGCAACAGTGCGGGGGCAGCCTGTCCGCTGCCCCCGTCCGGTGGAACCGCGCCTTACGCGCGGGTGGGCATCCAGCGCCGGAACACCAGGGGCACGAGTTCCGTGGCCGTGAGCACGGTCAGGAAGTGCCGGATGGCTGTGCCTGCCCCAGAGTGCCGCAGTTCCTCCGGGACCACGCGGAACCCGAAGTACACCGCGAAGACCAGCAGCAGACCGCCCAGACCCACCAGCAGGCGGGACGCCGCGCCGCGCGGCGCGGCGTACTCGAAGCGGGACATCAGGAAAGCGCCGAGGATACTGAGCCCAACCGCGAGGGCCGCGAGCGAGGGGAGCAGCGCGAGCGCGAACGTAAACGCCCCCACCCAGGTGAGGCGCGGCACATCCCGCGTGGCCACCCACGCGAACGCCGCCCCAAGCAAAAGACCCACGACGACGTCCGAAGGAAAGTGAACGCCCAGGACCAGGCGGGACAGGCTCACAAGCACCACGAGGGCGATCGCGAGGGCCCACACGCCGCGGCGCTGCAGGGTGGCCGCCATGCCGAGCCAGAGGGTGGCGGTCATCTGCGCGTGGCCGCTGGGCAACCCGGGCCCGCCGGCGGTGGCCTGCGCGGCGCGGCCGGCCACGGACGGGTCGAGGTGGAAGGGGCGAGGGAGGTCCAGCGCGAATTTCAGGCCGGTGTTCGCGAGGTAACTGGTGGCGAACGCGACGCCGAGCGCGCGGGCGCCGCGCGGGTTGACCAGCCAGGCGTACAGGGCGATGACGATGATGAACACCTCGTCGCGGCCCAGGGACGTGATGAGCAGCCAGATGCTTTCCGGCCCGCCGAGCGTGTCGTGCAGGGTCTTCACAATGTTCATGGTGCACTCAGCATACGTCCCGGCTGGGACTGATGCGGCCGCGTCCGACCGGCAGGAGGCGGGGCTTCAGGTGGTCTTAACCGGAGGGGAGCCGGCTGGTACACTGTAGGGATGACGAAGGCAGACGTCCTGCACGCCGGGCATCAGCACGCCAGTGTGAACGCCATTGAGCTGCGCGGTATCACGAAACGCTTCCCGTTGGTTCTCGCCAACGACAACATCAGCATGACCGTCAAGTGGGGCAGCATTCACGCGCTGTGCGGCGAGAACGGCGCCGGCAAAAGCACCCTCATGAAAATTTTGTACGGCGTTCAGCCGCCCACCAGCGGGGAAATCCTCGTGGACGGGCAGGTCGTGAACCTGCAGGAGCCGAACGACGCGATTAAGCTGGGCATCGGCATGGTGTTCCAGCACTTCATGCTCGTCGAGCCGCTCACCGTAACGGAAAACGTCATTCTGGGTCTGGAGCCGGGCAGCCCGCTCGCGCTGAACTACAACGCCGCGCGCAAACGCGTCGCGGAACTCATCAAGCAGTTCAACTTCGACCTGTCCCCCGACGACAAGATCGAGGACCTGCCAGTGGGCCTGCAGCAGAAGGTCGAGATCCTCAAGACGCTGTACCGCGGCGCGCGCATCCTGATTCTGGACGAGCCGACCGCGGTGCTCACCCCGAACGAAACCGAGGAGCTGTTCGAGTTCCTCAAGAACCAGTACACGAAGGCGGGCAACAGCGTCATCTTCATCAGCCACAAGCTGCAGGAAGTGCTGGAGATCAGCGACGAGATCAGCGTCATCCGCGACGGCAAGATGATCGGCAGCATCCCGGCGGCCGGCGCCACGCGCGAGCAGCTCGCGAAGATGATGGTGGGCCGCGACGTGAACCTGCGCGTCCAGAAGGCGCCCGCGCAACCGGGCGAGGTGGCCCTGAACGTCCAGAACGTCAGTGTGCGCGGCGAGCACGGCAAGATGGCCGTGAACGGCGTGTCGTTCAACCTGCGCGCGGGCGAGATCGTCGGGATCGCGGGCGTCGAGGGGAACGGCCAGAGTGAACTGGTGGAGGCCATCACGGGCCTGCTGCCCGTCGCGAGTGGCGAGATCACGTACATGGGGCAGCGCGTCACGGGCGGCGCGCGCGCCGTGAGCGCTGCGGGCGTGTCGCACGTGCCGGAGGACCGCAACGAGCGCGGCCTGGTGCTGGACATGACGACCGCGGAGAACTTCATTCTGGGCGAGCATGACCGCGCGCCGTTCGCCGGGTCGCTCGGGTTCCTGAACCTGGAAGCGATCGAGGAGAATGCGCGCACGCTCAGTGAGGCGTACGACGTGCGCCCGCGCAGCACGAGCCTGCACGCGGGCCGGTACTCGGGCGGGAACGCGCAGAAGATCATCGTGGCGCGTGAGATGCGCAAGAACCCGAAGATTCTGGTGGCGTCACAGCCGACGCGCGGGGTGGACATCGGCGCGATCGAGTTCATTCACGCGCGCATCGTGGAGGCGCGCGATCAGGGCCTCGCGGTGCTGCTGGTGAGCGCGGACCTCGGTGAGGTCATGAACCTTTCGGACCGCATCCTGGTGATGTTCGAGGGGCAGATCGCGGGTGAGGTGAACGCGCGCGAGGCGAGCGAAACGCAGCTCGGCCTGATGATGGCGGGCGCGCACGAGGGCGCCGCGCAGCATACGCACACGAAGCCGGAACTGGACACCCGCCGGCAGTAAGCGGACCGTCGGGGAGTGGTCACGTAGGCGTGACCACCCCCCCTCGTGTACTTTTGACGTAAAGAGCCGCTATAGTGTGTCGGTTATGAGCATTCACCTGAACGCCAAGGAAGGTCAAATCGCGGAGACCGTGCTGCTGCCGGGCGATCCGCTGCGCGCGAAGTACATCGCGGAGACGTTCTTCGAGGACGTCGAGCAGCACAACACGGTGCGCGGCATGCTGGGCTACACCGGCACGTACCAGGGCCAGCGGGTGAGCGTGCAGGGCACCGGCATGGGCATCCCGAGCATCAGCATCTACGTGAACGAACTGATCCAGTCGTACGGCGTGAAGAACCTCGTGCGCGTGGGCACGTGCGGCAGCTACCACGAGAACGTGCGCGTGCGCGACATCATCCTGGCGCAGGCTGCCAGCACGGACAGCGCCATCAACCTAGACCGTTTCGGCGGGTTCACGTTCGCGCCCATCGCGGATTTCGAGCTGCTGATGCGCGCGTACGTGGCGGCGCAGGCGCAGGGGTTCCGGACGCACGTGGGGAACGTGTTCTCCAGCGACACCTTCTACCAGGATGACCCGGAGTCGTTCCAGAAGTGGGCGCGGTTCGGGGTGCTGGGCGTGGAGATGGAAGCGGCGGGGCTGTACACGCTCGCGGCGAAGTACGGCGCGAAGGCCCTGACGGTGCTGACGGTGAGCGATCACCTGATCACGCGCGAGGAGACGACCGCCGAGGAGCGTCAGCAGACGTTCGGGCAGATGGTGGAAGTGGCGCTGCGCGCCGCCCTCAACCTGTAAGCGAGTCGGAAGGAGGAGGCCGCCCTGTGGGGCGGCCTCCTCCTTTACATCCCCGTGAATAAAACGGGCGTTTGTTTGTATGACTATGCGCCTTGGGCGCGACGATGCAGCCGCACGATGAAAAACCCATCCACGCCCTCAACCGGAACCGTCCGCACGCCCGGACCGGCCTGCACGACGGGCACGTGCAGGTCCGGCAACGCCTCGGCCTGGAAGTCCGGATGCTCGGCCAGGAACGCGGCCGCGACCTGCGGCCCCTCGGCGTCGGCGAGGCTGCACACGCTGTATACCAGCGTGCCGCCTGGCTGCACCAGGTCCGCAGCGCGTGTCAGCAGGGTGCGCTGCAGGGCCGCCATCTCCCCCACCGCCGGCTCGGTCAGGCGAAGCTTGATTTCCGGGTGGGCCCGCAGGGTGCCGCTGCCGGTGCACGGGGCGTCCAGCAGCACCAGCGGCGCGGGCGGCGCGTTCAGCGGCCGGGTCAGGTCGGCCGTCACGAATTGCGCCTGCACGCCCAGCCGCGCGAGGTTCTCACGCGCGGCCCGGTGCTTCCCAGCGATTTTGTCGACGCTCGTGACACGCGCGCCGCGCCGCGCGAGCATCGCGGCCTTCACGCCCGCTCCTCCCGCGAGGTCGAGCACCGGCAGGCCGTCCACGTCCCCGAGCGCCAGCACGCACGCGTGACTGGCCGGGTTGATGGGTTGCGCGTGCCCGGTACGGTACGCGCGCGTTTCGCGCAGTGGGCGATCCAGGGCCACGCGGTATACGTCCCCGCGTCCGCCCTCGACGGCGCTGCCCTCCTCGTCGAGGGCGCGGACGCCGGCGTCGTCGAGGTACAGCCACAGCGGGGACGGTTGCAGCTGGTCCAGCATGGCGTCGGGGGCGACCTCACCGAACGCAGTGCGGAATTCCTGCTCCAGCCACGAGGGCAGGGCGTACGGGCTGGCGTCGGGGGCGACGTCCACGCGGCGCAGCACGGCGTTCACAAGCCCGGGCGACGCGAAGCCGTCCCGGGCGAGCGTGACGTACTCGCTCACGGCCGCGTGTGGGGCGGTGCCGAGCACCAGTTTCTCGAAGGCCCCGGCGAGCAGCAGCGCGCGCGCCTTGATGGGTGTGCTGCCTTTGAGGAGCGCGTCGAGGGCGGGCAGCAGGGTGGGGGCGTGGCGGAGCGCGCCGTACACGATGTGCGTGGCAAGGCCGGCATCGCGCGCGGGTAGGCGGGCGTGCGCGAGGGCCTCGTCGAGGGTCGGGGCGGCGAAGGCGCCGCCCAGGACGCGCGCGAGGACGCGCACAGCGACGGCGCGCGCGGGGTTCGCGCGGCGGGGCGCGCGGGTGGGAGCGTCGGTCATACCGCCCAGGATAGTGCGCGCCTGCGCCGCCGAACACGCGGGGGCGTTCGGCGGGCGTGGGCGTGGGTTCAGGCGACCGGGTCGATTTTGTGACCCTGGATGGTGAAGCGCACGGCGGTGCGTTCTTCGTCTTCCAGGTCGAGTTTTACGAAGGACGGCTGGGTGCTGAGGTCCAGCTGGTCAGGGGTGATGTAGCCGCGGGCGATGGCGATGGCTTTGACTGCTTGATTCACGGCGGCAGGGCCGATGGCCTGCACTTCAACTTGTCCGTTGGATCTGAGCAGAGCCGCTATCGCTCCGGCGACGGCATTGGGGCGGGATTTGCCGGATACGCGCAACGTTTCCAAGACGGACCTCCGGGATGGGTGATGCCCTCAGTGTAAGCTCAGAATCCTCATTCAGTCAATGCAGGGTGGCCGAGTCCAGGGTAAGCGAGAGGGCGCCCAGCACGGCGAGAGCTTCTGTTGCTCACTCGCGCAACATTATGAAACGGACGAGCACTTTTCAGCCTGTTTACCTGTCACCTGGCAAGGGGCATCTGGACAGGTGCCTCCAAACCACCCCGAAGTTGGTCTATAACGGAATGAATAAATTCCCAATGGTGTACGCATGACGCCAAGTGCCTCAGCCGCACCCGAAGGAACGCATTCCGGCACACGCCGGCACGCTCACGCCAGGAGGCCGACCATGACCCGCGCAGCCCACACCCCCGACCACCCGGACCAACAACCCACGCGCGCCCCTGAGAGCCTGTACCGCCAGGCCGAACGCGCCCGCCTGGAGCCCCGCTTCCCCGGCAACTTCGACGAGATCGGCCATGACGCCTGCGGCATCATCGCCAAAATCCGCAAAACCGGAGAAGCCACACACGGCAACGTCACGCGCGCGCTGGAGGAACTCGCGCACATGGCGCACCGCAGCGGCGAAGTCCGCGGCGAGGGCGACGGCGCCGGCATCCAAACCGACATTCCCCGCCTGATCTGGAAGCGCTACCTCGACGAGGCTGGCCTCGACGCGAGCGTCGTGGACACCGCCGACTTCTGGGTCGGGCACTTCTTCGTCCCGCAGGGCCACAACCCCCGCGAACTGCTCGACGCCCTGCGCGTCCACGCCGGCCGCTACGGCCTGCAGGTCCTGCTCGAAAAGCAGGGGAACGTGTACTCCCGCGCGCTCGGCCCCGTCGCGCGCCTCACCGAGCCGCAGTTCGTGCAGGTCGCCGGCCTCGTCACCGGCGACAGCAACCACGAACGCAACGGCAAACTGTTCACGCTCGGCCTCGACCTCGAAGCGAAACTGCCCGTGCACGTCGTGAGCCTCAGCACCGCCAGCGTCGTGTACAAGGTGCGCGGCAGCGCCGAACTGCTGCCCCGCTACTATCCGGAACTCAGCCTGCCGGACTTCATGAGCGTGTGCACCATCGGCCACAACCGCTACAGCACCAACACGCTCAGCACCTTCGAGCAGGTGCAGCCGTTCACGCTCCTCGCGCACAACGGCGAGATCAACACCATCGACCGCCTCCGCAAGGAAGGCACGCAGCTGGGCCTGCCGCTCACCGGCGGCAGCGACAGCCAGGACCTCAACCGCGTGCTGAGCGGCTACATCTTCGACCGCGGCATGAGCCTGCTCGAAGCCATCGAGAGCGTGTTCCCGCCGGTCATCAGCGAACTGCGGCACTTCAGCAGCAGCCTCCAGAACGCCTACATCGGCCTGCGCGTCGGCGGCGGCCCGCTCGCGCAAGGCCCCGCGGCCATCATCAGCCGTCAGGGCAACGAGTGCGTGTTCAGCGTGGACGCCATGGGCCTGCGCCCCCTGTGGTTCGGCGAGACCGAGAAGGAGTACTTCTGGAGCAGCGAGCGCGGCGTCATCCCGCTCGGCACCATGGTCCGCGACCCGCAACCGTTCGCGCCCGGCGAGAAGATGGTCGCGTGCCTCAGCGGCGGCACCGTCAAACTCCACTACAACCAGAACGTCCAGAACCTGATCCTGGAGCGCGTACACGGCAAGGGCTACAACTTCGACGACGCGCACGTGCGCATCGAGGGGCCGCACTACGCCGCGCCGACCAACGACGCGGCGCCCGCCTTCACGAAAGCTGCGCGCGCCGCGTTCGGCTGGGACCGCTGGGACGAGGACTACGTCAAGGCCCTCGCCGACAAGGGCGCCGAGCCCATCGCGTCCCTCGGGTTCGACGGCCCCATGGCGGCCCTGCGGCCCGAGAAGCCGAACCTCGCGGAATTCTTCAAGGAGACTGTCGCGGTCGTGACGAACCCCGCCATCGACCGCGAACGCGAAACCGAGCACTTCAGCACCCGCGTGCTCCTGGGCCGCCGCCCCCTGCCGGGCAGCAGCGACGGGCACAGCGTGGACCTGCTCACGCCCGTGCTCGCCACCACGGAAGCCGTCGCCGGGAAGTACGGCACGCTCACCGTGCAGGGCTTGCAGGCCGCCTTCCACGTGGCGACGCTCACCCCGAACCTCCGCGCGGACGAGCCGCTGAGCGTGGCCCTCACCCGCCTGAAACGCGCCGCTGCCGACGCCGTCCGCGCGGGCGCCGAGGTGCTGCTGCTCGACGACACCGCCCTGTACGCGAACGGCGAGGCGGCCCTTGACATCCTGCTCGCCGTCGGCGCGCTCGACCGGTACCTCACGGCGGAACGCGACGAGGACGGCGTGAGCCTGCGCCGCCTCACCAGCGTCGCCGTGCGCAGCGCCCAGATCCGCAACCTGCACGACGTCATGGTCCTGATCGGCCTGGGCGCGGACGCCGCCGAACCCAGCGCCATGTACGCCCTGTACTCCGGCGAGAGCGCCGAGGCGAACCTCGTGGGCGGCCTCACCAAAGGCATCGAGAAGGTCATGAGCACCATGGGCATTCATGAGCTGCGCGGCTACGGCCAGAACTTCAGCGCGCTCGGCCTCGCCAGCGACCTCCTCACGGAACTCGGCGTGCGCGGCTTCTGGGGCGGCGAGGCCGGCTACACCCTCACCGGCCTCGAAGGCACCCTGAAAAAACGCCTGGAGAAGTACGGCGCGAACAGCGAGGTCATGGACCGCGACCAGCGCTTCAACCCGCGCGTGTTCAAGGCCGCGTTCTCGCTCGCGAACGGCGAGATCAGCGCCGAGGACTACCAGCAGCGCATTCGCGCGCTCGAGCTGGAAATGCCGCTCAGCGCCCGCCAGCTGCTCGAATTCAAAACGCCGGACGGCGCGGAGCACGTCGACCCCGACGGCGTGGACCTCGCCATCGGCGGCCACAGCCTCCCCTTCGTGATCAGCGCCATGAGCTTCGGCTCGCAGGGCGAAACGGCGTTCCGCAGCTACGTGGAAGCCGCCAAGCGCCTGAACATCGTCGCCATGAACGGTGAGGGCGGCGAGATCCCCAGCATGATCGGCCAGTACAACCACTGGCGCGGCCAGCAGGTCGCGTCCGGCCGCTTCGGCGTGAGCAGCGTCATGCTGAACAGCGCGCACGTCATCGAAATCAAGGTCGGTCAGGGCGCCAAGCCCGGCGAGGGCGGTCACCTGCCCGGCAAGAAGGTCAGCGTGAAGGTCGCCGCCGCGCGGCACGCCGTGCAGGGCACCGACCTGATCTCCCCCAGCAACAACCACGACGTGTACAGCATCGAGGACCTCGCGCAGCTCATCGAGGAACTCAAGACGGTGGCACCGCAGGCGAAAATCAGCGTGAAGGTTCCGGTCGTGCCCGGCATCGGCACCATCGCGCTCGGCGTCGCGAAGGCGGGCGCGCACATCATCACGCTGTCCGGCTTCGAGGGCGGTACAGGCGCGGCGCGCAGCCACGCGCTGAAGTACGCGGGCATGCCCGTGGAGTTCGGCGTGAAACGCGCGCACAAGGCACTCGTGAGCGCCGGCATCCGCGACAAGATCGAGTTGTGGGCGGACGGCGGCCTCAAGACCGCGCTGGACGTCGCGCGCGTCGTCGCGCTCGGCGCGAACCGCGTGGGCTTCGGGACGCTCAGCATGGTCGCCATCGGCTGCACCATCTGCCGCGGCTGTCAGCTGGACACCTGTCACGTCGGCATCACCACGCAGGTCGAAACCGAGGAGGAAGCCAAAGCGCACGGCTTCAAGCGCTTCGTGCCGCGCGTCCTGCCCACCGAGGTGGACCGCCTCGCAGCGTTCTACGGCGGTCTCGCGGAGGAACTGCGCCGCATCGTCGCGCGCCTCGGCCTGCACAGCCTGCAGGACCTCACGGGCCGCAGCGACCTGCTCGTCGCGCAGGGCGCCGCGCTCGACTTCACGGAACTGCTCACGCCCGCCGAGGACGTGCCCGCGTGGAGCAGCCTGGGCCGCCGCGTCATCCACAAGCCGCTGAACTACATGACCCGCATGGTGAGCGAGTGGGTGAACGACGCCATCGAGGACGAGGGCGAGGACGAGATCGTGTACCGCGACGGGCCCGTCGCGAGCGCCGAACGCGCGCTCGGCACGCACCTGGTCGGCACCCTCACGCGCCGCAAACCCAACGCAAGCCGCGTGAAACTGCACTTCGAGGCGGGCAGCATCCCCGGGAACGGCCTGGGCGCGTTCAACAACGCGCCCGTGGAAATCCAGGTGGACGGCGGCGCGCAGGACGGCGTCGGCAAGAGCAGCCTCGGTGGGCGCATCGTGATCCTGAAGGGCCGCAACCACCAGGGTGAACGCGTGGACGGCAGCGTCGGCAAGAGCTTCGCGTACGGCGCCATCGGCGGGCGCTTCCTGATTCAGGGGAACGCCGACAGCCGCTTCTGCGTGCGCCTCAGCGGCGCGGACGTGGTGCTCGGCGGCGAGCTGCGCACGCCCGTGGACGACACGCTCGGCGGCCTCGCCACCCGCGCGAACGCCAAAGGGTACGCGTTCGAGTACATGACCGCGGGGCGCGCCGTGGTGGTGGGCGACCCCGGCCCGTGGATCTGCAGCGGCATGAGCGGCGGCGTCGTGTACCTCCGTCACGAGCCGGAGCACGGGCTGGACGACGCCGCGCTAAACCGCCGCCTCGCGCGCGGCAGCAACGTCGTCATCCTGCCGCTGAACGCCACGGGCGTCGCGGACCTCCGCGAGCTGCTCGGCGACTACCACCAGACGCTCGTGAAGAGCGAGCAGCACGGCGCGGCGCGCCGCATCGCGGAACTGCTGGTGGACCCCGCCGCGCATTTCCGGATGGTGCTGCCGGCCGCGCAGAGCGTGGATCAGAGCGTCGCCACCGAGTGAGCTTCCACGCAGAAGGCGCCCACCGGGTGGGCGCCTTCTGCAGTCGTGGCGGGGTTACGCGCCCAGCAGGCGTTCCGACAGCGCCCATAGTTCCGCCGCGCGGGCCGCGTCCAGCGCGTACGGCTGCACGCCCTCGTACGGCTGGGCCGGGTCGAACGGGCGCGCCTCGTGGATGTCCTCCAGGTACAGGCCGCCCACGCCGTCCAATTCCGGCCCGACCGCCGCCCAGATGCTGGTCGCGGCGCCCTGCTCGGGCGTCTTGAAGCGTGGGTTGCTGCGGCCCTCGTCGTCCATCCAGCCCATCGCGCGCTGTTCCTCCTCGGGAATGAACTTCTGCAAGCCCGTGAGGATGCCGCCCGGGTGCACGGCGTTCGCGGTGACGCCGTCGTGCGCGTGCCGGGCGGTGACGCCCACGGCGAACAGCGCGTTCGCGGTTTTCGAGCGGGCGTACGCGATCCACTTGTCGTACGGCTGACGCTCGAAATTCGGGTCAGTGAGGTCCACGTCGCTCATGCGGTGCGCGAGGCTGGACAGCGCCACCACCCGCGCGGGCGCGGCGGCGCGCAACGCCGGGAGCAGGCCCGTGAACAGCGCGTGGTGCCCGAGGTGGTTGGTGCCGAACTGCAGTTCGAAGCCGTCCTGGGTGCGGCTCGGCGGGGTCGCCATCACGCCCGCGTTGTTGATCAGGACGTGCAGGCGATCCTCGTGCGTTCGGAACGTCTGCGCGGCCGCCCGAACGGAGGCCAGGGACGTGAGGTCGAGGGGGAGGACGCGCGCGTCGGCGTTGCCGGTGGCGCTGCGGAGCGCGTCGGCGGTCGCTTCGCCGCGTTCGGGGTCGCGGACGGCGAGGTACACGCGCGCGCCGGCGCTCAGCAGGGCGCGCGCCGTTTCCACGCCAAGGCCGGAGGTGGCGCCGGTCACGAGGGCCACGCGGCCGGACAGGTCCTGACCGGCGATCACGTCGAGGGCGGTGGCGCGAGGGTCGAACGTCGAATCGATGGGCATAGGGTCCTCCGGAGCGCGCCGCTGGACTGCCCCTGTGGGGCGGGCGCGCCGAATGCCTGGACTGTAGGCCTTTGAGCGCGCTCGAAGTCAAGCGGAGGGGTGGGCGCGCACGCTACGCTGCACGCATGCCTCTGACCCTCAGCGTCCTTCCTGGTGTCTTCGCTGTCGCGCAGCTCTCCCCGGACGCGCCCCCGCCCGTCTGGGCCATGCAGGGCGACGTGTGGCACGTGACCCGCACCGACGACGAACTCTCGGTGGTCACCGCCGAAGCGCACGTGCCCGACGGCGTGCGCCACGAGGGCGGCTGGGCCGCGCTGAAACTGCACGGGCCGTTCGCGTTCCACCTGACGGGCGTGCTCGCCAGCATCCTGAACCCGCTCGCCGCCGCGGACATCGGCATTTTCGCGCTGAGCACCTTCAATACGGACTACGTGCTCGTGAAGGCCGAGCGGTTGAACGACGCGCTCGGCGCGCTCCGTGCCGCCGGGCACACCCTGCGGGCGCCGCATTGAGCCTCGCCGGCCAGGCCGCGCGGAGGGTGAGCGCCGCTCCGCCGTCCGGGTGGGCGTGATGCGACTGACGCTGAGCACCACCCTGAACGCGCCCGTCGGCCGCGTGTGGGCGCACGTCCAGCAACCTGCCCTCCTGCGGTTCGTGGCGGCGCCGCTGCAGACGTTCGAACCGCTCCGGCCAGCCACCTGGCCGGCCCGGTGGGCGGCCGGCGAGTACGTCGTGCACGTGCGCGTGCTCGGCGTCCGGCTGTCGGGAACGCACTGCATCTCGGTGTCGTTCCCGGACCCGGACACGATGCGCGGGCGCGAGCGGTTTGAGCTGCACGATCACGGTCACGGCCGGCTCGCGCGCACGTGGAATCACGACATCATCGTGCAGGCGCTGCCGGACGGTCGCACGCGGTACACCGACCGGGTGGAGGTCCGGGCGGGCCTTTTCACGCCGTTCGTCTGGGCGTACGCGCAGGTCTTCTACCGCCACCGGCAGCGGCGCTGGCGGCAGCTGGTGCGTCAGGCGTTCCGTGGCCTCTGACGCGCCGCACGTGACAGCCCCGCCGGCCGGTCTGGACGGGTGTTCCAGCCGGGTTCGCGCTGCGTGGTAGGTTGCGCGTCATGAAGCCTGCCCCGCTGTTTGAGACGGCTGTGATTGCGGGCGTCGGCCTGATCGGGGGGAGCGTCGCGCATGGGCTGCGCGGGCGGTTCCTGGCCCGCCGAGTGATCGGGTACGACGCCAACTCGGATGCGCTGCGCACCGCCGAGGCGCTCGGCGCGATTGATGAAGCGCGCGCGACGCCCGGCCCGTGGCTGAACGGCGCGGACCTCGTGGTGCTGGCCGCGCCCGTGAAGGCCCTCCCGAAGCTCGCGGCGGACCTCGCGCCGCACCTGAACCCCAAAGCACTCGTGACGGACGTGGGCAGCGTGAAGGGCCCGGTGGCCGACGCGCTCGCGCAACTGGGTGTGCGGAATTTCGTGCCGGGGCACCCGATGGCCGGCAGTGAGCGCGGGGGGGTGGAGCACGCGTCGGCGGCGCTGCTGGAAAACGCCATCTGGGTGCTGACGCCCACGGACGACACGCCGCTCCCGGCGCTGTCGCGGGCGCGGACGCTGGTGGAGCACCTGGGGGCCGCGCCGGTGGTGATGCCGCCGGACGCGCACGATCATCTGGTGGCGACGATCAGCCACCTGCCGTACCTGGCGTCGCTGGCGCTGACGCACATGGTGGCGCGGGATGAGCGGCTGTCGCTGCTCGCGGCGGGCGGGTTCCGAGACCTGACGCGCGTGGCGAGCGGCGATCCGCGCATGAGCCGCGACATGGTCGTGGAAAACAAGGAGGCGCTGCGGGCGGCGCTCGTGCGGTTCCGGCGGGAGCTGGAGCGCCTGGAAGCGGACCTGGACGCGCCGGAGGAGTTGCTGGCGGCGGCGCATGAGGGGAAGCGCACGCGGGACAGCCTGCCGGTCGTGAAGCGCAGCCTGCTGCCGCCGAAGTTCGATCTGGTGGTGGCCGTGCCGGACCGGCCGAATCAGATCGGCGCAGTCACGCAGGCGCTGGGCGCGGCAGGCGTGAACATCAAGGACATTGAGGTGCTGGCGATCCGCGAGGAGGGCGGCGCGATTCGCCTGGGGCTGGAGAGCGTGGAGGACGTGGCGAGCGCGCGGACGTTGCTGGAGGGCCTGGGGTTCGAGACGCGCGGGCGGTAAAGGGACGGGTGTGGCCCGGGAGCGTGGGTGCCGGAACAGCCGTTCGTTTGATGTTGAACGCGAAGGTCTGGTCAAGCTCCTCTCATCGTGCCTCTCCCCCACCGCCCATACGCTGAGCACGCCAGGGCACCACCCTACAGGAGGCACGCATGTCATACGTCACGGTCGGGCAGGAAAACGGGCAGAACATCGACCTCTACTTCGAGGACCACGGCAGTGGCCAACCCGTCGTGCTGATCCACGGCTTCCCCCTCAACGGCCACTCCTGGGAGCGCCAGGAAGCCGCGCTCCTCGACGCCGGCCACCGCGTCATCACGTATGACCGTCGCGGCTTCGGCGCCAGCAGCAAACCCAGCAGCGGCTACGACTACGACACCTTCACCGCCGACCTCCACGCGCTCCTCACGCACCTCGACGTGGAGGGCGCCACCCTCGTCGGCTTCTCGATGGGCACCGGCGAAGTCACCCGCTACATCGCCCAGCACGGCACCGAACGCGTCCGTAAAGCCGTCCTAATGGGCCCCATTCCACCCTACCTCCTCAAGACCGACGACAACCCCGAAGGCGTGGACGGAAGCGTCTTCGAGGGCATCAAGGCCGCCATCCGCCAGGACCGCGCCGCGTACCTCACGGAATTCCTCCAGAACTTCTACAACGCCGACGCCCTGCTCGGCACGCGCGTCAGCGAGGAGGTGCTGCGCATGAGCTGGAACGTCGCGGCGCGCGCTTCCGCCCGGGCGACCCTCGCGTGCGTGGACACGTGGCTCACGGACTTCCGCGCGGACGTGGACGCCTTCGCGCGCACCCACGTCCCCACACTCATCATTCACGGCGACGCCGACCGCATCCTGCCGTTCGACGCCACCGCCGCGCGCCTCCCCGCCCTGATTCCCGGCAGTGAACTCGTCGTCCTGAAGGACGGCCCGCACAACATCCTCTGGACGTTCGCCGAGGAAGTGAACGCCGCGCTCCTGAGCTTCCTCAGGAAATAACCGCGGCGCTGGCCTGCCCTTCCCGAGCTTGAGCGCCCGTAACCGGGCGCTCAAGCGCCGCGCTCAGCGGTGCTCGACGTTCTGGACGGTGTAGTCCTTCTGGCGGTCGCCGAGGTCCACCGTGAAGGTGTCGCCGCGCTGTCGGCCCAGCAGGGCCTTCCCGACGGGGCTGTCGTCACTCACGTGCGTGATGCCCTCGTCGAGCAGCGTCGTCTCCACGGCGCTGACCAGCTGGACGCGCACGTCGCGGTTCTGCGTGTTGTCGTGCAGGTCCACGACGGAGCCGATGCGGACGTGACCGTCCGCGTCATCCACGGTGTCCACGATTTCCGCGCGGACGAGCGCGTCCTCCAGTTCCATGATGCGGGCGTCCATGCCCGCGAAGTCATGCTGCGCGGCCTGCAAGGAGCGGTCCTCCAGGTCGATGGCGTCGTCGAGGACGGCGGCCATGCTGGCGGTCGCTTCGTCGCGGCGCTGGCGTTCGTGTTCGAGGGCGCGCTCGAGGCGTTCGTAGCCTTCGCGGGTCATCTGGATTTTCTGGGTCATGGTCAGGCCTTTCTGGAGCGGGAGTCTGGTGTAGCCGTCAATGTAGGGGGCCGTTCCTGAAGGGCGATGATGCGAAGCTCAAGAGGAGGAGGGGAGTTGCCCCGAGGCAGCCCCGCGTCCGCAGGGCTGCCGGGGCTTCAGGCGTCGGGCTCGCCGGTGGTGGATTCGTGCTGCCGCTCGACGGTGTCCTCCTGCTCGGGCACGCGCGCGCCCTTGTGGAAGCGTGCGCCCTCGCGCAGTCGGGCGTCGTGGATCAGGCGGGTGTTCACGGCGACGGCGACGGTCATGCCACTCGCGGCGGCGCTCATGACGTACTGCGGCGCGCCCGTCATGTCCCCGACGGCGTACACGCCGGGCACGCTGGTCTCGCCGGTCACGTCGTCCGTGAGGACGCGACCCTTGTCGTTCAGGTCACACCCGAGCCGTGCGGGCAGCGCGGACGCCTGCTCCTGCTTCGGGCTGAGCAGCAACGCCGTGATCGCAAACGCGCCGTCATCGGTGTACGCGCACGCGAGGTTCTCCCCGTCGCCCTCCAGGCGGCGCAGGGGCGCCTCCACGACGTTCAGGCCGAGGCGTTCGAAGTCGAGCCGCTGCTCGTCCGTGAACTGCGAGGGGCCGTCCGTGAAGATCGTCACCTCCCGCGTCCACGACGTGAGCGACAGCGCGAGGTGGTGCGTGGCGTCGTCCGTGCCGAGCACGCCCACGGCCTGCCCGCGCAGCTCCCACCCGTCGCAGTACGGGCAGTGGTAGACGCTCCTGCCCCAGCGTTCCCGCAAGCCCGGAATGTCCGGGAGGAGGTCACGGACGCCCGTGGCGAACAGCACCTTCGTGGCGAGGACGTCCTGGCCGTCCTCGAGGAACACGCGAAACGCGTCCCCTTCCGGTTGCACGTCCGCGACCTGCACTTCGAGGTGCGTGACGGGGTACGGCTGGAGTTGCGCGAGCGCTTCGCGTTTCAGGTCGAGGGGCGCGGCGCCGTCGCGGGTGAACACGCCGTGCGCGGCGCGTGTGGGGGCGTTGCGGGGCGGGCCGCCGTCGAGGAGGAGCGTGTCTCGGCGGGCGCGGCCCAGGACGAGCGCGGCGTTCAGGCCCGAGGGGCCGGCGCCGATGACGGCCACATCGCAGGGCGGAAGGGCGTCGGGCAGGGGAAGCGACATGCCTTTCAGGTTCCGGGATGCAGGGGGCGCCGTGCGGGGGGACCGAGCACAATATGGGTGACGTCCCGTAAATCTCTTAAGACGTACTCCGGGTGCACCCCCGGCGGGAGGGCATGACTGGTGGGCAGGTGCGCCGCGTGCAGCCCGATCGCCTGAGGGCCGGCAATGTCGTTCCTGGGGCTGTCCCCGACGAACAGCGCCTGCGCGGGCGTGACCCCCAGGGCGTTCAGGGCAAGATGGTAGATGCGCGCCGCGGGTTTGCTGACACCGACCTCCTCGCTGATCACGACCGCATCGACGCGGCGCGTCAGGTCCAGGCGGTCCAGGCAGGTGCGTTGCGCGTCGCTCCACCCGTTCGTGACGACGCCCACACGGACGCCGTGCGCGCGCAGGTCATCCACCACCGCGTGCGCGTGCGGCATGCACGCGGGCCGCGCGAGCGAGTGGGTGCAGTAGTCGGCGTACAGGGCGTCCGGATCGTGCAGCAGCGCGA
This sequence comes from Deinococcus maricopensis DSM 21211, assembly GCF_000186385.1. Taxonomy (NCBI): domain Bacteria; kingdom Thermotogati; phylum Deinococcota; class Deinococci; order Deinococcales; family Deinococcaceae; genus Deinococcus; species Deinococcus maricopensis. The sequence continues at coordinate 2,126,164 of NC_014958.1, forward strand.
ACTCGCGGACGAGTTGCGGGAACACCTCGCGTTTCGAGCGGTACCCGAAATCGTCGAGGGTCAGGAAGCGCGCGCCGTACGCGGCGGGGGCGGGGTAACGCTTCACGTGCCCCTGCAGGTAGGCGCGCACCGTGGCGTCGCGGTCGTGGAGGGTGCCGTCCAGGTCGAACAGGACAGCGCGGTAGGCGGAAGGGAGCACCCTTCATGCAAGCATATGGGCGGCCCGAAGTCAGGCGCCAGCGGGCGCCGTCCGCCGCGCGGCGCCCTGAGGCCCTCGCGTCGGACGTTCGGCGCGGCAGGGCTACTGCGGGAGTTGCAGGTGGTACACCGTGCCGCTCAGGTCGTCACTGAGGTACAGCCCGCCGTCCGGGGCGACCGCGGCGTCCACGGGGCGGCCCCAGCGGACCTTGTTGACGGCGTCCGTCACGAAACCCGTCACGAGGTCGCGGGCCGGCCCGAGGCCGCCTGCAGTGTTCGGGAACAGCACGAACGCGTGCCCGCTGAAGCTGGTGCGGTTCCAGGAGCCGTGCTGCCCGACGACGGCAGCACCCTGGAACGGCGCGGGGACGCTCGCGCCCGTCCAGAACGTCAGGCCGAGTGGCGCGGCGTGCGCGGTCATGCCGACGGTCACTCGATCGGCGCTGCTGCAGTCGAGTCGGCTGCCGTCGGCGTTCGTCTGCACGTCGCGTTCGAGCGGCATGTTCAGCCACCCGCCGTCCGGGTTCGGGTTGCAGAACGGCCAGCCGTAGTTGCCGCCGTCGCGCACGCGGATGAGCTCCTCGGGCGGGTAATTGTCGACGAAGCCCTGCAGGACCTTGCCGTAGTCGTCACTGCCGTCCCCGTCGATGTCCGCGTGGCGGGGGAAGGCGACGTTGTCGCGGTTGTTCACGGCCACCCACAGGTCCCGCGTGCCCGGCTGGATGGCGAGGCCCTCGGCGTTGCGGAGGCCCTGCGCGACCAGGCGTCCGGCCGGGCCGTCCTGGGCGGGCGTGTCGGCGTTGTAAGCGTACACGGCGCCGCGTTTGGGGGTGCCGGCAAGGTCCGCCGGGTCGGCGTTCGTGGCGGACGCGATGGCCACGTACAGCGTGTCGCCGTCCAGGGCAATGTTCTTCAGTTCGTGGCCGTACGCACCCTTGAGTTCGGGCGTGCTGGCGTCCGGGAGGTTCGCGACGATCACCTGCGCGGCGCTGGCATTGGGAATGCCGTTCACGAGCGGGTAGCGGGCGACGCGGTGCGTTTCACTGACGTACAGGTACGTTGTGCCGCCGCGCGTGGCGAGCACGAGATCATGCGGTTTGCGCAGGTTCGTGAGCAGTGGCGTGGGCGCGCCGCCCCCGGCGGGGATGCGGGCAACCTGTCCGGCGCCCGGCTGGGACACGAGGACGTCCCCGTTCGGGAGGACCAGCAGGAAGCGCGCGCCGGGCACGCGGGCGAGCACGCGGACGCGGCTGCCGCTGGGGACGTTGAGGGTGCGGGGCACGTTGAACGGGGCGCTGCGCAGCCCTTCGGGAACGGTGACGGTGGTGGGCGCGAGCGTGAAGTCCGTGGGGGGCGGTGTGCCGCCGGTGGGTGGGCCGTTGCCGTCGCTCGGAGTGGTGCCGGGGGTGGTGCAGGCGGTGAGGAGCGCGGCTGTGAGTGGAGCCGTCAACCAGCGTCGGTGCATACGTGAGCCTCCCTTGACGATGCGTCGAGTTCACTGTGCGGACGGCGCGGCCGGTTCGGATGAAGTGGCCGTTCAGGGGCGTTTAGCTCTGCAGTGCGCCCCTCCTGAGCAGGCCGGTGGGGCGCGCCGACGTGGCGCGCCCCACCTTGAGACACTCGCAATCAGCGCACGCCGGGGCGGACGGTCACGTCCGTGAGGTCCGCGTCGCGCGGCGCGTGCAGCACGAACCGGACGGTCGCGGCGACGCTGCGCGCATCGATGTACGCGTCCTGCTGGTACTCGCCGCCCTCCTGCGTGCGCACCTTGCGCTGCATGTCGGTGTCCGTGCGGCCCGGGTAGACGGTGGTGACGCGCACGCCGTGCGCCGCTTCCTCTTCGCGCAGGACGTCCGCGAGGGCGCGCAGTGCGAACTTGCTGGCAGCGTAGCTGCCCCAGCCGGCGTTCGCGCGCAGGCCCGCGCCGCTGTTGATGAATACGGCGTGGCCGCGCGCGGCGCGCAGTTGCGGGAGGAGCGCGCGGGTGAGCGCGGCAGGCGCAACGACGTTCACGGCGAGGGTGCGCGTCCACACGTCCGCGTCCTGCTCCGCGACGCGGCCCAGGTCGACGACGCCGGCGTTGTGGATGACGTTCGTGATCACGCCGAGGTCTTGGAGGGCGTCCGCGAACGTTTCGGGGTGGTGCAGGTCGAGCGTGAGGGTGTGGGCGTTCGGGAGGGCTTCGGCGAGGGCGCGGAGCTTGTCGGCGTCGCGACCGGCGAGGATCAGCTGGTGGTCGTGGAGGGCGTCCGCGAGGGCGCGGCCGATGCCGCCGGTCGCGCCGGTGATGAGGGTGGTGGGGGTGCTCACGCGCCCAGCGTACCGGGAATCAGTCGGCTCCCGGCGAAGTGCCGCTCCTGGAAGTGCACGGCGGCGCGCAGCTGCTCGGCCGTGCACGCCGCGCCTGTGGGCACGACGATGAGTTTGTCCTCGTGGTCGCCGGGGCGGATGACGATGGCCGCGACGGTGCCTTCGGCCTCGCGGAGGGGCACGTCCCAGCCGACGAGGTACGCGTCGATGGGGTGCCCGTCGCCGCTGGTCGTGCCGGGCAGCTCGCCGTAATTCACGGGGTACGTGAGGTCCGGGTGGCGCGGGTGGACGCTCCCGAGCGGCCGGTCGACGATGACGCGGACACGCTGCCCGAGGTAGGGCGTCAAGTCGGGTTTGCGGGGGGCGGTCATGGCCGGGCGGGCGCGGGGTGGAACACGAACACGTGCCCGTCCGGGTCGCGCGCCGCGAGCGCCCCGCCGGGCAGGGTGACGTGCGGGAGCCCTTCGGCCTGCACGCGCCGGGTCACGTCAGGCACGTCCGCGTAGAAGCTGACGGTGGCGTGGTCCCCGCCGGGCATGTCCGCGAGGCCGATTTGCGGGTCCCACGCGTACAGCCAGCGGCGGGGCGTGCCGTTCCCGTCCTCCTCGGCGCTCGGCCCGAGGGTGAACTGCGCGAAGTCGCGGCCGTCCTGCTCCTTCGCGAACGCGAAGCCGTACGCGCGGGGCAGGCGAGTCTTCATGGCGGCGTAGTCCTCGAAGGCGAGGGCGACCTCGCGCAGGCCCAGGATCGGCAGTGCCCAGGTGGGGCGCGGCACGGGCCGCACGGGCAGGAATGGGCGGCGCTCGTCGTCGGGGTTCACGCCGCGCAGCTCCAAGCCGTGGCCGCAGGGGTCGAGGAAGTACAGGCCGACGTCCGGGTGGTCGTCGGTGCCGAGGTTGATGGCCTGCCACGGCACGCCGTGCGCGTCGAGGGTGGCTTTGCAGGCGTCGAGGTCGTCCTGGTGAACCTGCCAGGCGTAATGGAGGTGCGACGCGCCGCGTGCCCGCAGGGGCGCGAGCGTGTCGTCCGGGTGGGTGCGGGTGGTGGGGCGCCACAGTGTGAGGGTCTGGTGGTCGTTCACGCGCAGGGTGGCGACGCCGCGTTCGTCGTCAAGGGTTTCCAGCGTCAGGCCGAACAGTTGCGCGTAGTACCGCGCGGCGCGTGGGAGGTGGTTGACGTCCAGCGTCACGCCCGCAAGGTCGAGGATCGGCGAGGTCATGCGCGCACCGTACCGCACGCGCGCGCGCCGTGCCTTCCCGGGCCGTTAAGGGCTTGCGAACGAAACGCACAGGCGCGCGCGTCCGTCCGGGAGGCACCCCGCACCGGCTCTTTTGCGGGGCGCCTCCCCGCCCAGGTCCACGCGCATGAGGAGGGGCGGGCCGGACGGCCCGCCCCTCCTGCAGTGCGGGTTACTCCGCCAGCCAGATGTAGCGTGCGAGCAGCAGCGCGGCGACGATGTACAGCGCGGGGTGAACGTCGCGGGCGCGGCCGCTGAGGGCCTTGATGGCGACGTAGCTGATGACGCCGAAGCTGACGCCGTTCGCGATGCTGTACGTGAGCGGCATGGCGATGACCGCGAGGAACGCGGGGATGCCGTCGCTCGCGTCGTCCCAGTGGACGTGGCGCAGGCCGTCGAACATCAGCGCGCCCACGAGGATCAGCGCGGGGGCGGTCGCGGCGGCGGGGATGGCGCCCGCGAGCGGCCAGAGGAACATGGCGAGCAGGAACAGCACGCCGACGGTCACGGCGGTGAGGCCGGTACGTCCGCCTTCCTCGATGCCGCTGGCGCTTTCGATGTACGCGGTGGTGGTGCTGGTGCCCATGAGGGCGCCGAACATGGCGGCGAGGCCGTCCATGGCGAAGGCGCGGCGCGCGCGCGGCAGGTCGCCGGTTTCGCTGAGGTACCCGCTTTTCTGCGCGAGGCCGGTGAGAGTGCCGGTCGCGTCGAAGAAGTCCACGAAGAAGAACGTGAAGACGACGCCGAGCACGCCGAGGCCCAGGGCGCCGCCGAGGTCGAGTTTGAACACGAGGTCGGCGGGCCACACGGGCGCGGCGATCAGGCCGTTCGTGAAGCCCGCGAACGGCGCGAACGTGCCTTCTTTCGCGCCGGGGTACACGGGCGCGCGGGTGATGATCGCGAGGACGGTGCTGGCAAGGATGCCCCACAGGATCGCGGCTTTCACGCGGCGGGCGAGCAGGACGGCAGTGATGATCAGGCCCGCGACGGCGATCAGGACGGGGGCGCTGCTGAACTTCCCGAGGCTGACGAACGTGGCGGGGTTGCTGATGACGATGCCGGCGTTCTTCAGGCCGATGAACGCGAGGAACGCGCCGATGCCGGCGGTGATGGCGAACTTCAGGCTGTTGGGGATGGCGCGCACGATGGCCTGCCGCGCGCCGATGACGCTGAGCAGGACGAATAGCAGGCCGGAGATGAACACGGCGCCGAGGGCGGTCTGCCAGGGGATCTTCTGGCCGAGGACGACGCTGAAGGCGAAGAAGGCGTTCAGGCCCATGCCGGGTGCCTGCGCGAACGGGTACTTCGCGACGAGGCCCATCATCAGGCTGCCGAACGCGGCGGCGATGGCGGTGACCATCAGCAGCTGCACGAAGGCGTTGTCGACGGGAATGGCGAGGCTGAGCGTCTGCGGGTTGACGAACAGGATGTAGCTCATCGTCAGGAACGTCGTGAGGCCGGCGCGCAGTTCGCGGCGGACGGTCGAGCCGTGTTCCGAGATGCCGAAGTAGCGGTCGAGGCCGCTCCGCGGGGTGGTAGTCATAGGTCCTCTTTCTCCCATCTCACGTGGTGGGATCAGCTGTTGCTCACGCCTCACGCGGCGTGAACGTTCCGACTGTAGCAGGAGAAACCTCAGGTGGGGTCAGGGGGCGGGCTGGAACGCACGGAGGCGCCCGATCATGCCGGGCGCCTCCGTGGTTGCGGGTGGGTTCAGGGGCAGAGGTTCGCGTCGGTGCTGCTGTTGCGGGGCGTGGGCGCCGCGACGCTGAAGTCAGTGCTGTTCTGGTTGGTGTCCGTGCAGCCGGCGTTCTTGCGTTGCGCGCCGGTGCTGTTGCTGAGGGCGCTGACGCCGGCGGTGCCTTCGAATTCGTTGGCGCTGCCGTACCCGACGAAGTCGAGGACGCTCGCGTCACTCTTGCCGCTGATGGCGGCGGTGCTGCTGGCGAGAGCGACCTTGCCGTTCGTGCCGCCGAGCGCGAGGGCGCCGGTGGCGTCCGGGGTGGGGAGGTCCACGGTGCCGCCGGTGCCGGCGGCGAGCTGCACGAGCACGTAACGGCCGGGCTGGACGGTCAGCGCGGGCAGCGCGAAGACGTTCGCGGTGCCGAACGCGCCGGTGGGGCCGGCGTATTGCAGGCTCAGGCCCTGCGTGCTGATGGGGCCGCTGCCGGCGTTGAACAGCTCGATGAAGTCGTTTTTGTACTGCGCGCCGTTGTTGCCGCCGCCGCCGTACACCTGGCTGATGACGAGGCGGCCCACACCGGCCTGCGCGGCGCTCACGGTGACGTTCACGGTTTTGCTGTCGCTGACGCCGGTGCCAGTGGCGGTGAGCGTGATGGGGTACGTGCCGGCGGGTACGGCGCTGTCGGCACTCACGTTGACGCTGAGCGCGGTGGTGCCGTTGCCGGCGGTGGCGGGCGTGACGGTGGCGCTCAGGCCGCTCTGGGCGGTGGCGGCGGTGACGGTGACGCTGCCGAGGTTGTACGCGGCACTCAGCGTGGCGCTCAGGGTGGTGCCGCTGCCGATGGTGACGGCGGCGGTGGCGGGCGCGGTGAGGGTCACGGTGGCGTCGCCGACGGTGACGTTTTGCGTGGCGGTCTGCGTTTCGGTGCCGCGCGTGGCGGTCACGGTGATGGTGCGCGCGCCGGCGCTGGCGTACGCGTGGCTGGCGCTGGTGGCGTTCGCCGCGACGGGTTCGGTGGTGCCGTCACCCCAGTCGACGCTGAGGGCGGTGGGGGTGCCGGTCGAGCTGATGGTGAGGGTGTACGGCTGGCCGGTGGTGGCGGTGCCCGCGCCGGTGGCGTTCACGCCGAGGGCATTGGTGGGCGTGAGGTTCAGGCCGACGAGGACGGGATCGTGGTCGCTCGCGCGGAACGGGCCGGGGCCGTAGAGGTCCAGGCCGGTGCAGCTGGCGGAGGTGCAGCCGGGGACGTTCTTGAATTCGACGTTGTAGTCGGCGACAGTGGGTTCATCGCTGTTGATGTGCCACTCGGTGATGCCCGTGACCTGCCCCGCGAGGGTGTTGGTGGCGAGGGCGTGATCGAGATACCCGAACAGGCTGCCGAACTGGTAGCTGTAGCGGTCCTCGGCGGGAATGCGCTTGTTGAGGCTCTCGAAGCCGCCCGCGACGATGGTGTTGATGGGGTCCTCGTTGCCGTACGCGTTGAAGTCGCCCATGAGCAGGACGTCCTGGTCGCCGGTGGCGGTCTTGAGGGTGTCCACGAAGTTCAGCAGCGCCTGCGCCTGCTGGACGCGCAGGGTGTTCCAGCAGCCCTGGCCGTTGTCGATGTCGCCGCTGGTGGGGCAGCTGCCTTTGCTCTTGAGGTGATTGGCGACGACGGTGAACACGCCGCCGTGGTTGTCCTTGAAGGTCTGAGCGAGCGGCGGGCGGGAGTACACGTTGTTGTTGTCGATGCGGTACGCGCCGACGGGCGTGACGTTCGCGGGCTTGTAGATCATGGCGACGTGGATGGCGTCGGTGCCGATAGTGCCCGTGTGGATGTAGTCGTACGTGCCGGCGCCGACGGCGGCGTTGAGGGCGTCGGTGAGGTTGGCGAGGGCCTTGTCGCCGTTGTTCTGCACCTCCATCAGGGTGACGACGTCGGCGTTGAGGCCCTTGAGGGCAGCGACGACTTTGGCCTGCTGGCGCAGGAATTCACCGCAGTTGTTCGCGCCGCGGGCGTTCGCGTCGACGCCGTCGGTCGTGCAGCCGGTGTTGCTGTTGACGAGTGCCGTGAAGTAGTTGAGGACGTTCGCGCCGGCCACGCGGACGGTGGCGTTCTGGCCGACGTCGTTGGGGCTGTCCTGGCGGGGGTTCGCGTCGGTGAACGCGACGAGGCCGGTGGGTTCGAGCATGTAGCCGCCGCTGTTCTGCGCCCAGATGCCGGCGAGGTCGGCGGTGGTGCTGCCGGTGCGGCGGGTGTTCTGGTCGCTGAGGTACGCGAGCGTGCCGGGGTTCTGGCTGCTGACGCCGTCGTCGAGGATGATCTTGCGGCGGGTGTTGAGGTCGGCGGTGCTGGCGTCGTTGCCGTTGGTGGGGTTGTACAGGCGGCCGCCGCTGCTGAGGCCAAGCTGGCCGTAGCGGCCGTAGCCGTAGTTGTCGGTGACGGTCAAGGTGCCGGGGAAGCGCAGGCGCATGCCTTCGTAGCGTTCCCAGGTGCCGGTGGTGGCGACGGGGAGGGTCACGTCGACGGGCGCGGGGAGCGGCTGGTTGGTGGCCATGACGTCGAGGCGCGTGACCGTGCCGAGTTGCGTGCCGCCGCCGAATTCGGCGAGGGTGCCGCTCACGCGCACGAGGTCGCCGACGTTCACGTCGGTGCAGGTGGACGTGCCGCCGCAGTACACGAACAGGCCTTCGCTGGTGGTGGGGTCGGCGTCCGCGTCGGCGTCGGGCGCCTGAATGTAGAAGCCGTTGAGTTTCCCGGCGCCGCTGTAGTTGCCGGTGACGACGCCCTGCACCGTGACGGCCTGGCCGTTCAGGGGGGTGGCGGCGTCGCCGTTGGGCGTGGCGCCCTGCGCGGCGTGAATGGCGGTGAGGGTGATGGGCTGCGGTTCGTCCGCGGCCGTGACGACGACGCTGAACGCGAAGGGGTCGCCGGCGGGCGTCTGGGCCATGTCGAGGCTGACGGCGAAGGTGACGACGCTGCTCGCGCCGGGCGCGAGGAAGGTGCTGGCGCGCCAGCCGGCGGGGGCGACGAAGTTCGCGCTGAGGCCGGCGGGGGCGTCGGGCGTGAGGGCGCTGGTGTCGAGGCCGGTGAGGTACGGCGTGGCGCTGGCGTCGTTGCTGACGCTGTTGGTGTTGGGGTCGTAGGTTTGCGCGCGGGTGGGCGTAAGGGCCGTGGCGCGGGCGCTGGCGTCGCTGCCGTCGTAGTAGCGGACGTCCTTGAAGGCGGTGGCGCCGACGGTGGGGGTGGTGGCGTTGTTGCTGGCGTCGCCGTCGGTGTCGTCGGTGTTGAGGGGCACGAACGTCAGGTTCTCGATGGCGCGGCCGGTGTTGTTCGTGACGCGGTACGTGGCGCGCACGTAGCGTTTGCCGGTGCTTTCGACCGTGAAGGTGTCGACGCTGAGCTTGCTGAAGTTCAGGGCGCCGCTGACGTTGCCGAGGGTCTGGCCGCGCAGGCTGGCGGTCGGCAGGGCGGTGACGCGCGTATCAGCATTCTTGCTGAAGGCGTTCAGGAAGCTGACTTCGTACACGCCGGCGCTGGCGGGTTGCGCGGGAGCGGGCTGGGGGCGTTGGGTGGTGGGCTGGCTGCACGCGGCGAGGGCGAGCAGGGCCATGAGGGGCAGCGCTTTTCGGGTCATGGGGGGTCCTGTCAGGTGTCCTGGGGGGTCTGGGGGTTGCTGAGGCCGTAGAAGATGCGGCTGCCGGGTCCAATGGGGACCGAGATGGCCAGCGTGACGTTCGTCCAGGCGCCGAGCGGCTTGATGGTGGGTTTCTGGTAGGGCGGGCGCATAGCGGAAGGCGCCCGAGAGGTCGTCTCGCGGGGGGTAAAAGTCATGGTTTTCTCCGGACCTGAGTTTAATGTGATTTTTGTCAAAATTATATATGCCTACTGGTCTGACCATCAGACGTTGGCCAGGGACGCTATGCTGCGCCCATGTGGACGCCCACCCCCGACGCCCTGGCCACCGACCTCGACGACGAACTGGTCCTCCTACACGCCAACACCGGCGACATGGTCAGCCTCAACGGCACCGCCCGCGCCATCTGGAACGCCCTGCCCGCCACCACCCACACCATCACGCAACTCCTGCAGGACCTCGGCGCCCCCACCCACGACGCCCAAGCTGACGCGCAGACCACGCTCGACGACCTGCATCGCCGGCACTTCGTCACGCACGCGTGAACCACTTCCGCAGCCTGCACACCACCGTCACTGTGCACGGCCCGGACCGCCCCGCCCTGCGCGCCGAATGGGCCCGGGCCACCACCCCCGCCCCCGCCCGGCACACCCTCCACGTGCGCCCTCCCCTGCCCCGCGCGGCGCACGGCGCTGCACGCACCATCACCACCGCCCAGGGCCCCCTCCCCCTGATCGCCGACGGCGCCCACTGGGCACTTGCTGGCTCCACCCTCGCCTTCCAGGTGGACGCGCACACCAGCACGCTGCACCTCCCCGACCACCCCAGCGCGCAGGAAACCCTCGCCGCGCACCTCGCCTTCACTGAGGCGCACCGCGCCAGCGGCCTCCTGCCCCTGCACGCCGCCATCCTCACGCGCGGCGCGCACACCGTCGCCCTCACCGGCGAGAGCGGCGCCGGGAAAAGCACCGCCGCGCTCCGCCTGCTCACCTCCGGCTGGCAGCTCATCGCCGAAGACGCCGCGTGGCTCGACCCCGCCACCCGGCAGACCTACGGCTGGGATGACGGCCTGCGCCTGCACGACACCAGCCTCCAGCGGTTTGCCCCCCACGTGAACCCCGCCGCCCTCCCCCGCGACGCGCACGGCAAGGTCATCCTGCCCGTGACCACGACCGCCGGTCCGCCCCTGCGGACGCTCATGGTGCTCGGCGCGCCCGCCCACCTGAGCGCCGCCGAACGCGTGCAGGCGCTGTGGGGCGCCACCGGCGTGCCCCTCACCACCGCCGCGCGCGCCGCCGTGACCGCCGCACTCCCGGGGGTCCTGCGCCACCTGCAGATCCGCGGCGCCACCCGCGAGGACGTCGTCCACCCGGACTTTCCCCACCACTGACCCGCTCAGCCCGCGCCGGCCGGACCGCCGACTGAACGGACGCGCTACGCCTCCCGGCCGCCGGGCCCTTATGGGCGCGGACGCGCGAAAGCGGCCCGTACCTGCCGAGCTGTCAACTCCAGCAGCGCGCGCTCGTTGAGCGTCCACGCGCGCCGCGCGAACCGCAGCGCCACCAGCAGGTACGTGCTGCCGTGCACAGCGCCCACCGGCACCCAGGCGGCCCCCTGCACACGCACCTCGGCCTGCAACGGGAACGGCGCCGCCAACGGCTGCAATGCGTACTCGTCCACGTACTGCGCGTCCGCCAGGGTCGGGAGCGCCTGCGTGAACACGTCGTCCGCCGCCCGCAGGTACGCCTCCAGCCGCGACACTTCCACGTCAAGGTCGGCTGGAACGTGCGCCGAATGCACCCGCACCACCCCAGCCCCGAACTGCACCAGGCCTACCCAGTCCACATCCAGCGTCTCGCCCACCACCCTGAGGGCCGCGACGCCCGCCTCCACCACCGAGTCCGCCTCCACCGCCCCCTGCACCGCCTGCACGGCCTGCACGTACCGTTCGTCCTCCACCTCGTTTGCGGTGTTCATGAGGCGCAACTGGCGGGCCTCCAGCACATCCACGGTCAGGGCCGCGAGGTCCTGCAACGTTTCGAGCGCTTCCTCACTGACGTCACGGGGCGCCTGATCCACGATACACAGCGCGCCGATCCGGTGCCCGCCAGCAGTGGTGAGCGGCACGCCGGCATACAGACGAATCCCCGGCTCACCAAGCACCAACGGGTTCGACGTGAAGCGCGGATCCTGCGTGGCATCCGGAACGACCAGCGGCGCGTCCTGACGGATCGTCCAGGCGCAGAAGGCCTGCTCACGCGGCGTGTCGCCCCGCGACAGCCCCACAGCCGCCTTCGCCCACTGACGATCCACGTCAATGAAGTTGATCGCCGCCATGGGCACATTCAGCAGGCGCGCTGCGAGACGCACGATACGGTCGAAGCTGGCCTCGGCAGCGCTGTCCAGAATGGAGGTGCGTGCCAGGTCAAAGAGCCGCGCAGGCTCATCGGGCGGGAGAGAAGCACCGGACATGCCTCAGTGTGCCGCACCGGGCAGGCCGGCGTCGTGTGTGCTGGATCAATACGCCACCCCTGAGCGGCCCTCGCCATTCCGGGCAAAACGAGCGAGGGGTGCACCCAGGCGGGCCGATGGGGTGCACGGAGAGGCCGCCGGGCGCTGCCAGCCGCCTTCCCGGCTGGCGCCGCGCGCCTCCACGGCACCCGGGGACCCTCCGGCGTCAGGCCTGCCCGGCCATCCGGGCCTCTATGACAGCTGCAGCGCGCGTGGGACCGCCGGCCTGCTCGAACGCCTGCCGGAGCGCACGGCAGCGCGAACGCACCGCTGCGTCGGCCACGAGGGCGTCCGTGGCGGCCCTCAGGTGCCGAGCACGCCGCTGGAACGGCAGCAGATTCCGGCCCACACCCAGGGCCGCCACGCGCTGCGCAATCGTGAACTGATCCGCCGCCTGCGGCACCGCGACCACCGGGACCTCGTGAGCCATGGCTTCCGACACGCTGTTCATGCCGGCGTGCGTGATGAATACCGCCGCGCGGGCGAGCACGTCCAGCTGCGGTACGTACGCCCGGGCATGCATGTGCGGCGGCAGCGGCCCGAGCGCTGCCGGGTCCGTGCTCTGCCCGACCGACAAAATCACCTGATACTGCCCATCCGCGAACGCATGAACGCACTCACGGAAGAAATCGAGTTTGTGGTTGAACACGGTGCCCAGCGAGACGTACACCAGGGGCCGCTCGTCCAGCCGGGGGAGGTCCGTGGTGGCCTCGCGGGCGCGGGGCGCGACGGACGGGCCCACAAACTGGAACCGCTCGCCGAAGCGTTCCGCGTGCGGCTGGAAGGCGCGCGCAGTGCACACCAGCACGTCGTCCCCGTCCATGGACAGCAGATCAAACTGGGTCCGAAGGTCCGCCTGGCGGTACTGACGCGACAGGCGTTGCGTGGTGCGCCGCACGGCCAGCACCTCGCGGGCACCCTGCAGGGGAGCGCCGGCGAGGTCGAGGGCCATGAGAACGGGACGTGGGGGCAGCACGCCCGGACCCAGCGCGAAGCTGCTGCTGAGGTTCACGGTGGGAAGCTGAAGGGTGCGCGCCACGATGCGACCCCAGAAGCACATGAAGTCGACCATGACGCACGCGGGGTTGAGGTCTTGCAGCTCCTTGAGGAGCTGGGGCAGCAGCGTTTCGGCACAGCGTGCCTGCTCAAGGGCGTACGCGCTCAGCCGGGGCCGCGGCGCCCGCTCGACAGGCGTGAAGTCCCAGGGCACGGCGCGCCACTCAGCGCCCGTCGCTTCGATCTTCTGGCGGACTGCCTCACCGCAGTAGTACACGACGCGGTGGCCGCGCCGGACCAGTTCAGCAACGATGGGCAGCGTGGGGTGAACGTGGCCAAGGGCCGATAATGTGAAAACGGCAACAATGCTCATACGCTGTTCTATCAGCAGCGCTGATGGTCCCGTACTGCCCGGCCAGACAAACCCGCAGTCCCACGGCTCCTGGCAGAACGCACCTGCCCCGGCAGCCCAGGCGCAGGCGACCCTCAGCGTTCGGGGCTGACCTTGAACGTCACCCGGTAGGCGTCCCGCACCCTCGGTTCCTCGAAGTCACGCAGTTCCCGTGGCCACTCCACCCATGCGTGCCCGGCAATGCCGTCCGCCGCGCGGCGAACACCACTGACGAATGTCGCGTGCAGGCCACGGCGCAGAAGCGCGTGGTACAGCGCGAGCGAGCGCGGCAGGCACACACCACGTTCACTCGCGTGGGGGTACAGCAGCCGCGTCACCCACGTGACGCCACGCACGGCAGACACCACCTGCGCGAACTGCGGCCCACGCGAACTGCGGAGGGTTAGGCGCTGCGGGGCGGCGCGCACGTCACCGCCTGCGCGTACTGCTCGGTGCGCCCACAGGATGTCCGGTGTGGCCATGAGCACATCATGCGCGGCGACCGGCAGCGTCCGCCATCGGTACCGCCGCTGCGCGGCGCGGGCATTCAGGCCGTCCCGTCGGAGCGCCGCGTCATTATCCGCGCGCGCGTGGGGTTCGTCGAGTGTGAGCGTGCCGGCCCACGGGTTTACGCGCTTCAGGAACGCCGCCCAGGTGTGCGCCGCTCCGAGGGCCGCCGCGCGCCGCGCGACCTGCTCGGGCTGCACGCTGAAACGCTCGTGCAGTGCGCGCAGGTCGAGGTAATCGGCGGGTTTCGGCTGACCGGCGTCCGCGCTCCAGCAGCGTGTGAGGGCGACCAACAGCGCGGCGTCCACGGGGGTGAGCACGCGCGCGCGGGCGTCCCCAGGGCCACGTCGTGCGCGTCGTGAATCATTGCCCGCGTGACGCGCCGGACGTGGGCGTCGCGGCCCATACCGAATCCGGTGATGCAGCGGTGCACGTCGAGGCGCGCGTGCCCGCTGGGGCTGTACGCGTGAGCGACCTCGTGCGTCCACAGGGCGCGCGTCGATCAGGCCGTCGTCCGTCCAGCCGTGGTGCCGCGCCACCAGGAGCGCGCGCGGAGCGTGCGGCGCAGGGAGCCACAGGTCCACATCCCCGTAGGGGCGCGCGGCTGGGTCCGCGTGCGTGAAGAGGGCGTGCGCGAAGCCCTTCAGCAGCACGGGCGTGATCCCGGCGGCGTTCCAGGCACGCAGCAGGAAGGTGACGTCCGCACGGACGCGCATGTGCCGGGCGAGCAGCGCAAGCCGTGGGCGGTCCAGCGCGGCCCGCAGCGGGTGCGCGTCCGTGAGCTGCGCGCGGATGGCGGCGGCGAGCCCGAGCGCGATCATGGCGGGGGCGTCTTCGAGGCGCAGGTGGTTGGCCGGGCCGGTCAGTGCGCGCGCGAGGGCGTCAGGGGTCACGCCCTGACGATAGCGCCCAGCCCGTGCATACGGCTTCAGCGTTCCATGGGTGCCGCGCTCGGTGGTCCGGCCTGCTTGCGGGACGCCCTGCCAATGCAAGCAGGGTGCCTTTACGCTCACGGTATGGTTTCTCGTTTTGTCCGCTGGGGGGCAGCCCTCGCCCTCGTTCTGTCTTCCGCTGTGCACGCCGAGACGCAGGAAAAGCGGATTCCTGGCACGAAGGCGTTCTACTGGGCTTTCCGGGATCCGTACACCGGGCAGAACATGGGGACGGTCATTCTGGACGCCGAGCAGACCAACCGCGCCAGCCTGTTCATGAAGTGTCTCGGGGACGGCAACCTGAACTTCTTCGTTTCGACACCGGTACGGCTTCTGGCGGACGATGACCGCCCGTACGACCTGCGAAAACAGATCGGGAACCTGTACCGCGTGACGGTGCAGTTCGGCGCGGAGACGGTCACGCCCACGCTGGGGATCGTCGGGTACCTGCCGGTGCAGACGCAGGCGCTCGCGTTCGACGAGGACACTTCAGCCCGCATCTATAGCGCGTTCGTGGAAGGCCGCCTTGTAAAGGTCCGCATCGAGGGGCGCGGGGGGGCACTGCAGCGCGACCTGAACGTGTCGTACACCTTCTCTCCCGAAGGGTTCGTGGACGCCTCCGAGGCCGTGGACGCCTGCGACGCGGGCTGAGCCCTGGCGAGCGCGCAGTCCGAGGTGGGACGGCCCCGGGGTGGCGCACATTGAGGGGCGTGCTCCCGGACAATCCACAGGAGTGAGAGGGCACGCAGGATGGAAGGGCACGGTGTGCCGCCTCTCCGGTTTCGAGGGGCGCTGGCCATCGCCGCTTCAGGCGTCAAGATGGCCCGCGCGGGCCACTGACGCTGCGCTGCGCACCGTGTTTTGTCATCAGGCTCTAAGGATCAGGGCAACGTTTCTTCAAGGAATGCGTCATGCAAGGGTCAGTCTGGCTGCCTACACTCAACTCATCTAAGGAGGACGGAGCACATGAGCAACTTCATGATTTATATGATCGGGATCATCGTTCTGATCGTCGCGCTGTTCATTGCGGGGAACACCTTCGGGTGGCCGCAGTCGTATGTGCTGATCGGCGCGGTCATCCTGCTGGGGATCGGCATTCTCGCGGGCGTCACCAGCACGAAGCGCCGCGACCCGCCCGCCGGCGACCCCCCCATCCGCTAACCCCACAGGAGAAGGCCCCACGGAGTGTCCGTGGGGCCTTCTCCTGTGGGGTTACTGCAGGCTGCGGAGCGTTTCGCGCATGATGTTCAGGCCGGTTTCGGCGTCCTCGCGGGTGAGGATCAGCGGCGGGCTGATGCGAATGACGGATTCGCCGCAGTCGAGGTTCAGCAGGCCGCGTTCGAACATCGCCATGCTGGCGGCGTCGCGGAGTTTCCCGTCGGGGCTGCCGTCGGGCTTCACGAACTCCAGGCCGATGAAGAGGCCCTGGCCGCGCACGTCGCCGAGGAAGGGGAATTCGGTCTGCATGTCGCGCAGTTCGCTGAGGATGTAGTCGCCGACCGTGCGGGCGTTGTCCATCAGGTTGTCGCCGCAGCCGGGGTGTTTCACGGCGCCTTCGAGCAGGTCCAGGGTGGCGTGCGCGGCGGCGGCGGCGACGGGGTTCCCGCCGAAGGTGCTGCCGTGCGACCCGACGGGCCAGGTCATGACGCTTTCTTTGGCCATCATGGCGCTGATGGGCAGGCCCGACGCGATGCCTTTGGCGAGCGTGATGATGTCCGGCTGCACGCCGTCGAAGTTCTGGTAGCTGAACATCTTGCCGGTGCGGCCCATGCCGGCCTGCACCTCGTCGAAGATCAGCATGATGCCGTGGCGGTCGCACAGGGCGCGCAGGCCAGGCAGGAAGTCGGCGGGCGGCACGATGTACCCGCCTTCGCCCTGCATGGGTTCGACGATGATCGCGGCGACCTCGTCGGCGGGGATGACCGTCTGGAACAGCACGTCTTCCAGGTAGTTGAGGACAGCCTGACCGCACGTTTCGGCGGTGCTGCCGAGGGGCGGGCGGAAGGGGTTCGGGTACGGGACGTGGCTGACGTTCGGGAGCAGCGGGCCGAAGCCGCGTTTGTACTTCGTTTTGCTGCCGGTGAGGGTGATGGCGCCGTACGTGCGTCCGTGGAAGGAGCCGATGGTGCTGATGATGTGGCTGCGGCCGGTGTGGTTGCGGGCGAGTTTCACGGCGGCCTCGACGGCTTCGGCGCCGCTGTTGCCGAGGAACACGCGCCACTTCTCATGGCGGCCGTCCGGGAGGGTGCGCTCGACGTGCCGCACGAGGCGCTCGGCGAGGCTGGTGGTGATTTCCTGCGGGTAGTCGGTGAGGCACACGTGCGCGAAACGCTCGATCTGTGCCTGCACGGCCTGCACGACGTGCGGGTGGGCGTGGCCGGTGGTGCTCACGGCGATGCCGGCGAAGAAGTCCAGCATGGTGTTGCCGTCCACATCGGTGAGCCACACGCCTTCGCCGCGGTCGGGCACGAACGGGTAGGGGCGCATGTAGCTGGTGGAGAGGTGCTTCGCGTCGCGCTCCATGATGGCCTTGGTGTTCGGGCCGGGCAGGGCGGTTTTCAGTTCGGGTTGGCGGGCGGTGGTGGCGGTCATGCGAACTCCTTTGGGGGCAGGGCCGGAGGGTGGTGCCCCTCGGCCCTGTGGGTGGTGCGGGTGAGGTTCAGTCGGCGCTGTGGGCGGGCTCGGGTTCGTTGGTCATGCCGTCCGGAGCAGTGTCCGTGACGGTGCTGGTCCCGCCGACGCCGAACGCCTGCCATTTGTCCTCGCGGCTGTTCAGGCGGTGCTGCATGGCGCCGGGGCGGACGCGGCTCTCGCTGAACTCCTTCGGTTCGATGCTGATGCGTTCGCCCTGCATCAGGCCGTACACGCCGCTCTGACCAGGTTCGTGGCGCACCCATTCCTGCGGGACGGCCATGTCCGGACCGGTGTAGTCCTCGGGTTCGGTGTACGCGGCGATGTAGCCCTCGAAGTTGCGGAGGATGACCTTGCCGCCGCCCTGCGCGAGGACGTAGTTCGGCATGACGGGAATCTTGCCGCCGCCGCCGGGGGCGTCCACGACGTACGTGGGGATGCTGTAGCCGCTGGTGTGGCCGCGCAGGCTCTCCATGATTTCGAGGCCTTTGGCGACGGTGGTGCGCAGGTGGCCAGCGCCGTGCACGAGGTCGCACTGGTAGATGTAGTACGGGCGCACGCGGATCTTCACGAGTTCACGCATGAGCTTCTGCATGATGACCGGGTGGTCGTTCACGCCGCGCAGCAGCACCGCCTGGTTCCCGAGGGGCACGCCGGCGCGGGTGAGGCGGTCGCAGGCTTCGGCGACTTCCGGGGTGATTTCCTTGGGGTGGTTCACGTGGATGTTCATCCACACGGGGTGGTTCTCGGAGAGGACGTCGCAGAGTTCCTGTGTGACGCGCATGGGCATGAACACGGGGACGCGCGTGCCGATGCGGATGATCTCGATGTGCGGGATCTTGCGGAGTTCCGCGAGCAGGCCGCCGAGGACCTTGGGCGCGAGGGTGAGCGGGTCGCCGCCCGAGAGGAGCACGTCGCGGACCTGGGGGGTGTTGCGCAGGTACTCGAGCTGGAGTTTGTACTCGTCGGGTTTGAAGGTTTCGGTGGGGTCGCCGACGATGCGGCTGCGGGTGCAGTAGCGGCAGTAGCTGGCGCACTGCGTGGTGACGAGCATCAGCACGCGGTCCGGGTAGCGGTGCACGAGGCCGGGCACGGGGCTGTGCTTATCTTCCGCGAGGGAGTCCTCCATCATGCTGGTGAAGTTCTCGAGCTCGTGGTGCGTGGGGATCACCTGGCGGCGCACCGGGCAGGTGGGGTCCTCGGGGTCCATGAGGGACGCGAAGTACGGCGTGATGTCGAGGCGGAAGATGCCGTCGGCGCTGGCGCCCTGGCGTTCGCTGTCGGTGAGGCGCAGGACTTCTTCGAGTTCCTCGACGCTGTTGATGCGGTTCTTGAGCTGCCATTTCCAGTCGTACCACTGTTCGTCGGGGACGTCGGCCCATTTGGGCGCGCGGTGGTTGCGGGGCAGCAGCATCTGGCTGCGGATGGTCGCTTCGGGGTGCACGGTCATGGCGGCTCCTTGTGGGGGAAGGGGTCGGTGGGTGGGCCGCGCGGGCGGCTTGAGAACGCTGTTCATTCAGTGTATGGGGGCCTAACACACGTTTGAATGTCGGGCGCGGGGGTCGTGGAGGCGTTTCGGCGGTGGCGCGAGCCCCGGACTTCCCGCCCGGCTTTACATTTGTTAAGATGTGGTTCATGAAGAATCACGGCGGTCCACTGGACGCCATCGATCAACGGGTGCTGACTGAACTCCAGCAGGACGCTCGCCTGAGCATGCGTGAACTGGGTCGCCGCGTCGGCCTGAGCGCGCCGGCCGTCACGGAACGCGTGCGCCGCCTGGAGGACGCCGGCGTCATCCTCGGCTACGGCGCGCGCGTCGCCACGAAACCCCTCGGGCGCGGCATCACCGCCTTTATCGGCGTGCAGGACAGCGGCAAACGCGACCCGGAACTCCTCAAGTGGGCGCAGAAACGCGACGGCGTCATGGAGTGCCACAGCGTCACCGGCGAGAACTCCTGCATGCTGAAGGTGGCCGTGCCGGACGTGCAGGCCTTGGAGGACCTGCTCGGCGAACTCATCCACCTGGGGTTCACGTGCAGCACCAGCATCGTGCTGAGCACGCCGCTCGCCACGAAGATGCTCCTGCCCCCCAGGTAACGCCCGCCCCAGCAGGCACGCCCGGCATACACTCCGGGCGTGCCTGCTTCGTTTCAGCCTTCGGCGATCCTGACCTTTCAACTGACACGCGTGCCTGCGAGAACATCGACAACGCAGCCGCTGTGGCTTACGGGCCGCCACGTGAACTGGCAGGACCGGGCGGACGGCTGGCAGATGACGCCCACGCCCGGCGGGTGGACGCTCACGCGCCCGGTGCCGCTCGGGACGCTGCTGGAGTTCAAGGTGCGCCGCGACGACGGCGTGGAGGAAGGCGACGTTCACGGCGGGCGGGCGCTCGCGCACCAGCACGTCGTCACCGGGGACGCCACCGTCCCCTTCGAAGTGACCGGCTGGCAGAACGGTCAGGGAGGCGCGCGGCCCTCCACGCGCCCGGCGCGCACAGTGGCCTTCACGCTGTGGTCACCGGAACTGCACGAGGACCGGGAGGTGCTCGTGCACCTTCCCCCGTCGTACCCGGCGGGTGGACCGTATCCGGTGCTGTACCTCCACGACGGGCAGAACATGTTCGACGAGGCGACCGCGTTCTCGGGTGTCACGTGGCGGGCGGACCGCGCGGCGGACACCCTGGCGCGCGGCGGCCGGGAGGTCATCCTGGTGGCGGTGCCGTGCGGCCCCCGGCGCTCGCAGCTGTACACGCCGTTCCGCAGTCGCGTGAACGCCTACGCGCCCTTGGCAGACGCGTACCTCGCGTTCCTGACGGGCACGCTCAAGGCGCACGTGGACCGCACGTACCGCACGCGCCCGGAGCGGCCCTTTACGGGCGTCGCCGGGTCATCGTTTGGGGGGCTGATCAGTCTGTACGCGGCGTTCACGCACGCGGACACGTACGGCGCGGCGGGCGTCTTCTCCCCTTCCCTGTGGGTGGGAGATCACGAGGTGTGGCCGTGGCTGGCCACGCGGGCGCGCGGCGCGGACCGCGTATACGTGGACATGGGCACGCATGAGGGGGACGACGTGGACGCGTCGCGGATGCTGGTGCGGCACGCGCTTGCCCTCGCGGACACCCTGAGCGACAAGGGCAGCCGGGTGCGCGCGCAGGTGGGCGAGGGGCACTGGCATGACGAGGTGGCGTGGGCGGAGCGGTTCCCGGCGTTCCTGCGCTTCTTCCTGGAGACTTGCCGAGCGTAAAGCGAGCGTTCATGAAAGCGGCACGGGCGCTCAGCGGCGCCGCCCGCTTTTTTCCGCTTGAGAACGCGCTTGAGCACGCCCGCGAACGCGTGTTAGGCTCGCGGCAATCCGACCCGGATGCCCACAAAGGAGACGCGCATGACCAGCACCCTCATGGACGGCCTGCTGCCGTTCCAGCACGAACCGTACTTCAACTACGCCGACCCGGCTGTCGCCGACGCGCAGCGCGCCGCCTTCCGCGACGTGCGCGCCCGTTACGTCGGCCGGACCTTCCCGCTGCTCCTCGACGGGCAGCCCGTGGAGGGCCCGTCCACCTTCGAGGTCCGCAACCCCGCCGACACGCGCGAGGTCGTGTGGCACTTCCAGAGCGGCACCGCCGAGCAGCGTGAGCAGGCTGTCGCGGGCGCCCTGCGCGCCTTCGAGACGTGGCAGTTCAGTGACCCGCTGCAGCGCGCCAGCATCTTCCTGCGCGCCGCGCAGCTGCTGCGCGCGCGCCGCATGGAATTCAACGCCGTCATGACCCTCGAGAACGCCAAGAACTGGGCCGAGGCGGACGGCGAGGTCGCCGAGTGCGTCGACCACTTCGAGATTTTCGCGCGCGAAACGCTGAAGTGGGCGCAGGGCAAGGCCGTCTCCCCCATGCCGACCGAGCACGTCACGACGGTGTACGAGCCGCTGGGCGTCGTCGTCGTCATCAGCCCCTGGAACTACCCGGGGGCGATTCCGCTGGGCATGGCGCTCGGCGCCATCGCCGCCGGCAACACCGTCGTGTGGAAACCCGCGAGTGAAACGCCGCTCAGCAGCCTGCTGCTGGTCGAACTGCTGCACGAGGCGGGCCTGCCGCGCGGCGTCATCCAGTTCGTGACCGGCAGTGACGACGTGTACGGCGATCCGCTCGTGGACCACAAGGACGTCCGCATGATCGCGTTCACGGGCAGCAAGGAAATTGGCAGCCGCATCTACGAGCGCGCCGCGAAGGTCCAGCCGGGCCAGCGCTGGCTCAAGCGCGTCATTGCCGAAATGGGCGGCAAGGGCGCCACCGTCGTGTGCGCCGACGCGGACCTCGACGCCGCCGCGACCGGCATCGTGCAGGCCGCGTTCGGGTACGCCGGGCAGAAGTGCAGCGCGTGCTCGCGCGTCATCGCCGAAGACCGCGTGTACGACGCGCTGCTTGAGAAGGTCAAGGCCCTGACCGAGCAGCTCACCGTTGGCCTGCCCGAGGACAACGCCCCGGTCGGCCCGGTCATCCACGCGGGCAGCGCCCAGCGCATCCTCGGGTACCTGGAGCGTGGGCAGCAGACCGCCCGCCTCGTCACGGGCGGCGCGCGCGCCGACATGGGTGACGCGCAGGGCGGCTACCTGCAGCCGACCATCTTCGCGGACGTGCCCAGCAGCGACCCGCTGTTCCAGGAGGAGATCTTCGGGCCGGTCCTGGCGTTCACGCGCGCCGCCGACTGGCAGGACGCCATCCGCCTGTCGAACGACAGCGAGTACGGCCTGACGTCGTCGTTCTACAGCCGCGACCCCCTGAAGATCGCCGAGGCGCGCCGCCGCATGCACGTCGGGAACCTGTACATCAACCGCAAGTGCACGGGCGCGCTGAGCGGCACGCACGCGTTCGGCGGGTACGGCATGAGCGGCACGAACGCGAAGGTCGGCGGGCCGGACTACCTGTTCTGGTTCGTGCAGACCAAGACCGTCGCGCAGGCGTACTGAAGTTCGCCGCGGCCGGTCTGGCACAATGACCCCCATGACGACCCCTCCTGACGACCGCGCCGCGCGCGCCCAGACGGCCCTCGCCCGCCTGATCCCGAAACTCTTCCGGGGCGGGCAGGCGTTCGTGGGCGTCGAGCGCGCCCTCGCGGGCCTCGACGCCGACACCGCCACGCGCCGCGCCGACGCACTCCCGCACTCCGTCGCGGAACTGCTCGCGCACACGAACTGGTGGCTGGGGTGGATGCTGGACATCATCGAGACCGGCGCGCCCGTCCCGTACCCCCAGCACGCCTCGGACACGTGGCCGACCGTCACCGCCGAGCAGTGGCCGGCGCTCAAGAACGCCTTCTACGACCTGCTGACGCGCGTGGACGTGCACGCCGCCCGCCCGGACCTCGCGAACCCCGTGAACCACGAGGAAACCATCGGGGAGCTCCTCGCGGACATGGCGCTGCACACCGCGCATCACTTCGGGCAGATCATCAGCGTGCGGCAGGCGCTCGGCGCGTGGCCCCCTCCGGGCGGCGGCGACACGTGGTGACCCCCACCGCGTAACGGGCAGCGGCGACCACAGGGCGTCCGGCGGTCAGTCCCAGCCCGATTCAACCCGTTTCCTTCTTCCAGCGCAGGACGTGCGGGCCGTCCCCGTGGCTCCGCGCGGTCCTGCCGCTCACCTCAAGGAGCCCCATGAGCAGTGTCTTCTACCGTTCCAAGAAGCCCTATCCGGTCGCGGTGCGCGGCGAGGGCGCCTACCTGATCGACGAGCACGGTCGGCGCTACCTGGACGGCGCGTCCGGCGCGCTCGTCGCGAACCTCGGGCACGGCAACGCGCGCATCGCGGACGCCATGCGCGCGCAGGCGCTCACGCTGCCGTTCGTGCACGGCTCGCAGTTCACGTCTCCGGTGCTGGAGGCGTACGCCGCACGCCTCGCCGGGCTCCTCTCCACGCCCGGGTACCGATTTTGGGCGGTGTCCGGCGGGTCCGAGGCGACGGAAAGCGCCATTAAACTCGCGCGGCAGTACCACGCGGAACGCGGGGACACCGGGCGGTACAAGATCATCACGCGCCGCCCCAGCTACCACGGCGCGTCCCTCGGGTCGCTCGCCGCGAGCGGGATGGGAGCGCGCCGGGAACTGTACACGCCCCTCATGAACGATGCCGCGTGGCCGAAAATGCCCAAACCCGACCCTCAGCTCGATGGCCGTGAGGACGCGCGCCGCCTTGAAGCGGTCATTCAGGAAGCCGGCGCGGGCACGGTCGCGGCGTTCATGGCCGAGCCGGTCGTGGGCGCCTCCGACGCCGCGCTCGCCCCAAACAGCGGGTACTACGCGGAAATCGCGGCCATCTGCGCGCGGCACGGCATGCTGTTCATCGCGGACGAGGTCATGACGGGCCTCGGGCGCGCCGGGAGCCTATTCGCGACGGCGCAGTGGGCGACCCCAGAGTGGAACGGCACGCCGGACATCGTGGTGCTCGGCAAGGGCCTCGCCGCCGGGTACGCGCCGCTCGCAGGCCTGCTGGCCAGCCCGGACGTCTACGACACTGTCATGGGCGGGTCGGGGGCGTTCAAGCACGGCTTCACGTACGCGGGGCACCCCGTGAGCGTCGCGGCGGGCGCGGCGGCGCTGGACATCCTGCAGGAACAGGACCTCGTGACCCGCAGCGCCACGCTGGGCACGCGCCTGCTGGACGGCCTGCGCGACCTGCAACGCGAGGCTCCGGCAATTCTGGAAGTGCGCGGGCGCGGCCTGATGCTCGGCCTGGTGCTGGGCGACCCGGACACCGGCGAAGCCTACGCCGCCCCCGGCATCGCGGAGCGTGTGGGCCGCGCGGCCATGGCCGCGGGCCTGATCACGTACCCGGGGTCGGGCGCGGTGGACGGCGTGCGCGGCGACCACCTGCTGCTCGGGCCGCCGCTGACCCTGCAGGACACCGAGGCGGACGAGCTGCTGGCGCTCCTGCGCGAGGCCTTCCGCACCGCCTGAAGGCCGACACCCAACTCCCGGCCGGTGCGCTGCCGTGCGGGGCTGGGGACACAGCAGATCAGGAGGGGGCCGCCATCGTCGCGGCCCCCTCTCCCTGCGCGGTCCGGCTTCAGGCGGGCCGGGTGCCCTGTTTCTTCGCGGCCTGCACGAGCCGCACGAACTTCAGGAGGCGGGGCGCGCGGTTCCAGCGTTTACGGTTCCCGGCGACGCGCCAGATCCATTCGACGCCCGCGCGCCGCGTCCAGCCGGGCGCGAGGTCGGCGGTGCCTGCCAGCACGTCGAGGGTGCCGCCCACGCCGATCATGACGGGTACGTTCATGACCTGCCGCCAGTACTGGTTGAAGGTCTCCTGCCGGGGGGCGCCCATGCCGCTGAGCAGCAGGTGGGCGCCGCTGTCGCGCACGAGTTCCGCGACGCGCTGGTCCTCGCTCATCTCGAAGTAGCCGTGGTGCACGCCGGCGATGCTGACGCCGTGCTGCTCCTGCGCCTTGCGGGCGGCCGCTTCGGGCACGCCGGGTTTCCCGCCGAGGAAGAAGACGCGCAGGGCGGCGCCGTGGCGGGCCATCAGGTGCGTGGCGAGGTCGAACCCGGGCGCGCGGGGCACCTCGGTGCCGCGCAGTTGCCGCGCGGCCCACTGGATGCCGACGCCGTCGGCGGTGACGAGGTCTGCGACGCGAATGGCGCGGCCGAGCGTCTCGTCGGTGCGGGACTGCACGACGATTTCCGGGTTGAGGGTGATGACGGTGTGCGGCTCGCGCTGCGGCGCGAACATCCAGGCGCTGAGCTGGTCGCTGGCGGCCTCGAGCGTAACAGGGTCGAGGGGGAGGTCCAGCAGGTCGAGGCGCGTCGTGGTGGGGTCGGTGGTCATACGGTGGGGGTCTCCGTCGGTCGAGCGAGGGCGGTGAAGGTGTGAACGGCGTGCTCGTGCTGGCGGGTGATGTGCGCGAGCACCGGGACGGTGGGCGTCTGGCCGATCAGGCTGGCGACGGCGAGGTCCTCGTGCAGGCCGAGGCGCATGAGGGTCTGGCCGCTGCGGGATTGCGCGAGCGCCTCCTGCGGGTCGGGGTAGGCGCGCAGCAGGGTGCGGGCGAGGTGCGCGCTGCCGCCGACGTTCAGGGGAACGGCGCGGACGCGCGCCTCGCGTTCGATCAGGTCGGTGATCAGCGCGGCGCACACGATGTCCTCGGTGGCTTCCTCGCCGCGTACGCCGGCGCACACGACGCGAATCTCGCTGGTGGCGAGGTCGAGGGCGGCGCGCGCGGCGGCGGGGGCGTTCTGGAAACTGCCGAGCAGCAGCGTACGTGGCGCGCCGGTTTCGGTGAGGACGTCGAGGGCGCGCGGGCCGTTTTCGCTGGTGAAGACGGTGTCGCGCTCAAGGGTGGCGGCGCGCAGTTGCGCGGGGCTGGCGCTCAGATGGAAGCCCTGCGGGGGGAGGCCGTCGCGTTCGCCAGCGAGCAGCAGGTCGTTCGCGGCGGCGTACGTACGGGCGGCTTGGAGGGAGGCCGTTACGTGCAGGCGCGGGTCGGGGGTGCTGCGGGTGCGGACGTCGAGGACGATGGGGGCGCAGGTGGTGGCGCGCAGCACGTCGACGAGCAGCACGACGTCCTGTGCGCCCGTACGCGGGAGCAGATCGAGGGTGAGTTGCATGGGTCCTCCGGAAGGCGGGGATGAGGGGATGACCGGCAAAGTGCGCGGATTCTACCACGCAGCCTGCGGAGCGCTTTCCGTAGCGGTCCGTTCCGGTGTCAGCGGCACCCCGCACGAGCTGAATCGTGCATTGCGCTTCGTTCTGGTGTAGGCCAACTCCCAATACTGGGCGCATGCTGCCCGAGTTTCTGACTGCGTTGCCCGAGGACGGACGGGCCGCCGTGCTGTCCGCCTGCCGTCACGGTGCGTGGTCCCGGGGAAGCCTGCTGTACCACAGCGAGGACGCTGCGGACACACTCTTCCTGCTGTCAAAAGGCTACGTGCGCCTGTACCGCCTGGGGTCCGGCGCGCGCGAGGTGACCGTGAACGTGCATGGCCCCGGGGACCTGCTGGGCACCGGCGCGGTCGCGCCCGGCCGCGCGTACGGCCTGGATGCCGAGGCCATGGAGGACACCGAGGCGCTGCTGCTCGGCGGGGAACTCCTGCGGGACCTCGTGCGCGCCCACCCGACGCTCGGCGTGGCGCTGAGCGCGCAGCTGACGCGGCAGACACGCTCGCTGCAGGAGCGCCTCACGCATCTGGTGTTCCTGGAAGTGTCGCAGCGGCTCGCGCTGGCGCTGCTGGACCTGGCCGTGCAGAGCGGCGGGGACCTGACTGCCGGACCGGTCGCGCTCAGCAACCGCATCTCCCACCAGGACCTCGCGCACCTCGTGGGCAGCACCCGCGAGACCATCACGAAGCTGCTGGGCGAGTTCAAGGCGCGCGGCATTCTGGATCTCGGGTACCGCCGGATCGTGATCATGGATGAAGCGGCGCTGCGGGCCGCCGCGAGGGAGCCACTGAGCGCGTGAGGAGCATTGCCGACGCTTACCGCGCGGGCGATCTGCCCGCGTTTTTCAGGCTCACGCCCGACCAGTTGACCATCGCGGACGCGCACACGCGCCCGGATGTGGACCGGGGCCGGCTCGTGGAGGCCCTGCGGGCGTACCACGCGGACCTGGGCACGCTGGACCGGTTCGTGGAGGCGCAACTGGCGCGCCTCGCGGACCCGGCGGCCATGACGGTCGTGACGGGGCAGCAGGCGGGGCTGCTGGGCGGCCCCGCGTACAGCGTGCATAAGGGCGCGGACGCCCTGCTGCTCGCGCGCACGCTGAACCGCGAGGACCGGCCGGTGGTGGGGGTGTACTGGGTGGCGAGCCAGGACCACGATGCGGACGAGGTCGCGTCCGTGACGGTCGTGGACGCGGGCGACGAGGTACGGCGCCTCACGCTGGACCTGCCGCGCGGCGTGCCGGTGGGGCGCGTGCCGTGGCGCGCGGCGTGGACGGCCGAGGTCGTGGCGTTCCTGAACAGCCTCGACGTTCCGGACGAGCACCGCGCGCGCGTACTCGCGGACGTCACGTGGGCGGCGGCGGGTGAGCGCTCCTACGCGGACGTGTTCGCCCGTTTGCTGCACCGCACGCTCGGGCCGAGCGCCGAGCGTGCGGACGGCGTGCTGCTGTTCGACCCGCTGCACCCGGCGCTCGCCGCGCTGTTTGTGCCCGCCCTCGAACGCGAACTGGCGCAGCCCACCACCGGCCCCGCGTGCATTGAGGCGGCGGCGGGCGCACTGGAACGCCTGGGGTTCACGCCGCAACTGCGGCGTCCGCCGGGCAGCACGAACCTGTTCCTTGAGGGTGACGACGGGGTACGCCGCCTGCTGCGCGCCGAGGGGCGCGCGTTCGTTGCGGAGCGCCCCTACACCCGTGAGGAGCTACTGGCCCTTGTGCGCGCTGCGCCGGGGCGACTGACGCCCGCCGCGGGCCTCCGCCCGATCCTGCAGGACGCCGTGCTGCCCACAGCCGCGTTCGTGGTCGGGCCGGGCGAGATCGCGTACGGCGCGCAACTGCGCGAAGTGTACGCTCTGCATGGCCTGGAGCAGCCGCTGCTGTGGCCGCGCCTGAGCGTCACGTGGCTGGAACCGAACGTCGCGCGGCTCCTCACGCGTTTCGGCGTGGACGCCGGGGCGTTCCAGCGTGACCCGGAAGGCAGCCTGGGCCGCGCGCTCGCGCGCGAACAGGGCGCGCACAGCGTCACGCAGGAGCGCCTGGACGCGGTCCGCGCCCTGTTCGACGCGACGGTGGCGGACATCGCGCAGCTCGACCCAACCCTCGCGGGCGCCGCCACCCGCACGCGGGACCGCAGCCTCGCGCGCCTCGCGCGGCTGCAGACGCAGGCGGCGCGCGCCCTCGCGCGGCAGGAGAACGACCGCGCGCGGCAGCTCACGCGCCTGCGCGCCCATCTGCTCCCGAACGGCGCGCCGCAGGAACGCGAGGCGGCGTACCTGACCTACACCCTCAAACACGGGGACGCCCCGCAGAAGCTGCTGCTGGCGCTCACGCCGGGCGCCCACGCCACCCTCACGATCCCTTGATGCCACCACGCAAGTGACGGCGTCCACGCGCCGCCCGCGCTAAGATTCGGGCGTGCGCTCCAATCTTCCCCGTGCCGTCCTGACCCGCCTGGAAACAGGGCGGCTGGTCGTGTACGCCCTCGTGGCGGGCGTCATCGTCGGCGTGCTCGGCGCCGGGCTGCGCGCCGCGTTCGGCTGGCTCGGCCCGCACGTGGGGCAGATCATCGGGTACACGCCCCCCGGCACGCCCGGCGAGGGGGGCCTGCTCATGGCCTTCAGCACCGGCACCCCGTGGGGCCTGCTGCTGCTGCCCGTCGTGGCGGCCGCGTGCGCGCTGCTGTTCCCCGCAGCGGGCGGCGACAGCCTCGCGCAGCTCGTGAACGGCTACCACACGCGCGGGCAGTGGCCGCGCGCGCTCGATCAGGTGCGGACGCTTGCCGCGGCCGTGCTCGGCAGCAGCGCCGGCCTGCTGATCGGCCGGGACGCGGCCTTCACGTCCGTCGGGCAGCTCAGCGCGCGCCTGCTCGCGCGCCTCACGCGCCTCGACGCGGTCGAGTTCCGCACGCTGACGCTCGCGAGCGCCGGCGCGGCCCTCGGGCTGGTGCTGCACGCGCCACTCGCCGCCGCCGTACTGATCGCCGAGGTGCTGTACCGCCGCTTCGAATTCGAGTTTGAGGTGCTGATGCCGTGCGTGCTCGCGGCGGTCGCTGCGTACGCTGTGTACGGCGTGATCTACAACTTCGACCCGCTGCTGAGCGTGAACACGCTGCAACCCCCAACGGCCGCGCAGGTGCCCGCGTACACCCTGCTGGCGCTCGGCATCACGTTCACGGCGTGGGCCGCGATGCAGGTCAGCCGCCTGCTCCCGGACGCCATCCTGGCCGGCTGGTGGCGCGTCGCGGCGGCGTTCGCGTTCGGGGCGGTCACGGCCCTCATCGCGTGGGGTACGCCCGAGGTGCTGGGCGGCGGCGCCGGCTGGCTGCAGCTGTCCGTCAGCGGGTTCGTGGCGGACGAAGGCATCGGGTACGGCGCGTGGCGGTGGGTGCTGCTGGCCCTCGGTGTGCGCCTGTGCTTCGGGGGCGGCGTGCTCCCCAGCGTCGCGATCGGCGGCCTGCTCGGCGCGGGCCTCGCGAACGCCGTGCCCGGGCTGGCGCTCGACCCGGTCGTCGCGGCACTCGTCGGCGCTGTCGCATTCCTGACGGTCACGATCAACACGCCCGTCGGCGCGACGCTGCTCGCCACCACCTGGGGCGGGGACGCCATGCTGCCAGCCGCGCTCGCCGCGAGTGCCATGGCGCACGCGCTGAGCGGCAACCTGAGCCTGATTCCCGGCCAGGTCCGCTCCCGCGCGGACAGCCCCGTCCACCAGGCGGCCACCCTGCCCACCGAGGTACTTCGCGACCCGTCGGACGTGGCCATCGAGGGCCTGCCGGAACCCGAAGGGGCCGAGCAGCTGTACCGCCTCGCCGTCCCGAGCGCCTGGGCCGGGGCGCGCGCGAACGTCGTGGCGTGGCCGGACGGCGTGACGTTCGTGGGCGTCGTCCGTGACGGCGACGTGCACCTCGTCGCGGACGACGAACCGCTCGGGGCGCACGACGAACTGGTGCTGCTGGCCACCCCGGACGCCTTCCGGGTGCTGGAGGCCAACCTCAGTGTGCAGGCGAGCCCCGTCACGCCGACCGCCTGAGCCGGCAGCGCCCCAGAATCCCCAGGGTCGTTCGCCGCGCCGCAGCGGACGTCTGACAGGGATGAGGACAGCCACGTCCACTGACGCCGTGCCCACACGCGGGCAGCTGCGCCGGGAGGGCCCGACGATCATCACGCGGCCGCTCACTCGTCTGCTTCGTCGGCGGCACGGAGCTTTCTCGCAGCCCACCTCGTTCCCTGCGTACCCCTTCTGCGTCATCCCCTGAAGCCGTTACGGTGTACGCATTGGTGGGAGGTTGCCGCCTCCTGGGCGTCTTCTCTGCCGAAACCCTGGGCCCACAGCTCAGAAGGCCTTTCACAGCGAGCGGCTTTGTCAGGGCCAGGCGGCGAGCCCTAAGGAGCTCACCGCCTGGCCTGCATGTTTACGCGGGGGCGTTTATTCGGTTTTCTTTTTGGGCTGCCATTTCGGGCGTTCACCGGTGGTGGGCGCTTCCGGCGCAGCGTCCGGGGTGGCATCCGGTTCGGCGGGCGCCAATGCGGCTTGTTCCGGGGCTTTCGCTTTGGGCGCCCATTTGGGGCGGGCGGTTTCGGCGGGTGCGTCGGCGGGGGACGCCGGGGCCGGCGCCGCCGTGGGTTCCGGGGTGGGCGTGGCGGACGTGGTGGGGGCCGCTTTGGGCGCCCACTTCTTGCGCGCTCCCTCCTCAGCGGGGGCGGAGGTGGGGGCCGCACTGGTGGTTTCGGTGATTGAGGTCGTCTGCACGTCGTCGCTGCTGGCTTTGCCACCCCACTTCTTGCGCGCGGGCGCACT
Source organism: Deinococcus maricopensis DSM 21211 (assembly GCF_000186385.1). NCBI lineage: Bacteria > Thermotogati > Deinococcota > Deinococci > Deinococcales > Deinococcaceae > Deinococcus > Deinococcus maricopensis. The sequence continues at coordinate 2,156,617 of NC_014958.1, forward strand.
TTCAGTCGAGGCGGCCTGAGGCGTGGGGGCGTCCGGGGTGGGGGTCGGTGCGGGGGTCGTCGTCTGCACGTCGTCGGTGCTGGCTTTGCCGCCCCACTTCTTGCGGGTGGGGGTGGCGTCCGCGCTCGCCTCGGGAGCCGGGGCCGGGGTGGGCTGCACGTCGTCCGCGCTGGCTTTCGCGCCCCACTTCTTGCGGGCGGGTGCCGCTTCGGTCGCCGGGGCTGGCTGGTCGGCGTTGGGGACGGGTGCGGGGTTCACGTCGTCACCGCTGGGCGCGGCTTTGCCCCACTTCTTGCGCGCGGGGGCGGCGTCCGCGGCGGGGGCGGGGCTGTCCTGGCCGGCGGTCAGGTCCGCGCCCTGCGGGATGGCGGGCGAGCCGGGCTGCTGGTGTTCGGCGTCCGCGCGGGTTTCACCGACGATGTCAGGGCTGTCGTGCGTGTTGCGGTCGGGGGTGTCCTGGGCGACGCTGAGCGCGGCGTTCGGGACGTAGGGGGTTTCGGCGGCGATGGTGTCGGCGGGGCCGGCGGGTGCGGGGGCGTTCTGCGCGATGGGCGCCTCGACCCAGTCGCCGCTCTTGCGCTGCACGCTTTCGAGCATCAGTTCGGCGATGTCCTTGACGACAATGTCGTCTGCTTCGGCCTTGCTGGGCGTGCTGTTCATCATGCTCTTGCAGAATGGGCAGCCGACGGCGAGGACTTTGCCTTCTTTGGCGGCGTCGAGGCGCGCCTGGATTTCGCGGAAGCGGTTGTCGCTGATGCGTTCGCGGCCTTCTTCTTCTTCCTTCCAGAATTGCGCGCCGCCGGCGCCGCAGCAGAAGCTGGCTTCGCGGGTGCGTTCGAGTTCGAGGATTTCGAGGCCCATGCTGCGGATGACGCTGCGGGGGGCGTCGTACACGCCGTTGTGGCGGCCGAGGTAGCAGGGGTCGTGGTAGGTGATGCTGGCGTCGAGGGGGGCGGTGTCGAGCTGGCCGCCGCTGACGAGCAGGTCGAGGTACTGCGTGTGGTGCATGACCTGGTAGTCGCCGCCGAGCTGCTTGTACTCGTTGCCGATGGCGTTCATGCAGTGCGGGCAGGTGGCGACAATGAGTTTCGGTTCGACGCGGTTGAGGGTTTCGATGTTCTCGGTGGCGAGCTGCTGGTACAGGAATTCGTTGCCGGCGCGGCGGGCGCTGTCGCCGGTGCAGGCTTCCTTTTTACCGAGGACGGCGTAGTTGACGCCGGCCTTGTCGAGGAGCTGTACGAAGCTGCGGGCGACTTTCTGCGCGCCGGGGTCGTAGGACGCGGCGCAGCCGACCCAGTAGATGACGTCGGGGGTGGGGTTTTCGTCGATGGTGGGGACCTTGAGGCCTTCGGCCCATTCCAGGCGTTTGTCACGGCTGATGCCCCAGGGGTTCGCGGCGCGTTCCATGCCGCGGAAGGCGGTCTGGAGTTGCGCGGGGAATTCACCTTCGACCATGACCTGGCGGCGGCGGATGTCGATGATGTCGAGCATCTGTTCGTCCTGCACGGGGCAGACCTGCATGCAGGCGCCGCAGGTGGTGCAGGCCCAGACGGCTTCGTCGCTGATGGCGAATTCGAGGAGGGGGCGGGCGGTGCTGGCGCCGCCTTCGAACGCGGCGGTTTGCGTGAGGCGGAACGGGCTGGGGTGCGCGCCGATCACGTTGAGTTCCATGCGTTTGTTGATTTCGAGCGCGGCGGGCGAAAGGGCCTTGCCGGTGGCGCTGCCGGGGCAGACGTCCTGGCAGCGGTTGCACTGGATGCAGGCGTACGCGTCGAGCAGGCGGGGCCATTCGAGGTCTTCGAGGTGCTGCGCGCCGAGTTTGGGTTCCTCGCTTTCCATGGCGGCTTCCAGGCCGGGCATGGGCGGGAGGACGCCGCTGTGGACGGGGCGCCGCAGGAAGTAGTTCACGGGCGCCATGAAGATGTGGATGTGTTTGGTGTAGGGGAAGTACGCGAGGAACGCGAGGATGCTGCCGAGGGCGCCCCAGTAGCCGGCGACGCGCCACGCCATCAGGGTCTGTTCGGTGGCGCCGTTGAACAGGGCGTTTGCGACGGCGCTGGTGAGGGGTTGCCAGGCGTCGGTGCCTTCCTGGGCGAGTTTGGCAGCCTGGCCGATGATGCGGCTGCCGACGTGGAAGGTGATGAAACTGCTGACGATGGCGCTGTCGCGGGTGATGAAGCGGTTCTTGACGCTTTCGTGCAGCAGGGTTTTTTCGTTGAAGCGGAAGTCGCGTTTGGCGGGGGTGCCGAAGCGGCGGATGACGAGGCCGATGACGCCGAGGAGCACGCCGAAGCTGAGGAGGTCGGCAAGGAGGTTGTAGGCGGCGCCGATGGGGGTGCGGCTGGTGATGCTGAAGTGCAGGTACCCTTCGAGGCCGTCGATAACGTTGACCAGCAGGTAGTAGATGAAGCCGTAGAAGATGAAGCTGTGCAGGACGCTGATGAACGTGCGTTTGCGGAAGGTGCGTTCCTGGGTGAGGGTGGTGCGCAGGGCGTACCACAGGCGGGCGGGGAGGTCGTTGAGGCGGGTTTCGGTGGCGGACGCGCCGCGGCGGATGCGGAGGTACAGGCGGTAGAAGCCCCACAGGCCGATGGCGCCCGTGATGAGGGCGAACAGGAAGAACAGGATTTTGGATGAGAGCGGCAGCACGGGCGTCCTCCAGACGAATTTGAACTGAGTTCAAGTATAGCGGGTGCGGTGCAACGGGCGCGGGGCGGAAGTCCGCCCATCATCGCACGCGGCCCTCAATACACGTAGAAGCCCGACACGCCCGTCTCCTCGCTCCACTGCACGTCAATGGTCTGTACGCGCGCGTGCGCCGGTCCGCGCCGCAGCCAATGCAACAGCCGCTCCAGGTCGGCCTGGGGACCCTCGGCGATCACCTCGACGCGACCGTCCGAGAGGTTCTCCGCGTGGCCACTCAGGCCGAAATCCAGGGCGTAACGCTGCGCGAAACGTCGGTAGCCGACGCCTTGCACGTTTCCGGTAATCAGGGCGGTCAGACGCATGCGCCGAGTGTAAAGCGGTCCCCGCGCTTCACACGCACCCCGAACCTCCTCATCTGATCTTCATAGAGGGCGCGCACCCCGTCGCCGTCAGGGTTCCTCACAACCCGACCCCTACAATGGGCGCGTGTCGCGCGCCCGCTGGTCCCTGGTTGTCCTGTTCCTGATCTTCTTCGCGACGCTGGCCGTCGCGCTGTTCGGCGTACCCCTGCTCGGCCCGGCCCTGCTCGGCGCCCTCCCGCCAGACCTGCGCCTGAGCGCCTCGCACCTCAGCGGGCCCCTCTGGGCACCCCGCCTCAACGGCGTGCGCCTCGTCACCAAGGGCCTGAGCGGCACCGCGAGCGGCGTGACGCTGCGCATCGGCGGCGTGGACTTCGCGCACCACACCCTGCGGATCGACGCGACCGTGAATGGCGGCAACGTGAACGTCGACCTGCCGAAGCTGTTCGGGCAACACGGCGCGCCCGGCGCGTGGTCGGTCGTGCCCGGCAACATCCGCGTGCAGGACACCAAATTGAACGTGCAGGGCCGCGAGTGGGGCGTCCCCGACGGCACCTTCCGCATCGACGGCACCGAACGTGGCCTCCGCATCACGGGCCGCACCCTGGACGGCACCCTCCGGGCAGACGTCGCCCTCAGCGCGCAGGGCAAGGACGTAACCGGCACGGCCGACCTGCGCGCGGACGCCACGGTGCTCAACGCGTACTGGCCGAAAAGCATTCGCGGCGGCGTCATCGAGGGCCGCTACACCTTCGGGCGGACCGTGAGCGGCGACCTGCGCCTCCGCGACGGCCTGCTGATCGTGCCGGACGCTCCGTTCACCCGCGTGCGAGACCTGGGCGGCGCCCTCACACACCGCGGCGACCGCATCGAGGTGACCCTCGCCGGCCGCGCCTGGGACGGCCCCATCCAGGTCAAAGGGTACGTGGACACGCGCGCGCAACACTGGGACTTCAGCGGGAAAGCAACCCCGTCCCTCGCCGGCCTCGCGCGCGCGCTCGGGACGACCGGGCAGGGCACCGCGGACCTCACCGCGCACGCGTACGGCTGGAACCAGGCGCGCGTCGCCATGGAAGGTTCAAGCGCGCGCGGGACGTTCGCGGGCGTGCCGTTCACGGGCCTCGCGCTGTCGTACGCGTACCGCGCGGCGGCCGGCAAGGACGAGGGCGAGAACACCGTCACGTTCGCCGCGCGTACGCAGCTTGCCGGGCAACAGCGCCTCTCCGGCCGCTGGGCGATCGAACGCGAAGGGCAGGCCACCTGGGCGGGCGACCTCGCGGGCCGACCGCTGGACCTGCGGGCCGACATCCTGGGCCGCGAGGTCCGCGTGGCCGGGCGCGCGCTCGGCGACGCGGCGCGCGCCTCGTACCACCTGAGCACCCGTACGCTCAGCGCCGACGCCGGCCTGAACTTCGGCGCGGTGCGCGCCCGCCTCACCGCGAACGGCACCCTCGACGAGCTGGACCTGGCGGTGCGGGACGGCACCGCCGCCGGGATTCCCCTGCAGGGTCGCGGCCGGTACGACCGGCAGGGTCTGCGGGCGGACCTGGGCGCGCTGGCCGTGAACCTGGACCGTCAGCTGCGCGGCACGTGGACCGCGCGGGACGCAAACGTGTCCGGCGTACGCCTGAACGGCGCGGGCCGCCTTGATGTGGGCGCCAGCACCCTCACGGGCACCCTGAGCGGGCAGCCGCCCCTCGACTCCGAGGTGCTGCGCGGGCCGGTACGCGTGAACTGGCGCGACCGTCAGGGCCGCTGGGCGTTCGGGAGCGGCGACGCCACCTGGCAGGGCGAGACGGCCACCGTGCAGGTGCGCGGCACACGCCTCGCCGGCTTCGACGCGCGCGGGCGCGTGACCGTCGGGTTGGGCGGGCCGCTCACCGCCACCGGGGAGGTGCGCGGCCAGAGCCCCCTGGGGACGCTGGTGCTGAGCGGCGCGGGCCGCGCGGTGGACCTGCGCGCCACGGTGAGTGGCGTGCGCGTGACGGGCCGCACGCTCCTGCATGAGCCGTATGACACGACGCTCACCCTGAGCGGCGCCGACGTCATGGCGGACGTGCGCGTGCAAAACGGCGTGGACTTCGTGGTGCGCAGTGGCCGCGAGCGCGCCACCGGACGGTTCGCGGACGGGCAGTTGGTGGCAAGCGGCCGCGTGAACCTGGGGGCGTTCGCGCCGGTGGCGCGCGCCGTGGGCGTGCAGGACCTGGGCGGGACCGTGGACTTCAACCTCGGGCGGCAGGGTGGGCTCGCGCGCGTGAACGCGTCCGCGTTCGGGGTGCGCGCCGTGGGGACGCTCACGGGCACGAACGGCGGGATGCTGAACGCGAACGTCACCCTGAGCGGTCCGGACGGCGCGGCCGCGACGCTGGCGGGCGCGGTGCTGCCCCGTGTGGACGTGCGCGGCCCCGTGACGTACCGCGGGGCGACGCTGAACGCCCGCCTGAGCGGCGAACCGGGACGGCTGGCGTTCACGGCCTCCGGTGTGGCGCCGTCGCTGGGCATGGGTGACACGAGCGTGCCCGCGCTGCCGCTGACGGTGCGCGGCACCCTTACGCCCGCCCTGAGCGCCACGGGCACGTGGGGCGGCGTGCGCGTCGCGTACGCGGGCGCGCAGGTGCGCGTGAACGGGACGCTGCCCGTCACGGTGTTCGGCGAGGCAGGGCAGGCGCGACTGAACGGCCGCTGGGCGCCCGACTGGACCGGGCGCGTGCAGGCAGACGTGCAGGCCGGACCGTACGCCCTGAACGCCCGCGGGCCCTGGACGGCCCTGAGCGTCGCGGTGCGCGGCCCGGACGGCCTGAGCGCCACCGGCACCGTCGACGCGCGCACGCAGCAGTACGCCGCGAGCGTCCGTGGTCCTCTGGCGGGCGTGTTCGTGGACGCCCGCGTGAGTGGCCGGGGCGCCGACATCCGTGGGCGTGGGACCCTCGCGGACGGCGGCGGCGGCACGGCACGCTTCACGCTCAACGGCCTGCAGGACTTCCGCCTGCAGGCCGGGGGGCTACGCCTGGGCGGTCAGGCCGTGAACGGCACCCTGAGTGCCACCCGGGGCCGCCTGAACGGCGACCTGCGCGTCGCGGGCCTGAACGTCACCGCCCGGGACGGGCGCGTGGCCGCGAGCGGCACCTTCGGCGGGCAGCAGGTCCGCGTAAACGGCGAACTGACCCTACCGCTGAACGTCCGCACGCTGCGGGTCACGTCGGACGGGCCGTACGCCCGCCTGCGCGCGAGCGGCACCGGCGGTCATGTGCGCGGCACGCTGCTCGTGAAAGCGCAGACGCTCGGGCCGGACGGCGCGCGCGTGCGCGTGACGAGCACGACCCTCCCGGTGGACGCGACCCTCACGCCGCTGCGCGTGCAGGTCGGCGGCCTCGCGTATGACGGCGGCTGGCGCGGCGCGCAGGCGCTCGGGTACGCCCTGAACGGGGAGCGCGGCGCGCTCACGCTCGCCGGGCGCGGCGCGGCCCTGACGCTCGCGCCGTCCGGCCCGGTCCGTGGGCGCCTGCAGGTCCTCCCCGACCTGCGCGGGCAGCTGGCCGTGGCCCTGCCGAGCGTCCGGGCCGCCCTGCCCGCGCAGGTGGCACGCGAACTGACGGGCGGGGAGCTCCGCGCGAACCTCTTCCCCACCGGCGCGAACGTCACCCTGAACGGCGCGCGGTACGTCGGGCAGCCACTCGGCGCGACCGCCGCGCTCACCTGGGCGGACGGCACGCGCCTCAGCGGTCTGCTCACCCATCCGGGCACGCGCGTGCCGTTCCGCGCGGACGCGGGAGGGCTGCATGTCAACGGCGCCACCCTGGACGCCCTCGCTCTGCGCCCCGTACTGGCCGCGCAGGGCCGCGTCACGCTGGACCTCGACCTGCCTGGGTACGCCCTCGACCGTGGGCGCGGGCGCGCGAGCGTGGACCTGCGCGCGGCTGGGGGCGCGGCGCGCGGCACGGTCACGCTCGGGGGTGGGCGCCTGAGCGCGGACCTGAACAGCACCCTCGGCGGGCGGACCGTCACGCTCAACGGGCCGCTGTACCCCACCGCGAACGCGACCGTGCGCGTGGACGGCGCGTCGGGCCGCCTGACCGGCAGTGTCCGCGAGGCCCTCACGCTCGTCGCGGGCGGCACGCTGGACGGGCGTGACCTGACGCTGAACGCCACGTACCGCCCGCAGGGCGCGGACGTGCGCGCCACGTACGCGGGGGCGCGCGCGGACCTCACGTTCACGCAGGTGCGCGGCACCTGGCGGGCAGACGGCGCCCTCAGCGTGCCGGACCTGCAGCCGCTGACCGGCACGGCGGGCCGCGTGAGCGCCACGGTGCGTGGTCCCCTGAACGCCCTGCGTGTGGATGCGGGCGGCACGGTGGCGGGCGCGACCTTCACCGCGCCCGCCCTGTGGGACGGTCAGGCCCTGCGCGTGAACGGCGCGACCGTCACGGCGGACTTCGCGCGGGCGCGCCTGAGCGGCACGGTGTACCCGGCGCTGAACGCGGCGGGGAACGTGACCGTGACGGACGGGCTGCCGGGGACGTACACCGCGGCGCTGCGCGGCACGTTCACGAAACCGGACGTGCGCCTCGGCGGCACGCTCGGGGGCAGCGTGCAGGGCCTCGATGCCACCGGCACGCGCCTGGACGCACGCCTGCTGGGCCGCGACTGGCGCGTGACCGCCACGGGCGAGCGCCTCGCGGGGGCAGCGCGCGGGCGCCTGGGCGGGAACGTCGCCGGTGGGCTGCAAAGCGCCCGGTTCACGCTGAACGCCACGTACGCGAACGGCGCGGACACCCGCGTGACCCTGCGCGGCCCGGTCGGCTGGAACGCCCGGACAGGCTGGCTGGGCGCGCTGGGCGCGACCGGCACGGTCGACCGGCAGGCCCTCGACGCGCGCGTGACCGGCGATGGACCGCTGGCCGTCGCCGCGGCCCTCGGGGGCGCCACCCTGAACGGGCGTTTCCCGGCGAGCCTGCTCACGCAGCCGGGCGGCGAGCTTAACCTCGCGCGGCTGGACGCCGGGGCGCTGTGGGGCCGCCCGGAGCAGGTGCGCGTGACCGGCACGGCCCGTCTGGGCGGCACGTGGCAGCACCCCAGCGCCGCGCTCACCGGCGCGCTCGAGGATACGCGCGGCGACCTGAGCGGCAGCTTCCGCGGCGCGTACGCGGGCGGCAACACGGACGTGACCCTCACCGGTCTGCGCCTGAGCGGCACGGCCGCCCTGCGCGACGGGACCTTCAGCGTCACGGCGCGCGCAGCGGGCGCCGACCTCGCCCGACTCGCGCCTGCCAGCTGGAACGTGACGGCGCTGCGCCTGAGCGGCCGGGTCGACGCGCGCGGCCGCACGGCGGGCGGCCTGGAACGCGCGACCCTCACCGGCCTGGATGTGCGCGCCGCGAGCGAGGCAACCGGTGACGTGCGCCTGCTCGGGAACGCCACGTACACGCCGGACGCGCTGAGCGCCGACCTGACGGGCCGCGCGCTCGGCGGGACGTTCACGGCGCGCGGCGCCCTGCCGGACGGCGTGACTGTGCGCGTGCAGGACGTGGACGCGCGCGGCGCGGGCCGCGTGAACGGCACGCTGACCCTCACGGGCCGCGCCGCCGACCCGGCCGTGCGAGCCGACCTGGCCGTGGCGCGCGAGGACCTCACGGCCCGCGTGCAGGCGTTCGGGCGCGCGCGCGACCCGCTGGTGCGCGCCACGGCGGACCTGCGCGGGAGCGCTTCGGGCCGCGTGTACGCGGAAGCGCGGGACGTGCGCCTGAACCCGCCGGGCGCGAACGTCCGCGTGTACGGCGCGGCGGGCACGACGGCCGGGTCGGCGCGGCTGGACTTCGCGGGGGCGTGGCCGGCGCTGCGCGGGCAGGCGACCGTCACGCTGGGCGCCCTGCAGGACCCGGTACGTGTCATGGGGGACGGCAGCGGCGCGTACACCCTGGATGCGGGCCGCCTCGGTTCCGGCCGCGTGACCCTCGCGGGCCTGGTGCCGACCGTGACGGGCACGTTGCGGCTCACGCCGTTGGCCCTCGTGGACGGCGCGACCGGCAGCGGCACCGTGAATGTGAACCTCAGCGGGCCTGTGACCGCCCTGCGCCTCAGCGCGGACGGCGTCCTGCGCGGCGTGAACGCCGCCGGCGTGCAGATCGCGGACCTCGGTGTGAACGTTGCCGGGACGCCTGCGGACCTGCGCGGCACGGTCACGCAGGCGGGACGGACGACGGGGACGTTCGACGGGCAGACCCTCACGCTGCAGGGCCTCACGGCGCGGGCGTTCGGCACCGACGTGACCGCGAGTGGGCCCGTGGCCCTCGCGGGCCGCGCGGACCTGACCGTCACCGCGAGCGGCAGCATAAATGGACGCGCGCGCGTCACGTACGACGGCGCCCGCCTCACTGCAGGCGGCGCGCTCGGCGCGGGCGGCGCGAACGTCACCTTCGACGTGCAAGCCAGCGACCGACTCGGGTGGAGCGGCAACGGGCGCCTCACCGGCCTTCCCTCCCCCCTGCTCACGGGTGACGCGGCCTTCACCGTGAGCGGTCCCCTGCGTGACCCGCGCGTGCAGGGGGACGTGCCGCTGCTCGGCGCTCGCGGCCAGCTGAACGCCCGCCCGCTCGGCGGGACCCTCACCCTCGCGCTCACGAACAGCCCGGACGCGCGCGGCGAGGGGGCGCTCACGCTCGCGGACGGGCAGTGGGGTGGCCGCGCGCAGCTCACCCGCGACGAGGGGCAGCTGGCGCTCAGCCTCAGCGGGGCCCTCGCGGCGCCCGTCGCGGGCGTGGACGTCACGGTGGGCGCGTGGCACGCGTCCGGTCAGGTCGCGAACGGCGACGCGCTGCTGAGCCTCACGGACGGCGCGGCGCGCGGGACGTTCGCGTGGCAGGGCGACCGGCTGCTGCTGGACGTCCCGCCCCTGAATCTCGCGGGCCTGGGCCTCGCGGCCGTGCGCGGCACCGTCAGCGCGAGCGGTGAGTACGCCCTGTCGAGCAGCGCCGGGAACGTGCGCGTGACCGGCACGGACCTGCGCACGGGCCTGACCCTCCCGGTCGTGGACCTCCCGCTGGACGGCACGCTCAGCGCGACCGCCAGCGTCCGCAGCGGGCGCCTGCAGGTCGCCGCGAACGCCGGCACGCCTGCCGGGACGCTCAGCGCCGACCTGGCCCGCGCGGACGGCCGCTGGTCCGGGCTGCTGCGCGCCGACCTGAAACGCGACGCCGGCACGCTCGGCGCGAACATCACGCTCGGCGCGGACGGCGCGCGCGGCGTCGTGAGCGCGACCGCGTTCCCGCTCGCGCTCGGCGGCGTTCAGGCGGACCTGGGCGGCACCGTGCGCCTGAACGGGAGCACCTTCGCGCTCGACGCGAGCCTGAGCAGTAACCAGGGGCGCGTGAGCGCCACCGGCAGCGGCGGCCTTGCGGACGCCGTACCGCAGCTCACGGCGCTGCTGGGCACGCCCGCGACCGGGGACGGTTACCAGGTGCAGGCGCAGCTCGCGAGCGTCCGCCTGGAGGACCTCAGCATCGCGCCGTACCTGCGTGGCCGCGTGAGCGGCACCGCCACCGTCACGGACGGCAGCGGCACCTTCTCCCTGACGTCCGCGGACCTGAATGCGGCGGGCACGAACCTGCCCGCGCGCGTGGAGGGCACCCTGACGGACGGGGCGTGGCGCCTGCGCGGCGCGGTCGGCGACTCGCAGCTGTTCGGGTCGCTCGGGAACGGCACGCTCACGGGTCGCCTGGAGCTGCAGGCCCTGCCGGTCGGCGCGCTGCTGAGTGCTGTGAGCGGCCCGTTGCCGGGCGAGGGCTTCGTGACGGGCACCGCGCGCTTCAGCGTGCCGCTCGCGCGCCCGCTGGACGGCACCGTGAACCTGGTAGCGGAACGCATCCGCGTGGCCGCCGGGGATCAGTCCCTCACAGGGACGGGCGTCCTCGCGTACGCCGACGGTGAGCTGCGCGACGTGAACGTCCAGCTGAGCGGCGCGGGCCGCTGGGACGTGCGCGGCGCGTACACCCGCGAGCGCGTGAACCTCACCGCGAACTTCCAGAACACGACGTTCACGCCGGTGCTGTCGCTGCTGCCGGGCCTGCGCGGCTCCGCACCGAACCTGAACGGGAACCTGCGCCTCACGGTGGCCGGCACGTACGACCAGCCGACCGGGCGGCTCGATGCGAGCGCACTGCAGGGCGCCGTCGGGAACGTCCGCGTCCACGTGCCAGCGCTCAGCGGTACGCTCGAGAACAGCGGTCGCCTCACGGCAGGCGGGACGGTGCAGGTGGGCGGCGGTGTCGGCGCGAACGGCGCCCTCACGCTGCGGGCGCAGCTGACGCGCGGCGTGCTGAGCGGCACCGTCGCGGAGTACGCCGGGGACGCGTCTATCGAGCAGGTCGGCTCGTTGGGCCGCACGGCCCTCTCGGTTCGTCAGACGGGGGACGCGTGGACGCTGGACGGCACGGCCGTGCAGGGTGGGACGCTGCGCCTCTCCGGGACGGTCGCCCCGCGCATCGACGTGCGCCTCACGGCGCGCGGGTACGCGCCGCAGGTCCAGGCCATCTACGCGCGGGAGACGAGCATCGACGCGGACCTCAGCGCCGCCGAGAGCGGCAGCACGCGCGACATCACGGTGTCGGGCGCGGTGACGCTCGGGCGGCTGGTGCTGGGCCGCACGAACGTGCCGGCGTCCACGCTGCCCGCGCCGAGCGGCACGCCCGCCGCGAACGCGGGGACCCGTTCCGACTTCGTAAGTCCCCTGCCAGAAGAGCTGCGGCGCTTCCCCACCCCGGAGGGAGAGGACGTGGACAACCCGCTGCTGGAGCGCGTGCGGTTCGCGGACATTCCGGTGCGCGCGCCGAACGGCATCCGGGTGAACGAGAGCCTCGGTCAGGCGGAACTTGCGGGCGGGTTGGTGCTGTCCGGCACGGCCGCCGACCCGGTCCTGTCCGGGGGCGTGCAGGTGGTGCGCGGCAGCCTGTTCCTGCGGGAGAACGAGTTCCGACTGACGCAGGGGAACATCAATTTCGACGGCACGAGCGTGTACCCGACGTTCGCGGTCGTCGCGGACGGGACGGTGCTGGACACGAACGGCGGCGGCCTCGTGGGCGTGAACCTGAATGTGCAGGGCAGCTTCCCGAGCCGCGCGGGCCTGCAGCTGGAGACGCGCCTGACGTGCACCAGCAACTGCGGCGCGTCGTACGACCCGTCGAGCGGGGCCGCGGAAGCGAACCTGTACGCCCTCGTGGCGCTCGGCACGCCGGACCTGAATTCCCTCCCGGCGAACTTCGGGGCGCTCGGGAACAGCGCGCTGCGCACGGCCCTGAACCTGTTCGTGCTGGGCGAGCTGAACCGCAACATCGCGCGGGCGCTCGGTGTGGACGTGTTCCGCATCAACGCGGACCTGATCGACCCGGTCACGGGCTTCAGTGCGGGCGTCACCATCGGCACGTACCTGTCGCGGCAGTTCTACCTGCAGTACCAGATCGACCTGAGCGGCGCGGGCCTGCTGGACGCGACGTACACCACTGAGGACGGGCGGTTCACGTTCAAGCTGAGCAGCCCCCTGAACGGCCTGGACCTCAGTTCGCTGCGCCCGTCGTTCAGCGTCGGGTACAACCTGAACAACCGCACGACGGTGCAGCTCGGGGTGACCAGCGGGAACCGCAGCACCACGTTCCGCTTCGGCCTGACGTACCGCCCGTGAGGGCCGCCCGGCGAGCGCAGTTGCGCTCGCCGGGTTCCGGGCCAGCAAGCAGGAGGCGGACCCACGCGCGTGGGTCCGCCTCCTGCTTGCGTGTTACTTGCGCGTGACCGCGCGGGGTTCCAGGGCGTAGAACGCCACGGCGGCGACGAGCGCGCCGACCCAGCCGGGGGCACTGCCGAGGTTGAGTTCGAAGGTGCGGCCCAGGACGGTGCTGCCGAGCTGCCCGACGAGCTTCTCGCCGTTTTGCTGCGCGACGATGTTCCAGCCGATGATGGGTTCGCCGAGGAAGCCGGTCACGCGGTCCACGCCGCGCAGCGTGATCTTCTCGCTGCCGACGTTGCCTTTGAGTTCGCCTTCCTGGAGCTGGATGCTGACGCTCTCGTTGCCGACGGTGCCGACCACGCCGGTTTCGGTGATTTCCAGGGTGATGTCCTTGCCGTGGAGCTTGCCGCCCGCGCGTCCGCGGATGGCGTCGCCGTCGAGGTTGCAGCGGACTTCATAGCCCTGCTCGCCGCCGATGCGGCCTTTCATGACGTCTTCCATGCGGGACAGTATGGCACAGGTCACGCTTCGGGCGAGAAGCGGCGTGGGGCGCGCGTGGATGCGCCCTCAGGGGTGGCGGACGTAGCCGCTGCGCTCGAAGTACGCGCGGCGCGTGAGGGTGGGGCCACCGTCGCCGAGGGTGGCGCGGGTGACGCCGAGCCGCTCGAACAGCAGGCGGAGGGCGCCGCCGAGCAGCGCCGCGCCGTACCACGCGGGCGGCGGGGTACTCCAGCGGAGGGTGGCGCCGTCCCACGCGAGGTGCGGGCAGTCCGGGTCGCGGGCGGCGTGGAACATGGCGCCCGCGCCGAACAGGGTGGCGTGGATGGTGAGGGCGCCCTCACGGGTGCGCAGGTCCCATTGCGGCGCGGCGTACGCGTCGCCATAGGCGGTGTAGAGGTCCTGGCGCAGGCGGTGCTGGCGGGCGCGCAGGCGGGCTTCCTCGCGGCCGGTGGGGCCCGGGTGCGTGTCGAGGGCGCGGGCGATGTCGGCGAGTTTGCTTTCGAGCGTGCGGACGCGTTGGCGGGCGGTGGGGGGCGGCGGCGGCGGTGGCGGGTCGCCATCGAGGGTGCGGGCGGGGTCGAGTTCGGTGCGTTTCCCCCAGCCTTCGCGTTCGATCAGGCGGGCGTCCTCGATGACCCACAGCCGCGTGGCGACGTTGCGCGCGAACGCGCGGTCGTGCGTGACGACGATGACGGCGCCGCCGTAGGCGTTCACGGCGGCTTCGAGCGCTTCGAGGGTTTCGACGTCGAGGTGGTTGGTGGGTTCGTCGAGCAGCAGCAGGTCGGCGCGCAGGGCGCTGACGAGCGCGAGGCCGGCGCGGGCGCGCTCGCCGCCGCTGAGCTGCCGGGGCGTGAGGGGCCAGTGGGCGCCCGTGAACCCCGCGCGGCCGAGCAGGGCGTTCGCGCGCGGACCGAAGCGGTCCTCGAACTGTCGGCGCAGGGGCGCGTCGGGGTCGAGGCCGTGCCAGGTCTGGTCGAGCGTGGCGACGTGCACGCCGTCAGCGACGCGCAGGACGGCGTCGTCGTTGTCAGGGTAGGTTTCTCCGCTCAGCAGGCGCAGCAGGGTGGTTTTGCCGGTGCCGTTGGCGCCCATCAGGGCGATGCGGTCGCCGTGACGGACTTTCAGGCTGGCGTCGCGCAGGATGGCGCGCTCGCCGTAGCTCTTGTGCAGGTGGTCGGCCCACAGCACGACGCGGGCGCGCGCCTGCCCGGCAAGCAGGCGCATGCGGATGGCCTTTTCGGCCTGGGGGGCGTCGGGGACGTCCATGCGGGCGAGGCGGCCGCGCAGGGCGGTGGAGCGGCGGCCCCATTCGTCGAGGCGTTCGGCGCTGCCTTCGAGGCGGGCGTGCTCGCGCGCCTGAATGCGGTGCGCGCGTTCGCGGGTGCGCTGTTCGAGCTGACGCTGCGCGCGGGCGCGCGTGAAGCCGCCGGGGTAGGCGGTGGCGACGCCCCCTTCGAGGTACAGGCTGCGGTGGGCGGCGCGGTCAAGGAAGGTGCGGTCGTGGCTGGTGAAGAGGGCGGCGCCTCGGTGCGTGGCGAGCCAGCTTTCGAGCCATTCGCGCATGCGGATGTCGAGGTGGTTGGTGGGTTCGTCGAGCAGCAGCAGGTCAGCTTCCTGCAGCAGGGTGAGGGCGAGGGCGAGGCGGGTGCGTTCGCCGCCGCTGAGGGTGGCGGCCTCGCGGTCGTGGTAGGCGGCAAGGTCGAGGATGCCGAGGGTGCGGGCAGCGCGGGCCGGCCAGGTGTACGCGCCGACGAAGTCGAGGCGGGCCTGGGCGGCGCTGTATTCGGCGAGGACGTCGTCGCCGTGCGCGAGACGCTGTTCGAGGGCGCGGACGTGCGCTTCGAGCGGGCCGTACGGGTAGGCGGCGTCCACGAGGGCGTGGACGGCCACACCCGGGGGGTAGACGGGCTGTTGCGGCAGGACGGCGAGGCGCGTGTCGGGCGCGCGCCAGACGGTGCCATCGTCGGGGGTTTCCTCGTGGGCGAGGGTGCGCAGCAGGGTGGTTTTGCCGGCGCCGTTGCGGCCCAGCAGGGCGAGGCGGTCACCGGCCGTCACGGTCAGGCTCACGTCGTCGAGGATGAGGCGGTCGGCGCGCGTGAGGCTGAGGTGGTCGGCGGTGAGCAGCGTGGTCACGGGCGAACTGTAGCGCGCGGCGCATGAAAGCGAATGCGCCCGATGGCCCAGCCTCTTGAGGTTCAAGTGGGCCTGTTTCGGCAGCGGCCACTGGAATCGCTTCCCGAAGGGCACGGTGTTGTTACCGCATGTGTAACAACACCTACGGGCGGGCGCGACGTGCGGAGAACGCCGGGCAGAGGGGTATACTGTCGCGGGACATTTTACCGGGGTCGCCCCCCATCTGCCCCCATAGCGGGGCAGAATTTCTGGCGACCCCCCGGAGGAACGAACGTGAAACTCCACGAGTACCAAGGCAAAGAACTGCTCCGCCGTTTCGGCGTGAACGTTCAGGAAGGCAAGGTCGCGCACACCCCCGAGGAAGTGCGCGCCATTGCTGAGGAATACGGCCAGCCGGTCGTCGTCAAGGCGCAGGTGCACGTCGGTGGCCGCGGCAAGGCCGGCGGCGTCAAATTCAGCCCCACCGCCGACAAGGCCGTCGAGAACGCCCAGAAGATCCTTGGCATGGACATCAAGGGCCTCACGGTCAACAAGGTCCTCGTCACCAAGGCCGTCGACATCGACGCCGGCGTCGAGTACTACGTCGGCATGATCGTGGACCGCAACGTCCAGTCCTTCACGCTGATGGCCTGCGCCGAAGGCGGTATGGAAATCGAGGAGCTCGCCGCCGAGCGCCCCGAAGCGATCATCCGTCACCGCGTGGACCCCGTCGCGGGCCTGCGCCCCTTCGAAGCGCGCGAAATCGCCCTCAAGGCCGGCTTCAAAGGCAACCTGAACAAGATCGCCGACATGATGGTCAAGATGAGCAAGGCCGCGCTCGAACTCGACGCGACCCTCGTGGAGATCAACCCGCTGTTCGTGGACGCCGACGGCACCCCCCTCGCACTCGACACGAAGTTCGACATGGACGACAACGCCGTGTACCGCCACAAGGACATCGCCGCGTGGCGCGAACTCGAAGCGGAACACCCGCTCGAAGTGGAAGCCAGCGAGTACGGCTTCGCGTACGTGAAGCTCGACGGGAACGTCGGCGTGCTCGGCAACGGCGCCGGCATCGTGATGACCAGCCTCGACGTCGTGAACCGCGCCGGCGCCAAGCCCGCGAACTTCCTCGACATCGGCGGCGGCGCCCGCGCCGACATCGTCTACAACGCCGTGAAGCTCGTCAGCAAGGACAGCGACGTGAAGAGCATCTTCGTGAACATCTTCGGCGGCATCACCCGCGCCGACGAAGTCGCGAAGGGCATCATCCAGGCGCTCCAGGAAGGCATCCTCACCAAGCCCGTGCGCATGCGCGTGGCCGGCACTGCCGAAGAGGAAGCCAAGGCGCTGCTCGCGGACGTGAACAGCCCCCTGATCCAGATGTACCCGGATATGTTCCAGGCCGCGGAGGCCGCCGCCCAGGAGGCCAACAAATGAGCATCCTCATTAACCAGGACACGCAGGTCCTCGTCGTCGGCATGACCGGCCGCGAGGGCGCGAACCACACCAAAGCCATGCGCGAATTCGGCACGAAGGTCGTCGCAGGCGTCACCCCCGGCAAGGGCGGCCAGACGCACGAAGGCCTCCCCGTGTACAACAGCGTCGGCGAAGCGCAGGCGCAGCACCAGATCGACGCGAGCATCATCTTCGTGCCGCCCGCCGGCGCCGCTGACGCCGTGCTCGAAAGCGCGTACGCGGGCGTGCCCCTGATCATCCTGATCACCGAAGGCGTCCCCACGGTCGACATGATGCGCGCCGTGCAGGAAGTCAAGACCCTCAACGCCCAGAGCCTCGAGCAGGGCGGCAAGGGCGTGCGCCTGATCGGCGGCAACTGCCCCGGTCTGGTCAGCAGCGGCGAAGCGAAGATCGGCATCATGCCGAACCGCATCTACCAGCAGAAGGGCCGCATCGGCCTGATCAGCCGCAGCGGCACCCTCACGTACGAGGCGGGCAAGCTCCTCCTCGACGCGGGCCTGGGCACCAGCACCACCGTCGGCATCGGCGGCGACCCGGTCATCGGCACGACGTTCGCGGACGTGCTTCCCCTGTTCGAGCAGGATCCCGACACCGACGCCATCGTCGTGATCGGCGAGATCGGCGGCGCCGACGAGGAAGCCGCTGCGGAGTACATCCAGAACCACATGAAGAAGCCCGTCGTGGCGTTCATCAGTGGTCGCAGCGCGCCCGCTGGGAAGCGCATGGGTCACGCCGGCGCCATCATCATGGGGAACGTCGGCACGCCTGAAAGCAAACTTGCGGCGTTCAAGGCGGCGAATGTGCCCGTCGCGGACACCATGCCGGAAATCATCGACCTCGTGAAACAGGTCCTGAACAAGTAAGGTCAGAATCGACAGGGCGCGCATCCTTTCTGGATGCGCGCCCTCTCATGCAGTGTTCTCAGCAGGCCCTCAGGAACGTGAGGTTCAATGTGCGTTTTCGTCAAACACGCATCAGGCCCGCACCTATACTGCAGGCATGAAACAGCTGATGCTGGCGATGGCGCTGCTCGCGTCGGGCGCACAGGCCCTCACCGTGAGTGGCAGTGTGACCGGCGCGGCGCCGCGTGGCGCCCGCATCGCGGCGTGGACCGTAAACGCCACAGGCGCGCCCCTCGCGTCCCTCACCGACGCCCCACTGAACGGCAGCGCATTCGACCTGGACCTGCCGGAGGGCGCGCCCGGCGCGCGCGCGGTCAGCGCCCTGCGCAGCGACACCCTGGTGTGGCCCGGCGTCGTAGACCCCGTCAACGTGAGCGCGCCCGTGAACGCCGCCGAGGTGAAGTTCTTCGTGTACACCGACGCGAACGGCAACGGCCGCCGCGACGCGAACGAGGACCTCAACGAGGTCACGCCGCTCGTCGGGCGCGCGCAGGCCGTGGTGGTGTGGGCAGACAACGCGGCGCGCGTGACCGCCGGGCGCGGCTTCGACGTGAACCTGAAGCCCGGCTGGAACGCCTTCGCGGTGGAGTTCGGCCGCGCCACGAAAGTCACGTCGCTCGGCGCGAGACCCGCCCTGCAGTTCAACCTCGGCAGCCGTTAAATGCAGGGCCCGGGGCAATCCCGGGCCCGCTCGCCCGCTCAGTTCAGGCGCGACCGGCAAGCTCGGTGTACGCGTCCAGGTACTGCGGCAGGATCAACGACGGGTGGAACCGCGTGACTGCCGCGCGCCGCGCCGCCGCGCCCATCGTGCGGTAGACGTCCTCGCTGCGCAGCACCCGCAGGGCCGCGTCCGCCATGCCGTCAACGTCACCCACAGGGCATGTGAACCCGGTCACGCCGTGCTCCACCACCTCGGGAATGCCGCCCGCATTGCTCGCCACGACCGGCACCTCGCAGCTCATGGCCTCCAGCGCCACCAGCCCGAAGCTCTCCTGGCTGCTGGGCAGCAGGAACAGGTCCGCGATACCGAGAATCGTCTGCACGTCCGGGAAGCTCCCCAGGAAGTGCACGCGCCCGATCACGCCGAGCTGCTGCGCCAGTTCGAAGGTTCGCGCGCGCTCGGGCCCGTCACCGATCATGAGCAGGCGCGCGGGTATTTCGCTGGCGATGCGCGCGAACACCCGCACGACGTCCTCCGTGCGTTTCACACCGCGGAAGTTGCTGACGTGCACGACAATCGCTTCGTCGGGCTGCGCGAACCGCAGGCGCACGCCGGGCTCGTGAATCCGCACGAACCGGTCCGTGTCCACGAAGTTGTGAATCACCTGAATGTCACGCTGCACGCCGAACAGGTCCTGCGTCTGCTGGGCGAGGAAGTGCGACACGGCCGTCACTTGATCGCTGCGTTCGATGGCGTCGCGGGTGGTGTGCTGGAACGCCGGCTCCAGCCCCACGAGCGTCACGTCCGTGCCGTGCAACGTCGTGATGACGCGGGAACTCCCCGTGATCTCCCGCGCGTGAATGGCCGAGCTGGCATGCGGGATGGCGTAGTGCGCGTGCGTCAAGTCGACGTTGTGCTCGCGGATCACCTCGACGAGGGTGTTGGTGCTGGCGAGCTCCGGAAAAGGCTGCTCGAACAGCGCGTACGCATACGAGCCGACCTGATGGAAGTATGGGCCGCGCGGGCCGGTCTGCCCGGCGAGGCGGAAGGGGACGTTGGAGCCGATGAAGTGAACGTCGTGACCTGCCTGCGCGACTTTCAGTCCAAGCTCGGTGGCGACCACGCCGGACCCACCGGCGCTCGCGTGACACAGGACGGCGATTCTCATGCGTCCGGGATTATAAGCGCCCTCCGTACGGCACTTTGTCATGCGAGTTGCGGCGAGGGCCCGCAAAATCCCGCAGAGGGCCCGGTCCTCACGCCGCCAACAGCCAAGAGGGAGCAGCGAAGAGGCCCGGCTGGTTTGGCAGTGCCGGGCTTATCTGATCCAGGGCGGGGTTGCTTCCTCACCGGTTTCGCGGAAGAACTGCATACCTGCGGCTGAGATGATCAGCCACTCGGCGTCGGTGGGTCCAGCGTTGTCCACGCGGTGTGGCGTGTGGGGCGGCACGATGAGGGTGTCGCCGGGGGCGAGATCGATGCGGGCCTCGTTGCTGCTGATGGTGACGTGGCCGGCGAGCATGACCATGATTTCCTCGCGGGTCTGGGTGTGGGTGGGGTTGAAGCCCCCGGGCACCTGGCGTTGGCGGACGACAGTGACCTCGTTGGCACCGAGGTGAGGCGTGGCGAGGCTGGTGCCGTGGTTGCCGTTGGGTGTTTCGAGAGCATGGGTGTCGTGCGCGCGGATGACGTTCATAGGGCCTCCTGTTCGGGCAGAGCCTGAACGCCCACATAGTAAATTAGCTTGTCCAATTAGACAAGTAGAATGACCACTATGATGAACCTCCCCGACCCCGCCACGCTCGAACAGGCCCGGCAGCAGCACATCGGGCGCCTTTTGCACCGCGCCGCCCGCGCCTACAACGTCCTCGCACTCGACAGGCTCCACGCCCACGGTCACACGCAACTGAGCCTCGCCCACACCAACCTGCTCCCCCACCTCGATACGCAGGGCACCCGCATCGTCACCCTCGCCGAACGCGCTGGCATGACCAAGCAGGCCGCCGGGCAACTCGTTGCCGAACTCGAAGCCGAAGGCTACGTCGAACGCCACCCCGACCCCGAAGACCGCCGCGCCACCCGCGTGCAGTTCACCCAGAAAGGCTGGCGCTACCTGCTCGACGCACAACAGGTCAAACGCACCATCGAAGACGACTACCGCACCCAACTCGGCGACCCCCTCTGGACACACCTGAACACCGCCCTCCACACCCTCCTGCGGGAACACACGCCCCCTGCCGAATCAACAACCTGAACCCTGTGCGGAAAGAACCCTGTCAGAGTCATGCAAGGGCCCCGTGCTTAGACTCACTCCATGATTGCTGTCGTCACGGATTCCACCTGCGACCTCAGCCCTGCGCAACTTCAGGAGCAGGGCGTCACGGTCGTTCCCCTTCACGTCCAAGTGGGCGATCAGCAGTTCCTGGACTGGGTGGAACTGGACCCAGACGACCTCTACCGACGCATGGAGCAAGGCCAGAGCGCCAGCACCCGCCCGCCCAGCGCCGAGACGTTCGCCGACATCTATCGCCAGCTGCTCACCACCCACCAGCACGTCGTGAGCCTGCACATCTCCGCACAACTCAGCGAGACCCTGCAACACGCCCGCCAGGCCGCGCAGCACCTCGGCGCAGAAGACCGTATCACCATCATCGACAGCGGCGTCACCACCGCCCCCCTCGCCGAGCTCGTTTTGCGCGCCGCGCACACAGCCCGCACCACCGAGAACCCCCGCGACGTCGTGACCGCCGTGACGCGCGCGCGCAGCCGTATGCACGCCGAATTCACCGTCACCGACCTCGAATACCTCCGACGCGGCGGGCGCCTGTCCCGCGCGGGCGAATTCATGGCGAACCTCCTGAACATCCGCCCGGTCCTCACCTTTGACGACGGCCGCATCGTTCCGGCCCGCCGCGTCCGCGGCAAAGGCGCCACGCAGGACATGATCGCCCGCATGACCGAACGTTTCGGCAACACGCCCATCAACGTCACCATCGCCATTGCCGGCCGCGACAAGGACCGCATCAACGAACTGCGCCTCGCCCTCAGCAACAGCAGCCTCAACATCGCGCAGGGCCGCGTGCAGCTAATCGGCGCCGTCACCGGCGCGCACGTCGGGCCAGGCACGTACGGCTTTCAGGCTGTGCCCGCAGACGCCTGACTTCAGGCCGGGAGGACATGACCATGCCCGCGCATGGTCACGTCCTCCTCTGCGGCGAGAATCGCACGACGTGCCCGGCGGATGTGACGTACATTAAGTGAACACATGAGATTGGTTTTGCTGGTCATTTTCCTGGGCCTGGCCCTTGCGTACTTCACGGCCGGCGTACGCCTGGGCTTCGTGACGCTGATGCCGACGTACATGCTGAACGCCAAAGGCACCGCCGAATACACCTACCGCGCGTACAATACGGACGATCAGGTGGGGGTCTCCGGCGAGTGCCGCAACGTCGAAGGGAAGGCCACGCTGCGCCTATACGCCCCGGACGGTCGGCAGATCGACGGGCGTACCTGCCCCGAAGGCACGTGGACGCTGCAGCTGCTCTCGAACGGGCAGCAGGGCTACTACCGGTTGTACATCGAGTACGACCACTTCACGGGCGTGCTGAACCTGAAAGAAAAACGCCAGTAACGGTTCAGGCTGATGCAAAACAGCCTGAACCGTTACTGGCGGATATCAGGAAAAAGGAGGCCCCAGTCTGACTGGGGCCTCCTTTGCTCCGGTGAGGGAGCTTACGCCTGAGCGGCGGCTTTGGCTTTGTTGATGCGCTTGGCGAGGCGGCTCTTCTTACGGGCCGCCGCGTTCTTGTGCAGGGTGCTGCCCTTGGCGGCCTTGTCGATCAGGCTCTCGGCCTTGCTCTGCAGCGCCACGGCGTTCTCGGCGCCTTCCTGGATGGCCTGAACGGCCTTTTTGGTGAAGGTCTTGATGGTGCTCTTGCGGCTGCGGTTGCGCAGGCGGCGCTTGAGGCTCTGACGGTGACGTTTCTGGGCGGACTTGTGGCGAAGGGCCATGGGATGCTCTCTTTCTCCCGCGCTGCGGGGCGGTCCCCGTCTTCCGGGAACTCGATGCGCGCCCCGTCGTGGGTGGGACCGCGCGCCGCAACGGTCAGCTGCGGGTCACCCACGGGTGTGCGTGGGCAACTTCGTTAAGATACACGCTCACGCGCGTGACAGCAAGCGCGCGGCATAGTAGGGAGCGTGCGCGCCCGACGCCCCCGCCCACCTGAAAGTGCCGCCGACGCCTCCGCTCCCCGCGCGCCGAGCGGCGCGGACCGCGAAGCCCTCATGCAGTACGCGTTCCGTGCCTTGGCGGCGCGGGCGCTGAGTGTCGCGGAGCTGCGCACGCGCCTGCTGCGCCGCGCCGCGAACGCCGAGGACGCCGAGTCGGTGCTGGCGCGCGTGCAGGAACTCGGGTACCTCGACGACGCGGCGCTGGCGCGGCAGGTGGCGGGCCGCTCAGGGGTGGGGCGTCACCGCGTGCGCGCGGACCTGACGCGGCGCGGCGTGGACGCGGACACGACGCAGCAGGCGCTCGAGGTCCGCGACGATGACCGGGAGGCGCAGGAAGCGGCGGCGCTGCTGGAGCGTCAGCTGCCGCGGTTCCTGCGGGCGCGTGATCCGCGCGGGAGTGCGTTCGCGTTCCTGGCGCGGCGAGGGTTCGGGAGTGGGGTGATCTGGCAGGTGCTGCGGCAGCATGATTTCGCGCCGCCGGACGACGGTGAGTGACGCGCGCGGTGCGCTTGACACGTTTGGGGCGCGCGGATAGACTACCTTCCGCACGAAGGGAATCACCCCAAGCGGGGCACCCTGAGGCGTGGATCGGGGCGTAGCGCAGCCTGGTAGCGCACTTGCTTCGGGAGCAAGGGGTCGGAGGTTCGAATCCTCTCGCCCCGACCACACGGAAACGGCCCTTCGCACCTGCGGGGGCCGTTGCTTTTGCGTAGCGGCGCCGCTAACGGGAGTCTGCTTGAGAGTTTTCGCCATCGCTGACCTGCACCTCGCGTTCGTTACGCCCAAGCCCATGACGGTCTTCGGACCAACGTGGGCGGGGCACCCGGACGCCATCTTCGACCGCTGGCGCGACGTGGTCCGCCCGGACGACGTGGTGCTGCTGCCCGGCGACCTCTCATGGGCCATGAAGCTCCCCGACGCCCTCACGGACCTCGCACCCATCGCGGCGCTGCCGGGCACGAAAGTGCTGCTGCGCGGCAACCACGATTACTGGTGGCCGAGCATCAGCAAACTGCGCGCGGCCCTGCCGAGCGGCATGTACGCCGTGCAGAACGACGCGTTGCGGTTCGGGGACGTGGTGGTGTGCGGCACGCGCGGCTGGAGCACCCCCGGTTCGGATGAGTTCGGCGCGGAGGACGCCCGCATCTACGCGCGCGAGCAGGAGCGCCTGAAACTCAGCCTGGACGCCGCGGGCCGCCTGGGCGGCGCGCGCACCGTGCTGATGCTGCATTACCCGCCCACCAGCGCAAACTTCAGCGCGACCGGCTTCACGGCGCTGATCGAGGCGTACCGGCCGGACGCCGTGGTGTACGGCCACCTGCACGGCGCGAACCCGGAGCGGACGCTGCGCCGCTGGCAGGGGACGCCCGCGCACCTCGTCGCGGCGGACGCGTTGCAGTTCACGCCGAAGCTGATCCTGGACGACGCCCTGAACGTGATGATCTGACCGCGCGAGAGGAGCCCCAGCTGGTGGGGCTCCTCTCGCGCGGTCAGTTAGGCGCTGCTGGGGTCGTACGGCGCCTGCGCGCGCGGGTAGCTGCCGATAATCTTCGCGAAGCTCGCCTTGCGCAGCACGCCCGCCAGCGCCAGCGCCACCTGCGGATCACGCGCGCTCCCCTCAATGTCGATGTAGATGAGGTAACTCCACGCGCGGTCCTTGCGGGGGCGCGACTCGATGCGGCTCAGGTTCAGACCGCGCAGTTCATTCAGCGTTTCGAGCAGGAACCCCGGCGTGTGCCGCACCGCGAACACCAGGCTGGTCTTGTGCGGCGCGTCGCTCGGCGCGGGCTCCTGCCGCGACAGCACCAGGAACCGCGTGTAGTTGAACGGCTCGTCCTCAATGGCCGCCGCGATGGACGCCAGACCGTAGATCTCCCCCGCGCGCGCGGACGCGATGACCGCCTCGTCACGCGCGCCACGCTCCGCGAGGTCCTTCGCGCTGCCCGCCGTGTCATGCGCCGCCACCGGCACCAGCCGGTGCCGTTCAATGAACCCCGTGCACTGATCCAACGCCGGCTGCTGCGACAGCACGCGGCGCACGTCCTCAACCGGCACGCCCGGCAGGGCCAGCAGGTGGTGGCTCACGCGGACGATCACCTCCCCGGTCACGTGAAGGTCCGTGTCCACCAGGAGGTCCATCGCCTGCAGGATGGCGCCCATCAGACTGTTCTCGACCGGCAGCACGCCCAGGTCCGCGTGGCCCTCGCGGACGGCAGCGAGCACCTCATGGAAGGTGGCGTGCGGCAGCGGCTGCGCGTGCGGGTGCGCCTGCAAAGCGGCCATTTCGCTGTACGCACCCGGGTTGCCCTGATACGCGACGGTGACGGTGGACGGGGCAAGAGGGTCAGTCATGGCGCGCAGCGTACCGCACGGCCCGCACCGCGCGGCGCAGTCGTCTGGCCCGCAGGGGCCGCCGCACGGTACGCTGCGCGCATGCCGGACAACCTGCTCACCCTGGGCGCCGCGGAACTCGCCGCCCGCGTGCGCGCCGGCCTGGACACCCAGGCCCCCACGCGCACGTATCTGCAACGCATTCAGACGCACGGCGCCCGCACCAACGCCATCACCCTCGTGAACCCCGACGCGGAAGCTGACGCCGCGCGCGCCACGCCGGACGGACTGCTCGCGGGCGTACCCGTCCTGGTCAAGGACAACATTGACGTGGCCGGGATGCCCACGACCGCCGGAAGCGCCCTGATGCGCGCCCACGTCCCCGACGAGGACGCCCCCCTCACCGCCCGCCTGCGCGCCGCCGGCGCCGTCATTCTCGGCAAGGCGAACCTGACCGAGTGGGCGAACTTCATGACGGTCGGCATGCCGAACGGGTACTCCTCCGGCGGCGGGCAGGTCCTGAACCCCTGGCGGGCCGGGCACGACGTGGGCGGCAGCAGCAGCGGCAGCGGCGCCGCCGTCGCAGACCGCCTCGCGCCCATCGCCGTCGGCACGGAAACCAGCGGCAGCATCCTCTCCCCCGCCCACCAGAACGGCGTGTACGGCCTGAAGCCCACCGTCGGCCTGATCCCCCGCACGGGCATCGTCCCCATCGCCAGCAGCCAGGACACTGCCGGGCCGCTGGGCCGCAGCGCCCGCGACTGCGCGCTTCTCGCGCAGGTCATGCAGGGCCCGGACGAACGCGACCCCGCCACGGCCGGCGCGCCCACCCTCGACTTCCTCGGCGCGCTGAACGACGCGGCGCTGCAGGGCGCCCGCATCGGCGTCGTCCGCGAACCGTACTTCTCGAACCTCACGGACGCCGAACGGGACGTGATGGAACGCGGCCTCGCCGCGCTGCGCGCCGCGGGCGCGACCGTCGTGGACGTCACCCTCGACACGGCGCAGGACCTGGAGGCGTGGCGGCTCGAAGTGCTCGTGCACGAATTCAAACGTGACCTGAACGCGTACCTTGCGGGCGTCCGCCATGGACCCCGCAGTCTCCGCGACGTCATCGACGGACTCAACGAGGACCCCGAACGCCTCGCGCTGCACGGCGCCACGCTGCTGCTCGCCGCTGAGGGCACGCGCGGCGACCTGAGCGAACGCCTGTACACGCAGGCGCGCGCCCGTGACCTCGACCTGACCCGCACGCGCGGCCTGGACGTCCTGTTCACCCGTAACGCTCTCGACGCCGTCCTGTTCCCGAAGTACCTGGGCTGCCACGTCGGCGCGAAAGCCGGGTACCCGAGCGTCGCGGTTCCAGTAGGCACGGCGGACGGCGTGCCGTGCGGCTTCATGCTCACCGGACCCGCCTGGAGTGACGCGCGCCTCCTTGCCTTCGCGCACGCCGCCGCGCCGCACCTGGGTGCGTGGACGCCCGCCCCGGACGCGAGCAGTTGACCTTCGCGCGGGCGCCCAGTAGCATGAGCGCTCGCGGGCGGTTAGCTCAGCGGTAGAGCGTTCCCCTTACAAGGGAAGGGTCGGGGGTTCAAATCCCTCACCGCCCACCAAGACAGGACCCCGTCAATGGCGGGGTCCTGTCAGTTCGGGGTGTTGGTCGCGCGGGCACTCTGACCTGCCACAGTTCTGGAGGGCTCATCCAGGTGAGCCGCGTCACCTGCAGAGGCCATTGACCCTGGGGACCTCCGGCTCCTGGTTCGGTGTGCACGTGGTCGTGTGAAGTTTTTCGGGGGCCCGCTGCAGGTCGGCCCCTATCATGTGCAAGCTGCTGCTCGCTGGGGGGCGAGTGCAGCGGGTAGTGACCTCCGGCTCGGGAAGAGTGGAGTGTGTTGCACCGCGCCCCGCTCTGGATGACTTCATCGGGCGGGGCGCTGCCTTTGCGGGCCAGCGGTCACGTGCGGCGAGGCCGGGTGGCAGACAAGGTCGCGCAAGCCGCCGTCCCGCAAGAGGACTTTGTTTGTGAGTGCCGTTTGACGTTCGCAGAGTGCGCGCCTTGACGCCTCCCCCGTCGCGGGAATGATCCTGCCACGCCCGCGCAGGGCGAGAAATGAGCAACGGAATGTCGATCCCTGAGCTTCAGGGCCGCGTGACTGCTGGTCTGTCAGGATGCTCAGTAAGGGAGGGCGCACGCCCTCATCAGGTTGTGTGCCCGGAGGAGACGCTGCCGTATGACCCCCACGCCACCCGCCCACGCTGACGACCTGGCTGATTACCAGGCACTCTTTGACCATGCGGGCGTGGGCCTGCTTGAGATCACGTTCGGGGGGTGCATCCGCCGCATTAATCCTGATGGGGCGGCGTTCTTCGGACTGCCTCGGGAGCAGCTGCTGGGCATGAGCGTGCTGGACGTCACGCACCCTGAAGACATCGAGCGGACGATTGAGGCGCTGGGGCGTGTGGTTCGCGGGGACGCGCCTGTGGTGGTGCTGGAGAAGCGGTACCTCCGTGCGGACGGTGAGGTTGTCTGGTCCCGGTCGCGGGTTTCGCTGCTGCCTGGGCGTGCGGGGCCGGCGGATTCGGTGGTGGCGGTCGTGGCGGACATCACGGAGTTGAAACGGGCACAGCAGGATTTGGAGCGGCTCAACGTCAACCTTCAGGCGACGCTGGAGGGGGGGCTGCTGGGTCTGGGGATCGCGCTGGAGGCCCGTGATCTCGAAACGGCCGGGCATACCGAGCGGGTGATGACGCTCAGTCATCAGCTCGGGGCCGCGCTGGGGCTGGACGGCGTGACACTGAATGAGCTTCGGCAGGGTGCGAGCCTGCATGATCTCGGGAAGTTGACGATTCCTGACGCGGTCCTGCTCAAGCCGGGGCGTCTGGACGCGGCGGAGTGGGCGCTCATGCAGACGCACGCCCATAACGGTCATGCGATGGCCGCGCGGATTCCCACGCTGGCACCGGCGGCCATGGGGGTCATCCGGCATCACCATGAGCGCTGGGACGGCACGGGGTACCCGGACCGGCTGAGTGCCGATGAGATTCCGCTGCTGGCGCGGATTTTCGCGGTGTGTGACGTGTATGACGCGCTGACCAGTGAGCGGCCATACAAGCACGCGTGGGCGCACGGGGACGCTCTGGCGGAGGTGCGTGCGCAGCGTGGCCGTCAGTTCGACCCGCACGTGGTGGACACCTTCCTGACCCTATTCGGGTCGTCCGGAGCAACCCCGTTGGGGCGGGCATGACCAGCGCTCACGGGACGTAAACGCACGAATTCTGCTGCGGCCGAGTCCGACGCTGCACCTGCTGAGCACACAGGAGTTCGCAGTGGGCCATCACCCGAGTGGACGTCCGCTGGAGTGATCCTGCACGTACCAAGTGACCTGCTGATCGGCACGGCGCACGCTATAGACGCCATGATCACGTCGGCCCTGACAGTGATCGTGCACCAGAACCGGCGGTGCCTGCCGTTCGGTTGGGTGTGCTCGCATTCGGGGTGCTCATCGTCCCGTGCGGGTTCACGCGTGTTCTGCATGTCGCCGGTGTCTGGTTGGATGCATACGTGCGGGTCATCACGGCGGTGGCGAGCATCGTCACCGCGGACGCGGCGTCTCCTTGATTTTGCGGCTCTCGCAGGCGTCGCAGGGTTGCCAGCGGGAGCTACAGCGGTCCAGGGCAGTCAACGCGGCGTTGCTGCGCCTTGTGCCGGTCCGCGGAATGGTCGGAGGACCCGCGTGGTATGGCGTGCGCTGCCGGGAGACGTGTCCTGTGAACGGGCTGGCGTCAGGGGCAGTGCGGCGACGCCCTCTCCACCAGCCTTCGCTGCAGAGCAGGTGATGGGCGCGCCTTCGCGTGCGGATGGCGCTGCGGGTTCGTGGCCTGCTTCGCCGCTGCGGGGTTCTCTTTGACCTTTTTCTATAGCAATTGGGGGCTCGCGTTCTGGTGTGCGGCGGGGTACTGTCGGGGAAAGGGGGAGCATGACGTTCGACGAAAAACGTTCAGCCACTGCGGCCACACCCGGCCACCTGCCGCACCTGCCGGTGCCCGCGAAGCCCGTCGCGCAAGCGGACGCGACGCGCGTGCAGGTGCGTGCGCCCGCACCGACCCTGAACCCGAATGGCCCGGCGGATGACGCCGCGCGGGCGCTGCACCGGGTGGTGGAGCAGCAGACGCGCCAGACGCCCACCACGGGCAGCCCGGCGACGCTTCTGTTGGGTGTGGAGGCGGCGGCGTCCATGCGGCTGGGCAGCACCCGGCACCTCGTGCACGACGAAGGCTGGTTGAGCGGCCCGAAGTACGCGAGTCTGGACGGTGCGGAGGGTGCGCTGGGCGGCATGTTGCGGCAGCTCAAAACGGCCGGTCGGCTGGACGGGGCGCTCAAGGCGTACGCGCGCCTGTACGGCAAGCAGTTCACGGCGGTGCTGGGGGAGCGCGTCCGTGATGTGAACGTCCGTCAGCGGTTGTTGAAGCTTCTGCCGCCGCTGATTCCGGCGGAGCAGCTGACCATGGACAGCTTCCTGGAGCAGTTGTCGGTCGGGTACGTGTACCTGAATGACACGGCGGAGCAGCTGCAGGGCAAGAGCAGCGATGGTCGGCGCGGCTCAAGCCCGAAGAACGTGCTGGAGACGTTCGGGTACCGTGCGGGCGCGCCGGTCAGCGGGAAGTGGGGCTTCCAGATGCGCGTGTTCTACCCCATTCCCGGCAAGGCGAAATGGCCGAACCCGATTGTGGCGTTCCGCGGGACGGAAGGCATTTCGTTCGACATCAAGGGCAAGCCGGAGGGCACCACGGACACGGTGATCGGGGACATGTCCCCGAAGGGCGTGGGGTACAACCAGTACGACCCGAACCGGGCGCTGATCCAGCGGAACATGGACGCCGCCGCGAAGCACGGGGACCTGATCATTACGGGGCATTCGCTGGGCGGCGCGCTCGCGCAGATCGCCGCGGTGGAGTACCGCGCGCAGACCCGCGCGGTGGTGACGTTCCAGTCGCCGGGCATTGACGAGGACGACACGGCCCTCGTGGAGGCGTACAACAGGGCGCATCCGACGGATCCGCTGCTGAGCCGCCACTACCGCATTGATGGGGACGCCGTGCCCACCGCCGGGGAAGAGCACCTGCCGGGGCAGATCTACTATTTCGACCGGGTGCAGCGCGCGAGGGGGAGCACCGCGCCATTCAAGTCCGAGCTGAGCTACGATTCGGCGGACCTGACGCGCGCGACGGCCGGGCACGTCATTCCGATGCTCAGCACGTACGTGCGGGGCATGGGCGTGACGCAGGGTCTGCTGGGCGAGATCGCCCGGGACGGCCTGCGTGACGAGAACAGCCTCGGTGATGACGCCAAGGACGTGCAGGTGGTGTTCGGCGGGCAGTACGGGACGGCGCAGGACCCGCGCCTGCAACTGGAGAAGAAGCGCACGACGACCGCCGTGAAGGGCATGGACATGATCTCGGCGTACACCGACGTGTATTACGACCAGATCGCCTACAACACGCTGCTTGCCACGGTGGAGCGGCGCGTTCCGAGGTACGCGAGTGCGCAGGCGTTCATGGCGGCCATGCGGACGTACCTGGATGGGTTCGCGGAAGGGCAGCAGCGGCTGCCGCTCACCGCGAATGACCGCGCGCTCGGTCAGCAGCTGCAGCTGCCGATGTTCACGCGGGATTACGCGCACCCGATTCCGACCGGCATGGGGATGCCCACGTACCCGATGATGGATTCCAAATGGGCGGACATGCAGGAGCAAGGGGTGACGATCAGTCAGGCGGCGGCGTTGCGCGTCGCTGCGGAGCTCGGCCGGATCTGGACGGCGTGGCACCCGGAAGGCGCAAAGTGAAGCTCGTCGTGATGCTGCTGGCGACGCTGGGGCTCGCGCTGGGCGCCCTGACGCAACGCAATTCCGCTCCCTCGACCGCTGGAAAGGACGCTTCCATGACCACCTCTTCGCTTTTGAAAGACCTCGGGGCTGCGCTGCAGGGCGCGGACCTGCAGCCCGCGGACTGCCAGTGGCTGTATGGGCGCATGCGGACGGGCACGAGTGCCTGCTGGATGAGCCGCGTCGCGCCGGACGCGCTCCTGAAGCAGGTGCAGGCGCACCTGAAGCCCGTGGGCGTGACGAGTGGCTGGAGCAATGATTATGGCGTGTGGGGGGCGTTCTATGCCCTGAACGGGCAGCCGGGGCGGACGTTCGGGGTGACGATCAAGCCGATTCCGGGTGAGCTGGAGTTCGAGGGCGTGAAGGCCGTGCAGGGGTACGAGAGTTTCGTGACGCTCACTGTGAACGAATCAGCCACCAGCAAGTAGCTGGTGGGGGCTGCGGGGTTGTGCCGCCCTGCTGCGCCTCGCTGGGGCCAGGGCGTTCGGTGCCCTGTCGGTTGAGGGCTCCTGGGCAGAATGGTTCCTCGCGCGTTGGGGATTGTTCTAGGGTTTGGCGCCTGAAGATGAAGAAGCCTTCATGAGGTTCAGGGGTGATGGGGGAACTTCAGCACGGGATCTTCATTCGCGCGGGACCTGTGCGTGGAGGCCGCGCGCCACAGTGAGGCACTGTGACCACGGACATGACGTTCTCACCGCCCGTCCCGGCGTCCACCGACGCGCTTCGGCGCACGTACATTGAGACGCTGCAGGACCTGCACAGAACCGAGCAGGCGCTGCTCGACGCGCTCTGCGCGTGGTGCAGTGCCGCCACCGAATCGACCCGCGCCCTGTTCGCCCGGCGCCTGGAGCACACGCGGGCACAGGCGATCCGGCTTGGGGGGTTGCTGCACCGCCTGGACGCGCCGCTTGATGCCGGGGCGTGCGCGGCGGTGCACGCGGAGCTGCAGGCCGCGCGGGACGCCGTGCGCGGCTGTCCCCGCGGGGCGCGGCGGGACACGCTGCTGCTGAACACGGCGGAACGCCTGAAGCTGCACCAGTTGCGGCAGTACGAGGCGGCGTGCCGGTACGCGCTGATCCTGAATGACGAGGAGGCGTTCGGGGTGTTGATGCTGGCCCTCGCGGACGAGCGCACTTCGGAGTACATCGTGCAGTACCTGTCCGACGGGGACTGGCCGGGCGATCCCGCCCACTGACGGACCCGGCTTGAGCCCCAAAGGCGCCCCGCGTAGGAGGCGCCTTTTTCGTGGGTGCGGGTTTTCATGCGTCGTCAGGTGGTGGGCGTACGCTGCAGTGGAGGCTTGGGGTGCACTTCAGGCGTCGGAGAGTGAGGGGCATGAAACGGGAGTTTCCACAGTTGTTCTGGGGGTTGGTGGTGCTGGCGCTGGCGCTGGCGGGCGCGGCGGTGTTCACGGTCGCGGCCGTCCGGGACGCGCGGCGGGCGAACGACGAGATCACGGTGACGGGCAGCGCGAAGCGCAGCATCACGAGTGACAACGCGATGGTGCGCCTGACGGTCAGCAATACGGGGTTCACGGCGCGTGAGGCGTACCCGACCGTGCAGGGGGACGCGCGGCGGGTCCTGTCGTTCCTGTCGGCGCAGGGCGTGCCGGACGCGGAGGTCACGCGGGTGCCGCTGCGCACGGAGTCCGGGACGTACACGGAGACGCTGCCGGACGGCCGGAAGGTGGAGCGCGCGACGGTGACGCTGACGCGTTCGTTCGAGGTGCAGTCTGCGAATGTCGCGCGGGTGGTGGCGGTGTCTCAGGGGGTCGGGAGCCTGATTGAGGAGGGCGTGGCGGTGCAGGTGGACCCGGTGCAGTACCTGTACACGCGCCTGGCGGATGTACGCATCCGGTTGCTGGCGGACGCGACGCGGGACGCGCGGGAGCGGGCGCAGGCGATTGCGGAGGCGAGCGGCGCGCATGTGGGCGCAGTGCGGAGTGCACGCATGGGGGTGTTCCAGATCACGCCGAAGAACACGACGCAGGCGGATGATTATGGGAGCTTCGATACGACCAGCCGGGAGAAGGATGTGACGGCGGTCGTAGGGGTCACGTTCGCGGTGCAGTAAGGGGGGATGAGAACTGGGCTGGGCAATCGTGAGGAAACCCGGGTTTGCAATACGGGTTTTACGGGTTTAAGATAGGAACCATTCCTATGTGGATCTCGACGAAAGCACAGTACGGCCTGCGCGCCCTCGTGGAAATCGGTCGCCGCCCCGGCGAGGCCGTCCCCCTCAAGGACGTCGCCGCCAACCAGGGCCTCAGCCAGCACTACCTCGAGCAGATCGCCAGCAACCTGCGCCGCGCCGGGTTCATCCGCAGCGTTCGCGGCGCGCACGGTGGCTACAAGCTCACCCGCACGCCCGACCTCATCAACACCTGGGACGTTGTCGTCGCCATGGAGGGCAGCCTCGCGCCCGTCGCGTGCGTTGAGGAAGGCCACTCCTGCGAACGCGAGGGCGTATGCGCCACGCAGGACCTGTGGCAGCGCGTCGAAGGCGCCGTGCGCGGCGTCCTGGGCGGCACGACCCTCGCGGACCTCATCCGCGAGAACGAACGCATCGAACACGCCCGCCTCGTGCAACTCGAACCGCTCCGCGCGGACGTCCTCACGCCGCGCCTGTAACGGCGCGCAGGCATCGCCCCTCAGGCTGAACTGGTAGCCTGAGGGGCGATGCTGTACGAGCGCCTCGCGAAGCCCGTCCTGTTCCGTCTCGACCCGGAGGACGCCCACCACCTGACCCTGCGCGGCCTGGAGTGGGCCTCCCACCTGCCCCTGCCGAACCTCGGTCCGGCCGACCCAGCCCTGCAGCAGACCCTGCTGGGCAGCACGTACGCCAGCCCCATCGGCCTCGCCGCCGGACTCGACAAGAACGCCGTGGCGGTGCCCGCCTTCAGCGCCATGGGCTTCGGTTTCGTGGAGGTGGGCACACTCACGCCCCGCGCGCAACCTGGCAACGACCGTCCGCGCCTGTTCCGCCTGCCCAGCGACGACGCCCTCATCAACCGCATGGGCTTCAACAACGACGGCGTGGACGCCGCCGCGCAGCGCCTAGCGCGCCTGCGCGTGCGGCGCGCGCCCGTATGGGCCAACGTCGGCCGCAACAAGACCACGCCGAACGAGACGGCCGCGCAGGACTACCGAGCGGGCGTGCGCGCCCTGTGGGACGTGGCGGACGCCTTTGTCGTGAACGTCAGCAGCCCGAACACGCCGGGCCTGCGCGCCCTGCAGCACGGCGACGACCTGCGCGCCCTGCTCACCGAAGTCATGCACGAGGCCGAAATGCAGCGGGTCCGCACGGCCCTGCGCCGCCCCGTGCTCGTGAAACTCGCGCCGGACCTCACGGGCGAGGAGCTGGAAGTCAGCGTGGAGGCCGCCCTCACGGCAGGCATCGAGGGGCTGATCCTCACGAACACCACCCTCAGCCGCGAGGGCCTCACGCACGCGCACCGCGAGCAGACCGGCGGCCTGAGCGGGCGGCCCCTCACGGCCCGCAGCACGCAGCTGGTGCGCGACGCGTACCGCCTCACACGCGGGCGCGTGCCTATCGTCGGCGTGGGCGGCGTCTTTACTGCGCAGGACGCGCTCGACAAGATCACCGCCGGCGCGAATCTCGTGGAGCTCTACACGGCCCTGATCTACCGCGGTCCCGGCGTGGTGCGCGCCCTCAACGCCGGGCTGACGCGGCGGCTGCGTGAGCGCGGCTTCCGCAACGTCGCGGAAGCGATCGGCACGGACGCCTGACGCTCCCTGCGCCTCCCTCGCCGGCCCCGGGGCTCACCCAGGGCCGGCTTTGCCTGAAGGCGCGCCGCTCAGGGCCGCCCGCTGATGGTCACGAGGGTCGTGCCGCCCTCACGCTGCGCGAGGTACTGCACGCGCCCCGTGGGGCCATCCAGGAAGACGCTCAGGGTCCCTGCGTTGATGGGGTCACGGGCGATCAGCCGCCACCCGTTGCGGCGCAGGCTCGGCAGGAGCGCCTCCGGCTGCCACCCCTGCACGCGGAAGCTCTCCACGCGCGACACGCGCTCCCGGACCTCCTGCACGTAACTGGAGGATGACGGGCATTCCGGCGTCGCCCCGGCGGGAATCGGCCCGGCCTGCCCGGCCCACACCTGCCCGCGCACGTCGAAGCAGTACAGCGGGCCGCGCCAGCGCGCTTCCCGCATCCAGAAGGCCCCGAGGAGCGCGACGACGAGGGTGGCAGCGAGGATGGGCGGGAGGGCGCGGCGCATGCGCCCCAGCGTAAACGAGGGAGGGCGGGCCGCATGACCCGCCCTCCGCTTCCGGTGCCCGGAGCTTACGCGCGCTCGAACGCGACGCGCCCTCCCACGACCGTCAGGGTGGGCCAGCCGCGCAGCGTCTCCCCCGCCCACGGCGTGTGCTTCGCCTTGCTCTTGAACGTCGACGGGTCCACGACGCGTTCCGTGTCGAGGTCCACCACCGTGAAGTCCGCAGGCGCGCCCTCGGTCAGGTTCGGCTCGTCCCAGCCCATCAGGCGCGCGGGCGCTGAGGTCATGAGGTTCACGATGCGCTCCACGCCGAGCGTGTCCGCGAATCGCGTGACCATCAGCGGGAACGCCAGCTCGATGTACGCAATGCCAAACGGCGCTTCCAGCAGGTCGCGTTCCTTTTCCGCGCGGGTGTGCGGCGCGTGGTCCGTGCTGAGGCAGTCCACCGTACCGTCCAGCAGGCCCGCGAGGAGCGCGTCCGCGTCCGCCTGCGTGCGCAGGGGCGGCGCGACCTTGTACAGCGCGTCGAAGGACCGCAGCGCCTCGTCCGTGAGGGTCAGGTGGTGCGGGCACACCTCGCACGTGACCGGCACGCCGCGTTTTTTGGCTTCGCGGACGAGGTCGAGGGCGCGGGCGGTGCTGAGATGCTGCACGTGCAGCCGCGCGCCCGTGAACGCCGCGATCTCAATGTCGCGCGCCACGCGGGCCGCCTCCGCCGCTGCAGGGTTGCCGGGCAGGCCGAGCGCCTCACTCACCGGGCCCTCGTTCATCACGCCGTCCGCGCGCAGGGTGGCGTCCTCCGCGTGGACGCTGACCATCAGGCCGAGGGAGTGCGCGTACTCCAGCCCGAGGCGCAGCATGCGGGCGTCCTCGTTGGTGCGGCCGTCATCGGTGAACATCACGGCGCCCGCGTCCTTGAGCAGCGCGAGTTCCGCGAGTTCCTTGCCCGACTGCCCCTTCGTGAGGGCCGCGGCGGGTCGCAGACGCGCGAGCCCAAGGCCGTCTGCCTTCTCGATCAGGGCACGCACGATGCTGGGATCATCCACGACGGGGCTGGTGTTCGGCATGCTCACGACCGTGCCGTACCCGCCCGCTGCGGCGGCCGCGAGGCCCGAGGCGAGGTCCTCTTTTTCGGTCTGGCCGGGTTCGCGCAGGTGCGCGTGCAGCTCGATCAGCGCGGGAATGACGGTGCCGCCGCGCCCGTCGAGGGTCTGCTCGGCAGTGTCGTTCAGGTTCCAGCCCTTGATGTAGCCGTTCTCGACGAACAGCGTTTCGAGTTGCTCACTCCCGAGGCGTTTCACGTTCTCAATTTTCAGCATTGCTTTTGCCTCTTCTCTTTCAGGCTCGTCCGACGAGGAGGTGGTACAGGACGCTCATGCGGATGGCCTGCCCGTTCTCGACCTGCTGCAGGATGCGGCTGCGCGGGCCGTCAGCGGCGGCGCTGCTGATTTCCACGTCGCGGTTCATAGGGCCAGGGTGCAGGACGATGGCGTCGTCGCTCGCGCGCGCAAGGAGCGCGTCGTTGACCTGGTACTCGCGGATGTACTCCTGGAGGCTGCCGAGGTAGCCGCCGTTCATGCGTTCGCCCTGGAGGCGCAGCGCCATGACGGCGTCGGCGCCGGTGACGGCGTCCTGCGCGTTCGTGGTGAGTTTCACGCCGGGGAGGTGCGCGAGGTCGCGCGGGAGGAGCGTGGCGGGGCCGCAGAGGGTGACGTTCGCGCCGAGCATGGGGAGCAGCTGGGCGTTGCTGCGGGCGACGCGGGAGTGGCGGACGTCGCCGATGATGGTGACGTTTTTGCCTTCGAGGCTGCCGAGTTCGCGGCGGATGGTGTACGCGTCGAGAAGCGCCTGGGTGGGGTGGGCGCGGCGGCCGTCGCCGGCGTTGATGACAGGTTTGCCGCTGTACTTGGCAACGAGGTGCGCGGCGCCGCTGGCGTGGTGGCGGACGATGAACGCGTCGACCTTGTAGGCGGTGAGCGTTTCGATGGTGTCGCGGAGGCTTTCGCCTTTGCTGACGCTGCTGCTGCCGGCCGCGAAGCTGAGGACGTCGGCGCTCATGCGGCGCGCGGCGAGTTCGAAGCTGGTGCGGGTGCGGGTGCTGTTCTCGAAGAACGCGGTGCAGACGGTGAGGCCCTGCAGGGCGGGGACCTTCTTGACGGGGCGGTCCAGGACGGCGCGCATGACGTCGGCGTTGTCGAGGATGGCACCCAGGCGTTCGGGGGTGTAGTCGTCGAAGTCGAGGAGGTGGCGGGGGCGGGCGTTCATTGGACGTCCTCGAGGTTCCAGAGTTCGACGCTGTCGCTGCCGTCGGTTTCGTGGAGTTTCACTTTGACGACTTCGCCCTGGCTGGTGGGGAGGTTCTTGCCGACGTAGTCCGCGCGGATGGGGAGTTCGCGGTGGCCGCGGTCGACGAGGACGGCGAGCTGGATGCCGGCGGGGCGGCCGAGGTCGATGAGGGCGTCGAGGGCGGCGCGGATGGTGCGGCCGGTGTAGAGGACGTCGTCAACGAGGATGACGCGGCGTTGGTTGAGGTCGAAGGGGACCTGCGTTTCGCGGATGATGGGTTGGCGGGCGATTTCGCTGAGGTCGTCGCGGTAGAGGGTGATGTCGAGGCGGCCCTGGGGAACGTCGACGCCTTCGAGTTCGTGGAGTTTCGCGGCGAGGCGGGCGGCGAGGGGGATGCCGCGGGTGTGGATGCCGACGAGGGCGAGGTCTTGGGCGCCGCGGTTGCGTTCGAGGATTTCGTGAGCGATGCGGGTGAGGGCGCGGCGCATTTCGTCGGCGTTGAGGATGGTGGCTTTGGGGTTCATGCGTTCACCTGGGGGGTGGGCATGAAAAAACGGCCGTCCAGCGGGTGCTGGCGGCGGTGGTGGTGGTCGTTCATGTGGTGCTCCTTTCCTGCCTCACGGGGCGGGTGCGGACTCGCGGTTCCGCGTGAAAGGGGGTGGCGTCCGGGGGTCGGGCGCGCTCGGGTGAGTGTAGGGGGGGCGGGCGGTTCCGCGCAAGTCCCGCCTAAGGAGTCAATTAACTTGACACAATAGCACTCAAGTAATAAGATAGTGACACATCGGAAGTGCGTTTCCGATCCCGACACCAACACTCAGGAGGTCAACACATGATGCGTTTTGATCCTTTCCGCGAAATTGAAGAGCTGAGCCAGCGTATGGACCGCGTGTTCGGCGCGACCACCAACACCCCCGCCCGCTTCGCCCCCAACGTGGACATCCACGAAGACGACCAGGGCCTCGAAATCGGCCTGGACCTCCCGGGCGTCGACCCCGCCAACATCCAGGTCGAAGCCGAGAACAACACCCTGACCGTACAGGCCGAACGCAAGTACGACCGCAGCGAAGGGCGCACCGCCCACCGCGTCGAACGCGCGTACGGCACCTTCAGCCGCACCTTCAGCGTCCCCGCGAAGTACGACCTCAGCAAGCTCGAAGCCACGTACACCAATGGCACGCTCAGCCTGCGCCTCCCGCGCAGCGAAGCCAGCCTGAAGCGCACCATCGAAGTGAAGGCCGTCACCAACGTCAGCAAACCCGCCATCGAAGCGGCGGCCACCAACCAGGCCTGACCCACCGAAAGCGCCCGCGTGCATGCACGCGGGCGCTTTTCCTTTTATCCTGCGCGCATGACCCCACCGGACCCGCGCGTCCCGGACCTGATGCGCCGCGAGGTGTACTGGATCGCGCGCGTCATGCGCGAGCAGGGCAGCCGTTTCTACGCGGCCCTCGCGGACGCCCTCGACGCCGCCGACGCCACGAACCGACGCACGCTGTACGCTACGTGGACCGACGCCTTCTGGGACTTCGCCCAGCGCGCCGACGCCCTCGCCGCCCGCGAAGAGCCCGAGTGAGCAGCCGAGCGGCAGCCCCCGCCTGACCTGCTGACAGCGCCGAGCAGCCCGGCACCGCCCTCCCCCACCACCGAAGCGGAAGCGCCGCCCCTCACCCTGTGGCCTTCAGCGCCGGCGGGCGTCAGGCGGAGGCGTGCAATTCCCGCGCGAGGTTCAGCACGTCCGTCCAGGCCTGCGGCGCGCGCTCGTCAGGCACATCACGCACGAGGACGCCCGCTTCGGCCGCGCGGGTGTACGCCGCGTACGCCCGCACGGTCTGCGCCGCCACGCGGGTGCCTCCAGCACGCAAGCGTGCGCGCGCTGCCTCGGCCGCGCCGCCCACCGGCGGAACGCGCGTCAGCACCACGACCGGCGAGGCGCCCTCCGCGCGCAGGTACGCGTCGAGGGCCGCGGCGCTCTCCAGTTCCAGCGGGCTCACGCCCGTGGGAATCACAATCAGGTCGGCGCTCTGCGCGAACGCGCGCAGCTCCTTGCGTTTCGGTCGGCCCCACGTGTCCGTAAGGACCACGTCGGCGTCCGCGAGGCGCTTCGGGCGCGCGTCGTCCTCCGCGAACACGTCGAACGGCAGGCCCGGCCCGCGCGCGTGCCACGCGAGGCTCGACCCGACGCGGTCGTCCCCATCGAGCAGGACGACGCGCACCCCCAGGTCCACCCAGGCGCCCGCGAGGTGAACGGCCAGGGTGCTTTTCCCCACGCCTCCTTTTTCCGACGTGACGGCCACGCGCTGCTTCATGGCTGGAAGCGTACCGCACCCGCGTGCCGGGCCGGTAGACTGGCGGGCATGACGCAACAGGCGACGATCATGGCGGTATTCGCGCATCCGGACGATGAAGCCTTCAGCGTCGGCGGGACGCTCGCGCACTACGCGAAACGGGGCGTGAAGGTGGTGCTGGTGTGCGCCACGCGCGGCGAGGCAGGCAAGATCACCGACCCGTCCCTCACCATCGAGGACCTCGGCCGGCACCGCGAGGAGGAGCTGCGCCGCGCGTGCGACGCGCTCGGCATCCCCGCGCCGACCTTCCTCGACTACCACGACTCCGGCCGGTACGAACGCACCCGGTACGACGACCCCGTCGCGCTGATGAACGTGAACCCCCTGGACGTGGAAGTGAAGCTGCGGGCGCTGATCGAGCAGCACCGCCCGCAGGTGCTGCTGACGTTCGACCCGCACGGCGGGTACGGACACGTGGATCACCTGCAGATGCACCGCGCGGCCACAGCGGCGTTCTTCAGCACCGGACACCTGAACCCCGGACCGCAGCGCCTGTTCTTCACGGCGCTCACGACGGAAGCCGCCGAGGGGCTATCCCGCATGGGCCAGAACCTCGACCCGCTGGTGTACGGCGTCAGCCACGACACGGTGGCGTGCGTCATGCCGGTCGGCGCGTACCGCGAGCAGAAAATCGCGGCGCTCGCGGCGCACGGCAGCCAGATGGGCCCGAACAGCGTGATGGGCCGCATGAGCGCCGAGGAGCGCGAGGCGATGCAGGCCCGCATGCTGGACCGCGAGGGCTTCAGCCTGGGCGGCACGCGCCTGCCGGTGCAGCAGTACCCGCTGCGTGGCCTGTTCGACGGCATTCCCGGTTTCGAAACGCTCGATGAATGACGCGGTAAGGGCGTTCGCAGCCGCGCGCGCGCGGCATGCGGCAGCATGGCAGGCATGGCCCGCAAGTTGCCCACGTCCTGGCCGCCACCCCCGCGCCCGCCCGAGGTGTGTGGCCTGTGCGGGCGGGCCGTGCCGCACCTCACGGAACATCACCTGGTACCGCGCTCGCAAGGACGGCGGCGCGGCATGAAGGTCGCGGAACTCCCCACCGTGATGCTGTGCGGCGCGTGCCACAAGTTCCTGCACAAGACGTTCACGAACGCGGAACTCGCGAGCGACTACCCGACCGTGGAAGCGCTGCGCGCGCACCCGGACGTGGCGCGTTTTCTGGCGTGGCTGCGCAAGCAGCCCGCCACGCGGAGCGTGCGCGTCCGGTGAGCGGCCCGAAGTTCGGCGCGGCCGTCCTGATCGGGCGGTTCCAGCCGCCGCACGCCGCGCACCTGCGCGTCATGCTGGAGGCGCTGGACCTCGCGGAACACCTCGTGGTCGTGCTGGGCAGCGCCCGCGCGCCGCGTACCCCGAAGAACCCGTTCACGGACGCTGAACGCGCGACGATGCTGCGCGCAGCCCTGCGCAGCGCGGACGTCCCGGACGATATGGTCAGCGTGGTCGGCGTGCGCGACGTGTACTACCACCTGCCCCTATGGGTGCAGGACGTACAGTCGGCGGTGCACAGCGTCGTCGGCGAGGACGCGCACGTCGCCCTGGTGGGCTTCGAGAAGGACGCCAGTAGCTTCTACCTGCGGCTGTTCCCCACGTGGTCGTTCGTGCCGTCCACGCCGCACGGCACGTTGAGCGCCACCGAGGTGCGCGCCGCCCTGATGGCCGGCAAGTGGCGCGCGCTCGCCAAGCGCGTCCCGTACCCGGTCCTCCCGACCATCTGGGCGTTCGCGGCTTCCACCGACGGGCAGACCGTGGAAGCAGACGCGCGGGCCGCCGAGAAGCTCTCGGAGAACGGCGTCCGCCGGACCGCTGCGGCCGTCGTCGTCGCAGGGGACCGGTTGGTGCTGCGCCCCCGTGACGACGCGCCCGGCGCGGGCCACCTCGCCCTGCCTGAACGCATCGGGTGGGACGCGCACGACGCGGCGCGCGCCGCCGCCGAAGCGCTCGGCCTGCCCGCCGCGACCCTGCTCGCCGCTCACCAGGACGCGCGCCTCCTGAACCACCCGGACCGCGTGCCGGGTGCGCGGTGGGTCACGCAGGCGCACCTGTTCCGCCTGGACGCGCCCACCGGGAACCCGGCGGACTGGTGGCCGCTCAGCGCGCTCGACACCGAAAGTGAACGCATCTTCGCGGATCACGCCCGGGGGGCGCAGGCGCTGCTGGAAGGATGGCCCACCCCCGAAGGCGCCTGAAGGGCCGCGGGAGGAGCGGCGCCCCTCCCGCCCCCTACACTGACGGCATGAACAGCCAGTCCACGCGGCGCCCGGACCGGCGCGCACCCTGGCGGGTGAAGCTCGGCAACGTCATTTACAACAACGACACGCCCGCCGGGCGCGCGTTCGACCTGCTCCTGACCGTCCTGATCCTGTCGAGCGTGCTGCTGGTGCTGCTGGAGAGCGTCAGCGGCTTCCGCGCGAAGTACGGCCCCCTGCTGCGCACGCTGGAGGCCACCTTCGCGCTGCTGTTCACGCTGGAGTACCTGCTGCGCATCGTTACGGCGCGGCACGCCTCGCATTACGCCCGCAGCTTCTTCGGCGTGGTGGACCTCCTCTCCATCCTGCCCGGGTACATCGCGCTGCTCGTGCCCGGCGTGCAGGCGTTCCAGGTGGTGCGAGCGCTACGGCTGCTGCGCATCTTCCGCATCCTGAAGCTCGCACGGTACCTGAACGAGGCGAGCGTCATCACGGAGGCGCTGCGCGCAAGCGCCGCGAAAATCACGGTGTTCCTCGCAACAGTGCTGACCCTCGTGCTGATCATCGGCGCGACCATGTACGTCGTCGAAGGTCCGAAGAACGGGTACACCAGCATTCCCACGAGCGTGTACTGGGCGATCGTGACCATCACGACCGTGGGGTACGGCGATATCGCGCCGAAAACCGGGCTGGGCAAACTGATCGCGTCGGCCACCATGATCCTCGGTTACGGGATTCTGGCCGTGCCAACCGGGATCGTGACCGTCGGGCTCACGCAGGCGCACGCGCGGCGCGCAGCGGCGCAGCGCACCTGCCCGAACTGTGGGCAGGTGCAGCGCGACGAGGAGGCCGTGTTCTGCTCGCGTTGCGGCACACCCCTGCCGCCGCCGTCGCCGTGACGCGGAGCTTCAGGCGCGCGGCCACCAGGTGTCCAGCGGCGACACCGGCAGGGCGCGCTTGTGCTGCGTGCCCGCGTACAGGCCTTCCAGGCGGGCGGCCACTTCCGGCGTGACGGGGCGGCCTTCCAGGTAATCATCGATCTGGGTGTACGTGAGGCCGAGCGCCACCTCGTCCGGCAGGCCGGGCCGGTCGTCTTCGAGGTCGGCGGTGGGCGTCTTGCGCCACGTGTGTTCCGGCGCGCCGAGGTGCTGGAGCAGCGCTGCTCCCTGCCGCTTCGTGAGGCCCGTCAGGGGGGTGAGGTCCACGCCGCCGTCCCCGTACTTCGTGAAGAAGCCGGTGATGGCTTCGGCGGCGTGGTCCGTGCCGACCACGAGGGCGCCCAGCTGGCCGGCGAGGGCGTACTGCGCGACCATGCGTTCGCGCGCCTTGATGTTGCCCCGCACGAAGTCCCGCAGGGGCGTCCCGAGGGCGTCCGCGGCGGCCTGCGCGGCCGCGTCTACGGCGCCCCGGATGTTCACGGTGACGGCGCGGTCCGGCCTGATGAAGTTCAGCGCCGCCTGCGCGTCCGCCTCGTCGGCCTGCGTGCCGTACGGAAGGCGCACCGCGACGAACGTGACATCATGCCCGTCCGCGCGGAGCTCCTCGGCGGCCAGCTGGCACAGGCGCCCCGCGAGGGTGCTGTCCTGCCCGCCGCTGATGCCGAGCACGAACCCGCGCGCGGGCGTGCTGCGCAGGTACGCTTTCAGGAAGTCCACGCGGGCGCGCACCTCCGCGGCCGGGTCGATGTCGGGGCGGACGCCGAGCGCCCGCGAGATTTCCGCTTGCCGTTCAGTCATGAGGGTATGCTTGCACACCTCCCATCCTTCCGCGGCGCGCGTGAAGGACACTGCGGGGCATGACCGACCCCGCCCTCACGCTCGACCCACGCTCGGCGCGCGTGCTGCCGCCCGCCCTGTTCACGGACCTGTACCAGCTCACGATGATGCACGGGTACTGGCGCGCGGGCCTGCACGAGCAGACAGCCACGTTCGACCTGTATTACCGCCGCAACCCGTTCCGCGGCGGGTACGGCGTGTGGGCGGGCCTGGGGGACGCCGTCACGTTTCTGGAGCGCGCGCGGTTCACGCCGGCGGACCTCGCGTTCCTGGCAGACACCGGCTTGTTCCCGGACGACTTCCTCGCGGCACTCGCGGACTGGCGGTTCACGGCGCGCGTGGACGCGTTCCCGGAAGGGGCCGTGGTGTTCCCGAACGAGCCGCTGTTGAGCGTCACCGGGCCGCTGTGGGAAGCGCAGCTGGTCGAGACGGCGCTGCTGAACATCCTGAACTTCCAGACGCTCATCGCCACGAAGGCCGCGCGGGTGGTCGGCGCGGCCGCGTCCTCCCCGCACGGCGGGACGGTGCTGGAGTTCGGCGCGCGCCGCGCGCAGGGCCCGGACGGCGCGCTCGGCGCGGCCCGCGCGGCCTTCGTGGGCGGCGTGACGTCCACCAGCAACGTCCTCGCGGGCGCGCGGTACGGCATTCCGCTCGCGGGCACGCACGCCCACGCGTGGGTGGAGAGCTTCCCATCCGAGCTGGACGCGTTCCGGGCGTACGCGGCGCTGTACCCGGACGCCACCACCCTGCTGCTCGACACGTACGACACCCTCGCGAGCGGCCTGCCGAACGCCCTCACGGTCGCGCGGGAACTGCAGGCGCGCGGGCATGCGCTGCGCGGCGTCCGCCTGGATTCCGGCGACCTCGCGTACCTCTCCAGGACGGTGCGCGCGCGACTGGACGAAGCGGGCTTCCCGGACGTGCGGATCGTGGCGAGCAACGATCTGGACGAGTTCGTGATCGAGAGCGTCATCCGCGAGGGTGGGCGTGTGGACATCTACGGCGTCGGCACGCGCCTCGCGACGGGCGGCGGCGAGGGCGGCGGCGCGCTCGGCGGCGTGTACAAGCTCGTCGCCCTGAACGGCGAGGACCGCATGAAACTCACCGGCGATCCCGCCAAGGCGAGCGTGCCCGGTCTGAAACGCGTGTGGCGCGGCGAGGGGGCCGACGGGCGCCTCGTGG
Organism: Deinococcus maricopensis DSM 21211; assembly: GCF_000186385.1. Classification (NCBI taxonomy): domain Bacteria; kingdom Thermotogati; phylum Deinococcota; class Deinococci; order Deinococcales; family Deinococcaceae; genus Deinococcus; species Deinococcus maricopensis. The sequence continues at coordinate 2,201,443 of NC_014958.1, forward strand.
GTGACGTCATCACCCGCGACCGGCAGACGCCGCGCGCAGGCGAGGCCGTCTCGGACCCCACCAACCCACTGCGCCGCATCACCCTCCCGGAGGGCGCCTCGTGGCGTGACCCGCGCGTGACCGTTATGGACGGCGGGGAGCGCCGCTGGTCGGAGCCGCTGGAGGCCGCGCGGGAGCGTGCGCGCACGGACCTGCAGCGCACCCCGGAAGGCACGACGCGCCTCCTGAACCCGCACCTGTACCGCGTGAGTCTCGGTGCGGCGCTCGCGGAGGACCGCGCGCGCCTGATGGAGCAGCTCCGCGCGCGCATGGGCGGCACCTGACCCCACTGACCGCGTGGGGTGCCCCCTTCAGGGCTCCAGGGTCGTCGGGCGACCGGAACGGGCTGAGGTGCTCAGTGAGTATTCCGGTCGCCCACCTGAAAATTGTTTGGGGCGGCTTCGTCGTCCCGCCCGTCCAGCAGGCCGGAGGATACAGGCGCCGCGCTGCCCAGCAAGGCAGTTTCTTCCTGCTGGACGGCCCGGTGGTTCCTGTGAGCGGCCTCCTCCAGTTGGCCTACGCGCCGAATCCGACGGGGTGCCCGCCCGTCCAGCCGCCCAGGACGTGCACGTGCGTATGGAACACTTCCTGGCCGCCGCCCGGGCCGACGTTCACGATCAGCCGGTAGTCCTGCAGGTGCGCGCGGGCGACGCGCGTGGCCGTGAGCCACAGCCGACCCATTTCGGCCTCGTCGGCAATCTCGTCGACGCGCGTGCTGAGGCGTTTCGGGATGACGAGCAGATGCACCGGCGCTTTCGGCGCGATGTCCCGGATGGCGATGAACTCGTCGTCCTCGAACACGATGTCGCTGGGGATTTCGCGGTCGATGATGCGTTGGAAGATCGTCTTGTCGGCCATGCCGGTAGTGTACCGGCCCGGTCCGGCAGGGCGGCACATCCAAATGCGAAGCCGCTGCGTACAACTGGTCAGCGCAACCTCAGAAGCGGGCCCGCTTCCATTCACCTCAATTCACCTGCAAGGAGTAACGAACATGAGCGACCAGAACCCCATGAACCGCCGCGCCGCCCTCAGCACCCTCGGGAAGGTCGGCCTCGGCGCCGCTGCCGCCAGCGTCCTGCAAGGGGGCGCGCTCGCTGCGCCCGCGAAGAACATCGACGTGGACGTCCTGAATTTCGCCCTGAACCTCGAGTACCTGGAAGCGGCGTTCTACGCGGCGGCGGTCGGCCGCCTGAGTGAGCTGCGCGCCATTGGCGGCGGCGCGCCCATCAAACTGCCCGCCGGGCTGGACCTGACGCGCGGCATGCAGTGGAAGGACGGGAACGTCGAGGCGTACATCCGCGACATCGCCGAGGATGAGATCAGCCACGTGAAGTTCCTGCATAAGGCGCTCGGGAAAGCGGCCGCGCCGCGTCCGGCGCTGGACCTCGCGACGGCGTTCGACGCGGCCGGTCAGGCGGCGAGCGGCGGGAAGATCAAGGGCTTCAACCCGTACGCGAATGACCTGTTCTTCCTGCACGGCGCGTTCATCTTCGAGGACGTCGGCGTCACGGCGTACAACGGTGCGGCGACGCTGATCACGAACCCGGCGTACCTGCAGGCAGCGGCGGGCATCCTGGCGTCCGAGGCGTATCACGCGGGCGCGATCCGGACGCTGCTGTACGCGCACGCTCAGGAAGCGGCAGCGGCGGGCCTCGTGGTCGGTCAGGTCGTCGCGGCGATCAGCGGCCTGCGCGGCAAGGTCGGCGGCGGCAAGGACGCGGCGCTGAGTGACCGCATGGGCGCCGTGATCGCGCCGACGGACATGAACGGCGTGGTGTACGCCCGCAACACGCGTGAAGTGCTGAACATCGTGTACCTCGCGCCGAACGCGAGCCGTGGCGGGTTCTACCCGAACGGCCTGAACGGCAGCATCAAGTAACCTTCACCCCCGGACTGGGCGGCGCTCGCATGCGGGCGCCGCTCGTGCCTGCTGTGTCAGGCTGGGCGGATGCTCATGGGTGTGAACGGGGCGCACGTGCCGAGGCGTGGCGCGCCGATGCTGCTGCATGGCGGTTCGGGTCTGCCGGATGACCTAGGACGGGGGCGTCATGCTCGACGCCCCCGTTCGACATGCCGACGCTGCTGGGGACCTGAAGGGCCTGCGGGTGCTGTTGGGGTTTGGGGTGACGGGGCACTCGTGGGGCGCGGACCTCGCGCCCGCGTGCGCGCTGATGCACCCGGAGCGCCCACGGACGCTGGTGCACCTCAGTGGGACGGGCATTCAGAACGACCGGGACTGGAAGGCGGCGTGCAGGGGTTGCTGGACGGCCGGGAGGTGCACGTGGCCGTGCCGGTGCGCGAGGACGTGAAGCGGCCGCTGCTGGCTTCGTGGCGGGCGCTCCTCAGGGCGCCGGACCGGCTGCGGCGTCTGGCAGGCCGTTCGTGCGCGTTGAGGGCGCGGCGTACCTTCCGTGGGCGACGCACGCGGCGCAGGTGCAGGCGGCGTTACGCGCGTTCCTGGCGGGCGGGCGGGAGGAGCGCGCGGACGCCCTGCACGGGGGTGAGCTCGCCGGTTTCGACCTGCGCGCGCACGTGCCGCAGTGCCGCGTGGTCCGCTCCGCGCTCGAACGCGTGCCATACGGCTTCCCGCAGCAGGGCCTCGAACCACGCCACGGTCTGCGTGCGGCGCCGCGCGGGGATGTCCACGGCGTCCGCGTGCGCCTGCAGGGCCGCCCAGACTTCCGGCACGCCCGCGCCGGTCAGGGCGCTCACCTGCAGGACGGGCGGCGTCCACGGCGCTCCGTGGGGCGTGAGGAGGCGCACGGCGTTGCGGAGGTCGGTGCTGGCGCGGTTCGCGGCGTTCGGGTCCGCGTCGGCTTTGTTCACGACGAGCACGTCTGCGAGTTCCATGATGCCGCGCTTGATGCCCTGCAGTTCATCCCCGGCGTTCGGGAGGGTGAGGAGCACGAACGCGTCCGTCATGCCGGCCACGTGCACTTCGGACTGCCCGACACCGACGGTTTCCACGAGGATCACGTCGAACCCGGCGGCTTCGCAGGCGATCATCGCTTCGCGGGTGCGGCGCGCGACGCCGCCGAGCGTGCCGCGGCTGGGGCTGGGGCGCACGAAGGCGTTCGGATGCACGCTCAGGCGGGCCATGCGGGTTTTGTCGCCCATGATGCTGCCGCCGGTGCGTTCGCTGCTGGGGTCCACGGCGAGCACGGCCACGCGCTTTCCCGCGTCCGCGAGGGCGGTGCCGAGCGCCTCGATGAACGTGCTCTTCCCCACTCCGGGCACGCCGGTGAGGCCTACGCGGACACTGCGGCCCGCGCGTGGCAGGAGGGCCGCCAGGAGCGCCTGCGCGCGGACCTCGTGGTCGGCGCGGGTGGATTCGAGCAGGGTGATGGCCTTGGCGAGCGTGCGGCGGTCCCCGTCCAGCACGCCCGGGAGGAGGGGGTCGGCGGGCGTCATGCGCGCCAGCGTATCACCCGCGCACCCCGGGCCGGGCCACTCAGGGGCAGCGGCCGGCGCGGACGGCGCGCGGGTCGACCATCAGGGTGCGGATGTTCGCCTGTTCGCCTTTCGCGCGGTAGCCGCGTTCGCTGACGACGCGGCCGCGGCTGTCGAACTGCACGGTCAGGTCGTAGCGGAGGCCCGCGAAGCCGCTCGCGCTGGCCTGCACGGTCGTGAGGCGCCCGCGTGCGTCGTACCGCTGCGTCAGGCGCGAGGTGTTGTCGGGGACCATGCGGACGCGTTCGAGCAGGCGCGTCGCGCCGGTCTTGTCGGCGTACACGACGTACCCGGCGCGTTTGCACGCGCTGAACAGGATCACCTCGCGCAGCCCGGCGGGCGCCGTGGGCGCGGCCGTGGTGGGGGCGGCGAGGGCCAGGGTGGTCAGCAGGGAAATCAACATGACTCCCTGCATATCACCGAATTCTGAAAAGTTCCCCAGGTGACGAACCTGGGGAAGCGGGGTTCAGGAGGGTTGGCGTTCGTTCAGGAGGCGCAGCACCTCGCGGGCACTCACGGGGATGGGCGTGCCCGGCCCGAAGATGGCGGAGACGCCGTGCTCCCGCAGGTACGCGTAGTCCTGCTGCGGGATGACGCCGCCCGCGATGACGAGGACGTCGTCGGCGCCCTGGTCGCGTAGCGCCTGAATGAGGGCGGGCATGAGGGTCTTGTGCCCGGCGGCCTGGCTGCTCACGCCGATGACGTGCACGTCGTTCTCGACGGCCTGACGGGCGGCCTCCTCGGGCGTCTGGAACAGCGGGCCGACGTCCACGTCGAACCCGAGGTCCGCGAAGCCGGTCGCGATGACCTTCGCGCCGCGGTCGTGGCCGTCCTGGCCCATCTTCACGACGAGCATGCGTGGGCGGCGGCCCTCGCGCTCCGCGAAGGCTTCAACGTCAGCCTGGAGGGCCTGGAATCCCTCGTCGCCGCCGAAGCCCTGCGCGTATACGCCGCTGAGCGTGCGGACCTCCGCGACGTGGCGGCCCCAGGCGCGTTCGAGCGCGTCGCTGACCTCGCCGACGGTCGCGCGGGCGCGCATGGCCTCCACGGCGAGCGCGAGGAGGTTCCCTTCGCCGCTGCGGGCGGCGTCCTCCAGCGCGGCGAGGGTGGCCTGCACGGCCTGTGGGTCGCGTTCGGCGCGGAGGCGGTTGAGGCGCGCGATCTGTGCTTCCCGCACGCGGGTGTTGTCGATGTCGAGCACGTCCACGGGCGTCTCGGTGTTCGGGCGGTACTTGTTCACGCCGACGATGACGTCCTCGCCCCGGTCGATGCGCGCCTGCTTGCGCGCGGCGCTCTCCTCGATGCGGAGTTTCGGCAGGCCCGTTTCGATGGCTTTCGCCATGCCGCCCATGTCCTCCACTTCGCGGATCAGCTTGCGGGCTTCCTCGGCGAGGTCGTGCGTGAGGCGCTCCATCAGGTAGCTGCCGCCCCACGGGTCGATGACGTTGGGAATCCCTGTCTCTTCCTGCAGGATCAGCTGGGTGTTGCGGGCGATGCGGGCGCTGAAGTCGGTGGGCAGGCCGATGGCCTCGTCGAAGCTGTTGGTGTGGAGGCTCTGCGTGCCGCCCATCACGGCGGCCATCGCCTCGACGGCGGTGCGGATGATGTTGTTGTACGGGTCCTGCTCGGTGAGGCTCCAGCCGCTCGTCTGGCAGTGCGTGCGCAGCGCGCGGCTCATGGGGTTTTTCGGAGCGAACTGGTCCATCAGTTCGCTCCACAGCAGGCGCGCGGCGCGGAGCTTGGCGACCTCCATGTAGAAGTTCATGCCGATGGCAAAGAAGAACGACAGCCGCGGCGCGAATTCGTCCACGTGCAGGCCCTGCGCGCTGGCGGCGCGCACGTACTCCAGGCCGTCCGCGAGGGTGTACGCGAGTTCCAGGGCGGCGTTCGCGCCGGCTTCCTGCAGGTGGTAGCCGCTGATGCTGATGCTGTTGAAGCGCGGCATCTCCCGCGCGGTGTACGCGATGATGTCCGCGACGACCCGCATGCTGGGCGCCGGCGGGTAGATGTAGGTGTTGCGGACCATGAACTCCTTGAGGATGTCGTTCTGGATGGTGCCGCTGAGCTGCGCGCGCGGGACGCCCTGCTCCTCGCCCGCGACGATGAACGCCGCGAGGACCGGGAGGACGGCGCCGTTCATGGTCATGCTGACGGACATTTCCGCGAGGGGGATGCCGTCGAAGAGGATTTTCATGTCCTCGACGCTGTCCACGGCGACGCCCGCCTTGCCGACGTCGCCGACGACGCGGGGGTGGTCGCTGTCGTACCCGCGGTGCGTGGCGAGGTCGAATGCGACCGACAGACCTTTCTGGCCGGCGGCGAGGTTGCGTCGGTAGAAGGCGTTCGATTCCTCGGCGGTGCTGAAGCCCGCGTACTGGCGGATCGTCCAGGGCCGCTGCGCGTACATGGTGGCGCGCGGGCCGCGCACGAACGGCGGCAGGCCCGGCAGCGTGTCGGCGGTGGGGACGTCGTCAAGGTCCGCGCGGGTGTACAGGGCCTTGAGGGTGAGGCCTTCGGGCGTGAGGGTGTTCAGGGTGGCCGGGTCCGCGCCGCGCAGGTCCTTCTGCGCGAGGGCCTTCCAGGCGTTGAGGTCCGCGTGGGCGGGCTTGTCGGTGGGCGTCATGGGTCCTCCTGTGCAGACGCATGATAAGCCAAACGGTCGTTCGGTTCGCGCGGCGCGGCGTATGATGCGCGCAAGCACAACTGGAGGAGAAACATGACCGGACAAGTCATCCCTGTTCACGGTGAGGGCAGCGCAGGCGCCCGGATGTTCCAGGCGGCGCGCGCGGTGCTGCTGGCGCACGCCCACGACCCGGTCGCGGCGCACGCCGCGTTCCGCTGGCCGCAACTGGACACGTTCAACTGGGCGCTGGACGTGTTCGCGCCCCTGGCTGCGCGGCTGGGGGACGCGCCCGCGCTGTTCTGGGAGGGCGGGGCGTGGTCGTACGCGGCGCTGGACGCCCGCGCGAATCAGGTGGCGAACTTCCTGGCGAGCCTGGGCGTGCGGCGCGGGGACCGCGTGCTGGTGATGCTGGGCAACACGCCGGAGCTGTGGGCGGTGCTGATCGCGTGCATGAAGCTGGGCGCGCCGATCCTGCCGGCGGCGACGCTGCTCACGCCGGAGGACCTGCGGGACCGCGTGGAGCGCGGGGGCGTCACGACGGTCGTCACGGATGCGGGCGGCGCGGACAGGTTCGCGGGCCTGCCGGGGGCGCTGCGGCGCGTGAGCGTTGGTGACGTCCCGGGCTGGCAAGCGCTGAGCGGCGCGGACGCGCAGGCGAGCACCTTCATGCCGGACGGGGCCACGCGCGCCACGGACCCGCTGCTGCTGTACTTCACGTCCGGCACGACCAGCCGGCCGAAACTGGTGGTGCACTCGCACGCGTCGTACCCGGTCGGGCACCTCAGCACCGCCTTCTACATCGGGCTGCGCGAAGGGGACCGTCACTGGAACATCAGTTCGCCCGGGTGGGCGAAGCACGCGTGGAGCAGCTTCTTCGTGCCGCTCACGACCGGCGCGGGCATCTACCTGGATGACGCGCGCTTCGACGCGCGCGCGACGCTGGAAAAACTGGTGCGGCACGGCATCACGACCATGTGCGCGCCGCCCACCGTGTGGCGCATGCTGATCCAGCAGGACCTCGCGGCGTACCCCGTGGCGCTGCGCGAGGCGGTGGGCGCGGGCGAGCCGCTCAACCCGGAGGTGATTGAGCGCGTGCAGGCGGCGTGGGGCGTCACGATCCGCGATGGCTACGGTCAGACGGAGACGACGGCGCAGGTCGGCAACCCGCCGGGCGCGCCCGTGAAGGCCGGCAGCATGGGCCGTCCACTCCCCGGGTACGACGTGGTGCTGCTGGACGCCGCCGGGCAGGAAGCGGACGAGGGCGAACTCAACCTGCGCCTGGGCGCGCAGCGTCCGCTCGGGCTGATGGTCGGGTACGACGGCGACCCGGAGCGCACGCGGGAAGTGCTGGGGGGCGTGGCGTACCCCACGGGCGACGTCGCCCGCCGGGACGAGGACGGCTACCTGTTCTACGTGGGCCGCGCGGACGACGTGTTCAAGAGCAGCGATTACCGCCTCTCCCCGTTCGAGCTGGAGTCGTTCCTGGTGACGCATGCGTACGTGGCGGAAGCGGCGGTCGTGCCGAGCCCGCACGCGGAGCGCCTGAGCGTCCCGAAGGCGTACGTGGTGCTCGCGGCGGGCGTGGAGCCGTGCGCGGACGTTGCGCGCGAGCTGCTGGCGTACGCCCGCGAGGGCCTCGCGCCGTACAAGCGGGTGCGCCGCCTCGAGTTCATGGAACTGCCGAAAACCATCAGTGGGAAGATCCGCCGGGTGGAGTTGCGGGCGCACGCGGCGCGGAGCGTGGAGGGTGGCGCGCGCGGGGCCCTGGAATTCTGGGAGGAGGATTTCCCGGTGGCGTAAGGCGAGGGGGCACGGTACTTCACCGTGCCCCCTCGCTGGTGGTTCAGGTCAGCTGTTCTTGATGGTCACGGTGAAGGTCTTGCTGACCTGCCCGTTCGCGGGCACGTCCGCCTTCAGGACGAGGCGGCCGTCGTTGCTGCGTTCCGCGCCGTCCACGGTGACGTTGCCAGGCAGGTTCTCCCGCACTTCCGCGCGCACGGAACGGTCCGTTTTGGCGTTTTTGAAGGTGTACGTGACGCGGTACACACTGCCGTCCTTGTCCTGCCGGGTGGTCTGCACGGCGCGGGTGTACGTCATGTCGGGGTCCGCGCCGAGCGTGAAGTCGACGTTCTCGCCTTTGGGCGTCTCGTTGATGTTCGTCTGGCCGACGATGCGGCCGTCCTCGCGGACGGTGAGCGGCCCGCCGGGCAGCTGCGTGTCGGCCTTCACGCGGTAGAAGCGGCTGAGCGTGCCCGTGCGCGCTTCAGTGCCGAAGTACGTGTTCAGGCCGGCGTAGCGCTCGAAGGTCACCTTGGGCTGCAGGAACGCGAGGCTGACGGTGCTGCTGGCCGGCAGCGTGAACCCGGCACTGAGGCCGTAGCGGTACAGGCCGCGCAGCTCGCCGAGGCTGGAGATCTTGGTGGCGTCCTCCACGTCGGCGGCGGCGAGGGCGACGTTGCCGCGCGCCATGTACGGCGCGGGCACCGGGCCGCCGCCCTGCACGTCCACGTCCCCGGCGAACAGTTCAGTGTTCTGCACGGTATAGGGCGTGTCGGTGTTGTTGCGGATGTCCGCCATGGCACTCAGGGCGGCGGCACTGCCGTTGATCTTGAGGGTGTAGCGGGGCGTCCAGGTGATGGCGCGCGTCAGGTACGACAGGGTGCCGTTCCCGGGCGCGGCGACGCGCAGGGCCACCTGCTGCTGCGGCTGCTGGGGGTTCTCGGGCGGCAGCGCGTCGAAGGCGAGTTGCGTGTACTGCACGTTGCGGTACCGGCCCTGCGCGTCGCGGATCAGCAGGTCGCTGGCGCGCACGAGCGTGACGCGCTGCTCCTGGCCGTCCTCGCGGAGCGTGACTTCCTTGCCTTCCTGGCTTTTGAGCCAGGTGGCCTGCGGCGTCAGCACGGCCTGCAGGACGTTCAGGCCGTCCACGTCGAGCGTGCCAGGAATGATGCTGCCGTACGTGTTGGCGGGCAGGGTGAGGGTCAGGTCCGGGGTGGCCGCGCGGACACTTTCGCGCACTTCCGTGAACGAGGGGTAGATGCGCAGGTCGGTGGCACTCGCGGCGCTCACGGTGAGCAGGGCGGCGGTCAGGAGGTGCTTGAGCATGCCGTCAGTGTGCGCTGCCGCACCTGACGGCCCGTGAGAAGCGCCTGACGCGCACTCAGCACCTGAGGAAACAATGCGAGGAGGAGGCGCCGAGCAGCAGTGCTCGGCGCCTCCTCCCTGAGCGCGACTTACAGGACGTCGTCGCGGATGCAGGCCTTGAAGTGGCCGGGGCTGACTTCACGCAGTTCCGGTACGATGTTCGCGCAGTCCGGGATGGCGTAGCGGCAGCGCGTGCGGAACACGCACCCGCTCGGCGGGTTGATGGGGCTCGGGATGTCCCCTTCGAGGATGATGCGTTTGCGCTTGATGGCCGGGTCCGGGATGGGCGCGGCCGACAGGAGCGCTTCGGTGTACGGGTGCTTGGGGTTGGTGTAGAGCTCGCGGCTGGTGGCGATCTCCATCACGCGGCCCAGGTACATCACGATGACGCGGTCGCAGATGTACTCGACAACAGCGAGGTCGTGCGCGATGAACAGCATCGTGAGGCCCAGTTCCTCCTGGAGGTCCTGGATGAGGTTCACGACCTGCGCCTGGATGGACACGTCAAGCGCGGACACCGGCTCGTCGGCGACGACGAAGCTCGGGTCGACCGCGAGGGCGCGCGCGATGCCGATGCGCTGACGCTGACCGCCGGAGAACTCGTGCGGGTAGCGGCGCATGTGCTCGGGCCGCAGGCCCACGCGTTCGAGCAGCTGCGAGATGCGGTCCACACGGTCCTTGCCGGGATAGAGGTTGTGGATCTGCAGGGCCTCGCCGATGATGTCGGCGACGGTCATGCGCGGGTTCAGGCTCGCGAACGGATCCTGGAAGATGATCTGCATCTCCCGGCGGTAGTCGCGCATCTGGCTCTTGCCGAGCTTGGTGATGTCGGTGCCGTTGAAGAGCACCTGACCGCCGCTCGGTTCGATGAGGCGCAGGATGCTGCGGCCCGCGGTGGTCTTGCCGGAGCCGGACTCGCCGACCAGGCCAACCACTTCGCCGCGGCCGACCTTGAAGCTCACGTCGTTCACGGCCTTCACGTTCGCGACGACGCGGCTCAGCAGGCCCCCGCGAATGGGGAAGTACTTCTGCAGGTTGTTGACCTCAAGCAGCGTTTCGCCCGTAGCGGGCATGGCGCGGTTGCCGGTCTTGTTGTGGGGGGCAGTGGTCACGCTTGGCCTCCGAATTCACGCCAGCGGATGCAGCGGCTGGTGTGGCCGCCACCGGTGTCCTCGAGGGGCGGCACGGCTTCGCTGCACTGCGCGATGGCGAACTTGCAGCGCGGCTCGAACGAGCAGCCCTTGGGGAGGTTGAGGGGGTTGGGGACGTTGCCGGGGATGGCTTCGAGGCGTTCTTTCTTCGCGCCGTGCCCTTCGTACGCCTTGGCGTGGTCGACGCGGGGGATGCTGTTCAGCAGGCCCATGGTGTAGGGGGGCTTGGGCGCCTTGAAGATCTCCATGACGTCGCCTTCCTCGACGACGCGGCCGCCGTACATGACGACGACGCGGTCAGCCATTTCCGCCACCACGCCCAGGTTGTGCGTGATGAACAGGATGCTCATGCCGATCTCCGTCTGGAGTTTGCGCATCAGGTCGAGGATCTGCGCCTGGATGGTCACGTCGAGCGCGGTGGTGGGCTCGTCGGCGATCAGCAGGGCCGGGTTGCAGCTCAGCGCCATGGCGATCATGATGCGCTGGCGCATCCCGCCGGACATCTGGTGCGGGTACTCGTTGACGCGCTTGTTCGGCGCGGGAATGCCGACGAGTTCCAGCATGTTGACGGCCATCTGCATGGCGTCTTTCTTGTTCTTGCCCTGGTGCAGCATGATCGCTTCAGCGATCTGATCCCCGACGGTGTACACCGGGTTCAGGCTGGTCATGGGCTCCTGGAAGATCATGCTGATGTCGTTGCCGCGAATCTTGCGCATTTCGGCTTCGCTGACCTTCACGAGGTCTTTTTGCTGGCCGTCCTTGCCGCGGAACAGGATTTCGCCTTCGACGATCTTGCCGGGGGGGCTGGCGATCAGGCGCATGATCGAGAGGCTGGTGACGCTCTTGCCACTGCCGGACTCGCCGACCACCGCGAGCGTCTCGCCGCGGTCGATGTGGAAGGTCACGCCGTCGACGCTTTTGACCACGCCGTCATCCGTGTAGAAATAGGTCTTGAGGCCGTTCACGGCCAGCAAGACGTCCGTGCTGTGCGTCATTGATCCTCCATGGAAACTGCGCGCATCATAGCAAACGTTAAGGAAAAGTGGACGTGAGCGCGCCTGAACGGGGTTCAGGCGCAGGGCTCAGCGTCGGCGGCGCGGGTCGAAGGCGTCACGCAGGCCGTCACCGACGAACTGCCACGCGATGACCGCCAGGAAGATGAAGACACCGGGGATCAATACCCACGGGCGACCGCTGATGCTCTCGAAGCCGCCGTCCTGCGCGAGTTTCAGCAGGCTGCCCCACGAGGCGTACGGTTCCACGATGCCAATCCCGAGGAAGGACAGGCCGCTCTCCGTGAGGATGTACCCGGGAATGGACAGCGAGAGGCTCACGATGATGTAGGACAGGGTGTTCGGCAGCATGTGCCGACCGATGATGCGGCTGTCCGACGCGCCAAGCGAGACGGCCGCCTGGACGTAATCCTGCTCGCGGGTGCTGAGCAGCTGACTGCGCACGACGCGGGCGATGCCGCCCCAGCCGACCAGCGCGAGAATGCCGATAATCAGGTACATCACGAGCAGCGGATCAATATCCAGCGGGAACAGGGCGCGTAAGGTGATCAGCAAGAAGAGCTCCGGGACGGCCGTGAGCACCTCGACGACGCGCATGATGAGGCTGTCCACCCAACCGCCGAAGTACCCGGCAAGGCCGCCCATGATCATGCCGATCACGATGCTCATCAGCGACGCGATGATCCCGATGGTCAGGCTGAACTGCGCGCCGAACAAGATGCGCGAGAACTGGTCGCGGCCGAGGTTGTCCGTTCCCCACAGGTGAATGGCGGCGGGTTCCTCCACGCCGAACAGGTGCACGGTGCTGGGGATGATGCCGAGGATCTTATACGGGGCGCTTTCGCGGCGCACGAAGAACTTCACGGGGTACTTGGTGGAGCGGTCTTCGGTGTACTTGTCGCGGAAGGTTTCGAGGTCCACTTCACGTTTCAGGCCGTACACGAACGGACCGAAGCGACCTTTGTCGTCGCGCCAGTGCACGGTGGTGGGCGGCGACCATGAGATGCGGTTCGAGCCGGATTCGTACTCGGTGAGCGAGTACGGCGAGAGGAACCCGGCGAGCAGCGCGATGATGTACAGGACGATCAGGATCGCCATGCCGGCGCGCGCGAGCGGGTGCTTCTTGAATTGAATCCAGGCGATCTGGTAGAGCGACTGGGACTTCACGGGTTGCGCCGGGGCGGCGGGGGCAGTGGTTGTGCTCATGCTCAGGGCCTCAGTTGTACCGGATGCGGGGGTCCACGGCGGCCAGCAGCAGGTCGGAGATCAGGTTGCCGAAGATGTACAGCAGCGTGGACAGGGCCGTGGTGGAAACGATGACGTACAAGTCCTGGTTGGCGAGCGAGTCGAGCAGCAGCGGGGTAAGGCCCGGCCAGCTGAACACCACCTCGATGAACCCGGCGCCGCCAATCAGGGCGGGCAGCAGCGCGCCCAAGCCCGCCACGAGCGGCAGGGAGGCGTTGCGGAAGGCGTGCTTGTACGTGATCTTGTTGCTGGCGAGGCCCTTGGCTCTCGCCGTGCGGATGTAGTCCTGGTTGAGGACTTCCATCATCTGTCCGCGGATGAATCGGCTCTCGGACGAGATGCCGCGCAGCGCGAGAATGATGCTGGGCGCCAGGGCGTGCAAGAAGACGTCACCAAAGTTCTGCCAGAACGATGGGTCCTGCAGCGAGCCGCTGGTTTTGCCGCTGATCGGCACTTCCAGCCCGGTGTTCTGCTTGAGCTTGACGAGGAAGAACAGCGCCAGCAGGGCGAAGAAGAACGAGGGGACGCCCAGCCCGAAGTACGCGAAGATCGTCATGATGCGGTCGCCGATGCTGTACGGGCGCAGCGCACTGTACACGCCGATCAGGATCGCGAGCACGTAGGTCAGGACGGTGCTGATGATGACCAGGATCAGGCTGTTCCACAGGCGCGGCGCCACGAGGTCCCATACGGGGCGGTTCGCGGCAAAGCTGCTGCCGAGGTCACCGGCGAGGAATTTCGTCAGCCACTTCCAGTACTGAACGACGACAGGCTGGTCGAGCGCGTAGATGCGCCGCAGCTGGTCGATGCGTTCGGGGGTAACCTTGGGGTTCTGGCTGAGCTGCGTCAGGAAGTCGCCAGGGGCGGCTTGCACGACCGCGAACAGGATGATGGTCGCGAGGATGAAGGTCGGCACGAGTTGCAGGAGGCGCCGAACAAGAAAAGGAAGCACGGTGGTCCTTTCGGGGTGAGCGCGTCAGGTTCGCGTCACCTTCACACTTTCAGGGACCTGCGCGAGACCCCAGAGGGGTCTCGCGCAGGCGTCAGGGCAGAAGGGGGATCGTCACGCCGGGCGCAGCGAGACGCCTTCAGGCGTCAGTCGCTTACTTGCTCACCCAGGTCAGCGCGATGTCGCGCGGCCCGAAGTAGCTGCTAGCCCACAGGGGGTTGGCGATCTTCTTGGGGTACTCGCCCTGGACGCGGCTGTCCCAGGCGTAGTGGGCGTTCTGGCTGGCCAGGTAGATGAAGCCGAGGTTTTCCGCCTGGAGCTTCTGGATCTGGTTGGCGATCGCCTTACGCTTGGCCGTGTCGAATTCCGCCGTGCTCTTGTTGAACAAGTTGAACTGCTGCGTTTCCCAGGGCTGGATGCACTTGCTGCTCTGGTTGTAGCCGTTCAGTTCGCCGCCGCAGGCGAGGCTGGCGGACACGCCGACGGGGTTGATGAAGCCGCCGCCGCTGAGGCCGGTGATGGAGGCGTCGAACTTGCGGTCCAGCTTGCCAGCGTCCGTTTCGGGGTACACGACGCCGAGGAGCTGGTTGAAGGGCACGAAGCTGGTCTTGACTTCCACGCCGGCCTTCTTCGCTTCGTCGGCGAAGAGGCGCGCCATCTGCTGGCGGCGGGTGTTTTCGCCGTTCGTGGTCAGCGTGAAGCTCAGGCGGTTGCCTTTGCCGTCCACGCGGATGCCGTCAGCGCCGCGCTTCTTGAAGCCGAGGCTGTCGAGGACCTTGTTGGCCTGCGCAGGGTTGAACTTGTACTTGTCGACGTCGGGAGCGATCCAGTCCTTGTACAGGGGGTACACGCTGGTCCACGCCGCCACGCCGAGACCGCCGAGCACTTGGTCAACGATGGCGTCCTTGTCGACGAGCATGCTCATCGCCTGGCGGAACTTCACGTTGCGGAACAGCGCCTGCTTGAAGGGATCGCTGCTCTTGTTGAAGTTGAAGTACAGGAAGTCCACGCTGGCGTTCGGGCCGGCGTTGGCGAGGACGTCTACGCTCAGCTTGCCGCTGTTCTTGGCGGCGACAATCTGCGCGAGCTGGTCGCGGTTGCTGGGCTGGTACAGGTCCACGTTGCCCGCGAGGAACTGCGCGAGCTGCGCGTTCTGGTCCTTCACGACGCTGTACTGCAGGCCGTCGAGGTACGGGAGGGCCTTGCCGGCGCTGTCCTTGTTCCACTGCCCGTAGAAGGAGTTCTTGACGAGCGTGAGGCGCTCACCACGGGCGTACTTGCTGACCTTGAAGGGCCCGCTGACGACGAGCTTGCTCACGTCGGTGCCGACGTCCCAGAGGTCGCGCACGGCTTTCACGCCGGCTGCGCCGCCGTTACCGAAGGCCTTGCCGAAGATGTGGTCAGGCTGCGGGGTCAGGTAGGAGATGGTTTCGAGGTTCTGGACGGTGGCGCGGGGGAAGGTGAGGCTGAGCTTGCGGTCGCCCAGTTTCTTCCAGGTCACGGCCTTGCCGTTGTCGAACAGGTAGGAGTTCAGGGAGGTTTCTTCGTCGGCCGCGATGATCTTGAAGGTGCTGATGTAATCGTCGGCGGTGATGGCCTGGCCGTCGCTCCACTTCAGTTCGGGGCGGAGCGTGAAGGTGTAGGTGCGCTTGTCGGGGGAAATGGTGAAGCTTTCCGCCATGTACCCTTCGTACTCACCCGTGTTGGGGTCGGAGGTGATGAGACCGCCGGCGTCGGTCAGCTCGGGGATGTTCGGGCGACCCTGCGCGGTGAAGGGGTTGTACGTGTCGAAGTCGCCAGCCACCGTCAGGCGGATGGTGCCGCCGGTCTTCGCGTCGCTGGCTTTGCTGACGGTGGTGTCCGCCGCGTGCACGTAAGGTTTGGCCATGGCGCTGCCCATGGTGAGGGCCGCAACGAGCATAAACGCTTTTTTCATGGGGGTTTCCTCCTGGTCTGGAATTGCCGGTACGGCGACTGGCGCCTCGGCTCGGGGCAGTCGGGGTACAGCGAAAAGCTTAGGTTTCCAGCCAGACAACTATATGCAGTGGTGCGTGAAGCGTCAAGGTTTTTTCGCTGCGGAGGCGGTTTTTTTCGTGTGCTTGATGAGCGCCGGGCTGGATGTTTATGCGTCCGCCGTTCACCCGAACCGCGGATTGTGGCGTGCTGCGGCCTATTTTGATGGTTGCAGAACGTAATTCAGGTGGCAAGACTTCTCATGTTCCAGGGTTTTCCTGCAAAGACGCGAGGGGCGCACCCATGGGTGCGCCCCTCGCGTCTTGCGTTCCTGGCTTTAGCGCTGAATGATGTTCAGCAGCAGGGCCATCAGCATGAACAGGCCGCCCAGCACGCTCGTGATGCGCACCAGTCCGCCTTCCACGCCGCGCCCACCAAACAGGTCGCCGCCGCCACCGAGGCCGGCCGACAGACCGCTCTGGCGCGGCACCTGCAGCAGCACGAACAGCACGAGCGCCGCGCAGATCAGCGCGAACAGAATAACCAGAAGGGTTGCGAGCATGGTTCCTCCACGTTGGTTGGTGCCGAAGGCGGGACTCGAACCCGCACGGTCGCCCGCTCGATTTTGAGTCGAGTGCGTCTACCAATTCCGCCACTCCGGCACGGCGTCCCACGCTGGGGACGCCGTGATGCTAACAGAGTGGGCAGGGCCGGTCAACGCAGAGTGCGCGACCCGCACGGTTCACAGGCCGATCCGGAACCCGATATCGCGGCGAATCTGCGCGCCGGGGAAATTGACGCGCCCAACCAATTGGTACGCGCTCGCGCGGGCAGTCGCCAGGTCCGGGCCCTGCGCCACGATGGCCAGCACGCGCCCGCCCCGGCTCACAAGGTGCTCGCCGTCGCGGCCAGTGCCGGCATGGTAGATGGCCTCACCGGCGCGCAAGTCCGGGAGGTTCAGCGTGATGCCGGTGCGCGGCTCACCCGGGTAACCGGGGGCGGCCATGATGACGCACACGGTCGCGCCGGCGCGGAAGCGCACGAGGTCCGCACTGAGCTGCCCGTCGACGCAGGCCTCCGCGATGCGCGCGAGGTCCGAGTCGAGGAGCGGCAG
The DNA here is from genome assembly GCF_000186385.1 of Deinococcus maricopensis DSM 21211. NCBI lineage: Bacteria > Thermotogati > Deinococcota > Deinococci > Deinococcales > Deinococcaceae > Deinococcus > Deinococcus maricopensis. The sequence goes on from NC_014958.1 coordinate 2,218,124, forward strand.
GACCGCCTCGGCTTCCGGGTCGCCGAACCGGGCGTTGAACTCCACGACCTTCGGGCCGTCTGGAGTGAGCATCAGCCCGGCGTACAGCACGCCGACGTACGGCTGCCCCTCCGCGCGCAGGCCGCTCAGGGCGCGATCCAGAATTTCCGTCTGAATACGCGCGGCGTCTTCGGCGCTCAGCGGGAACGGGCAGATGACGCCCATGCCGCCCGTCATCGGGCCCACGTCATTCTCGAAGATGGTCTTGTGGTCCTGGCTGGGCAGCATGGGCACGGCGCGCGTTCCGTCGCAGAACGCGAGAACCGTGACTTCCTGGCCGGACATGAAATCCTCGATGACGGCCTGCGCATTGTCCTGCGTGAAGATGTCACGCACGGCGGCGCGCGCCTCATCGTGCGAGCGGCAGATGGTGACGCCCTTCCCGGCGCGCAGGCCGGCGTCCTTCACGACGACGGGCAGCGGGTGCGGCGTGACGTACGCGAGCGCCGCGTCGAGGTCGTCGAAGCTGGCGTGGCGGGCCGTGGGGATGCCGTGACGCAGCATGAAGGCCTTGCTCCACGCCTTGTCGCTTTCGAGGCGCGCGGCCGCCTGCGTGGGCCCGAAGGCGCGCAGGCCGCGCGCCTGGAATTCGTCGACGACGCCCGCGGCGAGGGGCGCTTCCGGCCCGACGATCGTGAGCTGCACGCCCTCTCGCACCGCGAGGTCGGCGAGTGCAGCCGGGTCGACCGGGCTGGGCAGGCAGCGGGCGAGTTCAGCAATGCCGGGGTTGCCGGGGGTGCACAGCACCTCGGTGACGCTCGGGGAGCGGCGCAGCGCGGCGACGATGGCGTGTTCGCGGCCACCGCCGCCGATGACGAGTACTTTCACAGGGTGGTCCTTTCCCACTCGTGCGCGGTGACGTGCACGGCGGCGTCGAATTCCTCGGCGAGGTGAAGGGCCTGCGCGCGTGCGCGCAGGGGCGCGCGGTCCGCCCAGGTGGCGTGACGCTCGTTCAGGGGCGCGTCCGTGGTCCAGGCGAGGCGCAGGTCGTCAGTGGCGAGCGCGAGCGCCGCCACGGGATGAGGCGCACCGGCGAGAACGGCCGGGACCGCTTCGGGTCTTCCCCACTGCTGGAGCAGCCGGGCAGCGCGCACCTGCCGGACGCTGGCGTGCGGCGGCGCCTGGTCCCCGAATTCCGCGCGCAGGTCGTCGGGCGTGGGCCGCGGGAAGGCGAGGCCCGCGCGAACGAGACGAACCGCCTGCGGGTACGCCTCGTGTTCCGCCGTGAGGATGCGCGCAGCGAGCGTGTCCGCGGTATCACTGCGCAGAACCGGCACGCGCTTCTGCAGGATGATGTCGCCGGTGTCCATGCCGGCGTCCACGAAGTGCACGGTGCACCCGCTCCAGGCGGCGCCGGCGTCGAGGGCCTGCTGCTGCGCGTGCAGGCCCGGGAAGGCCGGCAGGAGGCTCGGGTGGATGTTCAGGATGCGTCCGCGCCAGCGGCCCGTGAAGTCCGCGCTCAGCAGGCGCATGAACCCCGCGAGCAGCACCAGCGTGACGCCGTGCGTGTCCAGCAGGGCCTGCACCTGCGCCTCGAACGTCGCGCGTCCCCCTTTCGGGAAGGGGACGTGCGCGGCGGTGATGCCGGCCTCGCGGGCGCGGTCCAAGGCGGCGGCGTCCGGTTTATCGCTGATGACGAGGCGAACGTCGCCGGGAAAGGCGTCGAGGAGGGCCGCGAGGTTACTGCCGCGGCCAGACGCAAGGACAGCCAGCGTCATGCGTTCGCCTTTCGGGTCCAGTAACGCGTGAGGCCCTGCACGCTCATCCACGCGGGGCAGGCGTAGCGGAAGCGCGCAGCGAGGTCATCGCCTTCCTGCGCGAGGTCAGCTTCGACGGCACGCGTGAATTCGGCGGTGAGGGCGTCCGCGCCGAGCTGGCGTTCCAGGCCCTCGCGGACGCGGGCGGCGTCCGCGTGCATGGTGCGCAGCAGGTTGTCCCAGTGGGCGTCCGTTGCCGGGTAGCTGCCGTAGTGCGTGAGGTGCAGCGTCCGCGCCGGCAGCGCCCGCAGGCGCGCGACGCTCGCCGCCCAGGCGTCCAGGTCGATGTCGGGCGGCGGCGTCGGCGCGCGCGGCGTCTGGCGCGCGTCGAGACGGACGCCGGCCACGTCACCGACGAACAGGTCGTCACCGTGCTGCCAGGCGACGTGGTGCACGGCGTGACCGGGCGCGTACGTGGCGTGGAAGGCGTCGCTGCCAAGCGTGACGGTGCTGCCGTCCTGCACGGCGTGCAGGCGTTCGCGCGGCACCGGACGCATGTCGCCCCACAGGGCGTCCATGTGTTCGGCGTAGATGGTGCGCGCGCTGGCGAGCAGCCGGTCCGGGCGGGCGAGGTGGGCCGCGCCGCGCTCGTGGACGTATACGTCGGCGCCGCGTTCCGCGAGCGTCCCGGCCACCCCGGCGTGGTCGAGGTGAATGTGCGTGAGCAGCACGGCGCGGACGTCTTCCAGCGTGAAGCTGAGCGTTCCGAGACCTCGTTCGAGGGTGGTGAGCGTGCTGGACGGGCCGGGGTCGATGAGGGCGACGCCGCCGCTGTGGAGGGGGACGGCGTACGCAGCGATGACGCCGGGGGTGCCCTGAAAGTGCAGGTCGAGGAGGTGCGGGGCCATCAGGCTTTCCCGGCGAGGCGCGCACCGGCCAGGAGGAGCGCCGCGGCGTACTGCACGTACGCGAAGGCGCGGATGGTGCGGACGTTCGCGGCGGTTTTCAGGGGCCCCAGCGTGAGCGCCAGAATCAGGGTCGCGGACATCAGGATGAAGGCGAACAGCAGCCACAAAGCCATGCGCGGAGTCTAACTGTTTTCACATTCGCGGGGTTGGGGCGCCCTTCAGACAGGTCATCCGCGAGGCCGGCGCTACTCGCGTGGGCGGGCGGACAGGCGCACAAGGGCGTCGTAGTCGTCGGGCTGGTCCGGGTCGTCCAGTGCGGCCTTGTTGCGGCCAAGAAAGCCGCAGCGGGTGCATTCGTGCACGATCATCCAGCCTTTCTTGGGGTGCTGGTCCACGCCGACCGGCCGCATGACACCGTGGCAGTCGCAGGCGCGGTCGCCGGGGTGGACGTCCACGTGCAGGCTGTGCAGACAGGCGGGGCAGTGGTTGCGGACGCTGCCGTTGCGCAGGGGCTGCACGGTGGCGCCGCACTGTGCGCACGTGAAGGCATTGTTGGTGCCGGTGACGATGAAGCGGCGCGTCATCGTGGGCCGCCGGGCCGGGGGATGAGCTGGTGCCGGTCAAGGAAGTCCCGGACGGGCGGGTAGCTGATGAGGGCGAGGCCGATGCCGATGAAGCCGAGGCCGACAGCCAGGACGGCCAGGCCGAACAGGCTGACGCTGGTGCCGAGCATGCCGAGGATGACGCCCGCGACGCCGCTGAGCATGCACAGCCCGACCGTGAGGGTCCGGGCGGCGCCGCTGCCGGCGTACACGCGGCGCAGCAGGAAGGCGGTGGCGAGGAGCGTGAGGAGCTGAATGCCGATGCCGGCGAATTCGCCGTGCACCCAGCGCGCGATCATGGGCGCGAGGATCAGCAGCATCAGGGCGCCGAGCAGCAGGCGCGTGGCGGCGCGGCCGAGCGCGTCTGTGTGCGGGGTGGTTCGGGCGGGCACGACCTCAGTACAGCACGGGTAGGGGCGGGCGCACAGGGTCGAGCGTCACGGCGCACCGGGCACGGGGCAGCTGACGCGAGCGGCGTGGAGGGTAAACTGCACTTCATGAAGCTACGCGGTACCCTCGGCGGCCTGAATCTCCTGCTGGAACCTCAAGACACGGGCGTGGGCGTCACGGACGCGCTGGGCAGCCGCACGGAGCTGCTGAACGCCCGCGTGACGCTGGAGGTGGCGGAGGAAACCAGCGTGGACGCCCTGGAGTCGGCGCTCGGCGCGGTGCGCGGCGCGGGCGGCTCGGTGAGTCGCGTGCGCGCGCCGCGCGTGAACGTGGCGGCGCCGGTGACGCCGGAGGATGCGCGCACGGTGATCGTGCCGCACGGGCTGCGCGCAGGAACGCTCGGGCAGTACCCGGGCAGCGTCGTGATCCTCGGCGACGTGAACCCAGGCGCGGAGATCGTCGCGGGCGGCGACGTGATCGTGGTGGGCGCGCTGCGCGGGAAGGTGCATGCGGGCGCCGGAGGGAACGCGGGCGCGATCGTGTGGGCGCGGCCCATCGCGAGCCCGCAGATCCGGGTGGCGGACGCGCTCGCCCGCTCCCCGGAGGACAGCGCGCTGGAAGGCATGCGGAAACTGGAGGGTGGGCAGGCGGAAGTGGCGCGTCTGCAGGACGGCGCGATCGTGATTGAGGTGCAGCCGGGCCGCTGATCGGCGCGCGGCGCACAGGTGCCAAGGGGCGGAAAATGTCGCGCTCGACTGGATTTTCCGCCCCTTGGTGCTATACTGTGTGGGCAATTCCTCGAACGGGGGGTGGGCGAGGTGCCCACCTTTTTTCGTGGAGGGAGGTGGAGCGGCCCGTCACCTCGGTGCGGGCAACACAACTTATGAACAACTTGGAACAATTGGCCACCGAAGCCCTCTCGCCGCTTGGCTATGAGGTGCTGGAAGTGCATCTGCAAAACCCCGGGCGCCGCCCGACCCTGCTGGTCCGCATCGACCGTCTCGACGAGCAACCCGTCACGGTCGACGACCTGGAAACCGCCAGCAAACTGCTGGGCCTGGAACTGGACCGCACGGACCCCATCAAGGGTGAGTACCGCCTGGAACTTGAGTCACCCGGCTCGAAGCGCCCCCTGCGGCGCACGCGCCACTTCGAACGCATGGTGGGGCTCAAGGCCCGCGTGCGCGGCGAGGGTCACAGCTTCACCGCGCCGATCCTGAAAGTCGAAGGGGACCTCGTGACCTTCGACGCGCCCGGCGGGCCCGTCACCCTGGAAGTCGGGACCTTCGAGGGGAACCTCGCCGAGTTCCCGCCCAGCCACCGCTGAGTCCCGAGCGGGCCAGCACCACCGAAAGGAAGCGTGATGTCGGAATTTAACTTTGCCGAGGCGCTGCGCGAGGTCGCGCAGTCCCGCAACATCAACGAAATGCAGCTGATCGAGGCGTTCGAGCAGTCCCTCGCGCAGGCGTACACCCGCAACGTCGACCCGGACAAACGCGTCGAAGTGCACCTCGACCCCAAGAGCGGCGAGATCGAAGTGCTGGTCGTCAAGGAAGTCGTCGAGAAGGTCGAGGACGAAAACGTCCAGATCAGCCTCGCCGACGCCCTCGAACTCGACCCGGAAGCGGAACTCGGCGAGGAAATGGTCTTCCCCGTGGAGCGCGAGAAATTCACGCGCATCGCGCTGCAGGCCGCCAAGCAGACCCTCACGCAGAAAATGCGCGAGACGGAACGCAACGTCGTCTTCAACGAGTACAAGGACAAGGAAGGCCAGGTCCTCAACGCCGTCGTTGCCCGCCTCGACAACAAGGGCAACTACTTCGTGGACCTCGGCGCCGGCGAAGCGATCCTCCCGCAGCGCGAAGCCATCCCCGGCGAGCGCCTGATGCCCGGCAACCGCGTGAAGATCTACCTCAAGGAAGTCCGCAAGACGCCCAAAGGCCCGACGATTCTCGCGTCGCGCGCCGACGAGCGCCTGCTCGACTACCTCCTGAAGCAGGAGATTCCCGAAGTCGCCAACGGCATCGTGGAAGTCAAGGCCATCGCCCGCGAAGCCGGACAGCGCAGCAAGGTCGCGGTGTTCAGCCACAACCCGAACGTCGACCCGATCGGCGCGTGCATCGGCCACCGCGGGAACCGCATCCAGGCCGTCACGGGCGAACTGGGCCGCGAACGCGTCGACGTGATCCTCTGGGACGCCACGCCGCGCGAATTCATCCGCAACGCCCTCTCCCCCGCCAAAGTCGGACTGATCGAAGTGAACGCGGACACCCGCGAAGCGACCGTGACGGTCACACCCGACCAGCTGTCCCTCGCCATCGGCAAGGGCGGCCAGAACGTCCGCCTCGCCGCGAAGCTCACCGGCTACAAGGTCGACCTACGCGAAACGCAGGCCGTGAGTGACCTTGACGCCGCCATGCAGCAGGCGCTGGAGGACGAAGGCAGCAACGCCAGCGAGTCCAGCAGCAGCGCCCGCGCCGCGTTCGACGCGCTGTTCCGCGACAGCAAGAGCGTCGCAACCGCCACGCCCGACGGCGACACCGACCTGACGGAGTAACCCTGAGCACCCCGGAGCCCCTCCCCATGCCGCACACGCCCGAACGCACCTGCGTCGCCTGCCGCCGCAAGCGCCCTCAAGCCGACCTCACGCGCCTCACGCGCGTGCTGGACGGCTGGACGCTGCAACGCGGCGCGCGCGCAGGGCGCGGCGCCTACGTGTGCGCCGACTCGCCCGCCTGCTGGGCAGAGCGGCGCCTGCGGCGGGCGTTCGGCGCGCATGCCCCCGCGGTGAGCGCGCAGTTGAGCGTGGCCACGCTGCCGGAGGAACCGGGTCTGCCCCAGAGCCAGCAACGCAATACCGCCGCCCCGAGCGGGCGGCCCGGAGGTAGTTGATGTCGAAAGTTCGCATTTACACCCTCGCCAAAGACCTTGGCGTTGACAATAACCGCATGCTGCAGATGCTCGACGAGCTCGGCGTTTCGTACAAGAGCGCCAGCAGCACCCTCGACGAGGACACCGTCGAAACCATCAAGGGCCTGATCGCCGACGAACAAGCGAACGGCGGCAGCGCCGCGGCCCCGGCCGCCACGTCGTCCACCCCCGCGGCGGAAGCGGAGCCCGCCGCGGCCCCCAGCGAGCCCGCCGCCACGGCGGACGCCAGTGACGACGGCGTCCCGCACCGCGCGCCCGTCGTGACCATCATGGGCCACGTCGACCACGGCAAAACCAGCCTGCTTGACTACATCCGCAAAACGAAAGTCGCGGCGAAGGAAGCGGGCGGCATCACGCAGCACGTCGGCGCGTTCGAAGCGAAAACCAGTAAGGGCAAGATCGTGTTCATCGACACGCCCGGCCACGAAGCCTTCACGACCATCCGCGCGCGCGGCGCGAACGTCGCGGACATCGCCATCATCGTGATCGCCGCGGACGACAGCCTCATGCCGCAGACCCGCGAGGCCATCGCGCACGCGCAGGCCGCGAAGGTCCCCATGATCGTCGCGATCAACAAAGTCGACCTGCCGCAGGCCGACCCGGAACGCGTCAAGACGGACCTCACGACCGTGAACCTCGTCCCCGAAGAGTACGGCGGTGACATCATCGTCGTGCCGCTCAGCGCGAAAACCGGCGAAGGCGTCGAGGACCTGCTGGAATACATCAGCCTCACCGCGGAACTCGAAGACCTGCGCGCCGACCCGAAAGCGGAGTTCTCCGGCGTCATCATCGAAAGCCGCGTGGACAAACAGGCGGGCGTTCTGGCGACCGTCATGGTGCAGCAGGGCACGCTGCGCGTCGGGGACTTCCTGGTCGTCGGCGAGAAGTACGGCAAGATCAAGGCCATGACAAACAGCAACGGCGACCGTATCAAGGAAGCCGGCCCGAGCACGCCCGTGCAGATCCTCGGGTTCAGCGAAGCGCCGACCAGCGGCGAGAAGGTCAGCAGCGCGAAGAACGAGCACGCCGCGCGCGAACTGGTCGCCAGCCGCGTCGGCGAACGCCGCGATGCCGAAGCCGCCCGCCAGAACCGCAAGCTCAGCCTTGAAGAAATGATGGGCAGCCTCGAAACTGTGCGCGAAGTCAACCTGATTCTGCGCGCCGACACGCAGGGCAGCCTCGAAGCGCTCCAGGGCATCCTGGCCCGCAAGGAAAAAGACGACGTCAAGATCAACGTGATGCTCGCCGGCATCGGCGCGCCCACCGAAGGCGACGTGCTGCTCGCCAGCACGGCCGGCGCGACCATCCTGTGCTTCAGCGTCACGCCCAGCGGCAGCGTCACGAAGATCGCGGACCAGAAAGGCATTGACCTCAAGAGCTACCGCATCATCTACGAACTCATTGACGAAGTGGACCGCCTCATCAAGGGCAACGTCGAGCCGGTGTTCGAGGAGCAGTACCTGGGCCGCGCGGAAGTCCGCATGGTCATCCGCCACCCGAAGAACGGCAACATTGCCGGTTCGTACATCACCGACGGCAGCTTCAAGCGCAACGCGAAAGCGAAAGTCACGCGCGGGAAGCAGGTCGTGTACGAGGGCACCATCGTGGGTCTCAAGCGCTTTAAGGACGACGTCCGCGAAGTGCAGAAGGGCTTCGAGTGCGGAATCAACCTCGACTGGAACGACGTGCAGGAAGGCGACATCATCGAAGCGAGCGAGATGGTGGAAGTGCCTCAGGCGTAAGCCGCAGGCCAATAGAGGGGAGGCGTCATGCGCCTCCCCTTTTTTGTGACTGAGTTAAGTCCATACGGAATTCATACGCGCCGAGAAAGCGCTCGGCGCCGCGATGGGCGTGGCCGCACAACACCGGAGTGGCTAATGCATAAGCGTGGGTGGAGGGCAGACACGGCTGCACGGACGGCGCAACGGGTGGGTTCGGTCTTTAAGGCGTGGCCACCTCCCACCGCTCTCCAGGGAACGCCCTTGAATTCATTGCATGGGCTTCGGCGGTCAGGCTGCGCCCCCTCAGAGCGGGTAGGCGCGTGCGGCCAGTCAGACGCGGTCGTCGCTCATGGCTAAGCACAGTGGTGCGGGCGGTGCCTCCGCACTTTCCGGGCGTTCGTCAGGCTCCGCAGGATTACGCCCGGCCCTTTGAACTTGGGGAACTGTGGTCGCGTGAGACCGAGTTCAAGGGCAAGCGGTGTGCCTGTACCCATGCAAGACTGACTGGACTACCGAGGGCATTCACGGCTCAGTCCAGCGTGCCGCACGGACTGGCCTGCGTTGCCGTCTGGGCGAGCAGCGCGGTCCTGAGAGCTCAGGCAAGCGTGAGCTGAAGTCAGCCTGAAGGGGCGTGTTGAAGGTCGGGCAGGCCTCCGCGTGCAGGCTCAGGTGCCTGCGGTGATGTCCTGGCTTAGCGGGCAGCGCGGCGGTCGAGCAGCGTCCACAGGGCCGCGCCGACGAAGGCGATCAGCAGGACCGTCCAGGCCTGCGCGAAGTGGTACGCGCTGTCGAGCACGCCGTTCGCGGGCAGGTTCGGCGTGAGCCCGAGCGCCAGGAACTCCTGACCGACCCAGGTGATCAGGCGCGCCCACGGCGCGAACAGGGCGAGGCCGGTCGTGAGGGCGTACAGGATGGCGTACGTGCCGGCCAGGCGAGTGGCGAAGCGCCGCAGCGACAGCGACGTGCCGCGCGCGCCGGAGGTCAGACTGGTCATGCCTGTGACCGTACACCACCCGCACCCCCCCGGTGTGCGAAAGTGCGCATTTTCGCCGCACCTCATGAGGTTTTGCTAGAGTGCTGAGGTTCGACACGCCCAGCCTGCCGCCTTCCGGGCGCGCACGACGCGTGCAACGCGAGAACACATGAAGTGGATTGAGCAGCTGCGGGTCAGGGCGGGCGCGTACGGTGGCCTGCTGGCCGCGCTGCCATTCCTGCTCGCGCTTCTCGGGTGGACCGCTGCCACGCACGACCCGACGCGCCCGGTTCTGGCGGCCGGCGCGCCCGCCGCGCCTGAACTGCGCGCGGCGCCGCCCAGCCCCACGGGCGGTGGGGTCCTGCTCGACGTGGCCCTGCCCGCCCGCGCGCCGCTGCCCCGGCCGACCTTCACGAGGGCCGGTCGGGCGCAGGGCACCGCGGCGCCGCGCGCGGCCCGTACGCTCGCGGAACTGGGGCGACGGCAGACGGACGGCGGCTGATCGGCACGCGCCGTCCGCCTCACCTTCCCTCATCCTCTGCTGTAAGGAGCTCCTCTCTTGACCATTTCAAACCCCAACCAGAAGCGGCGCCCGCCGCCCCGCAACCGTGGGCGCGCGCCGCAACCCAAATCCCGCGTGCCGTGGACGGCGCTTGTGCTGCTGCTCGCGCTGCTCGGCAGCCTCGCGTACATCTGGCGCCCGTGGGAGCACCCCAAGACGCCCGGTGAGCTGTGGGGTAAGAACTACCAGTTCATCAACCTCGGCCTAGACCTCAAGGGCGGGTTGCGCATCGAACTGGCGCCGGAAAACGGCACCACCGACCGCGACACCCTGGACCGCATCAAGACCATCATCGAGAACCGCATCAACGCGCTCGGCGTGGCCGAGCCGACCGTGACGGTGCAGGGCGGCAAGCGCGTCGTTGTGGAGATCCCCGGCGCGACCGAAGCTGTGCAGGAACGCACGCGCAGCATCATCAACCAGCAGGCGAAGCTGGAGTTCCGTATCGTGAATCAGGGCGCGCAGCCGGACGCGCAGGAAGCCAGCAAGAACCCCGCCTCGGGCGGGTACAAGCTCAGCGACCTCGGCCCGGCCGAAGCGACCGGTGAGGTCATCGCGTCCGCCGCCGCGGGCGCCGACCCGCAGAGCGGCCGCTGGGTCGTGAACTTCACGACGACGCCGAAGGGCGCCGACCAGTTCGGTGAGTTCACCCGCAAGAACGTGAACCGCTTGATGGCGATCGTCCTCGACGACCAGATCAAGAGCGTCGCCACCATCAACCAGGCGCTGTACAGCAACATTCAGATCAGCGGCAGCTTCACGACCGAGGAGGCCAGCCAGCTCGCGCTGGTGCTGAAGAGCGGTTCGCTGCCCGTGAAGATCAAGGTGGAGGCGGAGCAGGCCATCGGGCCGACGCTCGGCGCGGACGCCATCCGCAGCGGCGCCATCGCGGCCCTGGTCGGCATCGGCCTGGTGTTCGTGATGCTGTTCTTCTATTACGGCCTGTGGTTCGGCCTGGTCGGCGCGCTTGGCCTGCTGTTCAGCAGCGTCATCATTCTCGGCATTCTCGGGGGCTTCGGCGCGACGCTCACGCTGCCCGGCATTGCGGGCCTCGTGCTGACCATCGGCGCGGCCGTGGACGGGAACGTCATCTCGTTCGAGCGCATCAAGGAAGAACTCCAGCGCGGCAAGGGCATCAAGAACAGCATCAACGCCGGTTACGACCACTCGCTGTGGACGATCGTGGATGTGAACCTCTCGCACCTGCTGTCCGCGCTGGCGCTGTACAACTACGCGACCGGGCCCGTGAAGGGCTTCGCGCTGACGCTCGCCATCGGCGTGGTCGCGTCCGTGTTCAGCAACCTCGTGTTCGCGAAGTGGATGATGCGCGCCTTGGCGTCCCGCCGCGAGTTCGGCGCGCCTCGCCGCGTCGGCGTCCCGAACATCGACTTCATCAAGGCCAGCCCGATCATCACGACGCTCAGCGTGCTGCTCGCCATCGGCGGCATCGCTGCGCTCGCTGTGAAGGGCCTGAACTACGGCGTGGACTTCACGAGCGGCACGAACATCACCGTGAAGGCTGCGCCCAGCACGCAGGTGGAGGACGTGCGCCGCGCGCTCGGCGACGCGAACCTGAACGTCGCGCACGCCGAGGGCGCCACTATTCAGCGCAGCGTCACGCCGGGCACGAACGCCGCGGTGTTCAACGTGAAGGTGCCTGAGCTGAACACTGCGCAGGTGGAGCAGCTCCGCGCGCAGTTCACGAAGCTGCCGCAGGCGAGCGTGCAGTCCGTCGAGACGGTCGGTCCGGCGGTCGGCGGGGAACTGCGTGACAAGACGATCCGCGCGGTGCTGCTGGGGCTCGCGCTGATTCTGGTGTACGTCGGGTTCCGCTTCGACTTCATCATGGGTCTGGGCAGCATCCTGGCGGTGCTGCACGACGTGGCGATCGTGATGGGCCTGTACGCGCTGCTGGGCCTGGAGTTCAATATCGCGACTGTCGCGGCGGTCCTGACCCTGATCGGGTACTCGCTGAACGACTCGATCATCGTGTCTGACCGCATCCGCGAGAACCTGAAGCTGATGCGCGGCCGTTCGTACCGGGACATCGTGAACGCCAGCATCAACCAGACGCTGTCGCGTACGGTGATGACGTCGGTGAGCACCATGCTGCCGCTCGTGAGCCTGCTGATCTTCGGCGGGGCCGTCCTGCGTGACTTCAGCCTCGCGCTGCTGGTCGGCATCCTGATCGGGACGTACAGCAGCATCTACATCGTCGCGCCGATGGTGGTCGTGCTGGAGAACTGGTTGAAGAACCGCCGCGCGCAGCCCAAGGCGAGCGCATAACGGAGCGGCGTACAAGAGGAGAGGGCGGGGGCTTCCCCGCCCTCTCCTCTTGTACGCGCGGGACGCGGAACGCCGCGGCGCGCGGTAGTATGGCGTAATGCGGGTCGTTCAGTTCGTTCAGGTCATCGTGCTGCTGCTGCTGGGGGCGTACGTGCTGCTGCTGCAACTCCAGAATCCCGTGCGGGTGACGCTGCCACTCCCGTTCGGCCTGAACGCCATGAACGTCCCCCTGGGCGTCCTCGTGGCCCTCACGCTGCTCGTCGGCGTGCTGTACTCGGCGTTGCTGTTCGTGCCGCGCCTGCTGCTCGCCCGCGCCCGCCGGGCACGGGCCGCGCGCGCCACCCGCGCGTTGGAGGAACGTCTGAACGCCACGCTGCGCGCCAAGCTCGCCGCGCCCGCCACCCGCGAATCCCACGCGGCCGTCACGGCGCCCACCGTGCAGGAGCAGGCATGAGCGCCTCGCCGGTCGTGCCGGTCAGCGCATGGCAGCTCCGGGCGCCCGCAAGCAACGAGGCGCTGCGCGCCGTCATGGACGCGTACCGCGTGAGCCCCATGCTCGCGCAGGTGATCGTCGGCCGGAACCTCAGCGCCGCGCACGTCACGCCGGATCTCACGCTCACACCCAACCCGGCGCTGCGCGAAGCGGCCGCGCGCCTCGTCCGCGCCATTCAGGATCGCAAACGCATCCGCGTGCACGGCGACTACGACGCCGACGGCGTGACCGCCACCAGCGTCCTCGTGCTGGGCCTGCGGGAACTCGGCGCGGACGTGCACGGCTTCATCCCGCACCGCCTGAACGAAGGGTACGGCGTGCACCCGGACCGCGTCCCGGAACACGCGGACGCCTGCGACCTGCTCGTCACCGTCGACTGCGGCGTCACGAACGTGCAGGAAGTCCGCGCGCTGCTCGACCGGGGCGTGGACGTCATCGTCACGGACCACCACGCGCCCGGCCCGGACTTCCCCGACTGCCTCGTCGTCCACCCGCACCTCACGCCCGAGTACGACGGGGACCTGCACAACCTCACGGGCGCCGGCGTCGCGTACCACCTGCTGTGGGCCGTGCGTGAGCACCTGGGCCTCGGGGAGCCGCGCGCATACGCGGATCTGGCGAGCATCGGCATCATCGCGGACGTCGCGCCGCTGCTCGGCGAGAACCGCGCGCTGGTCCGCGCGGGACTGCACCAACTCGCCGACACGCAGCACGCGGGCCTGCGCGCCCTGATGGGCGGCAAGAAGCTCGGCCTGCCCAGCGCGCGCGACGTGGCGTTCGTAATCGCGCCGCGTATCAACGCCGCCGGCCGCATGGGCGAGGCGGACCTCGCGCTGGAACTGCTCACGACCACCAGCGAGCGGCGCGCGCAGGAACTCGCCACGTACCTGGAGGTCCGCAACGGCGAGCGGCGCGTCGTGCAGGACCGCATGTTCAAGGAAGCCCTGACGCTCGTGAACCCGGACGACCCGGCCATCGTCGTCACGAAGGACGACTGGCACGCGGGCGTCATGGGCATCGTCGCGAGCAAACTGCTGGAGGCGTACTACAAGCCGGTGTTCATCATCGCGCAGGGGAAAGGCAGCGTGCGCAGCACGCCGGGCATCAGCGCCGTGGCGGGCCTGCGCGGCGCGCACGACCTGCTCAAACGGTACGGCGGGCACACGGGCGCGGCAGGCTTCGCGATTCAGGAGGACAACATCGACGCGTTCCGAACGCGCATCCACGCGTTCGCCGAGGAGCACCCGCGTCCCGTGCCGAGCGTGCTGCTGGACGCCCCGCTACCCGCCGGCGCGGTCACGCGCGCGCTGTACGAAGCGGAAGGCACGTTCGAGCCGTTCGGCGAAGGGCTGCGCCGACCGCTGTGGTGGGTGCGCGACGACCTGGGCGGCGCGCGCCTCGTCGGGAAGCGCGGCGACACGCTGCAGTTCCGTGTGGGCGGCGTGAAAGGCGTGAAGTACGGCGAAGGGGCCGTGCGAGAGGGACCGCATGACGTGGCCGCGCACCTCAGCCTGAACGCCTGGGCGGGCCGCGAGAACATCGAGGTGGCCGCCGAGGCCCTGCGCGCGCCCACCACCCTGACGCTGCTCGGCGCGGATGACGCCCGGCCGCTTCCACCCACACCCCGCCTCGACCCACGCGAAGCCATGCGGCACCTGCACGCAGGCGCGCGCGCGTACGCGACAGGTGCCGTGCGCGAGTACCTGAGCGTGAACGTGCCGGGCCTCGCCCTCGCGGACGACGCGGACACACCGGACGGCGAGGTCATCGTGTACGCCCTGCCGCCCGAACGTACGCTGCGCGCCTGGCTGACGGGCGGCCGCACGCGCGTGGCCTTCGCGTTCGGCCCGAAAACCCTCGCGGAGCTGGAGGACGGCGCGGTCCGCGTCGCGGGGCCGTTGCGGGCGCACGCGAGCGACTGGAGCGACCCGGTCATGCGGGCGGGCGCTGCGGACGCGTACACGCGGTTCATGTGGGCAGCGCTGTACCGCGCGCTGGACGACGCGAGCTTCACCCGCGCGGTGTGGCACCTGGCAGGCCTGAATCCGGACGAGGTCGAGGCGGGCGGGGCAGGGGTCAAGGCCGAGCCAGCCCGAACGCTGCACGCCGCCGCTCACTGACCCCGCATGAGGGGCCGACGGACGCGGTCCTCCACTCCCGAGCGCTTCAGCAGGCGCTCAGGAGGTGCCCGCCAGGCAGGTGCGGGGCCCACGGTCTGCTGTTTCCGCCCGGGCACAGGTGGCCATGCCGCCTGACGGCCATGACGTCGATCAACAGTCCTTCCTACTGTAGGCGGGCTGCGTAAGATCATGAGCACTGCAGCGCGTGAACCTCGTGGGTTCCTCAAGCTTGGCGGGCGTGCAGGCAGAGAGGCCGAGCAGGCAGCTCAAGGTGCTGAAGCGGTGAGGAAACGCGGAGCACAACCTCACGCGGCCAGCGCTCGGCGGGCAGTGTTCCGCTGAGCTTTCCCGGCTGGCGGGTGCGCCAAGAAACCCTGAAGGCAGCGGCGGCGCCGAGCCTTTAGGCTGCCGCGAGGAGGTTCATATGCTGCACGCCACCCGTCCGCCTCTGGACAGCACCGTGCCGCTGCTGACGCAGGGGTATGCCTTCGTCGACCGGCAGTGCCGCGCCACGGGCCGCACCGTGTTCGATACGCGCCTGCTGCTGGCCCTGCCGGTCACGTGCATGCGGGGTGCGTCCGCCGCAGCCCTGCTGTACGACCCGGAACGGTTCGTCCGGCAGGGCGCGATGCCGAAACCTGTGCAGAAGACACTCATCGGTGAGGGGGGTGTGCAGTCGCTCGATGGCGCTGCGCACACGCACCGCAAGGCGATGTTCATGGGCCTGATGACACCTGCGAACATCACGCGGCTCGTGCGCCTCGCGGACCGTGAATGGCACGCCGCGAGCGTCCGCTGGGCCGCTCGGGACACGGTCGTGCTGCTGGATGAGGCGCACGAGGTCCTCACCCGCGCTGTGTGCGCCTGGGCGGGCGTGCCCCTGGCCGCGGAGGAGGTTGCGGGCGTCACTGCGGACCTCGCGGCGCTGATTGACGGGCCCGCCAGTGCCGGGCCGCGGCACTGGCGGGCCCGGGCCGCGCGGCGCCGTGCGGAGGCCTGGGCGGCGGGGCACATCCGCGCGGCCCGGCAGGCCCCGACCGGCGCGGAGGATGGGGCCCTGCACGTGGTCGCCACGCACCGTGACGAGCGGGGCGCGCTGCTGGATGAGCACACGGCGGCCGTGGAGCTGCTGAATGTGCTGCGCCCGACCGTGGCGGTCGCTCGGTACGTGGTGTTCGCCGCGCATGCCCTGCATCAGCATCCGTCGTGCCGCGACGCATTGCTGCGCGGTGATGACGACGCGCTGCTGCGGTTCGTGCAGGAGGTGCGGCGGTACTACCCGTTCTTCCCGTTCGTGGCGGCGCGGGTGCGGCGCACGTTCGAGTGGTCCGGGCACACGTTCCCGCAGGGCCGGCTGGTGCTGCTGGACGTGTACGGCACGAACCGTGACCCGTCGGTGTGGGCCGCGCCGGAGCGATTCGACCCTGAGCGCTTTCGCACGTGGAACGGCAGCCCGTTCAACTTCGTCCCGCAGGGTGGTGGGGACCATGACCTCGGGCACCGCTGCGCCGGGGAGTGGCTCACCATCGAACTCATGCGCGGCGCCGTGCGGTTCCTGACGCGCGACGTGACGTACGACGTTCCCCCCCAGGACCTGCGTGTGCGCCTGACGCGCATGCCCGCGCAGCCGGAAAGCGGTTTCGTGCTGCGCGGCGCTCGCCGGACCGTCGCGTTCGCGGGCGGGCTGCGTTGACCGTGCGGTCCGCAGGCGGGGTGGGCGCTCCGCGACGCGCGGCTTCGGCCCGGGCATCGCCGCAACACTAAACGGGCGGTGGTGCTTTTGACCGTTGTCCTCACACGCTGCTCGTTCATGCTGACTACGCTGCGTTCTACCAAAGCCTCGCGCTGGATCAGGAGGAACCCTGCTCATGACCACCTATTCCATTCACCCGAACCCACTGCTGGAGCGCGCGCACTGGCGCGACCTGGGCGGCGCGTGGGACTTCGCGTACGACGATCAGGCCGCGTGGGCCGAACCCGACGACGTGACCTTCGACCGCGTCATTCAGGTGCCCTTCTCGCCGGAAACGCCCGCCAGCGGCATTCATGACACTGGCTTCCATCCGGTCGCGTGGTACCGGTGCCGCGTGGACCTCACGGCGGACGAGCAGGGCCGGCCCCTGCTGCTGCACTTCGGCGCGGTGGATTACCACGCGCGCGTCTGGGTGAACGGCGACCTCGTCGCGGAGCATTTTGGCGGGCACACGCCCTTCACGGCGTACGTGACGGGCGCGGCGCGCGGTGAGACGTCACTCGAGATTGTCGTGCGCGCCTTCGATGACCCGCATGACCTCACGAAGCCGCGCGGGAAGCAGGACTGGCAGTTGGAGCCGCACAGCATCTGGTACCCGCGGACGACCGGCATCTGGCAGCCGGTGTGGCTGGAGTGCGTCCCGACGACGCGCATCGCGGAGTTGCGCTGGTCGTCGTTCATGGACGCGTGGGAGATCGGCGTGGACGCGCACATCGAGGGGCCCCTGCGGGACAACATGCAGTTGCGCGTGCGGCTGGAACACGAGGGGGCGCTCATCGCGGATGACCGCTACACGCTGCGCTGGCCGGAGGTGACGCGCCGCATCGCGTTGCCCGACCCGGGCATCGACGACTTCCGCAATGAGCTGCTGTGGAGCCCGAACCACCCCACCCTCATAGACGCGACGGTGGAGCTGCTGGTGGACGGCGAGGTCGTGGACCGCGTGCTGAGCTACACCGCCATCCGGTCCGTGAGCGTGCAGGGCCGCCGGTTCCTGCTGAACGGGCGGCCGTACTACCTGAAAATGGTCCTCGATCAGGGGTACTGGGAGCAGGGGGGCCTGACCGCCACGGATGATGAGCTGCGCCGCGACGTGGAGCTGATCCGTCAGATGGGCTTCAACGGCGCGCGCAAGCACCAGAAGGTCGAGAATCCGCGCTGGCTGTACTGGTGTGACGTGTACGGTCTGCTGGTGTGGGAGGAGATGCCCAGCCCGTACCGCTTCACGACGCGCGCCGTGGAGGACCTGACGCGCGAGTGGACGGAGGTGTTGCGGCGCGACATGTCGCACCCGAGCATCGTCGCGTGGGTGCCGCTCAACGAGTCGTGGGGCGTGCCGGACCTGCCGACGAACGCCGCGCACCGCGATTACGTGCGCACCCTGTATCACCTCACGCGGACGCTCGACCCAACGCGGCCAGTCATCGGGAACGACGGGTGGGAACACGTCGCCACGGATATCGTCGGCGTGCACGACTACTCCGCGGAGCCGGCCGCGCTGGTGCGCCGCTACGCGGACACGGAAGCCGTGAACCTCACGTTCGAGCGGCAGCGTCCGGGGGACCGCGCGCTCACGCTCGAGGGCTTCCAGGTGACGGGGCAGCCGGTGGTGCTGAGCGAATTCGGCGGGATTGCGTTCATTCCGGGTGGGCAGCCCGGCTGGGGGTACAGCGAGGCGATGGACGAGCAGTCGTTCATGGACGCCTACGAGGACCTGATGTCCGCCGTGTACGCGTGCGAGGGCCTGTCCGGGTTCTGTTACACGCAGTTCACGGACACGTACCAGGAACGCAACGGGCTGCTGTTCATGGACCGCTCGCCGAAGGCGGACATGTTCGCCATTGCGCGGGCCACGCAGGGCAGCCGCACGCCGCGCGAGATGAGCGTGGACCCGCAGATGAACCCGTACGGGTACTCGCTGCGGTGGCGTGAGCGGCTCGCGCGGCTGGAAGCCGAGGACCTGAGCAGCCAGGCGCCGCCCGAGCCGGTGGGCCGCGGCGAGGACGACTGAGGAGCGCCAGTGGGGCCGTGGGGAAACCTGCGGCCCCTTCGCGTGGCGCTTCAGGGGTGGCTCGCGCTCTTCCTCAGGGCGTTCAGGCCGGTTGCCAGTCGTCGCCGTGGCGGACCAGGACGACCGGTTTCAGCCCGAACGGTTCCGGCACGATGAAGCGCCCGAAACTCATCAGCTCGAGGCGGTCGGGGGTGAAGCGCAGGAGCGCGAAGTCCGCGCCGAGCGGGCCGCTGAAAAACAGGCGGTGGTGCGGACGCCAGTACCGCTGACGCCGGGCGTCGTCGTGGACGCGCGTGACGGTGCCGTGCAGGACGATGTTTGCCTGCGTCCGGTCGTCCATCAGGGCGAACGTGGCGCGGGGGTGCGCCTGCACCTCGCGCGCCTTGCGGGATGATGGGTGGGCGCCGATCCAGACTGTCAGGTCCTCTTCGGCGACGTGTTCGATGAGGCGAGCGTTCGGTGCGTCCGTGCCGGTGGTGACCAGGAACCCGTAGCGTTGCGTGCGCAGCAGCTGGCGGGTGACCTGCAGGGCGCGCGTGGGCGTGAGGTTGCGTTGGCGGCGGACGCGCCACTGGTACGCCCGCAGGAGCACGTCGAGGGACCGCTGCCGCAGTGGTGGGTGCATGCTGACCTCCGGCCTCATGGTGCGCGGCCCGCGCGGGCGCATTGTCCTGCGCGCCCGCACGGGTGGAAGCTCATGCGGGGTTTACCCGCCGGCGGCTTCGACGTCTTCGTGGGCTTTCGCCCAGGCGTCCATGCGGTCGTTGAGCGCGGCTTCGAGGCGGGCGACCTCCCCGCCGAGCGCGGCGAAGTCAGCGTTCGCGTCGGCGTGGCCGAGCGCGGCCTGCGCGGCGCCCAGTTCCGCTTCGAGCGCGGCGATGTCCGCCTCGATGGCCTCCAGCTGCCGTTTCAGGTGCCACAGCCCCTTCCCTTTGGGTTTCGCGGGCGTGGCCGACGCGGGTTTCGCGGGCGTGGTCGTCGGCGCCTCGGCCGGCAGGTGCTTTTGTTTGTAATACGCGTACCCGCCGGGGTACTCGTGGAACTGCCCGTCCTCGATGAGCCAGATGCGGTCCGCGAGGTTCTCGATGAGGGCGCGGTCGTGGCTGACCATCAGCAGCGTCCCGCTGAAGTCCTCCAGGGCCTCTTCGAGTGATTCGAGCATTTCCATGTCGAGGTGGTTGCTGGGCTCGTCGAGCACAAGGA
Organism: Deinococcus maricopensis DSM 21211; assembly: GCF_000186385.1. Lineage (NCBI taxonomy): Bacteria > Thermotogati > Deinococcota > Deinococci > Deinococcales > Deinococcaceae > Deinococcus > Deinococcus maricopensis. The sequence continues at coordinate 2,237,813 of NC_014958.1, forward strand.
AGTTGTGGTCCTCCTGCGCGAGTTTCAGCAGGGCCAGGCGGGCGCGTTCGCCGCCGCTGAGGACCCGGGCGGGTTTGTCGTGCGCGTCGTACGGGAACATGAACGTGCCGAGCAGGTCGTGCGCCTGCTGGTCCTTCTCGACGTACTCGCGGGCTTCCTGGTAGAGGGTGCTGTCCGGGTCGACGCCGCGGAGTTGCTGGTCGTAGTACCCGGTGGTGACGCGCGCGCCCGTGAGGACCTGCGAGCGCGGGTCGTCACTCGCGTCGAGGCCGAGGAGCGTGCGCAGCAGGGTGGTTTTGCCGGCGCCGTTGCGGCCGATCAGGGCGACGCGGTCGCCGCGGCGCAGCTGGACGTTCACGTCGCGGAACAGGGTGCGCCCGCCGAGCGCGCGGGTGAGGTGGCGGGCGTCGAGGACGACGTCGCCGCTTTCGGGCGCGTGGAAGGTGATGCGGGTGGTGCGCTCGTCCGGCGGGGGCGCCTTGGTGGCGGTGGCGCGCATGCGGTCTGCGCGGGCCTGCATGCCTTTGGCGCGCCGCGCGAGTTTGCTCATGCCGAGGCCCCAGATCTTCATGCGGTCCACGCTGCGCTGGTAGTCGGCGATGCGCCGCTGCTCCTGCGCGTAGCGGGCGGCCTGCCGTTCGAGTTCCTCGTCAAGGGCGGCGCGGAACTGCGTGTACCCTCCGGCGTGCAGGCGCGCCTGGCCGTGCCAGAGGTGCGCGGTCTGGTTGGTGACGGCGTCGAGGAACGCGCGGTCGTGGCTGATGACCATGACGGCGCCCGGGTAGCGGCTCAGGAAGTTCTCCAGCCACTCGACCATGCCGATGTCGAGGTGGTTGGTGGGTTCATCGAGCAGCAGCACGTCCGGGTTCTGGATGAGGAGCGCGGCGAGGCTCAGGCGGGTGCGTTCGCCGCCGCTGAGGCGCGCGGCGAGGTCGTCTTCGCGGCCCCGGAAGCCGAACGCGAGCGTCACGGCGTCGCGGCGGGAGCGGCGCTCGAAGCCGCCGCGGCGGGCGTACTGTTCGAGCAGCTGCTCGTGGTGGTGGATGCTCGCGTCGGTACCGTCGCCCATGGCGTGCGCCGCCTGCTCGAGTTCCGCTTCGAGCGCGTCGAGTTCGGTGAAGGCAGCGTCGAGGACGGTGCGGACGGTCGCGCCGTCCGGGAAGAAGGGGTCCTGGCGGAGGGCGGCGGCGCGCACGCCCGGCAGGAAGCGGACCGTGCCGAGGTCCGGTTTCTCCTCGCCGGTGATGAGGCGCAGCAGAGTGGTTTTGCCCGCGCCGTTGCGGCCCACGAGGCCCACGCGGTCTCCGGGGTTGAGTTTCAGGGTGAGGTCATTCAGGACGGTTTGCGCGCCGTAGTCCTTGTGAATGCCTTGCAGGGCGACCAGCATCCCCGGAGTATACGGTGCGCCGCGGGTGTGGTTTCCTGTAAGAATCCGCACGTTACACTGCTCGCGTGAAGTGCCGAGCTGCGCCAGTGCGTCCTGTGCCGCTGCGGCGCGCCGCGTGAATCCTCCCGGCGCGCGCTGGGCGCCGCTGCTGGTGACGCTGCTGGCGTTGGCGGTGACGGCGCTGCTGCCCAGCAACCCGCGCCTGTGGGCGCTGACGGGGTCGCTGTTGAGCGCGCTCCCGCACGCGCACGCCACGCCGCTGCCCTTCCCGGTCACGGCGGGCCTCGCGGCGCTGCTGGCGGCCCTGGCGTGGCACGCGCGGGGCGCGCGGGCGGCGGCGCTGGTGATGGTCGCGCCGCTGCTGGCGCTGCCGGCGTGGGCGGCGGGGTGGCTGCTGCCCGCTGTGACGTTGTCGCTCGCGGCGCTGGTGGGGGCGTTCGCGGCGGAACTGCAGCATTGGTGGTTGACGGCGCAGCTGGCGCACACCGATCCGCTGACGGGCATCGGGAACCGCGTGGCGTTCACGCGGGCGTTGGAGCGCCGGTGGGCGGGGCGTGTGGAGCAGCCGCTCGGGCTGATCGTCGTGGATTACGACGGGTTCCGCGCGCTGAATGCCCGCGAGGGGCGCGCGGCGGGGGACGCGGCGCTGCGGGCGCTCAGCGCGCAACTGCGGACCCTGAAGCGCCCGCGCGACGAGGTGTTCCGCTGGGACGCGGACCGGTTCGCGCTGCTGCTGAGCGGCGCGGACGAGCGCGCCGTCACGCACGTGACGGCGCGCGTGAAGGACGCCCTGGGCGGTCAGGTGCTGCGCGTGAGCGTGGGGGGGGCCACCACCACCCCGCAGATGCGCGCGCCCGGGGAACTGGTGGACCGCGCGGCCCGGCGGCACCAGCGTGACAAGTCCATCGGTTCGGCGTTCTGAGCGACGGCTGCGCAGCGCCTGGGCGCTCGCAAAGGCCTGAAGCGCCAGCCCATACTGCCGTTGAAGGTCAATGAAGCGGGGGCGCGTCCACAGGGGCGCCGTCCCTCATGCATGTCGGCGGGCAGCAAAGGAGAGGGCCATGAACGAGCAGAGCATCCGGGCAGCAGTGGTGGGCACGTCTCGGCGCGCGCGCACGTGGGGTGCGGCGTTGCTTCTGGGGGTCGCGCTGGCGGCCTGCACGCAGCAGGCGACCGTGCCGGCGGCGCAGGGCGTGCAGCTGGAAGCGACGTCCACGAACGTCGGTCGGCCCCTGTCACCGCAGCTGATGACGGACCCACGACCGGGCGGGTGGCTGATCAGCGACCCGAACGCCAGCGGCGGGCAGGCCGTGATGCTGTACGGCGCGCGCGACTCCGTGAACTTCAAGCTGCCGCGTCAGGTGACGCCGGGCACGTACACCGTGTCGGTGGTGGCACGCGGCGAGCAGTTCGAGGGGGCGCCCATCGTGGAGCTCACGAACGGGAACGGCCAGTCGCTGGGCACGCTGACGCTCGACAACACGGCGTACGCCGAGCGGGCCTTCACGACCACGGCGCTGAAAGCCGGTGACGCCCTGGTGGTGCGGCTCCTGAATGACGCGTACGCCGGCCCGGATCAGGACCGCAATGCCGTCATTGACTACCTGGTGGTCACGCCCGCGCAAGGCGACTGACCGCCGAGCCTCTGAGGGGTGCGGGGAGGGGCGCGCCCTCCCAAGCGCCCCTCAGACGAGTTCGGCGAAGTCGTCGTCCTCTTCGGGACCGAGTGGGAGCGTGAAGGTGAAGGTCGTGCCGACGCCGCGCTCACTCTCCACCCAGATGCGTCCGCCGTGCTGCTCAATGGCGAGCTTGCAGAACGCGAGGCCCATGCCCGTGTCGAACCGCCCGTGCAGCGTGAGGCGCGACTGCTCGAACGCCGCGAACAGGTTCGGGAGATCCTCCGCGGGAATGCCCTCGCCGTCGTCCGCGACGGTGAACTCCAGGGTGTCGCCGGTCTGACGCGCGCCGATGTCCACGCGGCCCCCGGCGGTGGTGTGCTTCACGGCGTTCGAAATCAGGTTCGCGAACACGCGCCGCAGGATTTCCGGGTCGCCGTGCGCGGGTGACAGGCCGAGCGGAAAGTTCAGGTTCACGCGGCGGTCCCGGAGGCCTGCACCGACGTCGCCGAGCGCGAGGTTCACGACGTCACTGAACATCGGCGCGAACATCGTCTGCCGGTCGAGGTGCATCTTGCCGGCCTGCATCTTGCGGACGTCGAGCATGTTCACGGCGAGGTGCAGGAGGTGCTGCGTTTCTTCGCGGGCGAGGCGCAGGAGTTCCGCGAGGTCGTCGGGGATGCGGCCCTCGTCCTCCATGACGACTTCAAGGAGGCCCATCACGGCGCTGATGGGGTTCTTGAGGTCATGGACGAGCATGTGCGTGAGCTGGTCGCGGACGCGTTCGTCGTGCTCGGCGGCGGTGAGCTGCGTCTGGAGTTTTGCGGCGCGGTCCGTGAGGTGCCGCGTTTGCCGGACGCGGCGTAGCAGCGCGTACACCAGCGCGGGCGTGGAGGCGTCCTGCGCGGGCGTGGCGAGGTCCGCGCCGGCGGTCATGAGGGCGGCGGCGTTCCCGCCGATGAGCAGGTGGTGGGTGTGCGTGAGGTCGTCGCGGCCGCGCAGCATGCGCAGCACCTCGGCGATGGGCACGCGGCTGGGCAGCGACGCGTGAATGACGGTCACGTCCGGCGTGAAGGCGTGCGTGTCGCGCAGCAGGCTTTCCGCGTCGGCGGTGTGGCGGACGCGCGCGTCGGGCAGCGCGGCCTGCAGGTCGCGCGCATGGCGTTCGTCGGCGCTGGCGACGAGGACGGTGGGACGCTGTGGGTCACTCAAGGGGCCTCCCGGGGTGGGGCGCTGGCGGGCGCCCGCTCCACAGCGGTCAGCATAGCAAGGGGCGGCGGGCTCCCCGGCCCACCGCCCGGGCGTGTCATCCGGTGGCGAAGAGGCGCAGGCGAGGTCCGGGACCTCGCCTGCGCCGGTTGTGCGCGGTGTGCATGCCGCTGCGCGCGGTCGTTTTACTCGGTGAGGCCGCTGCGGCGCAGCAGGGCGTTCGCGTCGGGGTCGCGGCCGAGGAAGGTGCGGAACAGCACGCCGGGGTCCTCGCCGTTCCCGCGGGACAGGACGTTGTCGACGAACGCGCGGCCGGTGTCAGCGTTGAACACGCCTTCCTGCTCGAATCGGCTGAACGCGTCGGCTTCGAGCACCTCCGCCCACTTGTAGCTGTAGTAGCCGCTGGCGTAGCCGACGGGGTTCGCGAACAGGTGCGAGAACTGCGCGATGAAGGCGTTATCGTTCAGCATCGGCACGGGCGCGAACCGCGCCAGGATCGGGTACGTGTACGCGACGACGTCGCCGTGCTGCGGGGTGTACTCGGTGTGCAGCGCGAGGTCGACGGTGCCGAACGAGTACTGGCGCATGGCGAAGTTGCCGGCGCGGTAGTTGCGGGCGCGCAGCATTTTGTCGTAGAGCGCCTGCGGGATCACGTCGCCGGTCTCAAAGTGGCGGGCGAACAGGTCGAGCGCCTGCTTGTCCCACGTCCAGTTCTCCATGATCTGGCTGGGCAGTTCCACGAAGTCCCACGCGACGTTGGTGCCGCTGAGGCTGCGCACTTCCACGCGGGAGAGGGCGTGGTGCAGCAGGTGCCCGAACTCGTGGAAGACCGTCTGCACCTCGTCGTGGCTGAGCAGGGCGGGCGCGTCGGGGCTGGGGGGCGTCATGTTGCCGCACATCAGACCGATGTGCGGTTCGAAGCCGCGCTCGCTGGGGCCGCCCGTGACGAAGGCGTTCATCCACGCGCCGCCGCGTTTGTTGTTGCGCGGGAACCAGTCGGTGTAGAAGCTGGCGACGTGTTCGCCCTCGCTGTTCTTGAGGTCGAAGTAGCGCACGTCCGGGTGCCAGCCGGGCGCGTCGGCGGGCGTGACTTCCAGGCCGAACACGCGGCGGGCCACTTCGAACATGCCGCTGAGGACGCTGTCCACCTGGAAGTACGGGCGGAGTTCCTCCTCGTCGAAGTCGTACAGTTCCGCGCGTTGCTTTTCGGCCCAGTATGTGACGTCCCACGGCTGGAGGGCCGGGGCGTCCGCGCCGGCCCGGGCGCGGTAGTACGCTTCGAGTTCGGCGTTCTCGCGCTCGAACGCGGGGCGGGTGCGCGCCTCCAGGTCCTGCAGGAAGGTTTTGGCGCGTTCGCCGCTGCCGGCCATGCGGTCCTCGGTGACGAGGTCCGCGAAGTCGCGGTAGCCGAGCAGCTGCGCGCGCTCCTGGCGGAGCTGCAGGATCTCGGGCAGCAGGTCGCGGTTGTCGCGGCCCTCGCCGATGCCGGTGCGGTTGTACGCGCGGGTGAGTTCTTCGCGCAGGGCGCGGTCGTCGGCGTACGTGAGGACCGGCAGGTACGTGGGCATGTGCAGCGTGAGGCGGTGCTCGCCGGGGTGCCCGTTCGCTTCGGCGTCCGCGCGGGTGGCGGCCTGCACGCGCTCCGGGACGCCGGCGAGGCGCTCGGTGGGGACGTACAGCTCGAAGGCCTTCACGCCGTCCATGACGTTCTCGGCGTAGCGCTTGGTGAGTTCCGCGAGGCGGACGTTGATGTCCTTGAGGCGGGCCTTGCCGGCGTCGTCGAGGTCGGCGCCGTTGCGGCGGAACTCGTCCATGGTGAGCTTCAGGAAGCGGGCGCGTTCACCGGTGAGGGCCTGCGCCTCGGGCGTCTCGGCGTACGCCTTGAGGGCCTGCCAGAGGCCCTCGTGCAGGGTGATGTCCGTGAAGAACGCGCTGTACAGCGGCAGGATGTCGCCTTCGGCGGCGCGCCACTCGTCGCTGCTGACGACGCCGTTCAGGTGCCCGACGATGGTGGCGACCGTCTGGATCTGCAGGGTGTGCCGGTCGAGGTCATCGAGGAACCCTTCGAAGTTCCGTTCGGGCGCGCGCGCGAGGCGCTCCAGGTCCGTGCGGGCCGCGTCGATCAGGGTCTGCATGGCCGGAAGGGCGTGCTCGGGCTGGATACGGTCGAAGGGAATGCGGAAACCGAGGTTCAGCAGCGGGTTTTCCGCGTCCACACCGGGCGCGGCATTCACGGGTTCTGTCATGCGCGCAGTATAAGCCTGCGTTTTGCAGCACTCGGCCAAATGGCGGATGCCGCGCCCGGCGCCTTAGGGGGCGCGCTGGAGCAGCATCGCGTCCCCGAGGCTGTAGAAGCGGTACGGGTGGTCCAGGGCCGCCTGATACGCGGCGCGGATGCGGTCCTCACCGGCGAACGCGGCGACGAGCAGCAGCAGGGTGCTGTTCGGCAGGTGCAGGTTCGTGATGAGCAGGTCCGGGACGCGCCACGCGTGCCCAGGCGTGATGAAGATGCGGGTGTCGCCGTCACCGGGATGCACGGTGCCGTTCACGTCAGCGGCGCTTTCGAGGGCGCGGACGGTGGTGGTCCCAACTGCGATGACGCGCCGGCCTTCGCGGCGCGCGGCGTTGATGGCGTCGGCGGTGTCGGACGTGACCGTGTACCGCTCGGCGTGCATGGTGTGCTCCGCGACGCTCCCGCTGATGGGCTTGAAGGTGCCGGCCCCGACGTGCAGCGTGACGAACGCCGTCCCCACCCCCATGGCCTGCAGGCGCGCCAGCAGTTCAGGGGTGAAGTGCAGCCCGGCGGTGGGCGCGGCGACGCTGCCGGCTGTGCGGGCGTACACGGTCTGGTAGCGGTCCTGCCATACCGCGTCGTCCTCGCCCGCATCGATGTAGGGCGGCAGGGGCAGGCGGCCGAGCGCGTCGAGGTGCGGCTTGATGTCCTCGCTGAAGCGCAGCAGGCGCGCGCCGTCCTCCAGCGTGCCGATCACCTCGGCGTGCACGCTGCCGAACAGCAGGTCCCGCCCGGCGCGTTTGGCGCCCTTGAGGTACGCGCTCCACACGTTCGCTTCCTCCTCGCGCAGCAGGAGCGTCTCGACGGCGCCGCCCGTGGGTTTGCGGGCGATGATGCGCGCGGGAATCACGCGGCTTTCGTTGAACACCAGCAGGTCCCCGGTGCGCAGGAGGTCCGGCAGGTCCCGGAAGATGCGGTGGTCGATGCCGCTCTCCCCCACCACCATGAGGCGGCTGGTGTCGCGCGGTTCCGCGCCGGTCTGGGCGATGCGTTCGGGCGGCAGGTCGAAGTTCAGGCGCGCGAGCGCCTCGTCCGCGCCGGGGTTGGCGTGTTCGGTGATGGGGTGGGGGGTGTCACTCACTGCTGTCGTTGCCCTTGCGTTTCGCGGGTGGCATGAAGGCGCCGTCCACGTCGGACCAGTTGGTGTAGCGGTCGCAGGCGTCCACGAGTTTCTGCGCGGTGTGCTCGCGGAACGCGATGACTTCCACGCGTACGCCGCGCTCCTGGAAGACCTCGACCATGTCGGTGAAGTCGCCGTCGCCGCTGCCGAGCACGATGACGTCCAGGTGGTCGAGCAGGCGGGTCATGTCGGCGACGATGCCCATGTCCCAGTTGCCTTCCCAGATGGCTTTGCCCTGCTCGTTGGTGTGGTGGAGCTGCAGCGTCATGCGGCGCACCTTGTACCCGATGGTGCTGAGTTTGTAGATGAACGGTCGGGCGGTGCCTTCGCCTTCCCGCTCGACGACGTACGAGACGGCGCGCACGAGTTCGCGGCCCTCGGTGGCGTACTGCAGGAGCCGCTCGAAGTTCACGGTGCGCTCGTAGAGGTCGCGGGCGCTGTGGTACAGGTTCTGCGTGTCGATGAACACGCCGACGCGGGGTTTGCGGGTAATGGATTGCATTGTGGGTCCTCTCGAAACACCCCACGGTGGGGGCGACTCTCGGCGTCAGCGGAGGCTGCGCGTGTTTCGCGCGGCCGGGTGGCGGCGCGGGTCTGAAATGGCGCGGGGTTCGCCCGTGCGGGCGCGCGCGTTCCCCACTGTAGCAGCGCGCCCCAGGCACAGCCCAGCGGCACGCTGCGGGGGCGGTGCGCGCGGTTCAGCCGGTGTTGCGGACGCCCGCGGCGATGCCCTGCACGCTGAGCAGCAGGGGGCGCTCGTAGCGGTCGAGGCCGCCGTCCTCACGGCGCGCGCGGCGCAGCAGTTCCACTTGCAGGCGGTGGATGGGGTCAATGTAGGGGTTGCGCAGCCCGATGCTTTCGTGCAGGCGCGGTTCGTTGCGGAGCAGGTCCGCGCCGACGATGTCCTGCACGAGCGCGACGGTGTCCGCGTACGCGGCCTTGAGGTCCGGGCCAAGCGCGGGCCCGCCGAGCGTCAGGTACTCGTCGAAGATCAGCAGGTCGCTCTTGGCGAGGCTCATCTGGGCGTTGTCGAGCATGCTGCGGAAGAACGGCCACTGCGCGTACAGCTCGCGGGCGAGCGGTACGCCGATCTCGCGCAGGCCCTCGCGCAGGCCGTACCAGCCGGGCAGGTTCGCGCGGTTCTGCGTCCAGCTCATCACCCAGGGGATCGCGCGGAGGTTCTGCAGGGTGGGCGCGCCGGGGCGACGCACCGGCCGAGAGGCGATGTTCAGGCGGGAGATCTCGTGGATGGGCGTGGCGGCCTCGAAGAACGGCAGGAATTCCGGGGTGGTGACGAGCGCGCGGTACGCGCCGGCGCTGGCGCGCGCGGCCCGGTCGAGCGCCTCGGTCCACGCGGCAGGCAGGTCCGCGGCGGGACGCGCGGCGGCGAGCAGCAGCCCGGAGAGGGCCTGCTCCAGGTTGCGGTGCGCGAGGACGGGGTGGCTGTACTTGTCGGCGAGCGCTTCGCCCTGCTCGGTGATGCGCAGGCCGGAGCCGATGGTGCCGGCGGGCTGCCCGAGAATGGCGCGGCTGGCGGGGCCGCCGCCGCGGCCGATGCTGGTGCCGCGCCCGTGGAAGAAGCGCCACGGGACGCCCGCGCGGCGGCACACGTCCGCGAGGCGGCGCTGCGCTTCGTGCAGCGCCCAGTTGGCGGCCAGGAAGCCGGCGTCCTTGTTGCTGTCGCTGTACCCGAGCATGATTTCCTGCACGTCGCTGCCGAGCACGGCGCGGTACTCGGGGAGGCTCAGGAGTTCCCAGACGACGCTGGGGGCACGCTCCAGGTCGTCGAGCGTCTCGAACAGCGGGACGGGCAGCACGCGGAACCCGACCTCACGGGCGAGCAGCAACGGCTCGAGGACGTCACTGACGCTTTCGCTCATGCTGATGATGTACCGCCCGAACGCGCGCGGGCCGACCTTGCGGACCGCCCGCGCGACCTCGCGGATCGGGCCGACCGCGCGTTCCAGCTCCTCGGGGAGGGCCTCACCGGCGGGCCACAGGGGGCGGCGGGAGCGGAGTTCGCGCGTGAGCAGTTCGGTTTTGGCGTGCTCGGGCAGGTCCGCGTACCCGGGCATGCCGGCCGCGTCCAAGAGGGCAGCGGCGGCCGCGCCGGTGAGGGCGCTGTGCTCGCGGATATCGAGGCTGACGAGGTGCTGCCCGAACGTGCGCGCGTGCGTGCGGAGCGGCGCGAGCAGCACGTCCGCGCTGCGCGCCTGCCCGTGCTCGCGCAGGCGCGCGTCGAGGGCGTCGAGCTGCGCTGTGAGGTCCACGTGCTGCCCGGCCTGCACGGCGTCGTGGAGCGCCTGCAGTTCGGCGCGGTACGTCTCCTCGCCGCGCTCGTCCTGGCTGAGGTCCGCGTACGTCTGCCGGATGGCGTTCAGGAGCAGGTCGCGGGCGCGGTCGCGGTGCAGGGTGAGCGTGTCGCGCGTGGCGTCGGGCGTCACGAAGGGGTTGCCGTCGCGGTCGCCGCCCATCCAGGAGTGCAGGCTGAGCGGCACGCGCGCGCTCGTGGGGCGTCCGTACACGCGCTCGAAGGCGCGCTGCAGGTCACGTTGCAGGCGCGTGACGGCCTGCGCGATGCTGGGCACGTAGCTGAGGCCGCCTTTGACCTCGTCGAGGACGGTGGGTTTCAGGCGCCGGAGTTCCGGGGTGTTCCACAGTGCTTCCACGTGCGCGGTGATGCGCTCCACAGCCGCGTCGTACGTGGTGGGGTCGCTGAGGTCAGGAATGTCGCGCGCGACCTGCACGAGGTGCGCGCGGACGGTGCGGCGGCGCATCTCGGTCGGGTGGGCGGTGAAGGTGAGGCCGAGGTTCACGCGTTGAATCAGTGCTTCGGCGTCGTCGGCGCTCAGGCCGCTCGCGTGCAGTTCGGTCAGGGCCGCTTCGAGGCTCTGCGGGCGGACGCCTTCGCGGCCGGCGAGGGTGCGGACGCGCTCGTACTCCTCAGCGAGGTTTACCAGTTGGAAGTACAGGCTGAAGGCGCGCACGAGGTTCTCGGCGTCCTCGGGGGTGGCGCCTTCCAGAAGTTCACGCAGGGGCGCGTCGCCGTCGCCGGCGCGCGCCTGGCGGACGAGCGCGCGGACGCGCTCCACGGTGTCGAAAAAAGCCTCGCCTTCCTGTTCCTTGAGGACCTGCCCGAGCGCGCGCCCGAGGGTGTTCACGTCTTCTCGTATGCCCATGTGGACCTCCGCTGTTGGGGTTACTGCTCGAGGTGCGTGACGCGTTCGATGCGTGTGGCGCGCCCACCCTGAATGTCGATGGCGACGGCGTTGAGTTGCGCGGGACCTTCCGCGACGACGTACCGGTGCGGCAGGCCGGTCAGGAACCGCTGGATGGGCCCTTCGGGGTCCGCGCCGATGATGCTTTCGTACGGGCCGGTCATGCCGGCGTCGGCCTGGAAGGCGGTGCCGCCGGGCAGCAGGCGGGTGTCGGCGGTGGGGACGTGCGTGTGCGTGCCAATGACGGCGGCGACGCGTCCGTCGAAGTGCCGCGCGAACGCGACCTTCTCGCTGGTGGCTTCCGCGTGGAAGTCCACGAAGACGGTGCCGAGGTCCGGGCGGGTGAGGAGGTCCTCCATGAGGCTGAACGGGTTGTCGACGTTCGGGTCCATGTAGACACGGCCAAGCAGGTTCACGACCGTGAGGCGCTCACCGCCGACGGTGAAGGTGGTGTAGCCGGCGCCGGGCGCGCCGGCTGGGTAGTTGAGGGGGCGGATGACGCGTCCGTCCTCGAACAGCGTGTGGACTTCCTTGTTGTTCCACGTGTGGTTCCCGAGCGTGATACAGCCGGCGCCGGCCTTGAAGATGGCCTGGGCGCTTTCGCGGTTCAGGCCGAAGCCGCCGGCGGCGTTCTCGCCGTTCACGATGATGAAGTCGTACGCGTCCCGGATGGCCGGAAGGTGCGTGCCGAGCACGCGCCTTCCGGGTTTCCCGTACACGTCTCCCACGAACAGCAGCCGCAACATGACGTTCACTTTAACGTGGGCCGCACACCAATTCGCTGGGGGCTGTCTGATCGGGCGCCACGCTTCCTCCTGCGGCCCTTGAGGGAGGGGCACTGGAACGGCGCCGGCCCCTCCCCCGCTCAGCGGATGATCTGCGCGGGTTCCACGCCCGCAGCGCGGCGCGCGGGCAGGTACGCGGCGAGCAGTGTGGTGGCGAGACCCACGGCGTTCACCCACAGGACGTCGGTGGCGCGGACCTCCACGGGCAGGGCCGTGATGAAGTACAGGTCGCCGGGCAGCCGGAACGGATACGCCGTGAAGTACGCGCACACGGCGAGGCCCAGCAGGTCCCCGAGGATCAGGCCGCTCACGCCGAGGATTACGCCCTCGATCAGGAAGGTGCGCGTGATCACGCCGCGCGTCGCGCCGATAGCGCGCAGGATGGCGATCTCCTGCGTCTTCTCGAACACGGTGAGGGTGAGGACGCTGGCGATGCCGAACGCCGCGACGATCACGATCAGGAACACCACGAAGCCGATCACGCGCTTCTGCAGGGCCAGCTGGTCCAGCAGGGTGCGGTACAGGTCCTGCCACGCGATGGGGCTGAAGGTGCCGCCCGCGACGACGCTGCTCGCGACGGCGCGCGTCTGCTCGGGGTCGTGGAGGCGCACCTGGTACCCGGTGATGTTCGTGGTGCCCTGCAGGTCCTGCAGCGTGCGCAGCGTGACGAACGCGTACGCGCTGTCGATCTGGTAGTTGCCGGTGCTGAACAGCGTGCGGACCTTCAGCGCGGCGCGGCGCTGCATGCTGTTCAGCAGGCGCAGCTCGTCGCCGCTGAACGCGCCGATGGACTGCGCGAGGGCGCTGCCGAGGATGACCTCGCCGTCCTTGAGGGTCCGGAGCGCCTGCGTGGTCGGCCCGGGGAACTGCAGGACGCCGGCCGCGTCGGGCGTCACGCCGAACAGGGTCGCGAAGTCCACGCCGGCGTTGCGGTTGCGGCTGGCGGGACGCGTGAGCAGGCCCTTGTCGGCGAGGAATGGCGCGATGGCCTCGACCCGCGGGTCGGCGCGGAGGGTGCGTTCGAGGTTCGGGTCGCGTCCGCCGGGCACATAGCGTTGCAGGCTGAGGTGGGGGGTGGCGCGCAGCGTGGCGTCCACGAGGGCGCGCGTGAAGCCGTTGGTGAGGCTCAGCGCGGTGATGAGGACCATCATGCCGACCGCGATGCCCAGCATCGTAATGAGGTTCTGGGCGCGGCGGCGCGTGAGGTGCGCGCGGGCGAGCGTGAGCGGCAGGGAGGGAAGGCGGGCCACGTTCGGGCAGCATAGCGCGCCCGGCTGGGGCCGGGCGCGCCTGGGACGACAGGGTCAGCCTGGGGGAGTGGCGGGCGCTTCGGAGGCAACGCGGGCGCCCCACAGTTGCGGCTCGGCCGTGGGCCGATCGGAGGCGCCAGCGGGTTCGTCAGCACGGAGGAACGCGGCGAGCACCAGGGGCGGCTGGTCGTGATCGGCGCGGGTGAGCTGGTAGCGGCCGTGATGCTGCGCGCGGGCACTGTCGGTGCCGAGTGGCTGGCGGCCAGGGTGGTACGCGACCGTGACGGGCTCGCCGGCGTGGAAGCGGCCGGTGGTGCAGTGTTCGACGGTGCCGGTGAAGTGGCGGTCGGCGTCGTTCATGGCGCCGTGCCAGTGGCCCCGGATGGAGATGACCCAGTCGTTCATGCGGCTCCTGCGGCGGGTATCGCCGGGTGGGCGTGGGACGGTGGCGGGTGAGCGTGGCGGCGCGCCTTGGAGTCAGGGTAGGGCTGCTCGTCAGGTGGGCGTGTGGGCGGGCCTAACGGCGCTACGGGTGCTTCTCACTGGAAACGCAGACGGGCCGCGTGCGCGGCCCGTCTGCGTGGGTGGTGGGGTTCATTTGAGGGCGGTGATGCGGATCTGGCGGTTGCCCCACTGGAGGGCCTGGCCGCGGCTGGGCATCCAGACGTCGACGGTGTTGCTTTTGCGGGGGCTCATGGTGTCTTCGACAATGAAGACGCGGCCGGCGAGGACGCTGTTGTAGCGGCCGCTGAGGTCCTCGATCTTGATGCGGGTGCCATACGGGAATTTTTTGAGCAGGTCGCGGCTGAGGGCGACGGTGCCGAAGCGCACGCGGGTGCCGGTGGCGGTGATGAACGGGCTGCTGTCGGTCTGCCCGGGGGTGCTGTTGTAGGCGGTGCTGCGGACGACAGCGCTGGCGCCGGTGGCGCGAGCGGCAGCAACGACCGGTTTGGCGTTGGCCTGGGCGGCGCGCTCGGCCTGCTGGATGGCCTGTTGGCGTGCGGCAGCGGCGCTGGCGGCGGGTTTGGCGGCGGTCGTGGCGGGTTTTTCGTTGGCCAGGGCGGCTTTGACGGCCGTTTCGGCAACGGCGCTGCTGGGGAGGGCCGGGGCGGCCAGGGCGCTGCCCATGAGGGCGGCGGCGGTCAGCAGGGCGCGGTTGGTGGTGTTTGACATGCAATCTCCTGCGAACGGAACCGGAGGGGTTCCGTTCGGTGGGGGGGAGTGTTGTACGTGGGGAGCAGATCGCTCAACTGTCTTGAGGTTAGGTAAGCATCATGAGCAAAAAATTTGTTTTTTGGTTTTTTTAACTCATGGAATCGCGATCTGGCAGGTTCATCCAGACTTTATAAACTCGATTTTTGACGTCCTGGATTAGGTTTTGTAAATGAGTGATCTTCTAATATTCTCATTTAACTTCTCATGGATTTTTGCGGAAAACCCCTCAAAATCGCCTGCTGGATCTGAAATTTCACCACGAAAGGGCTTTAAAAAGTGCGGAGTCTCTCTGTTCACGCCTAAGACACGCATGAGCTTCAGAAAGCACCGTTCACGACCGTCTCGAACGGCGACGGATGCTCATAGAACACTCATCTTTAGAGCAACAGAAAAGCCGGGTTGCCCCAGCTTCTCGCCCACACGCCTGATGTCACTCCTTCTCAGGAGGCGACTTCTGCGGCGGGGCCGCCCAGCGCGCAATAATTTCCCCCGCAATGTCGCGGTAGATCGGCGCCGCCAGCATGCTCCCGTGATAATCCACCTTTGCCCCATGCACCATGACCGCCAGCGTCACGCGCGGCTGCTCCGCCGGGAAGAACCCCGCGAACGTGCTGTTGTAATCCGTCTGGCTGTACCCGTGTTCCGTGACCACCTGCGCCGTCCCGGTCTTCCCGGCCAGGCTGTAACCCTTGATGCCCGCCTGCCTGGAAATCCCATCCTCAATCACGCCGCGCAGCAACATCCGAATCGTCCGCGCCGTCTCGGGCCGCAGCACCTCGCGCCGCTCACCCTGCACGGCTCCCTGCACCAGCTGCGGGCTGACGTACATCCCGTCATTCGCGAGCGTGTTGTACGCCGCCGTCAGCTGCAGCAACGACCCGCTCATCCCTTGCCCGAACGCGTTGTTCACGCGCACCAGATCGTCCCAGCGCCGCAGCGCCTGCAAGGGGTAATACGACGTCGGCATGTCCGGCAGGTCCACCGAACGCCCGAACCCGTACTGGTACAGGTAATCGCGCAGCTTCGCCTTATCGAACCCCTCCACGATGTGGCTCATGCCGACGTTGCTGCTGTAGCGCAGCACCTGCCGGGTCGTCAGCTGCCCCGGGTGATCCACTGCGTCGTGAATGGCCTTGCGGCCCACCACACGGACCATGGGCGTGCTGTACTGCGTGGTCGGTGTCGTCAGGCCCTCGTTCATGGCCGCGGCCACCACCAGCCCCTTCACGGGGCTGCCCGGCTCGAAGGTGTCCACGAACGGGCGGTTGCGACGCACGCTCGCGTCATAATTCCGCCAGTTGTTC
This sequence comes from Deinococcus maricopensis DSM 21211, assembly GCF_000186385.1. Lineage (NCBI taxonomy): Bacteria > Thermotogati > Deinococcota > Deinococci > Deinococcales > Deinococcaceae > Deinococcus > Deinococcus maricopensis. The sequence continues at coordinate 2,253,210 of NC_014958.1, forward strand.
GGGTCGAACGGCGGGTACGTCGCCGCGGCGAGCACGCGCCCCGTCTTCACTTCCAGCGCCACGACCATGCCCCAGTCCGCGCGGTGCTCCGGCACATACTTCGCCAGGGCCGACTCCGCCGCCGCCTGCGCACCCGGGTCGATGGTCAGCACGACGTCCTCCCCGCGCGACAGCTGTTCGTCGAACACCCGTTCGGCGCCTTCCAGGCCACCGTCCATGTTCGTCATGCCGAGAATCTGCCCAGCCAGAGGGCCCTGCGGGTACATGCGTTTCTGACCGACGCTGCGCGCCAGAATGGTGCCGTTCATGGTCTTGATGCTGCCGCGCACGGGCGCGTGCGGCGCCGTCACGGTGCGCGGCAAGTGCCATTCCAGCTGCGCGTACGCGTACACCAGGAACAGGAACGACGCGAGCGCCAGCACCAGCATCAGGCGACTGCGGTTGCGGATCTTCACTTCCATCGCGTGATCACCTCGAACGTCGGATGCGTGACGAGCGCTGCCGGTACCGGCAGCGCCTTGAAGGCGGCGGCGGTCTTGTCGATGCGCGTGAACGGCGTCATGCCGTTCTGGAGCGCCCACGCGCGGACGCGCGGCTCACTCGTGAGGCCCTGCACGGTCAGTTCCAGCGCGGCGCGCTGCTGCTGCAGGCTCACGCGCTCGGCGTTGAGGGTGTTCAGGGTGGGCCGCACGTCGCGCGTCTGGTACCGCAGGCCCACCAGCACGCACGCGAGCAGCACGTAGATCAGGGTGTACCGCAGCGCGCGGGCGCGCCAGGTGTCGGTGGGGGTGTTCACCCGCTCACCTCCTCGGCGCGTTTGCGGGCGCCGCGCAGTTTCGCGCTGCGGGCGCGGGGGTTGCGGGCCTGTTCGTCCTCGGCCGCCTCGATGGGCCGCTTGGTGAGGGGATCCAGGGTGGGGTCCGCGAGCAGGAAGCGTTTCACGATGCGGTCCTCAAGGCTGTGGAAGCTGATGACCGCGAGGCGGCCGCCGGGGCGCAGGAGGTCGCTGGCGCCCTGCAGCCCGTCGCGGAGCGCACCGAGTTCGTCGTTCACGGCGATGCGCAGGGCCTGGAAGGTGCGGCGGGCCGGGTGGATGCCGCGCGCGTGCCCGCCCGGGTACGCGCGTTTGATGATGTCGGCGAGTTGCGTGGTGGTGCTGATCGGACCCTTGTCGCGGGCGTTCACGATGCCGCGCGCGATGCGGCGCGAGTGGCGCTCCTCGCCGTACTCGAAGATGATCGCGGCGAGGTCCGCTTCCTCCATGTCGTTCACGAGGTCGGCGGCGCTGTCGCCCCCCTGACTCATGCGCATGTCGAGGGGCGCCTCGGTGTGGTAGCTGAAGCCGCGCGCGGCGTCGTCGAGCTGGAAGCTGCTCACGCCGATGTCGAGGAGCACGCCGTCCACGTGGTCCACGCCCGCGTCGTTCAGCAGGGCGCGCATGTCGCGGAAGTTGCCTTCGAGAACATGCAGGCCGTTGAGGCCGGCGGCGCGGTTGCGTTCGAGGGCGTACGGGTCCTGGTCGATGCCGTACACGGTGGCGCCCGCGGCGAGCAGCAGGCGGGTGTGGCCGGCGCCGCCGAGGGTGCCGTCGACGAACACCTGCCCGGGCTGGGGCTGGAGGGCATCGAGGACTTCGGTGGCGAGGACCGGGATGTGGGTCAGGGGGGACTGGTCGGTCATGATTGGGAACCGCCTCAGGCGGTGAAGTTGGCAAGGAGGTCGGGTTTGGGCGGGTCGTCCTGCACCGCCTGGATCATGGTGTCCCACCGTTGCGGGTTCCAGAGTTCCAGGCGGTTCGGGGCGCCCGCGACGATGACGTCCGTCTCGAGCACCGCGAACGCGCGCAGCGTCTGGGGGACGCTCACGCGTGATTGGTTGTCCAGGCGGGTCTTGCTGGCGCCGGAGTAGAAGAAGCGCACGAACGCGCGGCTGTCGCGGTCCGTGAGCGGCAGGCCTTCCAGTTGTTCCTCCACGCGCCGCCACGCGGCGAGCGGAAAGACGTACAGGCAGCCTTCCATGCCGCGCGTGAGGATCATCCCGTCTTCCACGAATTCACGAAAGGTCGGTGGGATGACCACGCGGCCTTTGTCGTCAATGGAGTAGGGGTATTCACCGAACGGCACAGTTCTCCTGGTTTCCCCACCGTCTCCCACCCGGAGTGAGGGAGGGCGAGCGGCGTTCGAACAGCTTCAGAGCGCATGGGAGCTGTTGTGGCGAGTGTAACAGGGCCTCCCACGATTTACCACCAAATCCCACAATTTCCCCCACTCGCCCCCACTCTTGCCCCACGGTCCCCACCGGGCGTCAACGGCAGGCCCAAATGACCCGGCGCCCGGCCCGTACACTGCGGTCATGACCACCACACCCAATACGAACGCGGCCCTGTGGGGCGCGCTGCTCGCGGGGAGCGGCGTGGCGCTCGGCGCGTTCGGCGCGCACGCGCTGAAAAACACCCTGAGCACCGAGGCGCTCGCCACCTTTGAAACCGGCGTCCGCTACCAGATGTACGCCGGGCTCGGTACGCTCGCGCTCGCCGCGCTGCCCGGCCAGACGCGCGCCCCCACCCTGATCGGTGCGGGCGCGGTGGTGTTCAGCGGCAGCCTGTACACCCTGACCCTCACCGGTCAGAAGTGGCTGGGCGCCGTGACGCCCATCGGCGGGGCGCTGATGATCGCCGGGTTCGTGCTCGCGGCCGTGGACGCGCGTCGGCGCGCATGACCCTTTAAAGGGCACGCCCCCACCGTGAACGGTGGGGGCGTGCTGATGGGTGCGGGAGGGAGTAAGCCGGGTTCTGTCCCCACCGTTCGGGTGGGTCACGGTCATCTCTCTGGGGCGCGCGTCGCCGCGCGGCTCTAGCGGCCATCCTGGGGATCAGGGGAACGGGCCGTTCCTCCCCCGCTGTCGGGCCTTGCACCGGATGGGGTTTACCAGCGCCCCGCGTTGCCGTGGGGCCTGGTGCGCTCTTACCGCACCGTTTCACCCTTACTCGCCCCGCGTCCGGAACACGCGTGATGGGGCGGGCGGTCTGGTTTCTGTGGCACTGTCCTTCAACTTCGCGCGTGCCCGCCCGTACGTTCGGCGTGGCGGGCCGTGTGCTCGCTGACCAGCCGTTAGCTGGCATCCTGCCCTGCGGTGCCCGGACTTTCCTCACGTCCTCACCCGCGTTGCCCCGAGGGGCGAGCGGGCCTGGGCGCGCGACCGTAACTTCTCCCGCGCCCAGGAGTATACAGGAACGCCGCGGGCGCGCGTCAGTGCCAGCGGTCGAGCATTTCCAGGTCGAGGCGCTCACGCACGCGGTGCGGCACCAGCGACACGTTCAGGAGTTCCTGCAGGGCGCGCTCGTCGAGCTCGCGGTACTCGCCGGGACCCAGGTCCTCCAGCCACAACCCGCCCACGCGGGTGCGCACGAGGCGCGTGACCGGGTAGCCGACCGCGTCGAGCATGCGGCGCACCTGCCGGTTGCGGCCCTCGCGGATGGTGACCCACGCGCCGTCCGGTGCGGCGCGCACCTCGGCGGGACCGGTGGGGCCGTCCTCGAGGTTCATGCCACGCGCGAGGCGACCGAGCGCGGCCTCGTCCGGCTGGCCGTCCGTCCAGGCGCGGTAGACCTTCTCGTGCCCGTAACGAGGGTGCGTGAGCGTGAGCGTCAGGTCGCCGTCGGTGGTGAGGAGCAGCAGGCCCTCGCTGTCGCGGTCGAGGCGCCCGACGGGATGCAGGCCCGGCACGTTCGGCATGGCGTCCAGGACGGTGCGGCGCCCGAGTTCGTCGCGGGCGGTCGTCACGAACCCGCGCGGTTTGTACAGCGCGAACGTGACGTGCTGCGTGGGGCGCTGCGCGATGGGCTGGCCGTCCACGAGGACCTCGTCCGCTTCGGTGACGGTCTGGCCGAGCTGCGCGGTCACGCCGTTCACGGTGACGCGCCCGCTGGTGATGAGCGCTTCGGCGGCGCGTCGGGAGGCGACGCCCGCACGGGCGAGCCGTTTCTGCAGGCGTTCAGTCATACAGGCCCCTCCGGGGGCGGCGCAGGCCCACAGCGAGCAGGCCGAGAATGAGGACGTAACCGCCCAGGATGAGCAGTGACAGGCGGACGGGCGCGTCGGTGGCGCGCAGCGCCGCTGGCAGGATGGTGGCGGCCACCAGCAGGTTCGCGAGCGCCAGGCCAATGCGGGAGGCGCGTTCCGCACCCACAGCGCCGAACAGAAGCTGCACGCCCCAGGCGCTCAGGACCGCGCCGGCCACGCGCGGCAGCCAGAGGGGCTGCACGCCCAGCATGGCCGCCCAGTCGGTCGGCAGGAACATCAGCAGGACGCCGACGGGAAGGTAGAGCAGCCCACTCAGAACGTAAACGGCACGCAACACGCCTCGCAGCATAGCGCCAGGGCGTACGGGGTCGCCCGCCCTGCTACCCTGCTTGGCATGCCGGTCGTCGTTGCGGATAAACCTCTGGGCCTCACTTCTCATGACGTGGTCGCGCGTGCGCGGCGCGCGCTGGCCACGCGCCGCGTGGGGCACACGGGCACCCTGGACCCGCTCGCCACGGGGGTGCTGGTGCTGTGCGTGAACGACAGCACGAAGCTGGTGCAGTTCATGGAGCACGACAGCAAGGATTACCTCGCGTGGGTGAGCCTGGGTGCAGGCACCCCGACCTTGGACGCGGAAGGTCCGGTGGACGCGACCGCCGACGTGGCGGGCGTGGACGAAGCGGAAGTGCGCGCGGTGCTGCGCGGGTTCCTGGGCGTGCAGCAGCAGGTGCCACCACAGTACAGCGCCGTGCAGGTGGGCGGGCAGCGGGCGTACGCCGTGGCGCGCGCCGGGGGGGCGCTGGACCTGCCGGCCCGCGAGGTGGTCCTGCATGAACTGGAGCTGCTGGGCGTCTTCCCGAGTGTGGACGCGGCGCCGCGGACGTTCGCGCCGAACGAGCAGGGACAGTACGCGCCGGCGGCGGACGGGCGGACCTTCACGCTGCCGCCGGCGCTTGGGGCGTTCCCGACGCTCCTGGTGCGCGCGCGCGTGGGGAGCGGGACGTACATCCGCAGTCTCGCGCGGGATATCGGCGCGGCGCTGGGCGTGCCGGCGCACTTGGCGGGCCTAGTGCGGACGCGGGTGGGCCACTTCACGCTTGCGGGCGCCATGGGACTGGAGGACCTGGCGGTCGCGCCGGTCACGCCGGACGCGGACGCGCTGGACCTGCCGCGCATCGAGGCGACCGAGACGCTCGCGCTGATGCTGCGTCAGGGTAAGCGGCCCCGCCATCCCCTGCAGGGGCGCGCGCTGGTGCTGCGTGGTCAGGAGTTGGTGGCGGTCGTGGACGGCAACGGGGAGCAGCTGCGGGTCGTGCGCGCCTGGGCGTGAGCAGCTGAGCCGGGCGCGGCTCTCCCCTTCGACCGGACCTGGGCTGGCGGGCCGGGTCTGGCTTTAGGGGCTTTTATTCGATTGGGAGGACGGTGGTGTGTTTCTCCTGGCGGACGGTGATGGTGCTGTTGGTGTTGCTGACGCCGGGGATGGCGGCGAGGACGTCCACGAGGAAGCGCTGGTAGGCGTCGAGGTTGGGCACGCAGACCTTGAGGATGAAGTCGCTTTCGCCGAGGCACAGGTAGCATTCGAGGACTTCCGGGCGTTTGCGCATCTGGTCGGCGAAATCGATGAAGCCGGTTTTGGTCTGCTTGTCGAGGCTGACGTGCACGAACACGGTGAGGTCCTGCCCGATCATCTTGGGGTCGAGCAGGGCAGCGTAGCGTTTGATGATGCCTTCGTCCTCGAGGCGCTTGACGCGGCGCAGCGTGGGCGCGGGGGTGAGGCCGATCTCGTCGGCGAGTTCGGTGTTGGGGATGCGGCCGTCGCGCTGGAGGATTTCGAGGATGCGGCGGTCGGTATCATCAAGGTGGGCGTGCGCCATGTTGCCGCGCATGATACTCAAAATTGGGCAACATCGTTGCGCAGGTGGCCTGTTTTCGGCCACGCTGCGCAATCCCAAAAAGCGAACATTCGTTAGGATGAAAGCAACTCCAACGAACGTCATCCCCACGCGGGATGGAAGGGAACGCATCATGATCATTGGCCTGCCGAAAGAGATCAAAGTTAAGGAAAACCGCGTGGCACTCACGCCCGGGGGCGTCGCCAGCCTCGTGCGCCGCGGCCACACCGTCATCGTGGAACGCAGCGCCGGCGTGGGCAGCGGCATCCAGGACACCGAGTACGAGCAGGCCGGCGCGCAGCTCGGCAGCGCCGCCGAGGCGTGGGCCGCGCAGATGGTCGTGAAGGTCAAGGAGCCCATCAAGAGCGAATACGGGTACCTCCGCCCGGACCTGCTGCTGTTCACGTACCTGCACCTCGCTGCGGACCAGCCCCTCACGGACGCCCTGCTGAGCGCCGGCACGACCGCCGTTGCGTACGAGACGGTGCAGCTCGACGACCGCAGCCTGCCGCTGCTCACGCCCATGAGTGAGGTCGCGGGCCGCCTGAGCGTGCAGGCCGGCGCGTACCACCTGCAAAAGCCCATCGGCGGGCGCGGCGTGCTGCTCGGCGGCGTGCCGGGCGTGCAGGCGGGCCACGTCGTCGTGATTGGCGGCGGCGTCGTCGGCACGAACGCCGCGAAAATGGCCATGGGCCTCGGCGCGAAGGTCACGGTGCTGGACGTGAACCACGGGCGCCTCTCGTACCTCGACGACGTGTTCTTCGGGAAGCTCACCACCATGATGAGCAACGAGGCGAACATCCGCTCCATCCTGCCCGAAGCGGACCTCGTGATCGGCGGCGTGCTGATCCCCGGGGCGAAGGCGCCGCACCTTGTCACGCGCGACATGCTGGCGACCATGCAGGAAGGCAGCGTCATCGTCGACGTGGCGGTGGACCAGGGCGGATGCGTGGAGACCATTCACGCGACGACGCACGACGATCCCACGTACATCGTGGACGGCGTGATCCACTACGGCGTGGCGAACATGCCGGGCGCGGTGCCGCGCACCAGCACGTTCGCGCTCACGAACCAGACCATTGGGTACGTGCTGCAGCTCGCGGACAAGGGCGTGGAGGCACTCAGCGCCAGCAAGCCGCTGCTGCGTGGCCTGAACACCATCGGCGGGAAGCTGACGTACGCGGGCGTCGCGGAAGCGTTCGGCCTGACGTACACCGCGCCTGAAGTGGCGCTGGCGTAACCGTACCCCGGCAGAGCGGGCGGCCTTGGATGGGCCGCCCGCTCTGCCGTTCAGGGGACCAGGCGGGCGAGGTGCGCGTCGAGGGTGCCCGTGGCCTGCTCGGGGGTGAGCTTGCGCATCAGGAGGTGCAGGGTGAGGCCGTCGAGCAGGGCGTGCAGCGCGAGGGCTTCGGTGGTGGGGTCCGCGCCGGGGGTGAGCAGGTTGCGGCGCTGCAGCGTCCAGAGGCCGTCGTGGAAGGCGGCGTGCAGGGCGTCGAAGGCGACGCCCTGGGTGTCCGCGAGCTGCGGGGTGGCCTGCCCCTGCGCGACGAAGGCGAGCCAGATGCCGGCTTCGAGGGTGCGTTCCTCGTCGAGGGGGAGGAACTGGTGGAGGATGGCGCGCAGCTGCGTGCGTGGGGGGCCGCTGACGTCGGTGTGCTCGATGCGGGCGTTGACGCGGTCGCTGACGTGCTGCGCGGCGAAGGCGAGGATGGCTTCGCGGGTGGGGAGGTAGTGGCGGATGGCGCCGGTGGACCAGCCGGTGGCGTCGGCGAGGTGGCGCAGGGTGACGTGTTCGATACCGCCGGTGCGGATGAGCGCCCAGACGGCCTGGGCGAGTTCCTGACGGCGGGTTTCGTGGTTGACTTGCCGGGGCATCTCCTCTTTTTAGCACGTTTGTGCTATATAAAGAGCTAAGGTTTTCGCACACTTGAGCGAAATAAGGAGGCGAGATGACCTACACCCTGCTGATCGCACTCGAAGTCCTGTTCTGGGCCCTGCTCCTCGGCGGCCTGCTCACCCGCTACGCCCTGCAGCACCCCCGCCTCGGCGCGCTCCTGCTCACCCTCGCGCCACTCACCGACCTTGCCCTGCTCGGCCTCAGCGCCGCCGACCTCCACCGGGGCGGCACCGCCACCTTCGCGCACGCCCTCGCGGCCGTCTTCATCGCCCTCAGCGTCACCAGCGGCCGGACCATGCTCCGCACCCTCGACCACCTCGTCCAGCGCGGCCTGCGCCGCCAGCCCCTTCAACGGCCCAGGCTCACCGGCCACGCGCACGCCCACGCCGAACGCCGCGGATGGCTCGTCCACGCCGCCACCTGGCTCATCGGCACTGGCCTCATGCTCGGCGCTGCCGCCTGGATCGCCGCGCCCGAACGCACCGCCGCCCTCACCGGCGCCGCACGCCTCTGGACGCTGATCCTCGCCATCGACTTCCTGGTTTCATTCAGCTACAGCCTCTGGCCCCGCAAGCCCCACAACGCCTGAGCAACAGCGGGTGGGGCGCAGCGTGTACGCTGCGCCCCACCCGCTGCCCGCCTCACGGGGCGCCCGGCACCCCCGCCTCCGCGAACGTCTGCATCTCCCGCAACGTCGCCGCCGCACCCAGCAGCAACGGCGCGGCCAGCACGCCCCCCGTCCCCTCCCCCAGGCGCAGCCCCAGGTGGAACATCGGCGTGAGCCCCAGGTGCGCCAGTTGCGCAGCGTGCCCCACTTCCGCGCACTCCCCCGCCGGGAACAGGTACGCGCGCAGGTGCGGCTGGAGGGCCACGCCCACCAGGGCCGCGCTGCCCTCCACGAACCCGTCCAGAATGATCACGCAGCGCGCCCCGGCCGCCTGCAGCATCACGCCCAGCATGAACGCGATCTCCAGCCCGCCCAGGTCCGCGAGAACGCCCAGCGGGTCGGCAGGGTCACTGCCGCCGCGTGCCAGCGCCGCCTCGATCACGCGGACCTTGCGCTCCAGCGTGTCGTCCGTGACGCCCGTCCCACGGCCCGTCACGGCGCGCGCCGGCACGTTCAGCAGGCGCGCCGTGAGGGCCGCCGCCGGCGTCGTGTTCCCGATGCCCATCTCGCCAGGAATCAGGACGTCCGCGCCGCCCTCCATGGCCTGCGCGGCGAGGCGCGCGCCCGCGAGGATCGCCGCTTCGGTTTCCTCGCGGGTCATGGCCGCCTCCGCGCGGAGGTTGCGGGTGCCGCGGCGGATCTTCAGGGCGTGCAGGCGCGGATGCGCGGGCAGGTCCGCGTTCACGCCCACGTCCGCGACCAGCACCTGCGCGCCGAGGGTGCGCGCGAGGGCGTTTACGGCCGCGCCGCCCGGACCGGCCGGGGTGTCCGCGAGGAAGTTCGCGACCATCGCGGGCGTCACCTCGGGCGGAAAGGCGCTCACGCCCTCCGAGACGACGCCGTGGTCACCGGCGGCCACAATGACCGTCACGCCCTGCGGGTGCGGCGTGGGCGTGCCGAACGCGCCCGCGAGGCGCACACTCAGGTCCTCCAGTGCGCCGAGCGCGCCGGGCGGCTTCGTGAGCTGCCCCTGGCGCGCTCGGGCGGCGCGCATGGCGTCTTCGTCGGCAGGCTGAATAGACTGAATCAGGCGGTGCAGTTCCGGGTTCATGAGGGCTCCGTTCGGGTCAAGGGCTTATTTGAGGCGCAGCGGCAGGCCGCTGGCGAGCAGGTACGCTTCGGTGCTGGCGCGCGCGGCGCGCTGGTTCGCCCAGCCGAGCACGTCGCGGTAACGGCGCGCGAGAGCGTTGTCCGGGACGATGCCCAGGCCCACCTCATTCGTCACGACGATCAGGGTGCGGGTGTTCTCGGCGAGCAGGTCGTCCACGCGGCGCAGGATGGCGTCGTCAGGGTGGTCGGCGAGCATCAGGTTGCTGACCCACAGGCTCAGGCAGTCGAGCAGCACGACCGGGTGGCGGGCTGCTCGGAGCGCACCAGCGACGTCGAGGGGTTCTTCGAGGGTGTCCCACGCGGCGGGCCGGTCGGCGCGGTGCCGCCCGATGCGGTCGCGCATCTCGTCGTCGAACGCCTGCGCCGTCGCGAGGTACGTGACGCCCGCGCCGCCCAGCGCGTGCGCGCGCGCCTCCGCGAAGGCGCTCTTGCCGCTGCGCGCCCCGCCCGTCACGAACACGAGCTCAGCGGGCACGTTCAGCCTCCGTCAGGAAGCGCTCCACGAACGCCGGGTCCGCGGCGAGGTGCAGGTGCAGGTAGCTGGCGAGGACGTTGCCGCGCGCGTACCCTTCGGGCGTGCCGTTCACGTCGTACGCTGGGTGCGTCGGCGCGTGCGTCAAGGCGCTGTAATGAAACTCGTGCGCTCGCACCGGCGCGCCCGCCGGTGCGAGCGGCGTGTCCGCGAGGGCGCGCGCGTCGCGGTAGCCGAGTGTGAGGCGGCCGGTCATGCGCGTGCGGTACGGGACGACGCCGCACATGGCGTGCACGTCACCGCGCTCGTCCTCCAGGTGCTCCGAGAGGTACATCAGCCCGCCGCACTCCGCGACGACGGGCCGCCCGGACGCCGCGAACGCCTGCACGGACGCGCGCATGCCCGCGTTCGCGGCGAGGGCCGCCGCGTGCGCCTCGGGGTAGCCGCCGCCGATCAGCAGGGCGTCCGCGTCGGGCACGCGCTCGTCGCGCAGCGGGCTGAACGGCACGAGGTCCGCGCCCGCCTGTTCGAGCGCGTCGAGCGCGTCCCAGTAGTAGAAGCTGAACGCTTCGTCGCGGGCGAGGGCCACGCGCACGCGGGCGTCCGCCCGCGCCGTCCGTGCCGGCGTGGGCAGCGGCGCGCGGGTGGTCGCGGCCAGGAGCGCGTCCAGGTGGAGGGTGGCGGCCGCGCCGAGCAGCGCGGCTTCGTCGTGCGGGTGCGTCTCGGCGGCGAGCAGGCCCAGGTGGCGGGCGGGCAGCCCGAGCGCGGGGGTGCGCGGCACGAACCCCAGGACGGGCAGGCCCACCTGCGCGAGCGCCGCCTCGCACAGCTGCGCGTGGCGCTCACTCCCCACACGGTTCAGGATGACGCCCGCGACGTGCAGGTCCGGCGCGAAGTCCCGCAGGCCCGCCGCGACCGCCGCGACGGTCCGCGCCATGCCGCCCGCGTCGATCACGAGGACGACGGGGCAGTCGAGGGTGCGCGCGAGGTGCGCGCTGGAGTGCAGGTCGCTCGTGGGGTCGCGGCCATCGAACAGGCCCATGACGCCCTCGATGACGCTCACGTCGGCGTCCGCGCTCGCGCGCGCGAACAGGGTGCGCAGCGTCTCCTCGGGCAGCAGGAAACTGTCGAGGTTCCGCGCGGCCTGCCCGGCCGCGCGGCTCAGGTGCGTCGGGTCGAGGTAATCCGGGCCGGCCTTGAACGGTTGCACGCGCAGGCCGCGCGCGCGCAGGCCCGCGAGGATGGCGCTCGTAACAGTCGTTTTGCCGCTGCCGGAGTGCGGCGCGGCAATCAGGAACCGGTGGGGGCTCACGCGCGGCCTTCCGCGAGGCGGACGATCAGGTCCCAGTCGAGGTGCGTGCGCGTCGCGGCGGCGAGGCGGTCGAGGCGGGCGTCCAGCGCGGCGAGCGCGTCCGGCGCGGGCAGGCCGGCCCAGCCGAGGAACGCGCTCAGGTACGCGGGGTTCTCGAGGATGCCGTGCAGGTACGTGCCGCGCACGTTCCCCTGCCGCCACAGCCGCTCGGGCGCGAGCGTGGTCACGCCCTCTCCCGCGTCGGTGACGCCGTGGTGAATCTCGTAGCCGTGCAGGGCCGCGCCGGTTTCCGGGTCGTGCAGTTCGGTGACGCGCGTGGTCTTCTGCGGCGCCATGACGGTCCGCAGGTCCAGCAGGCCCAGGCCGGGCGCGGCGCCGCCGCCCTCGATGCCGTGTGGGTCGAGGACTTCGGTGCCGAGCATCTGCAGGCCGCCGCACACGCCGAGCACGGGCATGCCCGCGTGCGCGGCGCGGGTGACCGCTCCGGCCAGGCCGGACGCGCGCAGCCACGCGAGGTCCGCGATGGTGGCCTTGCTGCCCGGCAGGATGATGGCGCGCGCGCCGTCGAGCTCCTCGGGGCGGGTCACCCAGCGGGCGAGCGGGCCGAGCGGCGCGAACTCGTCGAGGTTGCTGACGCGCGGCAGGCGCGCGATGGCGACGGCGCCCTCCGCCCCGTCGTGGCCCCGCGCGTCGGCCCACAGGCCGTCCTCTTCGGGGAGGGTGATGTCCAGCATCGGCATGACGCCCACGGTGGGCACGCCCGTCTGCGTTTCCAGCCATTCCGGCGCGGGCGCCAGCAGGCGCGCGTCCCCGCGGAACTTGTTCAGGATGAACCCGCGCAGCAGCGCGCGCTCCTCGGACGTGAGGCAGTGCCACGTGCCGAGCAGGTGCGCGAACGCGCCGCCCCGGTCGATGTCGCACGCGAGCAGCACGGCGGCGTTCGCCTCGCGGGCGACGCGCATGTTCACGATGTCGGACGCGCGCAGGTTCACTTCCGCCGGGCTGCCCGCGCCCTCGATAACGACCACGTCGTACTCGCTCATCAGGTCGTGCAGGGCGGCCTGCACGTGCGGCCACAGCTGCGCCTTGCGTTCACGCCATGGGAGGCTCGTGAGGCCCGGGTGGGCGCGGCCCATCAGGACGACCTGCGAGCGCGTGTCCGCCTCGGGTTTCAGCAGGACGGGGTTCATGCGCACGTCCGCCGTGACGCGCGCGGCGAACGCCTGCACGATCTGCGCGCGGCCCATTTCCAGGCCCGCGCCGCCCGCATCGGACGCGCCGCGTTCCGGGACGACGCCAGCGTTGTTGCTCATGTTCTGCGCCTTGAACGGCGCGACGCGATAGCCGGCGTCCGCGAGCGCGCGGCACAGGCCAGCGGTGAGGTAGCTTTTGCCGGCGTTGCTGGTGCAGCCCTGAATCATGATGGCGCGTGCGGTCATCCGTGGCCTTTCGGGAGGGGGTTCGCGGCGCTCAGCACGTCGTGCAGGGCCGTGACGAGGAGGGCGTTTTCGGTGGGGGTGCGGGTGGAGACGCGCAGGTGGTGCGGCTGGCCGTAGCTGGTGCAGTCGCGGGCGCGGACGCCGCGGGTCAGCAGGGCGCGGGCGACGCCGGGGGCGTCGCCGACGTGCACGGTGAGGTACGGCGTGCCCGCGTGCGTGACGGGCGCGAGGCGCGCGAGGGCGCGCGCGAGGTCACGGGCGTGCGCGGCCACGCGCGGCAGGGTTTCGGTCAAGAATGCCTGCGCGGGCGGGTCGTGGAGGGCGCGCAGGAGCGTCGCGGTGCCGGCGGGGAGGGCCCAGGCGGGCGCGAGGTTCAGCAGGGCGCGCGTGACGTCCGGTGCGGCCAGGGCGTACGCGGGGCGCGCGCCGACGAGGCCGTGCGCCTTGCCGGGCGACTGCAGCCGCACGAGGTTCGGGTGCGCGGCCGGGGCGGACAGGTTCAGGAACGGCGCGTACGCCTCGTCGAGGATCAGCAGGGCGTCCGCGCGGGCGCAGGCGTCCAGCAGGGCGTTCAGGTGGTCCTGGTGGGCGTGGTGCCCGGTGGGGTTGTGCGGGTGCCCGACGTACACGAGCGGCACGCCCGGCCGAACGGCGCCCGGCAGGTCGTCCGGCGCGGCCACCTGCACGCGCCCCCGGCCGAGCGCGACGGCACGCGCGAACTCCCCGAACGGCGCGCCGCCACTCAGGGCCACGCCGCCCGGCGGCAGGTACGCGCGCACGAGGCGGTGCAGCAGGTCCGACGCGCCCACGGCGGGCGTCACTTCGTCGGGCGCGTACCCGTGCGCGCCGGCGAGTGCGGCGCGCACATCCGTGTACGCGGGGTCGGGGTAGTGGGCGTGATCGGCGCCTCGCACGGCCTGCAGGAGGTGGGGGTTCGGGCCGTACGGGTTGGTGTTCACGCTGAAGTCCACGCCCGTAAAGGCGCGGGCGTCCGCGCCGCCGTGCGGGGCGGGCGGGAGCAGCGGGCCCTGCAGTTCAGGCACGGCGCCCGCCGATCAGAAGGGCCGGGACGGCCAGCGCGAGTGTCCAGCGGGCGAGGCGCAGCGCGCGGTCCACGTCGCCGGGTTCGGGGTCGCGGCCGCCCGCGTTCAGGGCGTACTGCCCGCGTTTCGTGAGGCGAATGCCGAGCGCGCCCGCGAAGGCGCTCATGGGGTGCCCGGCGTTCGGGCTGTCGGTGGTGCGCGCGTCCCTGCGCCACGCGCGGTGCGCGACCGCGCCGCTCAGGCCCGCGAGGGGCGTGGCCAGCAGCGCGCACACGGCCGTGAGCCGCGCGGGGGCGAGGTTCAGGAGGTCGTCGGTGCGCGCGGCGACCTTTCCGGCGTGCTCCAGTTCGGGCGTGCGGTAGCCCCACATGGCGTCGGCGGTGTTCGCGTAGCGGTACAGGGCCGCGAGGGGCAGGCCACCCGCGCGGTACGCGAGCAGCGGCGCGACCACGCTGTCGCTGAGGTTCTCCGCGAGGCTCTCAATGGCCGCGCCCGCGATCTCGGCGGCGCTCAGCTGCGCGGTGTCGCGGCTCACGAGGTGCCACGCGGTCAGGCGACGCGCGGCGGGCAGGTCCCCCGCGCGCAGGGCCGCGCCCACCTCGCCGACGGCGTCGAACAGGGCCTTGCGGGCCAGGAGCGTTTTCAGCAGGGGCGCGTCGAGCAGCCAGTGCCACCCACCAAGGGCGCGACCGACGGCGTACGCCACCGCGGCCCCGGCGGCCCAGTCGCGGGCCCCCACCATGAGGCGGGCGCGCGGGGGCCCGCTGCGCCAGCGCCGCCGACGCGCAGTCAGGTACGTGCCCATCCACACGACAGGGTGGACGCGCGCGGGCGGCTCCCCGAGCGTGTCCACCAGCAGGGCCAGCAGCAGCGCGCGCCGCGACCCTGAGTGCCGTTCAGTGCTCAATGCCTGCCTGGGCCTTGATGCCCGCCTGGTACGCGTGTTTCACGAGCGTCATTTCCGTGACGGTGTCCGCGTACGCGACGAGTTGCGGCAGCGCGTCGCGGCCCGTGATGATCACGTGCATTTTCGGGTCGCGGGCCTCCAGGGTGGCGTGCACGTCGTCCCACGCGACCCAGCCGTACTTGAGGGCGTACGTGAATTCGTCGAGGACGACCATGTCGTGCTCACCGGCGAGGATGGCGGCGCGGGCGATCTGCCAGCCCTGCGCGGCGAGGTCCGCGCTGCTCTCCAGGTCGCGGCTGCGCCACGTGAACCCGTCGCCCAGGCCCGCGAACGGCACGCCGAGCGTATCGAGCGCGCGGTGCTCGCCGAATTTCGCGCGTTCGTGCTTGATGAACTGGAACAGTTGCGTGCGCAGGCCCCGGCCGTGCGCGCGGAGCATCAGGCCGAGCGCGGCGGTGGTTTTGCCTTTGCCGTGCCCGGTGTTCACGATGACGAGGCCGCGGCGGCGCGGGCCGGTGCTGGGGCCGTCCTCCTTGACGTGCGCGTCGCGGCTCGCCTGCAGTTCACGCATGGCGGCCTCGCGGCGCGCCTGGGTGTCGTCAGTCATGGGATTTTCGGGAGCGTCGGTCATCAGAAGCGCTCCGGGTGGAGGAATTTCGCGAGGGCGCGCAGCGCGACGGGCAGGCGCGGGCCGGGGCGGGACAGCGCGTCCCGCTCCTCGGCGGTGGGCTTGAACACGCGGCTCGCCGTGACGGCGTTCAGGTTCGCCCAGCCGGGGCGCGCGCGGGCGTCCTGCGCGGTGAGGCCGATCATGACGCTCGGGTTGGCCTTCACGATGAGCTCGGGGTCGATTTTCGGGAAGTCCCCGAGGTTCGCAGGGATGACGTTCGCGCCGCCCGCCATCTTGAGGAGCACGCCGATGAAGCTGTTCGGGCCGACGCTGTACGGGCTGGGGTCGACCTCATAGTACGCGCTGACTTTCGGGGCGCCGCGCACGAGGTCCTGCACGGCGTTCAGGTCGCGGCGCATGCTCGTGATGAGCTTGGTGGCGCCCGCCTCGCGGTTCGTGAGCTTGCCGAGCGTGCCGATCTTCTCGAAGACCTCGGTGTACGTCTGCGCGGTGCCGCCATACACGGTGAGGCCCGCGTTGGCGAGCTTCTCAGTGAGGCGCGAGCCGCTGGATTCGTCGGCGAGGACCAGGTCGGGCTTCAGGGCCAGGATCGCTTCGAGGTCCGGCTGGTAGGCGCTGCCGACCTTCTTGAGTTTGTCGGTGGCGTCCTTCGGGTAGTTGCTGAAGCGGTCCACGGCGACGAGCTTGTCGCCGGCGCCGATGGCGATGAGCGTCTCGGTGTGGCTGGGCAGCATCGCGATGATGCGCCGGGGTTCGGCGTTCAGGGTGACTTTGCGGCCGAGGTCGTCGGTGACGGTCAGGGGGTATTTGGTGGCGAGCGCGGTACTGCCGAGCAGCGCGCCGAGAATCAGGAGGTGTCGCATGAATGCTCCGCCGTGCGGGCGTGGTCCCCGGGTGGGCGCACGTGAAACCCGCCCCGGACGGGCCAGGGCGGGCGCGGTTGGGCGCTCGTGGTGTTCCCTTGCCCTCTTTCGTCGAGAGGTGACGCCGCGCGGGCGTCGTCCCTGGCGGGCATTCGGGCTTGCGCGCGTGAGCGCGACCACCGTTGCGGAACAGCGCCGGATTCGCACCGGACTTCCCCACGTTCACCCCGACCTACGCGGCTCAGGGACCAGGTGAGGCGATGCTAGCACAGGGCCGCGCGGGGTCAGGGGCGAGCGAGGGCGCGGCGCGCAGCGGCGGCGGCAAGGCCGCCCGCGGCGTACCACGCAACAGTCAGGAGGGGCGTGCGGGGAGCGCGCGCGCCGGGCTGCTCGCCAAGGCCGAGCGGGCGCGGCAGGGTGGCAGCGCCCACACCGGCGCTGAGGCCCAGCAGGGCGCCGTGCGTCCACGCGCGCTCGGCGGAGCCCACGCCCACGAGGGCGTAGTAGGCGGTGTTGGAGAGCACGTCGCCGAGCATGGCGCTGGCGTACAGCGCGCGGCCCCGCGGGGGCGTCGCGCCGGCAGCGCGGGCGGTGCGTGCGAGCGCGCGTTCGCCGATGACGTCCATGCGGGGCGCGTGCGGCAGGACGCGGCGGACGCCCTCGTTCAGCAGGGTGACGGTCAGGGCTCCGGCGAGGCCGCTCAGCAGGGCCGTGGGCAGGGTGGGACGGGTCATGCCTCGCAGCTTGCCGCGCGGGCGGGTGCGTTTGCTGAAGCGCCGCCCAGGGTCGCTTGAGGTTCAGCGTGATGCGGCTCAGGCGTTCAGGGTAACGAGCCACCACGCGCCCTCATGACGGCGCAGGTGCGTGACGCGCGCGGCGTGCACCTCGGCCGCGCGCAGACCCACCGTGAGGCGCAGGGCCGCGAGCACCACGCCCGCGTGCGTGAACGCCACAACCGGGCCGGCGTCCGGGAGGTCATTCAGCCACCCCTGAACGCGCGCGTGGAAGGCGCGCCCGGTGTCGCCGCCAGGCGGACCGTGGTCGGCGTGCGGGTCGGCGAGCGCGTCGATCCACGTGCGGGGCGCGTCGCCGTGCTGCGTTTCGAGGGCCGCCCAGGTGTGCCCGTGCATCACACCGAAATGCGCCTCGTGCAGGGCGGGTACGGGGCGGGCGTCCGGGACGCCCGCGAGGACGGCCGTCTCGAACGCGCGGCGCGCGGGGGACACGAACGCGGTCGCACCGGGCAGGCGACCCTGCAGGGCGCGCGCCTGCGCCCTCCCCTGCTCGCTGAGGGGCGCGTCCTCGTGCGCGTGCGGATAACGGCCATCCGCGTTCGGGGCGGTGTGCGCGTGGCGCACGAGGTACAGGTCAAGCACCCCGGCCCCAGGTGAGCGCCGTGAGGGCCGCAACCTCGGTAAGGGTGACGCACGCGCCATACACGTCGCCGTTGATGCCGCCGCCCAGGCGGCCAGCGCAGAACCGCGCGACCGCCAGCGCCGCGATGATCGCCACGAGCGCCGCGACGGGCGCGCCGGGCAGGAACAGGACCGGCACGGCCAGCAGCGCGGCCACAGGCCAGTGGCCTTCGCGGCTGCGCGCCCCGAGGCTCTCCACACGCGCAGCGGGGAACAGGTTCATGGGCGCGAGCAGCACGGCGCGCGCCAGGACCGCCGCGACGAGCGCGTCGGTGGGCCGCGCGACCTGCACGAGGCTCCACAGGCTCAGCAGGGTCAGCACGCCCGTCCCGAGACCGAACGCGCCGACGTGCACGTCCCGCAGAATCTCCAGGCGCCGCTGCGGACTCTTCATGGCGAACACGGCGTCCGCGCAGTCCACGAGGCCGTCGAAGTGCAGCATGCCGGTGGTGGCGAGCCACGCCGCGACCGCCAGGGCCGCGCGGACGCCGTCCGGGATGGGCGCGGGCACCCACAGGATCAGCGCAACAATCGCGCCGACGGCGTACCCCGCCAGGGGGTAATAGCCGCTCGCGCGCGCGAACTCGCCGTCGCGCACCTCATGGACATGCGGGAACGGCAGGGTCGTCAGAAAGGTCAGCGCGAGGTGCGCGCTACGCAGGGCATCTCGGAACACGCCCCGCATCCTAAGAGCACCGAACGACAAAGGGCAACGAGCTCCACGGTCCCTTCGGTCAAACGCCGCCTGAACGCCGATGGGCACAGTGCACCGGGAAGGCCAAGCAAAATCAGTGGGGTTCCCGTGGGCCTCACTCCGCGCGTCACGTCTTTGGGTAAACCCGGGTGGGTGTTCAGCACGCTTAGAACGGGGAGCGCGGCAAAGCAGACACCAGCGGCACCGAAGGCCGGGCGGACGGCGGCCATGAGTGCCGTGTGCTGGCCTGTGCAGGAGGCGCAACGTCCTGGCGGGTGTGTTTGATTGTGCCCCCGCACACCGTTACACTCTGGCTGTGTCCGCACCCCTCCCCGTGCCGAGTGACCCGTACACCCAGGCTGAGATCGTCACGGCGCTGGGTCAGCAGGCGGATGACCTGCACCTGTTTTTCAGGGGCGTCCCCGCAGACCGATTCTTCATGGGGACCGAAACACGCTGGGCGCCGGCGCACCACGCTCAGCATCTCGTCCAGACGGTGCGGCCGTTGGCGGCCGGTTTACCGTGGCCTGTGCTGGTTACGGCGTTGCAGAGGGCCCGCCCGCTGGCCGAACGCCTCCGCGCGCCCGGGTGGACCAAAGGTCCACCGAAACCCAGAACCTACACGCAGATCCGGCGTGATTACCAGCAGGTCCTCCGGCAGGGCGCGCGGGCCCCTGCGCGGTATGTGCCCCGGCTGCGTGCGGGGCACACGCAGGACCGGCTGGCACGTTCGGTGCAGGTGTCCATCCTGAACCTTCAAGCCGCCCTGCGGGGCTGGGACGAGTGCCGACTGGACACGCTATGGCTGCCGCACCCGCTGCTGGGTCTGCTCAGCATTCGAGAGATGATGTTTTTTACGCTTTACCACAACAGCCATCACGTGCTCGGCGTGCAGCAGCTCCTGGGCTGACTGTCCGCCCGCCTGCTCGGGTCAACGTCCGCACGAGCGTCTCTAAACGCGCATATGCCCAGCTGGCGCCGGTTGAGTGTCTGGAGTGAAGCTTGCGTCGACTTTCCTCATAGGTGTCGCCACACTGGAGTTCTCCCCCGCTTGGTTGTCCATCCTCGCAGGTGCCTGGTGCTGAGGCCTTACCCCAGCCGCCAGGCGGGCCGCTTGGGCTGTGGGGGGTTTGTCGTTCTCAGCGTGCCGAGCACTCATCTAAATCCACCCGGATGTCTGACGCGCAGAGGGAGGCCCGAAAGTGATTCATCTGATCTCTGTCCGGCCTTCTCAAGTGCGGCACCTGTCCATCTCGCGCAGGCACGTGCGCGGGGGGGGCTGGTACACTCCGGTCATGTTGAGCGCGCGTGCCCGCATGCGTCCCGCGCCGCGCGCCTGAAGTGGGTTCAGGTGGGCGGCGCGCGGCGTGGGCCGCGCGTTCTTTTGTACACTGACGCAGTTGCCGCGCCCTCGGGGCGCGATCTAAGGGGACCGCATGAGCGAGCGCAAGGAATTTTTCATTACGACGGCGATTGATTACGCGAACGGCGCGCCGCACATCGGGCACGTGTTCGAGAAGATCCTCACGGACGCCATCGCGCGGTACCACCGCCTCGCGGGGTACGACGTGACGTTCCTGACCGGCACGGACGAGCACGGCGAGAAGATCGCCAAAGCCGCCGCGAAGGCCGGGCAGACGCCGCAGCGGTTCGTGGACGACCTCAGCCTCGGCGCGTTCAAGGGCCTGTGGGACCGCCTGGGCATCGGGTACGACGACTTCATCCGCACGACCGAGCCGCGCCACAAGGCGTACGTGCAGGACGTCCTGCAGCGCGTGTATGACGCGGGCGACATCTACTACGCGGAGTACGAGGGTCTGTACTCGGTAGGGGCCGAGCGGTACGTGACCGAGAAGGAACTCGTGAACGGCGTTCTGCCCGGCGACAGTGCGCCGCCCGAGGTGCGCCGCGAGGCGAACTACTTCTTCCGCATGGAGAAGTACCAGGCGTGGCTCGTGCAGCACCTGCAGGAGCACCCGGAGTTCATTCAGCCGAGCGGGTACCGCAATGAGGTGCTGGAGATGCTGCGCGAGCCCATCGGGGACCTCAGCATCAGCCGCCCGAAGTCGCGCGTGCCGTGGGGCATCGAGCTGCCGTGGGACCCGGATCACGTGACGTACGTGTGGTTCGACGCGCTGCTGAACTACCAGTCCGCGCCGGCCAGCAAGGGCAAGGCGGCGCTGTTCAGGCACGCGTGGCACGTGATCGGGAAGGACATCCTGAAGCCGCACGCGGTGTTCTGGCCGACCATGCTCAAGGCGGCCGGGAGTGACCTGTACGAGCGGCTGATCGTGCACGCGCATATCCTCGCGGAGGACGGGCGCAAGATGGGCAAGAGCCTCGGGAACGCCATCGACCCGGGCGCGCTCGTGGACGCGTACGGCGCGGACACCGTGCGGTACACGCTGCTGCGCGAGACGACGCTCGGCGCGGACAGCCCGTACGGCGAGGGTATCCTCGTGAGCCGCCTGAACAGCGACCTCGCGAATGACCTCGGGAACCTGCTGTCCCGCACGGTCAGCATGGTGCAGAAGTACCGTGAGGGCGTCGTGCCCGCGCCGGGCCCGCGCGCAGAACGCGAGGCGGGCATCGAGGCGAGCGCGCGGGCGCTGCCGGAACGCGTGCTGGGTCTCGTGCGGGACCTGAAGATCAACATGGCGCTGGAAGCGGCGTTCGAGTTCGTGCGGGACCTGAACCGCTACATCGCGGAGAGCGCGCCGTGGGCCCTCGCGAAGGACCCTGCGCAGGCCGAGCGCCTGAACACCGTGCTGTACACGGCTGTGGAGGGCTTGCGCGTGGCGTCCGTGCTGCTGGAGGCCGCGATTCCCACGAAGGCGCGTGAGCTGCGCGCGCAGCTGGGCCTGGGCGGGCTCGCGTACCGCCTGGAGGGCGCGTGGGGCCTGACGCCCGCAGGGACGCGCGTCGCGGGCGGCGCGGTGCTGTTCCCGAAACCCGAAGTGAACCCCGAGAAGAACGCGAGCCCCGCCCCGGCGAAGCCCGCCAAGAAGGAGAAACCCGTGACGACAGAACCGAAGAGCACTCCGCAGCCCGCCGAGGCGGCGCCTGAAGCCACCCCGGACACCAGCCTGATCAGCATTGACGACTTCGCGAAGGTGGACCTGCGGATCGTTGAGGTCATCGCGGCCGAAGCGGTCGAGAAGGCCGACAAGCTCCTGAAGCTCACTGTGCGCCTCGGGGATGAGGAGCGCACTGTCGTGAGCGGCATCCGCAAGTGGTTCGCGCCGGAGGATTTGGTGGGCCGCAAGGTCGTGCTGGTCGCGAACCTGAAGCCCGCGAAGCTGCGCGGCATCATGAGTCAGGGCATGATCCTCGCGGCCGAGGACGCCGAGGGGAACCTCGACCTGCTCGGCACGCGCCTCGACATGCCCAGCGGCACGCAGGTCCGCTGAGCCTGCAAGAAGGGCGCACCCCGTGTGGGGTGCGCCCTTCTCCTGGCCGGCTGGCCGCTTATTTCGTGAGGACGATGGCGGTGCGGGGCGACACCTGGAAGGTGTGGCGTTCCGCGAAGGTGTACTGCTGGCCGGTGAGGACGTCCGTGTACGTGCCGGGCGCGAGGTTCGTGAGGGTGAGGGAGTGGGCGTGCGCGTCCGTGTTGATGAGGGCGTACGCGGCTTCGCCGCCGTGCGTGCGGGCGTACGCGAGCAGGTCGCCGTGCGCGTGCAGGACGCGGAAGTCTCCGCGGCGCAGGGGGGCGCTGGCGCGGCGCGCGTGCGTGAGCTTGCGGGTGTACGCGAGCGTGTCCGTGTCCCACGTGTCGGGGTGGTCCCAGGGGAACGCGCGGCGGCAGTCGGGGTCGGGGCCGCCGGGCAGGCCGATCTCGTCGCCGTAGTAGATGCAGGGCGCGCCGACGAAGGTCATCTGGAACGCCGTGGCGAGCCGGAAGGCGGTGGCGTCGCCGCCGACGGCGGTGAGGTAGCGGGCGGTGTCGTGGCTGTCGAGCAAGTTGAGCTGCGCGGCGACCACTTCCGGGTGGTACATGTGCAGCGTGTCGGTCATGCGCTGCGCGAAGGTCTGCGCGTCGATGGGGTCAATGTGGCCGGTGCCGCTGACCTCGTTCACGGCGTTGTTGAGGGTGCGCGCGCCGAAGTACGCGAGGGCCGGGCGGGTGAAGAGGTAGTTCATGACGGCGTCGAACTGGTCGCCGCGCAGCCAGCGGGTGGCGTCGCCCCAGATTTCCCCGACGATGTACGCGTCGGGGTTGATGGCCTTCACGCGGCGGCGGAATTCCTGCCAGAAGCGGTCGTCGTCGATTTCGTTGGGCACGTCGAGGCGCCAGCCGTCGATGCCGAAGTGCATCCAGCGTTCGGCCACGTCGAGGAGGAATTCGCGCACGGCGGGCGTGCTGGTGTTGAATTTGGGGAGCGCGCGGTTGCCCCACCAAGCGGCGTATCCGCTGGGGACGTCGGCGTCATGGTACGCGCGCAGCGGCAGGTGCTCAATGTGGAACCAGTCGAGGTACGCGCTGTGCTCGCCGTTTTCGAGGATGTCGTTGAACTGGAAGAAGCCGCGGCTGGCGTGGTTGAAGACGCCGTCGAGGACGACCTTGAGGCCGCGGGCGTGCGCGGCGTCGATGAGTTCGCGCAGGGCGTCGTTGCCGCCGAGCATGGGGTCGACGACGTGGTAGTCGTGCGTGTGGTAGCGGTGGTTGCTGGCGGACTGGAACACCGGGCAGAAGTAGATGGCGGTGATGCCGAGGTCCACGAGGTGGTCGAGGTGTTCGGCGACGCCAAGCAGGTCGCCGCCCTGGTACTTGTAGATGTGAGGGGCGGCACCCCAGGGTTGCAGGTGGTGGGGTTTGGGAACGCGGGTGCTGCGCGCGAAGCGGTCTGGGAAGATCTGGTAGAAGACGGCGTCTTTGACCCAGTCCGGAGTGGTGACGTTCACGCGGGCAGTTTACCGCCCGAACCTTTACGTTTTCCTGACGCTCCTCTCACGGTGCCAGGTCTGCAGGAGCGCCCGGGCGTCGGCGGGCGTAATGACCTCTCCGAGCGCCTGCGCTTCCGCGAGGGCGCGCGCGGCCGCGCCCACCTCCGGGCCAGGAGTCAGGCTCAACAGCGTCATGATGTCCGCCCCGTTCAGGAGTGGCCTGGGCGCTTCCGGCTGGGCGTCCAGTGCGGCGAGCACGCGGTCCATGGCGCGGGCGTACGCGAGCCGAGTCCCAGGGTGGCTGCTGGGGCCGCGCGCGGCTTCGCGGTCCGCGAGCATCAGGCTCAGCAGGTCCGGCAGCAGCGCGCGGCGGCGGTACACGAACCGCCGCGCCTCGCGCTCATCCGCCGGGAGGGGCAGCATGTGCGCCTTCACGAGGGCCGAGGCGTACTCGGTCAGGTCCGCCGGGAAACGCAGGCGCGTCAGCAGCGCGCGGGTGAGGTCGGCGCCCACGCGGTCATGCCCGTGGTAGCTGACGCGGCCCGTCGTGGGGTCGACGGCGCGCGTGCGGGGTTTACCCACATCGTGCAGCAGCGTCGCCCAGCGCAGCGTGAGGGTGGCGTCCGGGGAGCGCGCGAGCAGCTGGTGCAGCGCCTCAATGCCGTGATGCAGCACGTCAAGGTGGTGGAAACCGCCCTGCGAGACGCCCTCCCCTTCCGCGAGTTCCGGCAGGTACAGGCGGAGCAGCCCGAGGTCCTGCAGGCGCAGGACGCCCCGCGCGGCGTCCGGATGCAGCAGCAGCGCGTTCAGCTCCTCCCGGACGCGTTCCGGCGCGGGGAGCGGCAGGTTCGCCGCCGCGAGGTGCCGAAGGGCCGCTTCCGTGGCGGGCTCCACGCGGAACCCGAGGGTGGTGCTCAGGCGGGCGGCGCGCAGCAGCCGGAGCGGATCTGCGCGCAGGTTCGCTTCGCTGACCATGCGCAGCTGCCGCCGCTGCAGGTCCCGCCGCCCACCCGTCGGGTCGGTGACGCGCCCGTCCGCGTGCAGCGCGAGGGCGTTCACAGTGAAGTCGCGCCGCAGCAGGTCGTCCTCCAGGCGATCCGGCTGCGGCACGAAGTCGTGCTGCACGTCCCCGGCGCTGACCCGCCAGTACCCCCGGTCCGGGTCCAGCGGGAAGGCGCTTCCGCCCGTCTGAGCGGCCACGGCGCGCGCCGCGCCTTCCGGGTCGGGCGCCGCCCAGTCGAAGTCCTTCGGGGTGCGGCCGGACAGCAGGTCGCGGGCGGCGCCGCCCACCAGCAGCGCGCCGACGGGAAACGCGGGGAGGCGGGGTCGGCGGAACATGACGCTCAGGGTACAGGGTGAGCGGCAGGTCGGGCGTCCGCGTTCTGGCGGACGCCTACGGCCTAGCGGCTGCCCGCGCGGCGCTTCGCGATCGCTTCCGCGACCTTCGCGTCGAAGTACTTCGCGCTGCCGGCGAACAGCGCCCGCCACGTCGCGGCGTCCACGACGCCGTTCGCGGGCAGCCCGTTCGCACTCTGGAACGCAATGATATTCGCTTCGGTCATGGGGCCGTACCAGCCGTCCCCGCCCTTGCCCCGGTCGATGCGGGAAACGTCCATCAAGCGGTTCTGCAACGCGCGGATGTCCTCGCCGTTCATGCGCGGCGACGTGAGCCGCAGGGTCCGGCGGAACGCGGGGGTGTTCGTGACTGCCGGGGCGGGCTTCGTGGTGGGCGTGGCCGTGCGGTCCGTGCCGGTCACGGGCCCGGCCGTGCCTGGCTTTGCAGTGCCGGAGGAGGCTTTCGTGTCGGCGGGCGCGTCGAGGATCAGCAGGGCAGCGTAGCGTTTGGTGGCGTCCGGCCCGACGGTGACGTTGACGTACCCGTTCGGGGTCTTCACCCAGTTGTAGACGTAGCTGGTGTTCGTCTGGCTGCGCCACGCGCCGTACAGGCTCAGGTTCGCGGAGGACAGCGTGCGGCGCACGACGTCCACGCCGTCATCCGCGCCGATGCAGCGTTTGTCGGCACTGCCGTAGTTCTTCAGGCTGGCGGGGCACGGGAGGATGACGCCGTCGAGCGTGCTCGCGACCTGTTCGGTGACGCGGTTGATGTCGGTGGGGGTGGGCGCAGCGGCGGCCACACTCAGCAGGAACGGCAGCAGAGTCCAGCGGCGAGCGTTCATGCTCTACAGGTATCACGCGGCGTCCCCGGCGCTCCACGCGGTTAAAGCAGCGGTGATGCCCGCATGAGAGTCCTGCCCGCTCGGGCGCGCCGTAGGCCTGCTGGCCGACGCGGTGCGTCCCGGCGGTGGGTACGCTCGGGGTATGTCTGCACGTGAACGGTACCTGTCGCCCTCCACCGTATTCATCCTGCTGCGCCGTGACGATCAGGCCCTGGTGCTGCAACGCGTCCGCACTGGCTGGATGGACGGGCATTACAGCCTCCCTGCGGGCGCGGTCGAGGCGGGCGAGACGCTGCGCGCCGCTGCCGCCCGCGAAGCCCGCGAGGAAGTCGGCGTGCGGGTCGACCCGCACGCGCTCCGCCTCGTTCACGTCCTGCACTGCCGCACGCAGGGTGGCGCGTGGACGGGGCATTTCTTCGAGGCCACCACCTGGGAGGGTACGCCCGCGCTGGGCGAGCCGCACAAGCACGGGCACCTGCACTGGGCGCCCCTGGAGGCCCTGCCGGAGCCGTTCGTGCCGTACGTCCGCGACGCGCTGCTCGGCGCTGCACGCGGCGAAACGTACTCCGAGTCCGGCTGGGCGCCCGAAGTGCCGGCCGCTCACCTGCCGGTGGGGGCCGCCACTCTAGATTGAAGGCATGCGCCGCCCGTCCGCCCTGCTGCTCGCCGCGCTCCTCACGGCGTGCGCGCCGGCCACGACCGCGTGGCCGACCCTCAGCCCGTACAGTGGGGCGCTCACGGACCGTCCCGCGGACGCGCCGGATGTGCTGCTGCTCAGTGTGTCCGGCCGGTGCGCAGGGTTGTGCCCGACCGCGCCGGGCGACAACTGGGACTACCTGACGCCGCGCGGCACGGTGGGTGCCGTCGCGGACGCCCTGCGTGCCGAGGGCCTGAGCGTGCAGGCGGAAGGGTTCAGCGCGCATCTCACGGCGCACACGTCATCCCTGAGCGGCCGTGAGGAGCGCGGGTTCCTGCAACTGGAGGACGCGCTCGTCCGCGCGCACGAGACGCTCATGCGCGGTCGGCGTCACCCGACGCGGGTCGTGCTGCTCGCGCACTCGCACGGCACGGTGTGGACGCATCAGCTCACGCGCCTGCACCCCGAGGTGACCTTCGACGCCGTGATCGACCTCGACAGCGTGTGCGACCTGTGGGAGCGCGACAACGCCGCGGCCGTGCGCGCGTTCGTGCGGGGTCCCGGCACGGGCCGCTGGCCGTTCGACCCATCCAACCCGTGCGGGAGCGTCCTCGTTGGCCCGGCGCGCCTGGACGTGAAAGACGTGGTCTTCCCGAACGTCCACGCGAACCTCGAGGTGCAGTCGCAGCGGTTGGTGGGGCGCAGCACGGAACCAGCGGTGGGCCCTTTCGGCGCGAACTTCCCGTTCGACCTGGTGCGGAACGTCCGCTTCGACGGGACGCGAACGGGCATTCAGACGTACCGTTCGGGCACCGAGAACCACAGTCGCGTCACGTACCCGGGTGGGCCGAGCATGACGTGGGTGGTGAGCAGGGTGCGGGAACTGGCGCGCGCGTGGGCGCTGGACAACGCGCAGTAGCGGTGCTACCCTGATTCGGCCTGGGGGCATAGCTCAGCGGGAGAGCGTCTGCTTTGCAAGCAGAGGGTCTGCGGTTCGAATCCGCATGCCTCCACCAGAACAGGACCCTGCCTTCGGCAGGGTCCTTCGCTTGTGCCGCGCCTAGCGCCCCTCCAGGGAATGCCGTGCTGGCCCAGGGGCTTTCAGGGCCAACGGACATCCCACAGGGTGCAGCGGGGACGCCGCGTGTGGCGTCCCCGCATTCATCACTTGACGGTACTGACGGCCTTCACGGCCGCTTCGGCGTCGACGATGCCGGTCCCGCAGGTCTTGCGGGTGTCCGGGTCGCAGCGCCCACCCGGGAAGGGCGCGGCGGTGCGTGTCAGCAGGTCGCGGAGCTGCGTGGGGCTCAGGCGCGGGTTGAGGCCGAGGAGCAGGCTGGCGACGCCGGCCACGTGTGGCGCGGCGAGGCTGGTGCCGTCGCGCGGGCCGTACGCGGTGGGGATACCGTCCTCGCGGGTGCCGCCGGGCGCGGCGAGCGCCACGGCGCGGCCGTAGTTCGCGTACGGCGCGCGGCGCCCCGCGCGGTCCGTGGCGGTGACGGTCAGGACGCCTCGGCAGCCGGCGGGCGTGTACCCGCTCGCGTCGCGGTTGTCGTTGGCGGCGCCCGCGACGACCAGCACGCCGCGCACCGCGACGGCGTCGAGCGCAGCCTGGACACGCGTGTCGCAGCGGGTCAGCGGAATGAAGTCCGCGAACAGGGACGCGTTGATGATGCGTGCCGGGTTGGTGTTGATGGGTGCGCCCGTGACGGGCAGGCCCGCCGCCCAGCGCAGGCCGTCGGCGAGGTCGCGCGCGTCGATCTCGCCGTTCTGGTCGGCAACGCGGACCTGCACGAGGCGTGCGCGCGGGTTGATGCCGCTGATCAGGTCGGCGATCAGGCCCGGGTGGGTGGCGACGCCCGCACTCGCGGCGGGGTCGCGGTCGCGGGCGTCGCCGTCGCCGGCGCGGGCGGCGTCGCTCACGAAGTCGTAGCCGGGGAGGGCGGTGCTGGCGGCGGTGCGCGTGTAACCGGCATCGAGGATGGCGACGGTCACACTCGCGACCGTCGCACTGGTGCGCGCGCCGCTGAGGTGGATCGCCTGGTAGTTCCACGGCAGGGCTGCTGTGGCGGGCGCGGGCGTTGTCGGGGGAGGTTCCGGGAGGGGCGCGAGGTCGTCCGGCACGGTGACGCTCGGCGGGGCGGCGGGCGTCGTGGAGGGTGGTGGGGTGGGCCGCGTGGGCGGCAGGGCAGGGATGGTGGCCGCACTGGCGACCGCGAGGGTCAGCGCGGCGAGCGCCGGGAGGCGCAGGGCGGAGCGGGGCATGCGCTCACGCTAGCGACCGCATCTGACGCGCGGCTGAGTGGCGAGGGCCGCAGCATGAAGGTTCCGGGCGTGGCGTGCGCCCCGGCCCCTGCGGGTAGACTGTGCGCGTGACCGCGTTCAAACGAATGCTGCCCCTCCTGGAGCGCGCGGTGTCGCTGATGGATACGGCGACGCAACGGTACATTCATCCGCGCCGCGCGCGGGGCAGCCTGATCGTCATGCCGTACTGCGGGTGGGGCACGCCGCACCGTGTGGAAGTGAGTGGGCGCGTGCTGCTGCCGCGCACGATGCGCCCCCCGAACCGCGCGGACCCGCGCTGGCGCAACAGCATGAACATCCTGCGGCGCCTGTTCTCGCGCGAGGTCGCGGGCGTGCGCGTCATGGGCACGCTGGGCAGCGTGACGGTGTCGAGCGTGTCGGACGGGGACGGGTTCTTCAAGCTGGTGTTCGAGTCGGACGCGCCGCTGGCCGGCGGGTGGCACGACGCGACGCTGCGCCTGGAGGGGCGTGAGCGGGTGGATCTCGCGCGGGTGCTGGTGGTCGCGCAGGCGCGCTACGGCGTGATCAGTGACCTGGATGACACCGTCATTCAGTCGGACGTGACGCGCGCGTGGCGGATGCTGAAAACGGTGTTCACCGGGAATGCGCGCACGCGCTCGCCGTTCCCGGGAGTGGGATCGTTCTACCGGGCGCTCGCCCGGGAACCGCAGGGGCGCAACCCGATCTTCTACGTGTCGAGCAGCCCGTGGAACTTCTACGACCTGTTGTGGCAGTTTCTGTCGTACCGGCGGATTCCGCTGGGGCCTCTGTTCCTGCGTAACTGGGGCATTGAGCTGCTGCGCGGGCACGGCGGGTACAAGCATGAGCAGATCGAGCGGATCTTCAAGGTGTACCCGGACCTGAAGTTCGTGCTGGTGGGCGACAGTGGTGAGCGCGACCCGGAAATCTACGCGGAGGTGGTGCATCGCCATCCGAACCGCGTGCTGGCGGTGTACATCCGGGATGTGACGCCGCTGGACCGGGATACCGGCATCCTGAAGCTGGGGGAGGAGGTGTGGCGTGCGGGCGTGCCGATGGTGCTGGCGTCGGACAGTTACGACGCGGCGCTGCACGCGATGGCGATGGGGCTGATCACGCCGGCGGAACTGCGGAGCGTGATTCAGTCGCTGGAGCGCACGTACGCGCGCGCATGAGCGGGCCTCTCCCCCGCTGCGGATGACGTGAGGGGGCCGCGATGACGCGGCCCCCTCGGCGTGTGCGGTTTACTGGTCGAACTTCTCGTAACCGGCGGCGCTGCGGCGCTGCGCGCCGCGGGCGTAGTCGAGCTGCATCTCGACGTCTTCGTGGCGTCCCTCGCTGAAGACCGTGTCGGGCATCCAGTAGTTGAGGCGGTCGTCGCCGAGTTGCACCCACAGGCGCTGCGCGTCGTCGGCGTCGCGCCAGAACACGATGCGCTCGAAGTGGTTGGTGTCCGCCCAGGCCTGCACGTCCTGAAGCACGCGGGCGGCTTTGGGATGCACCATCTCGAACGGGCTGCCGTCCTTCTCGTTGCGGAAAAGCACTTCGGACATGCGCTCAGCTTACTCCGGGCGTCTGGGAGCGTCAGCGGCGACGATCCTTCCATGAAGCTCCCCTCAAGGCCGCCGCATCCGCCAGCCCTGCGCGTGAGGGTGACGTGCGGGGTGAACGCCTGCTTTATGCTGCGCGGGTGCGCATCACGACGCTGAATGTGAATGGTCTTCGTTCCGCCCTGCGCAAGGGCCTGCGCGAATGGGTGGTCACGCACGCGCCGGACGTGCTGCTGCTGCAGGAGGTGCGCGCCGACCCGATGCCGGAGGCGTTCGAGGACCTCGGGTACGCGTCCGCGTGGCATCCAGCGGTGAAGCCGGGGTACAGCGGCGTGGCGATCCTGTCCCGGCGGGGCCTGGAGGACGTGCGCGTCGGCATGGGCCTGGCGGACGTCGACGTGGAGGGCCGGGTGCTGAGCGCCGTCACGGACGGCGTGCGCGTCGCGAGCGTGTACCTGCCGAGCGGGTCGAGCGGGGAGGTCCGCCAGGGGTTCAAGGACCGCGTGCTGCCCCTCTACCACGCGTGGGTGGAGTCGCTGCTACCGCTGGGGCCGCTGGTGATCGGCGGGGATTACAACGTCGCGCATCAGAACGTGGACATCCGCAACTGGCGCGGGAACCTGAAGAACAGCGGGTTCCTGCCGCATGAGCGTGCGTGGATGACGCAGCATCTCGCGGCGGGCCTGACCGACGCGCACCGCGCGCGCCTGGGGGAGCGCGCGGAGTACACGTGGTGGTCGAACCGCGGGAACGCATACGCGAATGACGTGGGATGGCGGATTGATTACCTGTTGACGTCTGGGGTGGCGTTGCGGGAGGTGCGCGTGGACCGCAGTGTGCGCCTGAGCGATCACGCGCCGCTCACCGGGGAGGTGGTGCCTGACGGCGCGGCTGACGGTGCGCTGACGTGACCTTACGGTGATCTTGGCCTTTGCTGATGCGCGTCTGGGCGCGTGGTATGCTGGCGGTGCTTGCGGGCGCAGGATGCGCCGCACCACAGGACGTTGGCGAGTTGGTTTGCCGCGTCGGCTGGGTGGGCGCTGCGACCCGTAACACAAGGTGCTGAATGCCGAAAGCGAAAAAGGAGCGCGTGGCCGATTCCCAGGCCGCCCCGGCCTCCGAAAAGCGTCGCCGCAAGGCTGACCCGGACGCCGACAACACCCCGCAGCGCACCGCTCAGGAGAGCGTGAGCGCCTCGCCTCGTCGAACGCGCGCCGTGAGCGCCGAACCGACCGAGACCCCCAGCAGGAAACCGCGCGCCAACCGCGCAAAAACCCCGACCGCTCCGCTTGAGGCGGACGCGACCGAACCCACCGCGGCCGAAGCGCCCACCCCGGCGCGGCGCGGCCGGAAACCCAAAGCCGCCCTGGCCGACGCCGAGGCCACCACGCTGAAACGCACGCGTGGCCGCAAGGCTGCGCTGCA
This sequence comes from Deinococcus maricopensis DSM 21211, assembly GCF_000186385.1. Classification (NCBI taxonomy): domain Bacteria; kingdom Thermotogati; phylum Deinococcota; class Deinococci; order Deinococcales; family Deinococcaceae; genus Deinococcus; species Deinococcus maricopensis. Next base: position 2,284,533 of record NC_014958.1, read on the forward strand.
GGAACCCCAGGCCGTGCCCGCGCCGGTGGCGGAGCTTGACGCTGCGCCGGAAGTGGCCGCCGAGCGCCCTGACATCACCCCCGCGCCCGAAGCGGAGCCCGTGGTGGCGGACACCCCTGCCGTGCAGGCCGAGCCTGCGGCGGCGCCCGCGCCAACCGAGGCCAAGCCCCGCCGTGGCCGCCGTAAGAACGCCGAACCGGACGCGCCGACGCCCGAGCCCACCCCGGCCGTGAGCACCGTGGCCGAGGCCCCCGCCGAGTCCGCGCCGGCGAAACGCACGCGCCGCAAGAACGCACGCGTACCGGACGCCCCCACCCCCGCGCCGGTCGCCGAGGCTCTCTCGGTCGAGGCGGCCGTGGAGGGTGACGAGCAGGAACCGCCCGTCCCGGAAGCGCCCGCCATGGACGCCCCTGTCACGGCGAAGCCCACCCCTGAGGCGCCTGCACGGCAGACGCGCCGCCGCAGCGTCCGCGCGAACCGCGCGGCGCCCACGCCGGACGCGCCGTCCACACCGCGCGCCGACGCGCCCGCCCAGCCGGACTCGCCCGTCCCCGTGGCGCCCGCCGCGGACCTTACGCCCGAACCAGCCTCGCTGGACGAGCCGGACGCCAACGAGCGCCTCGACAACGAGGCCAGTGACGACGACGCCGGCGAGATCGTGACGGACGACCTGCCCGACACGGCGGACGCGCAGAACGTGGACGCCGCCCGCGAACTGCTGCTCGCGCAGCTCAAGAAACTCGGGCGGCCCGTGCACGTCCGCGACCTCGAGCGGACCTTCACCCGCCGCGACCGTGACGTGCTCGGCTCGCGCCGCGCGTTCACGGACCTGCTCTCGGACCTGGCCACGCAGGGCCTCGTGGTCCGCACGCGCAAGCACACCTACGGCCTGCCCGAGGCGATGAACCTCGTGCGTGGGCGCTTCCAGGCGTCCGCGGCGGGCTTCGGGTTCGTCGTGCCGGATGACGGCGGCGACGACTACTACGTCGCGCCGGAAGGGACGCTGGAAGCCTGGAACGGCGACATCGTCCTCGTGCGTCCCGAAGGGCGCGGCGGACGCCGCGGCGACAGCCCCGCAGCGGTCGTGGTGCGCATCGTGCAGCGCGCGTACACGCAACTGGTCGGCACGCTGGAGTACGCGCGCGGCTACGCCATCCTGAAGGCCGACGACGCCCGCGCCCGGCACCGCATCATGCTCGTTCCGGACGGCACCGAGGACGTGCCGGGCGGCGCGCGCGTCGTGGCGGCCCTGTTCTGGCCGGAGCAGACCGGCGAGGACGAGGTGTACGGCCAGATCACCCGCGTGCTCGGCGAGCAGGACGACCCGGAAACCGAGACGCAGGCCGTCATCGTGAAGTACGGCCTGCACGACGACTTCCCTGAGGAAGCCCTCGCGGAGGCCGAGGCAATCCCCCGCCAGCTGCCGCCCAGCGCGCTCGTGGGGCGCCTGGACCTGCGCGACCGGAACATCTTCACGGTGGACGGCCGCGACGCCAAGGACTTCGACGACGCCATCCACATTCAGCCGACCGAGGCGGGGAACTTCCTGATTGGCGTGCACATCGCGGACGTCAGCCATTACGTCACGCAGGGCAGCGCCCTGGATGACGAGGCGTACGCGCGCGCCACCAGCGTGTACCTGCCGGGCCGCGTGCTGCCGATGCTGCCCGAGCACCTCAGCAACGGCGTGTGCAGCCTCGTGCCGTACGAGGACCGCCTCACGATGAGTGCGCTGATCGAGCTCACCGCGGACGGGGACATCCTGAACGTGGAACTCGCGAACAGCGTCATCAACAGCAAGGCGCGCCTGACGTACGACGAGGTGCAGGCGTACAGCGAGGGCACGGCGACCATGCCGCACCACGCCCGCCACCTCGAAGGGGACCTGCACCTGCTGCTGAAGCTCACGACGCGCATGCGTCAACGGCGCCTGCGTGCGGGCAGCCTGGACTTCAAGCTGCGCGAGGTGAAGGTGGACGTCGGCCCGGACGGCCGCATGGAACTCATCCCCATCCGCGAGGAAACGGCGCGCGGCATGATCGAGGACCTGATGCTCCTCGCGAACAAGGTCGTCGCGCGGTACCTGCTGGAGCACCACGTGCCCACGCTGTACCGCGTGCACGAGGAGCCCACCGCCGGGCGATTCGGTGAGGTGAGCGCCGCGCTGGGCCGCATGGGCCTCGCGTTCCAGGGGAGTGACCCGACGCCGCAGGCGTACCAGGGCGTCCTGAAGCAGGTCCGCGGCACGCCGCAGGAGAGCGCCGTGAACACCCTGCTGCTGCGCAGCCTCAAGCAGGCGCGGTACGCGGAGGAGAACCTCGGTCACTTCGGGCTCGCGTTCGACGAGTACCTGCACTTCACCAGCCCCATCCGCCGGTACCCGGACCTGCTCGTGCACCGCGTCCTCAAGGCGCAGCTGAGCGGCGAGGCGACCGAACGGTACAAGGCCGACATGTCCGCCAAGCTGCCCGAAATGGGGCAGCACACCAGTGACCGTGAACGCACCGCCGCCGAGGCGGAACGCGACCTCACGAAGTACTACCAGGCGAAATGGGCCGAAGAGCACCTCGGGGAAACCTTCGAGGGGCACGTATCGGGCGTGGTGGCCAGCGGCCTGTACATTGCCCTGGACAACGGCGTGGAAGGCAAGCTGCACATCAGCAACCTCGACGACGACTACTACCTGTTCCTGGAGGACGCCATGATGCTGCGGGGCCGCAGCACCGGGCGGATGTTCCGCCTCGGGGACGCGGTCACCGTGACCATCGCGCAAGTGAACCCGCTCGCGCGTCAGATTGACTTCACGCAGGAGAACCCCATGAATGCAGGCGACAGCAAGGCGCGCGCGCGCCGCCGTGACGAAAAAGAAAAGGAAGTACGCCCTGGCCGGGGCGCACCCCGCCAGGGCGGCACGGACGGCGACCGAGAGCGCGGCGGTGAGCGTCGCAGCGGACCCGGCGCGCGCACGAACGGCACGCTGAGCGCCGCCGGTCAGGGCAGCGGGCGTGGCCGCAGTGGCAGCTACGAGTCAGCGCGCCCCCAGAGCGGGGGCGGGCAGCGCCGCCGCATTGTGACGCTCGAACGCGCCCGCAACGAGCACCTGCGCCCCGTAAACATCACGGTGCAGCGCATGTACTTCGGGGACTGGAGCATCGAGAACCTCCCGCCGGACGACGGGCAGGGCAACGGTGGCGGCCGTGACCGTGGCGGGCTCCGCGAACGCGGCGGCTTCCGTGACCGCAGCGCGCCCCGCGAGGGGCGCGGGGAGCGCCCGGAACGCAGCGGCGGGGACCGCGAGCGTGGGCCGGCGCGTCAGGCGAGCGCCCGCCCGGCGCAGCCGCGTGAACGTGCGGAGCGCGCGCCGGCAGCGCCCGCACCGGAAGCTCAGGCCGCCCCGGTTGCCGAGAGCGGCCTGGATGCGGACGGGCAGCGCCGCCGCCGTCGGCGCCGTGGCCGCCGTGGCGGCGGGAACGGCACCGCCGAGTAAGATCCCGGCACGTGAAGGAGGGGGCACCGAGGGGTGCCCCCTCCCCTCTTCCCGGGCGGGTCAGGGCTGCAGGGTGTGCACGACCAGCGAGAGGGTGTCGGGCCACGTGGCCGGGAGCGCGCGCGGGTCAAACGTGACGCCCGGCAGGAGCGTGGAGGCGTCCGTGCGCGTCAGGGTGACGGACCACGTGAGCACCTGGCTGCGTGGGGCGGCGCCAAGGGCGCGCAGGTGCTCCAGCAGGGTGTCGTGCGCGTCTGGTATCTCACCGGCGGAGTGGCGCAGCGCCTGCAGGTGCGCGGGCCCGTGGGCAGCAACGATGACCTGCCCGCCGGGGCGCCGGACGCGCTCCGCTTCCCGCAGGGCTGCGGCGGGGTCCTGCAGGTGCATGAAGACCCGGACGAGGAGCACCGCGTCGAACGTGCCTTCTGGGTACGGGAGGGCGTGCGCGTCGCCCGCGCGGACCGTGCCGTGCGGCGCTGTGTCCAGGCCTTCTAACCGCCCGGTGTGCCCGGCCGCGCGCAGGGTCCGCAGCAGGTCGCCCGTGCCGGCGCCCACGTCCAGAACGTCCGCGTGCCCGGAGAGGCGCAGGGCGTCCAGCAGGGCGGCGTGCGGCCACGCCCGGCCCAGCCGCGTGGACAGCAGGGCGTCACGTTCGCTCAGCGCCATGTCTGCGTGAGGGTGGCGTCTACGCGGGCGCGGAAGGTGACGTTGACGCTCGGGTCCACGTCCGGGAGGGGCACGCGGATGATGGCGGTACTGCGCCCGATGACGCCGATGGGCAGGCCGCGCGGGTCCGTGGCGCCGTCCACCGTCCGTGAACCGCTTTCGAGGGTTACGCGGCCGCCCTGAACGCCGACATACCGTCCCGGTTGGAGGGTGGCCGTGGCGGTGAAGGAGCGCGCGCCAGTCCGGTCGGCAGCCCCGAGCCGCAGGGTGCTTTTGGTGGGGAGGTCCTCGGCGATGAACGCGTCGAGCGCGAATGGCTGCGGCGGGTACGCGCCGCGCGTTTCCGTGGTGGTGCGGGTGTCGTCCTCGGCGGCGGTGGTGAAGGCGTCACTGAGAATGGCGGCGATCCAGGCCTGGTTGTACCGGATGGTGCTGAGGCCGACGCCACGCCTAGGGTCTGTGCGACTGAATCCCGCAGGCCAGATTTCGGGGTGTTTCGGCATCGGATGGCCGTTCAGTCGACGGATTTCGCGGCAGTTTCCTGTAGCTTCGTCTCTTCAACGGACGACCCAGCCCTTCGTCCGCGTTCAGTCGCACAGACCCTAGGCTGCACGTCTTTCAGCTGGAGTTGGAAACGGGCGTTGTCGTACGTGCCGACGGGCGCACCATTCGCCTGAATGTCGACGCGCATGCGCGCCCCGAACAGCAGGTCGAAGGCGTCGAGGGTCACCGTGAGGTCGGCGGCGCTCACGTCCGTTCCGCTGGGCGCGGCGCCGGCGCCCTGGAAGGTCCAGCGGTTCGGCAGGGGGACCGGCTGGGCGGCGAGCGCTTTCTGCCACCTGGTTTTCGCGGCGGCGAGCGCCGTGGCGCTCAGGCGCACGTTCGGTTTGGGTTGCACGTCCACGCTCAGGAACGTCACGACGCGCTCGAAGGTGACGGTGGCGTTCACAGGCTGGCCGGGTGTGAACTGGAGCCGTACGGGCGCCGCGAGTGCGGGCGTGAGCAGCAGGACGGTCAGGGCAAGGGAGCGCACCCCGCGACTGTAGCGGATGGGGGCCCGCGGGTGCGCGAGGGTGCCCCCGGCGCCCGCTCCAGCCTGCACCGCTGAACGGGCGGGGGGCGGGGCGACCGTGGCCGCCCCGCCCCCCGCCCGTTTGCTTACATCTCCATGCGGGTTTTCAGGAAGTTCGTGAGGACCGCGCCGCGTTTGTAGAACGGGTTGTCCATGATCTTCACGTACAGCGGCACGGTGGTTTTCGGGCCGTCAATCACGGTTTCCTGCAGCGCGCGCTTCATGCGGGCGATGGCAAGGTCACGCGTGTCGTGGTGCACGATCAGCTTGCCGATCAGGCTGTCGTAGTGCGGTGGGATGGTGTAACCGCTGTACGCGTGGCTGTCCACGCGCGTGCCGGCCCCGCCGGGGAAGTGGACGTTCTCGAGCTTCCCGGCGGCCGGGCGGAAGTCCTTGTCGGGGTCTTCGGCGTTGATGCGGCATTCGATGGCGTGCCCGCGCAGTTTCACGTCGTCCTGCTGGATGGCCAGGCCGTACCCGGCGGCGATTTCCAGTTGGAGTTTCACGAAGTCCAGGCCGCTGATCATCTCGCTGACGCAGTGCTCCACCTGGATCCGGGTGTTCATCTCCATGAAGTAGAAGTTCCCGTCGGTGTCCACGATGAATTCGAGCGTGCCCGCGCCTGCGTAGTTCACGTGCTGGGCGAGACGCACGCCGGCCGAGAGGATCTCCTGACGGAGCGTGTCCGGGAGGGTGCTGGGTGCTTCCTCGATGAGTTTCTGGTTGCGGCGCTGGATGCTGCAGTCACGCTCGCCGATGTGGATGACGTGCCCCTGCCCGTCGCCCATGACTTGCACCTCGACGTGCCGGAACTCCTCGAGGAATTTCTCCATGATGATGGCGGGGTCGCCGAAGTACAGGCGCGCTTCCTCCTGTGCCTGCCCGAAGGCGCTGCGCAGTTCATCCTGGGTGCGGACGACTTTCTGGCCGCGTCCGCCACCGCCGGCGCTGGCCTTGAGCAGCACCGGGTAGCCGATGTTCTTCGCGGCGAACAGGGCGTCCTCGACGCTGTCCAGCACGCCCGTGCCGGGCACGGTGGGAACATTGGACTGCGCGGCGATGTCGCGCCCGCCGGCCTTGCTGCCGAGTGCGCGCATGCTTTCGGGCGTCGGGCCGATGAAGACAATGCCGTGCTCGCGGCACATCTCGGCGAAGTCGGGGTTTTCGGCCATGAAGCCGTATCCAGGGTGGATGGCTTCGGCGCCGGTCATAAGCGCGGCGCTGAGGATGTTGGGGATGTTGAGGTAGCTGGCGTTGCTGGGCGCGGGACCGACGCACACGGATTCGTCGGCGAGGAGCACGGGGAGGCTCTTCTCGTCGGCCTGGGAGTACACGACGACGGTCTTGATGCCCAGTTCGCGCGCGGTGCGGATGACGCGCAGCGCGATCTCGCCGCGGTTGGCGATCAGGATTTTCTTGAACATGACACGTCCTTGCCCGCGTGGGGGCAAACGTCGGCGCGCGGGCCGGGCGCAGCGGGCCGTCCCGGCGCGGCGCGCGCCGGGCGTTTCACTCGATGATGAACAGGGTCTGGCCGTACTCGACGGGTTCGGCGTTCTTCACGAGGATCTGCTTGATGGTCCCGGCCTGCTCCGCCTCGATCTCGTTCATGAGCTTCATCGCTTCGATGATGCACAGGACCTGCCCGGCTTCGACGCGGTCGCCGACTTTCACGTATGCGGGAGCGTCGGGGCTGCTGGCGGAGTAGAACGTGCCGACGATGGGCGCCTTGACGGGCGTGCCGGTCGCGGCGGGCGCGGGGGCCGGCGCGGCCTCGGCGGCGGGCGTAGGGGCCGGCGTGGCGCTCGGGGTGGGCGTGGGGGCTGCGGGCGCGGGGGGCGTGGACGACCGGGGCGGGCGCGGCGATCATCTGCACGGGCGCCGCTTCGGGGCCGCGGCGGATGTTCAGTTCGTACTCGCCGGTCTTGAGGCTGAATTCACGGACGTCGGCGCTCTCAAGCGCGTTGAGGATGTCTTTGAGATCTTGCGGATTCATGGGTTCCTCCCTGCACGGTGTTGGCCGGTCAAACGTTTGTTGGCTGGCAATCCTCCGGGGATTGTACCGCGCAGACGCGCCCCAGGCGCGCAAACTGGACTGGGTTCAGCGTCACAAAGCAGCAGCCGCCCCCAGCGTGGGAGCGGCTGCTGCTTTCAGGCATGGCGATTACGCGCGGCCGAGGTACTCGCCGGTGCGGGTGTCGACCTTCACGTCAGTGCCCTGCTCCACGAACAGCGGCACCTGCACGGTCGCGCCACCTTCGAGCTTGGCGGGCTTGGTGCCGCCGCTGACGGTGTCGCCGCGCACGCCAGGATCCGTTTCGATGATCTTCAGGATCACCTGGTTGGGCAGCGTGATCTTGAGGGGCTTCTCGCGGAACATCTGCACTTCGACTTCCATGTTTTCCTTCAGGAAGCGGCCGGCTTCGCCCGCGAGGACGGGGGGCAGGCTCACCTGGTCGAAGGTCTCCATGTCCATGAACATGAAGTCGTCGCCGTCCTTGTACAGGTACTGCATGGTCTTGCCTTCAACGAAGATGTCCTGCAGTTTTTCGCCGCTGTTGAAGGTGCGGTCCACGATGCTGCCCGTCTCCATGTTGCGGAACTTCGTGACGACCTTCGCGCCGCCGCGCCCCATCTTGAGGTGCGAGTACTCGAGGCATTCCCACAAGCCGCCGTCCATTTCCACTTTCGTTCCGTTGCGCAGTTCCGTCACGCTGATCATGTTGTTCTCCTTGGTTTTGGCCGGGGCGCGTCGAGGCGCCACGCGGCAACAGGAGCCAGTTTACCAGATCAGGGCGGGACGCCCAAAGCGTCCCGCCCTGACGGGGCCGTCACTGCGTCGACTGAATAGCCGTCAGGGCGATGGTGTACACGATGTCGTCCACGAGTGCGCCGCGCGACAGGTCGTTCACGGGTTTGTTCAGCCCTTGCAGCATCGGCCCGACCGCCACGACGCCCGCGCTGCGCTGCACGGCCTTGTAGGTGGTGTTGCCGGTGTTCAGATCCGGGAAGATGAACACCGTCGCGCGGCCCGCCACGGGACTGCCAGGGGCTTTCTGCTCCCCGACGGACAGGACGCTCGCCGCGTCGTACTGCAGGGGCCCGTCGATCATGATGTCCGGTCGGCGCTCGCGGACGAGGTCCGTGGCGCGCTTGACCTTCTCGACGTCCTCGCCCGCGCCGCTCGTGCCAGTGCTGTAACTGATCATGGCGACGCGCGGCGTGATGCCGAACGCCTTCGCGCTGTCCGCCGACTGCACGGCGATTTCCGCGAGCTGCTCCGCGTCCGGGTTTGGGTTGATGGCCGCGTCGCCGTACACGAGGACCTGCTCGGGCATCAGCATGAAGAACACACTCGACACGATGGTCGCGCCCGGCGCCGTCTTGATCAGCTGCAGCGCGGGCCGCACGGTGTTCGCGGTCGTGTGCACCGCGCCGCTCACGAGGCCGTCCACTTCGTCCTGCGCGAGCATCATGGTGCCGAGCACGACCGTGTCTTCCAGCTGCGCTTCCGCCATGGGCGCCGTCAGGCCCTTGCTGCGGCGCAGCTCCACCATCGGCTCCACGTACCGGCCGCGCACCTCGTCCGGGTCGATGATCTCCAGCTCCGGCGGCAGCGTCACGCCCTGCGCGTCCGCGACGGCGCGCACCCGCTCGGGCTTGGCGAGCAGCACACACCGCGCGATGCCTTTCTCATGGCAGATGGCGGCGGCGCGCACGGTGCGCGGCTCGTCCCCTTCCGGCAGCACGATGCGTTTGTTCGCTACGCGCGCCTTCGTGATGAGGTGATGCCGGAATGCCGCCGGCGGCAACCGCACCTCGCCCCCACCGGTCGCGCGCGCACGCAGCGGCGCCGTGTCCAGGCGGTCCGCGACGTACTCCAGCGTGCGCTCCATGCGGGCCGTATCGTCCGGCGGAACAGCCCGGTCGAGCTGCGTGAGGCGGCCCGCCGTCACGTACGTGTTCGACTCGACCAGCAGCACCGGCAGCGTGCTGCCGAGCGCCGGCTGGCACAGGCGCCAGATCGGCTCCTCAGGCGCCTGACCCGCCGTGAGCAGCAGCCCGGCCAGCGGCGTTCCCGCGAGGTGCGCGAGGCTCGTCGCCATGATCACGTCCTCACGGTCGCCGGGCGCCACGACGAGCGTCCCGGCCTTCAGGAGGTCCACGATGTACGGCGCGCTCCGCGCGGACACCAGCGTGCTCGTCACTCGGCGTGTATCCATCTCGCCGGCGTTCAGGACGCGCGCGCCGAGCGCCACCGCGATGTCCCGCGTGCGCGGCGCGGCCACCTCGGTGTTCTCGCCGATTACGCCCAGCAGCGGCAGGCCCGCCGCGAGCGCGCGGCTGCGGCCCCGCAGCTCGGCAAGCAGCGCGCCGAAATCCAGGCCGCGCGGCAGGAAGTTCAGGACGTACCCCGCGAGGCCCTCCCCGCTGGACCCGGAGTAGTCCTGCGCGGCGATCTCCAGCCCGTCCGCGAGGTCCGCGGGCGTGCGCCCCTCCAGGCTGGCCACGAGCACAGCGCGCGCCGTCAGGTTGCGGTTCAGGGCGACGTTCAGTTGCGCGGCGTACGGGTTGCGGCCGCCCAGGCTGACGCCCTCCACCACGAGGACGTCCGCGCCGTCCTGCGTGGCCTGCGCCGCCAGGGTCACGACCTCCTCCATCAGCTGCTCGTCCGCGCTGCCACCCAGCAGCGCCTCGGCGCGCGCGAGCGGCACGGCGTCCGGCACGTGCGGCGTGATCAGCGCGCGCGCGAAGTGCACGCTCGCGTCGGGCGCCGCGTGATCCTGCGCGACCGGCTTCAGGAACGCGACCTTCAGACCGCTGCGCTGCAGCGCCCGCGCGAGCCCCAGCGCGACGCTGGTGAGGCCCACGTTCTGCGCCGTCGGCGCGACAAACAAAGTCACCATACGGCCTCACTGTAAACGCCGCGCCGCAGGGCGCCCTGTCAACGGCGCGCGCACACCTTTACACCTCGTTCACCTCAGCGCGTCGCGAACCGGCAGCGGCCTGCGTTCCGTGGGGGTGCGCCCGAGCCCCGCTACCCGCCGGTTACAGTTCGTTCACTTGCGGGCGGAAGTTCACGTCGCGGATGAACTGCAGGTACTCCGCTTCGCTCAGCGCTTCCTTCTTGCCGGCCAGCGCGACGAACATGGCCTCCATGACGTTCGTCGCGAAGTTCCGCGACCCGATCTTCGGCGTGGTCGTGATGAGCCGGGCGACGCCCCGCTCCCGCATCCACACGCGGTCCGGTTCGGTGATGGTCTGCGTGAGGACGGTCTTCCCCGCCAGGTCACGGGGTGCGTAGCGCTTCACGTAGTGCGTGTCCCCGGCGATGACGTCGGCCCACGCGTAGTACTGCGTGCCTTTGCCCTGCACGCTCTCGTTCTGCTTGTCGCCGGTCGGGTAGAACCAGTCCTGCGGGAGGTGCGTGATGACCGGCAGGACAGTGCGCGCCACGTTCCGCAGGGCGCTCAGGGTCCGCAGGGGAATGTTCATGCTCAGCCCGAAGATGATGTCGCCGTACACGAGGTCCGCGCCGTGCTCCGCGAGCGCCTCGGCCATCCCGAAGCGGTCGACGGCGCTGACCATCAGCACCCGTTGCGTTTTCCAGCGCAGCACGCTGTCGAGCTGCCGGACGGCCTCGCGCTCCAGGGTGTTCTTCAGGCCGCTGCCGTCCAAGACAGGCGTCTGGCGTGCATTCGCGACGAGTTTGCGGACGTTGCTGAACGAGTAGCGCCGCCCGGCCGCGACGACGTACAGGTCCGCGCCGCCCAGCCCGAACGCGTCCACACGACCGTCGAGGGCGCGCAGCACCTCGGCGGCCTGCCGGGCGTCCCCGTCGGTGCCGAGGCGCTCCAGAATGAACCGCTGCCCGAGGACCTCGGTTTCCTCGCGCGCGTTGCGCTTGCTGGAGCCCAGGGAGACACTCACGACGTGCCGCACGCCACTCGGCGCGGGCTGCCAGTTCTTCAGGAGATCGGTCATGTGCCGCTCATTCTAGTCGCGCAGTGCCTCGCCGGTCGCGCGGCCGAACGCCCGCGCGGCGCGCAGCAGTTCCCGCCGGAGAGCGTCCCCTTCGCTGGCCTGCACGGCCCGCACGCGCGCGAGTTCGTTGGCGCTCAGGTACGCGTTCACGCGCCACGCGCCCACCGCAGCGTCCGGAGAGTGCAGGCTCGCGGGCACGCCCGACAGGGCCGCGCAGACGGACGCCAGGAACGCGCCGGTCAGTTCGCTGTCGACGCGCAGGGCCCGTTCGGGCCGGGCGAGGCGCGCAGCGTGCAGCAGCGAGAGGTCCCGGACGGCGTCCGCGAGGGTCCGCGCGGGCGCGCCCGCCACCTCTGCGTCCCCAAGGGTCTGGGCGGCGCGGACCAGCAGGTCCGGCGTGATCTCGGCGTCCGGGTGGCCGTACACCCAGCCTTCCGCGCGGGTCTCCGCAAGGCGGGCCACGTTGAGTCTTTCCAGCACGCGCGCGCGTTCGGCGGGTGTGAGGTCCGGTTCATCCACGAGGGCGAGGATGGCGGCGTCCACTTCTTCCGGCGTGCCGTTCAGGGCGAGGAGCAGCGCGTCGGCGGGGCGTACGTCGCCGGTGAGGGCCGGGTCGGTGAGGGCCGGCAGGGTCGCGTCGAGGTCATGGAGGGTCAGGCCTGCCTGCGTGAGGAGGTGCATCAGGACGTTGCGGGCCTTGTCACGCTCGCCGCCCTGGGCGGCGCGCCACAGCGCCAGCAGCCGCTGCCCTTTTCGGATCGCCGCGTCAGTCATGGCGTGAATTCTAGGCGCTCCGGCACGTGGCGCGCGCCCATGCGCCGCACGGGCCGCGTTCATGCAGCGCCGCTCACCCGGAAAGAAGCGTCACACTGCGTTCAGCCGGACGCCGGCGCGCTGCCGTTGGCGTTCCCTGGCCTGAACCTGGCCGCACAAGGCCAGCGCCCGGAAGCGAACTTCCGGGCGCCACTCAGGGATGCCGGCTTCGGCTCAGGGGTAGAGGCCGCGGAGGGCGCGCGCTTCGAGCACGCGGGTGCAGGCCACGATGTACGCGGCCGTGCGCAGCGTCACCTTGTGCCGGGCTGCCACGTCCCACAGGCTGCCGAACGCCTCGGTCATGATGCGGTCGAGGCGGGCGTTGATCTCGTCCTCGGTCCAGAAGAAGCTGCTGAAGTCCTGCACCCACTCGAAGTACGACACCGTCACGCCGCCCGCGTTGGCGAGCACGTCCGGCACCACCGTCACGCCCCGCTCGTGCAGGATGTCGTCCGCGGCGGGCGTGGTGGGGCCGTTGGCGCCTTCCACGATGACTTTCGCGCGGATGCGACCGGCGTTCGCTTCGGTGATCTGGTTCTCGAGCGCGGCGGGAATCAAGACGTCGCACTCGGTTTCCCAGAAGGCGTCGCGGTCGAGGGTGTCCGTATCGGGCATCCCGAGGATGCTGCCAGTGCTGCGCAGGTGCTCGATGGCCTGGTGCGGGTTGATGCCGGCACTGCTGTAGATCGTGCCGGTCACGTCCTGAATGCAGACGATTTTCGCGCCGTGGTCGTGGAAGATGCGCGCGGCGGCGTTACCGACGTTCCCGAAGCCCTGCACGGCCACGCGGGCGCCTTCGAGAGGCACGCCGAGTTTCTGCATGGCCTGCGCGCCGGTGACGAACACGCCGCGGCCGGTGGCGTCACTGCGGCCCAGCGACCCGCCGAGGCTGATGGGTTTCCCGGTGACGACGCCGGTGGCGGTCTTGCCGGTGTTCATGCTGTAGGTGTCCATCATCCACGCCATGATCTGCGGGTTGGTGTTCACGTCGGGCGCGGGAATGTCCTTTTCCGGCCCGATGATCAGGCCGATTTCGGTGGTGTAGCGGCGCGTGAGGCGTTCGAGTTCCGCGGTGCTGTACTTGCGCGGGTCGATGCGGATGCCGCCCTTACCGCCGCCGTACGGGAGGTTCACGGCGGCGTTCTTGACGGTCATCCATGCCGAGAGCGCCATGACTTCGCTGAGCGTGACGTCCTGGTGGTAGCGGATGCCGCCCTTGGCGGGACCTCGGCTGGTGTTGTGCTGGACGCGGTAACCCTCGAAGTGCGCGACGGTGCCGTCGTCGAGGTGGATGGGGACGTCTACCACCAGAATGCGTTTGGGCCGCTTCAGCGTTTCCACCCAGTACGCCAGTTTCCCCAGGTACGGCGTTACCCGCTCCACCTGCTCCAGGAAGATGCCATACGGGCCGAGGTGGCGGGGGTCGAGGTACGAGGGGATCTCGTGCGTGTGGCGTGGTGGGGTGGTGTCGTGCTCGGTGGTGGTCATGGGCACTCCTTTTGGGGGAGAAAGGAACGTGGGGGTGTGGGGTTGGCCGTGGCGCGCCGGGGCGCTTACGGGTAGATGCCGCGCAGGATGGTGGCGTCGTGCAGACGGTTCAGGGCGACGGCGTACCCGGCGGTGCGGAGATCCGTCTGGCGCGTGCGGGCGAAGGCCATGACGTGTTCGAGCGCGGCGAGGATGCGCGTGTCGAGCGCGCGGACGATTTCGTCCTCGGTCCAGAAGAAGTTGCTGGCGTCCTGCACCCACTCGAGGTAGTTGACGATGACGCCGCCGTTGCTGGCGATCAGGTCGGGGATGACCTGCACGCCGCGCCGGTTCAGGAAGGTTTCCGCTTCGGGCATGACGGCGCGGTTGGTCGCCTCAACGAGGGTGCGGGCGCGGACGTCGGCGGCGTTGCCGGCGTTGATGGCGCCGTAGTCCCAGGCGAGCACGAGGATGTCGACGTCGAGCGCGAGGAGTTCCTGCGCGGTGAGGCGCAGGCCGGCGCCGTCGACGCTGCCGGTGAGGTCGCGGTGCGCGATGACGGCGTCGAGGTCGAGGCCGCCGCTGGCGTACGCGCCGCCGGCCTGGTCGCTGACGGCGACGATGTGCGCGCCGCGCTGCGCGAGGACCTGCGCGGCCTTACGGCCGACGCCGCCGAAGCCCTGCACGGCCACGCTGAGGTTCTTGACGCTGCCGAGCACCTGTTCGGTGACGAGGGCGGCGCTGCGGCCACGGGCGTCCTTGCTGCCGTAGCTGCCGCCGAGCGGGATGGGTTTACCGACGACGACGCCGCTACTGGTGTCACCGAGGTTTTCGTTGTAGGTGTCGAGCATCCACGCCATGACCTGCTCGTCGGTGCCGATGTCGGGGCTCATGATGTCCTCGCGCGGGCCGATGAGTTCGACGAGTTCGCTGGTGTAGCGGCGCGTGAGGCGTTCGAGTTCGCCGGGGCTGAGCGTGGTCGGGTCGACGTTCACGCCGCCTTTGGCGCCGCCGATGGGCAGGTCCGCGATGGCGGCCTTGAGGGTCATGATGCCGGCGAGCACTTCGCATTCGTGGGCGTTCAGGCCGTCCTTGTAGCGGACGCCGCCCATGGCGGGACCGCGGCCGATGCTGTGCACGGTGCGGTAGCCTTTGAAGACGCGTACGGCGCCGTCGTCCATGCGGACGGGGAGGCTGAGCGTCACGGTGCGTTTGGGGTATCTGAAATAAGCCAGCGACGCGTCGCTGGCCTGGGTATGCGGCAAGGCGCGCTCCATCTGCTCCATGAGTCCTTGCCAGTTGAGTCCTGCGGCGGTCATTCGCGTTCCTCCGGTGTGGTGTTGGTCGAGGCGCCCCGGACCCGACCTAACAAACGTCCATTCGTCCGGTGGCGCTGCTCACACTACTCCGATCCTACACCCCACGCAACCCGCTCCAGGCGGCCCCCAGCGCTGCTGCGAGACCATGCACCCAGAACCGCTTCCACCCCCCACCACGTGCATAAAGTCGCGTGGGACTGCGTACAGCGCGCGCCGCGCCGCACGCGGGAATCTTCGCGGCGACGAGGGGTACACTGCTCGTAGCGTGAAGGGAATGCCGGTGCCCTCCCCCTCCAGCGACCCGGACCACAACTGGCGTCGCAGCCTGCTGGTGGCCGTGCCGTGCGCGGCGCTCGCGTTCCTGAGCGGCGCATGGTTCGAGCAGCGCACCCCCGAACCCATCGAACTCGACCTGTACGCGTACCCGCTCCTCGGCGTCCTGATGGGCCTGATGTGGCTGGGGCTGCTGCTGCGCCGCGTCAGCGTGGCCCAGAGCGTGAACGCCATCGTGTGGACCGCGAGCGCGTTCTTCTTCGCGAAGTTCGCGTTCCTGCTCACCCGCACGCCCACGCTCGACGTCACCGCGGAAATGACCGAGACGTTCTTCTGGATTCCGGCGCTGTACGTCCTGTCGTTCTTCGTCCCGAACGTCCGCATTGCCCGCACGGTCTCGCTGGCGTTCTTCGGGCTGATCCTCGCGGGCACCGCGCTGTACACCGCGCGGTGGGCAACCGTGCCGAGCGCCACGCCGGTGCTGTTCGCGCTGCTGCAGCTGAACCTCGCGAACCTCACGCTGCTCGCGCTGACCGTGTCATTCATCGGGTTCAAGGAGCGCTACGCGCGCGCCGAGGTGCGTTCCGAAACGCTGCAACGCCTCGCGTACACGGACCTGCTCACCAGCCTCCCGAACCGGCTGCAGCTGATGCAGGAACTGCACCGCACGCTCGACCACGCGCAGCTCAGCGGCCTGCCAGTGTCGCTGCTGTACATCGACATCGACGGGTTCAAGAGCGCCAACGACACGCTCGGGCACGAGGCCGGCGACGTCGTCCTGCGGGAGATCGCGGAGCGGCTGCGCGCCCTGAGCCGACCCAGCGACGTCGTCGCGCGCCTTACCGGCGACGAGTTCGTCGTGGCCCTCTGGAACACGGACGTGCACGACGCTGAACGCCTCGCCGCGCGCGTTCTGCAGGACCTGACGCGGCCCATCCCGTACGCCGGGCAGACGCTGCTCATCACCAGCAGCATCGGCATCAGCAACGCGCCCCTGCACAGCACCGACGCGGGCACGCTGCTGCGGCAGGCGGACAGCGCCATGTACCAGGTGAAACACAGCGGCAAGAACGCCGTGCGCCTGTACGCGCCGGAACTCGACGCGGCCATCGAGGGCCGCGCGCGCCTGGAACGCGCCCTGCAGGGTGCGCTCACGCGCGGGGAACTGCACCTGCATTACCAGCCGCTGTACGCGCTCGACTCGGCCCGGCCCATGAAGGTCGAGGCGCTGATGCGCTGGACCCACCCGGAACTGGGCGTGGTCTCCCCCGCAGAGTTCATTCCAGTGGCGGAAACGAGCGGCCTGATCGTGCCGCTGGGCGCGTGGGCGCTGAACGAGGCGTGCGCGCAGCTCGCGCGGTGGCGCGCGCAGGGCCTGCCGGACGTGCGCATGTGCGTGAACGTCGCGCCGCTACAGCTCGCGCACCCGAATTTCACGCGGACCGTCGAGGCGGCTCTGCACGCCAGCGGCCTGGACGGGCACCTGCTGGAACTGGAAGTCACCGAGAGCAGCGTGATGCGCAGCGCCGAGGCGACCAGCGACGTGCTGCGCGAACTGCGCGCCCTGGGCGTGACGCTCGCCATTGACGATTTCGGCACCGGGTACAGCAGCCTCAGCTACCTGCGGGACCTGCCGATCCAGACGGTGAAGGTGGACCGCTCGTTCGTGCGGGACCTCGGGTCGCCGCGCGTCGCCCCGCAGTACGCGCTGGCGCTCATCGAGGCGATCGTCAGCATCGCCGGCACACTCGACCTGGACGTGACCGCTGAAGGCATCGAAACGCCCGAGCAGCTGGCGCTGCTGCGGGACCTCGGGTGCGCGCACGGCCAGGGGTACTTCCTGGCCCGGCCGGGTCCGCCCGAGCAGGCCGAGGCCGTACTGCGCCGCGACGCCGTGCGCGCCCCCTGACCCATGATGCCGATCCCCTCGACCCCCGACCCGCTGAACATGGACGCGCTGCTGGCGCGCATCTGCGTGCGCCCCCCGTACTTCGCGCTGCGGAACGCCCGCTGGGACGCGGGCCTGTTCACGGCGAACGTCACCGCGGAACTGCCTGCCACGCAGGAACTCAGCCCGATGCAGGGCGCGGAGCTCAGCCGCCACGCGGCCATCGCGGGCCTGTGCGCCGCGGCGATGACCCAGACGGACGACCAGCGCCGCTACTACCTGGCGCGCTCCGCAGAGTACACGGGCGTGCGGAACGCCGCGCCGTACGGCACGCCCGTGCAGCTGACGGCGCAGGTCGCGTCCCTGACGAAGCGGGAGGTGCGCGCCCGCGTGCAGGCCACCGCCCTCGGCCAGCCGCTCGCGCACCTGGACGTGTCGTACACGATCCTGACGGACGCGGCGTTCGCGCGGCTGTTCCGCACCCGGCACCAGCCGACCCCCCGGCACCAGGTGCTGATGGGCACGCTGCCTGAAGGGCACGTGGCGCGGCAGCAGGGCGCCATCCTGCGGGCCGTGCCGAACGTTCCGGTGGAAGCCTGCGCCGGGCACTTCGAGGATTACCCCGCGATGCCTGTGGCGATCCTGATGGGGCAGTTGGCGGACCTAAGCGGGCAGCTGCTGGGCGGCGAGGCGTTCTGGATTCCGCACGCGGTTGTGGACGCGCAGGACTTCTGCTGGGCCGGGGAGGCCGTCACGTTCCACGCGCAGGGCCTGTCGGACGACGGCGCGCGCGCGTCGTTCGCGTGCCGTGCGGATGCGGGCGAGCGCACGGCCGGACGCATGACGCTCACGCTGGAACGCACGCACACCTGAAGGGCCACGGCCGTCCGGGGCCATGACCGGTGGCCTTCATGTGTTCATGAGGTACGGCCTGAACGGGCGGGATCGTACGATTTCACCCGCTTGGGGTGTGCGAAGGTGCCGGGCAGGAGGTCACGATGCACGATCAACTTCAGGAGACCCTGAACCTGCTGCGCGGCGGCGCGCAGAATATCGACCCGAACCTCGCCGTGACGCACCTGCGCGCGTGGCAGGCAGCCCTCAAGGACGTACCCGAAGCGAGCCTGCTGTCCGCGGAGCTCGCCAAGGTCGCCGAGCACCTGCAAAGCGGGCATTACACGGAAGCGCTCGCGCTGCTGACCGGCATGGCGGCGGACGTGGAGTACCTCATTCCGCTCGCGCCGCCTGAAGATCAGGAGGGCCTGAAAATCCTCGCGGAGCAGCTGCACCTGATTGACGGTGGGCCTGACGCCGGTTCCGGCTGAGAGGCCCGCAAGCTGCAGGCGCTCGCCGGGTGACCGGCGAGCGCCTGCAGCTTGCGGGGGAGGCTCTTCAGCCCACCCACCGGAAGAACGCGCCCCACTGCAGCACTATGCCGAACGCGGCAAGCAGCGGCACGCCGGCCAGCCACGCCGCACGCCGCCGGAGCGTCAGGGCGCTCGCACCGCCCAACACGAACGCCGCGGAGGTGCTCCACTTCGCGGTGAGGATGGTGGTGCTATTGGTGGACCCTCCGAACGAGCCGCTCGTCTGAAACCACGCGGGCCACGGTACCAGCGCCGTCAGGAACAGCCCTGCTGCTGCTGCCGCGAGCGCCGCACAGCCCAGCAGCCCGAAGCCCGCGCGAGGCACGCCGCGGCTGCGCCACGCGCGCCAGGCGGCGAACACCGCGAGGACCGGGCAGGCCAGGAACACCAGAAAACCAAGCACGTCCTCACGGTAACGCGCCCCGGGTGCGGGGCGCGTCTCAGGATCGGGTTTACTTCAGGCGGCTGGTGAGGTACGCGGCGAGGTCGCTGATTTTTACGCGTTCCTGCGCGAGCGTATCGCGGTCGCGGACGGTGACGGTGTCCACGAGCGCTTCGTCCTCGCCCTTGCCGACCGTGTCGAAGTCGACGGTGACGCAAAACGGCGTGCCGACCTCGTCGTGACGGCGGTACGCCTTACCGATGTTCCCGCTGTCCTCGAACAGGATGCGGCCCAGGCCGAGCTTCTGCAGGTCCGCCTTGACGCTCTTGGCGACGCTGACGATCTCCTCGCGGTTGCGGGCGAGGGGGATCACGGCGACCTTGATGGGCGCGAGGTGCGGCTTGAGCTTCAGGACGATGCGCTCGGAGCCGTTCTCCAGTGTCTCCTTGGTGTACGCCTCGCTGAGCACAGCGAGCATCGCGCGGTCCACGCCCGCCGACGGCTCAATCACGAACGGCACGACCGGTTTGTTCGTGTCGGGGTGCGGGATGGTGAGCTTCGCGACGCTGTCGAGGTTCTCCTCTACGCGCGCCTGAATGCCCAGTTCACCCTGCGCTTTCGTGTGGCTGCCGAGGTCGTAGTCGCTGCGGTTCGCGATGCCCTCGATTTCCTCGTACCCGAGGGTGGGGTAGTCGTACATCAGGTCGTACGTGCGTTTGCTGTAGTGCGCGAGGTCCTCTTTGGGCACGTCGAGAATCTGGATCTTCTCACGCGGGACGCCCTGCGCCGCCCACCACGCGAGACGGGCCTGCAGCCAGTGCTCGTGCCAGTCCTCGTCGGTGCCGGGCGCGCAGAAGAACTCGATTTCCATCTGCTCGAGTTCGCGCACGCGGAAGATGAAGTTGCGGGGCGTGATCTCGTTACGGAACGCCTTGCCGATCTGCGCGATGCCGAACGGGAGGCGACGGCTGGTGCTGTCCACGACGTTCTTGAAGTTCGTGAAGATGCCCTGCGCCGTTTCCGGACGGAGGTAACCGTAGCTGTCCTCGTCGGCGGTCGGGCCGATGGTCGTCTTGAACATCATGTTGAACGGCTTGGGTTCCGTCCAGTCGCCGACCTCACCGCTGAACGCGTCACGCACGCCGCCGGCGATGAGCGCCTCGCTCGCGCGCGCGGGGTTCTTGACCATGGCGGCGACGAGCGCCGCGAAGTTCTCCAGGCTCTCCCCCATCGCTTCGGCGACGGCCTGCTGCACGGCGGGCTTCTGGTCCTTCACGAGGTGGTCGAGGCGGTAGCGTTTCTTGGTTTTGCGGTTGTCGACCATGGGGTCGCTGAACGTCGCTTCGTGGCCGCTGTGGCGCAGGACCATGCGGTGCATGATGATGCTGGCGTCCAGGCCCTCCATGTCGTCGCGCTCGTAGACGTTCGTGCGCCACCACGCCTGCTTGATGTTGTTCTTGAGTTCCACGCCGAGGGGGCCGTAATCGTAGAAGCCTTGGAGGCCCCCGTAGATTTCGCTGCCCTGGAAGATGAACCCGCGGCGTTTGCAGAGGCTGACCAGTTCTTCCATCGTTTGTGCCGGCATACTGCTCCTTTCCGGCGCCGCCCGTGGACATGAAAACGCCCCAGGCGATGCGCTCGCCTGGGGACGCAGCCGTGCTGCGCGGTTCCACCCCAGTTCCCCAGTTCAGTGTCTCTGCGCTGGGGCACCTCGTGTGCCGTTGTTCGCTCGTCGCGACGCTCCCCGCTGCCCTTCCCGGACCTCTGCCCGCCTGACTCGCACCGTCTCAGGCTCGCTCCGCGTGGACTGCGCCCGCGCTTGGGTGACCCGTCCGGTACTCCTGCGGATCAATGCCTCCCCAGCATGCCGCAGCGTTCAGGGCGGGTCAAGTGCGCGTCAGAAGCGGTACTGCACGCCGGCGCGGACCGTTGCGCTGACCAGGCCGGGCAGGAAGGCGCGCGCGACGCCCTCGCCGTAGAGGTTCACGCGGTCCGTGACGGCGTACTGCACGCCGAGCAGCGCGTGCGCGTTCAGGAGCGCCAGGGTGCTGGCGCCCATGCGGGGGACGTTGCCCGGCACGACGCCGCTGCCCAGGCCGAAGCCGTAGTACGCGAAGGGCGCCCCGTCGAAGCTGCGGACGGCGGCACTGTCGAACTGCACAACCGGATAGTGGTCCACGACCTGCACTTCCAGGGTGTGCTGCAGTGACCAGCGGCCGTCACCCCAGCGTACGGGGTACTGAATGCCGAAGTGCGCGCCACCGTACGGGCCGGCCACGGCAGGGTTCAGGCCGACGTAGCCGCCCTGAGCGCCCGCACGGAGGTTGAGGGCGCCGGCCACCGTGGCAGCGCTGAGCAGGGCGAGCATGAGCATCTTGTTCATCTGGCGTTTAGGCTAGCGGGTGGAACCTTCAGCGGCAAGCAGGGGTGGCGCGCGTCGTTCGGCTGCCCGTAGCCTGAGGCATGGTGCTGTCTGCCCTGATCTTCGCTGCGGCGAGTCCGGCGTTGCTGTACGACCCGCGCCCGCCGGCCCTTCCACAGACGCTCAGCACGGCGGACCGGGCGCGCGCCCGAACGCTGGCAGGACGCGTCAGTCCGTTCAGCGTCCGGAACGACTGCGGGCCTGATCGGGACCGGCTCGTCATGACGATTCGCGCCGGTCAGTGCACCGACACGGCCCACCGAGCGGCTGGACGTGCTGACGCTGTGCGATCAGGAGCGCCTGACGTACCTGTTCCTGGTGTCGGACGGCTCATCCCTGAAGGCGTGGCTGTTGAGCCCGGACTTCAACGCGGGCATCTGCAGGGGGCAGCCGCCGTTCACGCTGCGGGATCTCGACGCGGACGGCGTGCGGGAAATCGCGCTGCCGTATGGCTGCGGCGACGGCCCGGGTGGCCATGAGCGCCTGCTGGTGCTGCAGCTCGGCCCTCAGGGGCGCCTGCTGCTCGACGCGGAGGTGGAACGCCACTTCAGCGCCGACGGCACCGGGGAGCACGCGGGCGCGCTGCTGACGGTCCTGAAGGGTCCGCGGCCTCAGGTGTTCGCGCGGACCCTGGCGTTTCAGGGGTACGACGCCGCTTCGGGGCAGGTGCGGTGGACGCTCACGCCGAACATCGCGCCCGTGCCGCTCGGTGGGATCACGGGCTGGCGACTGACGCCCCTGCGCGCGCGTTGAGCGTCCCCCCTGCGCGCGTCAGTGGCGGCTTTGGCTTTGCGTGTCGTCGTTGGGTGTCTGGGTGGCGGTGCCGGCGGCCTGCTCCCGGTCCTGCGCGCGGCGGCGCAGTTCGGCGGCGAGGTCCCCGAAATCACTCGCGCTCGGCAGGACCCGCTTGGTGCTGCGTTTGGCCTCCTGCACGACCTGCGCGCGCTCCCGGTCACTGAACGGGAGCCCCTGGCGTTTGCGGTCGAAGTACTGCTCGGCCATGCGGCCCAGCGCGAACGTCCAGCCGTACACGGCGGGCGCAGTAATGAGGCCCCCGAGGACAGGCAGGGCGATTTTGGCGAGGCCGCGCATGACCTGCCGGGCGGCCATGCCGTACGCGACGGTCATGCCGAGTTCCTTCGCGACGTCCTGCGCGCGTTCCGGCGTCAGGTCGAAGCCGTAGATCTTGCCGATGTGCAGGACCATTTTCGCCTGCACGGGCGTGATGAGGAGGATGTCGGCGAACGGCAGAGGCTCGACGGCGATGGCGCCGCTGAGCAGCGCGGCGCTTTTGATGACTTCCTCGGTGTTCTGTTCGGGGGTGAGGTCGGGGTCCACGTCGAAGTTGAAGTTGTCGAGAACCTGTTTAAGGAGGGGCGGCAGCATGAGCGGAGTGTACCCGTCCGGCCCGCGCCCGCGCCCTCCGGGTTCCTTACGGTTTGGGGCGGCGGACCGCTCAGCCCACCAGGGCGTGCCTGGCGTTCAGGCCGACGACGCCGTCGGCAGTGAGGCCGCGTCTGCTCTGGGAGTCGCGGACGGCGCTGTCCGTGCCGTCGCCTCCGGTAGAGCCGTAGGCGCTGCGGAGCCGGTCCTGCAGCGCGAGCACGGTGTTGTCGCCCGGGCGGGCGTTGACGATAGGTTTTCCCGCCGAGGCCATCCAAGGTGGAGCCGCTTGCGCGCTGCACCTTGGATGGCGGTATCGGTGCCCCTGCCGGAGGCGCCGTCCGCGGTGAGCGTCTGCCTATGCTGGCGAAGCAGGTACTGGAGGGCAACGTCGCGGTCGTTGTCGCTCCGGAGGAGGGCCGACCAGGACAGCGCGGACTGCGTGCTGCAGGCGGCGAAGGTGAGCGCGGCGCCCACCAGCAGTGCGAGTCTGTGCATGGCTTCCCGGGTCGCGCGTGGGTGCGGGCGACGCCCCTGGTTGATCAGCGCGGCAACCGCGTCCATGATCCTTGGAGGTTCATGGACTCTTCGTGCGCCCGGCCCTGGAGGGGAACGTTGAAACGCCGCCCGGGTGGGCGGCGTTGGGTGGCGGAGAGGATGAGATTCGAACTCACGGTACAGTTACCCGTACATACGCTTTCCAGGCGTACCCCTTCAACCACTCGGGCACCTCTCCTTGGTTCCTGGGCTGGCGTGAGCGCAGCGGCTAGAAGGTTAGCTCAATCGGGGGGCTGCGCGCAAGGTTTACAGGTCCCGGACCTTCGCGCGCGAGGGAGGAACCGCCCACACAGGGCGGTTCCTCCCTCGCGTGGGCGGGTTACTTCTCGAGGTCGGCGGCGTTCACGACGACGAGCTTGGAGATCTTGATCTGGTAGGTGGGGTCGACGTTCATGACGTACACGAGCGTGCGCTGGCGTTCGCCGTTGGGGGTGAAGGCCACGGCGCCCGTGATGGAGCGGCAGTTGTCGGTGACGCTGGCGCAGGCGGGCTGGTTGGTTTTGCGGACGGCCTGGATGACCTGCGCGCGGGTGGGGGTGCCGCCGCTGTTTTTGGCGGCGCTCTTGATGGCTTCGAGCAGGGTGTTGGTGGCGTCGTAGGCGTAGGCGCTGATGCCGTTGGGGGCGCTGTTGTACATGGCGCGGTACGCCTTGTCGAACGCGAAGCGGTTGGTGAAGCCGCTGAGAGGGCCGAAGCCGGTGGTGTAGGCGACGCCTGCTGCGGCGGTGCCGGCGCGGCTCAGGAAGGCTTTGTTGTCGAGGCCGTCGGCGCCCATGATGTTGGCTTTGACGCCGGCGGCGCGCAGCGATTTGATGAGGTTGCCGCCGACGTCGTCGGTGCCGCCGAAGTAGATGCTGTCGGCGCCGCTGGCCTTGATGCGGGGGACGAGTTTGGCGATGTCCTCGTCGCTGGACGCGCCGGTGTATGCGACGATGCTGATGCCGCGTGCCTTGAGGGCGCTCATGAGCTGGCGGGTGAGGCCGTTGCCGTACGTGGTGTTGTCGGAGACGACGTAGACCTTCTTGCTCTTGAAGGTGTCGGCCATGTACTGGGCGGCGGCGTTGCCCTGGGCGCTGTCGGGGGCGACGACGCGGCTGAAGAAGTTCCAGCCGTTCTGGGTGAGTTTGTCGTTGGTGCTGGTGGGGGTGATGAGCGCGACGGGGCTCTGGACGAGCGCGGCGGCGACGGCGTTGGTGACGCCGGAGTTCAGGGCGCCGACGATGCCGAGGACGCTGTTGTCGGCGGCGACCTTCTTGGCGAGCTGTTCACCCTGGGTGGGGTTGGCCTGGTCGTCGTAGGTGACAAGCTGCAGGTCGATGCCGAGGGCCTTGAAGTCGGCCTGATGCTCGCTGAGGGCGATGGTGGCGCCGCGTTTGACTTCGGTGCCGGGGCTGCTGAGGTCACCGCTGAGCGGGCTGATGGTGGCGATGCGGATGGTGGCGGCGGAGGCGGTGCTCAGGGCCAGGGCGGCGGCGATGCCCAGCAGGGCGGTAAGTTTTGAACGCATGATGCATAGTACGTTAATTTTGCCTTTATTCAAGAGGGGTTTTATACATTCTCATGACTGCATCTGGTAATGGGTTTTTGCCGTCATCATGGGCAATTTCCTACTCTACTCGCCCAATTCATACAAAGTTCTTTCAACACGCCGGGGACGCATAGTTATGCGTCCCCGGCGTGCAAAACCTGGTGAGCTCAGCGTGTTGTGGCGTTGTTCTTCCGAAGATACCAGTGTGCGAGTGCCTGCATGACGACTTTGCCCTCACTGTCGGTCACCCGGACCGGAACGAGCAGCCGGGCCTTGCCGTCCTGCGCGTAGGCCGCCTGCGCGCTGGCCACGTCCGCCGGTTCGGCTTCAGCGTGCGCGGTGACGTCACCGCGGGCAATGGCCACGTAGTGCGTTTCGAGCTTTTCGATGAGTGGGGTGGCCCCGTCGAGGTGCGCCACGAACGCGCCGGCGCACGCCGCGCCGCTGACGGCTTCCGCCAGGCAGAACTGCGCGGCGGCGTGGATGGTGCCGATGTGGTTCTGGATGTCCGGGCGTACGGCGCACGTGCCGTCGGCGCGGCCGACGCCTACGCCGGTGATGTGTACGCCGAGCGTGCGGTTCATGGGGATGGCATGCAGGGCGGCCTGGACGGCTTGAACGGCGGGTTGGGGCAGGGTCGTCATGGGTGAAACCTCCTGATTATTTGAACTGAGTTCAAGTATAGGGGTCTTCCACGTAGCGCCGCACTACCTCCAGCGGCCCGAACGTCCCCGCGTGCAACGCCGCGCGGAGCTCACGGGCCTCCGCGTACGCCCACGCCACCTGCGCCGCCGAAATCACGCCCGCCGCCCGCGCCGCATGCAACTCGTCCTCGTCCTGCAGCCCCGTCTCCTCCACCGCCCAGGCCGCCCCCCACCCGGCAGGCCCAGCACGTCCAGAAACAAGTCCAGCCCATACGGGATGCCGTCCTCGTCCACGCCGTTCTCCTCGTTCACGTCCACATAGAACTGCACCGGGCGGCCCGCCGCGTCCAGCTGCACCGTCAAGGTGTGCGGCATGTCCGACGGCGCGAGGTACACCCACCGGAACCCCGAATCCAGCACGCGCAGTGTCCGCCCGCAGCACGGCACGTCCAGCGGCAGCGTCACCTCACCCGCACGGTAATCCACGAGGACGCCCTGCGGGAGCGTCAGGACCGTCTGCGTGCCCGAGACGACGCGTCGCCACTGCCGATGATCAAACCGTTTCCTCTTCACACCCGCATGAAAACACGCGCGCCCGCATCTCGGGCGCGCGTGCCTCACCGCCGTTATCGACCGAGCTTGCCGATTTCCTGCAGCAGGGCGGCGCTCACGCGAATACCGTTATGGTAGTCGTCCAGCGCGAAGCTCTCGTTCGGGGAGTGCAGCGCGTCCTCGTCCAGCCCGAGGTCCACCAGCAGCACCGGCGCGCCCAGCACCTCGCGGAACGTCGCCACAATCGGGATGCTCCCCCCCGTGCGCGTGAACGCCGGCGCCTTCCCGTACACGCTCTCGATGGCCGTGCTGGCTGCCTGCACGAACGGGCTGTCGAGGTCCACCTTCACGGGCTCGCCGCCGTGCAGGTCACGCACTTCCGCTGTGACGCCTTCTGGCGCGATGCTCGCCACGTACTCGCCGATCAGGTTCGTGATGCGGTGGCTGTCCTGCCCGGGCACCAGGCGCATGCTGACTTTCGCGCCCGCACGCGCCGGGATGACGGTCTTGCTGCCCTCGCCCTGGTAGCCGCCCCAGATGCCGTTCACGTCGAGCGTCGGGCGCGCCCACAGGCGCTCCAGCGTCGTGAAGCCCGGCTCGCCCGGCAGGGCGCGCGCGTTGATGCTGCCCGCGAACGCCTCGTCGCTGTGCGGGAGCTTCGCCCACATCTCGCGTTCCTCGTCGCTGAGCGGCTCGACATCGTCGTAGAACCCGGGAATCAGGATGCGGCCTGTCTCGTCCTTGAGTTTCGCGATGATGTGCGCGAGCGCGTTGATGGGGTTCGGCGCGGCGCCGCCGTAGCTGCCGCTGTGCAGGTCGCGGCTGGCGCCCTGCACGTGAATCTCCACGTAGCTGATGCCGCGCAGCGCGTACGTGAGGCTCGGCACGTCCTTCGCGAAGCGGCTGCCGTCGCTGATGACGATCACGTCGCACGCGAGCGCGTCCCGGTGCGCGGTCAGGTACGCCCCGAGGTTCACGCTGCCGACCTCCTCCTCGCCTTCCAGCAGGAACTTCAGCGTCACGGGCAGGTCCCCGCCCTGCAGGAGCAGATCCGCGCCCATGACGTGCGCGTACGCCTGGCCCTTGTCGTCGGTGGCGCCGCGCGCGTACACGCGCCCGCCACGGACGGTCGGTTCGAACGGCGGCGTGTGCCACTCCTCGACGGGCGCTTCGGGCTGCACGTCGTAGTGGCCGTACACCAGCACGGTCGGGGCGCCCGCCGGGCCCTGGCGCTGCGCGAACACGATGGGGTGGCCGGGCGTGGCGTCCACGCGCGCGTCGAAGCCCAGGCCGGTGAGTTTCGCGTGCAGGAATTCGGCGGCGCGGACCATGTCGGCTTTGCGGGCCGGGTCGGCGCTCACGGACGGGATGCGCAGCAGGTCGAACAGTTCCGCGTCGGCGCGGGCGGTATCCAGCTGGCCGTTCAGGTCGGTGTGCGTCATGCGCGGATCATAACGTGTTGTGCCCCCCGCACCGGGCCGCGTCCCTGCGGGCGTTACTCGTCGTCCGCGCGGAACCAGAAGTTCCGGTCCGGCGGGCGGATGACCGTCCCGACGTCCGTGTCGGTGAGGCGCACGATGAACCCGCCGTTCGGGACGTACGCCATGCCGCCGTCCACGTTCAGAGCGAGCCCGCCGCCGCTCCACAGCGGCGTGCCGCGCTCGTCATGGTCCGGGTCGTCCTGCGTGATGTACTGCACGGGCGTGTGCCCGTGCACGATGCGGTCCCCGCCGTACGCGCGCAGCATGCGCTGCGCGCGGTCCGCGCCGCGCGCGCCCCGGAACGCGAGGCGTTCCGCGAAATCCGCCATGAAGATCTCCCAGTCGGGTGCGTTCACAGTCGTCATGACGGTCAGGACGTTCTGGTTCAGTTCGCGCAGCGACTGCCCGTACTGCAGGTACATGGTGCTGTCCGCGTGCATCATCAGCCAGTTGCCGTCGCGGTGCGCGGCCGGCCGCTCGCGCAGCCACGTGAGGTCGTCGAAGCTGACGCCCGTGAGGTCCGGGTCCTGCCCGCCGTTCGCGCGCCAGTACTCGCGGTACGTGATCTGCCCGAACGTCGGGCTGTGCCGGATGAGCTTCGGGTACTGCAGCGCCGCGAGGAACATCACCTCGTGGTTGCCGAGCAGCGCG
Organism: Deinococcus maricopensis DSM 21211; assembly: GCF_000186385.1. Lineage (NCBI taxonomy): Bacteria > Thermotogati > Deinococcota > Deinococci > Deinococcales > Deinococcaceae > Deinococcus > Deinococcus maricopensis. Next base: position 2,312,471 of record NC_014958.1, read on the forward strand.
GTGACGTTCCCGCCGCGTTTCGCCGCGTCGCGCTCCAGGGCGCGCACGAGGCGCACGACGCCCAGTCCGTCCGGGCCGCGGTCCAGGTAATCCCCGAGGAACACCACGCGGGCGCTGCCGCCCGTCCAGCGGCCGCGCGCGTCCGTGAGGCGCGCGGCGTGCAGCATGCTGATGAGCTTGCGCAGGGCGCCGTGCACATCACCGACCACCCACACATCGCGTCGGCGGCCTCGCAGGCTCACGCCGTCTCGCCCTCTTCGTCCTCGGGCGGCGGGGCGGGCAGCTCCCGCCACTTCGTCATGCGGTCCGTGATGTCCCGCTGGATGCGCGCGATGGAACCCTCCATGCGGTCGCGGGCGTGGTTGAGTTCTTGCCGGAGCCGCATGATCTCCTCGACGCCGGCGAGGTTCACACCGAGTTCCTGCGTGAGGCGCCGGATCTCGCGGAGGTGCACGATGTCACGCTCGCTGTACAGGCGCGTTTTGCCGCCGCTGCGGCCCGGCTGGATCAGGCGCTTGCGTTCGTACAGGCGCAGCGTCTGGGGGTGCATGTCCACCAGCTCCGCAGCGACGCTGATCACGTACACGGGGCGGTCGAGCGGGTCAGGCTTCTCACCGGGCGCGGGGAGCGGCTGCGGCTGGCTCTGCGCCTCGATTTCGCCTTCCAGCCGCTCGATTTCCGACTCGAACTCGTCTTGCAGGTCGTCCAGCTGGTGCTGGAGCCGCATGACTTCCTCGACGCCGGCGAGGTTCACGCCGAGTTCCTGCGTGAGGCGCCGGATCTCGCGGAGGTGCTCGATGTCGCGTTCGCTGTACAGGCGCGTTTTGCCGCCGCTGCGCCCGGGGCGGATCAGGCCCTTGCGTTCGTACAGGCGCAGCGTCTGGGGGTGCATGTCCACCAGCTCCGCAGCGACGCTGATCACGTACACGGGGCGGTTTTTGGTGTCGCCGGCCATCAGTGACCTGAGTATACCGGAATCAGGTTCCCTTCACGCCGCATGTCCTGCCCGCCCCCGCCCGCGGCACGCCGGTTCAGGCAGGCTCCGTGTCGTGCAGGCGCGTCGCGTCGATGGCGAGATGCCCCCGCTGGGAGCGGCGGTACAGGTTCACGAAACGCCGACCCCAGCGGAATTCCGCCGCGCGGTAGCTGGTGCGCGCGTGCACGTTCTGGTGCGACGCCTCCTCTACGGCGCGCAGCACCACCAGCACCTCCGCCTCCCAGGCGAGCAGATCCTCAGGCGTGGCGCCCCACAGTGGACTGTCGGGCGTGATGGCGTGCACGACCGTCCACGCGAGCGGAAAGAACGTGACGCTCGCGCGCTCCAGTCGCAACGGCTGGAACTGCCGCGCGCGCCGCACCGACGTGTCCGCGAAGCGCGTGAACACCACGTCGACGTTCACGTCCATCAGGTCCGCGCGGCGGCCGTTCACGAGCCGGAACATCAGCGCGCGCCCATCCGCGTACGGCGCGATCACCGCGTGCTGGCTGAACAGCACGCGGTGCGTGGGGCGAGAGAACCGCGAGAACAGCACGCCCGTGGCGAGCGCCACGCCCAGCAGCCCCACGAACGCCTCGATCGTCACGAGGGCGTCCGCCGCGAACGTCTTCGGGTACACGTGCCCGAACCCGATGGTGCCGAACGTCTGCACGCTGAAGAAAAAACACGACAGGTAGCGGCCGTAGCCGTCCGTAGGGGCGTCGCTGAGGGCGCCCGGGCCGAGCGCGTAGTACGCCGCGCCGAACAGCGCGTTCAGCAGCAGGTACGCGCCAGCCAGCAGCGCGAAGAACACCGGCCACGACACGGTCAGCAGGTCACCGTACGCGCTCACGGCCCGCCACCCGAGGCCTTCGCGGCGCACGTTGAAGCTGCCGTCCTTGTTCAGGAACCGCTCCTCGGCCTGCTCGGCGACGACGCGGCCCAGCCCGAGGTCGTGCGGGGGTTCCGGGAGGGTCATGGGCGTACTGTAGCGGCTGCGCGTTACGCTGGGAGCGTGCGTGTGAGCATCATCGGGACGGGGCGCGTGGCGGGGGTGCTCGCCCCCGCCCTGGCGAGCGCGGGCGTGCCGGTCGTCGCCCTGGCCGGACGCGCGTCGGCGCGCGCCGACGCACTGGCGGCCCGCACGCCCGGCGCGCGCGCAGTGAACGCGCAGAGCGCGGTGGACCGGGCGGACCTCGTGCTGCTGGCCGTGCCGGACGACGCCATCGCGAGCGTCTGCGCCGGGCTGCACTGGCGCGCCGAGGTGGCGTGCGTGCACCTGAGCGGCGCGACCGAACTGGGCGCGCTGGACGCGGCCGCGCAGGCGGGCGCGGCGGTGGGTGGCCTGCATCCCCTGGTCGCGTTCGCGGAGGCGGAGGCCGCCCGCGCGGCCCTCGCGGGGGCGGTGTGGGGTGTCGAGGCGCCGAGCGACAACCTGCGCGCCGCGCTCGAAGGGCTGGTGGCGCGGCTGGGCGGCACTCCGCTGCGCATTCCGCCGGGCGGGCGGGCGCTGTACCACGCGGGTGCGAATTACGCGGCGGCGTTCCTCGTGGCGACCCTCGCCGAGGGCGCGCGCCTGTGGGCGCACCTTGGGGTGGATGAAGGCACCGCGCTGGCGGCGTTGCTGCCGCTCGCGCGCGGCGCGCTGGGCGGCGTGGCCCGCACGGGCCTCGTGGGGAGCCTGCCGGGGCCGCTTGCGCGCGGGGACGTGGGGACGATTCAGCGGCACGTGGAGGCGCTTCAGGCAGAGGTGCCGGACGCGCTGCCGTTTTACCGGGAGGTGTCGCGCGCGGCGCTGAAGGTCGCGCGGGCGCAGGGCCTGGACGCCGGGCGGAGCGCGGCCTTGAGCGCGGCGCTCCGCCCGGCCGATGACGTGGGGTAGACCCCGCTCGGGGCCTCACGGGGGGTGTCTGTGGGCACTTGGTGGGTGGCCGGAGCCTGCTGGACATCCTGTGGCGTTTCCGACCCTGCCTAACGTTTGTTAGACTGCGGGTATGACCCAGACGACCAGCGCATGGCAGGCTGCGCTCGACCAACTCGCTCAGGACCAGACCAAGGCGCGCGCCGGCGGCGGCCCCAAAGCCGCCGAACGGCAGCACGCCAAAGGGCGCCTCACCGCCCGCGAACGCATCGCGCAGCTCATCGACCCGGGTACGCCCTTCGACGAACTCATGACGTTCGCCGGCTGGGGCATGTACGAGGACCTCGGCGGCTGCCCCAGCGGCGGCACCGTCGCCGGCATCGGCCACGTGCACGGCCGCCCGTGGATGATCGTCGCGAACGACGCCACCGTGAAAGCCGGCGCGTTCTTCCCCATCACCGCCAAAAAGGTCATCCGCGCGCAGACCATTGCGCTCGAAAACCACCTGCCGGTCATCTACCTCGTGGACAGCGCCGGCGTGTACCTGCCCATGCAGGACGAAATCTTCCCCGACCAGGACGACTTCGGCCGCGTCTTCTACCTGAACGCGCGCATGAGCGCCGCAGGCATCCCGCAGATCGCCGCGATCATGGGCAACTGCGTGGCCGGCGGCGCGTACCTCCCTGTCATGTGTGACACGCTCGTCATGACCGAAGGGTCCGGGCTGTACCTCGCCGGGCCGGCGCTCGTGAAGGCCGCCATCGGGCAGGTCGTGGACAGCGAGGACCTCGGCGGCGCGGACATGCACGCCAGCATCGCCGGGACGGTCGACTACAAAGAGAAGGACGACGACGCGGCCCTCGCGCGCGTGCGGTCGCTCGCGGACCTGTACGCGCAGGGGGACGTAGCCCCGTGGGCGCGCCGCCGCAAGGACGCCCTCGCCCCGGCCGTGGGCGGCGACCTCACCGACCTCGTGGGCTTTGACAGCAGCAAGACGTACGACGTCCGCGACCTGATCGCGCGCCTCGCCGACGCGAACGAGGCCGGTGAGAGCAGCTTCCAGGAATTCAAGGGCGAGTACGGGCAGACCCTCGTGTGCGGGTTCGCGCGCGTGGGCGGCTACCCGGTCGGGTTCGTCGCGAACCAGCGGACCGTGATCAAGAAGCAGCTCAAGAGCGGCGGCGAGCCGGGCCTGCGCAGCCGCATCGAGGTGGGCGGCGTCATCTACGGCGACAGCGCCGACAAAGCCGCGCGCTTCATTCTGGACGCGAACCAGGCGGGCGTGCCGCTGGTGTTCCTGTCGGACGTGACGGGCTTTATGGTGGGCCGCGACAGCGAGCAGGAAGGCATCATCCGGCGCGGCGCGAAACTGGTGAACGCCGTGTCGAACAGCGTCGTCCCGAAAATCACCATCATCACGGGCGGCAGTTACGGCGCGGGGAACTACGCCATGAACGGCAAGGCGTACGGCCCGCGGTTCCTGTTCGCGTGGCCGAGCGCGAAGTACGCCGTGATGAGCGGCAACGCCGCCGCGAAAACCCTGATGGACATTCAGGTGGCCGCCCTCAAGCGCGCCGGGCACGAGCCGGACGACGAGGAGGTGGCGCGCCTGTACGCGGAAGTGAAGGCCAAGTACGACCAGGAGCTCGACCCGAAGTACGCGGCGTCGCGCCTGTGGGTGGATGAACTGATCCGCCCGGACGAAACGCGCGAGCGCCTGATCCGCGCGCTGGAGGCGTGCGCGCAGAACCCCACGCAGGACGCCCTGAAGGTCGGCGTTTTCCAGGTGTGAGGTGTAAGGAAGGGCGCCTGGGCCAAAGCCCGGGCGCCCTTCCTTACGCCCTCAGAGGGTCGGCGCGACCGTGACGTGCTCCAGCGCCCGCTCGATGTCCTCGATCAGGTCGAGGGGGTCCTCGATGCCCACCGAGAGGCGCGCGAGGCCGGGCGTTACGCCCTGGCGCGCCAGGGTGTCCGCGCCGAGTAGCTGGTGCGTGGTGCTGGCCGGATGGCACGAGAGGCTCTCCACATCACCGAGCGATACGGCCTGCACGAACAGGCCCAGGCCGTTCAGGAAAGCCTTGGCGGCGTCGTACCCGCCGTGCAGGTCGAAACTGACCATACCGCCGAACGCGCGCATCTGCCGCGCGGCGACGTTGTGGCCCGCATGCTCGGGCAGGCCCGGGTAGTACACGGCGCGGATGGCGGGGTGCGCGCGGAAGTGTTCTGCGATCATCTGCGCGCCGGCGCAGTGCGCGTCCATGCGCAGCGGCAGGGTCTTCATGCCGCGCAGGAACAAGTACGCTTCCTGCGGGCCGAGACTCGCGCCGACGTGCCTCAGGCCCGTGACGCGCAGTTCGCCCATCAGGTCCGCGTTCCCGGCGAGGATGCCGCCGATGGCGTCGCCGTGCCCGCCGAGGTACTTCGTGGCGGAGTGCAGGACGACGTCAATGCCGTGCTCGGCGGGGCGCGTGAGGGCGGGACTGGCGAAGGTGTTGTCGGCGACGGCGAGCGCGCCGACGCTGTGCGCGAGGTCCGCGGCGCGCTTCAGGTCGGTGATGCGCAGGGTGGGGTTGGTGGGCGTCTCGACGTACACCATGCGGACGTTCGGGGTGAGGCGCGCGGCCAGGTCGTCGAGGTCGTCGGCTTCCCAGACGGTGACGCCGAACTTGTCGAGGATGTGCCGGAAGAACCCTTCGGTGCCGCCGTACAGCGGGCCGATGAACGCGACCTCGTCGCCGGGCTTGAGCACGGTGAGGGCGAGGGCGCTGACGGCGCCCATGCCGCTGGCGAACGCGACCGCGTCCTGGGTGCCTTCGAGGCTGGCGAGTTTCTCCTCGAACGCGCGGACGGTGGGGTTGCCGAGGCGGCTGTAGAAGTACCCGCGTTCCTGTCCGCTGAACAGCCGTTCACCCCGGTCGGCGTCGCCGTACCCGAAGGTGCTGGTCTGGAAGATCGGGACGGCGTGCGCGCCGGTGCTGGGCTCCAGGCCGTGGCCCGCGTGCACGGCACGCGTCCGGAATCTTGAGTTGTTCATACGACCAGTGTACCCAAACGAACGTTCGCTGGTACGTGAGGTTCCGCCACCGCCCGGCAGGCCCGCGCGACCGGACACGTCAGCAGCGGATGCTCTAGACTGCGCGCCATGACCGACGTGATGGGCGCGCTGATGTCCGCGCTGAGCGAAGCCGGGTACGCCCTCATCGACGCGCACGACGACCACCTGACCGTAGCGGTCCGCGCCGGCAGCCTCCCGGGCGGCTCGCACCTGCCCGTCACGTTCGCCCTCGCCGAAGAAGACGGCGTCGTCACGGTGCAGCTCAGCGCTACCCTCGACGTGGACGCCCAGGACACCCCCGCGCTGCTCACCGCCGTGAACGCCGTCAACGCCGACACGCTGTTCGCGCGCGCCTTCGTCGCCCAGAACGAGGACGACGCCGGCACGCAGCTGTGGCTGGAAGGCGCCGCGCCGCTCGGCACGCCCGACGACGCTGACGACGGCGCCGCACGCTGGGCCGTGTGGCTCGCCGCGCAGTTCGAACGGGACTTCGAGGTGACGCTCGCCGTGCTGCTCAGCGAACCCGAATACGGCACCGTCCAGGCCTGAAACACCATGACGCCCAGCCGCCCCGGACCGCATCCCCCCCTGCCCCGCAGAACAGGGTGACCATGCAGTTCACCGGACCGCTGTGGTACTGGAGGGGGCCCGCCCCGTGGTACTTCGTGACGGTCCCCGCCGAACACAGCGTGGACCTGCGCGCCGCCGCGGCGCTCGTCACGTACGGCTGGGGCATGATTCCCGTCCGGGTCACGATCGGCGCCACGGTCTACACCACCTCCCTGTTCCCCAGGGAGGACCTGTACGTCGTGCCCGTCAAGGCAGGCGTCCGCGCCGCCGAACGCCTCCACGAGGGCGACAACGTGACCCTCACCCTGGAGCTCCGCCGCTGACCCGCACCCCTCACCCACCGCGGCTGGGCGCCCGGGAACCGCAGGCCACGTGCACCAGCGCGGCCCGCCATGCTGGTCATGGTCGAGACGGCACGCGTTTTGCCGTCAAGCTCTAAGCTGGGCGCATGTACGAATTCTTCCTCACGGCGCACAACTGGTTGCGCTGGGCGGTGCTGCTCGCCGGCCTGTACGCGTTCGCGCGCGCGCTGTCCGGCATGGGCGGCGCGAAACCGTTCACGCGGCAGGACCGCACGGCCGGCAGTCTCTTCACCGGCCTGATGGACCTGCAGCTCCTCATCGGGCTGATCCTGTACTTCGCGCTCTCCCCCATCACGAAGCTCGCCCTGGCGAACTTCGGCGCGGCCATGAAGGTGCAGGAGCAGCGGTTCTTCGCCGTCGAGCACCTCCTGGCGATGATCGTCGCGGTGGTGTTCGCGCACCTCGGCACCGCCCTGAGCAAACGCCAGGACACCGCGCGCGCGCAGTTCCGCACGCAGGCGCTGTGGTACGGCCTGAGCCTCGTGGCGATGCTCGCCATGATCCCGTGGTGGCGTCCGCTGCTGCGCGGCCTCACGGGCGCATGACCGACACGACCCGCGAGCGCATCCTGACGCACGCCGCGCGCCTGTTCGTGGAGCGCGGCTACCACGGCGTGAGCATGCGCGAGGTCGCGGAAGCCGTGGGCGTCACGAAACCCGCCCTGTACCACCACTACGCTGACAAGGAAGCGCTGTTCCTGGCGATCCTGGACGCGTCCCTCGCGGACCTGGAGACGCTCCTCGCCGCCGCGCGCGCCGAAGCGGGCGTGCGTGAGCAGCTCACGGCCCTGGTGGGCCGCATGCTGACCGACGCGCCCCGCTACCGCGCGGGCCTGCAGCTCGCCAGCGAACTGAAGCACGTCACCGCGGAACGCCGCGCGAACTTCGAGGGCCGCTACCGCGCGGCGTGGGCAGGCGGCATCGCCGCGCTGATCGGGCAGGGCGTCCAGAACGGCACGCTGCGCGAGGACGTCGACGCGGCGTTCCTGGCGCGCACCCTGATGGGCCTGGCGTACCCGCTCGTCACGTCGGGCCGCCCGGTAGACGACCCGGACGGTCTCGCCCGCACGCTCGTGAGCGTGTACCTGGACGGCGTGGCCCGCCGCTAGAGGCCCCACGGACGGGGCCGCGCCCACGGTGGGCGCGGCCCCGTCGCCGTTCAGGTTCCGGGGACCCGGCCTTCCAGCTGAGCGAGCAGCGCTGCGGGACGGTCCACGAGGAACGTCGGCTGCGCCGCGCGCAGGGCCGACGGCAGGTCGGCGCCCCACGTGACCGCGGCCACGGCGACGCCCGCAGCGTGGCTGGCCTGGACGTCACGCACCTCGTCGCCGACGTACAGCAGCTGGGCGGGGCTGATGCGTTCGCGCCGCACAAGGGCGCGCAGCAGGTGCGCCTTGCCGAACATGCGGTTGCTGGTGTGCACGTCCCCGACGATGCCCAGCAGGTCGTGGCGGCGCAGCACATCCCGGATGTTCTCCGCGTGGTTCGTGGACACGACGCAGACGCGCACGTTGCGAGCGTGCAGGTCGCGCAGGACCTCCGGGACGCCCTCATGCAGCGCGAGCGCGTCGGTGACGTGCCGGTACCGCGTGGCGAGCTGCGTGATGAAGCCCGGCAGGTGATGCAGGGGCAGGCCGACAGCGCGGCAGCGCTCGCGGACGCTCAGGGCGCGCAGCGCGCCGAAGTTGTCGGCGGTGATGCGCGCGTACCCGCGCTGCGCGGCAAGGTCGTTGTACAGGTCCAGCACCAGCGGCAGGGAGTCCGCGAGGGTCCCGTCAAAGTCGAAGGCGATGTGGGTGAGCATCAGTCCCCGCATCATGCCGGGTCCGCAGGGCCGTCGCCTCCGCCGGACGACCGATCCGGCGACCGCCAGCGCGCGTAGGCGGACCTCCGGCCAGCGGGGTTACGCGTCCGGGTTCAGGAGGGGTTCGCTGGGGCACAGGTCGCGCAGGACGCACGCGTTGCAGCGGGGCGCGCGGGTCAGGCAGGTTTCGCGGCCATGCCGGATCGTGGCAACGTGATACGCGTACCGCTGCGCCCAGTCACGGGGGAGAACCTCGTCGTACCACCGTTCGGCTTTCAGGACGTTCCAGCGTTCCGGGATGAGGTGCAGGCGTTTGCTGACGCGGTCGATGTGGCCGTCGACGGGCATGGCGGGGCGGGCGAGGTCGAAGAGCAGCAGCGCTGACGCGGTTTTCATGCCGACGCCGGGCAGGCTCTCCAGCGCCGTCCGCGCGTCAGCGTCATCCAGGTGCCGCAGGTGCTGCAGGCTGAGGTCGCCGCGTTCCAGCAGGGCGTATAGGATGTTCCAGACGTAGTCGGCCTTGACGCGGGCGAGGCCGCCGCCCGCGTCGCGCAGGACCGCCTCGATGCCGTCGGGGCCGTCGGCGAGCGCGGCGTCCCAGGTGGGATACGCGCGGCGCAACGCGGCGTACTGCCGCTCAGTGGTGGCGCGGGTGTTCTGTTGGTTCAGGACGGCTTCGATCAGGTCGTCGAGCGGTTCGGCGCTGACGCGCGGTGCCGGCAGGGTGGGGAGGTAGCGTTCGCGGAGGCGCGCGGCGATCACGCCGAGGTCCGGGCGCGGCGGGTGCTGCTGTGCGAGCGTCGGGCGGGGCGCGCGTGGAGGGAGGGCAGAGCGGCGCGGCATGGGATCGCCTGCGAGTGTAGAGCGTCCATGCCGGCCGGAAAGAGAGCTGCTCGGCCTTCATGGAGCTCCACGGCCAGCCTTTTGCATGAAGCCGGGGCGCTTTGAGGGATGGCGCCGCGCGAGGTGAAGCCCGCTCCTGCCCGGACGGCACGCTGCGCGTGGGCCGCCCGGTGGGAAGGGCTCCGGTTGCGGCGTTCCGCCCGGCTTTTCGCCGTCGCCCGTTGCCGATGGTGCTCCTGCGGCTGGGGCGTGTTCAGAGCGGACACCACTGGCGGTAGCTCCTGTACGTTCGGGGCAGCGCATAGCCGGGCAGGCCAGGGCTGCCCGGCTATGCGTCGGCCTGCCCGCCATGACGGCCGGTGGTTTGGACGGCCAGCGGCTGGGCGCGCGTCCTGCAGTGGTTCAACACCGGGAGCGGAACTGGGGCTGAACAGGCCGGGGGCTCTGCACCCCTGGCCTGTTCGCTTCGGGTTACTTGCCGGTTTCCGCGTGGGGAGCGCCGACGGGTTTGGATTCGGCGGAGTGCCGTTCGCGCAGGAAGATCGTGAGGACGACCATGGAGCCGACCGCGAGGAATTCGCTTTGCCAGTTCTCCAAGGACTGCGACCAGAACCGCGCGCTCGTGACGAATTGCGCGACGGTCACGGGCTCCTCGCCGTGCTCCTGGCGTTCCTCGTTGTACGCGGCGGTGCCGCCGAGCGCGTGGACGGTCATGGACAGCACGAACAGCAGGGCGAGCGCGGTGGAGAGCGAGTGGGCGTACAGCCCGAGCTGCCAGCCGCCGCGGCGGACCGGGCCGGGTGCGTCGGGGCGGGGGTGGTGGACGCTGTCCTCCTCCTGTTGTTTTTCCTCCTGCGCGCCGGGTTCGTCGGGCAGTTTGTTGGATTCGGCGGAGCCGCGCTGGTGCAGGACGGCGGTGAGGACGACGAACGCGGCCATCTGCAGGAATTCGCTTTCCCAGTTCTCGCCGGCGGACTCCCAGAAGTCGCCGCTCTGCAGGTACTGGCCGTACGTGACGGTCGGCTGGTGGTGTTCGCGGGCGTCGTCGTTGTGGTCGAGGAAGCCCGCCCAGGATTGCGCGCCCCAGAACAGCAAGAACAGCGTGAAGGCGACGATGGACAGGCCGTTGTGTTTCCAGATGCGTGACATAGACCTCCTGTGAATGCAGGAAGTGTAGCCTCGCTTACGGGTTGCGGAGGGCAGAATGGGTAAAGGCCCCTGAATGTTCAGGGGCCCACGCGAGGGTCACCGGACGCGCTGCTTGGTGACGTTCCCGGCGGCGTCGCGGACCTCCACGTCCGCCCAGATGCCGGTGGTTTCCGCGTAGAATTCCACCTCGCGGCCGGGCGTGATGTTCAGGCGGTTTCCGTCCACGCTCACGAACGCGACCTTGATGTTGTCGCGGGCGCGACCGGTGACGCGCAGCGTCCGGCCGTCCCGTTCGAACTTCGTGATGGTGAGGGTGGGGCGCGCGGCGTCCACGCGCACCGGCAGTTCCAGTTTCGTGGTGTTGCCGGCGCCGTCGGCGGCGGTGATGGTGTAGGTGGCGCGGTCCGTGTTCACGAGCGCGCGGAACTGGAACGGGACGATGCGGTGCCCGTCCACGGGCAGGGCGGTGGTGCCCACGCGGATGGACGCGACCGGGTTGTTGTCCATGACGTACCCGCGCACCACAAACTGCGCGGCGCGCGCGACGGCGCCCCCATCGGGTTCCGTGATGACGATGCGCGGCTTGAAATCGTCGCCGGTGCGGGTGCACGCGCCGAGCGTGGACGCCAGGAGCAGCGGCGCGAGGACGGACAGGAGCGGGCGGAGCATCTGCTGCGGAGTATACCGGGCTGTGCGCAGCGCGGCGTTATGATGGGCCGCGATGACGGTTGTATTCGGTAATGACGGCGGCGGGCGATGCTGACGCCCGACGGTACGCGTGATGTCCTTCCTCCCGAGTGGGCGTGGCGTGAACACCTGCGCTCGCGCCTCCACGCGTACTTCGGCGCGTTCGGGTACCAGGGCGTGGAACTGCCGGCCCTGGAGTTTCAGGACCACGCGCACCCGCAGGACGCCCGGGCGTTCAAGCTGATCGACCGGGACGGGCGGGTGCTGGCGCTGCGCAGCGAGTTCACGACGGCGGTATTGCGTCTGGTGCGTTCGCGCTTCCCGGACGGTCCGTTCCCGCTGCGGCTGCAGTACGGCGGACGACTGTGGTTGCGCGCGCAGGCGAGCGAGCTGGGGCGCCTGCGGGAGTTCGCGCAGGTCGGCGCGGAACTGGTGGGCGTGGACACGCCGCACGCGGACGCGGAACTGCTGCTGGTGGCAGGCGGCGCCCTGAAGGACCTGGGGGTGCGCGCGCGCCTGGAGGTCGGGCACCCGGGCTTCGTGGACGCCACGCTGGAGGACGCGGGCATTACGGGTGAGGCGCGTGAGGCGCTGCACGCCGCGCTGGACCGCAAGAGCGGCCCGGATGTGGCGCGGCTCGCGCGTCTGCATGGGTTGAGTGCGGACGTGCAGCGCGTCCTGAACGCCCTGCCGGACCTGTACGGCGGCGCGGAGGTCCTCGCGGACGCCCGCCGGCTCGCGCATGGGGAGCGTGCCCGCGCGGCGGTGGAGCGCCTCACGCGCATCGCGGACCTGTACGGCGACGACACGCTGCTGTTCGACCTCGGCATGTCGCGCCGGTACGGGTACTACTCGGGGTTCACGTTCCGGGCGTACGCGGACGGCGTGAACCGCCAGATTCTGGGGGGCGGCCGGTACCATGACGCGGCGCACGGCACGGGTCTGGCCGGGGCGGGCTTCGCGGTGGGCCTGGAGCGCCTCACGGAGGTCGCGGCGCGCCTGATGCCGCCGCCGGTCGAGACGGTCCTCGCGTACGACGCGCACGGTGCGGCGTTCGCACACGCGCAGGGGCTCACGGTGGAGCTCGCGTGGACGGAGGACCCGCTGGCGCTCGCGCGGTACGCGCGAGCGCGCGGGATTCGGCGCGTGGTGCGCGGGCAGCACCTTGAGTTTCTGGAGGTGCAGGCATGACGGCGCCGTCGACGCTGACGCTCGCGGTGCCCAAGGGGCGCATTTTCGAGAGGGCCGTGGACCTGCTGTCCCGCGCGGGTCTGCCCGTGCACTTGCCGGCGGCGAGCCGCGCGCTGCGGCACCATTTCGACGGCGTGACGCTGCTGGAGCTGCGCAATCAGGACGTGCCGGTGTACGTGGACCTCGGCGTCGCGGACGCGGGCATCGTGGGCCGGGACGTGCTGCTGGAGAGCGGGCGGAGTGTGTTCGAGCCGCTGGACCTGCGTTTCGCGGGGTGCCGCCTGAGCCTGATTCGTGAGGTGGGCGCGGCCGGGCCGATCACGCGCGTGGCGAGCAAGTACCCGCGCCTGACGCGCGCGTACCTGCAGGAGCGGGGGCTGGCGGCGGAAATCGTGAAGCTCAGCGGCAACATCGAGCTCGCGGCCCTGACGGGTCTCGCGGACGCGGTGGTGGACCTCGTGCAGACCGGTGGGACGCTGCGCGCGAACCACCTAGAGGAGGTGGACGTGATTCTGGAGTCCTCGGCGCGGCTGGTCGTGAACCGCGTGGCCCTGAAGCTCAAGCGTGAGCAGTTGCGTCCGTTGATTGAGCGCCTGCGGACGCTCGTCGCGGAGGGTGACGCCTGAGTGACTGGCGCTCGACGCTGGAGCGCCTGCGGACGCTCGTCGCGGAGGGTGACGCCTGAGTGACTGGCGCTCGACGCTGGAGCGCCTGAGCCCGGCCACGATCCGGGCGGGCGCGGCCCGCTGGGGCGTGCTGAACGTCCGGCTCGTGAATGCGGGCGTGAATCACGTGTACGCGGGCGAGGACACCACCGGCTCGGTGTACGTGCGGTTCACGCACGCGCGCCTGCGGGACGAGGCGTTCCTGAGCCCGCCAGTCGCGTACCTGCGGCACGCGTTCGAGCGGGGGGCGCCCGTAAACGCGCCCCTGCCGAGCGTGGCGGGCGCGTTCGTGGAGGTGGTGCGGCAGGGCCCGGACGTGTTTCTCGCGTCGGCGGTGCGGGGCGTGCCGGGGGTGCGGCTGAGCGCCGTGCCGCCGACGCCGGAGGGGTACCGCGCGTTCGGTCGGGCGCTGGGGGAACTGCATGCGGCCACGCGCGACTTCCGGCCGGCACGGGGCACGCCGCACATGCTGGAGCCGTCCTTGCCGGGGGTCTTTCCGACCTGGCGGTGGTTCTGGTCGCGCGCGCGGGCCGACGCGGCACGCGACCCGGTGATCGGCGCGGCGTTCGAGGCGCTCACGCCGTTCGTGCACGCGGTGGGGGGCCTGCCGACCAGCTGGCCGGACGCGCCCGAACTGCCTGGCGGGTGGGGGCTGACGCACGGCGACGCACGCCCCGGAAACGCCCTGTGGCATGCAGGCCGCGTGGCGTTGATCGATTTTGACGAGCCGGTGCATGGGCCGCTGGCGAACGACCTCGCGCGGGCGCTGCTGGACCTGCCGCCGCACACGTGGCGGACCTTGAGGGGGCCGTTGCTTGACGGGTACCGCTCGTTCGCGCCGCTCACCGAGGCGTGGGCGGCGCGGCTGCCGCGGCTGATGGCGGCGCGCACTGCACTGATGGCCGCGTGGGGCCTGGAGGGCGGCGAGGGGTCGGGCGGTGCGAGTGGCAGTGGCGCGGTCGTGAGCGTACGGGCCCTGCGGGCGCGTCTGAGCAGCGGCGAGTTCGGCCCGCTCGGCGACCCGTCCTTCTGAGGGGTTCGCACGGGACTCGTGAAGGTCTGGCGCCGCGTGGAGGGCGCGCTCACGAGTTCCGGCAGCGCGTGCGTTAAGCTGTGCCGGTGATTTCTGCGGAGCAACTCACGGACCACCTGCCGATGGGCTTCATCGCCGTGGACGATCAATGGCGCGTGACGCGCGTGAATGCCCGCGCGCGCTTCCTGTTCCGCGGACAGACCCTGACGCCTGGATTGTCGTTGCGCGACCTCATTCCGAACGAGCCGGGTTCGCGGGCGTGGTCGGATCTGGAACGCGCGATGCTGCGCCGCACGCCCGTGGAATTCGAGGTTTTCTACCCAAGCATGTTCGCGTGGCATGAGCTGAGCGTCATTCCGGACGAGCATGGCGGCCTCGCGCTGCTGCTGCGAGACGTGACCGACCGTCAGTGGCTGCTGCAGAAGGACGCGGAGCACGCCTACCTGCGCACGCTCTTTCAGGATGCGTCCGTCGCCATTTCCATCATGCGCGGGCCGAAACACACCTTCGAGTTCAACAATGATTTCGCCCGGAACCTCGTGGGCGGCCGTGACCTGGAGGGCAAGACGGTGCGCGAGGCCTTCCCGGAGTTGGAGGGGCAGGGGTATTTCGAGCTGCTGGACGGCGTGTATGAGCGGGGCGAGGCGGTGCAGGGCGAGGAGCTGCCCGCGACGCTCACCGACCCGGCCACCGGTCAGACGACCCCGCTGCTGGTGAACTTCTCGTACCTGCCCCTGCGGGGGTTTGACGGTCAGGTGTCCGGCATCCTGACCCTCACGATTGACGTGACCCGTTACGCCCGCCGCGCGTAACATGCGGGGCAACTGAACGGGCGCAGCCCTGCGGGGCTGCGCCGGGGTTCATGGTGGGTTCAGCGGCTGGCGCCGCCACGCGCGCGGCGCGCTTCCTTGGCGTCGTACATGATGCGGTCAGCGGTCATGACCAGTTCGCTGCCGTCGAGTTCCAGGCCGCGCCCGGTGGAGACGCCGATGTTGGCGCGCAGGCCGCCGCCGTGCACGTTGATGGCCTCCACGGCGGCGGTGATGCGCGCGGCGACCTCGTGCGCGCCGTGCTCGTCGGTGTGTGGGAGGAGCACGGCGAATTCGTCGCCGCCCCAGCGGAACACCTCGTCCGCGCGGCGCTTCTGGGCTTGGAGGGCGCGGCCCACGCGGATCAGGGCCTCGTCGCCGGCGAGGTGCCCGTAGGTGTCGTTGATGCGCTTGAAGCCGCTCATGTCCATGACGACGACGCTCAGCGGGCTGCTGTCGTACCGCGCGGCCTGCACGAGCGCGGCGAGGCGTTCGTTGAAGGCGCGGCGGTTCGGGAGGCGCGTGAGGGTGTCGGTGCGGGCGGCGTGCTCGATGGCCTGCCGCTGGTGGCTTTCGTGCAGGAGCGCAGCGGCCTGCGCGGCGAACAGTTGCGCCGCTTCGATGCTGTCGCTGCTGAAGGCGTCTGCGTTGCGGCTGTTGTCGAGGTTCAGGACCGCGAAGACCCGCCCGGCGTACGGAATGGGGACGCACAGGTTCGCGGCGATGCCTTGCACGGACGGGAGGGTGCTGGGCGTGTGTTCCTCGCGGACGCGGTAGCCGACGCCCTGCACGAGGATGCGTTCTTTCGTGAGGATGCGCGGCTGTCCGCCCTGCCAAGCGTCCTCGGGCAGGCCGTACCAGAGTTCGCGCGTGGACGCCTGCGGGAACTGGACGTGCCGCAGCTCCGCCCAGTCGAACCCGACCTGCGCGCGGTACACGTAGTGCTCGCCGTCGAGCACGAGCAGGGAGCCGACCTCGCTGCCGGGCACGAGACGCACGGCTTCTTCAAGGAGGGGCTGGTACAGGTCGTCGGGCGTCCGGTCGATCATTTTCGTCTGGAAGTCGAGCAGGGCGGACAACAGGCGCTGGGCGTTGCGTTGCTCGAGGTGCGTGACGTACAGGTCGAGGACGGTTTCGGTGAGGTGCACGCTGGACGGGTCGGGGGGGTGCGCGGTGGTGACGTGCAGGGCGCTGCGGGTGGCGGCGCGGCCTCGGACGGGCAGGGTGAAGGTACCGGGCGGGCCGGGTTCGTCCGGGTGGAGGGTGCTGAAGTGGACGCCGTCGGCGTGCAGGAGCCGCGTGATGAGGCGCAGGGTCAGGTCAGTCGCTTCAGGCAGGTCGGTGCACGCCCAGAGGCGCTGGGTGTAGTGGACGACGGCGGTGGCCTGCTCACGCTGCTCGATGTGCTCGAGCAGCGTGCACAGGGCCGTGCGGAAGACTTCGGTGACGTCGTGACGGTCCGGGTGGACGGGGGGGCACGCCCACCACAGCAGCCCCAGGGGGCGGTCGCGCAGACGCAGCGGGAGGAGGTCCGCACAGGGGGCGTTCAGGAAGCGGTGGCTGTCCGGGTGCGTGTCCAGGGTGACGCTGTGGGCGTCGCTGTTGAGGGCGCCGACGTAGGCGGGGGCGTGCAGGGTGTCGCCGGTTTCGGGGTCCGTCCAGGTGTCCGGCGCGTGGTACAGCCAGAGGCGCGCGTCGGCGACGGCGCGCAGGGTGGGCGCGAGGCGCGTTTCGGCGTCCGCGAGCGACGGCGAGGCCGCCAGCTGGATGAGCGTGGCGTTCAGGAAGTCACGGAGGTCCCGGAGGTCATCGAGCATGGCCGTGCGTTCATGGTGGCATGTCGCTGCGCGGACGGATGTGGGAAACGCGTGATTTGCGATGAGCGAGCGGCCACCCCGGTGTGGGGTGGCCGCTGGTCGGGCGCGTGGGTTTAGAGGGGTTTGCCGACGCTGGCGCGCCAGCGCCACTCACTGGCGCGTTTCATGATGTGCGCGGCGCCGCCGGACATGTTGAGTTTCATGTTGCCGGGAAGCTGCATCCAGCCGACGGCGAGCAGGCCGCCGAGGCTGATGAATTCGCCCTGGGTGTAGGGCTCGTACGGCATGAGGTTCTCGCCGCGCACGAGGCGCATGAGGTTCTCGCCCATCAGGCGGCCTTCCTGGCCGGCGTGCTGCGCGGTGGTGGGCACGGGTTTGCCGTCCTGGTTGGTGGCGAGGGCGAGGTCGCCGAGCACGAACACGTCGGGGTAGGCGGGGAGGCGCAGGGTTTTGTCGACGAGGAGGCGCCCGGCGGGGCCTTTTTCGATCTTGCTGCCGCGCACGCGGTCGACGGCCATGATGCCGCCGGTCCAGATGACCTTGCCGCCGTCGATGGTGCGTTCGCCGTCTTCGGGGGTGCCGACCTTCACGCCGGTTTCGGTGGCGCCGAGGAGTTTGTGGCTGGTGAGGACCTGGATGCCGTAGTCGCGGAGGATGTCGAGCGTTTTGGCGCGCAGGGCTTCTTCGACGATGGGGAGGATCACCGGAGCGGCTTCAACGAGGTAGATGTTGAATTTGGGCAGGCCGGTTTCCTTGCTGATGGCCTCGTTACGCTTGGCGAGTTCGGTGACGAGTTCCACGCCGGTGAGGCCGGCGCCGCCGACGATGATGTCGCGGTTGCCTTTGAAGTCGGGTTTGGCGGCGCGCTGCACGAAGTTGTAGATCTCGGCGGCGTCGCTGAGTTCCTTGAGTTCGCTGGCGTGTTCCTGCAGGCCGGGAATCTTGTAGAAGTTGGTGATGCTGCCGAGCGCGATGACGAGGGTGTCGTAGCTGAGCTGCTGGCCGTCTTTGGTGTGGACGGCTTTGGCGTCGAGGTCGACGTGGTCGATGCTGGCGACCTGGAATTTCACGCCGGTGTTGGCGAGCAGGGGTTCGATGGGGAGGGTGACGTTGGTGTTGTGTGCGGCGGCCTCGTGGAGGCGGGTGTCGTACACGTGGTAGGGGTTCTGGTCGATGAGGGTGACGTCGAGGCCGGGGGTGGGTTTGAGTTTGGTGGCTGCTGCGAGGCCGCCGTAGCCAGCGCCGAGGATGAGGGTCTTCATGTGTGTGCTCCTGAGGTCGGGGGTGTGAAAGTCTTCACGAGTAAAAGTCGGGGCAGTCCCGACCCGCCATGTCGCCGGGATGACCCGGTCACGTGCATCAGTGTACACCGGACACCAAGGTCACGTCACGCCCAGAGCACAACCTGCAGAAACGATCAAGGTCAAACGCCGCCCCAACCCCTCGACCCCCAGCAGGCGCACGCCCAGACCTCTGACCTCCGTCTATACGGCCGACCCGATAGCCGATCTTAAGGCGCACGAACGGACGGCCAGGCCAGCCCCGCAAAGCACCCGCCGCCCCCCGTGACGCCGACCCATCCCGACCGGGCCTACCCGGCTGTGCCCTCCCCGCTCGTGCTGCCGCGCACGATCAGGGTCGGCTCGAACCGCCGCGAACGCGCCGGCCCCTTATGCCCCGCGAAGCGCGACAGCAGCAGCTGCGCCGCCTCGTACCCCATCGCCTCGACCGGCTGATGCAGCGTCGTCAGGCCGCGCGCCTCCGCCCACGGCTGATCGTCGAACCCCACCACCCGCAGGTCCTCCCCCACCCGGATGCCCCGCACGCGCGCCTCGTCCAGCAGCGCGCCCGCCAGCAGGTCCGCCGACGCGAACACCGTGCACGGCAGCTGCGCCTCATCCAGCAGCTGCGACGCGACCGTGCGCGCCGCCAGCGGATCGAAAGAACTCACGTACTCCGCCGTCACGGCGCGGCCCGACGCGCGCATCGCTTCATGGAAGCCGGCGCGGCGCTCGTCGAAGACGCGCGTCGTGAACACCTGATCGAGTTCCGTCTCGACCCAGATGGCGCGCACCTCTCCGGGCTGCGCCGCCACGTGCTCCCCGGCAAGACGCCCCCCCAGGCCGTTGTCCATGAACGCGCAGTCCACGTCCGCGCTGTGCGCGTCCACCAGCACCGTCGGCTGCGTGCGCGGCAGCTGATGCCCCTGGAACAGGTGCGTGAGGTTGTACGTCGCCATGACGAGGCCGTCCGCCTGGTACGCGAGCGTGTGGCTGCCCAGGTAGCGTTCCAGTCGGCGGCGGTCCAGCAGCGGGAAGATCGCCACGTCGTACCGCGCTTCCTGGAAGGCGTGCTCCAGGCCGTCGAGCAGGCGCAGGTAGAACTCGGTCGTGACGACCGGCAGCAGGACGCTGACGGTGTAGGACTTCCCGCCCGCGATGCGCCGCGCGTGCGGGTTGGGGGTGTACTCCAGTTCGCGGATGGCGCGCAGGACGCCCTCGCGGGTGCTGTCCTTGACGGCCGCGTGGTTGTTGAGGACCCGTGACACGGTACCGACGCCCACGCCGGCCAGCCGCGCCACGTCCTGAATGGTGGGTTTGCGCATGACCTCACGATTCTAGCCAGTTCGTGGAACGCCGTGGAACCACAAGACGCGCGGCGCGAAACGTCAAGGTGACCTTCATGCACCTGCGGTCCGCGCGCCGGCACGCCGCACCTATCATCAGCGCCTGACGATCCGTCCCCCAACCTCTCCCCCGTTCGCACCACACAAGGAGCGTGTCTCACCCCATGCCACCCCGCAAGAAGGACCTCGCGCGCGCGCAGCAGATCGCGCAGGACGTGTTCGGTTACGACCACCTGCACCCCGGGCAGAAGGAAGCCATCGGCACGGTCCTGCGCGGCCAGGACACCCTGGCCGTCATGCCGACCGGCGCGGGCAAGAGCGCCATCTACCAGATCGCCGCGCTGTCCCTGAACGGCCCGACCGTCGTCGTGAGCCCCCTGATCGCCCTGCAGCGCGACCAGGTGGACGCGCTCGAAGCGTACTCGCCGGGCAGCGCCGCGCTCGTGAACAGCACCCTGAAGGCGCACGAGCGTGAGGCGGCCTTCGCGGCGTTCCGCACCGGCGACCTCGACTTCCTGTTCCTCGCGCCAGAGCAGCTCACCAGCGAAGAAACCCTGCGGACCCTGCGAGAAGCGGAACCGGCGCTGTTCGTCGTGGACGAGGCGCACTGCCTGAGCGAGTGGGGGCATGACTTCCGCCCGGACTACCTGCGGCTCGGCGCGGCCGTCGAGGCGCTCGGGCACCCGACCGTGCTGGCGCTGACCGCCACGGCCGCGCCGCCTGTCCGCGCGGAAATCGTGGAGCGGCTCGGCATGCGCAACGCGCAGACGCTCGTGTACGGCTTCGACCGCCCGAACATTCACCTTCACGTGCAGCACTTCGCGGACGTCGGCGTGAAGCGGCGCACCCTGATTGACGACGTCGTCCGCGCCGGGAAGCCCGGCATCGTGTACACCGCCACCCGCAAGGCCGCCGAAGCGTGCGCCGAAGCGCTCGCGGAACGTGGCGTGCGCGCCGCGGCGTACCACGCGGGTCTGCCCGCGCCCGAGCGGGAGCGCACGCAGGCGGCGTTCATGGCTGACGAACTGGACGTGATCGTGGCGACCATCGCGTTCGGCATGGGCATCGACAAGCCGAACGTGCGCTTCGTGTACCACCTCGACATTTCCGGGTCGGTGGACGCGTACTACCAGGAGATCGGCCGCGCGGGCCGCGACGGGGAGCGCGCCGAGGCGCGGCTGTACTTCACGCCGGACGACCTGAAGCTGCGACGCTTCTTCAGCGGCAGCGGCCTGATCGACGCTGACCAGGTGGAGCGCGTCATGCGCGCGCTGGAGGAACACGACGGTCCCGTCCGCACCGATGAGCTGCGCGAGCAGACGGACCTCTCCCAGACGAAATTCCTGACCGCCGTGAGCCGCCTGGAGGACGTGGGCGCGCTCGAAGTGCTCCCGAACGGCGAACTGAGCGCCGTCGACGGCGCGGACACCCCGGAAGTCGCGGCGCAGGCGGCGCTGATGCAGGAGCACCACCGCGCGTACGAACGGTCCCGGCTGGACATGATCCGCACGTACGCGGAAACGCACGGGTGCCGCCGTGAGTTCCTGCTGAACTACTTCGGGGAGGCGTTCGCGGCGCCGTGCGGCGCGTGCGACAACTGCGACGCGGGACACGTGCAGACCCGCGCGGACGAGTACCCGTACCCCGTGAGTTCCCGCGTGACCCACGCGACGTTCGGCGAGGGCGTCGTCGTGCGGTACGAAGGGGACAAGGTGACGGTGCTGTTCGACCAGCGCGGGTACCAGACGCTGGCGCTGCCGTTCGTGCTGGAGCACGACCTGCTGCGCGCCCTGCAGGCAAGCTGAGGCGGCGGGAAGGGGGACACGCGCCCTCATGAGGGCGCGTTAGCATTCGGGCACGATGACGCACGCCCCCAGTTCCCGCCCCGGCCGCCACTGGACGCAGTCGCTCACCCTCGCGCTGCTCGCGGTCGCGGCGCTGCTGGCGCTGGCCTGGCTGTACGCCCGCACGAAGAGCGCGTATCCGCACTACGGCACCGTGTACGACACGACGCCCGCCGCGCCCGCGCTGCGCGGCACCGACCAGCAGGGCCGCCCGTTCGACCTGGCGGGCCTGCGCGGGCAGACCGTCGCGGTGTTTTTCGGGTTCACGCACTGCCCGAACATCTGCCCGCTCACGCTCAGTTACCTCGAGAAGGCGCGCGAGCAGCTGCCGGCCGCGCAGCGCGGGAACCTGCGCGTGGTGTTCGTGACCCTCGACCCGCAGCGCGACACGCTGAAGCAGATCCGCCCGTACGTGCAGTACTTCGGGCAGGACATCACGGGCGTCCGCATTGAGGAGCCGCAGCTCGGGCGGACCGCGAAGGCGTTCGGCGTCGGGTACAGCAAAGCGGACGTGAAAAGCGCCGAGGACTACCAGATCAACCACACCGCCGCGACGTACCTGATTGACCGGGACGGGAAGCTGCGGCTGCTATGGGACTACACGCAGCTTCCGCACGTGGACCGCGTGGTCGAGGACCTGAAACAGGTGATGTCGTGAGCGTCGGTGCGCCCGCCCCGGACCTGCTGACGCTGCTGGCGCCCCGCCCGGACCTGCTGGTCCTGGTGCCCACGCTGCTCGCCGCGGGCGCGTACGCGTACGGCGCCGCGCGCGCCGCCCGGGCCGGTCAGCCGTGGCCGGCGTGGCGCGTGGTGTCCTTCGCGCTGGGGGTGCTGCTGACGCTGCTGTGCACGCAGACGAACGCCGTGAGTTACACCGTGAACAGCATGGCGCTGTACATGGGGCGCCTGATGGTGCTCGCGGAACTCGCGCCGCCGCTGCTGGTGCTGGGGTTGCCGCGCACGCTCGCGCCCGCGCCGAGCAGCGCGCTCGGGCGGGCGCTGGGCGTCCTGCTCGATCCGTTCGTGACGTTCGCGCTGTGGACGACCATCATCGTGTTCTGGAACCTGCCGGTCGGCATGGGGGCCAGCCTGGTCAGCAACACCGCCGCGACGCTGCTGCCGTCCCTGTACCTGCTGGGCGGCCTGCTGGTGTGGGCGGTGACGCTTCGGCCCTTCCCGACGCTGCAGGGCACCGGCGTGGGCGGGCGCGGGTGGTTCGGGTTCCTGAACAGCCTGCCCATGATGGTCGTGGCGATGGTGTGGCTGAACGTCCCGCGCGTGCTGTACAGCCCGTACGTGGGCGTCCCATGCTTGTGGAACCTGACGCCGCTGCAGAACCAGCAGATCAGCGGGTGGGTCATGATGATCGCCGGCACGCCCGCGCTGCTGATTGCGTTCGTGCAGCTGTTCGCGTGGCTGATTCACCTGGCGGACAGTGGCAGCACGCCGCCCACCGACCCGCCCGCCACCGCCGCCGACTGACCTGCGCGGCGCACTCGGCGGTACACTGCGCGCAGTGGACATCCCGCCGCTTCCTGATGGCCTGCGCGTGTCCGGGCGGACGCTGCTCACGGCGGAGCACGCGCTGGACCTCACGCGCGTGCTCGGCAGCTTCACGACGGAGGTGCGCGTGGGCCGCCCGCAGGATCGCCGCCGGTACGACGTGGCCCTCACGGTCCTCGCGTCGTTCGCGGTGGTGAGCAGTTTCGTGCTGCGTGACGCGCAGACGCCGCTGCTGGCGTGGGCGCCGCTGGGGTTCGTGGCGCTCGGCCTGCTGCTGGGCGTCCTGGAAGTCCGCGCGCGCCGCGAGGTGCACTTCGAGGTGTGCGTGCACCTCCAGCGGCCCGGCGGGCTGCCGGACCGCGCGATCGTGCACCGCACGGCCAGCGCGCTGGAAGCGAAGCTGCTGTGCGTGACGCTGGAGCACCTCGCACGCAACGCGAACCCCTGAACGGGGGCGCCCCGCTCCCGGACGCCCCCGTTGCGTCCTCACGCGTTTACAGGGCGATGCTGTCGAGCGGCACGCTGATCGGGCTGCCGGTCACGCCGTACGCGGCGCCGCGCGCGAGCACCGCGCGTGCCCACGCGGCGTGCGTGCTCGGCTCGCACATGGCGTCCCCGATGCGGAACACGGCGGGCGCGTCGTCCCGCAGGATCGCGTGGGCCATGTCCATCTCGCTGGCGCTCACGCGGTACGCCGCTTCGATGACGCTCACCTGCCGCGGGTGAATGGCGGTCTTCCCGAACGTGCCGTGCAGCAGGTCCTCGTGCGCTTCGCGCGCGAGCGTTTCCGGGTCGTCGGTGAAGTCGTACACGGGCGCGCTGACATTCAGGCCCCACGGTTTGAACAGGCTGACGAGCCGGTCGATGAGCGGGCCGAGCGGCGTGTGGTACGCGGTGACGCCGCGCGTGCGGCGCATGCCGAGCAGGCCCAGCAGGTCGTTCCCGCCAACGCGGACGCACGGGACGCCCACGTCGCTCTCCAGCAGCGCGTCCCGCAGCGTCTCCATGGCGCGCGCGCTGAACGCCTCGCGCGTTTCGACGGTGACCATGGCGTGCTGCCCGGTGCCGCGCAGGAGCGTGAGGCTCTCGTGCGCGTTGCCCGCGTGGATTTTCGGCAGGACGAACCCGGTGAGGTGCTGCGCGCCGCGCATGCCCAGGATCTGCTCCAGCACGCGGGGCGTGCGGGGGCGCACGAACATCAGGGGGCCACTGCCGGGGGCGGGCAGGTGCGGCAGGGCTTCCTGCAGGCGCGCGAGGGCGAGCGGCAGGTCCTCCTCGCGGACGGCGTCCTCGGTGCACAGGATGAGGCTGCGCGCGCCGAGGGGTTTGGCGCCGCTTACGAGGTCCGTGAGGTCGTCGCGGGTGGCGGGGATGTAGAGGCTCGCGCCGAGCGCGAACGGGAAGTTGAGCACGGGAGTCCCCCTGGGGCGCCCGCGCGGGGCGGGCAGGACGTGACGGTACGGGCGGGTGGTGGAACGGGACGGTCGGCGCGTTGCGCCGCATCATAGCGGGGCGCGCGGACGTCCGGGCAATAATCAGCGCCTCACGGGAGCGTGAGGCGCTGGGGCGGTCGGCCCGTTGGGGGCGGCCGCTCAGTCCTTGAGGGCGGGCTGCTCTGCGTGCGCGTTCAGGCGGTTGTAACGCAGGCTGGACCAGATGGACAGCACGATGAAGCCGACGCCGATCAGGCCGGTGACGACTTCGGGGATGTGCACGTTCGGGTTCATGCTGAGCAGCATGATGATCGCGAGCGCGCCGATGCCGTAGTGCGCGCCGTGCTCGAGGTAGCGGTACGCCTGGAGGGTGCCGCGGTGCACGAGCATCAGCGTGATGGAGCGGACGAACACCGCGCCGATGGTGAGGCCGGCGGCGATCACGACGATGTCCTGCGTGATGGCGAACGCGCCGATGACGCCGTCGAGGCTGAACGAGGCGTCGAGAACTTCGAGGTACAGGAAGCTGATGGCGCCGGCCTTGGCGGCGTCCGCGGCGAGGTTGTCCGCGTCGAACAGGCCGCCCAGGGCGTCCACGAGGACGTACGTGAGGATGCCGATGACGCCGGCGAGCAGCGCGCTGAACTTCTCGGCGCTGGGCACCGCGAAGTGCACGAGCAGCAGCAGCAGCACGCCGGTGATGAACACCTGGATGGTGTCCAGGCGGCCGAGTTTGCTGAGGCGACGCTCGATGGGCGCGAGCCAGTGGGTGTCCTTGTCCGGGTCAATGAGGTACTTGAGGAACACCAGCATCAGGAACGCCCCGCCGAAGGCGCTGATGGGGATGTGCGCTTCTTCGAGGTGGTGGGCATACGCGGGCGGGTTGGTGAACGCCAGGTTGATGACCTCGCCGAAGCCGAGGCCGGCGACGACCGCGACGATCACGATGGGGAACAGGAAGCGCATGCCGAACACGGCGATGAGGATGCCCCACGTGAGGAAGCGGCGCTGCCAGACTTCGCTCATGTTGCGCAGGACGGTGGCGTTCACGACAGCGTTGTCGAACGACAGCGAGAGCTCCATGACGCCGAGGATCGCGGCGATCAGAAAGTAACTGAGGGCCTGGGAGACGCCGCCGGTGCGCAGACCGTACAGCGCGGCGACGACCAGGCAGATGACCGTGACGATGCCGGCGAAACCGAATTCTTTGGTGAGACTGGGCATGACTGCTGTGTTCCTCTCGAACGCCCCCCGCTGGTGAGCGGGGGGCGGGCGCGCGTGCGGGGCACGCGCGGTGGGGTTAGATCATGATGCCGTAGGCGTTGCAGAGCGCGCGGAGGCCGCCGGCGTAGCCCTGGCCGACCGCGCGGAACTTCCATTCGTTGTTGTGGCGGTAGACTTCCGCGAACACGACGGCGGTTTCGGTGCTGAAGTCCTCGCCGAGGTCGAAGCGGACGATTTCCGTGCCGGTCTGCTCGTTCATGAGGCGCACGAAGGCGTTGCGGACCTGCCCGAAGTTCTGGCGGCGCGCGTCGGCTTCGTGGATGGTGACGGTCAGCGCGATTTTCTGCACGTCGGCAGGAACGCGGGTCAGGTCGATCTTGACCTGTTCGTCGTCACCTTCGCCGGCGCCCGTGCGGTTGTCGCCGGTGTGTTCGACGCTGCCTTCGCTGCTGCGCGGCTGGTTGTAGAACACGAAGTCGGCGTCGCTGCGGACCTTGTCGTTCGCGCCGAGCAGGAACGCGCTCGCGTCGAGGTCGAAGTCCTGCCCTTCGGTGGCGCGCACGTCCCAGCCGAGGCCAATGAGGACGTTCGTGAGGGTCGGGTCCTGTTTGGTGAGGCTGAGGTTGCCGCCTTTGCTGAGGGAAATCGCCATGCGTTCAGTCCTTTCAGAGGTGAGGGAGCTTGGAGTGCGCGATGAGGACCACGTCGCGGACGTTGAAGTCCAGCGCGTGCGGCTCGCCGGGCGTGGCGGGCCGCTGATAACGGACGTTGGCGCTGGCGCCGCTGCCAGCGTAATACTTCCCGGTGCGGACCGTGAGGTCGAAGTGGTCCAGGTGTTCGGCGCTCAGGCGCACGTCGAGGCGCACGCCGCCAGCGAGCGTGACGGTGCACGGCACGCCGGCGGGGTCCTCGGTGTACACGAGGCGGCCATTCACGGTGGGGACACTCACAGGTACCGGCTCAGGGCGGGCACGAGTTCCGCGGCGGTGCGCCCGTTCAGGCGGTCGCCGAGGGCGGTGAGGCTCCACGTGCTGCCGTTGCGGACGAGTTTGACCATCACGAGGCCGGTGTGGCTGCCCTGTTCGCTGAGGTTCAGGCGCGCGATCTCCTGCCCGCTGACCTCGTCGACGACGCGCGCGAACGCGTTGGCGACCTTGTCGAAGGTCTGGCCGCGGAAGGAGTTCACGGTGAAGATCAGCGTGCGGGCCTTCGCGGGGAGGCGGGAGAGGTCCACGAAGATGCGTTCGTCGTCGCCGTCGCCCGCGCCGGTGAGGTTGTCACCGCCGTGGCGGATGGCGCCGCTCTGCCCGGTCAGGTGCCCGAAGTACACCGTCTCGACGTGCTCGCCGACGTCCGTGAACACCACGCATGAGGCGTCCAGGTCGATGCTGCCCCCGCCGCCGCCGAACAGGCCGCGCAGGCCGCCCGCTTTGGCGACGTCCCAGCCCAGGCCCAGGAAGACGCGTGTGAGGCCCGCGCCGCCCTTTTCGAGGCTGATGGTTTGTTGCTTGGTCAGTGAAATGCCCATACGCTCCTCAGGTACGCGCGCTCGCGACGGTTGGTTCCCGTCACGGCAGCAGGCCGCGGTTCCGCGCGGCGCTCAGCCAGCCGTCGTACTCCTGCAGCAGGCGCTCGTAGAATTCGGCGTCGCTCAGGCGATCCACGTCGCGGATGGCGACGAAGTCGGCGTTGTCCACGAAGCGGCCGCGCAGGTCGTCGAGTTTCTGCAGGAACGCGAAGCGTTCGTCGCCGACGCCAATGAACTTCCAGAACAGCGGTTCATGGCTGGCGTCGCGCAGCTGCTCCTCGGCGAGGTCGCGGCCCTGCGTTTCACCGTCCGTGACGAACAGGACGTACACCGGCAGGGCCTGCTGGACGGGCGCGCGGCGATGCTTGTGCTCGCCGAGGTAGTGACGGCGGACGGCCTGCATGGCGCGGCCATACTGCGTGCCCCCTTCGAGGGCGTGGCGGCGCATGACGCGGTCGACGGCGCCGGTGATGTCGGGAATGCCGATCTCGCCGACGTCGTGGGCGTGCTCGCCGAACAGGAACACGTCGAGGCGGCCGTCGTCGTCGAAGCGGCTGGCGAGCGCCAGGGCTTTTTCGGCGACGCGCTGCACCACGCCGTGGCGGTACAGGGTGCCCATGCTGCCGCTGATGTCGAGCACGAGGGCGACGCGGGCGGTGTGCTCGTCGAGGCCACGTTTTTTCAGACTGACCTCGGCCGCCTTCACGAGGCTGACGAGTTGCGGCGCGTGCGTTTCAATCTGCTTGTCGAGGCGCACCTGCGCCTGCTTCTTGAGGCTGACGGTCGGCGCGGGCGACGGTGCGGGCGTGCTGGGCGCGGTGGTGGCGGGCGGCGCCTCCTCGGCCTGACCGCCGAAGTACTCCAGCAGGGCCTGCAGACCGCCGCTGAAGCCCTCTCCGACGGCGGCGACCTTCCAGCCGCCCGCGTGACGGTACACTTCCGCGATCATTACGGCGCGTTCGGACGTGAGGGCCGCGCGCGGGTCGAAGGTGCCGGTCCCGAGCGTGAAGTGCAACGTGCCGGCCTCGCGAACGGGCCGGTCATCGTGCGTGGCGACGAACACGAGGCGGGCCACGCTGTCCGGCAGGGCGGCGAGGTTCAGCGTGAAGCGCGCGCGGCCCGCGCTGAGGTCGGCGCGCAGCTCACCGGCGGGGCTGGCAGGCTGGTTGTAGAACACGAAGTACCGGTCGTCCTGGAGTTTCCGGTCGGCGTTCAGGCCAAAGACGCTCACGTCAAGGCCGGGCAGGTCGAAGGTGACGTCGGCGGTGATGGTGGGCGGCGCGGCGAGGTCCGCGAGGTTGAGTTTCTGCCCGCGTTGAAGTTCCATGCTTACCTCATGCGGGGGCGGCAGGGGGCCGGGCTGCGCGCCCAGCCCCCTGCCGCCCCCGCCGGTTCAGGCGTTGACGCCGTAGCTGCGGACGAGGGCTTCGAAGCCCGCGTCGTACCCCTGTCCGATGGCCTTGAACTTCCACTCGCCGTTGTGGCGGTACACCTCGCCGAAGATCATGGCGGTGACGGTGCCGCCGTCCTCGGTGAGGTCGTAGCGGGCGATTTCGGTGCCGCCGTCGCCGTTCAGCACGCGGATGTAGGCGCGTTCGACCATGCCGAAGTTCTGCTTGCGGTTGGGACCGTCGTAGATGACGACGGCCGTGACGATTTTCTGCACGTCGGCGGCGACGCTCTCCAGGTTGATCTGGATGGTTTCGTCGTCGCCCTCGCCGGCGCCGGTGCGGTTGTCGCCGGCGTGGACGACGGTGCCGTCCGCGCTCTGCTTGTTGTTGAAGAACACGAAGTCGGCGTCGCTGCGGACCTTGCCTTGGTCGTTCACGAGGAACACCATGGCGTCCAGGTCGAAGTCGGCGCCGTCGGTCTTGCGGACGTCCCAGCCGAGACCCACGACGATCTTCTTGAGGCCGGGGGCTTCCTTGGTGAGGCTGACGTTGCCGCCTTTGGTCAGGGATACGGGCATGTTTTTTCCTCCTGAGGGGGTGTGGGATTGCGCGCCTATTGTACTCACGGCCTTGTGAGGCCTGGGGCGCGCGTGGGCGCGTGAAGGTTCACTCAAGGCCCACTGCCCACGGAGTACGCCGTTCACGCGAGAAAGGTTCCCGGCGTTCAGTGGCGGGCGCCGCCGCTGGCGTTCAGGACGACGACGCCGGCAATGATGAGCGCGATGCCGCCCAGCGCGCCCCACTGGAACGCGTCGCGGAAGTACACCCAGCCGATCAGGGCGGTGAGGGCCGTGCCGACGCCGCTCCACACGGCGTACGTGAAGCCCATGGGGAGCTGTGTGAGGACGCGGCTCATGAGCGTGAAGGCCGTGCCGTACCCGAGGACCACCACGACGCCCGGCAGGAAGCGCGTGAAGCCTTCGCTGGCGCGCAGGGCGCTGGTGCCGAGCACCTCCGCAAGGATGCTGAGGGCGAGAAGCAGCATGGGGTTCATGTGGGGCGGCCCCGGTGCAGCAGGTCGAGGGCGAAGGCGTGCAGGTCGGCGCGCTGCGTGGCCGTGAGCGGCGCGAGGCCCAACAGGTCCGTGAACCACAGGCCGTCTGCGGCGTGGACGATGAGGTGCGCGACGGCGCCGGGTACGCCGTCGGCTTCGGTACGGGCGCGGTAGGTGGCGTAGCGCGCGCGGATGGGCGTGAGCAGGTCGTCGCCGAGGTTCTGCGCGGCGAGCGTGAATAGCGGTCCGAGGTGGGGGTTGGGGGTGAGGCTGAGGTTCAGGTACGCGCGCGTAAAGGCGCCGTGCGTGTCCGGGTCGGCGGCGATGTGGGCGTCCAGGGCGGCGTCGAACGCGTCGAGTTCGCGGTGGAGCAGCGCGAGGGCCAGGGCGTCCTTGCTGGGGAAGTGGTAGAGCAGCCCGCCTTTGCTGACGCCGGCTTCACGGGCGACGGTGTCGAGGGTGAGGTGCTGCGCCCCGCGCGTCAGGACGCGTGCGGCGGCGTCCAGCAGGGCCTCGCGGTTGGAGGATCGAGCCATAAGCAAACTATACCGTCTGGACGGTACATACTTCATCACGGTGCCGCTCCCCCGCCACGCGTACAATGCTCACGTGCACCTGCGCGCCCTCACCACCCTGCATTACCGCAACCTCAGCCCCGCCACGCTGGACCTCCCGCGCGGCATCACCAGCATCTGGGGCGAAAACGGCGCAGGCAAAACCAACCTGCTGGAAGCCGCGTACCTCGCGCTCACCGGCCTCACCAACGCCCCCCGCGTCGAACAGCTCGTCACCCGCGGCGAACGCGAAGGCTACGTCCGCGCGGACCTCCACTCCGGCGGCAGCACCAGCATCCTCGAAGTCGGCCTCGCCCGCGGACGACGCCACGTGAAGGTCGACGGCGTCCGCGCCCGCAGCAGCGACCTCCCGCGCGGCAGCGCCGTCTGGATCCGCCCCGAAGACAGCGACCTCGTGTACGGCAGCCCCAGCGCCCGCCGCGCCTACCTCGACGCGCTCCTCTCGCGTCTCAGCGTCCGCTACGCCCACCAGCTCAGCCGCTTTGAGCGCACCCTCACGCAACGCAACGCCGCCCTCAAAAGCGGCGAAACGTGGGCCATGGACGTCTGGGACGACGCGCTCGTCACGCTCGGCAGCGAACTCATGACCATGCGCCGCCGCGTCCTCGTGCGCCTCGCGGAACTCACGCAGGCCGCCCACACGCAGCTCGGCGGGCACAAACCCCTCACGCTCGCCCTCACCGAAAGCACCACGCCCGAAACGTACCTGGCGGACCTGGCCGCCCGCCGCGCCGAAGAGCTCGCACGCGGCCAGACCGTCATCGGCCCGCACCGCGACGACCTCGCCCTCACCCTCGACCTGTTCCCAGCCGCGGACTTCGCCAGCCGCGGCGAGGCCCGCACCGTCGCCCTCGCCCTGCGCAAAGCGGAACTCGACCTGCTGCGCGAACGCTACGGCGAGAACCCTGTGCTGCTCATCGACGACTTCACCGCGGAACTCGACCCGAACCGCCGCCAGTTCCTGCTGGACCTCGCGCACAGCGTCCCGCAAGCCCTCGTGACCGGCACCGAGCACGCCCCGGGCGCGCGCCTCACCCTCCGCGCCGAAAGCGGCACCTTCATGCCCGACGCCGCCCAGCAACCCCTGCCGGCGGAGGCCACCCCATGAGCCGCCGCGGCGGTGGCCCCCGCAACATGAGCGCCCTGCTGCAGCAGACGCTCGGCAAACACCGCCTCGCCCGCGGCGTCGGCCGCGCCCGCGCCATTCTCGCGTGGCCCGGCGTGGTCGGCCCGGAACTCGCCCGCCTCACCCGTGCCCGCAGCCAGCACGGCCCCGTCCTGTACGTGGAAGCGCGCGACCACGTCCTCGCCAACTTCCTGACCATGCAGCGCATGATGTTCCTCGAACGTCTCCAGGCGGCCCTCGGCGACGAGAGCGTCACGGAGCTGCGCTTCACGGTGGGCACCATCCACCACAAACCCGCCGCGCCCCCACCCGAACCGCTGCCCGCCCCGGACCGCGAGGCCGCGCGGCGCATGGCGAGCGCCACGCAGGGCAGCGACCTGCACCGCGTCACCCTGAAAGCCGCCGAGGCCGTCACGCGCGCGCGCCGCTGGCGTGAACGCCAGGGCTACCGCCCCTGCCCGATCTGCGGGGAACCCACCCCCGAACACCCCTGCAAGGCCTGCCAAGTGACCCTGCAGAACCCCGTGGTGCGCCGCGCCGCGCACACCCTCACCCGCGACCCGGACCGCTACCCGCACCTCGTCACGTCGCTGACGGAGAGCGGCGCGGACGCCGCGCGGTACCTCGCGCTCGGCACGCTGCAGGAGCAGCTGGAGGTGCTGGCCCTCGAATGCGTGCGCAGCGGCGGCGAAGCCCACTACCGCGAGTTCCTCGCCCAGCAGGCCGACACGTACCTCTCCCTGACGCTCCGCAAACCGCGCGCCCTGCTGACCCCGCAGGACCGCCGGGCCCTGCCGGAGCGCGTGCAGCACGTCCTGAACGCCTGAGCGGCTCACCGAGCCGGCGTTCAGGACGCTAAGGGGTTCAACGCCCTGCGCGGGCGATCACCCTGGTCCTCAATGCCCCGGCGCCACCAGCAGGACCGCCTGCCCGTCGTGGTCGTCCGTGGTGAGCGTGGGCGTGTTCAGGGCGTTGCCGAGGTCCACGCTGCCCGCAGCCTTGAAGTCCGAGGTGTCCGTCATGCGGCGCGCGAAGTCGTCCCGGGCGACACGGAAGGAGTTGTACGGGTGGTGCATGCGCGCGAACAGCGCGAAGTCCTCTCGGCTGAAGCTGGCGATCCACACGAACCCGCGCGCGGTGCGGGCCGGGCCGAACACGCGGCCGTGGTTGTTGCTGCCCCACCAGGGCGCGTCACTGAACGCCTCGCCGTTCCCGGCGGGCTGCTGCGCATAACGCTCGCCGTTGATGACGCCGCTGTAGCCGGTGCTGTGACCGCCCTTCGGGCCGTACCCGGCGCGCGTGGCGGCGTCCAGCAGGCGCGCTGCGGCCTCCTCGGGGGTGGCAGCACGCTCGTCAATCAGGATGATGTTGATGGGTTCGCGCAGGCCACGCCCGGCGAGGGTCGTGTTCAGCCACGACGCCGGCTGGCCTTTCGGGTCGAGCATCCAGCGGCTCACGGTCACGCCCTCCCCGACGGGGCTGGTGTCGGTGGCGGCGGGGAGCACCTCGGCGGTGCGGGGCGTGGCGTTGTTGGGCATGACGGCGGGCGCGCACGCGGCGAGCAGCGCGGGCAGCAGGAGCGGACGGGCGAGTCTGAACATGGTGAACCTCGTTTCGTGGGTGGGTGGCTGGGAGTGTACCGCAGGGCCGAGGGGCCTCCACGCGCAACCTCGGCCGGCACACCACACGCGGGAATCGTGCCGTGACGCCCGACGCGCGCGCTGGGCGGCGCATACGATAGCCGCATGAGCCGCCCCGACCATCAACAGCAGGCCCCCCACACGGTGCGCGTCGCCGTCCTGACCATCAGCGACACGCGCACCCCCGACACGGACGAGAGCGGCACGTACCTGCAGGCGCACCTGCGCGCCGACGGGCACGACGTGACGGGGTACAGCATCGTGCCGGACGACGGCGTGCAGATCCGCGCGGCGATCATGGCGTTGATGCCGGTCGCGCAGGTGATCCTCACGACCGGCGGGACTGGCATCGCGGGGCGGGACGTGACCATCCCGGTGGTGGAGGGCCTGTTCACGAAGGCGCTGCCGGGGTTCGGTGAGCTGTTCCGCATGCTGAGCTACCGTGAGGTGGGCGGCGCGGCGATGCTGTCCCGCGCGACGGGCGGCCTGGCCGGAGAGACGCTGATCTTCGCGCTGCCGGGCAGCCTGAACGCCGTGCAGACCGCCTGGACGGGGCTGCTCCGCACGGAACTCGGGCACCTCGTGCATGAGGTGTTCCGGCAGGGGCAGGTGCGGCCCTGATGACGCTGAACATCACGCCGCTGTACGCCGTGGCGGTGCTGCTGATCGCGTTGTACCTCACGGGCCGCTACGTGCGCGAGACGGCGCGCGGGCGCACGCCGCGCCTCGCGTGGCTCGCTCCTGCAGGCATCTTGACGCTGCTGCTCGCCCCGGTGCTGGACGCCCCACCGCTGTTCGGGCTGGGCGTGGTGCTGCTGCTCGCCGCGGAGTACCTGCCGGGCGCGTACCTCGGGTGGGGGCTGCCACGCCGCGCGCCGCAGCCGGTCGGGGGGGCGTGGGCCATCACGAGCGCGCTGCTGATCCTGATGATGGGCCTCTCGGCGCAGCGTGAACAGTGGCTCTTCGCCGCGGGTGCCGCACTGGTGCTCGCCGCGGTGCTGGTGCGGACGCTGGCGGTGGCGCTGCGTGAGCGGAACGTCGCGCGCGCGTGGCGGGACGCCGGACGCCCGGTGGGGCTCGCGTTGCGCTTCAGTTCGGCAGTGGAGCCGCTCACGCCGGACCTGGAGTTGGAGCTCACGGGCGACGCGGCGCGCGTGCGGAACGTCGGCGCGTTCCCCGTGACGCTGCACGGCTGGACCCCCACGGCGTTCAACGCGTACCTGCCGGCCCTGCCGGAAACGCTGCCGGTCGGGGAGCAGGCCACACTGACGCCGTGGCCGGCAGGTAACTCGGGCCTGCGTATCTGGTACACCCGCGCGGGCGAGCCGACCACGTACCTGTACCGCGCGAACTGGACGCCGCCCGAAGGCCTGCCCGCGGACGCGCGCGTCCTGAACTGAAGCGCCGCAGCGGACGAGGTCGCCCTGTCAGGGCGACCTCGTCCGCCCGAGTCACTTGATGAGGCCGTTCACGCCGTTCGGGAAGAACCCGCCGCTCTTCGCGCCCGGCTGGAGGTAGACGATGTTCAGGACCTCGCGGGGCAGGCGGCTGAACGCCACCGCGTTCGCGTCGGACAGGACGATGTTCGCGTCGCCCGGGCGGAACGGTTCGGTGAGGCCCTGGTCCTTGTCGCCCGCACCATCAGCGGTATCGCGCAGGTCGCTGATGGCCTTCGTGACCTGCGCGACCGTGAGGCCCGCGGCGGCTTCCTGATCGCGGCGTTCGTACAGCATGCTGCGAATCGCGCCCGCGTGGTACCCCTCGACGGCGAGGATGCCGGCGGCCTGTTCGAGCACGCCGCCGGGGCGGTCGTCGTTGATGAGCGGCGACGCGCCCTTGTACGCGGTGACGCCGACGTCCTCGAAGATGTACGCACCGTGCAGGAAGAACAGGTCATTCAGGAACGGGTTGAAGCCCTTGATGGCGCCGCCGCTCGCGGCCTGCCCGGCCGCGTCGAACGCGCCGTTCAGGTCGATGACGGGGCGCGGCACGGGCGTCCCACCGAGCGCCGTGATGGTCTGAATCAGGAACTTCACGTGGGCGATCTCGTCACTGGCGAGTTCGTTCGCGAAATCGCGCACGTCGGTGTTCTGGAAGGGCACGCCGGTCAGGCCGGCGGGCAGGCGGATTTCCGCGTCGCCGCCGACGCCCTGCAGTTCCGCGAGGCGGCCGGTGGCGGCCAGGTAGAAGGCCGCTTCGAGGTACTCGAGGTTCAGGGCGAAGTTCAGGACGGCCGCGTCGACGCTCGTTGCGGGGAGGCCCGCAAGGTTCGAGAGGTCCAGCAGGGCGGGCGCGCAGGCGGTCACGCCGACGCCCACGCCGAGCAGGCCGAGGGTGCGCAGGGCCTGGCGGCGCGACGTGGGCGCGTTCAGGGGGGTTGAGGACTGGGTCATGGGGGTCCCTCCGGGGTGTTGAGTGGGGTGCGTTACTTGAGGTTGCCGTTCACGCCGTTCGGGAAGAACCCGCCGCTGGCCGCGTCCGCCTTCTGGTAGACGATGTTCAGGACCTCGCGGGGCGCGCGGCTGAACGCCACGCCGTTCTCGTCGGTGGGCACGATGTTGGACTCATTCGGGCGGGGGGCGTCGGCGATGCCCTGATCCTTGTCGGCGGCGCCGTCGAGGCTGTCGCGCAGGTCGCTGATGCCCTTGGATACCTGCGCGACCGTGAGGCCCGGCGCGACTTCCTGCGCGCGGCGCTTGTACAGCTGGTACCGGGTGGAGCCCATGTGGTATCCCTCGACGGCGAGGATGCCGGCGGCCTGTTCGAGCACGCCGCCGGGCTTGCGGTCACGGATGAGCGGCGATGCGCCCTTGTACGCGGTGACGCCGACGTCCTCCAGGGTGTGGCTCGCCAGCAGGAAGGACGTGTCATCCCGGAAGGGGTTGAAGTCCGTAATGCGCCCGCCAGTGGCGGCGTTCGCGGCGGCGGTGAACGCCGGGCCGATGTCGAGCACGGGGCGGGGAATGGGCACGCCGCCGAGCGCGGTGATGGTCTGAATCAGGAAGCGCACGTGCGAGAGTTCGTTGGTGGCGAGTTCGTTCGCGAAGTCGCGGATGTCGCCCGACTGGAACGTCATGGGCGCGAGGCCGGTGACGCCGTCGGGCACGCGAATCTCGGCGTTCCCGCCGAGGCCGCCGAGTTCGCGGATGCGGCCGGTGGCCATGAGGTAGAAGGCCGTCTCGAGGTATTCGAGGTTCAGGGCGAAGTTCAGGATGTCGACGTCGAGGTTGGGCTTGTCGGCGCGGGGGGTGGTGCTGGGCGCGCAACTGGCGAGGGCGACGCCAGCGCCGGCCACGCCGAGGCCACGCAGGAACTGGCGGCGCGAGGTGGGCGCGTGGGGGGTGGTGCCTTCTGGGCTCATGAGGTCCTCCGGAGTGGGGCAGGTGGCGTTGATGCCGGGCTGGGGCGACACCGCATGAAGCGCACCCCGAGGTGGGGTGGTGCTTTGATGGTGTCTGTGGTGGGCGAGATCAGGGTGGCGGCTGTGTTCCTCGCCACCGTACTCAGGGGGGTGGCCACGGCGATGACAGTGGACTGAAGCTGCCATTGAGGAAACCGTCACGCTCCGTAGAGAAGTGGGCTCAACACACGAACGCTCCGTGTGCCCGCGTACAGAGCGAACGGAACGTCCGGTCAGGAAGGTTGCGCGCGACGGTGCACGCGGCGCCCCCGGCCCACCGCGCAGGTACTCCACCGTGAACGCCAGGTCGCTCCCGCCCCCCTCGCATCAACCGGCTGTCGCAGGGACCAACGCGCCAGGTGACCGACCTCGGGCCGCGTCCAGCAAGGGCACAAGGTGCACCGCCGAAGGGACAGGTTAACCGTCCACAGCGCCTGAGGAACGGCACGGTGGAGCCCGTGATCACCACTTGGCCTGCGCGTGAGCGGTCCAGGCTCACGCGCAGGCCGGGCGTCACCGCGCACCTCCTGAGGGCCGGCGGTGGTCTGTGACCGAGCCACGCCTTCCCTTACGCTGCCGGGAACGCCCGGGGTTCACCTTGGCGCATTCGGCGGATGCGCGCGCGGGCCGACACGCCGTATACTTCAGGGGCGATGACCGGGAAGAGTACCCGGCGCGGCCCCCACAGGAAGGCGTTCCCGCGACTGAGAGGAACGCTGGTCAGGCGCCCGGCGAACGTCACCCGCGAGCACGCCCGCAGAACCCCCCGCAGCCGGGGGCAGTAGAGCGGGCCGGGCGCGCCCGTTACAGCGCACCTTCGAGTGCCGCACACCCGTGCGGAATCGCGGTGGTACCACGGGACCCTTCACGTCTCGTCCGCGCACCCCTGAGCGGGGTCGTCCCGGACGAGACGTTGCTTGTGGTCCGGGCAGCCCCGCGCGAAGGAGCCATATGCAGGAACACCCCATCCCCGACACGAACGACACCGCGCTCAGCAAAGCCTTCGACCCCGCCAGCGTCGAGCCGAAATGGGCGCGTATCTGGGCGCAGGAGCCGTTCCGCGCGGACGCAACCAGCAGCAAACCCCCGTTCACGATCGTCATTCCGCCGCCGAACGTCACCGGGAACCTCCACCTCGGGCACGCGCTCGACAACACCCTTATCGACACGCTGATTCGCTACAAGCGCATGGCGGGCTTCGAGGCGCTGTACCTGCCGGGCACGGACCACGCCGGCATCAGCACGCAGGTGGTCGTCGAGCGGCAACTGAAGGTTGAAGGCAAGACCCGCTTCGACCTGGGCCGCGACGCGTTCCTGGAGCGCGTGTGGGCGTGGAAGCAGGAGTCCGGCGGGACGATCCTGAATCAGCTGCAGCGCCTCGGCGTGAGCGCCGACTGGACGCGCGAGCGCTTCACGATGGATGAGGGCCTGTCGCGCGCCGTGCGGCACGAGTTCGTGCGCCTGTACCACGAGGGCCTCGCGTACCGCGGCGAACGCATGGTGAACTGGGACCCGGCCAGCCAGACGACGCTCAGCGACCTCGAAATCGACCGCGAGGTCCGCAAGGGCAAGATGACCACCCTCCGGTACGCCCTGGAGGACCAGACGCTCGCGGCGAGCAACGGCGAGGCCGGGGAAATCCTGATCGCCACGGTCCGCCCGGAGACGATCTTCGCGGACCAGGCCATTGCCGTACACCCCACAGACGCGCGCTTCGCGCACCTCGTCGGGCAGCGCGCCCGCATCCCCCTCACGGACCGGTTCATTCCGATCATTGCGGATGAGGCCGTCGAGATGGAGTTCGGCGTGGGCGCCCTGAAGATCACGCCCGCGCACGACCCGACCGACTTCGAGGTGGGCGAACGCCACAGCCTCTCCCGCCCCAGCGTCATCGACCTGAACGGGCACCTCACTTCGGACCTCGTGCCGGAAGCGTTCCGCGGCCTGGAGCGCTTCGACGCGCGCAAGAAGGTCATCGCGGCGCTGCACGAGGCGGGCGCCGTCGTGGAGGAGAAGGACCACCAGACGGCCATCGGCCTGTCCGAACGCACCAAGGTGCCGGTCGAGCCGATCATCAGCACCCAGTGGTTCGTGCGCATGAAGCCCATGGCGGACGCCGTCCTCGCGGGCCTGGACCGCGGCGACATGCAGCTCGTCCCGGACCGCTACACCAAAGTGAACCGCGACTGGCTGGAGAACATCCGCGACTGGAACATCAGCCGCCAGTTGTGGTGGGGGCACCGCATTCCCGCGTGGTACGACGACGCCGGAAACGTGTACGTGCCGGACCTGGAGAACCCGGACCTCGACTGCGATCAGGACCCCCGCTACGCGCACCTGAACCTGCGCCGCGACCCGGACGTGTTCGACACGTGGTTCAGCAGCAACCTGTGGCCGTTCAGCACGCTCGGCTGGCCGGACGAGGCCAGCGAGGACTACCGCAAGTTCTACCCCACGCAGGTGCTCGTCACCGGGTACGACATCCTGTTCTTCTGGGTGGCGCGCATGCAGATGGCCGCGTACCACTTCACGGGGCGCGCGCCGTTCAGCACCATCATGCTGCACGGCCTGTACCTGGACGCGAAGGGCCAGAAGATGAGCAAGAGCAAGGGCAACGGCGTGGACCCGCTGGAGCTCTTCGAGCAGTACGGCGTGGACGCCGCACGCTTCGCGTTCACGTACCTCAGCACGGGCGGGCAGGACATCAAGCACGACCCGCGCCGCTTCGAGCAGGGCCGCAACTTCGCGAACAAACTGTGGAACGCCGCGCGCTTCGCGTTCATGAACCTCGAAGGCGAGCCGGAAGCGGGCGAAGCGACCCTCGCGGACCGCTGGATTCGCAGCCGCCTGAACGACACGGTCCGCGAAGTGACCGCGCACCTCGACGCGTTCGACATCGGCGCGGCCATCCGCACGGCGTACGCCTTCACGTGGGATGAGTTCTGCGACTGGTACATCGAGGCGGCCAAACCCGCCCTGCGCGCCCGCAACGCCGCCACGCGCGCCACCCTCAAGGACGTGCTGGAAGGCATCCTGAAGCTCCTGCACCCGTTCATGCCGTTCATCACGAGCGAAATCTACGAGGCGCTGAACCACAAGCGGCAGCTCGCCGTGCACTCCTGGCCGAAACACAACCCGGACGCGTTCGACGCGGAAGCGACGCGGGCGTTCGCCGCGCTGCGCGCCACCGTGAGCGCCGCGCGCAGCCTCAAGAGCGAACTGGGCCTCAGCCCGCAGGACCGCCTGGGCGTCGTCGTGGAAGGCGAACTGCTGGGCACCATTCAGGAGAACCGCGCCGTCGTGGAAAGCATCGCGCGCGTGAACATCCAGGACGCCCTGGAGGGCCGCACGCTGAGCGCCATCGAGGCGGGCGTGACGGTGCGCGCGCCCCTGGAGGGGACCGTGGACCTCCAAGACTGGCTCGGCAAGCAGCAGAAACGTCTCGTGGAGCTGAACAAGCAGATCCAGCAGGCGCAGGGCAAACTCAGCAATGAGGGCTTCGTGGCGCGCGCGCCGCAGGACGTCATTGACGAGGAGCGGCGCCGCGTGACGGACTTCACTGCGCAGAAGGAACGACTGGAGCAGGTGCTGCAACAGTTCGCTTGAAGTAGGCGTGACGAGCGGGGCGATCAGGAGTCCTGATCGCCCCGCTCGTCTGGTCAAGCCCTGGCTGCCGCACCACAGGGCCTGCCCCGCACTTGTAAGGGTTCTGTCAGCGGAATTTCATAATCTCTTCACAGACGAGGCAAGGAAACGCGCAGTGCATCCGGGCACCTGCTGCGCGTCGAGCCAGTGGTGCGACCGACGTCCCCCGCAGTTCCGCGCGCTCGCCGCGCCTGCATGGCCGACCCCCCGCCGTCATGCAACCGAACTGCCCTCAGGTCCGGAGACACGTCGCGCACCCCTCAGACCAGGCTGCTCACACGTTCCGGCGGCTGCCCCGGGTCACACCCGGACGGCGACCAGACCGGCACCACGCTTGAGCGCCGATCCAAGCGGTCGCTGCACGACTCTCTCCGACAAGGTCCCCTCCCCTTTCCATCTTCCAGGAGCCTGCACATGCGTAAACTCATCGCGCTGACCCTCGCCGTCGCCACCCTCGCCCCCAACGCCCTCGCTGACTCGAAAAGCGACCAGACTGTGTCGTACGGCATCGCCAAGATTGCTGAAGTCGCGTTCGGAACTGAACCCATCAACTTCTCGTTCCAACTGTCGGACTTCACCGTGGGCGAGCAGGAGTCCAAGCCTAAATACGCCGCTGACACCCTGAGCGTCATGACGAACATGAAGAGCACCGTGAGCTTCAACGTGTATGACAGCACCGACACGGCCCTCAGCCTGTACGACGTGCCCGGTCTGGCCTCCCTGTTGATGGATTTCGGGACCGACTCGATGATCGCGCCGTTCAGCGTAGGCGCCAACACCCTGTCTGTGAGTGCCGGAACGTCCATGACGATGCCGTTCCAGTGGGTGGCCGTGGCGAACCTGAAGGCGCCGCAGGTCGACGCGAAGTCCTTCATCGTCCGCGCGACGATCGTCGGGCAGTAACACCGGACGGGTGATGTGATGGCGCGTCTGCGTGTCCGTTCCCTGCTGGCTCTGGCGGCGCTGCTGGGCTCCGCCGCGAGCGCCCGCGTCAGCGTCGGCAGCCCCCTGTTCGTAAGTGCGACGGCCGCGCCCGGCGAGACGATCAAGGGGACGCTGCTGCTGCAGAACACCGCGAGTACGCCCGCGCGGGCGCGCCTGTACCTCACCGACTACCGCTTCTCCCCGGAAGGCGGTCGTCAGTTCGACGCGCCCGGCAGCCACCCACGCTCCAGTGGGCCGTGGGTGAGTCTCGGGCAGGAGGTCGTGGTGGTGCCGGCGAACGGCACGCTGGAAGTGCCGTACACCATCCACGTTCCGGAGCGCGTGGCGCAGACCGGCAGCTACTGGAACCTCGTGATGGTGGAACCGGTCGACGAGAACGACGCGCTCGTCAGTGGCGCCCTACCGAGCGGTATGACCTTCAAGCAGGTCACGCGGTACGCGGTGCAGCTGCTCACGAACGTGGGCGCGGACGCCAAACCCGTGGTGGCGTTCAAGAATCCCGTCATCAACAAGTCGACCGCCGGGAAGCCCCTGCTGAACGTGACGCTGGAGAACACCGGCACGCAGTACGTGGCCCTGAACGTGTACGCCGAGGTGTACGCGGCGGGGAAGCTGGTGCGGCGCGTGGATGTGGAAGGCAGCCGCCTGTACCCGGGCACGTCGGAGCGGGAAGCTATTGAGTTGCCCCTCACGGAGGTGGGCGACTACCAGATTCTCGTGGTCGCGGACGGCGGGGAAAACAAGCTCTTCGGCGTGCGCTACAACCTGAACATCCCGAAGTGACCATGGGTGCCGATGCCGCCCGAACGACCTGAACTGACACGTCTTCGTCCGTCCCGCCAGGTGCGCCGCGCGCTCCTGGCGGCGCTGTTGTGCGCGGGGCCGGGCGCGCGCGGGCAGGCGCTGGAGGTGCGGACGTCCACGCCCGCACCTGCGCAGACGCGAGCGGTGACGGTCGGGTACGAGGTCCGCAATCCTGGCGCGGACGCGCAGGTGTTCGAGCCGACGCTGGTGCTGCCGTCAGGGTGGACGATGCTGGTGCCGCCCACCAATGAGCGCGTGGAGGGCGGTCAGGTACGTTCGGGAATGTTCGTGGTGGTGCCGTCCGGGTCGGTGCTGGCGGGGACGTACGCGGGGGTGCTGCGGGTGGCGGGCGGGCTGGAGGTGCCGTTTCCGCTGGTGGTGGCGCGTCGACCGGCACTCGGAGTCGTGGTGGCGGACGCGCCACGCGCGAGTGCCGGCGATTACGCGGCGCGGTTCATGGTGACGAACGAGGGGAACGTCGCGGAGGACGTGCGGTTCGGGGCGCTCAGCAACCTGGGAGCTCTGCTGGACGTTCAGCCGTCGACAGCGCGACTCGCGCCGGGCGCGCAGGTGGAGGTGGTGGTGCGCGTGACCCTTCCGGACGCCGTGGCGACCGAGCAGCACGCCGTGCAGTTGACCGCGAAGGGTGCGGCTACGGCGTCGGCGAGCGCGGTGACGACCGTGCCGACGCGGCGTGGCGTGTCGGGCGCGGCGACGTTGCCGGTGCGGGTGGAGGTGAGCGGGGGGACGGGGGGCGTGGATGGGCGCGTGACGGGGGCGGGGACCCTGCCGGGCGGCCTGAAGTTCCGCGTGCAGCTGGATCGCCGGACGCCGCTGGTGGCCGTGGAGGGTTCGCGGTGGGTGGGCAGCGCGGGCGTACTGGCGGTGGGGCGCGTGCCGGGGAACGCGGTGACCGTTCCGGGCGTGAAGCTCACGTACCGCGGGGATGCCTGGGCGGTGGACGGCGCGGTGGGGTGGCGCGCGGCGGAGCGGGCGGGCGTGTTGTTGGGAGTGGCTGCGCAGGCGTCCCCTGCGCCTGGGGTGCGCCTGATGGCGGACGCGCGCTGGCAGGCGGGCGCGCTTGCGTGGGCGGCGGACGCGCAGTGGGCGAGGCCGCTGCGCGGTGGGGCGTGGCAGCTTCAGGCAACCGCGTCGGGTGAGCCTTCGGGCGTGATGAATGTCCGGGCGGCGGGGCAGGTGCACGCGGCTGCGGTGGGCGCGCACGCGGAGTACGCGGCGAGCATCGAGCCGGGTGGGATGGTGTGGGACGCGCGGGTGGACGGCACCTGGACGCCGGGGGCGTGGGCGTTCGGGGTGGGAGCGCATGCGGGCACGACGCGGCTGCGGCCCTGGCCGGAGCTGGAGGTGAACGCGAGCGGCGCGTACCGCTGGGCGGGCGGTGCAGCGTTGAAGGTGGCGTCCGTGGCGCGCACGCGCTTCGGGGTGCAGCCGCCGGACGTGGAGGCGCGCGTCACATTGGACGTGCCGGGTGCGGTGCGGGTCCGGCATGAGCTGTTGTGGGCGTCCGCGTCGGGCAGCGTGGCGTATAACGCGACGGCGCAGATGAGTGCCTGGGGGGGAGCGCTGGGGGTACGGGGCGGCGTGTCGGCGTCGCCCGCGGCGGAACCGCAGGTTCGTGTGGGGGCGTCGTGGGCGGGGCCGGTGACGTCCCGACTGACGGTGAAGGCCGCGGTGGGTACGGAGCGCCTGGGGGTGGCGCCGTGGACGCTGGACGCGCAGGGTGAGTACCGGTTTACGCCGTCCAGCACGGTGGGGTTGAGTTCGTCGTTTGCGCTGGGTGGGGAGGGCGTGCGCCTGAACTCGCTGCGTGTGACGTACCGGACGTCCCTGAGCGTGCCGCTGCCGGACCGGAGCGCGGCGCGGGTGTCGGGGCGCGTTCTGGATGAGGCGGGCGCGCCGGTAGCGGGCCTGCGGGTAGTGTTGGGCGCGCGCAGCGCCGTGACGGACGCGCGTGGCGTGTACACCTTCGAGGGCGTTCCGGCGGGGACGCAGGTGATCGCGGTGGACTTGGCGGCGTTGGGGGTCGAGCGGGTGGCGTTTCCGGGCCTGGGGACGCCCTTGGTGGTGCAGCCGGGGGCCGTGGCCACGCGGGATTTCCTGGTGATGCGCGCCGCGACGATCACGGGAGTGGTGCGCGCGCCCGATGGGACGCCGGTGCGGGGGCTGCTGCTGGAGTTGACGGACGAGACCGGGAGTGTCACGCGGACCTTCTCGGGCGCGCAGGGGACGTTCGCGTTCCGTGGGCTGGTGCCGGGGCCGTATCGCCTGCGGGGTGTGCCGGAGTCGTTGGGTGGCGGGCCGTTCGATGTGACGCTGCCCTCCCCCACCCTGGAGGTGCCCTCCGGGGCGACGGTGCCCGTGGCGGTGACGGTCACGGCGGTCGAGCGGCAGATTCAGCTGCAGGACGGCGGGACGCTCACGCCGCTGACGCCCCCGACGGGACCCTGAGGTGCATGAGCGGGCCTTGACGCGGGGCGGACCTTTGCGGGCGAGCGCGCGCACTATGCTGGGCGCATGCAGTTCACCGTGCTGTCAGGCCTGAGCGGCGCCGGCAAGAGCACCGCCATGCGGGCCCTGGAAGACGCCGGCTTTTTCGTCACCGACAACCTTCCCCCGG
The DNA here is from genome assembly GCF_000186385.1 of Deinococcus maricopensis DSM 21211. Lineage (NCBI taxonomy): Bacteria > Thermotogati > Deinococcota > Deinococci > Deinococcales > Deinococcaceae > Deinococcus > Deinococcus maricopensis. The sequence goes on from NC_014958.1 coordinate 2,356,668, forward strand.
AACTCTGGGTGGCGATGTACGACCTGAGCCGCGCGTCCGGCGCGCAGCGCGTCGCGGTCGTCACGGACGCCCGCACGCGCGAGTTCCTGCCGGCCCTGGAGGGCAGCTGGCAGCGTCTCTCGCGGCGTGAGGGCGTGCGCGTGGTGTTCCTGGAAGCGACGGATGAGGTGCTGCTGCGCCGGTACAACCTGACGCGCCGCGCGCACCCGATGGGTGAACACAGCCTGATGGCGGACTTCGACCGGGAGCGGGCGCTGCTGGCGCCGCTGCGGGCGCTCGCGGACGTCGTGATCGACACGACGGACCTGGACGCGCGGGCGTTCACGGACCGGCTGCGGGGGCTGTTCGACCTGCAGTCGAGTTTCGACCTGCGGCTGATCAGTTTCGGGTTCAAGCATGCGCCGCCGCGCGACGCGGACCTCGTGCTGGACATGCGCGGCCTCCCGAACCCGCACTATGACCCGGTGCTGCGCCCCAAGTCCGGTCTGGATGCGGACGTGGCGGCGTACGTGTTCAACGGGCCGGACAGCGAGGCGTACTACGCGCACGTGCAGGAGTTCGTGCGCGCGAGCGCAGACGCGGCGCGCCGCGGCGGGCGGCACAGTTACAGCGTCGCCATCGGCTGCACGGGCGGGCAGCACCGCAGTGTGGCCGTGGCGGAGCGGCTGTGCCGGGACCTGCATGACCTGGGGGCGCGCGTGATTGCGCACCGGGACGTGCAGCGCGGCGAGGACGACGCGGCGATGCCGGTGGCGCCCCGGGAAGGCGTGTGAGGCGCGTGGCGCGGCCTTCGCTGGAGCGGCGCATGCGCGCGTTCAGCGTTCACCCGGACGCGCCGGTGCAGGCGCGCCGCGCCGTGAAGTGGCTCGCGCCGGGCATGGGCGTCAAACGCTGGGTGACGCTGTTCGTGGCGTGCGCGGCGCTGCTGGCGCTGGGGTTCATGCACCTGGTGTGGACGGGGCCGCTGCATTTCGTGGCGACGCGCTGGATTCTGCGGTTGAATGCGCTGGTCGAGCCGGGGCCGGTGCCGCTGTGGGTGGCGGGCGCGGTCGTGATGGCGTTGGCGTTCGTGGGCGCGGTGTGGTCGGTGCTGATGCTGAACCGTTCGCTGCTGTACGCGACGGGCACCAGCCCGAGCATGGCGGTGGACGTGATCTATTCGCGGCGGTCCCTGTCGCGCGGCGCGCGCATCGTGGCGATTGGCGGCGGTACGGGGCTGAGCAACCTGCTGGCGGGCCTAAAGGCGCACACCGGGAACATCACGGCGATTGTGACGGTCGCGGACGACGGTGGGTCGTCCGGGCGGCTGCGCGAGGCGCTGGACATGATCGCGCCGGGGGACCTCACGGACTGCCTCGCGGCGCTCAGTGACAGTCCGGTGCTGGCGCGGCTGCTGCTGCACCGCTTTCGGCGCGGGGAGGGCCTGGAGGGGCATACGTTCGGGAACCTGATGCTCGCGACGCTCAGTGAGGAGCAGGGCGGCCTGCAGGACGCCATGAGTGAACTGCACGAGGTGCTGAACATCTGCGGGCGCGTGTACCCGGCCACGACGAAGCCGGCGACGCTGCTCGCGCACCTGGAGGACGGCAGCGTCATCGCCGGGGAGAGTCAGCTGGCGGTGGAGCGCGCGGGGCGGGGCGTGACGCACATCACGCTGGAGCCGCCGGACCTGCCGGCGCTGCCGGCCGTGCTGGAGGCGATCGCGTCGGCGGACATGATCGTGCTCGGGCCGGGGAGTCTGTTCACGAGCCTGATTCCGGCGATTCTGGTGCCGGACGTGGCGCACGCGCTGCGCGCGTCCTCGGCGCCGATCGTGTACGTGGCGAGCCTGATGACCGAGCCGGGCGAGACGGACGGGCTGACGCTCGAGGAGCATGAGCGGATGATCGCTCGGCACCTGAACCGCGCGCCGGACGTGGTGCTGGTGAACAGCGCGCCGATTCCGCTGGGCGTGCGTGAGCGGTACAGCCGTGAGGGCGCGCACGTGCTCGGCACGCACGGGTACCTGAGTGGCGCGTTGCGCCGGCGGGTGCGGTACGCGCCGGTGCTGCAGCAGGGGCACGCGCGGCACGATCCGGCGAAGCTGGCGGCGGCGCTGCTGGCATTGCTGTCGGAGCTGCCGCACGCGCACCCGGACGAGTGACGCGGGCGCGCGTGGGCGCTCGCGCGCGCCTCACTTCCGCGGACTATACTTGCTCGCGTGTTGCTTTCCGCCGTCATGGCCGCCCTGATTTCCCTTCCTGACGCGACTGGTGACGCGCGCGGCGACGGTGCGTACGTCCTGCCGCGCGTGCCGGCCATCACGGAGGACAGCGTGGATTTGCGGTCGTTCCGCGCGGAGAACGCGGGCGGGAAGTTAAGGCTCACGGTGACGCTCGGGGCGCTGCAGAATCCGTACGGGGCGCCGTTGGGGTTCAGTAGCGCGGCGGTGGACGTGTTCATCAAGACGCGGGTGGGGGGCGCTCAGACGCTGAGTGGCACGGGCTTCCAGGCGCCGGCCGGGGACGGCTGGCAGTACCACTACCGCGTGGACGGCTGGGGCGCGCGCGTGTGGTTCGTGCCGGACGGGCAGCGTGAGCCGGTGGAGCGCCAGGTGCGGACGAACGTGCGCCTGAGCGGGTCGAGCGTGGTGCTGGATACGACCATTCCGGCGGGGAAGTACTCGTACTGGGTGACGAGCAGCGTGTATTCGCCGTTCACGCGGGATGGGACGCTCGCGCCGACGCTGAGTGGCGCGGACGCGAGCCTGCATGCGCCGCGGGCGGGCATGCCGTCGCCGGTGGACGTGATCGCGAATGGCGAGCAGGCGCAGGCGTACGTGACGCACGTGCTGGCGCCGCAGGGGGAGGTGCGGGATCGGCGTTCGGTGGCGCTGCTCGCGCTGGCGGGCGTGGCGTTGCTGCTGGGGTTGTTCGCGAGTTTCCGCGCGTGGCGCAAGAACTGAGCGACGGAGGCCGTTCCGGAGCGGCGGGCGCCCCTTACTCGCCGCTCTGCTGGTGACGTCAGGGTGACGGGGGGGTCCGGAAGGCGGCGCGGGCGCGCATGACGGCGTCGTGGTGGCGTTCCGCCCAGAGCCACACGCCGCACAGGGCCTCGCTGAGGCTCAGGCCGAGGTCGGTGAGGTGGTATTCGACTTTCGGTGGGACGACGGGGTGGACGGTGCGGCAGACGATGCCGTCGTATTCCATCTGCCGGAGGGTTTTGGTGAGCATCTTCTGGCTGATGTCGCCGACGAGGTCCCCGAGTTGCGTGAAGCGCAGGGTGCCGTGTTCGGTAAGGGTCTCGAGGATGATCATGGTCCATTTGTCGGCGATGCGCGCGATGACTTCGCGGACGAGCTGGTCCACCTCTGGGGTGGAGGCGTGCGGCGCGGCGGGCGCCTGCTGACTTTCCATGGGGTAAGTATGGCACTTTCAGGCGCCTACTTCCCAAAAGAGAGTGAAGTGAGTAGGCTGCGGTTCGGAGGTTCTCATGAACATCACGAACAACACCATCCTGATCACCGGCGGCAACTCGGGCATCGGTCGTGGCCTCGCAGAAGCGCTGCACGCGCGCGGCAACACCGTCATCATCACCGGGCGTCGCCAGGCCACCCTGGACGAGGTGGTGACCGCGAACCCCGGCATGATCGCGTACCCTCTTGACGTGCAGGACCCGGCAGGCATTACCGCGCTTGCCAGCACCGTCACGCGCGCGCACCCGGAACTGAACGTGCTCATCAACAACGCCGGCATCATGAAAGCCGAGCGCGTGCAGCACGACGCGGACACCCGCGTGGCCGAAGACACCATCAGCACCAACCTGCTCGGCCCGATCCGCCTGATCCACGCGTTCCTGCCGCACCTGCTGGGGCGCCCGAACGCGACCATCATCAACACCTCCTCGGGGCTCGCCACCGTCCCGCTGGCGCTGACGCCCACGTACTCCGCCACCAAGGCCGCCATTCACGCGTACACCGAAGCGCTGCGCTACCAGCTGCGCGGCACGTCCGTGGAGGTCAAGGAACTCACGCCGCCGTACGTCGCCACGGAGCTAATGGCGGGCGGCACCCACGACCCGCACGCCATGCCGCTCGCGGACTTCATTCAGGAGGTCATGGCGATCCTCACCGACCAGCCGGACGTGCCGGAAATCTGCGTGGACCGCGTGCGGCCCCTGCGGGACGCCGTGGCGAACGGCCAGTACGCGACCATCTTCGAGGGCCTGAACCACGCCATGCAGCACCTCGACAGCTGAACGGACGCCGACCCCACGCGCTGCCCAGACGGACCCGCGCGGCCCGGCCGGGTTCTCCGGTAAGCTGCGGCGCATGCGACAGGACGCGCTCACGGGCGCAGCGTTGGTGTTGACGGCGGCGGTGCTGTGGGGCCTGCTGGGCATTTTCGGGAAGGCCATTCAGGCGAGCGGGCTCAGCGCGCCGGAAGTGGCCTTCTGGCGCGCCACGCTCGGCGGAGGCCTATTTGCCGCGCACGCCCTTGCAACGCGCGCGGCCATGCCGCGCGGGCGGGACGCGTGGGTGACGGTCGCGTTCGGGCTGCTGGGCGTGAGCGTCTTCTACGCCTCCGGGCAGCTGGCCGTGCGGTACGGCGGCGCGAGCCTCGCGTCGGTGCTGCTGTACACCGCGCCGGCGTTCGTGGCGCTGGGTGCGTGGGCGCTGTGGCGCGAGCGTCCGGGCGCGCGCGAGGCGGGCGCGGTGGCGGGCACGCTGGCGGGCATCGCGCTGATCAGCCTGGGTGGCGGGCAGGGCGTGCACGCCAGCGGCGCCGCGCTCGGCTGGGGGTTGCTGAGCGGCTTGACGTACAGCCTCTACTACCTGTACGGGAAGGTGTTCTTCGCGAGGTACGCGCCCGCCGCGCTCTACGCGCTGGCCCTCCCGGTGGGCGCGGTGGGCCTCGTGCCGTTCGTGCAGTTCGCACCGAAATCGCCGGGCACGTGGGGGCTGCTGGTGGCGCTCGCGGCGCTCAGCACATACCTGGCGTACACGGCGTACAGCGCCGGCCTGCGCCGCCTGCCGGCGACGCAGGCGAGTGTGATCGCGAGCATCGAGCCAGTCGTGGCGGCGCTGCTCGCGGCGGTGGTGTTCGCGGAGCGGCTGTCAGCGGCGGCCATTGTGGGCGCGGCCCTGGTGGTGGGGAGCGCGCTGCTGCTGAGCCTCCCGAAGCGGGCGCAGGCGACGCCGCCGGCCGCGCCCTAGGGGCTGCCTGCCTTCCCGGTGGCGGGGCCGCGCCTGAATCCGCGGCCCCGCCACTCGCCGGTTCCGCCCGGAGGTTACTCCTGCGGTTGCAGGTCGAAGTCCCACTCGAAGGAGCGGCCCCACGGGAGGCTCGCGTCCTCCAGGGTGTACGTGCGCCCGATGCGCAGCGGGAACTGCGCGCGCGCGAGGTTCAGCAGGGTCGTCTGCGCGGCGGCGCTGCCGAGCTGCGCTTCGGGGATGGCGGCGCGCAGGGCCGCGCGGACGCGGGCGCTGTACGTGACGTCGTTCGCGAACTCGCGGGCGAGCAGTTCGTCCTGCCGCTGCGCGTTCCCGGTGCCGGGCTGCGCGGCGCGCAGCTGCACTTTGGCGTGCGCGAGGGCGGTGCCGAGGTTGTTGCCCGGCGTGCCCCACGCGGCGAGCGACAGCAGGTTCGCGGTCTGCCGGAGCGTCTGGAGGTCCGCCCAGGTGCGCGGGTTGCCGGTGTTGACCTTCTCGACGTCCGCAACAGCGACGGGGCCGCGGCGGAGCAGCTGGCTGACGCGCAGCGCAGCGCGGCGCGGGTCGCCGCCGTTGAAGACATACAAGGTGGCGTCCGCGCCTTCGCCGGCGGGCGCGAGCGCGAAGCCGCCCGCGAGGGCGTGCAGCTCGACGCTGCGCTTGAGGGGGATGCCCTCGTACTGAATGACCGCGTCGGCCTTTTGGGGGTCGCTGTACTCGACGGCGACGGTACGCGTCTCGGGTGCGAGCGCGCGGGCGACGAGGAGGCTGAGGACCTCGTCCGCGCCGGGGTACACGCGGACGTTCGCGGGGGCGTCCTGCGCGAGGCGCGCCCCCTCAGCGGGGGACGGGGAGCCGGTCTTCGCGTCGTCCCAGGTGACGTGCAGTTCGCGGAATACGCCGTCGCGCGCCCAGGTGAGCATGCGCTGGGCGACGGCGTAGTTGCGGGCGCGGTCCTTGGCGTCCGGTTCGCGCGGCAGCGTGATGAAGGCGTACACGGCGCCGCCGGTGCGCTGCTGCCACGCGCGGACCGGTTCGAGGCGCGCGAGGGCCTCGTCGACGCTGAGGGGGCTGGTGCGGGACTGCACGAGGCCGCCGTACGCGAACGCGTCGAGCGCGACGATCAGGGGCGCGTCGCCGGGCTGCGCGGCGAGCCAGGCGGTGAGGGCGGCGTGGTCGGCGCCGCGCGTGGCGTTGCCGAGCAGTTCGGCGGGGGGAACGTTCACGTGCCCGCCGGGCAGGCCAGCGATGCGGGCGGGCAGGTCGTGCGTGGCAGGGCGGGAGTCGAGGGGGACGAGCGTCTGGGCGCTCGCGGTGCCGAGGAGGGCGGCGAGAAGGAGGGCCTTGGCGTTCATGGGGCGGAGTGTACGGGCCGCGCATGAGACGGCCCCTTCACTCCCCTGACAGGCCCTGCACCTTCTCGCGCGGGCGGTAGGTGCCTGATTCGGTAGGCATTCGTCCTGCGGGGCGGGCGCGGCGGGCGGTACTGTGCTCCTCATGAAGACTGCGAGGGGTCGGTTTCAACCTTCCGTGCTCGGTTCGCGCCGGGGGTGCCTGTGAAACGGTCGGATCTGTGGGGGTTCGCGGTGCGTGGGCTGACGCGGCGTCCGGTGCGGACGCTGCTGACGGCGCTCGGCATCATGGTGGCGGTGGCGAGCATGGTGATCTTCCTGTCGCTCGGGGAGGGGCTGCGCAAGGTGTTCACGTCGGAACTGGGCGGCATTGGCCCGGACCTGCAGGTGAGCCTGAACGGCCTGAATCAGGGGCTGGCGGTGCAGCCGAACCTGCCGCTCAGTACCGCCGCGGACGTGGAGCGCCTGTCTGGGGAGTTCGGGTTCCAGCAGGTCACGCCGGTCGTGATGAGCGTGCGCGGTGGACTGGACCCGTCGCAGTCGTTCGTGCTGTACGGCCTGCCGGCCGCGCAGGGCATCCAGGCGGTGTTCCCGAAAGCGCAGGTGGCGAGTGGGCGGGCGCTGCGCGCCGGGGACACGGGCGTGGCGGTGGTGGGGGCCAAGGCCGCCGAGAACGCGAACCTGAAGGTGGGCAGTACCCTGCGCCTGAATCGCCGCTCGGCGGTGCGGGTGGAGGGCGTGCTGGGCACGTCCGGGGGCCTCACGGATTCGTTCATCTTCCTGCCGCTGGAGACGCTGCAGCGCGCGATCGGCGCGGAGGACCGCCTGTCGCTGGTGGCCGTGAAGCTGCGGGAGCCGACGCGCGCCAAAGCGACCGCGCAGGCGCTCGCGGAGCGCCTGAACCTGGAGGTGCAGACGCAGGCGGACTTCCTGAGCTTCATTGAGCGGGCGCTGCGCATCAGCGACGCGGTGCGGTTCGGCATCAGCCTGATCGCGCTGATCGTCGGGGGGCTGGCGGTGGCGAACACGGTCATGATGGGCGTGTTCGAGCGCACGCGGGAGTTCGGGACGCTGCGCGCCATGGGCGCCCGGCCTGGGTTCGTGAGTCAGGTGGTGCTGACCGAGAGCCTGCTGCTTTCGTTGATCGGCGGCGTGGGCGGCGTGGTGCTCGGGCTGCTCGGTATCCTGGGCGTGAACGCGTACACCCAGAACCTCGCGAACATCAGCGCGGCGGCGCTGACGCCGCGTCTGGTGCTGCTGGCGCTGGGCGTGTCGCTGTTGCTGGGCCTGATGGCGGGGCTGCTGCCGGCGCGGTCGGCGGGGCGGCTGCGCATCACGGACGCGTTGGGGCGGGTCTGAGATGATCACGCTGGAGAACGTCACGAAGACCTTCCCGAGCGGGGAGGGCGTCATTCGCGCGCTGGACGCCGTGAACTACACGTTCGGGCCGGGCCTGACGGCGGTGGTGGGCCCGTCGGGCAGTGGGAAGAGCACGCTGCTGAACCTGCTCGCGGGGTTCGACACGCCCACGGGTGGGCGCGTCGTCGTGGACGGCACGGACCTGGGCGCGCTGGGCGAGGCGGGCCGTGCGGACTTCCGGCTGGCGCGGTACGGGTTCGTGTTCCAGAACTACAACCTCGTGCAGATCCTGTCGGCCGCGGAGAACGTGGAGTTCCCGATGGCGCTGGCGGGCGTGCCGGCGCGGGAGCGGCGTGAGCGGTCCACGGCGCTGCTGGCGCGTGTGGGCCTGGCGGGCCGCGCGGGGCACCTGCCGGCGAAGCTGAGCGGCGGGGAGCAGCAGCGCGTGGCGATTGCGCGCGCGCTGGCGCTGGAGCCGGGCATTCTGCTGGCGGACGAGCCGACCGGGAACCTGGACTCCCGCACGGGCGAGAGCATCCTGGAGTTGCTGGTGGCGCCCGCGCGCGCCGGCAAGACGGTCGTGCTGATCACGCACGACGCGGACGTGGCGGCGCGCGCGGACCACGTGGTGCGCGTCCGCGACGGCCGCATCGAGCGGGTGGAGGACCACGTGCCCGCGCACTGACCGGCAGCAGCGCCGCAGGGCGGGCGGGTGCGCGCACCCGCCCGCCCTGCGGCGCTTACCAGTTGAGGTCCGGGGTTGTGATGGCCCGCTCGGCGCCCGCGTCGGTCGTGAGGGTGTACGTGAGGGTGTACGTGCCTGGCAGGACCCGCGCGAGCAGAATCTGGTCACCGTCGGTGCGGGGGTTGAGGTTCGCGAGGCTGGGCCCGCGGACGTTCAGCGGGCCGCGCGTGGCGCCGCCCGGCAGCGGATCGGTGATGCGGACGTTGTCGAGCGCGGCGTCCACGGTGAGGCTGAGGGTGACGGTGTACCCGCCGGGCGCGGCGGTGGCGGCCTTGTTCAGTTGCGCGCGCTGCGTGGCGCTGCCGAGCTGCGTGGTGCGGGTGACGTTCGCGCCGGCGGGGTTCAGGACGCGTGCCTCGCCGGTGACGGTCAGGCCGCTCGGGTCGAGGGTGGCCTGCGCAGCGTCGCTGGCGCACACGCGCGCCGGGAGGCGCAGGCGCAGCGGCGTGGTGCTGCTGAGGTCGCCGCGCAGTTCGAGGGGGTAGTCGCTGCTCCACGCGGCGGGCAGGCCCAGGCGCAGCGTGGCGGGCAGGCGGTACGGGAAGTCCGTACGGGCGGTGGCGGTGAGTTGCGTCACGTCGCACGCGGCGACGATGTCGGGCGTGGTGGTGAGGGTCAGGTCGGTGCGGACCGCGTACTCCAGCGTGACGCGCGCGGCGTCGCCGTCGCCGATGCGGACGGTGCGCGGCTGGATGGTCGCGCCGGGCACGGGGGCGGGCGTGAGGGTGTACTCGCCGGGCGGGAGCGGCGCGGTCGCGGGCAGCGTGAAGGTGCGGCCGTTCACGTCGACGGTCACGCCGGGCAGCGGCACGCGGGCGTCGCCCAGCACGGCGACCGCGTCGACGTTCAGGCCGCCTTCGGGCGTGCGGGCCACGAAGCGGATGCGCGTGCGGCCCGGCACGTACCGCACTTCAGCGGCGCTGAGGATGTTCCCGGTGCCTTCCACGAGCGTGGCGCTGACCGGCAGGTACCCGCTCGGGAGGCGCGGGCGGACGGTGTTGTCGCTGCTGGCGGTGTACGTCGCGCCGGGGATGGGGCGACCGGCGGCGTCCACGACTTCCACGCCGAGGTAGTTGGCGAGGTTCTGGCCCTGCGGGGTGGGGAACCCGCCGACACGCGCGTACGCGGGGGCGTCAGCGTCACGCACGCGGAACGTGACGGCGTTGCTGTACTGCTTCGTGCCGGCCTGCACGCTCGCGAGGATCGTCCACTCCCCCACCCGCTCGGGCGTCACCTCGAGGCGGTCCGTGCGGCTCTCGACGTCGCCGCTGGACGTGAGGGGCACGCGCTCGCCGTTCGGGAGCAGCAGGGTAAGCGCGAGTTCGGCGGGGCCGTCCGCGTCGTAGTTGCTGAGGTCCAGCGTGCGGCCCACCCACGCCTGCGGGACACTGAGGCGCGCGGCGGTCAGGTTCTCGCCGGGTTTGCTGCGCGCGTTCACCGTGAAGTCGCTGCTTTCCAGCGCGAACGGCGCGGCGGCGCGCAGGGCGTAGGCGTTCTTGCCGTTCCCGTGGGACTGCACGCGCAGCGTGTAGGTGCCGGCGGGCAGTGGGCCAGGCACCAGGCTTTCCCAGTCGTGCGTGGTGGTGAGGCCGTAGCGGCGCTCGACGATCACGCCGCCCGGGCCGCTGAGGGTGAAGGTCGTGTCGAACGGGACGTTGCGGCCGTACAGTTCGTCGCCGTAGTACCCGGCTTCGGCGCGGCCGTTCGCGTAGTCGTTGGCGTTCAGGCCGGGGCTGTAGACTTCCAGGCCGACGTTGCGGGTGGCGGCGTCGGGCGGGATGACGAGGCGGTACTCCTCGGCGTTCTGGACCCAGCGGGTGGCGGTGCCGTCGCCGACGGCGACGAGGGGGAGGTTCCCGCCGCTCTGCGCGGCGGCAGGGGTGGCGAGAAGCACGGCAGTGAGTAGGGTGCGGCGTAGGTTCATGGGCGGCGTCTCCTGCGGGGCGGTAAGTGGCCCGATGATAGCGGGCGGTGACGCGCGCGTGCCGGTGGGCCGGGAGGCGTCGCGTATTCTGGGGGGCATGCTTGCCCGTGCTCGCGCCGACATTCACGCTGGTCATCTCGTTCGGAACGCCCGGGCGCTCGCGCAGGTGAGCGGCACGCCGCTGATCGCGCCCGTGAAGGCGGACGCGTATGGGCATGGCGTGAACCTCGTGGCGCGCGCGCTGGAGGACGAACCGAGCGTGTGGGGGTTCGCGGTGGCGATGCCGCGTGAGGCGGCGGCGCTCGCGCCGCTCACGCGCAAGCCGGTGCTGCTGATGACGCCCGCCGCGCCGGAGGAGGTCGGGCCGCTCGCGGACCTGGGGGTGCGCCTGTCGGTGAGCAGCGCGGAGGAGGTGGCGGCGCTCCCGGCACACGCGCGGGTGCACCTGAAGGTGGACACGGGCATGAACCGCCTGGGTGCGAAGCCGCCGGAGGCGCTGCGTCTGGGCGCGGCGCTGGAGGCGCGGGGGCTGCTGGAGGGCGTGTACACGCACCTGGCGTGCGCGGACGACCCGGACCTGCGCATGAGTGAGGCGCAGATTCACGCGTTCGCGGCGGTGCGGGCGGCGTTCCCGGCGGCGCTGGCGCACGCGCAGAACGGCGCGGGCGTGCTGGCGTTGGGGCGCGTGCCAGGCCTGGATCTGGCGCGGCCGGGGCTGGCGCTGTACGGGTACCCGCCGGAGCACCTGCGGGCGCGGGCGGAGCTGCGGCCGGCCATGCGCGTGACGGCCCGCGTGGGGTTCGTGCACACGGTGCCCGCCGGGGAGAGCGTGAGTTACGGGGCGCTGTGGCGCGCGCCGGAGGACACGCGGGTGGCGACGGTGCAGTTCGGGTACGCGGACGGATATCCGCGTGGCGCGACGGGCCGCGCGCGCGCCGTGGTGCGCGGGGAGGTGCGGGACGTGCTGGGGCGCATCTGCATGGATCAGTTCATGCTGGACGTGCAGGGCCTGGATGTGCGCGTGGGCGAGTGGGTGGAGGTGTTCGGGTGGGACGTGCTGAGCGCGTCGGACCTGGCGGCGTGGTCGGACGGCATCGAGTACGAGGTGCTGACGGGCATTGGCGCGCGCGTGGAGCGGACGTTGGTGGAGTCCGCCGGTTAAGGCGCTCAGCCCGGCCGGGCTGAGCGCCTGCGCGTGGGGATCAGGCGTGCGGTGGCGGGCCAGGCGTGGCGGAACCTGACGAACGCGGCGGGGAGCGTGCGGTATAAACGATGAGGATTTACTGAAAAGCGAATGACGCTCGCCTCCATGTCGTTCTCATGCGCTGGCGGGCTCGCAGGAGGACGCATGACGAACCGGCCACCCTACCTCTACTCCGGCGGCAACGTGCTGATGCACAGCCCCCTGCACCTCGGTCAGGCCGACATGACCGGCTTTTTCGTGCGCGGCGACCTGAACAAACTGCAGGCCACTGTGGACGCCACCCTGAACGCCGTGCCCGGCGCCGGCCCCTTCCGCGTGCTGTCGCCGTACGTGCTGCTCACGTTCACGCGCGTCGCGCACGCCAACTCCACGCACCCCACCGACGAAGCCAAAGGGTGGATCACCGAAACGGACATCGTCACGTGGGTGGCGGTCGCGCGCATGCGCGGTGAGCAGGTGGACGGCGTGTACCTCTACCCCTGCCACATCTGGGTGGACGACGCCATGGCCCTCATCAACGGCCGCGAGCTGTTCGGCTACCCCAAGGACCTCTGCCAGTACGAGATGCCCGCCCCGGGCACGCAGCCCGAACGGTACGCCGTCACCGTGAAGGGCTTCGACGTGTTCGCGCCCACCACGGAAATCGCGTGGCACCCGCTGCTGGAGGTCGTGCGCACCGAAGGCAGCGGCGGGCGGCCGGTTCACAACTTCTTCGAGCTGGTCCGCGAGGCGTTCGAGGTGCTGCACGCCCTGCCCGGCGGCCTGAACCCGGACCTGCACTGCTGGGAGCAGATCCTGGAGATGCTGCTCAGCCCGCAGGTCGGGCAGCTGTTCCTGAAGCAGTTCCCGGACAGCGCCGGCGAACGCGCCGTGTACCAGGCGGTCGTCCTCTCCCCCGCCGTGGTGGGTGCCGTGGACGGCGGCGCGCTGCTGGGCGGCGCGTACACCTGCACGTTGCACCCCGTGGCGAGCTTTCCGCTCGCGGACACGCTCGGGTTGGCGCTCGGCCCGCAGGAGGCGATGCTGCCGTTCCAGCTGCGCTTCGACTTCACGGTCATGCCCGGCGAGGAACTGGCCGTGAACACCGGCGTGCGTGAGAAGATCGCCGTGCTGGGCGGCGGCGTGGGCGCCATGAGCGCCGTGTACCACCTCACCAGCCAGCTCGGCTGGCAGGACCGTTACGACATCACCGTGTACCAGATGGGCTGGCGCCTGGGCGGCAAGGGCGCGAGCGGCCGCAACGCGAACGCCGGGCAGCGCATCGAGGAGCACGGCCTGCACATCTGGTTCGGGTTCTACGAAAATGCGTTCCGCATGATTCAGGACGCGTACGCCACCCTGAACCGCCCGGCGGGCGCGCCGCTCGCCACGTGGGAGGATGCGTTCAAACCGCAGGACTACATCGTGCTGGCCGAGCAGGTCGCGGACCGCTGGGTGCCGTGGCCGCTGGTGTTCCCGCGCCTGCCCGGCACGCCCGGCGACGGCGGCGAGGGCCTGATGATCGCCGACATCGTGCGGGTGCTGCTCAAGGCCGTGGAAGGGTGGGTCACGGACGCCACGGCGCGCAAGCCCTGCCCGCATCCCAGCGAGCCCGCCGAGCGGCCCGGGTGGCTGGTGGGGTTCGCGCAGCGGTGCGTGCAGGCCGTCGAGGACTGCGTGCGCGCCGTGGAGGAATTCGTGGTGGACGCCGCGTGCCTCACGGCGGCGCTGTGCACCAGCATCATTGGGCACCTCGACGGGGACGCCACGCACGACACCGTGATCGACGAGGCCCTGCAGGGCCTGCGCGCGTGGCTGGAGCACTGCCTCACACCGCACTTCGACGAGGACGACGAACTGCGCCGCCTGTACATCTGCATCGATCTGGGCCTCACGACCGTGGCCGGCATGCTGCGCGACGGCGTCGTCACCGGCGGGTTCGACGTCATCAACGACATCGACTTCAAGGACTGGCTGCGCAAGCACGGCGCCAGCGAACGCTACAGCGTCGATTCCGCCCCGATCCGCGGGTTTTACGACCTGGTGTTCGCGTACGAGGGCGGCGACTACGGCCGCCCGAACATCGAGGCGGGCACACTGCTGCGCGCCATGATGCGCATCGGCCTGAGCTACCGCGGCGCGATCATGTACAAGATGCAGGCCGGCATGGGCGACACGGTGTTCACGCCGCTCTACCAGCTGCTCCGCGCGCGCGGCGTGAAGTTCAGGTTCTTCCACAAGGTCGAGGAACTCCGCGCCGACGGGGACGCCGTAGGCGAGGTGCGCCTGACCCGGCAGGCGGACGTCGTGAGCGGCCCGGACGGGTACGACCCGCTGGTGTTCGTGCGCGGCCTGGGCTGCTGGCCGAGCGCGCCCCTCACGGACCAGCTGCTGCCCGCGCAGGCGGACCTGTTGCTACAGCACGACGTGAACCTCGAATCGCACTGGACGAACTGGCCGGACGTGTACCGCGACGCGTTCGGGCAGGACCTCCCGGACGTCGTGCTGCGTCGCGGTGTGGACTTCGACCGGGTCATCTACGGCCTGTCCATCGGGTCGGTGCCGCACACCTGCGCGAACCTGCTGCCGCGCAGCCCGAAACTTCAGGGCGCGGTGGACGCGGTCCAGACCGTCGCCACGCAGGCGTACCAGGCGTGGACGAACCGGGACCTCGCGCAGCTCGGCTGGACGGACCAGCCGGAAGGTCAGAGCCCGGTGCTGAGCGCCTTCACGGAGCCGTACGACACGTGGGCGCCCATGAATCAGGTGCTCGACAAGGAGGTCTGGCCGAGCGGCCCGGACGCGCCGCAGGCCGTGTCGTACTTCTGCAGCGTCTTCCCGGTGGACGCCTACCCGTCCGCCACGGACCACGCGTTCCCGGGGCAGTGCCGTGACGCCGCCAAGGCGAGCGCGCTGAATCAGGTGGGCACGCAGCTGCACGCGCTGTGGACGAAGGCGGGCACGCCCGGGCACTTCCCGTGGGACTGGCTGTGCGACCCGAGTGGCGCGCAGGGCGAGGCGCGCTTCGACGCGCAGTACTGGCGCGCGAACGTCGACCCGAGCGAGCGGTACGTGATGTCCGTCGTGAACAGCACCCGCGCGCGCGTGCGCGCGGACGAGTCGGGCTTCGTGAACCTCACGCTCACCGGGGACTGGCTGCACACGGGCCTGAACGCCGGATGCGTGGAAGCGGCCGTGATGGCGGGCATGCAGGCGTCCCGCGCGATCAGCGGCTTCCCGAACACCATCCCCGGCGACGGCGACCGCTAAGGCGCGTGGAGCGGAGGGGGCTGCCCAGTGGCAGCCCTCTCCGCTCGGTCCGGCCAGCACTTCGGACAGCCGCGACCGAACCAAGCGGGGGGCCCTGCGGGCGCGCTTGACCCGGCCCCAAGGGCAGAGCCTACGCTGCAGCCATGAACGAGCAGGCGGTTCTGCATGAACAGCTCACCATCAGCGCCTTCGCGCGCGAGTCGCGCCTCACTGTCAAGGCCCTGCGGCTCTACGACGCGCTCGGCCTGCTGCACCCGGCCATCAAGGACCCCAGCAGCCACTACCGCTACTACACGCGCGCGCAGCTGCGCCGCGCCCGCCTGATCGGCCTGCTCCGTCAGCTGGACATGCCGCTCACGCACATCGCGGCCATGCTGCACCTCGACGCTCCGGGCGCCGTGGGCAGCCTGCGGGCGTACTGGGCGGATCAGGAGCAGCAGCACGCAGACCAACGCAACCTCGTTCAGTACCTGGCAGGCTACCTGCTGGGTGAAGGAGCCTCTATGTACACCGTAACCGTCCGTGACGTGCCCCAGCAGCAGGTTCTCACCGTGCAGCGCACCCTGTTCGCCGCGGAGCTGCCCGCGTACATCGAAGCAGCGGAGCGGGCGTTGTTCGAGCGGCTCGCGCGCGCCGGCCAGGCGCAGAGCGGCCCTGCATTCGTGATCTACCACGGGCAGGTCAACGAGGACAGCGACGGCCCGGTGGAGGTGTGCGTGCCGTTTGACGGCGCCATCGCGCCGGAAGGGGAGCAGCGCCTGCGCCTGGAGGGCGCGCACCGTGAGGCGTTTACGACGATCACGCTCGCGCAGTGCGCGTTCCCGGAGATCCTGAACGCCTACGACGCCGTGCACGCCTGGATGATGGCGCAGGGCCTGCGGCCGGTCGGCGCGCCCCGCGAGGTGTACTTCACGTCGCCCGCAGGGCTGGCCCCGGACGACGCGTTCTGCGACGTCGCCTGGCCGGTGCAGTAAGCCCGCGGGGCACTCCAGGTTGAAGCGCGTGGCCATGACCGGGCCGCGCGCTTCAGCGCAGCGCGAGCGGGGCGAGCATGCTGCCCTTGCGGGCGGCTTTGTGGCGGTACATGCGGGAGTCCGCCTGGTTGTACACCTCGGCCATGGCGGTGCCGTGCGCGGCGGTGGCGGCGCCGTAGCTCACGCCGAAGTTCGGGAAGCCGTGCAGGCGCAGGTCCCGTTCGATGCTGTCGATCAGGTCGTGCAGTTCGCCCGCCTGGGATTCCCGGGCGATGAGCGTGAATTCGTCGCCGCCGAGGCGGAAGCAGCGCACGCTGTCGGGCACGCGGGTGTGCAGCGCCTGCGCGAAGGTGCGGAGCAGGTCGTCGCCGCGCGCGTGCCCTTCGCCGTCGTTGATGCTTTTCAGGCCGTCAAGGTCCATGAGGATCAGGACGGGCGGGTCGTGCGTGGCGGGACGGCTCAGGACGTGCTCCATGTGCATGTCGAACGCGTGGCGGTTACCGATGCCGGTGAGGACGTCGGTGTAGGCGAGCTGCAGGGCGTGCTGGAGGCGGACCATGCTGGCGTCCTTCTCGCGCTGGAGGATGTTGATGCGTTCCGCGAGGGCGAAGGCGAGGAGCATGCCGTCGAGGGTGCCGCCGAGCAGCGTCATGAGTTCCGAGTTGGGCACCAGGTCGGGAATCAGGCCGACGTTCGCGGGGAGGATCAGCGACGCGGGGATCAGCAGGGCCAGGAAGGCGCCCACGAAGTACCGCGCGGGCCGGAAGCCGCTGCGCCAGCTGACGATGCCGCAGATCAGGGCGATGATGACCCACACGCCGATGGCGAGCGTGGCGAGCGCGTGCGCGTACTGCGGCGCGATCAGGCAGGAAGGCAGCAGCGCCAGCGGCAGCCAGATGTTCACGCGGCTGACGGCGTCCAGGGTGGGGAACTGCTCGCCGAGGCGCAGAAAACGGCGGTAGAACAGCGTGTTCAGGACGGGCAGCAGGAAGAACCCGACATAGTAGAGGCGCAGGTCGTACACGCCGAACAGGTCCGCGAACACGTGGAACGTGAACGCCCACGCGACGGCGTACATGAGCATGTACGCCGCGTAGAAGAACAGGCTGCGGTCGCGGGTGTTCGCGGCGATGAAAAAGTTGTAGACGGCGAGGGACAGCAGCGCGCCGAGCGCGCCGAAGGTGAGGAGGTTGTCCCACAGGACGCTGTGGGTGTACGCGGCGCGCGGCACGACGCTGAAGTCCGGCGCTGAGGCGTAGTACAGGCTCTGGAAGCGCACGACGAGTTCGGCGCTCTGGCCGGGCGGGAGGGTGATGTTCTGCCCGTAGTGGAGTGGGTACGTGCGGGCGCTGCGCTGGCCGGTGTGGAGGGTCTGGACGCGTCCGTCGGCGGTGTAGAGGCGCGCCTCGACGGCCTCGATGAGGGTACCGTGCGGGTTGAACACCCAGTCGGTCGTCTGGGTGTCGTTGGTGATGCGGGCAGTGAGCCAGTACGCGCCGCCGAACAGGTTGACGCGGCGGGCGGGCGCGTGGGTGCGCGTCCAGGCGTCGATGCTGCGCAGGTCACGGGGGAAGGCGACGTCCCGCGCGGCGTAGAGGGTGCCGGTGGTACCCAGCTCCAGGGGCTGCGTGGCGCGCAGGGGTTGTTCGGGGTGCGCGGCGCGCGCGCCGCTCATCAGGCAGATGAGGGCGATCAGCGTGACCACCGCGCGGTACAGTGCCTGGGCAGGCAGCGTCATTGCATTAGCTCCATGAAGGCTGAGTGGTTTTTCTCACCGTCTTGACAGCAGGCTAACAGAAACGGGAAGGGTGCGGCGTGAGAAGTGCGCGGCCCCCGCTGGGCGTCGAACGGATGACTTCCTGGGTGTGCGTGAAGGCCTTCAGCGTAGCGCACGGCGGCCCCAGGCGTCCTGGGGCCGCCGTGCCCGGGGCGGTCAGGCGCGCGTGAACGCCGAGTACCGTTCGAGGAGCGTCCAGGCTTCGCCGCTGCGCAGGACGTCACGGGCGCGCTCCACCCCGGCCGGCAGGGAGGGGCACAGCCCCGCCACGTACAGGGCCGCGCCCGCGTTGAGCGTGACGACGTCCTGCTGCGCGGGCGTGCCACGCCCCTGCAGGACGTCGCGGGTGATGGCGGCGTTCTCGGCGGCGTCCCCGCCGGCGAGGGCCGCGCGGTCGTGCGTGCGCACGCCGGCCTCCTCGGGCGTGAGGGTCACGTCGTGCACGTGCCCGCCGCGCAGTTCCGTGATGGTGGTGGGGCCGCAGACCGTGAGTTCGTCCAGGCCGGCGCCGTGCACGACCATCGCGGCGTCGCTGCCGAGCAGGCGCAGGACTTCCGCGAGCGTGCGGGTGTACGCGGGGTGAAAGACGCCCATCACCTGGTGGGTGGCGCCGGCGGGGTTGCTGAGCGGCCCGAGCAGGTTGAAGACGGTGCGGCTGGCGAGTTCCGCGCGGATGGGCGCGGCGTACCGCAGGGCCGGGTGGTAGTTGCGGGCGAACATGAACCCGATGCCGAGGTTCTCGACGGCTTCGGCAACGCGGGCGGGCGGCGCGTCGAGGTCCACGCCGAGCGCTTCGAGGACGTCGGCGCTGCCAGCGCGGCTGCTGGCGGCGCGGTTCCCGTGCTTGGCGACGCGCGCGCCGCCCGCGGCGGCGACGAACGCGGCGGTGGTGCTGATGTTGAAGGTGTGCGCGCCGTCCCCGCCGGTGCCGCAGGTGTCGAGCAGGGGGCCGTCGTGGTGGACGTCCACGCGGACGGCGTGCTCGCGCATGACCTGCGCGAATCCGGCGATCTCCTCGGGGGTTTCGCCGCGCACACGCAGGGCCGCGAGGGCGGCGGCGAGGCGGACGCTGCTGACGTTGCCGGCCATGACGTCGCGCATGAAGGTGGCGGCCTCGCCCTGCGTGAGGCGTTCTCCGGCCATCAGGCGCGCGTGCATCAGCGGGCCTCCTGCGCGGTGCGGGCGTGCCGGTGCGCGCGGGCGAGGTCGAGGAAGTTCGCGAGCATGCGTTCCCCGTCGGGCGTGGCGATGCTTTCCGGGTGGAACTGCACGCCATGCAGGGGGTACGTGCGGTGGCGCAGGGCCATCAGGACGCGTTCGTCCGGGTCGTCCGTCCACGCGACGGGCACGAGGTCGCCGGGGAGGTCGCGGACGATCAGGGAGTGGTAGCGGGTGACGGTGACGTCCGGGGCGAGCCCGGCGAACAGGCCGCTGCCGTCGTGCTGGACGGCGCTGGTCTTGCCGTGCACGGGCGTGTGCGCGCGGGTGACGGTCGCGCCGTACGCGGCGCCGATGCTCTGGTGCCCGAGGCACACGCCGAGCGTGGGGTGGGTGGGCGCGAAGGTGCGGATGACGTCGACGCTGAGGCCCGCTTCGGTGGGCGTGCACGGGCCGGGCGAGACGACGATGGCGTCCGGGTTGAGGGCGCGCACCCCGGCGAGCGTGAAGGCGTCGTTGCGCCACACGGTCAGGTCCGCGCCGAGCGTGCCGAGGGCCTGCACGAGGTTGTACGTGAAGCTGTCGTAGTTGTCGATGACGAGGACGCGGAGGGGAGCGGGGTCGGTCACGGGCGCCTTTCGTTTGTGCAGGGCAATGAGGGGAACGGGGCCGGGGCGGGGCTGGCCGTGCGTGGCGTAGCCGAGGCGGGTGTACAGGCGGAGGTTCGCGGCGTTGCGGCTGTCGGTGAACAGCGCGGACGTGTGGGCGTTCAGGCGCTGCTCGATGGCGCGCAGCAGGGCGGCGCCGTGCCCGCGGCCCTGGTGGTCGGGGTGGACGATCAGGCGGCCGAGGTGCGCGACGCCTTCATCATCCACGTGGCCGCGCACGGACGCGACGAGTTCGCCGTTCACGGTCCCTTTGAGCATGAGGCGGCGGGCGTGTTCCGCGTGGAGGTCGTCGAGGGTCTGCGTGAGTGGCGCGAGTTCGCCGCGCGCGTGCGCGTCCGGGTAGCGCTCGGCCTCGGGCGCGAAGGCGAGGCGCTGCAGGGTCAGGATGCCGGGGAGGTCGCGCGCTTCCGCGCGGTCGATGCGCAGCGTCATAGGCCCTCGCAGGCGAGCCGCACGGCGCGCATCAGGGCGGCGGCCTTGTTGCGCGTTTCCTGCTCCTCGGCGGCGGGGTCGCTGTCGGCGACGACGCCCGCGCCCGCCTGAATGTGAATGCGGCCGTCCTTGATGACCATGGTGCGGAGCGTGAGGGCCATGTCGAGGCTGCCGTCGTGCGCGATGTACCCGAAGGCGCCGCCGTACGGGCCGCGCCGGACGGGTTCGAGTTCGTCGATGATTTCCATCGCGCGGATTTTGGGGGCGCCGCTGACGGTGCCCATGGGAAGCGCGCTGGCGAGGGCGTGCAGCGGGGTGAGGCCGTCGCGGAGTTCGGCGGTGACGCTGCTGACGATGTGCATGACGTGGCTGTAGCGTTCGATGGTGAACGCGTCGTGCACGCGGACGCTGCCGTAGCGGGCGACGCGGCCGAGGTCGTTGCGGCCGAGGTCCACGAGCATCAGGTGTTCGGCGCGTTCCTTTTCGTCGGCGAGGAGGTCGGTGGCGAGGGCGGCGTCTTCGTCGGGGGTGGCGCCGCGTGGGCGGGTGCCGGCGATAGGGCGGGTGGTGATGGCGTGCCCGTCGCTGCGCAGGAGGCTTTCGGGGCTGCTGGCGACGAGGGTGACGTCGCCGAGGTCGAGGTAGCCGAGGTAGGGGCTGGGGTTCACGCTGCGCAGGGCGCGGTATAGCGCGAAGGGGTGGGTGGTGAGGGGCGCGCTGAAGCGCTGGCTGGGCACCACCTGGAAGACGTCGCCGGCGCGGATGTACGCGAGGCCGCGTTCGACGGCGTCGGCGAACGCGCCGGGCGCATGGTTGCTGGTGAATTCCGGGATGGGGGCGGGTTCGCTGCCGGGCAGGGGGCCCTGCAGGGGCGCGCGGAGGCGCGCGACGAGGCGTTCGGTGACGGTGGCGGCCTGGGCAGGGTGGTCGCTGAGCGCGACGGCGAACAGGCGGTGTTGGAGGTGGTCGAAGATCACGAGCCCTTCGGGCGCGATGAACAGGGCGTCGGGCACGCCGAGTTCGTCGGGGTTCGCGTCGGGGAGGCGTTCGTAGACGCGGATGAGGTCGTAGGCGGCGTAGCCGACGGCGCCGCCGATAAAGGTCGGCAGCCCGGCCGGGACGGGCGCGGGCTGCCGGGTGCGTTCGTAGAGGTACGCGAGCGGGTCGGGGAGGTCGTGGGTGCCGGTGCCGAAGCTGCCGCTGAGGGTGACGGTCGTGCCGCGCGCGGTGAGGCGTCCGCGTTCGCCGACGCCGATGAAGGAGTACCGGGCCTGGCGTTCGCCGCCTTCGACGCTTTCGAGCAGGAAGCTGGGGCCGTGGCTGCCCTGCGTGAGTTTGAGGTAGGCGCTGACGGGCGTGTCCAGGTCGGCGCTGAGTTCGCGGACATGCACGGCGGGCTGCGTGGTGAGGGTCATGGTGGCTCCGGGTGGGGTGTGGGGCGTACGAAGGCGCGCCCAGGTGAAGTTCACCTGGGCGCGGCCTGTCGGAGGGGGCACGCGAGTTGGACCCAGGGTTACCTGGGCCACCACCACGCGCGCATCGTCGTCATGCGGTCAGCATACGGGGCGTGGCGCGCGCGGTTTCGGCGCGCTGTCTAGAGCGGTGGGGGTCAGGGGGTGACGCCGTGTTCCACGACGGCGGGTGCGAGCGCGTCGGTGGTGGTGGCCTGGTGTCCGGCCCATTCGGTCCACAGGGCGTGGAGGGCGCTGAGGGCGGCGTGGAGGGCGGTGTCCACGTCGGGGCTGCGGTGCAGGCCGCTGCGGGCGAGGGCGGTGACAAGGCGGACTTTGGTGGTGAGGTAGCGTTCGCGGCCGCGGGGGCGGTCGTAGACGTAGACGACGTCGTCCCAGGTGTACGCGAAGCGGCTGAACAGCAGGGTGGTGGCGGCGTCGTGGGCTTCGCGGATGGGGGCGTGGAGGGTGTCGCCGCGCTCCTGGAGGAGTTCGGCGGCGACGCCGGTGACGTCACGGTCGACGCTTTCGCGGAAGTGACGTTCGATGTGGTGGCGCGCGCCCGCGCGCGTCCGTTCATTCATAATTTAATGTATCAATTTTGCTTAAAACAGATCAAGGCGGTCGCCTACCCACTACCGCCCCCTGCACGCACAACGCCGCCCGGACCTCCGGGCGGCGCTCCCTTCAAGACCGGCTCAGCGGGTGATCTTGAACGACTTGATGAACTGATCCATGATCGGCCCGGCCGTGTTCGCCTGCGCGCGCGGCACCGTCACTGTCACCGCGTACGCCCGCCCGCCCTTGAGTGCGAACACCTGATCGAAGTACAGGTCGAACTTCCCCTGCTTCCCCTGCAGCTTCAGCCGCTGCGCGGGCGCGCCGCCCAGCGTCGTTTTCGTGTTGCTGACCAGCTTGTACCCGGTGATGACCGCTTCCAGCTGCTGCAGCGTCAGGCTCGTGAACGTCTTGAGGTCCACGTTGCCCGGCAGGGCCTGCACGATCACGTTCGCGTTCGTCGTGAACCCGGCCGCCGTCCGCGGCCCCAGGAACGCGACCGTCACGCCCGGCACTTCCTTCGTGACCGTCCAGCCGTTCGGCGGCGTCACCGTAAAGCCCTGCGGGTCCTTGTACGGCGCGGCCACCGCCACGCCTGCCACCGCCATCACCAGCGCGGCCCCTCGAGTCCAGTTGTTCATCACAGGTCCTCCTTTGCGCTCGCACGGTTCGCGGCGTCCCCCCAGTGTGACGCCCCACGCCGCGCCGCGCGGCGCAAACCCAGCACCCTCAACGGTGAAGGGCATCACAGCGCGCCGCACCGTCAGCGCGCGTACAGTCCAGACATGAGCCAGCTGTTCACGCCGTACCGCATGCGCGACCTCACGCTCCCCAACCGCCTTGTCGTCTCCCCCATGTGCATGTACAGCGCGGTGAACGGCCACGCGAACGACTTTCACCTCGTGCACTACGGGCAGTTCGCGCTGGGCGGCGCGGGCCTGATCATCGCCGAGGCCACCGCCGTAAGTCCCGAAGGGCGCATCTCCCCCGAGGACCTGGGGCTCTGGGAGGACGCGCACATCCAGAACCTCGCGCTGCTCACGGACTTCGTGCACAAGCACGGCGGACGCATCGGCACGCAGCTCGCGCACGCGGGCCGCAAAGCCAACACGTACGCGCCCTGGCGCGGGCGCGGCGCCGTCCCCGACGAGGCGGGCGTGTGGGACGTCATCGGGCCGACGGGCACACCGTTCAGCGACACCTACCACACGCCCCGCGCCATGACCGCCGACGACATCGCGCGGGTCATCGGGGACTTCGAGCGGGCCACGCGCCGCGCCGTCCTCGCCGGGTTCGACATGGTAGAGGTGCACGCCGCGCACGGGTACCTGCTGCACCAGTTCCTGTCGCCCATCAGCAACGACCGCACCGACGAGTACGGCGGGACGTTCGAGGGCCGCGCGCGCCTCACGCTGGAAGTCGCGCGCGCCGTCCGCAACGCGTTCCCCGCGCACCTGCCGGTGTTCGTGCGCCTCAGCGCCACCGACTGGGTGGAGGGCGGCTGGGACGCGGAACAGACCGTGCGTCTCGCGCAGCTGCTGTACCGCGAAGGTATCGACGTGATCGACGTCAGCAGCGGCGGGCTCGCCACCTGGCAGCGCATCGAGGTGCAGCCCGGCTACCAGGTGCCGTTCGCGCGCGCCGTGAAAGAAGCGGGCGTGCCCAGCATGGCCGTCGGCCTCATTACGGAGCCCGCGCAGGCCGAGGCGATCCTGCAAGAAGGCAGCGCTGACCTGATCGCGGTCGCGCGCGAATTCCTGCGCGACCCGAGCTTCACGCACCGCGCCGCCCGCGCGCTCGGCGCGGACATCACGTACGTCGCGCAGTACGAACGCGCGAAGTAACCGTGCGGCGCAGCGGAGGGTCCCCACGCATGGTGGGGGCCCTCCGCCGGCCCCCTACAAGGTCGGCAGGGGCGCAGGCGTCCTGCGCATGCCGCGCGTCAGGGCCGCCCCGGCGAGGCACAGGGCCGCCGCCGCCACGAACGCCATGCCGTAACTGCCGAGGTGGTCACGGGTGAGGCCACCCAGCCACGCCGCGCCGGCCGCGCCGAACTGGTGCGCGCAGAACACCCACCCGTACACCGTGCCGACGTTCGCGCGGCCGTACGTGTCCGCGACGATAGCCGTGGTGGGCGGCACGGTGGCAATGTAATCCAGGCCGAACAGCACCGCGAACACGACCAGACCGGCCGCGTTCCCACTCGCGCCGACGAGCGGCAGCACCAGCAGGCTCAGGCCGCGAAAGGCGTAGTACGCGCCGAGCAGCTTCCGAGGGTCGTAGCGGTCCGTGAGGTACCCGCTGGCGAGCGTGCCCACGAAGTTAAACGCGCCCATCAGCGCGAGGAACCCGGCAGCGGTGCCCGCGACGATGCCGCAGTCGGCGGCGTACGCGATGAAGTGCGTGCCGATGATCCCGTTGCTGGTGGCGCCGCAGATGAAGAACGTGCCGGCCAGCAGCCAGAAGTTCGGGGTGCGCAGGGCGCGCGCCATGACGCCTGGGTCCGGTTTCGGGGCGGGCGGGGCCTTGAGTGCCGGGTCGCCGTCCGGCGCGAGGCCGACGTCGCCGGGCGCGTTCCGCAAGAGCAGCAGCGTGGGCAGCAGCAACGCCGCGGCGAGCGCCCCGAGGATGACGGTGGTGGGCCGCCACCCGAGGTGCGCGGCCGCGGCGGTCAGCGCAGGGATGAACATGAGCTGCCCGGCGCTGGTGGCCGCGCCGAACAGGCCGACGATCAGGCCGCGCTGGCGCACGAACCAGCGGTTCGCGACGGCCGCGCCGAGAACGCTGCCGACCAGGCCAGTGCCGAGGCCGCTCAGGACGCCCCAGGTGAGCGTCAACGCGAACGCAGAATGGCTAACGGCGCTCAGCAGCAGGCTCGCGGCGAGCAGCAGCAGCCCGGCGGTCGTGACGCGGCGCGGCCCGTGCCGGTCGATGAGCATCCCGGCGAGCGGCGAACCCAGCCCGAACACCACCAGCCCAACGCTCACGGCGAACGACAGCGACGAACGGGACAGGCCGGTGTCGTACAGCATGGGCAGCAGGAACACGCCCGGGGCGCTGCGGGTGCCGGCGGCGAGCAGCAGGATGGCGGCGGTGACGGCCACGACGATCCAGCCGTAGTACAGCCGGGCGGTGGGCGGGCGAGCGGGCGGATTCATGTTCTTTTAAAGTTACCTCCACGCTCGGGAACTCGCCGTGAACCGGGTCGTAGTGTGGGAGCAGGAGGTTACCCCATGAGCATTCTTGATCGTCTGTCCCGCCTGATTCGCGCGAACGTGAATGACGCCATCAGCCGCGCCGAGGACCCGAACCTGATCATCGAGCAGAGCCTGCGCGACATGCGTGACGCGTACACGCAGGCGCGCAGCGAAGTGGCCGACAGCATGGCCCAGCTCAACAAGCTGGAACGCGAAGCGACCATGAACCGCAAGCTCGCCGAGGAGTACGCCAGCAAGGCCGAGCAGGCGCTGCGCAGCGGCAGCGAGGACCTCGCCCGCGAGGCGCTGCGCCGCAAGAAGAACCACGAGGACCTCGCGAGCGGCTTCGAGGCGCAACGGGCGACGCAGGGCGCCACCGTCGATCAGCTCAAGACGCAACTGCGCGCCCTCGAAGCGAAGATCGACGAGATGGAATCCAAGAAGGAACTCATTCAGGCGCGCGCGAAGACCGCCACCGCGAGCCAGACGCTGGAACGCATGAGCGGCTTCGACAAGAGCGGCGGCGCCATGGAGGCGTTCGAGGAGATGGAACGCCGCGTGAGCACGCAGGAGGACCGCGCGCGCGCCATGGGGCAGCTGCGCGAGGAAGGCGACCTGGACGCGCAACTCAAGAACCTCGGGCGGGACAGGGAACTCGACGACGAACTCGAGGCGCTCAAACGCAAGGTGCAGGGCGGAAGCGGCACGCAGAGCTGACCGGCCGTGCACGGCGGGGCGTGAGGCGCGTGCCTCACGCCCCGTTCGCCTGGTGGAGTTATGTCCGTGGTGGGACGTGCCGCCCACCAGGGGGGCGCTACACTGGCGCATCATGACGAAGCCCGGTCTTCCCTGCTGCGGCGCGCCCGCGAACTCCGGCAAAAGCGACAGTGCCGGTCCCGCACGCGCCCCTATGCTGAGCCGCATGAACGTGAGCCGTCCGAACCGCCGCGCGCTGCTGACCCTGCTGCCGGTCGCGCTGCTGGCTGCGTGCGCGCCTGCGGCGCAACAGACGCAATCGCCGGTGAGCGTCGCGACGACCGTGAGCGGTGTGAGCTTCTACCCCGCGCAGACGGGCCTGACCTGGCAGTACACGCCGGAAGGCGAACCGCAGGGCCAGGCGCCGTACGTGTTGCGCGTGACTGGCCCGACCCTGTTCCTGAACCAGCCCGTCACGGCGTATCAGCTCACCGGGCGCGGCGCGGACCAGACGTGGTACCGGCAGGTCAGCGACGCCGGCGTGAAACTGCTCGGGTTCACGAAGCCGGGTCTGACGGTCACGCTGAACCCCGCGTGGACCGAAGCGCCTGCCGCGAACACCTGGCGGGCCGGCCTCACCTGGAGCGGCCGCAGTCAGGTGCAGGTCGTGCAGGGCGACAAGGTCGTGCAGGAAGGCGCCGCCGACTACACGTACACGGTGCTGGAGCAGCGCAACGTCATCGTGAACGGCCAGCCGTACCAGGTGTGGGTCGTGAACCGTCAGATCAAGGGGGACCTGGGCGCGCTGTTCCCGGCGTCCCAGGATTACTGGTTCGCGCCGCGCGTCGGGGATATCCGCACGCCCGAAGCGTTGCTGCTGACCGCGCGGAACTTCAAGGGAGGTTGAGGCATGCGCCTGATTGACGCCATCCACTCGCCCGAGGACCTCAAGAAAGTCCCGCGCGAGCAACTGCCGCAGGTCGCTGCGGAACTCCGCGACGAGATCGTGCGCGTGTGCAGCGTCGGCGGCCTGCACCTCGCGAGCAGCCTGGGCGCCACGGACCTGATCGTCGCGCTGCACTACGTCCTGAACAGCCCCCGTGACCGCATCCTCTTCGACGTGGGGCATCAGGCGTACGCGCACAAGATGCTCACCGGCCGCCGCGAGCAGATGCGGAGCGTCAAGAAGGAAGGCGGCCTGAGCGGCTTCACGAAAGTCAGCGAAAGCGAACACGACGCGATCACGGTCGGGCACGCCAGCACCAGCCTCGCGAACGCGCTCGGCATGGCGTTCGCGCGCGACGCGCTCGGGCAGGACTACCACGTGGCCGCCGTCATCGGCGACGGCAGCCTCACGGGCGGCATGGCGCTCGCCGCGCTCAACACCATCGGCGACGCCGGCAAGAAGATGCTGATCATCCTGAACGACAACGAGATGTCAATCAGCGAGAACGTCGGCGCGATCAACAAGTTCATGCGCACCCTGCAGGTCCAGAAGTGGTTCCAGGAGGGCGAGGGTGCCGGCAAGAAGGCCGTCGCGGCCGTCAGCAAACCGCTCGCGGACTTCATGAGCCGCGCGAAGAGCAGCACCCGGCACTTCTTCGACCCGGCGAGCGTGAACCCGTTCGCGGCGATGGGCGTGCGGTACGTCGGGCCGGTGGACGGCCACGACGTGGGCGAACTGGTGTACCTGCTCGAACGCCTCAAGGACCTCGACGGGCCGACCATCCTGCACGTCGTCACGAAAAAAGGCAAGGGCCTGAGCTTCGCGGAGGCCGACCCGATCACGTGGCATGGCCCGGGCAAATTCGACCCGGAAACCGGAGAGTCCAGCAAGAGCAGCGCGTACTCGTGGAGCAACGCGTTCGGGGACGCCGCCATCGAACTCGCCAAGGCGGACCCGCGCGTGTTTGTCATCACGCCCGCCATGCGCGAGGGCAGCGGCCTCGTGAAGTACAGCCAGGTCCACCCGAACCGCTACCTGGACGTCGGCATCGCCGAGGACGTGGCTGTCACGACCGGCGCGGGCATGGCCCTGCAGGGCCTCAAGCCCATCGTGGCGATCTACAGCACGTTCCTGCAGCGCGCGTACGATCAGGTGCTGCACGACGTCGCCATCGAGAACCTCGACGTGATCTTCGCCATTGACCGGGGCGGCATCGTCGGCGCGGACGGCGCGACGCACAACGGCGTGTTCGACCTGTCGTACCTGCGGCACATCCCGAACGTGAAGATCGGCCTGCCGAAAGACGCCCTGGAGTTGCGCGGCATGCTGAAGGCCGCGCAGAAGCTCGGCGGTCCCGTGGCAATCCGCTACCCGCGCGGCAACACGACGCCCGTCCCGGAAGGCACCTGGCCGGACCTGGAATGGGGTACGTGGGAGCGCGTGCAGGGCGGGGACGACGTGGTGATCCTCGCGGGCGGCAAAGCGCTGGAGTACGCGCGTCAGGCCGTGAAGGACCTGCCGGGCGTGGGCCTCGTGAACGCCCGCTTCGTGAAACCCCTCGACGAGCGGATGCTGCGCGCGATCGCCACGCGCGCCCGCGCCGTTATTACGGTGGAGGACCACACCGTCGTGGGCGGGTTCGGCTCGGCAGTGCTGGAGCAGCTCGCCGCGTGGAACCTGAAACCCACCGTGCGCGTCCTCGGCATCCCGGACGAGTTCCAGGAGCACGCGACGGTGGAGAGCGTGCACGCCCGCGCCGGCATTGACGCGCCCGCGATTCGCACGGTGCTCGCGGAACTGGGCGTGGACGTTCCCATCGAGGTGTAAAGCGGGCGCTCAGGGGGCCGGAGGGTGCGCCCTCCGGCCCCTTACGTGGTCGGCAGCGCCGCGAAGATGTCCACGGCATTCCCGTCCGGGTCCTGCAGCGTGGCGTACCGCTGGCCCCAGAAGGCGTCATAGGGGGGCGCCTGGACCGTGTGGCCGCGCGCACGCATGTGCGCGCACACCTCGTCCACGCCGAGCGGCGTGCCCGCGTCGAACGCGACGCTCAGGCGCGCGTTTCCGGTGGGCGCCACCCAGTGCGGGTTGACCAGACGCGCCAGGGTTTCGCTTTCCCACGCGACGCGCAGGCCGTTCACGCGGACCTCCACGTGCGCTTCCGGCTCGCCCTGCTCGTTCAGGTGCGCGCCTTCGGGGATGGGCAGGCCCAGGTCACGGTAGAAGGCGAGGGCGCGTTCCAGGTCCCGGGCGATCATGGCGACGTAGTTGAGGGTCAACATGCGTTCAGTCTGACGGGGTGTCCGGCGCGGCGTCTTGAAGGTTTCGGACGCGCCACGCGCGCGGCGTGTCGCCGGTCAGTGCGACGCATTCCCGCGTGAAGTGCGCCTGGTCCGCGTACCCCGCCAGCAGGGCGACGCTCGCGAGCGGGACGCTCGGGTCGCGGAGCAGCGGCAGGGTGCGCTCCAGGCGGAAGGTGCGGGCGAAGGTGCGCGGCGAAACGCCCACGTGCACGCCGAACAGCCGGGTGAGCTGACGGGCGCTGAGGCGCAATTCGGCCGCGAGCGCCTCGATGCCCTCGATGCGTGGGGTGCCGGCCTCCAGCCGCCCGGCGGCGTACGCGACGCGCGGGTCGACGGGGCGCAGGCGAGCCTGAACGAACGCCTGCAGGGCGTCCTGCGCCGCGCCGGTGGGGAGGTCGGCGAGGTGCTCCTTGAGGGCGTGCGTGGGCGCGCCCCACACCGCCTCGGCGGGCACGGCGTCGTCGCGGTACAGGGCCGCGTCGCCCAGCAGAGCACCGGCAGCGTGCGGATGCAGGCGCAGCGCAACCCGGCGGCCACCGTCGCTGTGCACGGGATGAGGGGCAGTCATGACGCCCACAACGCGCAGGGACAACTGCCCGCCGGGCGTCTGGTGGAAGATCAGGTCCGTGCAGCCGTCCGGGCGGACGATGGTGCGGCCGGTGCCGGCGCGGCTCGCCCACGCGGCGCGCACCACACCCCTCAGTCGTGGTGACGGCAGGTCCTCTTGATACACGCCCTGAGCGTACCTTCAGCGCTGGCGGTACCTGCTTGAGGGCGTGGCCGTCCAGGGCGCAGGCGTCGAACACCTCGCCCCAGGCGCCGCCGCTCGCTGACGGGGGCGCCCAGCGCGAGGAGCCGCGACGTTTGGCGTGGCGAGCCCCAGTTCGGCGCTGCCGCGCGGGCAGCAGGCGTCCATGAAAAGGTGCAGGAACGCTCGGCAGTCGCGGACGGCGAGGTCGAGGCTGTCCAGGCGGACAGTCATGCCTCTGCGTGCGCCCCTGCGGGTGGCGTGATCGTGAGGATCCGTGCCACGAGCGCGGCGACCCGGCGGGCGGTGAGCGGCGCGAGCAGCGCGCCGTGCCGGCCGTGGCCAGTGGCCACGAGGACGTTCGGGAGGGTGGGGTGCGGCCCGAGGATCGGCAGGCCGCCGGGCGTGACGGGGCGCAGGCCAACGAGATGCTGCTGGGCGGGCGCCGGCGCGTACCCGGGCGTCAGGTGGCGCGCGGCGGTGCGCAGCCACCGCTCTGCGTGCGCGTCCGGGGTGGGGGCGGCGGTGGCGCGGGTGGTGGCGCCGACGTACAGGCCGTCCGGGCGGCCCAGCGCGTACCCCCGGCGGGCGTACAGGGCGAGGTGGTCGTGCGGGCCGTCCAGCAGGAGCGCCTGTCCCTGAGCGGCGCGGACCGGCAGGCCGAACGCGCCGCTCCACGCACCCGCCGCCAAGACGACCAACGGGACGGTGAGGGGCCCGGCGCTCGTGTGGACGCGCACGCCGCGCGCCTGCGGGCGCAGGCCGCGTACCTGCGCCCGCAGGACCGGGACGCCGTGCAGGGCCGCGAGGACGACGCTGGGCGGGTGCACGCGGCCTTCGCCGGGGGTGGCGCGCGCCGCGAGGAACGGTGGGGGCGCCTCGACCGGGTTCCCGGCGGCTTCGTCGTGGAGGGCGTGGGCGTCCTGGGCGGTGCGGGCCACGCGGGTGACGCCCGCGCGCAGGTGCACGGGGCGGCCGCTCGCGGCTTCCAGGCGCCTCGCGAGGTCCGGCCAGAGGCGCAGGCTCTCCAGGGCGTCCGCGTGCAGGGGGGTGCCGCGCAGGCGTTCGCCGTCGGGCGTGAGCAGGCCCGCGCCGGCGCGCCACGCGGCGCCCGGCAGGTCGGCGTCCACGACGAGCGGCGTGAGTCCGAGGGCGCGCACCTCGAAGGCGACGCTCGCGCCGACCAGGCCGCCACCGACGATGAGGACGTCAGGCGCGCGCGGCATGGGGCGGGGTCACGCGGGCACCTCGGGGTCCGGCAGGCGCGGGACGCCCGCGGTGGGGCTGCTGGCGCTCGCGCCGTCGCGCGCTGGCATGCGGCCCGCGAGGTACGCGGCGCGCCCGGCCTCCACGCCCAGGCGGAATGCGCGCGCCATGCCGACCGGGTCGCGGGCCTCGGCGAGGGCGGTGTTGACGAGAACGGCGTCCGCGCCGAGCTCCAGAGCCTGCGCGGCGTCGCTGGGCACGCCGAGGCCCGCGTCCACGACGACGGGCACGGTCGCGTCGTCGATGACGGTCTTCACGAGTTCGCGGGCACGCAGGCCCCGACCGCTGCCGATGGGGCTGGCGAGCGGCATGACGGTCGCGCACCCTGCGCGTTCGAGCGCGCGGGCGAGCACGCCGTCCGGCTGGATGTACGGGAGGACCGTGAACCCCTCCCCCACCAGCATTTCGGCGGCGCGCAGCGTCCCGACCGGGTCCGGGAGCAGCCAGCGCGGGTCGGGGATGACTTCGAGTTTCAGCCAGTTCACGCCGGTGAGGGCGCGCGCGAGTTTCGCGACGCGCACGGCTTCGTCGGGCGTGCGGCACCCGGCGGTGTTCGGGAGGAGCTGCAGGCGGTCCAGGTCGAGGGCGTCGAGGAGGCCGTCGTGGCCGGGCGCGCCGAGCTCGACGCGGCGGATGGCGACGGTGACGATCTGCGCGCCGCTCGCGTCGATGGCGTCGCGCATGACGTGCAGGTCCGCGTACTTGCCGGTGCCGACCATCAGGCGGGACGTGAAGGTCTGACCGGCGATGGTGAGGGCGTCGGGGTGTGGCATTTAACCGCCTCCGGTGATGCGGACGATCTCGATGACGTCACGCTCGGTGAGTTCCCGGTCGGGGATGCGCGCGCCCGGGTAGAAGTCGTCGTTGACGGCCACGGCGACGCGCGCGGGGTCGACGCTGAGGGTGCGCAGCAGCCCCAGCAGGGTGAGGCCGGGCGCGAACGTGTGCGGCTGGCCGTTGACGGTCATGCGAGCACCGCCGGGCGGTCCAGCAGGCGGGCGAGGTCGCCCGCGGCCTGCGCGGGGTCGGGCGCGTCGAGGATGGCGCGGACGACGGCGAGGCGCGTGGCGCCCGCGCGGATCACGTCGGGCGCAGTGGCGTGGTCGATGCCGCCGATGGCGTACCAGGGCACGCCGGTGTGGTCCTCGGGGGCGTGCGCGGCGGCCCAGCGGACGTAGTCGAGCGTGGCGGGCGCGCGGCCCGGTTTGGTGGGCGTGGCGTACACGGGCCCGACCGCGAAGTACGCGGGGCGGTCCGCGAGGGCCGCTTCGGCATGGTCGGGCGCGTGCGTGCTGCGGCCGATGCGCAGGGCAGGCGCGAGGTCGCGCGCCCAGCGGGTGGGGAGGTCGGCCTGCCCGAGGTGCACGCCGGTCGCGCCGCTCGCGACGGCGACGTCCACGCGGTCGTTGATGAACAGCGGGACGCGCCGCGCGTGCGCGAGGTCCCGCACACGTTCCGCGAGGCGGATGTACGGCACGGCCTCCCAGCCTTTGCAGCGGAGTTGCAGGGTGTCCACGCCGCCGTCGAGGGCAGCGGCGATGCGGGCGAGAAAGTCGGCTTCCGCCTGCCCGTCGCGCGGGGTGGCGACGAGGTACAGGCGCCCGAGGGGGAACGGCGTCACGTGGTGACCTCCTCCGGGGCGCTGCGGTACAGTTCGCCGCCGCCCTCGCGGAACTCGCGGGCTTTGTCCTGCAGGCCGAGCAGGACGTCGTCGGCGCGCAGGTCGTGGCTGAGTTTCATGCTGCAGAAGTGCGGGCCGCACATGCTGCAGAAGTGCGCGGTCTTCGCGGCTTCGGCGGGCAGGGTGGCGTCGTGGAACGCGCGGGCGCGTTCCGGGTCGAGGGCGAGGTTGAACTGGTCCTCCCAGCGGAACTCGAAGCGGGCCTTGCTGATGGCGTTGTCGCGGGCCTGCGCGCCGGGCACGCCCTTGGCGAGGTCGGCGGCGTGCGCGGCGAGGCGGTACGCGATGACGCCGTCGCGCACGTCGTTCTTGTCGGGCAGGCCGAGGTGCTCCTTGGGCGTGACGTAGCACAGCATGCTGACGCCCATCCAGCCGATCACGGCGGCGCCGACGGCGCTGGTGATGTGGTCGTACGCGGGCGCGACGTCCGTGACGAGCGGCCCGAGCGTGTAGAACGGCGCTTCGCCGCACACCTGCAGCTGACGGTCGACGTTTTCCTGCAGGAGGTGCAGCGGGACGTGGCCGGGCCCTTCGATCATGGTCTGCACGCCCAGTTCCTGGGCGATTTTGGTGAGTTCGCCGAGCGTGTCGAGTTCCGCGAACTGCGCGGCGTCGTTCGCGTCCTCGATGCTGCCGGGGCGCAGGCCGTCGCCGAGGCTGAAGGTCACGTCGAACGCGGCCATGATTTCGCAGATCTCGCGGAAGTGCGTGTACAGGAAGTTCTCCTGGTGGTGCGCGAGGCACCATCTCGCGAGGATGCTGCCGCCGCGCGAGACGATGCCGGTGCGGCGGCGCACGGTGAGCGGCAGGTGCGCCAGGCGCACGCCGGCGTGCACGGTGAAGTAGTCCACGCCCTGCTCGGCCTGCTCAATGAGGGTGTCGCGGTACACGTCCCAGGTGAGGGCCTCGGGGACGCCTCCGACCTTTTCGAGCGCCTGGTAGATGGGTACGGTGCCGATCGGGACGGCGCTGTTGCGGACGATCCACTCGCGCGTCTGGTGAATGTGCTTGCCGGTGGAGAGGTCCATGACGGTGTCGGCGCCCCAGCGGGTGGCCCACACGAGCTTCTCGACCTCGTCGGCGACGCTGGCCTTCACGGCGCTGTTGCCGATGTTCGCGTTGACTTTCACGCGGAATGCCCGGCCGATGATCATCGGTTCGAGTTCCGGGTGGTTGATGTTCGCGGGGAGCACGGCGCGGCCGCGGGCGATTTCGGCGCGGACCACTTCGGGCGTGATTTCGCGCGGCATCTGGAAGCCCAGGGCGTTGCCGGGGTGCTGGTGGCGCAGCTCGAACGCTTCGGCCTGGCGGAGGGCCTCGCGGATCGCGACGAATTCCATTTCGGGCGTGATGACGCCCGCGCGGGCCGCCTGGAGTTGCGTGATGGTCCGGCCCGCGCGGGCGCGGCGGATGGTGTGCGCGCCGGGGTAGCGGAGGTCGGCGAGGTCCGCGCGGGCGTTCTGCGCGCGGGTGTACGCGCTGGTCGCGCCCGGCAGCGTGTGGAGGTCGGGGTGGTTGTGTAGCCAGGGCCGGGCGTGCGGCAGGCCAGCGTGCAGGTCGAGGGGCGCGTCCGGGTCGGTGTAGGGGCCGCCCGTGTCGTACACGCGGACGCTGGGGTTCGGGGTGTGGCGCGCGAGGCCGCCGATCATCTCGACGGTGGGCGTCAGGTCGATTTCGCGGTGCGGGACGCGCACGTCCGGGTAGCGGGTGCCGGGCGTGTACACCTTGCGGCTTGCAGGAAACGGGCCGGTCGTGAGGGTCTGTTCGGTGGGCGTCTGGCTGGTGGGGGCGCGGGCTGAGCTTTCGGTGCGCGCCGCCCGTTCGGTGGTGTTCGTCATGCGAGTCCCCTCCTGTGGGTGGCGCGGAGGGGAAACGCAGGGTCACGCGGGGCCCATGGGTAGGCCGGGGCGACCAGTTGCGCCTGTCACGCTCCCTCCGCTGGTGTGAACCAGATCAGGTTCCTAGGGTCAGGCCGCTGTGCTCGGCCCTCTCAGCCCCCGCGTATGGGGACACCCCTGGTGACAGCACAGAAGTACCACTCCCGGCGGGGCGCGTCAAATGCGGCGGGCGCGTGGCATGCTGGGAAGCCCCCATTCCTGCGCACGCTGGAGGTTCACGGATGAGCAAACCCCTGACTGGAACGATCGCGCTCGTGACGGGCGCCAGCCGAGGTGTCGGGCGCGGCGTGGCGCTCGGGCTGGGCGAGGCGGGCGCGACGGTGTACGTGACCGGCCGGACCCTGAGCGGCCGGAACCCGGACCTGCCGCGCCTGGCGGGCAGCCTGGAGGAGACGGCCGAGGAGGTCACGCGCCTTGGCGGGCGGGGCGTGGCGGTGCGCTGCGACCACCGGGACGACGAGCAGACGCGCGTGGCCGTGGAGCGCGTCCGCGCGGAGCATGGCCGCCTGGACGTGCTGGTGAACAACGTGTGGGGCGGGTACGAGGGCCTGCACGCGTGGGATGAGCGCGGGCGGACGTGGGGCGCGCCGTTCTGGACGCAGCCGCTCTCGCTGTGGGACGAGATGTTCGGCGCGGGCGTGCGCGCGCATTACGTGACGAGCAGCCTGTGCGCGCCGCTGCTGATCGAGGCGCGCGGGCTGCTCGTGAACATCTCGTTTTTCGCGGCGTTGCGGCACCGCGGTACCGAGAACATCCCGTACTTCCTGGCGAAGGGCGCGGATGACCGCATGGCGCTCGCCATGGCGAATCACCTGCGTCCGCACGGGGTGACGGCGGTGTCGCTGTACCCGGGGCTGGTGAGGACGGAGGGCGTGCTGCTCGCGCCGGAGGGAGCGTTCGAGTTCAGCAATTCGGAGTCGCCGCAGTTCCTGGGGCGCGTGATCGCGGCGTTCGCGGGGGACGCGGGACGGCTGGAGCGGTCTGGGCAGGTGCTGGTCGCGGCGGAGCTGGCTGAGCACTATGGCGTGACGGACGTGGACGGCGCGCGGCCCCGGTCGATCCGGGCGGAGTACCTCCCGTGACGCCGGTGGCGTTGTCGGTGGCGGGGTGGGATTCCGGCGGGGGCGCAGGGGTCGGCGCGGACCTACAGGTGTTCCGCGCGCACGGCGTGCACGGCGTGGGCGCGGTGACGCTAGTGACGGCGCAGAACACGCTGGGCGTGCAGGCGGTACAGGTCATGGACCCGGCGCTGGTGCGGGCACAGCTGGAGTCGGTGCTGTCGGATTTCCCGGTGGGGGCCGTGAAGGTCGGGGCGTTGGGGAGCGCGGGGGTGGTGCGCGCGGTTGCCGAGGTGCTGCGGGCGGTGCGGGTGCCGGTGGTGGTGGACCCGGTGCTGGTGAGCACGAGCGGGCGGGCGTTGCTGGCGCCGGACGCGCTGGAGGTGTTCCGGCGGGAGTTGCTGCCGCTGGCGGCGCTGGTGACGCCGAACCTGCCGGAGGCGGAGGTGCTGCTGGGGTGGCCGGCGGGCGCGCTGTCGGGCGGCCTGCCGGTGGAGTGGGCGGCGCCCTGGCCGGCGCTCGTGAAGGGCGGGCATGGGCTGGGGGACGTGCTGGTGGACGTGCTGGCGCTTCATGGGATGCGGCGGGCGCTGACGGCGGCGCGGCGGGAGTCCCGGCATACGCACGGGACGGGGTGCGCGCTGTCGAGCGCGGTGGCGGCGCGGCTGGCGTGCGGTGAGGGCCTGGTGGAGGCCGTGACTGGAGCGCACGCGTACGTGCAGGCGGCGCTGGCGGGGGCGCCTGGGTTGGGCGCGGGGCATGGGCCGTTGGGAGTGCCAGTGGTGGGGGTGGGAGCGCCTTCATAAAGGGCGTGGGGGGGTGGGGTCTGCGCGGGGTAGTGCGGCGGCGTGGGTGGAGAGGTGTGAGAACCTTAAATGTTCATGAGGAGGCTCTCATCCGCTGGGGCGCTGGCGTGATCGTGTAAGCTACTTCGGTATGAAGACCATCGGGAAAGTCACCGTGCTGCCCAAGCTACCGGACGCGATTGCGCGCCTGAGCGAGCTGGCGTACAACGTGTATTGGTCATGGACCCCACGAGCGCAGGAGTTGTATCAGGCGCTGGATCCTCAAATTTGGGAGCGCTTCCAACATAACCCGGTGCGCACCCTCCTCGAAGTGCCGCGCGCCCGCCTCGACGCCGTCGCCGCCGACCCCGACTACCTCGGGCGCTACACGAAAGTCATGGCCGACTTCGACGCCTACATGGGCAAGAAGGACACCTGGGCCGCCCAGAACGCCGCCGCGCTCGGCCGCGTCGCGTACTTCAGCATGGAGTACGCCTTCCACGAAAGCCTCCCCATCTACTCCGGCGGCCTCGGCGTCCTCGCCGGCGACCACTGCAAGAGCGCCAGCGACCTCGGCCTCCCCTTCGTCGCCGTCGGCCTGCTCTTCCACCAGGGCTACTTCCGCCAGAGCATCAACAAGGACGGCTGGCAGGAAGAAGCCTACGACACCCTCGACCTCACCACCCTCCCCATCACGCCCGCCCGCGACGCGTTCGGCGTGGAAGTGCGCTTCAGCATGCCCATCCAGGGCCGCCAGGTGTTCATCCGCGTCTGGGAACTCAAGGTCGGCCGCATCCCCGTCTACCTCCTCGACACCAACGTCCCCGAAAACGACGACCACGACCGCCAGCTCACCGCCCGCCTGTACGGCGGCAACCAGGAATGGCGCATCCAGCAGGAGCTGATCCTCGGCGTCGGCGGCGTGCGCGCGCTGCGCCTGCTCGGCGTGGACGCGAACGTCTTCCACATGAATGAAGGGCACGCCTCGTTCCTTGGCCTGGAACGCATCCGCGAACTCGTCGCAGGCGGCCTGGACTTCCGCACCGCCCTCGAAGCGGTCGCGAGCGGCACGCTGTTTACCACGCACACGCCCGTCCCCGCCGGGAACGACGCGTTCGCACTCGACCTGATGGACCGCTACCTCGGCGAGTGGCCCGCGCAGCTCGCCACCAGCCGCGAGGAACTGTACGAACTCGCCCGCCACGACCAGACCTGGGGACAGAGCTTCAGCATGACCGTTCTCGCGCTGCGCCTCTCGCGCGCCGCGAACGGCGTGTCCGAACTGCACGGCGACGTCAGCCGCAAGATGTGGAACTTCCTGTTCGACGGCGCCAGCGAGCGCGAGGTGCCCATCGGGCACGTCACGAACGGCGCGCACACCCTCACGTTCCTCTCCCAGAACCTCCGCGACCTGTACGACACCGCTCTCGCGAGCGACTGGACCGAACGCCTCGAAGACCCCGCCGTCTGGGAAGCCGTGAACAGCATCAGCGACGCCGACCTCGCCCGCGTGCAGGCCGAACAGAAGATGGACATGATCCGCTTTGTGCGTGAGCGTCTGCGCGTTCAGGCGGAACGCAACGGCGCGAGCGCCGCCGACATCGCCGCGACCGAGGACGTCCTCTCCCCCGACGCGCTCATCATCGGCTTCGCGCGCCGCTTCGCGACGTACAAACGCGCCACGCTGCTGTTCCGCGACAAGGCCCGCCTCGCGCGCCTCGTGAACGACCCGGAACGACCCGTGCAGTTCGTGTTCGCCGGCAAGGCCCATCCCGCCGACAACCCCGGCAAGGCGTTCATTCAGGAGATCTACCGCGTCAGCCAGGAGCCCGAGTTCAAAGGCAAGATCGTCATCCTGGAGAACTACGACATGCATGTCGCCCGGCACCTCGTGCAAGGCGTGGACGTGTGGCTCAACAACCCGCGCCGCCCGCTCGAAGCGTCCGGCACCAGCGGCATGAAGGCGTCGTTCAACGGCTCCCCGAACTTCAGCGTCCTCGACGGCTGGTGGCGCGAAGGGTACGACGGCACGAACGGCTGGCCCATCGGCGACGAACGCGAGTACGCCGACCTCAACAGCCAGGACGACGCCGACAGCTACAGCATGTACGAAACCCTCGAGAAGGACATCGTGCCGCTGTACCACCGCCGCGACGCGCAGGGCTTCAACCACGACTGGCTCGCCATCAGCCGCCGCGCCATGGTGACCGTCAGCCCGCAGTACAGCATGCAGCGTCAGGTCATCGACTACGTCCAGAAGTACTACCTGCCGCTCACCAAACGCGCCGCCACCGTGAACGCGAACACCCGCACGCTCGCGCGCGAGATTGGCAGCTGGAAGACCTGGGTGCGGCAGCAGTGGCCGCACGTGCAGCTCACCGCGAACGCGCAGATGCCCGCCAGCATCGAGCCCGGCCAGACGGTGCGCGTGACGGCGCACGTGCAGCCCGCCGGCATCCAGACCGGCGAGATCCTCGTGGAGGCCGTGCTGGAACGCGGCGACGAGCGCAGCCGCGTGCCCCTGCACTTCACGGGCGACGGCAACTACGCCGCGGACCTCCCCCTCAACGAGAGCGGCCTGTACGCCATCGGCGTGCGCGCCTTCCCGGTGTACCCGGGCCTCAGCAGCGAGTTCGAGACCGGCCTCGCCAAGTGGGCCTGACCCGACAGGCCTGAAGTGGGGGCGCGGCGCGCCGCGCCCCCACTTTGTTAGAAGGCCCCGGTGCGCCGCGCCCGCTGCGGCGTATTGTGGCGGGCGTGACTCGCGCTGTACCGACCGCTGCCCTTCCCCCCATTCCCGCCGTGCTGCTCGCCATCCTGAGCGTGCAGGGCGGCGCCGCCATCGCCAAGGGCCTGTTCCCGGCGCTCGGTCCGGCCGG
The DNA here is from genome assembly GCF_000186385.1 of Deinococcus maricopensis DSM 21211. NCBI lineage: Bacteria > Thermotogati > Deinococcota > Deinococci > Deinococcales > Deinococcaceae > Deinococcus > Deinococcus maricopensis. The sequence goes on from NC_014958.1 coordinate 2,396,164, forward strand.
GACGACCGGCATCCGCATCGCGCTGTCCGCCCTGGTGCTGCTGGCGGTGTTCCGCCCGCGCCTGCGCGGCCTCACGGGCGAGCAGTGGCGCGCGGTGGTGCCGTACGGCGTGGCGCTGGGCGTCATGAACCTGACCTTCTACCTCGCGCTCGCCCGCATCCCCCTGGGGCTCGCGGTGACGCTGGAGTTCGTCGGACCGCTCCTCGTCGCGGTGTTCGGTTCGCGCCGCGCCCTGGATTTCGTGTGGGTGGCGCTCGCCGGCGCGGGCATCGCCCTGATTGCCCCGTGGGGCGGCCGGGGCGGGCTGGACGGCCTGGGCGTGCTGCTGGCGCTCGTGGCGGGCGCGTGCTGGGGGGCGTACATCCTGCTGGGCGGGCGGGTGTCGCGCGTGTTCGGCGGCGCGGACGGCGTGGCCACGGGCATGCTGTTCGCGGCGCTGGCGGGGCTGCCGTTCGCACTCGCGAGCGGCCACTGGGGCGCGCTCACGCCGGGTGTGTTCGCGGCGGGGCTGGGTGTGGCGCTGCTGTCAAGCGCACTGCCGTACTCGCTGGAGATGATCGCGCTGCGCGCACTGCCCGCGCGGACGTTCGGCATCCTGATGAGCCTGGAACCGGCCGTGGCGGCCCTGTGCGGCCTGCTGTTCCTGAACGAGCACCTGAGCGTCCCGCAGTGGGTGGCGGTGGCGTTCGTGATCGCCGCGAGCGCCGGCGCGACCCTCACGGCCCGCCGCGCCACCGCGCCCGTGGAAGCCTGAGGGTCACGGGCAGCGCGCGAGTTCCGGGCGGTACTCGAAGTGCATGGTGTCGTAGTGGTACCAGCGGCCACCCCACACGAACCCGTGGCGCTCGAACGTGTGCACGATCCCGGCCGGGAAACGGTTGCGGTACGGAATGCCGCGCGCGCCCTCGCGGTGCCCGTCCCACTGCCAGTACGCACTCATGCGGGTGTTCAGGTCGATGGCGATGCCGTAGCTGTGCGCGCTGAGGCGCGGCGTGCCCGCCACGGTTCGCCACAGGAACGTCCCGGCGCTCGGCGTGAGGAACGCGCGCCAGTCCGGGTGCTGGGGCAGCTGCGCGGCGAGGTCCCGCGCCACCGCTTCGAGCGCGCGGTCCGCGCCGTTCACGGTCGTGAATGCGAGGCGCTGCCCGAACCAGTTCACGGCGCGCAGGTGCGCGCTGACCTGCGCGCTGCTGCTGCCGTACAGGCGGCGGAAGAACGCGTCATCGCGGGCGCGACCCGGGTCCTCGAGGTACGCGGGGGGGCGCAGGGGCGCGCACGCCGGGTAGGGTGTACGGAGCTGCGCCCGCAGGTCGGCGTGGTTCAGGCGGTCGGTGTACGACCCGCTCGTTGCGCCCGCGCGGGTGACGGGGGTGCGCGTCCCGTCCGGCCAGACGACGGCGTCGGCGTCGGCGCGGAGTTGCGCGTCCGGGTACGCGCGCACCACGGCCTCGGCGAGCTGGGCGTCGGTGGGCGCGGTCGGCGCGGCCACGCCGAGGCTGCCGCCCAGCAGGAGCAGCCGGACCACGCGGGCGCAGCGGGCGGCCTTCAGGGCGTGCAGAAGTTGATCCACGGCGCCTGCCCGGGAACGCCATTTCGGCGCAGGGTCACGATGGCGTTGGCCTCGGCTCCGTGTTGGTACTCCAGCTCCAGCGGCCCGAACGCACGGCTCGCACCACGGACGGCGGTGTTCTGCGCGCTCAGCCACGCGAGCATGTCGGCCTTGCGGGCGGGATTGATGTTGAAGCACTTCAGGGCGAACGCCACCGTGACTTCACCGAGCAGGCCGCGTTCGGTGAGCGTGAGGGGGTCCTTGCCGAGGGACAACTCGATTGCATTCAGGCGGTTCTGGTTGGTGTACGAAGCGCCGCTCAGGTTCACGTTCAACCCCGCGCTGTTCGGGTGACGGTAGGTAAAGGCGTACTCCGACTCGATCCGGTCAATGATCCCGAGGTTCTGAACGTTCGGCAGGCCCGCTAGGAAACGGCCGACGCTGATGCTCCCGGCGCTCGCGGTGGCGCACGCGAGTGCCGAGGCGGTGAGGAACACATGGCGCTTCATGCGCGGACGGTAGCACAGGGCGGGGCGGGCGCCACGCAGGTTTGCGTGGCGCCCGCCCCGCGGAACCGGGTGCGTCTTAGTCGGTGTGCGGCTGGTGCAGCGCGGCGTGGACGATCTTGAGGGCGTCGTAGTCGTACTGCCCACCGAGGGCTTCCCACAGGGGCTTGAGGCGGCCCTGCGCTTCGGGGTCGAGGGTTGCGTACGTCCGGGCGATGCGTTCCACATCGTCTGGGGTGAGGCGCGTGGCGTCCTCAGGCGTGACCGCGCCGGTGCGGGCGAGGTCCGCGAGGTGCCCGATGACCGTGGAACGCGCCAGGCCACGCTCGCGCGCGATGCTCGCAGGGTCGAGGCCCGCACGGTGCAGGCGCAGGGTGTCCGCGAGCGTGTCGCCGGTGCTGGCGCGCGGCGCGGGGGTGCTCACGTCGGCGGGCGAGGCAGGGGTCGCTTCGCCGCCGTGCTGGATGACGACGTTCAGGAACCGCTCGCCGTACTGGGCGAGGCGCGCTTCACCGACGCCGCGGATGGCGGCGAGGGCGTCGAGCGCCTGAGGTCGGCGCGCGGCGATCTCGTCGAGGGTGGCGTTCGGAAAGATCGTGAACGGCGCGCGGCCTTCCTCGCGGGCGAGGGTGGTGCGCAGGAACTTGAGTTTGGCGAGCAGGTCGCCGTCCACGGGCGGGAGGGCCGGGGCGGGCTCGGGGGTGGGCGCCGCGAGCAGCGGGGCGGGCGCGGTGGCGGCCGGGCGGGGGTGGTGCCGGCGCCAGCGTCCTGCAGGACCGTGAGGAAGCGGTCGCCGTACTGCTGGAGTTTGCGTTCGCCGACGCCGCTGATCGCGCCGAGCGCGGCGAGCGTCTGCGGGCGCGCCTCGGCCATGGCCTTGAGGGTGGCGTCGTGGAAGATGACGTACGGGGGCACGCCGCCCTCGCGCGCCAGGTCAAGGCGGGTGGTGCGGAGCGCGTCGAACAGCGCCTGATCCTCGGGCGCGAGCGTCGCCTGCGCCGCGCCGCGCGGCGCTTTCGCGCCCTTTTTGGGGGCGGGGTCGTCGCGGAGGGTCAGGGTCACTTCGCCTTTGAGCAGCGTGCGCGCCTGCGGCGTGGCGATCAGGCTGCCGTGCCCGTCGGCGTCGGTGGTGAGGTAGCCGAGGGCGGTGAGCTGGCGCAGCACGGCCCGCCAGGTTTTCTCGTCGTGGTCCTTGCCGACGCCGTACGTGGGGAGCTGGTGGTGGCCGAGCGCGCGGATGCGGGGCGTGTCGCGGCCCAGCAGGACGTCCGTGAGGTGCTGCGCGCCGAAGCGGTTGCCGGTGCGTACGGCGGCCGACAGGGCCATCTGGGCGGGGCGGGTGGCGTCCCAGGTGCGCGGCGGGTTCAGGCAGGTGTCGCAGTTCCCGCACGATTCGGCGCGGTCCTCGCCGAAGTATGCGAGCAGGCCCACGCGGCGGCACGCGGCGCTTTCGGCGTACGCGAGCAGCGCGTCGAGTTTGCGGCCTTCCACGCGTTTCACGTCGTCGGGCGCGGTGCTCTGCGCGAGCATGCGGCGGACGTTCACGACGTCCGCGAGGCCGTAGGCCATCCAGGCGGTGCTGGGCAGGCCGTCGCGGCCCGCGCGGCCGGTCTCCTGGTAGTAGCCTTCGAGGCTCTTGGGCAGGTCGAGGTGCGCGACGAAGCGGACGTTGGGCTTGTCGATGCCCATGCCGAATGCGACGGTGGCGACGACGATCAGGCCCTCCTCACGCAGGAAGCGCTCCTGGTGGAGGTCGCGGGTGCGGGCGTCGAGGCCCGCGTGGTACGGGAGGGCGGTGAGGCCCTGTTCGCACAGCCACGCGGCGGTTTCCTCGACGCTCTTGCGCGACAGGCAGTACACGATGCCGGCGTCGCCGGGATGTTCGGTGCGGATGAAGTCGAGCAGTTGCGTGCGGGCGCTGCTTTTCGCGGTGACGCGGTACTGGATGTTCGGCCGGTCGAAGCTACTGATGAAGGTGCGCGCGCCGTGCAGGTCGAGGACGCGGACGATGTCGTCGCGGGTGCGGTCGTCGGCGGTGGCGGTGAGCGCCATGCGGGGCACGTGCGGGTACCGCTCGGCGAGGACGCCCAGGCCGGTGTACTCGGGGCGGAAGTCGTGGCCCCACTGCGACACGCAGTGGGCTTCGTCGATGGCGAACAGGGCGAGGTCGGCGCGGTCGAGGAGGTTCAGGGTGCGGTCGAGCAGCAGGCGTTCGGGCGCGACGTACAGCAGGTCGAGGTCGCCGCGCAGCAGGGCGTCCTCGATCTCGCGGGCGCCCTGGGCGCTGAGGGTGCTGTTGAGGGCGGCGGCGCGGACGCCCGCGACGCGCAGGGCGTCCACCTGGTCCTTCATGAGGGCGATCAGCGGGCTGATGACAATGCCGACGCCGGGGCGGACGAGGCTGGGAATCTGGTAGCAGAGGCTCTTGCCACCGCCGGTGGGCATCAGGACGAGGGCGTCCTCACCGGCGATGACGGTGTTCACGATGTCCGCCTGTGGCCCCCGGAAGGCCGGGTAGCCGAAGATCGTCTGGAGGGCGTGCAGCGCGTCGGGGTGCGCCGCTGAGGGGGGAGCCTGGGTCACGCTGCAGTTTAGCGGGGGGTGGGCGCGCGCGCCGTGCCCATCCCCCCTTTACAAGTGGCGCCGCAGGTGCTCACGCGGGCGGTGCCAGGCGCGCTCCCCTTGCTCAGGGCGGGCTGTGGAGCGCGCGGCTTTACTTGGGGGTGGGGGGCGCGGCGAGCGGGGCTTTGAGCGCGGCGGCGTTGAGGGCGCGGGGGCCGGCGGCGTAGCCGTTTTGCGCGAGGACGTAGGCGGTGACGTTGAGTGCCTGCGCGGGCGTGAGGCTGCCGGGTTTGTTGCGGGGCATCTTCTGCGCGATGTAACCGTGCAGGTCGGCGGCGGGGCGGCGCCCGTCGGCCCAGCGGGTCAGGAAGGCGGTGCCGACGAGGCCGGGGGCGCGGCTGCCCTGGAGGTTGGCGCCGTGGCACCCCTGGCAGCTCTGGGCGTACACCTGCTGTCCGGCGGTGACCTGCGCGGCGGTGAAGGTCGGCGCGGCGGCGGGCGCCTGCGGGGTGGCGACGGCGGCCGTGAGGGTCAGCACGCCGATGAGGCCCCCCACGCATGAGCTGAGCTGTACGGCGAGCGGAACACGCACCATGTTCGGGACCTCCGGGGTGAGAGTAGGCGTCGGGTTGAGCGCGAATCCGTTTCGTACGACGTGAAGTGATTTCACCTTACACCGCTGCCGCCCCATGACTTCGCACACAGGAGGTTTTATTGCGCCGCTCGGTCTATATGCACTGTCTGGGCAGGCTGGTGGGCCCGCACGAGCGCCTGCGCCTGCGCGAGCACCGCCGGGTCCAACTCGTGCGCCGGGCGGGCCAGCAGGTACCCCTGGATGGCGTCCACCCCCAACTCCAGCGCGAGGCGCAGCTCCTTGGGCGTCTCGATCCCCTCGGCGATCACGTCGATGCCCAGGTCATGCGCGTACCGGGTGATCGCCCCGATCAGCGCCACGCGCGGGTCGGCGTCATGCACGCCCCGGACGAGGTCCCGGTCGAGTTTCACGAAGTCCGGCCGCAGCGCCTCCAGGTACAGCAGGCTCGCGTACCCCGCCCCGAGGTCATCCAGAGCGACGCGCATGCCCTCCTCGCGGTAGCGCTCCAGCACGCGGCGCAGCGTCGGCAGGTCCGGATACGCCTCGGTTTCGACCACCTCGAACACCAGCCGCCGAGGGTCCACCTGCGCCTCCCGGCAGGCGCGGAAGGTGGTGCGCAGGCACACATCCGGGTTGTACACGACACTCGGCGCGAAGTTCACGAAGATGTTCGCGCCAGGCGGGAGGCGCTGAACGCCCTGCTGGATGGCGCCGATGCGCGCCTGCGCGTCCAGGGCGCGCGCGGCGTCGTGCGCAGTGGCGGCTTCCAGGAGGTCCAGGGGCGGCACGGGACGATCGCCGTCCTGCGCGCGCATGAGCGCCTCGAAGCCCAAGACGTCGCTGTTGGCGTGCACGATCGGCTGGTACGCGAAGCGCAGGTTCGCCGCGACCTGCGGGAACCACGTGGTTTCCAGGCGCGTCAGCCAGGTGCGCAGCGGACGCGCCTCGGCGTAGTGCAGGCGGCCGTCGGCATGAGGCATGGCGTGCACCTCCTCGGCTTCGAGGGGCGTGAGGGCGTGCATGAGGGCGCGGACGGCGTCCACACTCGGAGCGCTCAGCAGGTGGCTGCTGTCGTCGTACGCCTCGCCGAGGTTGCCGGCCAGGATGAGCGCGGCCAGGCGCTGCCGGACGTGCGTGCCGCGCGCGTAGACCAACAGCCGGGTGGGGACGTGTGCGGCGTGCGGCAGGGCGTCGCAGTCACAGGCATGCGCGCGGACGGTCATGACGTTTATTGTAGGCGGCGCTGCTGTGGGCACCTTATATCGCCCTTCATGAGGGTGAGCGCACTGGCGGGCGCGTGCTACGACGGGGGTATGCGGATGGTGGTGGTGGGGGGCGTCGCGGCGGGCATGAGCGCCGCGAGCCGCGCGCGCCGCGCGAACCCGGACGCGGAGATCGTGGTGTTCGAACGGGGCGCGTGGGTGAGCTATGGCGCGTGCGGCCTGCCGTACGCCCTCGCGCAGGACAAGCCGGACTGGGACGTGCTGGTGGCGCGCACTCCGCAGCAGCTGCGCGGGCGGGGCCTGCACGTGCAGCTGGAGCACGAGGTGACGGGCGTGGACGCGCGCGCGCGGACCGTCACGGTGCGCGGGCCGGGTGGGTCGAGGACCGAGCCGTACGACGAACTGCTGATCGCCACGGGCGTGTCCGCCGTGCAGCCGGCGTGGAGCGTGCCCGGACTGGCGGGCGTGCATACGCTGCGGACCATGGCGGACGCGCAGGCGCTCGACGCGAGCGTGCGCGGCGCGCGGCGCGTGGCGATCATCGGGGGCGGGTACATCGGGCTGGAGCTGGCGGAGGCGCTGCGGGCGCGCGGCCTGAGCGTGGCGCTGCTGGAAGCGCAGGAGGACGTGGCCGGGCGCGCCCTGGACCCGGAGGTGGCCGCCCCGGTGCGCGCGGAGGTGGAGCGCGGCGGCGTGGACGTGCGCACGGGCGTGACGGTGGAGGGCCTGGGCGCGCGCGCGGGGCGCGTGACAGGCGTGCACACGAGCGCCGGGTTCGTACGCACGGACGTGGTGGTGGTGGCCGTGGGTGTGCGCGCCAACGCGGAGCTGGCGCGCGCGGCGGGGGCGCGCCTGGGGCGGTCCGGGGCGGTGCGCGTGGACGTGGCGTGCCGGACGGCGGTGCCGGGCGTGTGGGCGGCGGGGGACGTGTGCGAGGTGCGGCACCGGGTGTCGCGGCGGTTCGTGCATGTGCCGCTGGGCCTCACGGCGAACCGCATGGGGCGCGTGGCGGGTGTGAACATGACGGGCGGCGCGGCGCGCTTCCCGGGAATTGTGGGCACGGGGATCTTCAAGGTGTTCGGGCTGGGCGTGGCGCGCACGGGGTTGACGCTCGCAGAGGCGCGGGCTGTGGGGCTCGACGCCGTGGCGGTGGACAGTGCGCTGGCGGACCGGCCCGGGTACTACCCGGGGCACGCGCCATTGCACGTGCGCCTGGTGGCGGAGCGTGCGTCGGGGCGGTTGCTGGGCGGGCAGCTGGTGGGGCAGCCGGACGCGGTGAAGCGGGTGGACGTGCTGGCGGCCACGCTGCACGCCCGGGGGACCGTGCATGACCTGGAGGCGTATGACCTGGCGTACGCGCCGCCGTTCAGCACAGTATGGGACGCCCTGCTGGTGGCGGCGGGCCGGACAGCGCGCGCGCTGGGCAGGCCCCCCCCGGATGACGGCTGAGGGTACAAATGAATTGTGTCTTTTTTCCTATGAATCAGGTTCGGGAGTTTCGCATGAGAGAACCTGGATTTTAAGTTCATCTTTGGTTCATTTCACGTGTATGAGGGCTTACGGTTCCATATTCTTTGGGGCAGTGTCGGCAACGTAATTTCCCTGCGCCTGCTGGCTCCCCCACCCTTATGACTGACATCTCCCCCACCGCACAGCCGCTCGATGAACACCTCCTTCTCGCCGCGCTGAACGCCTATAAGAAAGGCGACTTCACCGCGCGTCTGCCCGTCACCTGGACGGGCGTCGCCGGCAAGATCGCCGACGCCTTCAACGAGGTGCTGGAAAACAGCGAACGCATCGCCGCGGACGTCGCCCGCGTGGGCCGCATCGTCGGCAAGGAAGGCAAGGTCACGCAGCGCGTCCCACTTGGCCCCACCACGGGCTCCTGGGTGCAGCTGATCGAGGGCATGAACGAGCTGATCGACGACCTCGTGTGGCCCACCAGCGAAATGACCCGCGTCATCACCGCCGTCGCGAACGGCGACCTGTCGCAGACCATGGCGGTCGAGACGAACGGGCAGCCTATTCAGGGGCAGTTCCTGCAGACGGCGCGCACCGTGAACACCATGGTGGACCAGCTGAACAGCTTCGCGGGCGAAGTGACGCGCGTGGCGCGCGAGGTGGGCACCGAAGGCAAACTCGGCGGGCAGGCCGAGGTGAAGGGCGTCGGCGGCACCTGGAAGGACCTCACCGACAACGTGAACTACATGGCGTCCAACCTGACCAACCAGGTGCGCAACATCGCGGAGGTCACGACGGCGGTGGCGAACGGCGACCTCAGCAAGAAAATCACCGTCGATGCGCGCGGTGAGATTCTGGACCTGAAGAACACCGTGAACACCATGGTGGACCAGCTGAACAGCTTCGCGGGCGAAGTGACCCGCGTCGCTCGCGAGGTGGGCACTGAAGGCAAACTCGGCGGGCAGGCCGAGGTGAAGGGCATCGGCGGGACGTGGAAGGACCTGACGGACAACGTGAACTTCATGGCGTCCAACCTGACCAACCAGGTGCGCAACATCGCCTTCGTCACCACCGCCGTCGCCAACGGCGACCTCAGCAAGAAAATCACCGTTGACGTGCGCGGCGAGCTGCTCGAACTCAAGAACACCATCAACACCATGGTCGACCAGCTCAACGCTTTCGCCAGCGAAGTCACCCGCGTCGCCCGCGAGGTGGGCACCGAAGGCAAACTCGGCGGGCAGGCGAACGTCCCCGGCGTCGGCGGCACCTGGAAGGACCTCACCGACAACGTCAACAGCATGGCCGGCAACCTCACCGGTCAGGTGCGCGGCATCGCCCGCGTCGTCACCGCCGTCGCGAACGGCGACCTCAAGAAGACCCTTACCCTCGAAGCGAAAGGTGAGATCGCCGAACTCGCCGAGACGATCAACAGCATGATCGACACCCTCGCCACCTTCGCCGAGCAGGTCACCGGCGTGGCCCGCGAGGTGGGCGTCGAAGGCAAACTCGGCGGGCAGGCCAGCGTCCCCGGCGCCAGCGGCACCTGGAAGGACCTCACCGACAACGTGAACTTCATGGCGGGGAACCTGACGGATCAGGTGCGCAACATCGCCTTCGTCACGACGGCGGTGGCGAACGGCGACCTCAGCAAGAAAATCACTGCGGACGCCAAGGGCGAGATCCTCGAACTGAAGAACACCATCAACACCATGGTGGACCAGCTCAACGCCTTCGCGGGCGAAGTGACGCGCGTGGCGCGCGAGGTGGGCACCGAAGGCAAACTCGGCGGGCAGGCTGAGGTGAAGGGCGTCGGCGGCACCTGGAAGGACCTCACCGACAACGTGAACTTCATGGCGTCCAACCTGACGGATCAGGTGCGCAACATCGCCTTCGTCACGACGGCGGTGGCGAACGGCGACCTCAGCAAGAAAATCACCGCGGACGCCAAGGGCGAGATCCTCGAACTGAAGAACACCATCAACACCATGGTGGACCAGCTGAACAGCTTCGCGGGCGAAGTGACCCGCGTCGCTCGCGAGGTGGGCACCGAGGGTCGCCTGGGTGGCCAGGCGGACGTCCGCGGGGTGGGCGGGACGTGGAAGGACCTGACGGACAACGTGAACTTCATGGCGTCCAACCTGACCAACCAGGTGCGCAACATCGCCTTCGTCACCACCGCCGTCGCCAACGGCGACCTCAGCAAGAAAATCACCGTTGACGTGCGCGGCGAGCTGCTCGAACTCAAGAACACCATCAACACCATGGTCGACCAGCTCAACGCTTTCGCCAGCGAAGTCACCCGCGTCGCCCGCGAGGTGGGCACCGAAGGCAAACTCGGCGGGCAGGCGAACGTCCCCGGCGTCGGCGGCACCTGGAAGGACCTCACCGACAACGTCAACAGCATGGCCGGCAACCTCACCGGTCAGGTGCGCGGCATCGCCCGCGTCGTCACCGCCGTCGCGAACGGCGACCTCAAGAAGACCCTTACCCTCGAAGCGAAAGGTGAGATCGCCGAACTCGCCGAGACGATCAACAGCATGATCGACACCCTCGCCACCTTCGCCGAGCAGGTCACCGGCGTGGCCCGCGAGGTGGGCGTCGAAGGCAAACTCGGCGGGCAGGCCAGCGTCCCCGGCGCCAGCGGCACCTGGAAGGACCTCACCGACAACGTGAACCAGCTCGCCGCGAACCTCACGACGCAGGTGCGCGCCATCGCGGAAGTCGCCACGGCCGTGACCGCCGGGGACCTGACGCGCTCCATCAACCTCGACGCCCGCGGGGAACTGGACGCGCTGAAGGACAACATCAACGCGATGATCCACAACCTGCGCGACACCACCGAGAAGAACAACGAGCAGGACTGGCTCAAGACCAACCTCGCGAAGTTCACGCGGATGCTGCAGGGCCAGCGTGACCTGCTCACGGTCAGCCGCCTGATCCTCAGCGAGCTCGCGCCACTCGTGCGCGCGAACCACGGCGTGTTCTACACCATGGACGAAGAAGCGAACGTGCCCACCCTGCAGCTGCAGGCGAGCTACGCGTACCGCGAACGCAAGGGCCTCGCGAACCGCTTCCGCCTGGGCGAGGGCCTCGTCGGACAATGCGCGCTGGAGCAGGAACCCATCGTGCTCACGCACGTGCCGCACGACTACGTGCAGATCAACAGCGGCCTCGGCGCGGCCACGCCCAGCAACATCGTCGTGCTGCCCGTCGTGTTCGAGGGCGAAACCAAGGCCGTGATCGAGCTCGCGTCGTTCGAGATGTTCAGCGCCACGCACCTCGCGTTCCTCGAGCAGCTCACGGAATCCATCGGCATCGTGCTGAACACCATCCAGGCGACCATGCGCACCGAGACGCTGCTCACGCAGTCGCAGGGCATGGCGCAGGAACTGCAGAGCCAGCAGGAAGAACTGCGCCAGACCAACGAGGAACTCGAGGAGAAGGCGCGGCTGCTCGCCGACCAGAACCGCGAGGTGGAGCACAAGAACCGCGAGGTCGAAACGGCCCGCCAGGCGCTCGAGGAGAAGGCCGCGCAGCTGGCCCTCACCAGCAAGTACAAGAGCGAGTTCCTCGCGAACATGAGCCACGAGCTGCGCACGCCGCTCAACAGCCTGCTGCTGCTCGCGAACCAACTGCGCGACAACCCCGAGCGGAACCTCAGCGAGCAGCAGGTGGCGTACGCGCGCACGATCTTCGCGTCCGGCAACGACCTGCTGAACCTCATCAACGACATCCTCGACCTGAGCAAGATCGAGTCCGGCACCGTCACGGCGGACACCGCTGACGTGCCGCTGCGCGCCGTGCGTGAGTCCGTGGAGTCCACGTTCACGCACATGGCGGCGGACAAGGGCGTGGCGTTCGCGCTGGACTTCGACGCGCGCCTGCCCGGCAGTCTGGTCTCGGACGAGAAGCGCCTGCTGCAGATCCTCAAGAACCTCCTCTCGAACGCGTTCAAGTTCACGGAGCGCGGCGAGGTGCGCCTCACGGTCACGCCCGCCACGAGCGGCTGGAGCAGCGACCACCCGGCCCTGAGCCGCGCGCCGGGCGTCATCGCGTTCCGCGTGTCCGACACCGGCATCGGCATCGCGCCGGACAAGCAGCGCGTCATCTTCGAGGCGTTCCAGCAGGCGGACGGCACGACCAGCCGCAAGTACGGCGGCACCGGCCTGGGCCTCGCCATCAGCCGCGAACTGGCGCGCATCCTCGGCGGGGAAATCACCCTGCAGAGCACGCCCGGCACCGGCAGCACCTTCACGCTGTACCTCCCCACGAACGGCTACACCGAAACGCCCGCACCGTCCGGGTCGGGCAGCCGCGTACTGCCGGGCGCGCTGCCCACGGCGGCTACCCTCAGCCCGGCCAGCGGCGCGCCGAGCGCCCTGGCGACGCGCCCGGAGCCGCGCAAGGCCGCCCCGGACGTGCAGGCGGACCTGAGTCCCGCGTCGGCGCCCACCCCGGTGGCGGACGCCACGCCGATCTTGTCGGATGACCGCGCGTCCATCCAGCCGGGGGACCGCACGGTCCTGATCGTCGAGGACGACGCGACGTTCGCGGGCATCCTGCTGGACCTCGCGCACGAGCGCGGCTTCATGGCGCTCATCGCGTCGCGCGGGGAGCAGGCCATCACGCTCGCGCAGACGTACCGCCCGTCCGCGATCACGCTGGACCTCAGCCTGCCGGACACCAGCGGCTGGGCGGTCCTCGACCACCTCAAGCACGACCCGGTCACGCGGCATATCCCCGTGCACATCATCAGCGGCGAGGAGGCGACGCTGCTGGGCCGCAAGCTCGGCGCGCTCGACCACGTCACCAAGAGCGGTGACCGCGCGGCGCTGCACCAGGCGTTCGAGAACCTCGAGTCGTTCATCGCGCGGCGCGTCAAGAACCTCCTCGTCGTCGAGGACGACCTGACGCAGCGTGAAAACATCGTGGACCTCATCGGGAACGGCGACGTGAAAACCACCGCCGTGAGCAGCGGCGCCGAGGCGCTCGGCGCCCTGGCGACCACCGCGTTCGACTGCATCGTGCTGGACCTGAAGCTGCCCGACATGAGCGGCTTCGACCTGATCACGACGCTGCAGAAGAACCCGGCGTTCCGCGCCATCCCGATCATCGTGTACACCGCGCAGGACCTCACGCGGCAGCAGGAGACGCAGCTGCGCAAGGCCGCGAAAAGCATCATCCTCAAGGACGTCCGCTCGCCGGAACGCCTGCTGGACGAGGTGACGCTGTTCCTGCACCGCGTCGAGGCGAACCTGCCCGAAGCGAAACGGCAGATTCTGGAAGGCGCGCGCCAGCAGGACCCGATGCTGCGCGGCAAACGCGTGCTCGTCGTGGACGATGACATCCGCAACATCTTCGCGCTCACGGCGGTGCTGGAGCGCCACCACATGACGGTGTTCACCGCCGAGAACGGCCGCGACGCCATCAACATGCTGGAAAGCACGCCGGACATCGACGTGATCCTGATGGACGTCATGATGCCCGAACTCGACGGGTACGAAACGACCCGCCTGATCCGCCAGAACCGCAAGTTCAAGAACCTGCCGATCATCTCGCTGACCGCCAAGGCCATGCCCGGCGACCGCGAGAAGTCCATCGCGTCGGGCGCGAGCGACTACATCAGCAAACCCGTGCACAGCGAGAAGCTGCTGTCCCTGCTGCGCGTGTGGCTGTACCGATGAACACGCCCGGCGCGCGCCCCGCCCCGCTAGTGGCGGGCGCGCCCGGACAGGCCCCCCGGAGAACGACGTGATGAGCGCCCCGCCCCCCCCGACACCCTCGAGGACATCGAAATCGCGCTGCTGCTCGAAGGTGTGTACCGCCGGTACGGCCATGACTTCCGCGCGTACGCGCCCGCCACCATCCGGCGGCGCGTCCTGCACTGCCGGCACGCCGAAGGGCTCGAAACGGTCAGCGCCCTGCAGGAGCGCGTGCTGCGCGACCCACAGGCGATGAACCGCCTGATCGAGTGCCTGAGCATCAACGTCACCGAGATGTTCCGCGACCCCACCTTCTTCCGGGCGTTGCGGGAGCAGGTGATTCCGGTGCTGCGCACGCACCCGTTCATTCGCGTGTGGCACGCCGGCTGCGCGACCGGCGAGGAGGTGTACAGCATGGCGATCCTTCTGCACGAGGCGGGCCTGCTGGAGCGCACGCGCCTGTACGCCACGGACATGAGCGCGGCTGCGCTCGCGGCGGCCAGGAGCGGCATCTACCCGCAGGACAAGCTCAGCGCATACGCGCAGGCGTACGCGCTCTCGGGCGGCACCGGCGACTTCGGCGCGTACTTCACGCAGCAGTATGATCACGGCATCGTGCACGCCAGCCTGCGGCGCAATATCATCTGGGGACAGCATAACCTCGCCACGGACGGCTCGTTCAACGAGTTCCACCTGATTTTGTGCCGCAACGTCATGATCTACTTCAAGAAACCCCTACAGGAGCACGTGCACGCGCTGCTCACCGAAAGCCTCGTGCCGTTCGGCGTGCTGGGCCTCGGGCGGCATGAGTCGCTGGACTTCAGCGCGCACGCCGGGCGGTACTCCACCCTGAACCTCACCGAGAAGCTGTACCGGAGAATCGCGTGAGCGCCGCGAACCCCACGCCGTCCGCGAACATCCTCATCGTCGACGACCAGGACGCCAAGCGCCTCGCGCTCGCGGCGGCCCTGTCGCCGCTCGGGCAGAACATCGTGATGGCCTCGTCGGGCCGCGAGGCGCTGCGCCTGCTGCTGCAAGACGAGTACGCCGTGATTCTCCTGGACGTGCGCATGCCCGACATGGACGGATTCGAGACGGCCAGCCTGATCCGCAGCCGCAAGCAGACCGAGGGCACGCCGATCATCTTCGTGACGGCGTACGACCGGGCCGAAGCGGACATGCTGGGCGGGTACTCGCTCGGCGCGGTGGACTTCATCTTCTCGCCGGTGCAGGCGGAGGTGCTGCGCGCGAAAGTCAGCGTGTTCGTGGACCTGCATCTCAAGACGCTGATGGTGCAGGCGCACGAGCGGCGCCTGCGGGAACTGGAGGCGCAGCAGGCGCGCGCGGCGCAGGACCGGCTGCGCCGCGCGAACGAACGGGAGCGCATGCGCGCGCAGCAGGAAATGCGCAAGCTGTCGAGCGCCGTGGAGCAGGCCGCCGACCCGATCTTCATCGCGGACCGCGAGGGCGTGATCGAATACGTGAACCCGGCGTTCGAGCGCGTCACCGGGTACGCGCGCGACGAGGCCATCGGGCAGCACGCGAGCATCCTGTGGCCTGAAGGCGTGGGGCAGGTGTTCACGCAGGAGGTGTGGCCTGCGCTGCTGCGCGGCGAAACGTACCGCGGGGACGTCATGAACCGCCGCAAGGACGGTAGCTTGTACCACAAGGAGAAAACGCTCACGCCCATCAAGGACGAGCGCGGGCGGATCACGCACGTCGTGTCGACCGGCAAGGATGTCTCGGACCGCAAGCGCATCGAGGCGGAACTGGTCGCGCTGAACCTCTCGCTCGAAGCGCGCGTGGAAAGCCGCACCGCGCAGCTTGAGGACGTGAACCGCGAACTGGAGGCGTTCGCGTACAGCATCTCGCACGACCTGCGCACGCCGCTGCGGCACATCGCGAGCTTCGCGGACCTGCTGAGCCGCGACACGCAGGGCCTGCTGCCCGAGAAGGCCACGCGGCGCCTGACCATCATTCAGGAGTCCGCGAAGCGCATGGACGGCCTGATCAACGACCTGCTGGAGTTCGCCCGCACCGGCCGACAGGACCTGGTGTTCCGCGAGGTGCCGCTCGGCAGCGTCGTGCAGGAGGTCATGCAGGACGTGGAACGCGCCAATGAGGGCCGCGTGATCGAGTGGGACGTGCAGGACCTGCCAACCGTGTACGGCGACCCGGCGGCGCTACGGCAGGTGCTGATGAACCTGGTGGCGAACGCCGTGAAGTACGCGCGGGACCGCACGCCCATCCGGGTGGCCCTGTGGGGCGAGACGGGCGCGCGCGAGGACGTCGTGCACGTGCGGGACAACGGCGTGGGGTTCAACATGGCGTACGCGCACAAGCTGTTCGGGGTGTTCCAGCGGCTGCACTCGCCGGACAGCTTCGAGGGGACCGGCGTGGGCCTCGCGAACGTGAAACGCATCGTGGCGCGCCATGGCGGGCGCGTCTGGGCGGAGGGCACGGAGGGGCAGGGCGCGACGTTCAGCTTCTCGCTGCCGCGCGAGGAGACGACCGGCCCGCGCGTGCCGGTGGCGGCAACCGCGTCCAGCGAAGCCTGAACACGGCGGCGAGGAGGCACTCCCGGACCGGGGGCGCCTCCTCTGCTGCAGGGGTCAGCGGCGGCGGTCCTGCATGCCGACCAGCACCAGCGACAGCACGAACAGCACGAGGCCCACGATGATGAGGACGTCCCGCTCGAGGATCAGGCCCACGAACGTGAGCGCGAACGTCAGCACGGCGATGGCCTCGGCGGTTTTCTGGGCGGGCGCGACGGACTGGGACATCAACGGCATTGTACGGGGGGCGGCGCGTCGCCGCCACCCCGCACGGCGAGCGCGTCAGTCCTCGCCGAGCGCCTGCCACGCGGCGTGCACGGCCGCGCCCCGCTCGAAGCGCACGCCGAGGCCAGCGAAGGCGTCCTCCAGCATGCCAGCGATGCCGAGCGCGTCGTACCGGTCCGCGTACCCGAGCGTGCTGATGCGGTACACCGCGTCCTCGTGCGGCGCCTGCCCCGGCAGGGCCCGCTGCCCCATTTCCGCGAGGCGCGCCGCCACCTGCCGCCCGGTCAGGCCCGCCGGCGGTTTCAGGACCGCCACGGCCGGGGATACGCGCGCCGCCCACGGGTCGCTGCCGAGCGCGCGGCCCGCCGCGACGAGGGCGTTCACCTGCCGCCGCTTCTCGGCCCACAGGACCTCCAGCGGCACGGCGAGCAGGCGGTCCAGGGCGGTGCTGAGGGCGTAGATCAGGTTGATGGCGGGCGTCTGCGGCGTGTCGCCGTTGCGCTGCCCCTTCAGTTCCCGTTCGAGGTCGAGGTAGAAGCCCTTGCGGGTGCCGCTGATCAGGCGCGCCTGCGCCCGCTCGCCGAACAGCACGAAGCCCAGGCCGGGCGGCGTGGCGGTGCCTTTCTGGCTGCCACTCACGATCACGTCCACGCCCCACGCGGCCGGGCGGAGTTCCGCGACGCCGTAGCTGGTGATGCAGTCCGCGATGATCAGCAGGTCCGGGTTCACGGCGCGCGCGGCGCGCGCGATGGCTTCCAGGTCGTGCAGGGCGCCCGTGCTGGTTTCGCTGTGCGTGATCAGCAGGGTGTGCGCGTCGCGCGCGGCGTCCGCGACCTCACCGGCGTCGAGCAGTTCACCCCAGGGCCGCTCGACTTTGACGGTGTCGTACCCGAGGCGCTCGGCCATGTCGCCCCAGCGTTCGCTGAACTTCCCGGCGCTGGCGTTCACGACGCGCGCGCCGTCCGGCACGAGGCTCACGAGCGCACCCTCGAACGCGCCCGTGCCGCTCGTGCTGGTGATGACTGCCTCGTACGGGTCGCCGAGCAGGCGCGTGAGCTTTTCGCGCGCTTCGAGGAGTTTCGCGCGGCCCTCGGGCGCGCGGTGGTGCATCTGCGGCTGCGCGAGTTCCAGCAGGACGCGCGGTTCGACTTCCACGGGGCCGGGCGCGATCAGGCGCGCGCGGTTCAGGGGCAGGTGGTCTTCGGGCATGCGCGTACTGTACGGGCTGCGCGGCGGCGCGTGGCGCAGGTGTCCAGACGCACGCCGCCGACCCTCAGCGCAGGTCGACGTCGCCTTCGTTGACGACGATGCTGAGCTTCACGTGGTGCTTCGAGGTGGCGTAGTTCGGCGTGCGGTACGTGCCAGTCACGTTCAGGCCGTTTGCCACCTCGCGGTCCGCCACGCGAACGTGTCCGCGCGTGACACTCACCGTGGCGCTCACGCCGACAGTCGCGGGCGCGGTGATGCTCACGTTGCCCTGGCCGTTCACGATGGACGCACTCAGCGGGCCGGATGGCAGGGTGACGTGCAGGTCCCCGACCTCGTGGTTCACGCTCGCGGCGGTGAGCGTCAGGCCGCGCAGGTCGAGAGTCAGCGTGCCGGTTTCGTGGCGGACCGTGAGGGCCAGCGGGAGTTTCGGGCTGACGCCGACCGTCCAGTCGCCGACCTGATGGACGGCGCGGACGCTGGCAACGCCGTCGCGCACGCTGGGGGTGCGCGCGCCGAGCGTCGGTGAGGCGCTCGCCATGGCGCGGACGGTGAAGTCGCCGGTGCCCTGCGTGAGGGTGAGGTCCACGCTGCGGTAGGGCGTGGCAGCGCCGCCGAGAGAGGCGAACGCCAGGACGGTCATCAGGAGGGGTCGTCGCATGAACGGGTCCTTTCCGCGCCGGGGTGGCGCCGCCACCCAGCCTACCGGGGAGGGCCGGCGCCGCACAGCACTGGAATGTTGGGCGTCTCATCATGCAGGCGCGCGGGGGCGCCAGAGCAGGCTCCGGCGCCCCTGCGCGTGACGCCTAGGGTCAGACCTGCACGAGGTACGCGTTCTCGACGACGTCGAGGTCACGGATGGCCCGCAGCTGCTCGGGCGTGAGGCCGTCGTCGAGGGTGAGCGTGAACAGCGCCTGCCCGCCGCGCTCGCTGCGGCCCAGCGACATCCCCGCGATGTTGATGCCCCAGGTGCCCAGCAGGTTGCTGAGTTTCGCGACGGCGCCTGGTTTGTCCTGGTTGCTGACGATCAGGATGAACCCCTCGGGCGCGAGTTCCACGCGGTAGTCGCGCAGGCGCGTGAGGCGGGCCATGCGGCCGAACACGGTGCCGCCCACGGTGCGGCGGCGTTCCCCCTGCCGGGCGAGGACGCGCATCTCGGTGGGGTACTCCTCGGGCGCCTCGACCTCGCGCGTGACGATGCGCACGCCCCGCTCGCGCGCCAGGGCGCGCGCGTTGATGAGGTTCGGGGTGTCCTCGGTGGTGCCCGCGAGGTACCCGACGAGCGCCGCGGTGACGAGCGGGGCGGTGTCGGCGGGGAACTTGCCGTAGAACTCGATTTCCAGTTCGCTCGCGCCGGGCAGGAGCTGCGCGGTGATCTTGCCGAGCTTCTCGGCGAGGTCGAGGTAACCGCCGAGGGCGGCGCGGGTGGCGTCGTCCATGGCGGGGGCGTTCACGGCGCCGCGGCTCACGTCGCCGCGCAGCGCGGCGAGGACGCGGTCCACGATTTCCGCGCCGACGCGCTCCTGCGCTTCCACGGTGTTCGCGCCGAGGTGCGCGGTGATGCTGAGGTTCGGGGCGCTCAGGAACGGGTGGTCGGCAGCGGGCGGTTCGTCCTTGAAGACGTCCACGCCCGCGGCGAACAGGTGACCGCTGTGCAGGGCGTCCACGAGGGCGGCTTCGTCGACGATGTTGCCGCGCGCGGCGTTCACGACGATGGCGCCCGGGCGGAGCCGCGCGAGCTGCTCCGCGCCGATCATGCCGTCCGTTTCGTCGGTGAGGGGCGTGTGGACGGTCAGGAAGTCCGCGCGGTCCAGCAGGTCGTTCAGGGTGGCGGCGCGGTCCACGCCGAGCTGCGCGAACTTCTCGGCGCTGACGTACGGGTCGAACGCGACGACGTGCATGCGCAGGCCCTGCGCGCGGCTGGCGACGATGCTGCCGATGCGGCCGAGGCCGACGATGCCGAGCGTCTTGTCCTTGAGTTCGACGCCGAGGAACTTGCGGTCCCACTTGCCGCTTTTCGTGAGGGCGTCGCTGCGGGTGAGGCCGCGCGCGGCGGCCATCAGGTGCATGACGGCGAGTTCGGCGGCGGACACGTTGTTGCTTTCGGGCGCGTTCAGGATCAGCACGCCGCGGCGGCTGGCGGCGTCGAGGTCGATGTTGTCCACGCCGACGCCGCCGCGACCGACGACCTTGAGGCGCGGGCCGGCGGCGTCGAGCAGTTCGACGTCCACACGGGTGCGGCTGCGAGTGATAAGCGCGTCGAATTCCGGAAGGCGGCGCAGGATGTCCTCGCGCGGCATGTTCGGGATGTACTCGATGTCGAACCCGTCGAAGTTCAGCTCGCCGGGGTTCATTTCGTCGCAGATCAGGACGCGCAGGAGGTCCGGGCGGGTGGTGGTCGCCGGGTCGGGGTGCGGGCTCGCGGTCATGCGTCAGGGTAACGCGGCGCTCCGCGCTCTGCCACACGGCCCGCGCCACCCGCCGACGCACGCCAGGGGACCGCGAGGGCGTGCTGGCGCGGGAAAACGCGGTTCGGGCGGCGCGCGGCTTTGTCTAGGGCAGGGGACCTGAGGCACTCCCCCACCGCGCGCCGGGGCCGTTCAGGCGCGCGGCAGCGTGAAGTGGAAGGTGCTGCCCTCGCCGGGCGTGCTGGTGACCCACAGGCGTCCGCCGTGCCGCTCGATGATCTTCTTGCACACCGCGAGGCCAATGCCGGTGCCCTCGTACTGGTCGCGGGTGTGGAGCCGCTGGAAGATCTCGAAGATCCGCTCGAAGTACGCTTCCTCGATGCCGATGCCGTTGTCCTGCACCAGGAAGTGCCACATGGGCCCGTCCGGCTGCGCGCTCACGTGCAGGCGCGGCGCCACGTCCTCGCGGCGGTACTTCACGCCGTTCAGGATGAGGTTCTGCAGCACCTGGTCGAGCTGCGAGGCGTCCGCGAGCACGTCCGGCAGTGGACCGGCGGTGACCTGCGCGCCGCTGGCCTCCAGGTCGCCACTCAGACGCGCGAGGACAGCGCTGAAGATGCTGGCGCTGTGGACGCGTTCGGGTGGGCGTTGCAGCGTGTGCACGCGCGAGAAGGTCAGCAGGTCGTCCACGAGGCGTTTCATGTGCTGCCCGCCCTCGGTGATCTGCCGCAGGTACGTGAGGCCGCGCTCGTCGAGGACGTGCGCGTAGCGGCGCGCGATGATGTCCGCGAAACTCGTGACGGCGCGCGCAGGCGCCTGCAGGTCGTGGCTGGCGATGTACGCGAACTGTTCCAGTTCCCGGTTGCTGCGCCGCAGTTCCTCGTTGCTGCGCCGCAGGTCCGCTTCGGCGCTGCGGCGGGCGGTGATGTCGCGGAAGCTCAGCACGGCCCCCTCGATGTGCCCGTGTTCATTGCGGATGGGCGTGCTGGTGTAGTCGACGGGCACGGCGCTGCCGTCGCGGCGCCAGAACACCTCGTCGTCCACGTGGTGCACCTGGCCGTCCGTGAAGGCCGCGTAGATGTGGCAGGCTTCTGCCGGGTACGGCGTACCGTCCGGGCGGGTGTGGTGAATGAGTTCGTGCTGCGGCACGCCGATGAATTCCTCGGGGGTGTACCCGAGCATGCGCAGCGCGGCGGGGTTCGCGAAGGTGGTGCGGCCCTGGGTGTCCATGCCGGTGAGGCCTTCGCCCATGTTGTTCAGGATCAGTTCGTTGAAGCGCAGGGCGGCGCGCAGTTCGCGTTCGGTGCGGCGCTGTTCGGTGACGTCGTTCACGAAGCCGACCATGTGCGTGACCTGACCGTCGGGGCCGCGCATGAAGTACCCGTCGTCCTGCACTTCGCGGACGCTGCCGTCCTGCCGGACGATGCGGAACTCCAGGTGGAAGGTGTCGCTGTGCTCGATGACGCGCGCGATTTCGGTGTTGAAGGCGTCCCGGTCGTCCGGGTGGATGAGGCGTTCCGTCCAGTCGCTGAGGTTGCCGGCGAGGTCGTCGGGGGCGTAGCCGGTGATGGCGCGCACCGCGCCGCCGTACACGATCTGGTCGGTGGTGGGGTTCCAGTCGTACAGGAGGTGCCCGGAGCCGTTCACGGCGACCTCGTAGCGTTCACGCCAGCGGCTGACCTCCTGGGTGCGCTGCTCGAGGTGCGCGATGCTCTCGGCGCGTTCGAGGGCGAGGCCGAGGCTGTGCACGGCCGTTTCGAGAACGGCGCGGTCCGTGGTGGACCAACGGTGCTGGCGGAACAGGGCGATCACGAACACGCCCTGAACGCGGCCATGCACGAGCAGCGGCAGCGAGGCGGACGCGCCGATGTGCGCGACGCGCTCGCCGAGGTCGTCGGTGGTGGGATCGTAGTGGTCCTGGTAGTACCCCTGCCGGGTGCGCCACGGCGTGAGGAGGTTCCGGGTGGTCTCGAAGGGCAGGCCGGCGTTGATGGCGCGCTGCAGGTCGGCGTTGCCGAGGTCGCCGGTCTGCACGGCGGCGTGCCAGAGCTGCCTGCGCGGTTCGTAGTACACGGCGAGGCCTTCGGGGAGGAGGCCGAGGACGATTTCCTGCGCGCGGCGCACGAGGACGCTCGGGTCGGTTTCGGTGGCGAGGTCGCGGGTGAGTTCCGCGAAGCTTTCGAGTGCGCGCGTGCGCGCTTCGAGTTCGGCGGTGCGCTCGCGGACTTTGGCCTCGAGGTGTCCGCGCTGCTCTTCGAGGGTGCGCTGCGCGGCTCTGTGGGCGCGCAGGTCCTGCAGGTACCCGACGACGAGCTGCTGGCCGCGTTCCTCGTAGCGCATGAGGATCAGGCTCAGGGGGAGGCGCTCGCCGGTGCGGGTGAGCATCTCCTTTTCGTACTGGTCGGACGCGCCGTCCCGGAAGGCCTGCTGGAAGGCGCGATCGTCGGCTTCGCGGTACTCCTCGGGGGTGAGAGACGCCCAGTCGATGCGTCCCTGGTCGAAGTCGTCGCGGGTATAGCCGAGCAAGTGCAGGTACGCGTCGTTCACGAGGATCAGGCGTCCGTTGATGTCCCCGGCGGCAATGCCCACGGGGCTGGCTTCCACGAGGCGCCGGAAGCGGGTTTCGCTGGACTGCAGTTCGCGTTCGGTGGCGCGGCGCATTTCGAGTTCGGTGGTGAGTTCGTTCAGGAGGCGCGCGCGGCCGAGCGCGAGGGCGCACTGGGCGGCGAGGGTGCGCAGGAAGCGCCGCTCCTCGGCGGTGAAGTCGTGCGGTTCCTTGAAGTCGAGGACCAGCACGCCGAGGGGACGCTCGTCGAGGAACATCGGCAGCACGCTCGTGGCGACGGGCGCGACGCTGCCGGTGCGGGCTTCCAGTTCGGGGTAGTCGTGCAGCAGGGCGTCGCGGTGCTCGTAGAACAGGGCGTGGCGGTGCAGGAGGGCGTCGCCGGCGGGGATGTTCACCTGCACCGGGCCGTCCTGCCAGATGGTCTGGGCGTCCTGGGGGTAGCCCTGGCGCGCGGCCATGCTGAGGGTGTCCCCGGCGTCGTTCACGAGCAGCACGGCGCCGGCGATGGCGTTCAGGGCGTCGAGGGCCGGGTGCAGGACCACGCGGTACACGTCGTCGGCAGTGCGCGCGGCGGCGAGCGCCTCGGTGACGTCTTGCAGGCGTTCGCTGAGGGCAGGCGGCGCGTCCGCGACGGACTGTTCGGGCATGGGATCAGGATAATGTCACGCGGGGGGCGTGTGGGGGGCGAACGGCCACGATTGAGGCGGTTCGGGGGCGCGCAGCGTCGCGTCGCGCGTGAGGGCGTCCTGCAGGGTCTGCTGGTAGGTGTCGCTGCTGATTTCGGTCGTGCCGAAACGGGCGAGATGCGGGTTCTGGATCTGCGCGTCGAGCAGCGTGAAGCCGCCGCCGTGCAGGGCGCGGGCGAGGTGCACGAGCGCGACCTTGCTGGCGTGCGTGACGGCGTGGAACATCGTCTCGCCGATGAACGCGCCGCCGAGGGCGAGGCCCAGGACGCCGCCGGCGAGGCGGCCGTCCTGCCACGTCTCGAAGCTGCGCGCGAGGCCGGTGCCGTGCAGGTGGCGGTAGATGTCGGCGAGTTCGTCGCTGATCCAGGTTTCCTCGCGGGCGCGGCAGCCGTCGAGGACGCCGTCGAAATCGCGGTCCACGTGCACGTCGAAGCGGGTCAGGTGGCGGCGCAGGCTGCGGGGGACGTGCAGGGCGTCGCCGAGCGGTACCAGGGCGCGTTCGGGGGTGGTGTACCACTGCAGGCCGTCGCCGTTGTCCATCAGGAACGCGCCGGTGGCGTAGCCGCGGGCGATCTCGCGCGTGAGGGGGTCGGGGTGGTGCAGGAAGGGGTGCGCGGTGGGCATGTCAGGGGAGCAGGCGGTTGTACCAGTCACGGGCGTCGGTGGCTTCGCCGCGCACGCGCAGTTCGAGGTGCAAGTGCGGGCCGTTGGACAGGCCGGTGGTGCCGACCAGGCCGATCTGCTGCCCGCGCGTGACCTTCTGGCCGACCTTCACGAGGAGTTTGCTCTGGTGGAAGTACAGGCTGGTGACGCCCGCGCCGTGGTCGATGACGACGAGGCCGCCGCGCACCGGGTACGTGCCGGCGAGGACGACGGTACCGTCGTTTACGGCGGTGACGGGCGTGCCGGTCCGGGCGGGGTAGTCGAGGCCGTAGTGGTACAGGACGGGACCGCCCGCGACGTACGTGCGCGGCTGCCCGAAGCTGCTGGCAACGGCGCTGGTGCGCAGGGCCGGCTGGAACGGCCGGGTCCATGCCTGCGGGGTGCGGCGTTCGTAGGCTTTGTTGACGGCGGCGTCCTCGGCGGCCTTGCCGGGGTCGGTGAGTTTCTTGCTGATGTTGGGCGGCAGGTTGAGGTTCTGGACGCGCTGCGAGAGGCCCGTGACGGGGATGCTGCCGCGCAGGGTGGCGTCGCCGACCTTGATTTCGTAGGTGACGGGGGTGGTCTTGCCGAGCACGACGCGCCCGAGGACGCTGTACTCGCCAGCGGCGCCGAACGGCGTGAGGGCCTCGTTGGGGGCGCGGACGTCCTCGCCGACCTCGCTGGGGAAGCGGACGGTGGCGCGCGCGGCGTCCGTGCCGCTCAGACGCACAGTGAAGGCCTCGCCGGCGCGCAGGCTGGTGGGCGTGCGGACGGTGACGCCGCCGACGCGCTGCGTGGCGATGGGCGCGGCGGGCGTGCGGGGGGGCGTGGACGCGGGGGCGCCGGGGGGGCGGCCCGGAGCGCCCGGGGCGGCAGCGTCGGGCAGCTTGAGGGTCTGCCCGACGCTGATAGTGTCCCCGGGCAGGTCGTTGGCGGCGCGCAGCGCGTCGACGCTGACGCCGGCGCGCGTGGCGATGCGGTAGAGCGTGTCGCCGGGCTGAACGGTGTACGTGCCGGCCGCGGCGGCGACGGTGAGGGCGCCGAGCAGCGCAGCGACGGCGAGGGGGCGTTTCATGGCGCGCAGCATACCGGGCGCGCATGAAAAACGTGCCGGGCGTTCGCCCGGCCGTGGGGCTGAGCCGTCAGGGCGCGTCGGTGTCGAGGAGGAGCGTGACGGGGCCGTCGTTGACGAGGCTGACCTGCATGTCCGCGCCGAACTCGCCTTCTTCGACGGTGAGGCCGTGCGCGCGCAGGGCCCCGTTGAAGTGCGCGTACAGCGCGCGGGCGTGATCGGGCGCGGCGGCGCCCGTGAAGCTGGGGCGGTTGCCGCGGCGCGTGTCGGCGTACAGCGTGAACTGGCTGACGCTGAGGATGGCGCCGCCGGCGTCGTGGACGTTGAGGTTCATCTTGCCGGCGTCGTCGCTGAACACGCGCAGCTTGGTGATTTTCGCGGCGAGGGTGTCGGCGTGCGCGGGCGTGTCGCCGGGGGCGACGCCGAGCAGGATCAGGAAGCCACGGTCGATCTGGCCGGTGACGCGCTCACCGACGGTGACGCGGGCGCCGCTGACGCGTTGCAGGACGGCGCGCATCAGTTGCCGAGGCGGGTGCGGAGCGCGTGGATGGCGTTCGTGAGGACGTCGGCCTCGTCGAAGGTGAGGTTGCCGCGGGTTTTCTCGGCGAGGGTGACGAGGAGGTTCAGGCTGCGCTGTGCGACCTGGCGGGCGCGTTCGTCGCTGACGCCGAGGCCGTCGCGGCGGGCGAGGGCGCTGGCGGCGTTCAGGTCGCCGAGGGCCGCTTCGGCGGAGGCCTGCAGGCTCTGGACGAGTCCCATGAATTCAGGGCTGGACATGCGCGCAGGATAACGCCTGCTGCGCAGGTCCGGGGGCGTTCAGAGCAGGCGGGTCTGGGCGGCGTCGGGCGGGCGCTCGTTGGCGTCCGGGGTGGGCGCGCCGTCAAGGGCGGCTTTCACGGCCTGGATGTCACGCCACGTGAGGCTTTTGGGGCCGCCGGGCGCGCGGGTGTCGTTGCGGAGCAGGTAGGCGGGGTGGAACATCGGCAGGAGCGGCGCGGTCCACAGGCGCTCCGCCTGCGCGTAGGTGTACCACTGACCGCGCGTGCGGGTGATGCCGGTGCGGGTGCCGAGCATGTACTGCGTGGGGACGTTGCCGAGCGTGACGATGACGCGGGGGCGCAGCAGCGCGAGCTGCCCGCTGAGCCACAGGCGGGTGCACACCTCGATTTCGTCGGGTTCGGGCGTGCGGTTGGCTGGTGGTCGGCATTTGACGATGTTGCTGATGTAGGCGTCGTCGCGGGTGAGGCCGACGGCGCCGAGGATCTTGTCGAGCAGTTGGCCGGCGCGGCCCACGAAGGGGCGGCCGAGGCGGTCCTCGTCGCCGCCGGGGCCTTCGCCGAGGATCAGCAGGGGCGCGTCGGGGTTGCCGTCGGCGACGACGACCTGGGTGCAGGTGGCGCGCAGGCGGCAGGCGGTGCAGCCCCGGGCGGTGGCTTCGAGGTCGGCGATGGCGCGGCGGCGGGTCATTCCGTGGCGGCGGGACTCCCGAGTTTGCTGCGGGCGCTGCGGGCTTCGCGGCGGACCTTGGGGTCGAGGCCGACCATCAGGAAGAAGTTCTCGAGGGCGTTTTCGCGGCCTTTGATGTCCGGGTGCTCGTGTTCGGGCGTGCCGGTGACGAAGGGCAAGGCCTTGTAGAGCGTGATGGCGTGCGTGATGACTTCGTCGGGCGCGGCGGTTTCGGCGAGCGTGCCGAGTTCGGTGTAAACGGCGCGGCGTTGTTCGGCATGGGTGAGGAACGCATCGGGGTGGGGCGTTTCGGACGCGCGCAGCATGTCCTGGCGGGCGATGCGGCGGTAGTGTTTGAGGCCTTGCAGGATCTGTTCGGTGGTCAGCAGTTCCTTCATGCGGGTGTCCTCTCGCTGGGGGTGTGGGCGCGCAGCCTTGGCGGCAGTATACCCGGGCGGTCTGCGTGTATACCTGGGAGCCTTCGGCTGACGCGAGCCTGATTTGTGAAGAACCCGTACTATGAATGAATGTCATTTTTATGAGAGAACGTAAACAAACGTTAATCCAAAAAAGAGCGTTCTGGAGGGTGTTTTCCCCTTTTGACCCCGCTCTACCCGCCGTGATAAGCATGAGAGGTCACGTTCCTGAAACGTTCCGGAAGCGCGCATAAACAGCGTATTGGTGCATAAATTTCGTGGCTTTGACCATCAATTAAGGCCGAATAAATTAAGCCATGTTAAACTTCCTGTGTCGATGAAAACGTTCCGTGCTTTGATCCTCGCGGTCGCCGCTGTCTCCAGCGCTGCTCACGCCGCCTCCACCTACACCGTCAAACCCGGCGACACGCTGTATAAAGTCGCGCAGGTCAACAAAATGGACCCCGTCGCCCTGATGAAGCTCAACGGCCTGAACAGCACCACCATCCAGGTCGGCCAGAAGCTCAAGGTCAGCGGCGCCACCGCCACCGCCAGCGCCCCCCAGGCCGCGGCCAAACCGGCCCCCGCGAACGGCAACGCCGTCATCCGCACCGCCGCCAGCCGCTACCTCAACATCCGTTACGTCCTGGGCGGCACCAGCGCCCGCGGCATCGACTGCAGCGGCTACACGCAGGCCGTCTTCAAACAGCTCGGTGTGAACCTCCCCCGCACCGCCCGCAGCCAGTTCGGCGTGGGCCGCTCCGTGCCCCGCGGCGACCTGCGCAGCGGCGACCTCGTGTTCTTCAACACCACCGGCGCCGGCGTCTCGCACGTGGGCATCTACCTCGGCAACGGCGAATTCGCGAACGCCAACAGCTACCAGGGCCGCACCATCATCGAGAAGATGAACAGCACCTACTGGGCCACCCGCTACGTCGGCGCCCGCCGCGTCCTGTAACCGGCGTTCACCGCATCGACACGGAACGCCCGCGCCCACCGAGCAGTCGGTGGGCGCGCATCATTGACACACCAAGGAGGGCCACCCGGTTTCAGGTGGCCCTCCTTGGTGTCGGCGCTCCGCCTCAGCGGCGGATGACCTGCGCGTCCTTCGGCAACGAGCGCAGCGCCGTCACCGTCAGGCCCGCGTTCACCTTGTAGTTCGTGACGTTCAGGTCCGCGACGACCTTCCCGCCTGTGCTCAGCACCTGCACACGCGTGGGGCGCCACCCGGCGTCCGTGATCCACACACGCGTCCGGTCGCCCGCGCCGCCCATGCTCGCCTCGAGCTGGTAGAGCTTCGCACCGCCCGACGAGGTCGTGCCGACCAGTTTCACGTCGTAGTTGCGCAGCAGCGCCGCCGTGTTCGTCAGCTGCGTGAAGTCCACGCCGCCCAGGCCCGCCTGCCCCGCCGCCTTGTTCAGCGGCGTCTCGGTGATCTGGTTCGTGAGGTACAGATAGTTGCGGACCGTCTGCTTGTCCGCGACGATCACGTTGTCCGCGAGGCTGTCCGGGGCGTTGAAGGTCACGCGGGCCAGCGACTGCGCCGGAATGGCCTTCACGTCAAAGTCGATCTTCTGGCTGCTGCTTTCCACGTTCGCGGTGCCGCTCACCTTGAAGCTGACGTCACGCGCGTTCTTCTGCGCGGCGTCCACGCGGCTGATGATGTCCTTGGCCGTTTGTGCACTCGCGAGGCTGCCGCAGGCCGCCACCGCAAGCGTGAGAGTCAGGGTTCTCTTCATGCCTCGCAGTATCGAGTGACCCCGCATGAGAAGGACCGCGCGCGCCTGACCGGGTTTTCACGCGCCGTGACGACGCACACGATGAACGCGCGTGGCGGGTGGGGAGCTCCCCACCCGCCACGCGCGCCACTCATTCGCGGCCGACGTTGAACCGGACCGTGCCGCGCACGCCGAGGCCACCCGAACCCCCGCGGGCGTCCACGCTGACCTCGCCGTTCGGGGTGGGCACGGTCACTTCCGCGCCGTACCGGGCGGGCAGGCTCACGTACCGCCACGGCTCGTACACGCCGTACAGACGTACGCTGCTGCCCTCACCGAGCACGTCGGCGACGCTCAGACTGCCGCTCAGGCCGCGCTCGTCCGTGCCCGGCCCGATCAGCGCGTCCGCCGCGAGCGTCACCGTGTCGGACGCGCGCCACGTGACCCCGCCCGTCACGCCCAGGACGCCGGCGCCTGCGCGTCCGCCCAGGCGGTAGCTCAGGTCCCCGCGGCGCCACTCGCCGAACGCCGCGACGTTCGGCTGGCCGCCCACGCTGCCGCTGACATTCAGGATCACATCGCGGTTCACGCGGTAGCGGGCGTTCGCGTCGAGCGCCCAGCCGCGCGCGCGCAGGTCCACCGGCGCTTCCGCCCACGCGACCAGGGGCTCCACCCGCGCCGCGCCCACCGTCCAGCCGCTCAGCGTCACGCCCAGCGCCACCGGCCCGAGCGCCGCGTTCACGGCGGTACCCAGCCGGTACCCCTGCCCGAACGCAAACGCCGCGTCCGTGCGGGACGACACGCCGCCCACTGCGGGAAGATCCACGCCGAAGGTCACGTGCGCGTCGGCGGCGCGGTTGCTCACGCCGAACCCGGCGGTCACATTCCCCAGACGCAGGTCGGTTACGGCGGCGCGCAGGGTCAGGGGGGACGCCGCGCTCAGTTCCAGGCCCACGGCCCCCGCGCCGCCGCTGCCGAGCAGCGCGAGGGTCGTCATCAGGTGCAAGGTCTTCACGGGCGCAGCGTAGCAGACGTCACGCACGCGCCAAGCGCATCAGGTGCGCGTCAGGCACGCGCCGGGCGTGCCCGGTACACTCGGGCCATGAAACGCCTCCTGCTTCCGGCGTTCGCCGTGCTCGCTGCGACGCTCAGCGCCTGCGTGCCCGGCCAGCCGCTGCTGCAAGTCCCGACCTTCCAGGTGGACGGGGCCCGCCTCACGAGCATCACGCTGCCCGGCGGGGGCCGCCCCGCCACCGCCACCCTGACCATCGCGCTGCGCGTGCAGAACCCGAACCCGCTGCCGCTGCGCGTCGCGAACATCGGCGGGGCCGTCACGCTGGACGGGGAGGACGTGGGCCACGTGGACTTCCCGAACATCGCCCTGCCTGCGCGCGGTGAGGCGCGGCAGCAAGCGGTCGTGACGCTGCCCATCACGTTCGCGAACGCCGGCGTGTTCCTGCGCGTCGCGCGCGGGCAGCAGGTCGCGTACCGCGTGGACGGCACCTTCACCGTGGACGCGGGGCCGCTGGGCCGACCGACGTTCGGTCCGTACACGCTCGTGCAGGGCGTGCTGCAGGAACCCGCCATCCTGCCCTGACCTCAGGGCGAACTGTCCAGCAGGGCGTGCAGCACCCAGCCGATCAGCCGCAGCGGCAACGTCAGCACGAACCAGACCACCTCGAAGCCGTCCAGCAGGACCTCCCCGGCGACCTCCAGCCAACGGTGATGGGTTCGGCGTCGGGAACGGCGACGTGAAGTGCGCATGCTGCCAGTACGGGCGCGCGGCGCGGGTCGTTCCCGCGCGGGCCGGTAGACTCCGGGCATGACGAATGACGTGTTCGGCGCGTGGGCGTACCGCCCCGCCACGCCCCTGCGGGGCGCCCCGGGTGGGCCCCTCGCGGACCTGACCTTCAGCGCCAAGGACCTGTACGGCGTGCCCGGCTGGCCGCTCGGCGGCAGTTCCCGCGCGGCCCTGCCCGCCGTGGCGCCCAGCCCGCTGGTGGCACACCTGCGCGCCCTGGGCGCCACGCTGGTCGGCAAGACGCACCTGCATGAGGTGGCGCTCGGCGTGACCGGCGCGAACGCCTTCGGCGGCACCCGCAACCCCCTGGACGCCACCCGCGTGGCCGGCGGGTCGAGCAGCGGCGCGGCTGTGAGCGTCGCCACCGGCGAGGTGGACTTCGCGCTCGGCACGGACACGGGCGGCAGCATCCGTGTGCCCGCCGCGTGGTGCGGCGTCGTCGGCTTCAAACCCACCAAGGGGCACGCGGCGTGGCCGACGGACGGCGTGCTGCCGCTCAGCCTCACGTGCGACCATGCCGGTCCGCTCGCCCGGGACGTGCAGGTGGTGGCGCGCGTACACGGGGCGCTGACCGATCAGGTCATCACGCCGCGCGCGTGGGCAGGGGTGCGCGTCGGGGTGTGGGACGTGCCGGGGTGGGTCACGCCGGAGGTGTGGGCGACCGTGGAGCGCGAAGTGGCGCGCCTGACGGCTCTCGGCGCGAGCGTCGTGCGCGTGCCGTTCCCGGAGGTGCTGGACGCGTATTCCCCCATTGTCCTGAGCGAGGCCGCGCGCGTCCACGCGGGTGCGCTCGCCAGTGCCGCGCCGGGCTTCACGCCCGCCACCGAGGCGAACCTCCGCGCGGGCGCGCAGCTCACCGACGCGGACATCACGGCGGCGCGCGCGCGGCGCGGCGCCTACCAGCAGCAACTGGCGGACACCTTCGGCGCGGTGGACGTCCTGCTCGGGCCGGCCGTGCCGGACATCGCCCCGCACCCCGACCAGGAAGACCTCCACGTGACGGAAGGGACCGTGCCGGTCCGCCGGGCCGTGCTGCGCCTCACGGCGCCGTGGAGCCTGCTGGGCGCGCCGACCCTCAGCCTCCCCCGCCCGCTCGGGGCCTTGTCAGTGGGCGTGCAGCTGGTTGCCCCGTGCGACCAGGATGAGTGGCTGCTGGGGCTGGCGCTCGCGCTGGACACGCGCTCATGAGGCCGTCAGGGGCTCCCCGTACGCTGAGCGGCATGAAACGAGCCCTCGCCATCCTGACCCTGCTGCTCGGCGGTGCGTCCGCCGCGAACAGCACCGCCCCCCTCGCGTGGGGCCCGTACACCGTGACGGTTACGCCCCGCACGGACGCCGCGAACAGCACCGCGCGCGCCGTCGTCCGCCGCGGCAACGACGTCGTGTTCACCGCGACCGGCTGGAACATCGAGGCGTTCCTGGAGCCCCTGCGGCCGGGCGGCCTGCCGGAACTGGTCCTCACCGGCTTCAGCGGCGGCGCGCACTGCTGCAGCACGTACGCGATCTTCACGGCGGACACCGGCACACCCACGAACCTCGCGGTCATCTGGGGCGGCAACTACGGCGGGCGGTTCGTGGACCTCAACGGCGACGGCAACCGCGAGATGATCCTCGGCATCGACAGCCTCGCGTACTACGACTACAGCTACGCCGGCTCGCCAAGCCTGCTGACCGTGCTCGGCTGGGACGGCGTGCGCCTGGCGGACCGCACGCGCGCGTACGCGTACGTGCCCGCGCAGAACGCCGCCCGTGACCTCGCGCGCCTCAACCCGAAGACCGGCGCGGACGACGAGAACAACCGCTCCGCGCTCAGCGGGTACTTTGGGAACATGATCCTGGCCGGGCGCGGCCCCGAAGCGGAACAGCTGCTGAACACGCGGGTGTTCCCGGCGGCGCCGTCGCTGCGCACATGGTTCACGGCGCACCGCTCAGACCTGATCAACGCCACGTACGCGCAACCGGAGGGCCGCGTGCGCGTGGAGCAGCGCAAGACGTACAACCTCGACCTTCAGGAGGACGAACAGCCATGAAGAAGATCCTGACCGCCGCCCTGCTCACCTTCGCGCCCACCGCGAGCGCCGCCGCGCTGTGGGGCGGCGTGGACGTCAACACGAACAGCCTCGGTGCGCACGCCGGGTTCGCGCTGCTGCCCGTCCCGTTCATCGGTACGCTCGGCCTTGAGGGCGGCGTGGAACGCCCGTGGCCCGCGCCGGGCACGCCGGACACCACGGACTTCTCGGTCGCGGCGACGCTGCGCGACCTGAACCTCCCCCTCACCCGCACGGACGCGTTCGTGTCCGCCGGGGTGCTGCTGCGGGAGTCACGCGTCACACCGTTCGCGGAAGCGGGCCTGCGCTTCCCGGTGCTGCTCAACGCGGGGCTGCGCGTCGCCGCGCGCGCGGACACCGATGGTCGCCTGCGCGCCGGCGCCGGCCTCGAACTGCGCTTCTGATCTGACGCCGGCAAGCGAGGGGGCCCAGAGATCACGCCCGGGGCGCCCTCGCCCGTGCACGCTCCCGGGACGACGCCCACCCTGCGCGTTGGTCCGCGGGGCAGGCACTTTATCCTGCGGTATGCGTGCTCTGCTGATCACCGCCGCGCTCATGGCCCTGGGGGCCGCGCGCGCCGCCCCGGACGTATCCATCGCGTACCCGCCTGACGGGCACCGCGTTTCGTACGACCACGTGCTGCTCGAAGGGAGCGTGACGCCGGGCGCGACGCTGAGCGTTAGCGGCACGCCGGCGAGCGTGGGCCCGGACGGCCTATTCATCCTGTGGTGGCCGCTGCGGGCGGGCACGAACGACCTGCGGCTCGTCGCGGTCAGCGGCGGCGCGCAGGCGACGCGTACGCTGCGCGTCGTGCGGACGCTACCCGCCGCCGTGCCCACCGCGACGCCCACGCGGATCGCGGTGGGCAGTGTCACGCCGACGACGGACGCCGCGTGGTGGGACGCCCCGGCGGACCCGGCCGCGGAGCGGACGCTGGTCGTGGCGTTCCGGGGGTCGCCGGGCGGGCGCGGCACGGCGCAGGTGGGGACGCTCGCGCCGGTGTCGGCGCGGGAGGTTCGCGCGGGCGTGTACGAGGCGCGCCTCACCCTGAGTGGCGCGGAGGCGCTGGAACGGGCAGCGGTGCGCGTGTCCCTTACCGGCCGGGATGGCCGCACGGTCTCGGCGGGCGCGCCGGGCCGTGTGACCGTGCGGGCCGGGCGGGCGCGGGTGGGCGTGTTCACGGCGCCGGTGATCGGGCAGGCGATCAACCCGTCGACGACGGTGGCGGAGACGCCCGACGGGCGCCCGCTGCTGTACCCGCGGTCGGGCATGACGTTCGAGGTGGCGGGCGCGGTGGCGGGGCAGTTGCGCGCGCGGCTCGCGCCGGGCGTGAGTGCGCTGATCGACCCGGCGAACGTCGCCCTTCTGCCGGAAACGGCGTTTCCACCGCGCGGGACGCTCGGGTCGCCCCTGGTTGAGGACCCGGGCGGAGCGGGCGAATGGACGCTGCGGCTGCCGCTGGGGACGCGCATGCCGTTCACGGTCACGAACGACGGGCCGGCGCTGCGCGTCACGCTGTACGGCACGCAGCCGGACGCGACCTTCGCGGTACCGGCCGTGCCGGGCACGCTGAGCGTGACGCGCACCCCGGACCGCACGACGCTCACCCTCACGCCCGAGCACGCGCTGTGGGGCTTCGCAGCGAACTACGACGCGAGCACCGCGGACCTGGTCCTGAGCGTGCGTCGCCCTCCCGCCGTGGATGCCGCGCAGCCCTTGGCCGGCCGCGTGATCGTGCTGGATGCCGGGCATGGTGGCAGCGAGTTCGGGGGCGCGGGCGCGCTGCGCACCCCGGAAAAGACGCTGGTGCTGGACATCACCCTGCGCGCCGCCGAGCAGTTGCGCGCGCGCGGCGCGGACGTCGTCCTCACGCGCAGCACGGACGAGCGCGTGCCGCTGTACGACCGGCCGCTGCTGGCGGAGTCGCTCGGCGCGGACCTGCTGGTGAGCGTGCACGCGAACGCGCTGCCGGACGGCCGCGACCCGCGCGGTCCGCGCGGTCCGGGCGTGTACTACACGCACGCGCAGGCCGCGCCGCTCGCGCGCGCGATTCAGGCGCGGCTGCGGGCGATTCCGGGCCTCGGGGATGACGGGCTGCATCCGGGCGCGGACCTGGCGCTCACCCGGCCGAGCGGGCAGCTGAGCGTGCTGGTGGAAACGGCGTACCTCACGGACCCGCAGAACCTCCGCACGCTGATGAGCGACACGGGCCGGGCGCAGCTTGCGGGCGCCGTCGCGGACGGGATTGAGGATTTCCTGCGCGGCGCGCCGTGAGCGGCTTCGTGAAGGTTTCCGGCGTGGCCGGTCACGCGGGCGTCAGCGGGGGTGCGTACGCTGGGCGCATGTTGACGTTCATGACCCGCGCCGTCCTGACGCTCGCGCTGCTGCCGGGCGCGCTCGCGCAGTCCACCGTGCCCGCCACGCCGCCGGCCCCGATCAGTGCGCCGACGACCGCGCCCGCCGAACTGGACCGGCCGCTCACGCCGCGCGTCACGCTGGAGAACGCGCGCCTCACGGCCACGGCCACGCCGGGCGCGGGCACCGCGACCGTGCGGCTCAGCGTGCAGAACACCGGCACGTCCGCCTTCACGCTCAACGCGAACCGCGACAGCCTGCAGGGCTGCCAGGTGGCTCCGCACGTGCGCGTGCTGAAGGTCGGGTCGCGCGAGGTCGTGTACCCGGACCCGGCGGGCGTGCGTCTGTGCGCGCAGGACATCGTGACGCGCGAGGTGCCTGCGGGCGGGAGCGTCGAGTTCGCGCGGAACCTGACGCTGCCCGCCGGGGAGTACCTCGTGGAGGTCTGGTTCCAGGGGTTCGTGGGCGAAGGCGGGGAGCGCGTGCGCGTGGCCGCCGAGGCGGTGCGCGTCCGCGTACAGTGAAGGCCGACGCGCGGCCCCGAGGGTGACCTCGGGGCCGCGCGTTCATGCGTCAGGCCATCTGGAGGGGGTTGGTCATCGCGGCCGCCTCGGGCGTGAGCTTCGGCAGTTCCGGCAGTTCCTGGCCGTGCGCGTCGAGGAGCTTGCCGTACATCATGTGCGGCGTGGCGTGCTCGATGCGCGCGGTGTACACGCCGGCCGCGTCCGCGCCGAGCGCTTTGGGCACCACCACGGGGTGGTTGCCGCGCGTGTGCCCTTCCAGGAAGCCCTCGGTGACGGCGTCGCCGCGCAGCAGCACCTCCTGCGCGCTGCCGACGAGGGCGGCGTTGCGCCGCTGACTCCACTGCTTCTGAAGCTCCACGAGCCGCCCGAGGCGTTCAGTCTTGAGTTCCTTCGGGAGGTCCTCGAAGTGCTTATGGCTGGGCGTGCCGGGGCGGGCGCTGTAGATGAACATGAACGCCTGGTCGTACCCGACCTCGTCATACAGGTCAAGGGTCTGCTGGAAGTCCTCTTCGGTCTCGCCGGGGAAGCCGACGATCACGTCCGTGCTGAGCACGGCGTTCGGGAGGTGCTTGCGGATGTCCGCGATGTGCTGCAGGTACTGCTCGCGGGTGTACTCGCGGGCCATGCGGCGCAGCACGCGGTTGCTGCCGCTCTGCATGGGCAGGTGAATGAACTCGCAGATGGCGGGCGTGTCCGCCATGGCCATGGCGACGTCCTCGGTGAAGTTCATGGGGTGGCTGGTCGTGAACTTCACGCGGCGAATGCCGGTGCGGCCCACCAGGCGCAGCAGGTCCGCGAAGGTGGGCAGGCCGGCCATGCGGGCGCCCTGATCGAAGCCGTACGCGTTCACGTTCTGGCCGAGCAGCGTGACTTCCTGCACGCCGGCGGCGAGAAGGGTGTCGAGTTCGCGCAGGATGCTGTCCGGGTGGCGGCTGACCTGCGGGCCGCGCGTCTGCGGGACGATGCAGTACGTGCAGTGGTGATCGCAGCCACGCATGATCGTCAAGTGCGCCTGCAGGGTGCCCTGCGGGGGCGGCGGGGGGATGTGGTCGTGGAGTTCGTCACGGAAGTTCAGCGCCCAGAATTTCTCGTTGTTCTCGAGGACGCGGCCGATTTCGAGGAGGCTGCCGGGGCCGATCAGGACGTCCACGCCGTACTCCTCGGCCATGTCCTGGCCTTCCTGGAGTTGCGCGAGGCAGCCCATCATGCCGACGACGATGGGGCGGCGGGTTTTGAGTTTGCGGAGGTCGCCGAGCAGCGAGCGGACCTTGTTGACGGGCCTGCCGCGAATGGCGCAGGTGTTGATGAGCACGAAGTCGGCTTCGTCGACGCTGTGCACCATGTCCGCGCCGAGGCTCACGAGCTGGCTCTGCACGGTGTGGGTGTCGTACTCGTTCATCTGGCACCCGTAGGTGATCATGTGGGCCTTCATCAGTGTGTCTCCAGGGCGGCGCGGGGCGGGTGGGCGGCGCGCCGCGTCATCCGGTGATTTTACCGTGCCGGGCGGCGGTGCGCGGGGGGAGGGCCGTCACCTTTGCCGGTCGTTGCATGAAGGTCCGCTCACGCGCGGCGGGGGCGCGTTTCAGGTGGCGCTGCTTTGCTGGGGTATGAGCGACAGTAACCGGCACGACCTGCACGACGGGAACAACGACCCCAAGACCGGCGACAAGAAGCACCAGACGGACCACAGCCAGGAGCGCCACGACCATCAGCATGACCGGGACGGGAGCGGCGCGCAGGGCAGCGAGGGGAACGAGCCGCACGGAACGGACAGCGACTCCGTGCACCCCTGAAAGTCAGGGGGCCCCACCAGAATGGTAGGGCCCCCTCCCTGACGTGGCTTACGCGCGGGCGAGACGCGCGGCGAGCGCGCCGTCGTACCCGTTGGGGTGCGCCGCCTTGAGGTGCGCCATGACCTGCGCGATGTTCGCGCCGGGGTGCTGCGCGCGGAACTGCTCGATAACCGCCCGGAGTTCATCCTCGCTCAGCAGGGTCGGCAGGTACTGCGCGAGCAGCGCGAGCTCCCGATCCTGCTCGGCCGTGTCGATGCCGCGCTCGCGGTATGTCTGCACGGTCCCTTCGAGGGCTTTGCGGGTCTGCTTGATCACGCCGAGAGCGACCTCATCGGTGAGGCCAGGCGCGCCGGGCGCTTTCGCAGCGGTTTCCACGGCGCCGACCAGAGTGGTGAGGGTCGTGGCGGTCGCGGTGTCGCGGGCTTTGCGGGCGGTGAGCAGGTCGGCTTTCAGGCGGTCGTACAGCATGAGGTGATCCTTTCGTGGGCGAGCGGTTATGGGTCGCCGCTGTCCATGGTGCCGCGCGGACGCGCACGACACCATGAGCGAAGTGACGTACGCCAGCGGGCTGCGCGTGAGGGTACGCCCATTGCCGGGCGCACGTGGGCGCTAGAGTGGCGCGTGATGAAGGCTGTGACGGTAATTGGTGCGGGCCTGGCGGGCTCGGAAGCGGCGCTCGCAGCCGCAAACGCGGGCGTGCCCGTGACGCTCTTCGAGATGCGCCCGGTGAAGATGACGCCCGCGCACCGCAGTGGGAAGTTCGCGGAACTGGTGTGCAGCAACAGCCTGGGCGGCGAAGGCGAAACCAACGCCAAGGGCCTGCTGCAGGCCGAAATGCGCGCGGTGGGCAGCACGGTGATCGCGGCGGCGGACGCGTCGCGCCTCCCGGCAGGCGGGGCGCTCGCGGTGGAACGCGAGGGCTTCAGTGACCACGTGACGCGGGCCGTGCGGAACCACCCGCTGATCACCGTGCGCGACGAGGAAGTGACGGCGCTGCCCGAGGGCGTCACGGTGCTCGCGACGGGGCCGCTCACGTCGGAGGCGCTCGCGGAGGACATCGCGCGCGCGACCGGCACGGAACGCCTCGCGTTCTACGACGCGGCCGCGCCGGTGATCGCATTCGACAGCATCAACATGGACGTCGCGTTCCGCGCCGGCCGCTACGACCAGCCCGCCGACTACATCAACTGCCCGATGGACAAGGAGCAGTACGCGGCGTTCTACGCGGCGCTGGAGCAGGCGCGCAGCCACACGCCGCACGACTGGGAGAAGCTGGAGTTCTTCGAGGGGTGCATGCCCATTGAGGAGATCGCGCGGCGCGGCCCGGACACGCCCCGCTTCGGCCCCATGAAGCCGCGTGGCCTGACG
Source organism: Deinococcus maricopensis DSM 21211 (assembly GCF_000186385.1). Classification (NCBI taxonomy): domain Bacteria; kingdom Thermotogati; phylum Deinococcota; class Deinococci; order Deinococcales; family Deinococcaceae; genus Deinococcus; species Deinococcus maricopensis. The sequence goes on from NC_014958.1 coordinate 2,434,591, forward strand.
GACCCGCGCACGGGCCGCTGGCCGTACGCGGTCGTGCAGCTTCGCCAGGAGGACGCCGAGGGGCGCATGTGGTCGCTGGTGGGCTTCCAGACGGGCCTGAAGTGGGGCGACCAGAAAGCCGTCGTGCAGCTCATTCCGGGCCTGGAGAATGCGGAGATCGTGCGGTACGGCGTGATGCACCGCAACACGTACCTGAACGCGCCGGAGGTGCTCACGGAGACGATGCAGCTGCGCGCGGACCCGGAGAAGCTCGTGGCGGGCGTCCTCGCGGGCACCGAGGGGTACCTGGAGTCGGCAGCGACGGGGTGGCTGGCGGGCCTGAACGCGGCGCGGCTCGCGCAGGGCCTCGAGCCGGTGTGCCCGCCGCAGGAGAGCATGCTGGGCGGCCTCACTCGGTACCTCGCGACGGCGAACCCGAAGAACTACCAGCCGATGAACACGAACTGGGCGCTCGTGCCGGAGTTCAAGGTGGAGGGCCGCCGGAAGCTCGGGAAGCGCGAGAAGCGTCCATTGATGTTCGCGCGCGGGTACGACGCGTTCCTGGGGTGGGCGCGCGGCGTGGGCCTGAACGTGACGGAACGCGTGGTGCCGACGTCTGAACCCGCCCCTGAGGTGCCCGGCACGGCGGAACCCGTCGGCGCCTGATTCGCAGCCACTCCCTTCGTCGCGGCTTCGTACCCTGTGGGGAGGAGGCCGCGACGACTTTCTGGTGGTGGCGGCGGGGTCGCGCGAACCGTGGAGCGCTTCAGCCTTCAGGCCACCCAGCAGTTCACGCGTGCGGCCCAATGAAGGGGCCGAGGCATGATCGGGGCGTTTCTGATGGTTCTGGGCGTGGTTGGGGTGGTCGGCGCGGTGTTCGCGCGGCAGCAGGCGCACCTGAGCCGCGCGGTGCAGGATCTGGGTGAGGGGCCGCGCGGCAGCGGCCCGCACGTCGGCCCGAATATTCCCGGGCCGTACTGACCGGCCCGGCAAAGGCGGGCGCCGCATGACCCCGCCTTTGCCGCAACCTTGTTCAGTCCTCCCAGCCCTCAAGGACGATCTTGCCGATCACGCCGCGCGTTTCGAGGCGTTCGTGCGCGGCGCGGAGGTTCGCGGCGTTGATGGGCCGCAGCGTCTCACGGAGGGTGGTGCGGACGTGCCCGGCGTCCACGAGGTCCGCGACGCGGTTCAGCAGGTGGTGCTGCTCGATCATGTCGTCCGTCTGGAGGGCGGGGCGCGTGAACATCAGCTCCCACGCGAACGTAAGGCTCTTGGCCTTCAGGGCGTTGAGGTTCACGTCGGTGGCGGTGTCGATGGCGACGATGCTGCCGCCCGGGCGGAGCACCTGCACCATGGCGTTCCAGTGCTGTTCGGTGCCGTACGTGCAGTACACGTGGTGGACGCTGTCGATGCCGAGGTCGCGCAGCTGCGCGGGGATGTCGCCGGTGTGGTCGATGACGTGGTGCGCGCCGAGGTCGCGGACCCACGCGGCGGATTCCGGGCGGGACGCGGTGGCGATGACCGTGAGGCCGGCGTGCCGCGCGAGCTGAATGGCGACGCTGGGGACGCCGCCGGCGCCGCCGATGACCAGCAGGGTCTTGCCGGCGTCCTGGCCGTCCGGGCGGAGGTGCAGGCGGTCGTACAGGCCTTCCCAGGCGGTGATGGCGGTCAGGGGGAGGGCGGCGGCCTGCGCGTGCGTGAGGGTGGTGGGTTTGCGGCCGACGATGCGTTCGTCCACGAGTTGAAGTTCGGCGTTGCTGCCGGGGCGGTTGAGGTCGCCTGCGTAGTACACCTCGTCGCCCACCTGGAATAGCGTGACGTCCGGCCCGACCGCTTCGACGACGCCGCTCGCGTCCCAGCCGATCACCTTGGGCGGGTGGTGTTCCAGGTTGCCGGGCTTGGGCGCGCGGACTTTGGTGTCCACGGGGTTCAGGGCGGTGGCGTGCACGCGCACCAGCAGGTCACGTCCGGTGGGGACGGGGTCGGGCAGCTGGACGTCCTGGAGGCTGCTGGGGTCGCTGATGGGCAGGTGGTGCGTGAAGCCGACGGCGTTCATGCGGGCAGTATGCGCACAGCGCTTTGCGAACTCAAGTACGCACAGTGTTGATCCGTAGTGACAGAATTGTGCCTATGAGGCGTTCGTCATGAAGCCGCCGCGCGCGCTGAACTGCGCGCCCGGCTGTCCGGTGGAGGTGACGCTGGAGGTCATCTCGGGGCGGTGGAAGTGCGTCATTTTGTATCACCTGTTGCGCGGGCCGGTGCGGTTCGGGCAGTTGCGACGCCTGATCCCCGGTGTGACGCAGCGGATGCTGACGTTGCAGCTGCGGGAGCTGGAAGCGGACGGGCTGGTGGAGCGGACAGCGTACCCGCAGGTGCCGCCGCGCGTGGATTACCGCCTGACGCCCCTCGGGGAGAGCCTGCGGGCGGTGGTTCTGGCGATGCTCGCGTGGGGTGAGGCGAATCACGACACCGTGATGGCCCTGCGCGGCGGCGAAGTGGGCGGGGTCGCGTCGTAGCATGAGGGCATGTCCCACGAGGCGTTTTTTGCGGCGCTACACACCGGGAATGCGGAGCGGGTCGCGGCGCACCTGGACGCCGACCCGGCGCTCCTGACGGCCACGAGTCCCAGTGGCCTCTCCCCTGTCCTGTTCGCCACGTATTACCGTCAGCCGGCGCTCGCGCAGCTCCTGATCGAGCGGGGCGCGCCGCTCACGGCGTTCGAGGCGGCCGCCACCGGGCATGCGGAGGTGCTGCAGCCGCTGCTGGACGCCGATCCGCGTCTGGTGGCGGCGTTCAGCGCAGACGGGTTCACGCTGCTCGGCCTCGCGGCGTTCTTCGGGCAGGTGGAGGTCGCGCGCGCGCTTATCGCGCGCGGCGCGGACGTGAACGTCGCCAGCCGCAACGGCTTGCAGGTCACGCCGCTGCATTCAGCGGTGGCGGGTCGGCACGCGGACCTCGCGGCGCTGCTGCTGGACGCGGGCGCGGACGTGAACGCGCGGCAGCATGGCGGGTTCACGCCGCTGATGGGCGCGGCGCAGAACGGCCACGCGGACCTCGTGCGGGCGCTGCTGGCGCGCGGCGCGGACCCGGCGGCCCGCACGGACGACGGGGACAGCGCGGCGGTGTTCGCGCGGGACTGGTCGGACCCGGCGCTGCGTGAGCTGCTGCCCTGACGCCGTAAAGAAACGGCGAACGGTCTCTGAAGGGCGCTGCGGGCGTCACTCAGCGGGCGCGCACGGCCGCGCGCGACACTGAGCGCATCCGAGGAGGCCCGGCATGAACGAATCGAACAAACACACGGATCAGGCGCACGCGCAGCAGGACCTCGTGGCGGAAACGCCGCGCGGGACGTACGACGCGCCCCAGGACCCGAAAGACGACGCGCAGCGCCACTACACGACGACCCCCGCCAAAGACGAGAACGGCGCGCGGGACGAGACCGGCCCGGGCGAGCCGATGCCGCAGGACCCGGACCCGCAGGAGACGCTCGCCCGCAGTTTCAAGGGCACGGACCATCCCGCGGTCACGCGCGACCCGTACGCTGCCGAGCGGCACCTGCAGGACCCGGATTACGCCGGGAGCGAGACGGTCAGTGGCATCAGCACGGACACCCTCGATGCCCTGCAGCCCGGCGTGAACCTGGGCTTCAACCCGGTGGCGGTCACGCAGGCGTCGCCGGTGCTGGGCGCGGTGGATCAGAACCCTGCGTACGTGCCGCCGAGCGAGCGTGGCCCCGCGCACGTGGGTGAGCAGCGCGAGGACCTCCCGGCGGACCTGCCGAATGCTGCGCGCGTGGACGACCAGACGCGCCGCGGTGGGGACCGGTGAGCGCATGACGGACTACACGAACGGCCTGGGCGCGGACACGAACGTCGACGTGGACGACACGATGGGGGGCGTGCAGAGCAGCGCGACCAGCACCACCCCGAGTGGCGTGCCCGGCCCGGCGGATCAGGCGGGCGTGAGCAGCGATACGGGGCCGCGCAGCATGGAGCCCGAGGAGGACGTCAGCCTGCGCGATGAGCTGGAAGGCGCGCCGGCACCGGTCGCGGACGGCCTGCCGACGTCCGTGAACGGCGACCGCAACGCGGACACCGCGGAGTAAGGGCCGCCGTGAAGGAGGGGGACGGCACGCTGTCCCCCTCCTTCACGGCGGCTGGAGTTACTTGAGGGTGACCTCGATGATCAGCTGCCCCTGCTGGCCGGGCGTGAGCGCCGTCATGTTGCAGGTCTGCACGACGTCCAGGTTGTAGGTCTGCACGGCGGTCACGGCGCGGGTCGTGGTGTCCGGGCAGGTGAGCTGCGCGAGCTGCGGGGTGAGGCGTGCGTCGAGGGTGTCGGTGAGGGCAAAGTTCGTGAAGGAGCGGGCCGTGCCGTTTCCGTAGGTGATGGTGTAGCGCAGGCGGTCGCCGGGCAGGGCGCCCGCGCCGCTGCGCGTGAGGTTCGTGACGGCCTTCTGGATGGTGGGGGTGGCGGCGTTCCCGCAGTCCGCGCCGAACGGAAGGCCCTTGATGCCGGCGGTGGTGATGGTGTTGATGGTGCCGACCGCGCCGGGCTGCGCGCCGAACTGCAGTTTGGAGGTGAGGGTGGTGCCGTACGTGCCGAACGTGGCACTTCGGGTGCCGGTGTTGGCGTAAATGACGCCGCCGCCGCCGCCGCCACCGGGACCGTGCGCGTCGGCGGTGGCGCCGGTGGTGGCGGGCGCTTTGGTCGGCCAGGCGTCCGCGCCGTTCGCGCCGTTCGCGTTGATGGTGAGGGCCGCGGTGGAGCTGCCCGCATACAGCAGGACGCTGCCGCCCGCGCCGCCGCCGCCACCGCCGTCGTTCTCGGGGGCGGGCGGGGTGGTGCCGTTCGCGGTGATGGTGGCGGTGCCGCTGAGGGTGCCGGCACGGACGAACACCGCGCCGCCGCCCGCCCCGCCGCTGCTGGCCCCGGCGCTCACGGACGTGTTGTTGCGGGTGCCGGCCCCGCCGCCGCCGCCCAGCAGGAGGCGACCGGTGGGCACGGCGACGCCGCCGAGGCCGCCGACCGGCTGGTTACTGTTCCACGAGTTGCCGCCGAGGCCGCCGCGCCCGCCGTTGCCGCCGCCGCCGCCGCCGCTGTTCTGGTCGTTCGCGGTGGGGTTGTAGTCGTTACCGCCGCCGCCGGCGGTGCCGGGCGCGCCACGCGCGGCGTCGCCGCCCGAGGGGTAGGTGGTGGTGGCTGTGCTGACGCTGGGGGTGGTGCTGGTGGCGTTCAGGCCGTACACGTAGGCGGGCGTGCCGATGCTGCCTTCGCCTTTCACGCCGTGCGCGAGGGTGGTGGAGGGCGTCACGTAATCGAAGGACGTCGCGCCGCTCGCGGCGCCGCTGGCAGTGCGGAAGCCGCCGCCCCGGAAGCCGCGTCCGCTCACGTCGATGCCGGCGTTCAGCTGCAATTTCCCGCTGACGTCGAGGGCCACGATGCCGCCGACGCTGCCGTTCCAGGGGAGCGCGGTGACGGTGGCCGAGAGCGTCGCGGAGGAGTAGCTGGGCACGCGGATCACCTGGAACCGGGCCGCGCCCACGTTCGTGTAGGTGTTGACGAGGCCGCTGTTCGTCCCGGCGCCCTTGATGGTGAGGGTGCCGGTGTTCACGGCGGTGACGGTGGCGTACTCGTACAGGCCGGCGCTGCCCCAGGCGGTGACGCCCTGGCCGGTGCTGCCGTCCCCGTACGTCCGGGTGGTGCTGGTGGTCGTGTTGGTGTTGTTGATGGTGCCGTCCTGCATCTGGACGATGAGGATCAGGTCGCCGACCTTGAGGGGGGTGGCGGTGTTTGCACCCGCGCCGCTGCCGACCGTGAGGGTGGTCCCGCCAGCGCTGGCGGTGCCGATGCCGGGGTAGTAGGTGTTCAGGACGCCGCTGAGCGTGCCGATGCCGTCCTTGCCGGTGTAGTAGCCGCAGGCGCTGGAGGGCTGGATGCTCTGGGCGCTCAGCGGGGGGGTGAGGCTCAGCAGGGTGAGGGTGGATAGCAGGTAAGCGCGACGCGACACGGGTCCTCCTGTAGGTCTGCCGGTCGCACCACTGGCTCCGCACGTCACCTTGGTGCCCGCGTGGGCGACGTGTTTCCTTGCGTCGCGGGCAGTGTACATGAGACGCCCTTTCGAGTTCCTTACACGTTCGGGGGGTGCAGCGGGCGCCTCAGAGCGGGTGGACGTATACCTGATCGCCGTCCACCTCGGTGCGGTAGATGCGGACGGGTTTCACGGCAGGCAGGGTACGGGGCTTGCCGGTGGCGAGTTCGAATTTCGCGCCGTGTTTCTCGCAGGTGATGCGGCCCAGGCTGACGTCGCCGCCGAGCAGCGGGTAGTCCTTGTGGGTGCAGTTGTTGCGCAGGGCGTAGTACGCGCCCTCGTGGTGCACGACGACGACGCTCACGCCGTCCACCTTGATTTCGGTCTGGCTGCCTTCGGGCAGGTCTGTGGTGGGGCCGACCAGCACGCGTTCACTCATGGCGTGAGTGTAGTGCGTGCCGGGGCGCTCAGGCGTCCGGGCTGAGGCGGACAGGGGTGCTGGTGCGGACGCTGTGCAGGAGGGCGTCGAGCACGCGGGCCTGCGCGACGGCGTCCTGCGGGGTGTACCGCAGGGGCGTTTCGCCGCGTCCGGCGGCCTGGAAGTGCTGCACCATGCGGGTGTAGCCGTTCTCGGCGGGGAGGTTGCGCACCTCGCCGTTGACGGTGAGCGTGACGGGGCGACCGGGGTTGCTGTCGTACGCATCGGTGAGGGTGAGGGTGCCGTGCGTACCGGTGACGTGCAGCGCCTGGGTGGGGCCGGCCCAGTCGAAGCCGCAGCTGATGGTGGCGAGCGCGTCCGGGTAGGTGAGGACGCCGCTGAGGCCGACGTCTACGCCGCGCTCGGTGAGGCGGGCCTGCGCGGTGACGCTGGAGGGCTCGCCGAGCAGCAGGCGGGTAACGTTCACGGGGTAGCAGCCGACGTCGTAGAGGGCGCCGCCGCCCTTGGTGGGGTCCCAGCGGAAGTCGTCGGGGCGGTCAAGGGGGAAGCCGAACGCGCCGTGCACGGCGCGGACGTCGCCGAGTTCACCGGCGTGCACCAGGCGCAGGGTTTCCTCGATGTGCGGGGTGAAGCGGTACGCGAAGGCTTCGAGGCACAGGCGGTCGGTGCTCTGGGCGGTGTCTGCGAGTTGTCTGGCCTGGTGCGCGTCGAGGGTGAGTGGTTTTTCGACGAGGGCGTGCTTACCGGCCTGGAGGGCGCGGGTGGCCCAGGGGAGGTGCGCGTCGTTGGGAAGGGGGACGTAGACGGCGTCGAGGGTGGGTTCCTGGAGCAGGTCGTCGTAGGTGCCGGCCAGGGGAATACCGTGCTCGTCGGCGAAGGCGCGGGCGCGATGAGGGTCGCGCGCGCCGATCATGTGTACCTGACCGCCTGCCGCGCGAATGGCGGGCACGAGGGCCCGGGCGATTCGCGCGGCGCCGAAGATGCCCCAGCGCCATGTCATGGGGGCAGTGTACCTGAAGCGTTTCAGATTGCACGCCCCTGAAAATTAGTCTAGACATTAAGCTCAGTCCACATGACACCCTCGGAAGAGCCGTGTTACGTTTTCCAGCACATCACAACCTGGGGAGGGAAATGATGCTGAAACGTATGTTGTCCGCAGCGGCCATTTCGATGGTCGCCATCCTGAGTGCTTGTAACCAGACGGCCGTGGTGCCCACGTCCACCGACGCGCCGGTCGCCGCCACGCCCGCCAAGGGCGTCGATCAGCAGATCGTGTACGGCACCGTCAGCGCCTACGGCAGCCGCCCGTACCAGGTGGCCGTTCTGCCCAGCACCCGCCCGAACAGCGCGTACTGCGGCGGCACCCTGATCGGCAGCAACTGGGTCATGACCGCCGCGCACTGCGTGTACGGCGCGAGCGCCAGCAGCCGCATCGTCCGCGCCGGCGTGTACACCCTCAGCAACAGCACCGAAGGGCAGAAGCTGAACGTCGCGCAGATCTACGTCCACCCGAACTACCGCAGCAGCGCCGACAGCTACGACATCGCCCTGCTGCGCCTCAGCAGCGCCGTCACCACCAGCGCCGCCAAGCCTGCCGCGCTGCCCAGCAACAGCGTCGAAAGCGTCCTCGACGTGGACGGCAAGTACGCCGTCGTGAGCGGTTGGGGCATTACCGAGAGCGGCAGCGCCAGCGACAAACTCCGCGAGGTGAGCATTCCCATCAGCCCCACCAGCGGCGACTGCGGCAGCCGCCCCGGCAACACCATCTGCGGCAAGTACGCCAGCGGCAAGGACTCCTGCAACGGCGACAGCGGCGGCCCGCTCGCCCAGACGTACAACAGCAAGTTCTACGTCCTCGGGATCGTCAGCTACGGCCCCACCGAGTGCCGCGGCTACGGCGTCTACACCCGCGTGAACGGCTACCTCAGCTGGATCCAGTCGGTCAGCGGCATCACCGCGCAGTAAAGACACCCTTCAGGAATGGGCGGCCCCGTCGGGCCGCCCATTTACGCTGGCGTATGGCCACGGAACGTTTCGCTTTCCCCGACGACGAACGCACCCCCAACAACCCCATCCCCGCACGCGTGTACCGCGCTGCGCTGCCCGCCGACGCGAACGCGCAGGCGCAGCACTTCGCCGGGCACGGCTGGACGAACAGCTGGCAGGACGGCGTACACCCGTACGACCACTTCCACACGACCGCCCACGAGGTGCTGGGCGTCGCGCGCGGCGAAGCGACCCTCACGCTCGGCGGGGAACGCGGCACGAGCGTCACCGTGCGCGCCGGTGACGTCATCGTCCTGCCGGCCGGCACCGGCCACAAGAACGACGGCAGCAGCGAGGACTTCCTGGTCGTGGGCGCGTACGCGCACGGCCTGGAGTGGGACACCTGCCGCCCGGGCGACCTCGATCTGCACGAGGCCCGCGCACGCATTCAGGCCGTACCCACCCCGGACCTCGACCCGGTCAGCGGCCTGCCCTGGGCGGACACCGAATAAGGACTTGAAGCGCCCTGCCCACGCGTGCGCGTGGCCGCCGCGCTGTCGAGGGCCAAACGCAGGGGAGGCTCGCCATTCGCGGCGAGTCTCCCCTGCTGGGGCAAGGCTCAGTTCGCGCCGACCTTCTCCGCGATGATGCCTTCGATGTACTTCACGACGCTCTTGAGCGGCACGCGGCTCAGGACGTCCTCCAGGAACGCCGTCACGAGCATCTTTTCCGCCTGCTCCTTGCTGATGCCGCGCGAACGCAGGAAGAACAGCTGCTCGGCGTTCACGGGGCCGGTGGTGCTGCCGTGCGAGCAGCGCACGTCGTTCGCGTTGATCTCGAGCTGCGGGACGCTGAAGTTCCGCGCCTCGCTGCTGAGCATCAGGGTGCGGTGCTTCTGGTACGCGTCGGTCTTCTGCGCGCCCAGGTCCACCTTGATCATGCCGCTGAACACGCCGACCGCCTGGTTGTCGCCCACGCCCTTGTACAGCAGGTCGCTGTGCGCGTGCGGCGCGGCGTGGTGCTGCAGGGTGTAGTGGTCAAAGTGCTGGTCCTCGTTCGCGAAGTACAGCGCGAGCATTTCGCTGTCGCTGCCCTGGCCGCGCAGGTAGGACTGCATTTCGGTGCGGCTGAGCGTGCCGCCCATGGTGACGACCAGGCTGTTGAGGGTGGCGTCGCGGTCCACGTCGCCGCGCTGACGCTGGATGTGCGTGACGCCCTTGCCCCAGTTCTGCACGCTGACGTAGCGGACGCGCGCGCCGGCCTTCACGACGAGCTCGACGGCGCCGAACGCGTACGTGCCGGGCAGTTCGTCGCTGTCCTGCTCGTCAATGAAGGTGACCTGCGCGTTCTCCTCGGCGACGACGAGCGTGCGGGTGGCGGTGTACGTGCCGGCCTCGCTCATCACACGGAACGACCCGAGCGGCAGTTCCACTTCGACGCCGCGGGGCACGTACACGAACGCGCCGTTCGTCCACAGCGCGGCGTTCAGCGCGCTGAATTTGCCTTCGCTGGGGTCAGGGCTCTTGCTGGGCGTCGTGCCGGGCGCGGCGATGGTGGTGTCGTCCGGCACTTCGGCGGGCACGACGCTGTACAGGTACTGCTGGACCTTGTCGGCGTGCTGCTCCACAGCGGTCTTGAGGTCCGTGAAGATCACGCCCTTCGCGGCCACGTCGGCGGGCAGGTCGGTGCTGTAGACGACGTCCGGGCCGTCGAACACGAGGTAGCCGCCCACGTCGGTGCTGCGGAGACGCTTCTGGACGCGCTCGGGCAGCGCCTCGACGCCGCTCACGCGGTCGCGTTTGCCGTGCGGGCGGAGCGCGCCGAAGTCCACGTCCACCTGCGTGTACTTCCAGGCTTCGACGTTCTCGGTGGGGGTGTTCAGGTCATTGAAGAGCTTCAGGCTCTCCTGGCGTTTCGCGGCGAGCCACTCGGGGCTGCCGGAAATCAGGGTGTCATTGATCAGCGCTTGGGTCATGTGTACTCCGGGTGCGTTCAGTCGGGGCGGCGGCCAGGGCGGCCTTGCGGCGCAGGCCCAGCAAGGCGGCTGAGGTGCGCCCCTGGGGGTGCCCTCAGCCTGGTCCGTCGTCAGCCGACGGAGCCTTCCATTTCGAGTTCGATCAGGCGGTTCAGTTCCACGGCGTACTCCAGCGGGAGTTCCTTCGCGATGGGCTCAATGAAGCCGCGCACGATCAGGCCGGCCGCTTCGTCCTCGCTGAGGCCGCGGCTCTGGAGGTACAGGATCTGCTCGTCGTTGATCTTGGACACGGTCGCTTCGTGACCCACCGAGGCGTCCTTCTCCTCGATCTCGATGTACGGGTACGTGTCGGTGCGGGCTTCCTCGTCGAGCAGGAGCGCGTCGCATTCGACGTTGGTCTTGCTGCCACGCGCGCCTTCGTAGATCTTCACGAGGCCGCGGTAGCTGCTGCGTCCGGAGTCCTTACTGATCGACTTGCTGACGATGGTGCCGCTGGTGTGCGGCGCGAAGTGCACGATCTTGGCGCCGGCGTCCTGGTGCTGGCCGCGGCCCGCCATGGCGATGCTGAGGACCTCGCCGCGCGCACCTTCCTCAAGGAGGTAGCAGGCGGGGTACTTCATGGTGACCTTGCTGCCGAGGTTGCCGTCCACCCATTCCATCACGCCGTTGCCGTACACGGCGGCGCGCTGCGTGACAAGGTTGTAGACGTTGTGGCTCCAGTTCTGGATGGTGCTGTAGCGGAAGCGCGCGCCGGGCTTCACGATGATCTCGATGACGCCGCTGTGGAAGCTGTCGCTGTTGTACGCGGGCGCGGTGCAGCCTTCGATGTAGTGCGCCTGCGCGCCCTCATCGACGATGATCAGCGTGCGCTCGAACTGGCCGCTCGATTCGGCGTTGATGCGGAAGTACGTCTGCAGGGGGATGTCGACCTTGACGCCCTTCGGGACGTACACGAAGCTGCCGCCGGACCACACGGCGCTGTTGATGGCCGCGAACTTGTTGTCTTCGGGCGGCACGACGGTCGCGAAGTGCTCGCGGAACAGCTCCGGGTACTGGCGCAGGCCGTCCTCGATGCTGAGGAACACCACGCCGAGCTTCTCCCACTCCTCTTTGAGGTTGTGGTAGACCATCTCGGATTCGTACTGCGCGCCGACGCCGGCGAGGGCGGCGCGTTCCGCTTCGGGAATACCGAGGCGTTCGAAGGTCAGCTTGACGTCCTCGGGCACATCGTCCCAGGAGCGGGCGTTGTAGCCTTCGGGCTTAATGTAGTAGTAGATCTCGTCGAGGTTCAGGCCCGAGAGATCCGCGCCCCATTCCGGCATGCGCTTGCTGTAGAAGATGTCGAGCGCCTTGAGGCGGAAGTCCAGCATCCACTGGGGTTCCTCTTTGGCTTTGCTGATCATCTCGACGACTTCGCGGCTAAGGCCCTTGGGCGCCTTGATGGCGTACTTCTCGGGGTTGCTCCAGCCGTATTCGTACTGAGCGTTGATGTTGGCAACTTCAGGGTTCGTCATGAGGGTACTCCGTTACAGGTCGTAGGCGAGGGTGAAGGGCTGGTCGCGCTCTGCGAGGCGCACGAGGACGCGTTCGGCGTCGTGCAGGTCCGCCTGGACGCTTTCCGGGAGGGTGTGGGCGTGCCGCTGCAGCGCCCGGATGGTGCGGAGGCCCTCTTCGGCGGGGTGCCAGGTGGTGCCGTGCGGTGCGGAGGCGGGAAGGTGGAGGTCGTCTTCGAGGCCGTACTCGTGGATGACGTCGGTGCCGACGAGGTCGCTGAGTGGGGTGACGCCGACTGTGCGGGCGAGCGCGTCGAGGGCGCTCAGGTGCTCGCTCAGGGCGCGGCCGTCCATGTCGGTGGCTTCGGCGGGGTCCGGCGTGGCGATGAAGAGCGCGACCATGGCCCGCTCAGGCCCGCGCGAGTTCCTTGACCCAGTCGTAGCCTTCGGTGTCGAGCTTGCGCGCGAGTTCGGGCCCGCCGGTCTGGACGACTTTACCGCCGACGATGATGTGGACCTTGTCGGGGACAATGTAGTCGAGGAGACGCTGGTAGTGGGTGATGATGAGGCCGCCGAGGTTCGCGCCGCGCAGGCTGTTGACGCCTTTGGCGACGATCTTGAGGGCGTCGACGTCGAGGCCGCTGTCGGTCTCGTCCATGATGATGTAGTTGGGGTCCAGCATCAGCATCTGGAGGATTTCGTTGCGCTTCTTCTCGCCGCCGCTGAAGCCTTCGTTGAGGTAGCGTTCGACGATGCTCTCGTCCCATTCGAGGACCTTGAGGGCGCTTTGCAGCTTGCCGTAGAACTCGGTGAAGCTGACTTCTTCGCCTTCGGCCTTGCGGGCCTGCATGGCCAGACGCAGGAAGTTCGCGATGGTGACGCCGGGGATCTCGACGGGGTACTGGAAGGCGAGGAAGACGCCGAGGCGGGCGCGTTCGTCGGGTTCCATCTCGAGGATGTTCTGGCCGTCCACGAGGACTTCGCCTTCGGTGACGGTATATTCGGGGTCACCGACGATGACTTTGGCGAGGGTGCTCTTGCCGTTGCCGTTGGGCCCCATGATGGCGTGGAGTTCGCCGCGGGGCACGGTGAGGTTGATGCCTTTGAGGATGGGCTGGTCGCCGACGCTGGCGTGCAGGTTGCGGATTTCGAGTTGGTATTCGCTCATGTGGCCTCCGGGGATCAGGCGCTCCTTATTAGGAGTCATTCCTAAAATGCCTATCCATCTTACGCGCCAGGACGCCTAAAGTCGAGTGCTTAAGTGGGATTTCCAGGCGGCCCGAACGCCCGACGTTCTCACAGGAAAACCCGCGTCCCACGCGCGCAAAAGGCCGCCCCTCACCGCCGCGTCAGATTCACTTCACGCTCCCCACGAACGCGCGTGCTACCGCTGAAGGTGATGACGCACCCCCTCCTCCCCGCCGCGCCGCAGGTGCACGCATGAACGCCCTCACCCTCATTCAGGCGGCCGGGCCCCTCCTGTGGATTCTCGCGGCCCTGTCGCTGTACGTCGTGTACCTCGCCGTGCTGCGCGCGCAACTGCTCACGCGCCTCGGCCGCGACCCCAGCGCCACGCTCGCCCGCACGCACGCCGTCCTGCTCGAACGCGGCCCGCACGCCGCCCTCGCGGAACTCGACCGCACCGGCGAAGCCACGCCCGCCGTGAACGTCCTGCGCGCCGGCCTCACCCGCGCCGACCGCGGCGTGGGGGCCGCGCAGGCCGCCATGAACGACGCCGTCCTCGCCGAGGACGCTCGACTGTACGCGGGCCTCACCGCGCTCGGCACCGTTGCGCAGATCGCGCCGCTGCTCGGCCTGCTCGGCACGGTGTTCGGTATGGTCCGCTCCTTCCTGGTGTTCAGCCAGACGACCGCGCCCACCCCCACGCAACTCGCCACCGGCATCAGCGAGGCGCTCGTCAACACCGCCGGCGGCCTGATCGTCGCGATCCTCGCGTACGTGGCCCGCAACGCCCTGCGCGCCCGCGCGGACCGCATCGCCGTGAGCGCCGAACGCGTCCGCGAGGTGTTCCCTGCGTGGCTGAGCGCGCCCGTCCCGCAGGTGCCGCACATCGACTTCGCGGCGGTGCCCACCGAGGTGGCCCGGTGAGACGCCGCCTCCGTGACGACACGGGCGTCACGTTCGACTTCGCACCGATGGTGGACATCGTGCTGCTGCTCGTCATCTTCTTCATGCTGACCAGCAGCCTCGCCACGCGGCAGGACGCGCTGCCCCTCGACCTGCCGCGCGCCTCCCAGACCGTCAAGGAAACCCCGGACCTGCCGGTCGTGAGCGTCGACGAGGCCGGGAAGGTGTACCTGAACGGCAAAGCCACCACGCTCACCCGCCTGGAAGGCCAGCTCAAGCCGCTCGTGGCCGAGTCCGGCGGGCTGGTGGGCCTGCGCGCCGACGAACGCGGCAACTACGGCACCGTGGTGCGCGTGATGGACAGCATCAAACGCGCGGGAGGGGAGCGTCTTGCGCTCGGCAGCCGCCGACCTTAACGGCGCGGACCGCGCGCGGGCGCTGGGCGCGACCGCCGTGCTGCACGGCGCGCTGCTCCTGGGCCTGCTGGCGCTGCAGGTGTGGCGGCCAGCAACCCCTGCCCTGCCGGCGGCGAGCAGCACCCCGCGCGCCACGCCCGACGTTCGGCGCGCGCCGCTGGAAGTCGTGACGCTCGCTGACCCCGTCGTGACGCCCACGCCCTTGACCAGCACGCCCGCACCCACGCCCGTGACGCCCACGCGCCCGGCCGTGACGCGGCCCACGCCCACGCGGACACCCGCGCCGCGCCCCCCCGCGCCGGTCCGCACCACCCCCCGCGAAACCCCGCCGACCCCGACGCCCGCTCCCACTCCGGCGCCCACGCCCCCGGCCCCCACGGCCACGCCCAGCCCGGCGCCCGTTGTGTCCACCCCTACCGCCACTGCACCGGCCGCCCCGGCGTCCACCCCCGCGCCCACAGCAGCGGCACCGTCACGCGCGCCCGCCCCCGCCCCGTTCCGCCGCGCCGGAAACGCCGCGCGTAACGCCCGAGGCGCCGCCGGAGCCCACCTCCGTCGCGGACACGCCCGAACCGGCCGCGCCGGACGTGGCCTCCGAACCGGCGCCCGCCCCGACGCGTGAACCCATCAGCGAGCCGGAACCCGCCACGGAATCCATCACGGCCCTGCCACGCCGGGAGGACGCCGCCCGCACGCCCGCGGACGAGCCTGCCGAAGCGGCGCCCGCCCGCGGGCAGACCGCCGCGACAGCCGACACGCCCGGCGACGCGCCCGCACCGACGCGGGGTGGCGCCACCGCCAGCATCCCTGCAGCGGCGCCCACCGCCCGCGCTGACCGCCGCGGCCCAGCCGAAGCCGCGCCGGAAGCGCCCACCCGCGAGCGCGGGACGGTGGCCGCCACACCGAACGCGCCCGAAACCGCCAGCGGCCGCACGCGCGACGCGCAAAGCGCCACGCCTGCCGGCCAGCCTGACGCGGACGCCCCCGCGCGCAGCCGCACACCCGGCGAAACCGCCAGCGCGCCCGCCCCCACCGCGCCGGAGCGCAGTGCGCCGGAACGCCCCACACCGGCTGAACCCACCGCGGGCGCCCGCCCCACCCCGCGCCCCGACCCCGCCCCGGCCAGCGAAGCGGGCAGCGGCGCGCAGGCCCCCGCACGGCCCGGCGGCACCCCGGACGCCACGGACGGCCCGACCACCGCCGCCACGCCCCGCGAAGGCACCGCCACCGCCGGGCGCACCTCGACCCCCGCGCCCACCCCGGCGCCACGCGGGACGCCAACCCCGAGCGGCCCGCCAGACGCCGGTGCACCCACCACCGGCCGCGACGGCGGGCGCACCGCACAGGCGGGCCCAGGTGGCAGCGGCGAGAACCCCACGCCGGGCACGCCCGGACGCACGCCGGGCGGCACCGGCACGGGCAACACGCCCGGGAGTGGGACAGGCACGGCCGCCGGGCGTCCTGCCGGCGGCGCGGGCGGCACGGCCGCCGGCACGGAGACGCGCGGGCAGCTGTGCACCGTCGCCGTGGACGTGCGCGGCCTGAGCGGCACGCTGCAGCGCGCCATGACGAGCTTCGTCGTGGACGAGGGCGGCGCGCAGGTCTGGCCGGACGCCGCCCTCGTCAAAGGCGTCGACAGTGAACTCGTCATTCGCGGGGAGATGCACACGTACGTGCGCGGCGAAGGCGGCCTGAGCGCCTTCAAGAACGTCACGGTCGTGAAAGCCGCGAAGCTCGCCCCGAACCGCCAGGCGCCCAACAGCGACTACATCACGGACGCCGTGCTGGACGCCACGAACGCCGCGAAGTTCCGCTCGGCCGGTCAGGCCTGCCGCCTCGTGTACGTGCTCCCCTGACCGCGGGCGGCCTTCATCAGATCAACGTCACCCTTCTCCTCTGAGGTATGTATATGCGGAACACCCTTCTTCTGACCGCCCTTTCTGTTCTCGTGTCCGCGCCGGCACTCGCGTGGGTGCCGAAACTGGAGGACACCACCACCAAAGCCGTGATTGACAGCGCGTACGGCCGCCGTGACCCTGTGAGCACGTACCTGACGCTGGACCTGGGGGTTCAGGACGGCAAGTTCAAGGCCGGTGACGGCGTCGTGCGCGCTTTCGACGGTGGCGACGCGTGCGTCACGGATTGGCTCGCCAAACCCGCCGATTTCAGCGGCGGGAGCCGCCTGGCGTCCATGACGCTGAGCGGCCAGGCGGACCAGCTGTTCTTCCAGGCGCAGGAGGCGCGCGACAGCTTCAAGAACCTCAGCGTCAAGGACGCCCTTGCGGGCGGCGCGACGCGCCTGCCGGACGGGCAGCTGCGCGTGGACATGGAAGTGCGCGGCCTGCCGTCCGAGAAGGCCCGCAGCGCGTACCTCGTGCGCCTCAAAGGCCCGGACGGGAAGCTGATCGCGCCCGTGAAGACCAGCTACGTCAACGACTGGAAGCAGGAGGAGGGCGGCTGGCACGGGACGCTCGTGTACTACTTCGAGCCGCTCAAGGCCGGTCTGGGCGCCAGCGACAAGGTGGATTTCCTGGTGCGCACCGAGGCCGACACGAGCTGCGCGTACGCGGTGACGGCGGACCTCAGCAAGTTCAACTGAAGCTGCATCCGGGGCGGGCGGAGGTGGCTGGGTGCCGTTCCGCCCGCCCTCGTTCGTGGGGCGCGGCGGATGCCGCCCTAGAATGCGCGCATGACGTCTCCTCTGCTCGTCATTGACGTGGGGAACACCAGCACGGTGCTGGGCCTCACGGACGGCGACCTGAACATCGTGCACACCTGGCGGGTCCGGACGAACCGCGATCAGCTTCCTGATGACCTCGCGCTGCAGGTGCGGGGGCTGCTGAGCCTGTCGGGGGCGCCGGCGCCGGGCCGGGCGGTCCTGTCGAGTGTGGCGCCGCCCGTCGGTCAGAATTACGCGCTGGCGTTGGAGCGGCATTTCGGCGTGCCGGTGTTCGAGGTGAGCGCGGAGAACCTCCCGGACGTGCGCGTGGAGCTGGACGTGCCGGGGAATATCGGCGCGGACCGCCTGTGCAACCTGTTCGGCGCGGAGCGGTACCTGGGGGAGCACGCGTATGTGATCGTGGTGGATTTCGGGACGAGCACGAATTTCGACGTGATCGGGCGTGGGCGGCGGTTCCTGGGGGGGGTGCTGGCGACGGGCGCGCAGGTGAGCGCGGACGCGTTGTTCGCGCGGGCGGCGAAGTTGCCGCGCATTGACCTGGTGGCGCCGGCGTCGGCGCTCGGGAAGAACACGGTGCACGCGCTGCAGTCGGGGTTGGTGTTCGGGTACGCGGAGATGGTGGATGGGTTGCTGCGGCGTCTGCGGGCGGAGCTGGACGCGCCGGCGCTGGCGGTGGCGACGGGGGGGTTCTCGCGGACGGTGGAGCGCATCTGCCGTGAAATTGACGTGTACGACGATACGTTGACGTTGCGGGGGTTGGTGGCGTTGTGGGCGTCACGACCGGCTGAGGTGGCGGGGGTGGATCGCCGCTGAGGGTGTGCAGGGTGCCTCACTTCTCTTGAGTGCCCTCGTGTTAAGCTGGTGGGTGTGACGGCGCGCGACGCGCCCGCAACCGGAGGCCCCCCAGCATGGATTTTTACGAGCTGCTCGGCGTGTCGCGCACTGCGAGCGCCGACGAGATCAAGAGCGCGTACCGGAAACTCGCGCTGAAATACCACCCCGACCGCAACAAGGAAGACGGCGCGCAGGAGAAGTTCGCCAAGATCAACGAGGCGTACGCGATCCTGAGCGACCCTGAGAAACGCGCGCATTACGACCGCTTCGGCAGCGCGCCCGCGGGCGGCATGCCCGGCGGCGACCCGTTCGGCGGCATGGGCGGCGTCGACCCCATGGACCTGTTCGAGCAGCTGTTCGGCGGCGGCCTGTTCGGTGGCCGCGGCGGTGGCCGCCGCGGTCCGCAGCGCGGCGACGACCTGGAAACCGAGGCGCACGTTACGCTGCAGCAAGCGCGCGAAGGGGCCGAGATCGAGGTCGAGGTGGACCGCTTCACGACCTGCGAGCACTGCCACGGCGAACGCAGCGAACCCGGCGGGAAACCGCCGAAGGCCTGCCCGACCTGCAAGGGCAGCGGCGCCGTGCAGGTGCAGGCGCGCACCATTCTCGGCACCATGATGACGCAGCAGCCGTGCCCGACCTGCCGCGGCGAAGGCGTGCAGATCGAGGAACCCTGCACCGTCTGCCACGGGCGTGGGCGCACCCTGAAGAGCGAACGCGTGAAGGTCCGCCTGCCCAAAGGGATCGACGAGGGGTACCGCATTCGCGTGGCCGGCATGGGCCACGAGGGTCCGGGCGGCCCCGGCGACCTGTACGTCCACATCGAGATGGAACGCCACCCGGAGTTGCGCCGCGAGGAGGAGCACCTCGTGTACGTGGCGCGCATCGGGTACGCCACGGCGGTGATGGGCGGCACCATCAACGTGCCGACGCTGGACGGCACGCACACCGTGGACGTGAAGCCGGGCACGGCGCACGGCGAGATGACGCGCCTGCGTGGCCTGGGCCTGCCGCGCCTGCAGGGTGTCGGCACTGGCGACCTGGTGGTCGTGTTCGAGATTGCCGTGCCGAAAGCGGCGCAGCTCAGCGCCGAGGCGCGCGAGGCGCTGCGCGCGTACGCCCGCGCCGTCGGGGACGACGTGCCGGAGCACCGCGAGGGCTTCTTCGAGAAGATCGGGAAGGCCATCCGCGGCGAGTAACCCGGCCCTGAGGGGTCACGGCAGGGGGCGCGGCTGACCGCGCCCCCTGCCGCGTTCAGTCCTCGCGCAGGCGCTCGTACTGATCCCCGACGCAGTCAGCGAGGCGCGCCTGCATGGATTGACGCTCGAAGGTGTACGTGGCGCCGACGCGCAGGGTGGGGTCGGCGCTGCGCGTGAGCGTGAAGTGGAGCGACGGCGTGCGCTCATCCGGCGGGTAGGTGGGCAGGCCAGTCGTGGTCGCCGCAGCCCCTGCAGGCCAGGTGACGACGCAGCGGTTGAGCGTGTACGCGGGGGTCTTCTGGGGCAGGCCCAGCGCCGCGCAGGTGAGGGGCGTGCCCGCCCGGTTTTGGCCAGCGCGTTCCAGGGCCGCCTTCAGGTTCGCCCTGAGCGTTTCGCGGGCGGTGTGCACGTCACGCAGGGTGGCGGCGCTGCCGCCCGGCGCCGCGCGGATCGTGACGGTCTGATCCGCGGCGAGCCGGACTGTCCAGGTGCCCTGCGCGGCGCTTGCGGACGTTTGCGTGGACCACGCGTACCACTGCGCGAGTCGCGCGGGCGGCACGGGGTACGTCAGGCAGGTGAGGGTGACGTCGGGCGTGCGCGCCGCGCCGCAGGGCCGCGTGGTGTGCGGCGTGTCCCGCAGGGCCGCGCGGGCGCTCGCGATGGGCGGAAGTGGAGGCAGGCAGGCCTGGGCACTGCTCCAGCAGGCGGCGAGGGCGAGGCCCCAACGGATGCTCATGCGAGTGCTCCTGCGCGGTCAGCGGCGTGGGGGCTCAAAAGGTGCAGTACCCGGTCCAGGGGGCGGTGCCGGGCGTGCTGGCGCGGCTCAGGGTGTACGTGGAGACGTAGTACCCCAGGCCGGAACTCTGCTGCCGCTCGAACGTGAGCTTCATCGGGCCGAAGGTCTGCTCGTCGTTCGAGGCGTCGCGGGCGTTCACCTGCTGCACCCACGCGATCAGGCCGGCGCGGCGGCTCGGCAGGAGGTTGAAGCACTTCAGGGCAGTGTCCGCGATGACGCGCGCGGCAGTGTTGAGCTGCGGAGACGTGAGGGCAGGCACCCGCGGATCGCCCTGCTGCACGTCGAAGGCCACGCGGCGCAGGCGCGGCGGCCCCTGCAGAGTGAGGCCCAGGGTGTAGTTCACGGTGAAGGCGCGGCCGCCGGGGAGGCGGTACTCGTACGCGCCGTACCCTTCGCCCGCATCGGCGGCGCGCGTGAGGACCCGCGCACCCCGAAACAACGTCTCGAATGGAACGGCAGCGGCCTGCGCGGCGGTCGCCACGCTCAGCATCAGAATCAGCAGGGGAATACGCACGCTTTCTCACTCCTTGAACACGCAGCGAGCCCAGGGTTCCGCAGGCGCTGCACGCCCAATTGTGGCGGCGGCCCTGCTTGCATTCCCAGGGCGCCGGGCAAGCAGACGCGGGGCGCGTCCCCCACGCGGTGACGACCGGCCTGACACGCCCGGGACACTCGCGGGGTGTTCCTCACGCCGTAAACGGTATGCTGCCCAGGGTAGCGGCGCGTGCGCCGCGCTCCCCGATCGCTTACTTCCACCGTTCCCTTCCCCGCCAGAGGTTCCCTGTGCAAACGAATCGTGGTCCCCTCATGGTTTTCTCCGGGCAGAGCAACACCGCGCTCGCCGAGAAGATCTGCCAGCACCTGAACATCCCGCTCGGCCGCAGTGAAACGCAGAAGTTCACGAACGACAACATGATTGTCCAGTACAGCGAGTCGCTGCGCGAAGGGGACGTCTTCATCGTGCAGTCCCTGTCCACGCCGGTCAGTGACGCCATCATGGAACTCCTCCTGATGATCGACGCGGCCAAGAGCGCGTCGGCCGGGCGCGTCACCGCCGTCATCCCCTACTACAGCTACGCCCGCAGCGACAAGAAGGACGCGCCGCGCATCAGCATCGCCGGTCGCCTCGTCGCGGACCTGATTCAGGCGGCCGGCGCGGACCGCGTGCTCACCATGACGCTGCACAGCCCCCAGGTGCACGGGTTCTTCAAGGTGCCCGTCGATCACCTGTCCTCCGACGTCGTCATCGCCGACCACCTGCGCGCCCGCGTGCCCGATGCGGACCAGGGCGTCGTGCTCGCGCCGGATGCAGGCAGCATCAAGCGCGCGGCGGCCATCTCGCACCGCCTGAACTGCGGCCTGGCGTTCATCGACAAGCAGCGCGTATCGGACACTGCCGTCGACCCGCGCGCGCTGATCGGCGACGTGCAGGGTAAGCGCGTGTTCATCGTCGACGATGAGATCAGCACGGCCGGCAGTCTCGTGGAGGCCGTGAACTTCGCGAAGCGCATGGGCGCGCTGGAAGTATACGTGGCCGTCACGCACGGCGTGTACACCGGCCCGGCCGTGCAGCGCATCCGCGAACTGGACGCCGTGGAGGTGGCGAGCACGAACACCGTGCTGGTCCCGCAGGAGAAGGTGGACGGCACAGACGGGAAGCTGTCGGTGCTGGACGTCGCGCCGCTGTTCGCGCGGGCGATCAGCAACATCCACACGGGCGAGAGCGTCAGCACGCTGTTCGAGTAAAGCGGAATGCAAGGCGCGCACCCCAATGGGGTGCGCGCCTTGCGGTTGGCGGTCCGGCAGGGGCGGTCGCTCGCGGCGTCGCGGCCCGCGCCGGGGTGCAGCAAGGGGCCGCAGGTGGCCCCCCGATCGGGTGGAGTGGCAGATGTGCGCGGACGCGCACCAGAAACGCGCTACTTTAAAAGCACGCTGGACGATTCAACGTCCGACGACCCACAGCAATGACTGAGTCTCCCCTTCCTGTCCTGACGCACTGGCGCGTCGTACTGCACGGCGGCCCCATCACGGTCGTCGGGCTGGTGTACGGCCACCCGGAATTCCGCAATGGCGCTGCCATCGAAACCAGCGAGCTGTCCTCGTGCTGCGCCGCCACGGGCGTGATCGCCACCCTGAGCGGCAGCCGGTACCGTCTCGCCACCCACGCCCTGATCACCGAACGTGACCGCGACCAGGCCCTCACGGCCCTGGAGGACGTCCTGAACGTCAACGAGTTCGGTGCGCCCGCGCGGACGTCCACCGCGCTGCACTAGCAGCCAAGCGGGAATGGAAAAGCGCGCACTCACGTCCCCCCGGACTGGTGCGCGCCGCGTCAACATAGCAGATTCGGTCGCTGCGCGGTAGGTGGCCACGCCCAGGCACGCGTGGGGCAGGACGGTACCTGCCCGGTCAGGGTTCGATGGTGACGCCGCGCCAGAAAGCGACCCGGCCGGCAATGCGGCGCGCCGCGTCGCTGGGCGTGGAGTAGAACCAGGCGGCGTCGCGGTTCTGCTGGTCGCCGACCTGCAGGGTGTAATAGCTGGCCTGGCCCTTCCAGGGGCAGGTGGTGTGGGTGTCGCTCGGGATGAGGTAGGCGTCGTTGACGCTGTCGCGGGGGAAGTAGTGGTTGCCTTCGACGACGACCGTGTCGTCACTCTGGGCGATGGTGGCGCCGTTCCAGGTGGCTCGCATGGCCTTACGGTAGGCGCCTGCCAGGCGGCGGACCGTCAGGTGCGCGACGGTTACGGGCCGGATTGACACGTCAGGGCCGGTGGGGGCACGATGGGC
Source organism: Deinococcus maricopensis DSM 21211 (assembly GCF_000186385.1). NCBI lineage: Bacteria > Thermotogati > Deinococcota > Deinococci > Deinococcales > Deinococcaceae > Deinococcus > Deinococcus maricopensis. Next base: position 2,457,294 of record NC_014958.1, read on the forward strand.
GCACATATGAAACGCTTCCAGAACGTGGGGCGCGCAAGCGCCCTGGTCGGCTCCATGCTGCTGCTCGGCGCCTGCACCCCCAGCGCGCCCCGTCCTCCGGCGAGCACGACGGACTGGCGTCAGGACGTCATCTACTTCGCCGTGACGGACCGCTTCGCGGACGGGAACGGCCTCAACAACGCGGGCGTGGACCGTCAGAACCCCCTCGGGTGGCACGGCGGGGACCTCCGCGGCCTCACGGAGAAGATCCGCGCCGGGTACTTCCAGAAGCTGGGCTTCACGGCCGTGTGGATCACGCCCGTACAGCTGCAGGTCCCAGGCACCACCGCCAGTGACGGGCCGAACAAGGGCCGGACGTTCGCCGGGTATCACGGATACTGGGCGGACGACTTCATGCAGATCGACCCGCACTTCGGAACGGTGGCGGACCTCAAAGAGTTCGTGCAGGCCGCGCACCGCGCGGGCCTGAAGGTCATTCAGGACGTCGTCGTGAACCACGCCGGGTACGGCTCGCGCCTCGTCACGCAGCACCCCGAGTGGTTCCACACGGACGCAGACTGCAAGGCGTCCACGAACACCGACGTGGACTGCGCGCTCGCGGGCCTGCCGGACTTCAAGCAGGACCGGCCGGACGTGCAGGCGTACCTGAACACGTTCGTGAACACCTGGGTGCGCGAAACGGGCGTGGACGCATTGCGGCTGGACACCATGAAGCACGTGCCGGACATGTACTGGCAGCAGTTCTTCGCGGCGGGCGGCCCCGGCGACCCCGGCAAGGTCTGGTCGGTCGGCGAGGTGTTCAACGGCGACCCGAGCGTCCTGGCGAAGTACCTGAGGCTGGGTGCACCGAGCGTGTTCGACTTCCCGCTGTACTTCGCGATGAAGGATCAGCTGACGAGCGCGAACGGCAACCTCGACCGCGTGGCGGACGTGTTCGCGCAGGACGGCGTGTACCCGGACGCGTCGCGGCTGACGACGTTCGTGGACAACCATGACGTGCCGCGGTTCGTGAGTGAGGCGGTGAGCCGCGGCGCGAGTGCCGAGGAGGCGCGCGCGCGGCTGGACTTGGCGTTGAGCCTGATGTACGTGTCGCGCGGCACGCCGAGCGTGTATTACGGGACGGAAATCGGCCTGGCCGGGAAGGGCGACCCGTACAATTACCCGCTCGGCGAGTCGAACCGGGAGGACATGGTGTTCTCGGGCGTGGACGCGTCCCCACTCAGCGCGCGCCTGCGGGCCCTGGCGGACGCGCGCCGCGCGAACCCGGCGCTCACGAACGGCGTGCAGCAGGAGCTGTGGCGGCCGAACGGGGGCGCGCCGGTGCTGGCGTTCCGGCGGGTCCTGAACGGCGCCGCGCCGGTCGTGACGGTCCTGAACGGCGGGAACGCCGACCTGAACCTCGCGGATCTGCCGGGCGGGGGGATTCCGCTGCTGGGCACGTTCGCAGCGGGCGCGCTGCGGGAGGTGACGGGCCGCGCGAGCGACCTGCGCATAGAGGGCGGCAAGCTGGTGGGGACGCTTCCGGCGCGGACGCTGCTGGCGGTCACAGGGGCGGCGGGCGCCGGCGCGGACGTGACCGTGAACCCGAACCTCGTGGACGTGACGGGCCTCAGCGCGCAGGGGGGCGACGCAGCCGTGCAGGTCCGCTGGACGGACAGCACCGACGCGAACGTCACCGGGTACCGGGTGTACGCGCGGGCGGCGGGCGGTTCGGAACGGCTGCTGAATTTCGCGCCGCTGCCGCTCGGCACGGACGCGTACCTCGCGCGGGGCCTCGTGAACGGCGCGGCGTACACCTTCCGGGTGGTGGGCGTGGACGCGCAGGGCCGCGAGAGCCGGGGCGCCAGCGTGGCGGGCACGCCGGACAGTCACGCGACGGCGAAGGTGACGTTCACGGTGGACGCCCGCAACCAGGGGAACGGCGCGGTGGAATTGCGGCGGTTCGACACGGGGCAGCAGATCACGTACCCGATGACGCAGGTGTCGCGCGGCGTGTGGAAGACGGACGTGACGCTGCCACTGTTCCGCGAGGTGAAGTTCAAGTTCGGGAACGGCGCGGCCGGCGCGAAAAACAGCGGGTACGAGGGACCGGGGCAGAGTGACCGCAGCGTCGTGGCTGTGGACGGCGCGGCGTACAGCGGCACGTACGACTACATCACGCAGCCCGCGCCGACGACGTTCGTGGAGGGCACCGTGACGGGCGCGGGCGCGCCGCTCGCGGGGGCGCTCGTGGAGGGGAACGACGCCTCGCTGCAGTACGCGTTCACCTTCGCAGACGGTTCGTACACCCTGCCCGCCCCGGGCGGCGAGCAGACGCTGCGGGCGAGCGCGGCCGGGTACACGACGAGCGCGCCGCGGGTGGTCACGGTGCCGGCGACCGGCGTGAGCTTCGACCTCGCGCGGAACCTCACCGGGAAGTACACGGTCGACGGGGACCTGGCGGACTGGACAGCGCCGAAAGTGAACCTCAGCAGCCCGGACGCGGGCGTATTCGGGGAGAACAACAACCTCCTGGACCTCCGCGCGGACAGCGACGACACGTTCCTGTACCTCGCGTACCGCGCGAAGGTCGCGGGGAACAGCGCCATCGTGTACGTGGACGCAGGCGACGGCGGCGCCGTCCGCGCGGACGCGTTCGAGACGTGGCCGCGCGCGGCGTCGTTCGGAACGGGCGTAGACGCGTTCGTCGCGGCGTACGAGAATCAGGCGCCGCAGCTGCGCCGCGTCACGGGCGACGTGGCCACGCCGGAAGTGAACGCGGGCGCGTACCTGAAGGCCGCGCGCGGCACCCTGCCGGATCAGACGGTGGAGCTCGCCATTCCGTGGACGGCGCTGGGGTTGAGTGGCCGCCCGAACCACGCGGTGAACCTGTACGCGGGGGTGTTCGGCGGGGACGGGTACGGCGCGGGCGACATCGTGCCGAACGCCACGAGCACTCCGGCAGGCGCGAACACCATCGGCAGTGAGGGCGAGCAGCGCCGGGCGACGTTCACGGCGCCGCTGACCTTCACGCCCTGACTGTTCCCTGGTGGCGCGGGCGTCCGGGGGGCGCCCGCGCCTTGACTTTCCAGAGACGAAACGTCAGCGTACAACAGGATGGGTTCGCGCACGTCAACCCTCCGCAAATCTTTTCCTGCTCAGGAGCGCACCATGGTTTTCTCCCGCCTGTTACCCAAGAACCCTCAATTCGGCGTGCTGTTCACGCGCGCCGCCGTGAACGCCCACACCACCGCCACCGCGCTGGTGGACCTCTGTGAGCGCTTCGAGAACGTCGAAGCGAAAGTGCATCGCCTGCGTGACCTGGAGCACGAGGGCGACCACGTGTCCGGCCAGCTGACGATCGCGTTGCAAGACGCGTTCATCACGCCGTTCGACCGTGAGGACATCATCGAGCTGAACAACCACCTGGACGATTTCGTGGACCTGATCGAGGAAGCGGGCCGGCGCATGTGGCTGTACCGCATCGACCACCCGGGCGCGCCGGCGCTGCAGATCGCGCGCGTCATCGAGCAGCAGGCGCAGCTGCTCGCGCAGGCCATGCCGATGATCGAGGACGCCGGGAAGAGCGCGGAGCTGAGCAGCTACACGCAGCAGATCCGCAAGCTCGAGGACGACGCGGACCGCATCAGCGACGCGGTGCAGCAGGCGCAGTACGACGGCGTGACCGACATTCCGGGCATGATCCGCGCGATGCGCCTCGGGGAGATCATGGCCCTGCTGGAGGACGCCACCGATCAGGCGCAGCGCGTCGCGAAGACCATTGAGGGCATCATCCTCAAGAACGCCTGAGGGTGAGCGCAGCATGGATACAGCCCTGATTGGCTTGCTGGTGATCATCGCCCTGGCGTTGATCTTCGATTTCATCAACGGTTTCCACGACACCGCGAACGCCATCGCGACGTCCGTGGCGACGCGCGTCCTGACGCCCGCGCAGGCGGTGCTGATGTCGGGCGTCCTGAACTTCGTGGGCGCGATGCTGGGCGAGCAGGTCGCGAAGACCATCGCCAAGGACATCGTGAAGCCCGAGGCGACGACGCTGCTGCTGGTCGGCGCGGCCATCATGAGCGCCATCGTGTGGAACCTCGTGACGTGGTGGCGGGGCATTCCGAGCAGCAGCAGTCACGCGCTGGTGTTCAGCCTGGTCGGTGCGGGCATCGCAGCGGGCGGCCTGGGCATCATCGAGACGAAGGGCATCGTGAAGACGCTCAAGGGCCTCGTGACCAGCCCGGCGCTCGGGTTCGTGATTCCGATCATCATCATGCTGCTGCTACTGCAGTTGGTGCGGCGCTGGCGCCCGCGGACGGTCACGCGCCTGTTCGGTCGGCTGCAGATCCTGTCGGCGGCGTACATGGCGTTCAGTCACGGCAAGAACGACGCGCAGAAGGCGATGGGGATCATCACGCTGGCGCTGGCCGGGTACTACGGCTGGAGTGGCAGTGAGATTCACGTGCCGGTGTGGGTGAAGCTCGCCGCGGCCACCGCGATGGGTCTGGGCACCAGCATCGGCGGGTGGCGGATCATCAAGACGATGGGCCACAAGGTCGTGGAGCTTAAACCCATCGACGGGTTCGTGGCCGAGGTGAGCGCCGCGACGATCATTGACGGCGCGGCGCGCCTGGGCATTCCGGTCAGCACGACGCACGTGATCAGCAGCAGCATCATGGGCGTCGGGACCGTGAAGGGCTTCCGGAAGGTGAAGTGGCAGGTGGCGGGCCGCATCGTGAGCGCGTGGGTGATCACGATTCCGACGTGCATGGCGCTCGGCTGGCTGTTCTACGAGATCGGGCACCTGTTCGTGCGCGCGTAAACGCACCCGTGCAGTGAGCGGGGCGGCCCATGGTGGGCCGCCCCGCTGTGCTCCTGAGGGCGCTTCAGGAGAGGCGGACGCTGGCGCCGTGGGTGGGTTCGCCGCGCAGCAGGGCGGCGAGCACTTCGGCGCCGCGCACCACGCCGAGCGACGGGCGGGAGTACAGGGCGTTCGCGTCGGTCGCCCACAATTGCCCGGCCTGTACGGCGCGCAGCGTGCGGGCGGGCGCGTGGGCGCGCAGGTCCTGCGCGAAGCGGACGTTGTCGGCGAGGCCGTATCCGCAGCACATCACGACGATCACGTCCGGGTTGAGGGCGCTGATGTCTGCCCAGGTGGCGCGGCCGCTGTCCTGCCCGGCCCGCCCGAGGACGTTCACGCCGCCGGCGCGTTCCACCTGTTCCGGCACCCAGTGCCCGCCGTAAAAGGGCGGGTCGGTCCATTCGAGCGTGAGGACGCGCGGGGCGTGCGCGGCGGGCGTGATGGCCGCCCAGCGGTCGCGGGCGGCCCGGGTGAGCGCCTCTCCCCTCTCCGGCACGCCGGCGGCGTCCGCGACGCGCTGCACGTCCCCGAGGATGCCGCTCAGGGTTTTGCCGTCCAGGCTGAGGGTGCGCGCGTCGGTCGGCAGGCTGTCCGGGAGGGCGCGCAGGGCGTCCTGAATGGTGCCGGGCGTGACGGCGCACACCTCGCAGACGCCCTGGGTGAGCAGCAGGTCCGGGCGGACGGCGTCCAGCACCTCCGCAAGGACCTGGTAGAGCGGGCGGCCCTCGCGGACGGCGGCGCTCACGGCCGCGTCGATGTCCGCCGGCGGGAGGTGCGCGCCGATGCTGCTGCGCGTCATGACGGGCAGCCCGGCGGCGGCGGGGTGGTCGCAGCTGTGGCTAACGGCGACGAGCTGCCCCGCCAGGCCGAGGTCGACAGCCATGTCGGTGGCGCTCGGCAGCAGCGAGGCGACGCGCATCACTGCTCCCAGTTGAGGATGACCTTGCCGCTCTGGCCGCTGAGCATCGCGTCGAAGCCCTGCTGGAAGTCGCGGATGCCGTAGTGGTGCGTGATGATGGGCGTGAGGTCCAGGCCGCTCTGGACGAGGGCGGCCATCTTGTACCACGTTTCGAACATCTCGCGGCCGTAGATGCCCTTGATGATCAGGCCCTTGAAGATCACGTCGTTCCAGTCGATGCTGACGCCCGCGCTGGGAATGCCGAGCAGCGCGATCTTGCCGCCGTGGTTCATGGTCTTGATCATCTGGTTGAAGGCGGCGCCGTTGCCGCTCATTTCCAGGCCGACGTCGAAGCCCTCGGTCATGCCGAGTTCCGTCTGCGCGACGGTCCAGAGGTCCTCGCGGGCGACGTTGACGGCGCGGGTGGCGCCCATGTTGCGCGCGAGGTCGAGGCGGTAGTCGTTCACGTCGGTGATGACGACGTTGCGCGCGCCGACGTGGCGGGCGACGGCGGCGGCCATGATGCCGATGGGGCCGGCGCCGGTGATCAGGACGTCCTCGCCGACCAGGTCGAAGCTGAGAGCGGTGTGGACGGCGTTGCCGAACGGGTCGAAGATGGCGGCGACGTCGTCGGGGATGTCGTCGGGGATCTTGAAGGCGTTGAAGGCAGGGATAACGAGGTACTCGGCGAAGGAGCCGGGGCGGTTCACGCCGACGCCGAGGGTGTTGCGGCACAGGTGGCGGCGGCCGGCGCGGCAGTTGCGGCAGTGTCCGCAGGTGATGTGCCCTTCGCCGCTGACGCGGTCGCCGACGCTGAAGCCGCGCACCTCGCTGCCCATGTCCTCGACGACGCCCATGTACTCGTGGCCGACGACCATGGGGACGGGGATGGTCTGGCTGGCCCAGGCGTCCCAGTTGTAGATGTGCACGTCGGTGCCGCAAATGCTGCTTTTGCGCACGCGGATGAGCAGGTCGTTGGGGCCGGGGGTGGGAACGGGTTGGTCGGTCATCCAGATGCCGACCTGTGCTTGGCTTTTGCTGAGGGCTTTCATGGTGGGCGGGGTCATGGCGTCTCCTGTGGGGCGGGTGAACGCGCGACTAACGGGCGTTCGGTTCGCGTCCGTTCTACCGTCCGCGTGGCCTGCGCGGCAAGGGCCGAGGCACCTTCCGTGCCGTGGCCGGCGCGTGGGCACGACGGTGTCCGCGCACCCCAAAGTTGACTTAGCTCATCGGATTAACTCAGTATTGAGGTATGCACCGCGCGCTCGCCCTGACCGCCGCCCTCCTCGCCTCGGCTGGCCTCGCCGCCAATCTGAGCGGCGTGAAAACCTACCTGAACGGCAAACTCGACACGCAGCTCGCCGGTACCGCCGCGCTCACCGCCGCCGCCGACCAGTACTACCAGCTCGCCCGCGCCGCGAACTTCGACTACCGCAAGCTCGCGCAGCAGCCCCAGGCGCGCGCCGCCCTGCAGGCCGCCCGCGCCGGCTGGGAAAAAGCCAGCCCCGCCTACGAGGACATCGAGGGCATCGTCGCCGGCGTCGAATCGCTCAGCAGCTACGACCTGATCCTTGACGCGGGCACCAGCGCCGAAGCGGGCGGCGAGGCCGTCGTCCCGTTCGACCTGCGCCTCCCCAACGGCAAGACCCTCAAGAAACCCGGCAACCTGTTCGGCGTGAACGAAGGCACCCTGTGGGGCACCGCCCCCGCGTACAGCAGCGGCGTCGCCGCCGACCTGAACGGCAACGGCAAGCTCGACTTCGGCGACCGCCTGCCCGACGCGAACGTCCTCAAGGCCGCCGCCGCCGAACTGCACCGCCAGAGCGGCAACCTGCAGCGCGCCGCGCGCGCCTGGACGCCCACCCGCGAGGACGTGTTCGGCGCGCTCGTCGCGAACGTCCCCACGGTCGGCCCGGTGTTCTTCGAGGACTGGAAGTCCAGCCCGTTCGTGCTGGGCACGCGCAGCACCCGCCGCGACTTCGTGGTGATCTCGCGCATGTCCGACCTGAGCGGCAACGTCCGCTCCTGGAAGGCCATGTACACCGGCCTCAGCGCCGACATCAAAGCGAAGAACCCTGCCCTTGACCGCCAGATTCAAGTGGGCCTGAACGACCTCGACACGTTCGTCGCGAAACTCGTGAGCCGCGAGCGCACGCGCCGCTACACGCCGGAGCAGGCCGAGCAGCTGCAGCGCGAAGCGCAGAACCGCGCGACCGTCATCACGGGGCGCATCACGCAGGCGGCCGCGCTGCTGGGCCTGCGGGTGGAGTGACATGCGCGCCCGCTCCCTCCTGCTCGCGCTGATCGGCGCCGCGGCCCTGAGCGGCGCGCGCGCCGCCGACCTCGCCACGCCCGCCGAAACCATGCGCGCGCGCCTCGCCGAGGCGGAACTGGAACTCACCTTCGACTCGGCGAACGCCGCCCGCCTCGTCAAGGAGGCGCAGACGGCGTTCCGCGCCGTGCAGGGCACCTGGACGCGTGCAGACGCGCGCGCCACCGCCGACGTGCAGGCCGCGCTGCGGACCGCCGCGCAGGCCGCCGCCCGCGCGGACGGCCCGGCCCTCGCGAGCGCCAACGCGCGCGCGTGGACGGCCCTGCTGCGCGGCGCGAACGTCGGCCTGGAATCCAGCATCACGGCCGGGCAGGCCAGCGCCGCCCGTGACTGGCTGGCCGTGCGGGAATTCCGCGTGGCCAGCCCCCTCACCCGCCTGAACGCGGACGCCACCACCGCCGTCGAGGACCTCGCGGCGGGTCGCACCACCCCGCAGGCAGCGCTGAGCGCCGTGCGCGCCGACGTGCTCGACAGCTACCAGGCCCGCTTCGCGGACGCGCTGCGTGAACTGCAGGCGTCCGACGCGCGCGGGTTCCGCACGCTCGCCGCCGGACAGAAAGCGCTCGCGCAGGGGTACTTCGCGCTGCTCGCGCCCGCCTTCACGCAGCAGCGCGGCGCCGATCAGGCCGCCGCCGTCGAGCGCGACCTCGCGGCGCTGCCCGGGTCGCTCACGCGCGTGCAGACGGAACTTGAAGGGTTCCGCGCCGCGCCGCTGGGGGAACGCGAGGTGCAGGCGCGCGCGTCGCAGGTGACGCGCTTCCTGGCGCTCGTGCCGGTGGAGTACGCGCGCGGCGTGGTCGTCACGAACGGCCGCGCGCACGTCACACAGGACGTCGAGGTGAACGAGGGCCGCACGTTCCTGAGCGGCGCCACCAGCGCCCTCGCGGACCTCGCGCCGCTGCTGCCGGACCGCGCCGCCGCGCGCGACCTGACGGGCGCGTTCGCAGCGCTCGGGCGGACGCTCGCACCGCAGGCGCTGCGCACCCAGACGCCCACGCCCGACGAACTCCGGACGCGCGTGGACGCCCTCCTGAAGCAGGTGAACGCTGCCTTCCCCGCCGCGTGGCAGAAACGCGACGCGGGCGCGGACCTCGACATCGTCCGTACGCAGCTTGACGCTGTCGTCGCGGCCGCACAGGCGGGCGAGTGGGCAAGCGCCGAAACGGCCCGCCTGGACGCGTACGCGCTGCTGGAAAGCGGCACGGAAGCGCGCATCGCCGTGTTCAACCCGGAGCTCAAGACGCGCCTGGAGGACCTGCTGTGGAACGGGCAGCGCCCGCGCGGCTTCGCGCTGCTGATCCGCGAGCACGCGAGCGCCGCGGCGTTCCGCGCCACCCGCGCGGAGCTGCAGGCGGCCCTGCAGGACACCGCGAAGGTGCTCGGCACCGAGGTGGCGCCCGCCGCGGTCGCCACGAACGCCGGCATCATCGTGTTCCGCGAGGGCCTGGAAGCCGTGCTGATTCTCGCGGCGCTGATGGGCAGCCTGCGCCGCAAGGAGGTCGTGCACCTGCGCCGCCCCATGTGGCTGGGCGCGGCGGGCGCGTTCCTGGCGACGGCCGCGACGTGGTTCGTGATGCAGGGGGCCCTGTCGCTGCTGGGGCGGTACGGCGAGAAGCTTGAAGCGGTCGTGAGCATCATCGCGATTGGCGTGCTGCTGCTGATCATGAACTGGTTCTTCCATCAGGTGTACTGGACGGACCGCATGGCGGCGTTCCAGAAGCACAAGCATGAGCTGACGCACGGGGCGCGCGGCGCCATGCGCGCGCAGTGGGTGGGCCTGGCGGTGCTGGGGTTCACGTCCATTTACCGTGAGGGGTTCGAGACGGTGCTGTTCCTGCAGTCGCTGGTGCTGCAGGCGGGCGCGGCGTCGGTGCTGAGCGGCACGGCGCTGGGCCTCGCGGCGGTGGTTGGCGTCGGGTTGCTGGTGTTCCGCTGGCAGGCGCGCCTGCCCATGAAGAAGCTGCTGGTCTGGACGGGCGCGCTGATCTGCGCGGTGCTGGGCGTCATGGTGGGCAACACCGTGCACACGCTGCAGCTGGTCGGTTGGATGACCGTGCACCCGCTACCGTTCGCGCTGCCGGGCTGGCTGGGCCTGTGGCTCGGGCTGCACGCCACGTGGGAAGGCATCGTGCTGCAGGTCCTGTCGGTGATCGCGGTGATCGGGAGCTTCTTCGCCGCCGAGGCGCTCAAGGAGCGCGAGTTGCGCGCGCGCCGCGCCGGGCAGGTCGAAACGGCCAAGTAACCCCTGGCCAAGCCGCGTGGGCCTCACCGTCGGGTGAGGCCCACGCGGCTTGAGGGGGAGCGCTCCCTGAGTTCAGGGGCTTCGGAGCCGGCGCGCCCGCGCATCAGCAGGGTCCGCTGTTGACGCGGACGCTCCAACACGCTGCGCGTTGGGCGCTCAAGCTCTAAGCTGAGGGCATGATGTCGTTTACGCGTCCTGTTTCCGTTGTCCCCCTGGCCCTGACGTTCGCGGCGGTGCGCGCGTGACCCGCCCGAACGCCGGGGAGCAGCTGCGCAGCACCGCGAGTGGCCGGTACGTGATTCCCGGCTGGACGCAGGTGGGCGGCGAGAAGCCCGACGCGATCGAGGTGCAGTTCGACGTGGCCGACGCGGACCTGGCGCGCGAGAGCGGCCTGATGCTGGTGGAGTACTGGGCGACGCCCGAGGAGATCACGCTGCAGACCATCGTGCCGTTCCGCGCGTTCCGCGAAACGAAGGACGGCTGGTGCGTGTTCGTCCCGGCGGTCGGGAAGCTGATCGTGCGCGTCATGGACCCGCAGCCGACGCCGCCGGTGCTGGCGACGCACTGGCTGAACCTCGACCCGAACACGCAGCCGGGCACGACGGTGAACATCAACATTCACTTCAACCCGCGCGCGTAAGCCGGGCGCAGCAGAGAGGAGGCCCGTCCGTGGACGGGCCTCCTCTCTGCTGCGGTGAGGTTCAGTTGTAGAAGGAGCCGCGGCCGCCGTGGCGGACAGCCGCCCAGAAGATCTCCGCGTCGGCGTAGCAGCCGGGGCGCAGCAGGATGTTGCGTTTGCTGCAGATCGTGCGCATGTGCTCCTTGAACTGCCCGTCGACCCAGCCGCGGTGGTTTTCGTTCATGAGGTTGGGGTACGCGCGGGCGTTGCGGTAGCCGAAGTCGTGCTGCACGCAGGCGGGGTGGAAGACGATGTACTTGGAGGCGGCGTCGGGCAGGCCGGGGATGCTGCAGCCGTCGTTCCCCCAGTTGAAGCGCGGGAAGGTGCGTTTGTTGTAGGCCAGGTTGCCGGTGAAGTTGTTGTCGGCGGCGATGTCGGTGTAGATGCGCTGGGCGTACGCGGCCTGCGCGGAGATGACTTCGTTGGTGGGCGCGGCAAGGGGGTGCGCGAGGTCATCTTCGATCTGGCCGATGAGTTTCTGGAGGTCGACGGGGTTGCCGTCGCTGTCGACCGGGGCGGGCATTTCGCCGCGGCTGACCTGCACCTGAAGCTGCTTGAAGGCGTTCAGGTCGTTCTGGATGGTGCTGGTGGCGCTGGTGGGGGCGGGGTCGGCGGCGGTGGGGGTGCTGGCGGTCTGGTTGCAGGAGGCGAGGACGAGGGTGCCGAGAAGCAGGCCGAACAGTGGGGCGTTACGCATCAGAGACTCCTGTGTAAGAAGAATGAGTTCCGGGTGGGTGGTGGGCGGCGTGGCACGCGAAGCGTCCGCGCGTGGGGCGGGCGGCGCGTGCGCATGCAACACGTTCCGACCTGCTCAGAGCGTACGCGGCGGCGCGTTTCGGCTGTACTGCCGAAAGATAGTTCCGTTGCTTAAGGGGTCTTCATGAATCTCAGAGGACCGGCATGACACCCGCCCGGTACCTGCATATCCAGCCGCGCGGCGGCGCGCACGTGGCAAGCAAAAACCCCCGCCAAAGCGGGGGTACGGGGCCTGCGGGGCTTACCAGCTGAGCTGGTACTCGGCGAAGCCGTCCTCGCGGGTGTTGAGGTACTTCGCGCCGCTCGGCAGGGTCTTCTGCGCGGTGGGGCTGCTGAAGTACGTGACGGTCGCACCCGGGATCGGCGTGAGCTTCCAGTTGTTGTCGGCCGTGGGGTTCACGGTCTTCTGGTCCTGGAAGTACTTGATGATCGCCTGGCGGGTTTCGTCGGGCGCCTGCAGGATGATGTTCTTGCCGGTCAGGCCGGGGAAGCTGCCGCCGCCCGAGGCGCGGTAGTTGTTGGTGGCGACGACGAACTGTGCGTTCGGGTCGATGGGCTTGCCGCCGAACATCAGGTTCTTGATGCGGTTGGCGCCCGCGTTCACGACCTTGCCGCTGCCGTCGTACTTGCTGGGCTGCGTGACATCGATCTCGTACGTGACGCCGTCGATGATGTCGAAGTTGTAGGTCGGGAAGCTGTTGTCCACCAGTTCCTGCGGGTTCTTGTTGTTCGGGTCGATCTGCTTGAACTGCCCGGCGGCGCGTTCCAGCCATTCCTTGACCTGCGCGCCGTTCACGAGGACGGCCTGCACGGTGTTCGGGTACACGTACAGGTCCGCGACGTTCTTGATGGCGAGCGTGCCGGCGGGGATGTCCGTGTAGTAGCTGGCGCCGGAGCGGCCCCCGGCCTTGAAGGGCGCGGCGGCGCTCAGCACGGGGAGTTTCTCGTACTGGGTGCCTTTGAGGGCGTTCTTGACGTACGCGATCTGCGCGTTGCTGACGAGCTGCACGCTGGGGTCGTCCTGCGTCAAGGACCAGTAGCTGTTGATGGGCGCGCTGAGGTCCGCGACCTTGCCGCGCACGTACGCGAGGGTGCCTTCGTGCGCGGCCTTGACGGCCTGCGCGATGCGCGGGTCGGGCGTCACGAGGTTCTTCTTGGCGGTTTTGTCCCAGATGGGGCGCAGGCTGCTGGTGCCGTCGACGATCTTCCAGCCCTGGCCGTTGCGTTCGAGTTTCAGGTCGATGATGCCGAGGTCGTTGCCCCAGAAGCCGGCCATGACGACGGGTTTGCCGTTGATGGTGCCTTTGGTGATGTCGGCGCCGGGGATGCTCTTGTACACGGGCCCAGGGAATTCCTGGTGGCTGTGGCCGCTGAGGACCACGTCGACGCCGGGCACCTTGGTGAGTTCGGTGGCGGCGTTCTCCTGGCCGGGGGTGTAGTCGGCGTTGATGCCGCTGTGCGCGATGGCGACGATGATGTCGGCGCCCTGGGCCTTCATTTCGGGGATGAACTTGCGGGCGGTTTCGACGATGTCGCGGGTGGTGACCTTGCCGTCGAGGTTGGCCTTGTCCCACTGCATGATCTGCGGGGGCAGGAAGCCGATGACGCCGACGTTCACGACGTACGGACGGCCGGTGGTGTCGTACACGACCTTGCGCTGGATCAGGTACGGCGTGAAGGCGTTCTTGTCGTTGTTGGGGTTGGCGTCGCCGTCGTCGACGTAGACGTTGGCGCTGACGTACGGCATGGGCGCGGCGCCGAGGACCTGCTGCAGGAACGGCAGGCCGTAGTTGAACTCGTGGTTGCCGAGGTTGCCGGCGTCGTACTTGAGGACGCTCATGGCGGCGTGCATGGGGTGTTCCTGGCCGAGTTTGAGCGGGTTGACGCGCGCGACGTAGTCGCCGAGGGGGTTGCCCTGGATCAGGTCGCCGTTGTCGAACAGCAGGGTGTTGCGTTTCTGGTCGCGGGCCTGCTTGATGAGCGTGGCGGTGTATTCGAGGCCGAATTCACCGGTGGGTTTGTCCTGGTAGTAGTCGTACCCGAGCGCGCTGGTGTGCAGGTCGGTGGTTTCCATGATGCGCAGTTCAACGGTCTGGGCCTGCGCGACGCCCGCCAGCGCGAGCGCCAGCGTCATCGTTTTGATGATTTTCACAAAACTCGTTATACCGCGTCCATGAGGAAGGTACATCATCGACTTGTCATGCAGGCACGTTTTCACGAAAAAATCTAACGTTCGTTAGGTGTGGTGGGCAGTAGGTCTGTGAACAGCGGCACCTGCGCGAACTGCCCCTGCGGCGACAGGCCGGCTCCCGTAATACCCACGAGACGCACCCCGCGCCCCCCCAGCATTTCGGGCATCAACAACCGGGCGGCCACCCGCGTCAGGTCCGCCGCCGCACGCACCGGCACCGGCAGCGTCGCGCGGCGCGTCACGGTCGTGAAATCCGCGAACTTCAGCTTCAGCACGACCACGCGCGTCTCCACGCCCGCCCGCTCCAGCCGCCGCTCCACCGCGTCCGCCAGGGCCGGCAGCGCCGCGCGCACCGCCGGCACGCCATGCAGGTCGTGCGGGAACGTCTCCTCCGCGCCGATACTCTTGTGCGGGCGGTCCGCCTCGACCGGCCGGTCATCCACCCCCCGCACCACGCGGTACAGGTGCGCGCCCAGCCGCCCGAACAGCCCGGTCAGTTCCGCTTCCGTGAGGCGCCGCAGGTCGCCGCCCGTCCGGACCCCCGCCTCCGCGAGCCGCCGCGCCGTGGCCGGCCCCACGCCGTGCAGCGCCCTCACGTCCAGTGTGGCGAGCAGCGCCTCGGCCTGGGCGAGCAGCAGCACCGTCAACGCGTCCGGTTTTTGTAGACCGCTCGCGAGCTTCGCGAGGAACTTGTTCACGCTCACGCCCGCGGTGGCCGTGAGACCGGTGGCCGCGCGAATGTCCGCGCGGATGGCCGCCGCGATCCGCGTGGCGCTCGGCCCGCCCGCCTTCGCCGCGGTCACGTCGAGGTACGCCTCGTCGAGCGACAGGGGCTCCACGACGTCCGTGTACGTGCGGAACACCTCCTGCACCTGCACGCTCACCTCCCGGTACGCGTCGAAGCGGGGCGGGACGACCACGAGGTCGCGGCAGCGCGCGAGCGCGTGATGCAGCGGCATGGCGCTGCGCACGCCATACGGCCGCGCCTCGTAACTGGCGGTCAGGACGACGCTGCGGTTCCCACCCCACGCCACCGCGACCGGACGGCCACGCAGACGCGGATCGTCGCGGACCTCCACGCTGGCGTAGAAGGCGTCCATGTCCACGTGGATGATCTTGCGCGTCTCCATTCGCCGAGCCCTGAATCCAGCATACGCGCTCCGCTCAGGGCAAAACCGTTCCCCGCAGCGTGCAGCATGCTCTAAAGTGCCCTGTTATGCGCCGCGCCGCCCTCCTGCTCACCAGTGCCCTCGCCGCCTGCGCGCCCGTGAACCTCACCCCGGGGGCTGCGCCCACGTACGCCGGGCCCCTCACGCCCCGGCCGCCCGGCACGCCGGACGTCCTGATCCTCGGCGTGAGTGGCCACTGCTCCGTACCCTGCGACCCCGCCGGCAACTGGGACTACCTCACGCCGCGCGGCACGCTCGCGGCGCTCGCGGACACCCTGCGCGCCCAGGGCCTCCAGGTGGAGACGCGCGGGTACAGCGCCCGCCTCGTGGACCACAGCAGCCCGTACGCGCCCAGCGTGCAGCGCGGCTTCCTGAGTCTCGAACGCGACCTGCTCGACGCGAACCGCGACCTCGTGTGGGGCCGCCGCAACCCCACCCGCATCGTGCTGGTGGCGCACTCCCACGGCAGCACCTGGACGCACCAGCTCACGCGCCTGCACCCGGAAGTGCCCGTCCGCCTGATGATCGACCTCGACAGCATCTGCCTCGCGTGGCAGACCGACAACATGAACGACTTCCGCACCCTCAGCGCCGACGCGCGCGCCGCGTGGAGCACCGATCCGGCGTTCGGCTGCTCGTACGCGCGCCTCGGGAACCGCACGTACCGCGTCAAGGACCTCGTGTGGCCGAACGTCCGCTACAACCTTGAGGTGCAGAGCAAACGCCTCCCCCACGCGCCCGACGGCAGCCCGCACGCCCGCGCTGTCAACGTCCTGTTCGAGAGCACCCCGAACGTCCGCACGGACGGCACGCACAGCGGCCTACGCACGTACGTCAGCCCCATCGACGACCACAGCGCCGTCGCGTACCCGAACAGCGACGCCGGTCGCTGGCTCGCCGCGCAGCTGCCCACCCTCGACTGGACCCCCTGACCGGACCGCCCGGATCGTCCCAGACGCCCACGGCCCGCTTCCACGCCCGGACCTCAAGCCTGAGGATGGGGGGCGTCCGGCGCGCTCGCCTGCACGCACCGTCCGGCGAGCCGCCCGAACACCGCGCGCAGCTCCGGCGGGTCGTCCACGCGGAAATCGCAGCCGAGGCCCAACAGGAACCCCGCGAAGGCGTCCAGGCGGTCGCGCCACGTGCGCAGGCGCGTCCCGCCCGCTTCGGGCGTCAGCGTGGTGTTCCACAGGGACACGCGCCCCGCGAGGTGCTCAGGGGCGCACGCCATCCACACGCTCACGTGGAACGCCGCAGGGGCGTCCGGCAGGGTGCGGCGCAGGTACGCGAGCGCGTCGAACCCCTCGGGCGGGCTGAACGGGGCGTCCAGCACACGCAGGTGCGTCATGCGGTCCAGGCGGAACGACCGCAGCGCCCCGCGCAGGTGGCAGTGCCCCACCGCGTACCAGCGGCCGTCCAGGTGCACGACGCGGTAGACGTCCACGCACCGCTGCGTGTCGTCCGCCACGCGCGAGCGGTACGCGAACTGCACCGTCCGCGCAGTCCGGACGCCGTCCAGCAGCGCCGTGAGGAGTTGCGCGTCCGTCGTGATCACCCAGGGGGAGGCGTCCAGCTGCACGAGGTCCTCCAGGGCCAGCACGGCGTCCCGCAGCGGCTGCGGCAGGGAGCGGCTGAGTTTCGCGCTCGCCGCTTCCGCTGCCGGAGCGAGCGCCGACAGGCCCAGCAGGTGCAGGGCCATCAGGCCCAGCACGAGGCTCAGGGCCTCCTCGCCCGTGAACATCAGCGGCGGCAGGCGGAACCCGGGACGCAGGCGGTACGCGCCGCCCACGCCACGGCGGCCCTCCACGGGAATGCCGAGGTCCTGGAGGCGCGCCACGTACCGCTGCACGGTGCGCGGACTGACCTCCAGGCGCCGCGCGAGTTCCGCGCCGGTCACGCACTCGCGGGCCTGCAGGAGTTCCAGCACCGTCAGTACCCGCATGGAAGGGTCGTACATGATGAAATCATGCGCTCAAAAGGCGTCAGGTGTTGACGGGAATGCCGCCTACGCTGCGGGTGGAGGTCACCATGAACCAACAAGGCATCCTCAGCCCCGAGACGTTCCTCTCCCACTGGCAGGGCCACCGGCACCTCACCCGCCGCGTCATTGAGGCGTTCCCGGAAGCGCAGCTGTTCACGTTCACGGCCGCGCCGCCCATGCGGACCTTCGGGGAGCTCGCGTGGGAGTGCTACGGCGTCGCGGCGTACACCCTGAGCGGCCTCGTCACCGACGAGTGGCCCGCCCCTGACCTGAACGGCCCGAGCCCGCAGGACAAGCGCGCGCTGCTGGCCGCGTGGGACGCCCTCACGGCCCGCCTGGACGCGGAACTGCTGACCGTGCCGCCCAGCCGCTACGACGAGATGAAGGTGATGTTCTGGGGCACCATGACCGCGTTCACGGCCGCGATCTACGCCGTGGACAACGAAATCCACCACCGCGCTCAGGGGTACGTGTACCTGCGCGCCCTCGGGATCGAGCCGCCGCCGTTCTACGAACGCGGGCAGGTGCCCGTGTCCGCCTGACGCCGCAGCTCACGCGCCGCCCCGGATCCGGGGCGGCGCGTGAGCGTTCAGGGCCAGCGCTACAGCCCGGCGGGGTAGGTGTCGGGCAGCTCGTCGGCATCCTCGGCGCCGCTCGTACGGTCCAGGGGGACCAGCGCGCTCGTCTCGTCGAAGTACAGCAGCGCGTCGTACTCCTCGGCCACGCGCGTGTGCACGTAATGACTCTGCCGCTCGGTGTCCGGGCGGTAGATCACGCCGATGAACCGCTGCAGCCGCTCCGCGTGAAGCGCGTCCGCGAGGGCGCCCGACGCGCGCAGGTCCAGCCAGAAGTTCGGCTCCGCACGCTCCCCCGCGGCGGCGTGCAGCAGCGCCTCCACGCTGCCGGGCAGGCCCGGACGGACGCGCTTGCGGCGTCCCGGCGCGTCCCAGGTGTCCGCGGCGAGCACGTCACCGCTGTGCGTGCTGAGGCCCAGCAGGAACGTCTCACGCGGCCAGCGTTCCCGGACGAGCTGCCCCACGTTCAACTCCCCGTACCGCCACCCCATCTCTGTCGCGCGCGCGTCCCCGAGGTGTGAGTTGTGCGCCCACACCACGAACCTCGGCGTGCGCCCCCCGTCCTCCTGATGCCGCGCGAGCGCCGCGATGGTGTCCGTCATGTGCGTGTCGCGCAGGTTCCAGGATTCATCGCGGCCGCGGAACATCGAGCGGTAGTACCGCTCCGCGTTCAGGGCGAGGCGCGCGTTCTGCTCCGCGTAGAAGTGCTCATCCTCCTCCAGCACGCTCCCGCCGTCCGGGTCGAGTCGGCTGACCTCCAGGAACTGCTGCACGGCGGCGTCCTCGCACGGCTCACCAATGCCGTACGCGGCGGACATGCCGTACGTCTGCGGGTCCTCACCGTACGGCTCGAAACACGCGTACCGCCCGCGCGCGCGCCGCGCCGCCTCCGGGTCCACGCCCTCCAGGTACTCGATCACGGCGTGCATGCTGCGGTGCATGCTGTAGAGGTCCATGCCGTAGAAGCCGACGCGCGCGCCCGAGCGGGTGTTGTGCCCTCGCAGCCACTCCGCGAAGTGCTGGACGTCCTCATTGCGCCACATCCATTTCGGGAAGCGCGTGAAATCCCCCAGCGCGTCCAGGGCGCTGGCGTCGTCGCCTTCCCCGAGGACGTAGCGGTTCACGCGGTACGCGTCGGGCCAGTCGGCCTCCACGATCACGGCCGTGAAGCCGCGCTCCTCGATCAGACGGCGCGTGAGTCGCGCGCGCTCGCGGTAGAAGTCGTGCGTGCCGTGGCTCGCCTCGCCGATCAGCACGAACCGCGCGTCGCCGATACGGTCCAGCAGCGCGTCGTAATCGCCGGACGCGCCCGTGACCGGTTGAAGTTCCCCCGCGATGATCGTGGTCAGCTGCTCATCGTTCATGCCCTCTCCCCCTTCCGGGCGCGCGCCAGCAGGGCGCGCACCTCATCGTCCGTCGTCTGCCGGAACTCCGCGTACGCCTGCCCGACCGCCACGAACGGATCGGGCATCAGGACGCACACAACGTCGTCCGCGTCGTCCCGCAGGGCCTCCACGGTGTCGGTGGCGCCCACGGGCACGGCCACGATGACGCGCGCGGGCTGCTGCGGGCGCACCGCGCGCACGGCGGCGCGCATGGTGGCGCCCGTGGCGAGCCCGTCATCGACGAGCAGCACTGTGCGGCCCTGCGTCGGCACGGGCGGAAGCCCCTCGCGGTACACCCGCTCGCGCCGCGCCAGCTCCGCCGTTTCCCGCGCCTCCACGCCCGCGAGGTCCGGTACGGTCAGCCCGAAGTACCGCAGGACGTGGTCGTTCCAGACGCGCACGCCGCCGGACGCCACGGCGCCCGCCGCGACCTCCTCATGACCGGGCACCCCCAGCTTCCGCACGACGAACACGTCCAGTGGCGCGCGCAGGACTTCCGCCACCTCGAACGCGACCGGCACGCCGCCGCGCGGCAACGCGAGCACGACCGCACCGCTCAGCGCGTCCTGCCCGGCGAGCAGCGCCGCCAGGTGCCGTCCCGCTTCCTGCCGATTCTGAAACACGCCCTCACGGTACGCACCGCGCGTGTGCGCGGCCCTGCGGTCAACTTAAGGCCGGGTTGGGATTATTGGCCCGGGCACTCCAGAGGCATGAAGGTGTTCTTCGTGTACGCCCCACCGAGCATCACGTGCCCGCATCAGCGCGGCAGCAAGGTAGGAGCGTCGGCCGGGCGTGCGGAGATGGCCGGCAGCTCGGGCTGAAGGGCCTCACGTTCTTGACGTTGGGGATGTCCGTCTCGGCCTCGTTGGGGCGAGCAGGCAGCGGCAGCGAACGGCCCACGCTCTGCCTGCGCAGGCGGGTGCCGCACCAAGGCGGGCAGGGCGTGCCCGCCTTGGGAGGGTGAGGCTCGACCGGCCAAGGTGCAGGTTTCTGGGGAGTTCACCACGTACCTGTCTCCAAGCGCCCTTCTGTCAGGGGCCAGGCCGCCCAGGCGCGCAGCCGTTCGCGGGGCAGGAGCGGGCCAGAGAAGCCACGTTCCGCTCAGTCAGTGCGCAGCAGGCGGACGTGCAGAGGAGACGCCTACGCCTCTTCGGACGGCCCGTTCAGCAAGGACGCACGCGCGACGGCCACGATGAACGGCCCTTCAGGTGAGGCGATCCGCGGTGGTCCGGCGGGCGCGGCGGGCGGATTTGTCCTCGTACATGCGGGCGTCCGCGCGGTCCACCAGCGTGTCACCGTGCCCGTCGTGCGGGAAGTACGCCACGCCGGTGCTGGCGTCCACGTCCGGGAAGCCCTGCGCGCGCACCAGCGTCACGAGTTGCACGACGCGTTCCCACACCGCCGGCTGACCGTCCAGGGCAGCGTGCGCCAGCAGCACCGCGAATTCGTCGCCGCCGAGGCGGTAGGCGCGGTCCTCCGGGCGGAACACGGTCGGCAGGGCCCGTCCGAAGGCCGCGATGAGGGCGTCGCCGTACGCGTGGCCCTGCCGGTCGTTCACGGCCTTGAGGCCGTCGAGGTCGATCATGACGACGCCCATGCTGAGATTGTGCCGGGTGGCGCGCGCCGTTTCGCGCGCCAGGTCCGTCTGGAAGGCGCGGCGGTTCCCGAGGCCGGTCAGGGCGTCTTCGTTCGCGAGGCGCTGCACGCGCGCGTGTTCCTGTACGCGCGTCGTCACGTCGCGCGCGACGACGGTCTGACCGAGGGCCGTGCCGTGCCGGTCCCGCACGGTGGACTGCTGCACCTCCCATACCTGCTCGCCGTGCCGCCACTCCACGGCCAGCTGGTGTTCGTGCAGGTCGGGCCAGCCGGGGAACAGCGCCTGCAGCTGGTGGCCCTGCAGTGCGCGCGGGGTGGCGCCGGCGAGGGCGACGGCGCGGCTGTTGGCTTCCACGATGCGGCGGCGCGCGTCGAGCACGAAGACGGCGTCCGGGAGGTGCTCGACCACCTGGCGGTGCGCGAGCGGCGCGACCCGCAGGAGGCCGTAGCGGGCCATGCCCCACGCGACCGGCGCGAGGCTCAGCGCGAACCCCACCGGCGTGGGGTTGATGCCGGGCAGCACAGGCACGCCCAGGAGGTACAGGGTGTTCGTGACGCTCGGGACGATCACGGCGAGGAGCAGCAGCGTGATTTGCGCGCGTTCCGCACCGCGCGCGGAACGCCATGCGGGCACGAGGCGCACCGCGCCCCAGAGCAGCAGCGCGTTGGCGTACAGCACCACGCCGAGCCAGTACCCGGCAGTGCGGTGCACGGTGGTCCAGTCGGGCGTGGGGGTGGCGTAATCCCAGATAAGCCGGTGCGCGCCGTTCGTCCAGATGAGCAGCAGTGTCACGACCGGCACGGCCAGCAGCGCCGCCACGCGGCGGAACGGCATGGGTTCCGGGTGCGGGCGGAGGTAGCGCTCCACCACGGCCAGCCACGCGGCCGGCATGGTGAGGATGCCCAGGAACTGCACCTGCCCCCAGAACCATTTGAGTTCCAGGGTGGCGGCAAAGTTCATGATGATGGCGCCGATCAGCCAGACGCTGTTGCCGAGCAGCAGCGCGAGGAACGCCCGGTGGGTGGGCTGGCGGGCGTGCTGCATGACGTTCCCGATCATCAGGAACGTGACCACCTGTGCGAGCACCAGGGGCATCACCATGGGGGTAAGGGCGTAGTCGGGCATCTTGGCAACGTGAGCGACCCGGAACGTGAGTCGATCTTGAGGTGCCCTTAAGGTACTGAAGGTCTGCTTTCAAAAGCCTGACGTTCGCCGCCGTGACGCGCCACGCGCTCACCCGACCGGCCAGACGGAGCGGGCGGCCCTCAGGGAGGGCCGCCCGCTCCGCTGCTGGCTTAGTCCGCCGCTTGATCTTGCGGGAACACTTCGATGACGCCCGCAGCGCCCATGCCGCCGCCGATGCACATCGTCACGACGCCCTTACCGCCGCCACGGCGGCGCAGTTCGTGAATGATGGTCGCGGTGAGTTTCGCGCCGCTGCAGCCGAGCGGGTGCCCGAGCGCAATCGCGCCGCCGTTCACGTTGACCTTCTCCTGGTCCAGGCCGAGTTCGCGGATGACCGCGAGGCTCTGCGCGGCGAACGCCTCGTTCAGCTCGAACAGGTCGATGTCCTCGATGCTCAGGCCCGTCTGCTTGAGGACTTTCGGGACGGCGTTCACGGGGCCGATGCCCATGAGTTCCGGCTCGACGCCCGCCACAGCGAAGCCCACGAAGCGCGCGATGGGCTTGAGGCCCAGCTCGTCGGCCTTCTCGCGGCTCATCAGGAGCACGGCGGCGGCGCCGTCGCTGAACGGGCTGGCGTTCGCGGCGGTGACCGTGCCGTTCGCTTTGAACGCCGGCTTGACCTTCGCCATGCCTTCCATGCTGGCGTCGCGGCGGATCAGTTCGTCCTGCTCGAAGTTGATGGTGTCACTGACGACCTTCGTGCCCTTGAACTTGTCGACGCGCACCGGCACGGGCACGATTTCGTCCAGGAACTTCCCGGCGTCCTGCGCGGCTGCGGCACGCTGGTGGCTCTGCAGCGCGAACTTGTCCTGGTCTTCCTTGCTGACGCCGTACTTCGCGGCGACGTTCTCGGCGGTGAGGCCCATGCCGATGTACGCGCCGGGGCGGGAGTCCATCAGGGTGGGGTTCGGGCTGGGGTTGTGGCCGCTCATCGGGAGCATGCTCATGCTCTCGACGCCGCCGGCGAGCATCACGTCGGACTGCCCGGCCTGGATGGCGGCGGCGGCCATGGCGACGGTCTGCAGGCCGCTGCTGCAGAAGCGGTTCACGGTGACGCCGCCGACCGTGTCGGGGAAGCCGGCGCGCAGCGCGGCGAGGCGGGCGATGTTCAGGCCCTGTTCCGCTTCGGGGATGGCGCAGCCGAGGTACACGTCCTCGACGAGGTCGGCGCTGATGCCGGCGCGGTCCACGGCGGCTTTGAGGGCGAGGGCGGCGAGGTCGTCGGGGCGGGTGTTGGCGAGGGTGCCTTTCACGCCGCGTCCGACGGGCGTGCGAACAGCAGTGACAATTACGGCTTCACGCATGAAGGGGGTACTCCTTGGGGGTGCGCGCCCCGCGTGCGGGGCTCTCCTGTATTGGAGTGCATTTCGGGGCGCGGCACAGGAAGGTGAGGCTCAAACGGGCGGTTCGGGCGGCGCGTCCCTCAGTTGCGCAGGGGCTTGCCGGTCTTGAGCATGTGGGCGATGCGGTCCTGCGTTTTGCGTTTGCCGCACAGGGTCAGGAAGGCTTCGCGTTCCAGGTCGAGGAGGTGCTGTTCGCTGACGCGCGCCTGGCGGTTGTTGGTGCGGCCGCCGGCGAGGACGTTGGCGACGTGCAGGCTGACTTCCTGGTCGTACTCGCTGATGAAGCCGCCCTGGAGCATGCCGTACAGCGCGCTCTTGATAGCAGCGATGGCCGCTTCGCCCATGACGGGAATGTCGGTGCGCATGACGGGCTGCACGTATTCGGGGGCGAGGGCGAGCACCTGGCGTTTGGCTTCTTCGATGATGCGGTCGCGGTTCATGACGATGGTGTCCGTGGGGCGGAGGTAGCCGAGGCTGACGGCTTCCTGGGCGCTGGTGGACGTTTTCGCCATGGCGATGGTTTCGAAAGCGCGCTGCACGGCGGGCAGGAGGGTGCCGCCGGGCTGGACCTGGTCAGTGAAGCGCAGGAGCATTTCCTTGGTGCCGCCGCCGCCGGGGATCAGGCCGACGCCGACTTCGACGAGGCCCATGTACGTTTCGGCGCTGGCGGTGACGTGGTCGCCGTGCAGGGCCATTTCGGTGCCGCCGCCGAGGGTGAGGTTGAAGGGCGCGACGACGACGGGGTGGGGGCTGAAGCGGAGGCTGGTGGTGGCCTTCTGGAATTCCTTGATGGCGGCGTCGATCTCGTCGAACTCGCCTTCCTGCGCGTTCATGAGGATCAGGGGGAGGTTCGCGCCGGCGCTGAAGTGTTCGCCCTGGTTGCCGACGACGAGGCCGGCGTAGCCGAGGTCCTGCACGGCTTTGTGGGCGGCGCCGACCATGCGGATGGCGTCTTCGCCGAGGGCGTTCATCTTGCTGTGGAATTCGAGGAGCAGGACGCCGTCGCCGATGTCGAGGATGCTGGCGCCGCCACTCTTCTTGACGACCTTGGTGGCGTCCTTCTTGAGGTCCTGGAGGATCAGGTAGGGCGCCTGGTAGGCGGTGGGTTCGCCGGCGGGGGTGACGATCTCACCGTTGGTGTAGAAGCGTTCACGGCCCGTGTCCTTCATGCGTTGGAGGAGCGGGGGGAGTGCGCGGCCTTCCGCTTCGAGGTTCGCGATGACGGTCTGGACGCCGAGGGTGTCCATGGTTTCGAAGGGGCCCTGTTCCCAGCCGAAGCCCCATTTCATGGCGTTGTCGATGTCCTGCAGGCGGTCGCTGACGACGCCGGCCATTTTGCTGGCGTACCAGAAGCTGTCGTTCATGACGCCGCGCAGGAAGTCACCTTCGGGGCCCTGGGCGGTGTAGAGGCCCTTGACGCGCTCGGGGAGGCTGGCGTTCTTGAGGGCGTCGGCGGCGGCCACCTTGATTTTGCCTTTGTCCTCGTACTCGAAGGTGTCGAGGTTGAGGGTGAGGATCTTGGTTTTGCCGCGTTCGTCCTTGGTTTTCTTGTAGAAGCCGCTGCCGGTCTTGTCGCCGAGCCATTTTTTCTCTTCGACGAGGGTTTTGAGGCTGTCGGTGAGGGTGAAGTCCTCGTCGGGGCCGGTGGCTTTGCCGAGGTCGCTGGCGACGTGGTAGATGATGTCGAGGCCGCTGAGGTCGGCGGTGCGGAAGGTGGCGCTCTTGGGGCGGCCGAGGGCGGGGCCGGTGAGGGCGTCCACGATGTCGGGGGTGAGGCCGGTCTGCTGCATGTGCTGCATGGCGCGGACCATGCCGTAGACGCCGATGCGGTTGGCGACGAAGCCGGGCACGTCATTCGCGACGACGATGCCTTTGCCGAGGACCGTTTCGCCGAAGGCACTGAAGGTGTTCAGGACTTCGGGTTTGGTTTTGGGCGTGGGGATGACTTCGAGGAGGTGCAGGTAGCGGGGGGGGTTGAAGAAGTGCGCGCCCACGAAGCGGGACTGGAAGTCTTCGCTGCGGCCCTCG